>CAWAJH010000007.1:0-309906 GCA_963782285.1 uncultured Acidobacteriaceae bacterium
CCCGGGCTGCTCATCACGCATCCTGCTGACATTCGCTATCTCTGCGGCTTCACCGGCTCCAGCGCTGCGCTGGCCGTCACGCGCAGGACAGCACGGCTCTTGACCGATGGGCGTTATACGGCGCAGGCCGCCGAAGAAGTGAAGGCGGCAGAGGTGCAAATCGTCAAAGGCGGCCCGGCGATTGCGGCGGCACAGTGGCTGGCCGCTCAACCGGGCGTTCCCGTGGCGGGCTTCGATGCGGCGCACACCACGGTGGCTGAGCTGGCGCGTTGGAAGAGCGAGTTGCCAAGCCGGTTGCGGCGGGGCTTCTTTCAAGCAATTCCCGCATCCTTTGTCGAAATCCTGCGCTGCGTGAAGGATGAGGACGAACTGGCGCTGATCGCAGAGGCGGCACAGGTTGGCTGCAAATTGTTTGAGCATGTTCTTGGGATGATGAGGCCGGGCATCCCGGAAACTGAAGTGGCGGCGGAGTTGGAGCACAAGGCAAGAGTGCTGGGCGCGGAAGGCATGTCGTTTGAGACGATTGTGGCTTCAGGAGAGCGCTCGGCGATGCCCCACGGGCGCGCGACCGCGGCTGCGCTTCCCCGCAGCGGGTTCGTTACGCTGGACTTCGGTATAATCCTCAAGGGTTACTGTTCTGATATGACGCGCACCGTTTTTCTGGGCCGTCCGAAGCCCGGGGAACGAAGCGTGTATGAAGCTGTGCTGGAGGCCCAGGAGGCTGCGGTACAGGTTGTAGCTCCGGGTGCAAGCTGCGCCGAGGTGGACGATGCGGCCCGGAGCATCCTGAAAAGGAAAGGGCTGGCGGAGGCATTTTCACACTCCACCGGCCACGGTGTGGGTTTGGAGATTCACGAACCGCCGCGTGTCGGCGCTGGACAATCCACCCGGCTGCAGCCAGGAATGGTGATCACCATCGAACCTGGAGTGTATCTGACCGGCAGATTTGGCGTTCGTATTGAGGATATGGTGGCAGTGACGCGCAGTGGAGGGCAGGTGCTAACTCCGGCGCCGAAGGCACTGATTGAGCTTTAAGAAAACACTGAACGAAGACTTGGTCCGGGCTGGTGGAGAGCCAAGGAGCGAATGAAGAAACAAGACATTGAGGATCTGCGAGAACTCATTGAATTTCTGAAGCAACACCAGGTTGCCGAATTTGATGTGGACCGCGGCGACCTGAAGATCCGGCTCAAATTCCTTCCGCATGAGAGCGGACCGGCAGGATTGAGCGAGCTGGCGCGGCTGCTGAAGTCGGCGCCCGCCTCGGCCGCGCCGGCGGGGACCGCAGGCGGTGGGGCGGGAGCTGCGGCTGCTGAGCCCGCAGCGGATCCGGAGGCCGGCCTGCACCTTTTGAAATCGCCGATTGTGGGCACGTTCTATGGCTCGCCTTCGCCGGGTGCGGGTCCGTTTGTCACGCCGGGAGATCGCGTGGAAAAGGGCCAGGTGATCTGCATTGTCGAAGCCATGAAGTTGATGAACGAAATTGAATCCGACGTTTCCGGCGAGATCGTCAGATGCCTGGTGACAGATGGCCAGGCGATCGAATTCGGCCAACCGCTGTTTGCGATCCGGCCAGAGTAGGCCGGATGGAACGGAGCTTGCTGCGTTCGCGGAGTGAGGACGAAGAGCTCGGCAGGACGGGAAAGTATGGCAAGATCGCTAGTGCCGCCAACTCCGCTGTCTAAGGAATCCATGTTTCGTAAGGTACTGGTTGCCAATCGTGGCGAAATCGCGATGCGCATTTTGAATGCGTGCCGGGAGCTCGGGATTCGCACGGTTGCCGTTTACAGCGAAGCGGATCGCAACGCGCTGCACGTGCGCTTTGCCGACGAGGCCATCTGCATTGGGCCACCGCGCGCAGCGGACAGCTATCTGAATGTCCCCGCAGTGATCTCTGCCGCGGAAATCGCCGACGTGGATGCCATTCATCCCGGCTACGGGCTGCTGAGCGAGAACGCAAACTTCGCTGAGGTGTGCCGCGCGTCGAACATCAAGTTCATCGGGCCTCCGCCCGAGGTGACGCGCCTCATGGGCGAAAAAGAAAAAGCGCGCCAGGCGATGAAGAAAGCCAAGGTGCCGATTCTGCCGGGGTCGGACGGCATCCTGACCACAGCCGACGAAGCCCGCGAATGGGCTCAAAAGGTCGGCTACCCGGTGATCCTGAAGGCAAAGGCCGGCGGCGGCGGCCGCGGCATGAGGATTGTGCGCGACGCCGAGGATCTGCCCAACTTGTTCCATGCGGCGTTTACCGAAGCGGCAAATGCATTCGGGAACGGCGAACTCTACATGGAGAAGTACATCGAGTCCCCGCGCCACATCGAGTTCCAGGTACTGGCCGATGAGCACGGAAACGTGGTCTCGCTTTTCGAGCGCGAATGCTCGATTCAGCGGCGGCACCAGAAACTGATTGAGGAAGCACCCAGCCTGCAGATAACGCCGAAGCTGCGCGAGGAACTGGGACGCATGCTCTGCCACTGCATGGGCGAAATCGGCTACCAGAACGCCGGCACGGTGGAGTTCCTGATGGATTCGAGCCATCAGCTTTACTTTATCGAGATGAATACACGCATCCAGGTGGAACATCCGGTGACAGAGGCGATTACCGGAGTGGACATTGTGAAGGCGCAGTTGCGGATTGCCGCGGGCGAAAAGCTTGACGCGATCTTGCCGCGAAAACTGGAGATCAGGGGCCACGCCATCGAATGCCGCATCAATGCCGAACATCCGAGTCGGTTCACGCCGTCAGCGGGGCAGATTACGGCATTCAACGTGCCGGGTGGAAACGGAATCCGCGTCGACACCGCACAGTATGCTGAGGGCGTGATTCCGCCGTATTACGACTCACTGATTGCCAAGCTGATCGCGCACGGCGTTGACCGCGCGGAGGCGATCGCCAAGATGGAGCGCGCGCTGGGCCAGTTCATCGTGCAGGGAATCGATACGTCGATTTCGCTGCACCAGGCGATCTTTGAGGATGCCGGGTTCCGCGCCGGCGACTTCGATACCGGATTTATGGAGCGGTTCTTGGCTGCGCGGACAAAACCAGTTGAGGCGGAAAAGCAGCCGGCGTAAATCGCGACTGCCCGGTTCGGCAGCCATTCCACAATCCCGGTCCGAAAGTACCGAAAACCTTCAACGAATCTGCAGATAATTTCCCTCCTTCGCGCTACTATTCGCTATATAACCTCGCTGACGACTTTTCCCCGGTCCCTGCAAGTCTTTGGGCGTTCGACCATGAGTCGCCTGGCGCACCATTTGCCGCCAGCAGCCGCGTTTTTTGTCTTGTGCCGGCAACGGCGAGGCAAGGGTGCATAGAAAGGGAAAGAACATGAGCATCGATCTCGGATCGTTGCAGCTCACACAGACCATTACGGCTATTGGCGGGCTGGGAACCGCGGCTTTTGGCCTGGTTGAAGCCGTGAAATCGGGTTTCGGGTCAATCAACCGCATTGGCTTGAAACATATCCAGCAGACAGTTGCTGGTCTCACTCCCGACCAGGTGGTTGCCAGCGCGCCGGCGACGCCACTGAACGCGCTGCCGCAGAAGAACGTTCTGGATACCGTGGAAGCGAACTGGGTAAACGGCGTCGATCTCGCCAGCCAGAAGGCGATCGCGAAGTCGCTCATCAAGCTGAATCTGAGCACCGGAAATGCCCCTGCCTTAGCGGCGAAGACAAATGTGGATGCAGCTCTGCTGACGACCGTTGCGCAGAAGATGGCCAACGGGGCAGCTCTGCTGCAGCCGGAGAGCGATGTGTACTCGCGCTTCGATCTGATTGTGACCGCGCTGCTCGATGAGGCGTATCAGCTTTCAGACGATGAGTACCGCAACGGACTGCGCACGCTCGCGGCGGTGGTCGCGGTGCTTCTGGCGCTGGCTGGCGGATGGACGCTGGAGGGTGCCGCATTCTGGCATCTCCGGGATGTGGCGCTGGCGTTTCTGATCGGACTGCTGGCGACTCCGCTTGCGCCCATCGCAAAAGACTTGTCGACTGCCTTGGCGACGGCCGTGAACACCATGCAACTGGTGAAGAAGTAGGCGGAGATGACGCAATTTCTCGATCTTCGGCTGCAGCCGGTCGGCGGAGAGCTTGCCGGGCAAGTTGCTGTTTTTCAGGGCACGAGTTTGGCGAATTACACTGGCGCCACAATGGGCGATCTGCTCACCGCGATCAATGGCAGGCATGTGCTAATTGCGACGCACGGGTTCAACGTGAATCGCGAGAACGGGATTGCAAGCTTGTCGAATTGGGGCAGCTTGTTGCAGCTCGGGTCCGGCGCGGCGTTTGTTGGACTGCTGTGGCCGGGCGATTCGGTGTGGGCGCACGGGCTCGACTATCCCGGCGAGGCGCGCGTTGCCGACGATGCCGGCGCGCGACTGGGTGCGTTCATTGACGCGAACCTCCTGGGCGCGGCCAGCGTCTCGTTTGCCTCGCACAGCCTGGGCGCGCGCGTCGTGCTGGCGACGATCGCCAGCATGAAGATGCCGGTGAGGCGGCTGACGTTGATGGCTGGCGCCATTGACGACGACTGCCTGACGGCGGAGTTCGAAACAGTGGCGGCACGGATCGGCGCGGTCTCGGCGCTCGCGTCAATGAAGGACACGGTGCTTTCGCACCTGTTTCCGCTGGGGAACTTTGTGGCGGGGATCCTGACCCAGGGGCATCCGTGGTGGCATGCGGCGATCGGGCATTGCGGTCCGCAGCAGACCTGGCCGGGGAACTTCGAGTCGCCATTCATGATTCCCGACGCCTGGAATTTCGACCATGGAAACTACCTGCAGATCGACCAGCGTCCCGCCCCTGCCATGCAGCTGCCTGTGACGGTACCTGGTCAGGGTGCAAACTACCCGATTCTGGACGCGGCAGGAAACGCGGTAGCGGGTTGGCAGGAAACCTTTACGGCAGGATTCGAGTCGAGCCGGTTCCGGTAGCCGATCACGTCTACAGCGGTTCAGCGGGCTTCGATTTTGCCGGAGATGCGGTCGTATTCCCCCTGCGAAACGATGCGGCGCTTCACCAGATCGTATGAGTCGCTATAAGGCCGATGGGCGATGATGCGTTGCGCCGCGGCATCGTCAATCCCCGGAAGCGACTCCAGGTCGCCGGCCGAGGAGCGATTGATATTGATGGTGCGTTGCTGCTTTACCCCTTCAACCACGCCCTGAACGACCGCCTTCGCATCGCGAGCGGCAGTCGAGGTTGCATGAGCTGTCTGTTCGCGAATCTGGTCGGGGCTGCGATCATGCGAGGTACAGCCGACAAGGACAAGAGGAACCAACAGTGAGAGCGTTAGAAGTTTCACGTGTAGTTGGATGCGCCTAAGAATTCCACAGAAAGATTCGCAATATGTTCGCCTTATTGGCCGAAGTTAAGCTATGCTGTGGGGGCAACAGGGAGGTTGCTTTCATGGATTCTCAAAAGGAACTGATTTCCGAATTCGATCGCGAAATGGCCAAGACGCGGAAGACACTCGATGCGATTCCGGATAACGCGGATTACAACTACAAACCTCATCCCAAATCGATGAGCTTGGGGCGTCTGGCCGGTCATTTGACCGACTTTGCTGGAGACTGGGGCCTTCACACGTTGACCAAGGACAAGGTGGAGTTCGGCGGGGATCAGAAGTTTGAGCCGTATGTCCCCAAGAGCAAGGCCGCGCTGCTCGAGAGGTTTGATAACGCTTTGAAAGAAACACGTGAGGCGCTCCTGAAGACAAATGGAGACACGTGGGACAGAAACTGGAAGTTTGTGTATGGCGGAACAGCCTATATCGACCGGCCGAAACATCAGGTCTTCCGTGAGGCGGTGCTCGACCACATGATCCATCACCGCGGGCAAATGAGCGTGTATCTGCGGCTGCTCGATGCGAAGGTGCCGGGGGCGTACGGACCGTCTGCGGACGAGATGTGAAAGAGCAGGGGACGAACCACCCCGTCGAGCAAAGACGGCTCGATGGGGACGCCGGCAGGAATAAAGTGCCAAGGGACCAAGGGAGCAGGCCTGCCCATTCAGCTAAATTCGCTCGATGGATGTTCAGACGCTTGAACTACTCTTGATCCATGGCATTTTCATTTCCGAAGATCTATCCAATTCTGGATGCGTCGGTGATCCCACACACCGGTCGGGAAGAGTTTTTGCGGCGACTGGGCAACGAGCTGGCTGATGCCGGCGTGTCGCTTCTCGAATACCGCAATAAAACCGGCACGGAAGCAGAATTACTCGCCGATGCGGCGGCTTTGAGGGCCGCGACCCATGCCGGAAAGATCAAGTTGATTCTCGACGATCAGGTTGCGCTGGTTGAATGGATTGGATTTGACGGCGTGCACGTGGACGCAGGGGACGCAACTCCGGCTGAAGCGCGAAGGCTGCTGGGACCGGACAGAATCATCGGCACATATGGCGGGACGGAGGCGTTGCTGCCCGGCATCCTTAAGGAGCCGGCGGATTATTTCTCGATTGGACCGATTTTTCCGACGACGACGAAGCAGACGACGAAGACGCCAATCGGAGCAGCCGGTGTGCGCAAGCTACGCGAAGAGGCCGGCCCCAGCGCAGTGCTGGTGGCGGTAGGCGGAGTGACGCTGGCGACCGCGCCGGCCGTTCTGGCCGCAGGAGCAAGCACCATCGGAGTCGCAGCGGCGATCTTTCTCGCACCTAATCCGGCGGCCGAGTACCGGCGATGGGCTGCTGCGTTGGCCTAGAAAAGAAGCCAGCAGCGGTGTTCTGAGAGGGCCCAAATATCTGTCTTGAATTGAGACAAACTTTGTCTGAAATTGCGACACACTGTGTCTGGAATCGAAACAAATCTCATGACCGGTGCCGGGCCCTCGCTCGACTCGCTTCGCGGGTCATGCCGGGATTTATGTCGTATGATTGCGTTACGAGTTTCTGCAAGTAAATTCCCTTAAACACTGGATTCCCCGTCGAACCCATGAGGAAGGATGCATCTGAGTGAAATCCAGTCTACTGCGCGTTAAACCGATGTCCCTGCTCACTCGTGAGGCAAACGAGCAGGGCGAACACACGCTGAAGCGTTCGCTCGGTCCCGTGAATCTGGTGACACTGGGCATTGGGGCGGTAATTGGCGCCGGCATTTTTGTGCTGACGGGCCAAGCCGCGGCGTTGTACGCGGGTCCGGCCGTGGCGCTGAGTTTTGTGTTTGCGGGCATCACCTGCGCTTTCGCCGGCTTGTGCTATGCAGAGTTCGCGTCCATGATTCCCATTGCCGGGTCGGCGTACACCTATGGATATGCCACGCTGGGTGAACTGGTGGCGTGGATCATCGGGTGGGACCTGGTGCTGGAATATGCATTCGGCGCATCGACGGTCGCGTCAGGCTGGTCGGGATATTTCACCAGCCTCATGCAGCAGTTCGGGATCACGATTCCACCGCAACTGACGGCGTCGACGGGAACCAAGCTGGTGCTTTACCAGCATCAATGGATGCCGGTGATGTCGTTGCCGCCCGGAGTAAGCGACGCCGGGTTGCCGCATGTGACCGCGGCACTCAACCTGGTCGCGATGGCGGTCGTCATGGTGAATTACGGCCATCCTGGTGATCGGTATAAAAGAATCGGCGAATTTCAACTCGGCGATCGTATTTATCAAGCTGAGCGTGGTGGGGATTTTCCTTGTAATCGGAGGCTATTTTCTGTTCCGTCATCCCGAGGTGGCCAAGCTGAACTGGCATCCTTTCATTCCGCCCAAAGACGCGCACGGCAACTTTGGATGGGCGGGAATCTCCAAGGGCGCGTCGCGAATTTTCTTTGCGTATATCGGCTTCGATGCGGTATCGACGGCCGCGCAGGAGGCCAAGAAACCGCAGCGGGATATGCCCATCGGCATTCTGGGGTCGCTGGCCATCTGCACCGTCTTATACATCCTGGTGTCGCTGGTTCTCACCGGCCTTGTGAGTTACAAGACGCTGAACGTTGGTGCTCCGGTGGCGTTGGGCATTGACGCGACGGGCGTGAGTTGGGGCTCGGCGCTGGTAAAGATCGGAGCGGTCTTCGGACTGGCCACGGTGATGCTGGTGATGCTGCTCGGGCAGACGCGTGTCTTCTACTCGATGTCGAAGGATGGCCTGCTGTGGAAGTGGGCCTCGGCTGTTCATCCGAAGTTCCGCACGCCGTGGATTACGACGATTGTGTTTGGGATTTTTGCCGCGCTGTTTCCAGCATTCCTGCCCATTGATCGGCTCGCCGATCTGGTGAATATCGGCACGCTGCTGGCGTTCTCGATTGTTTGCGCAGGAGTTTGGGTGCTGCGCGTGCGGCATCCCGAGCTGAAGCGGCCGTTCAAGGCTCCGTTTGTGCCGCTGGTGCCGATTCTGGGCATTGTGATCCGCGCTTTATCTGATGGCGGACCTGGCGCTGATTACGTGGGAGGTCATGATCGGCTGGCTGATCTTCGGCTTGTTGATTTATTTCACGTATTCAGTCAAGCACAGCAAAGTGCAGAAGATGGCGCGGGCCGAGGAAGCAGACTAGAGTTGCGCAACGGAAAAACTGTCGTAATTTGCGGGATTCGTTCGAGGCTGAACCATAGCACTCATTGATAGCGTGCTGATTCGTTGTTTTGCATTCGAACACTCGGAACGAAGTTTGATTGGCAGAATGTTGCGCCGTCTGTCTTCACTCACCGCACTCGGCGGGAGGCCCAAATGAAATGCTCTGTTATCTGCGTCGCTGCTGTAGTTGATAGTTCTGCTGCATTCCTGGCCGCACAACAACAAACCCTGCCGATCTGGCCAAACGGTAATCCTGAGCCGTCCAGCATCACGGGGCCCGAGTACGATCCCACCACGGACGCAAATCGCATCGTCTCTGGAAAAGTCACGATTCGCTACACGAATGTGAGTCATCCCACGCTTGCTATCTTCCCGGCAGACTCGGCAAAAAACACCGGCGCGGGAGCAGTCGTTTTTCCCGGCGGCGGTTACGATCATCTTGCTTATAACATTGAAGGCACCGAAATCTGCGATTGGCTTAGCTCCATCGGCGTCAATTGCGCGGTTCTCAAGTATCGTGTCCCTGAGAAGGGCCATTTCCCCGAGAATGCCGAGGATCTCGAAGACGCTCAGCAGGCCATGCGCATCGTCCGGTCCCATGCTCGCGAATGGCACATCGATCCTGACCGCATCGGCGTAGTCGCATTCTCCGCCGGCGGTAATCTTGCTGTGTTGCTCAGCACGCACTTTGACTACCAGGGTAAGAATGTTCCCACTTCTGCAGTCAGCGCACGGCCCGACTTTCAGATGGTTATCTATCCCGGCGGCCTCCGCGACAGGGGACCCGACGGAAAATTGGATCCGACATTCAAGCCCACTCCGCAGGTCCCGCCAACTTTCCTTGTCCAGGCAGAGAACGACAATGTGGCGCACGTCGAGACATCTCTCGTCTATTTCCAGGCATTGAAGGATGCGGGCATTCCCGCAGAACTTCACGTTTATACCGAAGGCGGCCACGGATTCGGTCTCCGCCCCACGGCGCTTCCCATCTCCCGGTGGCCCCAGCTGGCCGAGACATGGCTTCACACGATCCAAGTGCTGACGTCAAAATAGCTGCTATATATAGCCACTCAGTTCAAAAGGCATGTTTCGCGGAATTGCACAGAATTGCTGCCGATAAGGTATACAGGCATCAAGCGCTAAAAATCAGCGCAATCTCGCCCAACCTGGCGCCACTGGAGCTCGCTTCGCTCGTTCCGATCCGGTGATGCAACCCGGTGAGAAACAATCTCGCAGCTAAAATCGGGTCTGTGCAAAACCGCAGGGAATCGACTCCAGCGGCTCGACCGGATTTTAGGTACCAGAACCCTCAAAATCCCTCTCCAAACGCTTCTTAGATCGGCCGATTTCCGGAATCGGCCAAAGGCCTCCTAATTCAGGAGGCCTTTGGCGTATTGGATAGAACTAAAGTTTGTCAATGGGAATAAAGAATGATGGACTAAACTAAGTAAACTTAGTTTAATTGAATCATGCGGTCATTCAACATCCACTATGCGAAGACGCACTTATCCCGGCTGGTGGACGAAGCGGCGGGGGGCGAGCCGTTTGTGATCGCGAAGGCGGGAAAACCGACAGCTTACGTGACGCCGGTGAGTGTGTCGAAAAGCAAGCCCAGCCGGCGGATCGGCTTTATGAAAGGGAGATACAAGCTACCGCCGAACTTCGCGAGCATCGACAAGCGCCTCGATAGGGAAATCTTGAAACTGCTCCCAGGCCGGGGCGGAAGATGACGTTCCTGCTCGATACTCATTTTGTTCTCTGGCTCCCCATCGGCGGCCGCGGCATTAGCCGTGCGGCGCGGAGGCTCGTGAGCGATTCTGCCAACGAACTGCTTTTCAGCGCGGTAAGTTTGTGGGAGATTGGGCTCAAAAGAGCGCGCTATCGGAGAAGCTTCGCGTTCGACCCGAGCGTGATTCGCAGGCAGATGCTGGAAAACGGGTTTGATGAATTGCCGGTCACGGGACAGCACGTTGTGGCCGCGGATTCTCTGCCGCGCATCCACAAAAATCCCCTCGACCGGCTGCTGGTTGCGCAGGCCATGGTCGAAGGGATCACGCTGCTTACGGCGGATTCGACGCTCGCCCGTTATCCAGGTTCCATCCGCAAAGTCTGATCCACTTGCGTCAGGCGGTCGTTTTTGCGCAGAATTCGTCGAAAGCGCGAACGAGTTCGGCGGCTATCTCCTGTGCGGTGGATTGCTCGATTACGTAGCGCGGCATAAAGTAGGCGAGCTTGCCGTCGCGCATAATGGCGACCGAGGGAGAACTGGGCGGATTGTCCTCGAAATGGCCGCGCGCGCGCGCTGTGGCTTCATGGTCCTGGCCGGCGAACACAGTGATCTTGTGGTCGGGTTGGTTGGCGGAGTGGGAAAGGGCGAGGCGGATGCCAGGTCGTGCTTTGCCGGCCGCGCAACCGCAGATGGAGTTGACGACGACGAGGGTTGTTCCCGGCTCGGCCATCGCTGCCTCTACTTCTTCGGCCGTCCGGGTTTCCTTGATTCCGGCGCGGGTCAATTCTTCGCGCATGGGGATCACCATAATCTCTGGGTACATGTTTGCCTCCGGCTGGCAGCGCACCGCCTGAACTCAACAGCGAGATCGGTCGGTCCCGATTTGTCTTGCAATCGCTCTTCGCCGGACCCGGTTCGTTCAGCGGTCCCGGCGCAGGAGAAGCTGCCTGTCAGTATTCTATCGTCTACGGGCTATGCGGTGTAGGCTTGATCCGATGCAGATCAAAGAAGGGCAACCCCTTGCGCCGTTTACGACGCTCGGTATTGGCGGGCCGGCGCGCTGGTTTGTCGAGGCCAGCGAGCGAAGCGGAAATTGCCGAGGCAAGCGCGTGGGCGCATGGGCAGGGCGTTCCGCTGTTTGTGCTGGGCGGCGGCAGCAACGTTCTGATCGCCGACGCAGGATTTCCGGGCCTCGTGCTGCGCGTCGGATTGAAGGGCATCGAGCGCGACGGAGACTTGTTTCGCGTGGCAGCCGGCGATGATCTGGGATGAATTCGTCGGGGAGCGATCGGGAGCGGATGTGCAGGGATCGAATGCCTGGCCGGGATTCCCGGAACCGTGGGCGGAACGCCGGTGCAGAATGTGGGCGCGTACGGGCAGGAAGTGGCTTCGGTCGATTGAGCGGGTGCGGGCATTCGACCGGGAATCGCGGGAATTCGTCGAGTTCACGAATGCGGAGTGTGGGTTTGCGTATCGGCGCAGCCGTTTCAATTCGACGGATCGCGGGCGGTACATTGTGACGCGCGTGGATTACCGGCTGGCGCCGGGCGGTGCGCCCACCGTGCGATATGCGGACCTGCAGCAGGCGATCAGGGCAAATCAAGAGGCGGGCACCGAGCCGGGGCTGGCTGAAGTTGCGGACGCGGTGCGGAGGGTTCGCCGGTCGAAAGGGATGCTGCTTGTCGAGGGCGATCCGGATTGCCGCAGCGCGGGAAGTTTTTTCAAGAATCCCGCGGTGAGCAAAGAACAATTCAGAACGATTGCGGAGTCGCAGTGCAGAGCGTGCCGCCGAGTTTCCCCGCGGGCGCTGGAAACGAGGGCCGCGTGAAGATTCCCGCGGCGTGGCTGATTGAGCAGGCGGGGTTCTCGAAGGGATATGCACAGGGCGCAGCAGGAATCTCGTCGAGGCACACGCTGGCGCTGGTGAATCGCGGCGGCGCGACGGCGGAAGAGATTTGGCGCTTGGCGGAGAAGCATTGCGGCAGCGGTCGAAGAGCGTTTCGGCATCCGGCTGGAGATGGAGCCGGAGATGGTGGGGTTCTGAGAACCAGGGACCAAGGGACCAAGAAAACAACGGAACAAAACCTCGGGAGCGGGAATCAGACTGATCCGAGGCGATCTAAAAGACGCTCGCGCTCGGAGGCGAGCACTTCCGCAGCTGGGCCCTGAGGCGATGAGGCGGCCTTCGCGGAGAAGCAGAACTTCAGCGCTGGTGGCGAGCGCGTCGGTGACGTCATGCGTGGCCATGACGGTCTGCACATTGTTTTCGCGCAGCCAATCTTGCAGGCGAGCAAAAGCGCATCGCTGGCGACGCCGTCGAGCGCGGAAAAAGGCTCGTCGAGCAGCAGCAGACGCGGCCCCGGGGCCAAGGCGCGCGCCAGAGCCACGCGCTGCGCTTGGCCACCGGAGAGATCCTGCGTGCGGCGGTTGGCAAGGTCGGTTGCGCCGACAAGATCGCAGCATTTCTTCAACGCGAGCCGCGCGGCTGGAGCGGTCGAGATTGTGCAGACCATAGGCGACATTGGCAGCGGCATTCAGGTGAGGGAAGAGCGCGGGTTGCTGCGAGACCAGCGAAGTATGGCGGCGGCCGGGTTTGACGTGCCAACCGCTTGAGGCTTCCGTGAGCCTGCGTTCGTCAAGCGTGATGCGGCCTTGCGCGGGGCGGTCGAGGCCGGCGAGCAGGCGAAGCAGCGTGCTTTTGCCGGCGCCGGAGGGTCCGAAGATCACGGTCCATTCGGACGCGAGCCGGCACTCCATCTGGAGATGGAACGCTGCCGCGGCGCGTGTCGACAGCAAGTTCAAGCACGGCGCGCTCCGCGTTTCTGGCTTGTGGAATAGATCACCGCAAGTGCGAACACGCTTAGCCCCAGGAGAATCGCAGCCGTCCGGTCGGCGGCAGCGTAGTCGAAGTTCTCCACCTGGTTGTAGAGCACGATGGAGAGGGTGCGCGTCGCGCCGGGGATGTCGCCGCCGAGCATGAGCACGACGCCAAACTCGCCCACGGTGTGGAGAAAGCTGAGCACCACCGCAGCGAGAAGCGAGCGGCGGGCCAAAGGCACCAGGACGCTGAGCACGAGGCGCGCAGGACCGGCGCCGAGAAGGCGGGCCGCGTCGACGAGCGCGGTGTCGACCGCGGCGAATCCCGCGACGAGCGGCTGCACGGCAAAGGGCAAGCTGTAGATCGCCGAGCCGACGACGAGGCCATCGAAGGAAAAAGCGAGGGGATGACCGAAGAGCGCAGCAATGCCGCGTCCGAAGCCGGTGCGCGGACCCAGCAGAACAAGAAGAAAGAAACCGAGAACGGTGGGAGGCAGCACCATGGGCAGCGTGGTGAGCGCCTGAAGGGCGGCGAGCCACCGGCCGCGGCCGAGCACGATCAGCGCGGCAAGAGGCACGGAGACGGCAATAAGAATCGCGGTGGTGACGGTCGCGAGACGAAGTGAGAGGGCGAGCGCTTGCCAGTCCATATCGACCTGATCAGGATAATGGGGCGAGAGCGACTTTATGCGGATTAAACTGCACCGGGAACCGGAAAACGGATCGAGATTTTGAGGTTAAGGCACGGGCCGGCCGGGCGTGAGTCCGTACTTGCGGAGCAGTTGCTGCGTCGGCGCAGACATGAGGAAGACCAGGAACTTTTTTGCGGCGACGCGTTGTGCGCTGTTCGACACCAGAACTGCGCCCTGTTCGATGGGCGGGTACTGTATTGCGGGAATGACAAAATAATGGCCGTCGGCAATAAGGCGAGGGGTGAGGGCACTGCGTCATGGAGATGAGGCCGGCCTCGGCATTGCCCGAATCGACAAACTGCGCGGCCTGGGCGATGTTTTCGGCGGTCACGATGCGCGGTTTGAGGGATTCGTAGAGGCGGAGGCTTTGGAGCGCAGCGACGGCAGCGCGGCCATAGGGAGCGCGTTCGGGATTGGCGATGGCGAGGCTCTTGAGTCGCGGGTCGCGGAGAAGGTCGAGAGAGGGAGGCGGAAGGTGCGTGTCCTTGCGTGTCCACAGGACCAGAGTTCCCTTCGCGTACAGGATGGGAGCGCCACCGGCTCCGTCACCGAGACCTTGGGCGCGGCCGGCGGAGATGAGCTTCTGCGGGTAATCCATGTTCGCCGAGAGGAAGACGTCGAAGGGCGCACCGTTTTCGATCTCCGTGGTGAGCATGGCAGAGGCCTGATAAGTGGCTTCGGTGCGGATTCCCGTTGTCTGCTGAAATTCGGCGAGGATGGGTGGCAACAAGGGCTCGAGATCGGCAGCCGCGGCCACGCGCAGGGGTGTTTGCGCGCATAGGGGCGCGCCAGCACGAAGCAACAAAGACAACGCGAAGACAGCGCTCTTCGGCAAGCGCGGCGATTCCTCTCATCCACAGCAAAAAACGACCGTACACTGGTAGGCTAACACCAGGTATGAATGACAATCTGCATCAGTTGCGCTGCTTCGGATGCGGGAGCCAGAATCGCGGGCGCGGACGCGCAGCCGGACTTCAGATGTGCGCAGTGCGGCGAATTATTTGAGGTTGAGTACCCGGGTTGGAGCCAGCGCGGCGGACCCGACCGGCCGAATCCCGGCGCGCTGAAGTGGCTGTGGCGCGAGCGGCGGTGCTCGTCCGAGGCGCTGGACCAGTCGGGCGTGTGGCGATTTCGCGAGCTGCTGCCGATCCTGGACAGCTTTGGAAATGCGGTCTCGCTGCGCGAAGGCAACACGCCGCTCTACCATTTGCCGCGCGCTGCAAAAGCGTTGGGCATCGACCAGCTTTTTGCCAAGCATCAGGGAATGAATCCGACCGGCTCGTTCAAAGATACGGGGATGACGGCGGCGTTAAGCGTGGCGCGCGAGCGGGGATTCCAGTGGGTTGCGTGCGCATCGACAGGCAACACATCGGCTTCCATGGCGGCCTACGCGGCGCGAGCGGGATTGCACAGCCTGGTGTTGATTCCCGATGGCAAGATTGCTTGGGGAAAACTGTCGCAGGCTATGGACTACGGTGCGTTGACCTGCCAGGTCAAGGCCGACTTCGACGGCTGTCTCCGCGTTCTCACAGAAGTGGTGAAGCAGGCGCCGATTTACCTGCTGAATTCAGTGAACCCGTACCGTCTCGAAGGGCAAAAAACGCCGGCATTCGAGATTGCGGAGGCGTTCGACTGGAATGTGCCCGACCACCTGATCGTGCCGGGCGGGAATCTGGGCAACAGCTCGGCGCTGGGCAAAGGGTTCCGCGAAATGAAGGAACTGGGCCTGGTGGCGCGGCTGCCCAAGATCACTGTGATTCAGGCGGCGGGGGCGAATCCGCTGGTGCGCAGCCTGGCCGAGAACCATGGCGCAGTGCTGCAGCCGATGGAGGCGCACACGCGCGCTACGGCGATTCGGATTGGCAATCCTGCATCGTGGCGCAAGGCGGTGCGCGTCATCGAGGAGACCGGCGGATGGTGCCTGGATGTGACCGAGGCGGAGATCGCGATTGCCAAGGCTGAGATCGGCGCGGAAGGGTTGGGTTGCGAACCGGCTTCGGCGGTGACCTTGGCAGGACTGAAGAAGCTGCGCGCAAAGGGCGTGGTGCGGGGCGGCGAGACCGTGGTTCTGGTGCTCACCGGCCACACGCTGAAGGACGCGGACTACACCATCGACTTTCATCGCGGGACGTTGCTGAGGGATGAGGAGAAAAAAGGAATGGAGCCTGAAATCGAGGCGCTGCGGAGGAACGCGGTCACGGTGGATGCTACCCCGGCCGCGGTGTTGGCCGCGCTCAAGGACAATGCAGGATGAGCGGTGAAGCCAAGTCCGGCGCGCTGCGGCTGCGTCTTCCTGCAACCTCGGCCAATCTTGGCCCCGGGTTCGACGCGGTGGCCGTGGCGCTGGATTTTTTTCTTGAGATCGAGGCCGATGCAGCGCAGGAGTTTTCCTTATCCGCGGCGGGACGGGATGCGGACCGGTGCGGCCAGCTCGAAGACAATCTGATCCTGGAGACCTACAAACAGATTCTGCGCGATCACGGGCGTCCGCTGGTGCCGCTGGCGATTCGAATGGTGAACGGCATTCCGCTGGGAATGGGCTGCGGATCGTCTGCCGCTGCGCGCCTCGCTGCCATAGCATTGGCGGTGCATTTCGGAAAGCTCGATTGGGGCACCGAGCGCGTTCTGGAAGAGGCGTACGCGCTGGAAGGTCATGCCGACAATGTGGCCGCGTGCTGGCTGGGTGGATTCGTCGCTGTGGTTTGCGAAGGAAGAAAGGTTCACGCTGCTCGAGTGGATCCGCCCCAGGATTGGCGCGCGATTGTCGTGCTTCCCGCAGAACCTCTGGCTACGAGCAAAGCTCGCGCGCTGCTGCCTAAAAGCTATCCGCTTGAAGATGTTGTTGCGAACTTGCAATCCGTCGCAGTGCTCGCGCTTGCGTTTGCGCAGGCACGGAGCGAAGTGTTGCGCATGGCCATGAACGACCGGATCCATCAACCGTATCGCGAAAGCATGTGCCCCCTTTTGCCGCTGCTGCTGCCGCTGGTGGGAACCCATGGGATTGTGGGCGCGGCTTTGAGCGGGGCGGGTCCGGCCATGCTGGTGGTTGTCGATCACCAAAGTCATGTCGCTCAGGCTTCAGGGGCGATTGATAAGTCAATTGAGCATGGAGTCGCGGCAGAGTTGATCACTTGCCGGTTTTCAATGGACGGAGCGAGTCAATCTATTGAAACGAAACGAGATTAGGCTTCGCGAGGGGACAGATGGCTGGCGAGATCGTGAGTTATCAATGAGTTAAGGTCATTAATCAGGTAAGTAGTCATCATTCTGTGATTACTTGTTCAATTACCTAAGATTGCTTGATATTTATAGAGTAAACAACTTACATTCACTCCGTGGGCAGTTCTGGGGGAGGGCTGCTCTAGCGCCCGAGATCCATCGAGGATCCGGGCGCTTCTATTTGCACGCGAAAGTGTGCAAACTCCGAAGAAAAGCCGCAAGACTCATTCTGCGCTCATGGCGCCTTGATATGCAGGCCAACATGCCGAACGCGGGACGGCATCTCTGCGACCTTGCCCACCGGCTTTGCATCCGATAACCATACCGTTTCCTGTACAATCAACGGGTGCGGGGTCCGCGAGGAGGATCATGGCTGGAGTGGGTGTTTTGGAAGTAAACGATGCAAATTTCGACCAGGAAGTGCTGCGCAGCGAGCAGCCTGTGCTGGTAGATTTCTGGGCTGTCTGGTGCGGTCCGTGCAAAGCAATTGCACCGATGGTAGATGGCGTGGCGGCAACCTATTCAGGAAAGCTCAAGGTCGCCAAGGTCAATGTGGATCAGAATGGCGCGACTCCGTCGCGGTACGGCATTCGCGGGATTCCAACGCTTTTATTCTTCAAAGGCGGTAAGGTTGCCGATCAGATTGTGGGCTATGTGCCGCAAGAAGTGATCGAAGAAAAAATCAAGCAATTGATTGCATAGCGCAGATGCGTTAGATCTCGAAAAGAAAGCCCGGCGATGAGCCGGGCTTTTTCGCTTCTTGAAGCCCGCTAGGCTCCGCTCCGAAATCGAATAATCCGGCGCCGGTCACGCTTCGAGGGCCTGCGCGTGGGGAACGGATCAAATTGCTGAATGGCTTTGCGTTCCACGGCAACCTGGAGGCGCGCTTCACGGCTGGCATCGGTTTCGCGGTAGAGCGTTTGCGCAAGTGAAGAAGGGCCACGGATTTCACTGACCCTGACCACATCGATCTCAAAGCGCCCTCCCTCATTTTGAATGACGAGTTTGTCGCCAGTACGAACTTCACGGGCGGGTCTGGCGCGAAGGCCGTTGGACTCGATTCTTCCCAAATCACATGCGCGCGATGCGAGCGTTCGCGTCTTAAAGAAGCGCGCTGCCCAAAGCCATTTGTCGATGCGCACTGCGTCCAATGTGATTGCCCGCGAAGCAGGAAAATCGATTCACGATTTCCCCGTAACCTTCCAGATATAAAGATTACCCGAATCGCTGGATGTGGCCACAGAAAGGCCTTTCTTGTGGGTGCCTCGATTGAGTGCGGCGCGAATGTTCGCTTTCGCAGCGGGCAGGTCGGCGAGCGGGATCTTGAGCGCAGCGCCAGGGGCTAATTGATCGATACGGAACAGAATTTGATCAATCACCTTCTTGTATTTTCCTTCGCGGCCCTTGGGAACCTCGTTCTGGCGAACCTCCTGAAGTCTAAGCGGACTGGAATCTGCAGCGTGACTGCGTACCACCGTTTATAATCCTCTCGTTTGATGAGATGCGCGAGAGAGTAAGTCGTATGCCCAAGCCGCTTCAGCGGCGATCGTTGCGGTTTTCGCGGTCGAGCGCTGAGCGATCCGATCCAAGGGGTATGGAGCGTATGCGTAGAGTATCGTTATGCTATTTGTCAGGTAAAAATAACTTACGAGTGTAAAAAGTTTACGGACCTTTACACGCAACCTGCACTCGTCGGAAGATCATCTGTTGTGTAAGGTACTCATCCGACTCGACCAGCGATGCGATCCTGCGCGTCTGGTATGCGACTTGCAAGGATGAGCACAAAGGAGCAGGGAGACAACTATGAGCGAAACACGAAACTCCCCTATCGTGTCAAACGGGAAAGCGCCAGTGTTCCACGCAACCGAGTATCGCCCGAGAGTCCTGGTGGTCGATGATGAATCTGCTATCGCCGATACCATCGCCAAGATTCTCACGTTGAGCGGTTATCCGGCGATCGCCACTTACGACGGAAACGATGCTCTTGAAACTGCGTTGCTGAATCCGCCGGAACTGATGATCACCGATGTAGCTCTACCGGGTATGAACGGGATCGAACTCTCCATTACGATCAAGCGCATCTTTCCGGATTGCAAGATTGTGTTGTTTTCAGGGCAGGCATCGACCTCCGATTTGATCGCAGTGGCCGGCCGATCCGGGCACCACTTCACTTTGCTTAGCAAGCCTGTGCCGCCGCAGGATCTCCTGTCCCTCGTGGGACAGCACCTCAAGGCGAATCGCAATGGTCGAGCAATAACGGCAGCGTAGCCGGAATTCGTTCATGACCTTGCGAAGTGCGCGCCGTGGCTGCCGTGACAAGTTTGCCCTCGACACCTGCCTGCATCGAGGCGAAGACGGCCAACGTGCTGCGGCGCCTTTCCACCTTCTGTAATGCGCTCCATTCATCGCAGCCGGCGAGCGCATTGTTGCGAGCGCTCGCACAGCTCAATTGATGGCTGCGGGCTCGCAGCGGAGGCGCAATCGGGAAACGCGTCACACAACGGCGAGCGGCCAATCACGGACAACTATGGAGTAGGCACAGTCTGCCAGATGTAGAGGGAGTCAGCGTCGCTGGATGTGGACACGTCGATCCCGCGCTGGTGAGCCGCGCGATTGAGCGCGGAGCGGATGTTTTCTTTTGAATCGGGCAGGGCAGCCAAAGGAACCTTCAGCGCGGTCCCCGGCTTCAGTTTTTCGATATCAGCAAGAAGCCGTGTGATGATGCGCTTGTGTTTTCCTTCACGTCCTTTGGGAACGTCAACTTGCAGAATGGTGGGAAAAGACTCTAAAACGGTCCCAGCATCTTCCGGGGTCGATTTGGTCCAATTCGATGACATGAGGTCGCATGCTCCGGGTGTCGATTCTTATCGTATCGCAAACGTTGCACAAACCTAGCACAACGCCCCCAGTATAGTGTCAACCCGCAAGGATGACAATAGTTATTCTCGCCTTATTTCAACTGCAATTCTATGGACATTCAGCGGCTAACGGATTCAAAACACAGACGGGATCTGCGGTTAAGCCTCTCGCCCCCCATTCAATCGGAAAAGATCCTCATTTGAAAAGAGTTAAGACGTAGGGAGAAAAGTCTGCTAGGTTCCAAGAATGAGGTGATCCAAGTATGCGCGGAAGACAATCTTCCTCTGTCGTTCCGATCAGTTCAGCCCCCCCTGCAGAAGTGAGTCCTCGTCGTCCCGTTGTTCTGGTGGTAGACGATGAAGCTACGATTGCGGACACATTGGCCGAGATCCTTTCTCGAAACGGTTATGCGCCGATCGCTACTTACGATGGTGAAGACGCCTTGGAAACGGCGTTGGTCACTCCGCCGGAGCTACTGATCACAGACGTGATCTTGCCGGGCATGAACGGAATCGAGTTGGCCATCACCATACACCGCATCTTTCCGGATTGCCGCATCCTGCTGTTCTCCGGGCAGTCTGCCGCACTTGACTTGTTAGCTCCGGCGAGGCTTGCGGGTCACCACTTTCAATTGCTGCATAAGCCAATTCATCCGGCTGACCTGCTGGCAAGAGTCTCGCAGAGCCTCAGACCGATGAGCGCGGCAGTGTAAAAGTGCTGTTCCGTTAGGGAGCCTGCGCACCCTTGTGCATGAGAGCATCGTAGCGCCGCGAGTACTCAGCTTCGTAGGCGGCGACGGCGCTGGCGTAGCTGAGGTGCGGTGTGCCCGGGTTCAGGCTCCATCGCAGCTCGATGGTTCGCGTAGCGGCAGGGACGGAAAGCGCGCCTTCTGTCGCCTGAAGTCGCTTGCCATCGGCGTTGGCCGATTTCAAATCCATGAACCATGGTAGGTGCAGGATGACCTGCCGGGGCGGGTAGGAGAAGTGCGCATCAAGGTGCAGCACGGCCTCGTCCTCCTGCGGCTGATCGAGCGTGAAGGCAACGGGTCCGAAATTCGTAGGCGCCTGGCGAACGGCGATCGTCTTGCCTTTGCCGATCCAAGCAGGTGAAATGACCGACAGCAGATGAAGCTCATCGCCCTGCTCGCGAATCAGCATGGTGCGCAGCAAGGTGCGGTATTCGGCCGCAAACCAGCCATGCGGCGTAAGGTTGTTGCCGAAATTGCGATCACCCCAGGGCCGGATGTTGTATTCGAAGCCGGCGTTGGTTGAGCTGGTGTGCACCAGCAGCGCGTAAAACTCTCTGAGGGCCTGTTCCTGGTCGCCGCGGATGGTCTCGGTCATCGTGTTCTTGATGGTTAGATAGTCGTGCAGAAATTTCCCGTCGGCGTAGGTCATGATGCCTTCGGCGTATTTGGCCTGCGTGGCTTTGAGTGTTGCAGTAACGCGGGGATCGTGCGGATCGAGCGTTGGCTCCGGGACGACGGAGAGCAGATTGCCCCAGTCATATCCACCTGTCTGCCCATCGAGCGCAGGCGGGATGTAACCGTTGTGCGCGGCGGCCTGCGCGTCGAGCACTTTGAAGAATGCCTGGTGAAAGTCGTCGTACTCGGCCTGCCATTTTTTTGCAGTTCGGCATGGCCGGTTTCGTTGGCCATCTCGATGGCGAGGCGCAGACCGTCGAGCGCAAGAAAGTTGTAGCCGGTGAGATGGCCGGGAACATATTCGTTGTCGCGTACGTTGCTTGCCGGGACGATGTGCAGCGGATCGGCGGCGCGCGCCTGATGGAGCCAATCGACCGCACGATCGATCTGCGGGATCGCCCATTCCGCGAAGGCCTTGTCGTGCGTGATGCGGTAGTGCTGCGCGTAGGCCCATACCGCCTCGCCCCAGCCATCGTATTGCTGCGGTTGCGAAAGAAAATTGCCGTCGGGTTGTTGTTTCTTTGCGAAGAACTCGAGGCATTCCTTTGCAATCTGCGGATATCCGGTGACGTCGTAGCTATGCACGATGTCGGCGCCGTCGCGCAGATAAAACGAATGGTAATGAAGCTTGTTCACAGTCTGGATATAGTCCGGGCCAACGTGATCGATGGCAATGAGGTCGTAGATAAGGCTGCTGTAGAAAGTGTCGACGGCTTTGGGTTCGGGCAGATCGATCTGCATGCCCTGGGCGAGCACGTGATTCCAGTAGGCAGTAATCGTTGCCTTCGCCTCGTCAAAGCTGGCTTGGTCGATGACGCTGATGATGGCCGCATCGGCAATGGGAACGAGCGGCATCTTGAAGTCGAGCGTCCACTCTTCTCCGGGCTGAAGAAGGCTGGAGTAGGTGACGATGCCGACGGGGGTCGTCTCGGTTTGCATTGAGCTTCACAGGCTGGGTCAGGTCGGGCATCTGGCGGCCAGTATCCACCTCGCGCAAGAGAAACTCGCGGCTGACGAAGTTGTCGGGGAATGCGTATAGCTCGCGGCCGGAGCGATAGAAGTGGCTGCCGTCGAATGAATTCGTCCAGTTTGGGTCAAACGCCTCGCCGACTTGGCGGTAGTCGCCGGGGAATCGGCCTTCGACGGGGCGCGTAAAGCGATTGTCGCCATGAGGGGCGCCGGTGGTGTTGGGGCCGTCGTAGCGGATGCCGGTGGCGAAGATCGCGCGCGTGGGCTCACGCGACTGGTTCTTCATCGCCACGCGGATGAAGTTGACGAGCGGGGCTGCCGACGAAGCGACGGCTGCGCTTGAATCGGGCGAGGAGTTCATCCGCTGGCGAAGGCGATCGATGGCGCTTTCGTCGAGCGGTGCCTCGAAGACTGTGACTCGGTAGTCAATCCCGTCTCGTGTGAATTCGTAATGAACGATCGGCAGGTGGCCTTGTTCGAGCGTGCGAATGCGGACAGTCGTCGGCTCCATGCCGGGTCCGGAGAAAAACATGAGCTCGGCGAAGCCGGTGCGCAGGTAGCCCTCCGGCGTGATCTCGGTAGCGGCTTCCGCGCCCATCACGCCAATTTCGTCTGTCGGCTTTGAGAAATAGGAAAACGGCTGGCCCGGCTGGTCAATCGACGGTGAGACCATCTGCGCGGGCATGCGAAGCGGATTCACGGATGCCAAACCGACGGTGACGAGAAGAACGGCGAATCGACTCGGGCGTTCCTCGTGACGAATCAGAAAGGTTCTCATTTCGATACTTCCAGTTAGGTGAAGAAAGAAGCACTAGAAACGGGGTCTGAGGCTTCTCCGTAGCATCTTAGATCACTCGACCGTGGCGGACGGTCGGGAGGGCGAAAACAGGTGACACAGATCACGGCTAGAATCGCGAGAATGAGCTTACTCTCATGCTGCGGATGACCATGGCAAACCTAAGATTGGCGTCCGCGAACACCGGGCCTTCGCGGCAGCGGCGACCGTTCTACCGCGGGGAGCGCCTGGATGCGCACCGATCCGTCTTCCGCAGCTTGTCTCGGATGACGCCGAAAGTCAGGAGGGTGGCGCCATGCAAGAGTCCAGATCGAATTCCTGTTCAAAATGTGGAGCGCGTCTTGAGACGCAGTGGAAGTTCTGTCCGTTTTGCGGAGTGGAACCAACGCAACAGGCTTCGGAAGCTGCGCATGTGCATCACGAACACGAAAAAGCGCCGGTGATGGGTGGGTTCAGCGGCTTGTTTTTCGGGTTGATCGCGGCGCCTGTGCTGATCATCGTGGGTATCATGATCTGCCTGACGGGTCTGGGAGTGGTGCTTGGCATTCCGCTGATTGTGGCAGGCGTGCTTGCGCCTTTGGTCGGTCCGCTCATGGGAGTGAATGCATTGCGCGGGGCCTGTCCGTGGTGCGGCGAGAAGATCAGCGGCGTGGGAATCTTCGACCGCTTCTCCTGTTCCAAGTGCGGCCAGCGGATTGTGGTGAAGAAGCACGAACTGCTGAAGGCGGAGTAGGGCCTGGGACCCTCATGGTACCCGAACCGCAGAGGATCAGAGGGTTTCTGCCTTCGACGACGGCCTTCTGCCCGCACGATCATTCGAACGAATCAGCGAGCGATCGGCTCACTCTCCGAACGCACTCCATGAAAATGCTGCCAGATGGTCTCGGCGGTTTTGCGGGAGACGACGGCGGCGAGCGATTCGGCCGTGGCCTGCTGCACGTCGCGCAGGCTGCCGAAGTGGGTGAGCAGCCGCTGGCGGGTTTGCGGGCCGACGCCGGGAATGTTGAGCAGCTCGGAGTCTGCGGTCGCGCATGGCCCGGCGCTGGCGATGATAGCCGACGGCGAAGCGATGGCTCTCGTCGCGGATGAGCTGGACCAGATGCAGCACTGGCGAGCGGCGGTCGAGGACGATGGGCTCGTCTTCGTTGCCGTAGAGGTAGATGACCTCTTCCTTTTTGGCGATGGAGGCGAGCGGCTGCGAAGTGAAGCCGAGCGACTCGAGCGCTTCGGCCGCGGCGTGAAGCTGGCCCAGGCCGCCGTCGATGAGGATGAGCGAGGGCATCGGCTGGTCTTCGTCCTTCAGGCGGCGGTAGCGGCGCTCGACGACCTCGCGCATGGAGGCAAAATCGTCGACGCCGGCGACGGTCTTCACCTTGAATTTGCGATAGGCCGACTTGTTCATCTTGCCGTCTTCCCACACCACCATCGAGGCGACGGTTTCCGCGCCCTGAATGTGCGAGATGTCGAAGCACTCGATGCGGCGGGGCAGCTCGGGCAGCATGAGCGCGTCGGCGAGCGCCTCCTGGATGGCCTTGCGCGAAGGCTCGAGCACGCGGAAGCGCTGCGTGTAGGATTGCTTCGCGTTTTGCCCGGCGAGATCGACGAGGGATTGCTTTTCGCCGCGCTGGGGAACGGCGATCTCGATCTTGTGCCCGGTGCGCTCGGTGAGCAGCGCGGCGAGGGATTCGCGGTCGTCGAAGTCGACGGGCACGAGGATGGTGCGCGGGACGTATTGCTGGTCGATGTAGAGCTGCTTGAGCAGGGCGGAGAAGACGTGGCCGGCGTCGAAAACGTAATCGCCGGTTTCTGTGCCTTCCTACGTCTCAGCTTCGACACCCTCGTGCTCCCTCGTTGCCTTCGCTGCTCGACGTTCTCGGCCTCCATCAGGTTCGGCAGATCTTCCCAGAAGAATTCGCGGCGGTCGACGATCTTGCCGTTGCGCATGTGGAAGAGATTGACGGCGAGGCAGCCGTCTTCGAAGTGATAGCCGAAGACATCGGCGTCGTCGTCCAGCTCGGCGGTGGCGATGCGCTGCTTTTCCTGCGAGCTGGTGCACGGTGGAGAGCTGGTCGCGCAGGCGCGCCGCGGCTTCGAACTGCTCGGCTTCGGCGGCGGCCATCATGCGCGCCGTGAGCGTGCGCTCCAGCTCCGCGTGGCGGCCTTCGAGAAAGAGCTGCGCGTCGCGAACGGCTTGCTTGTAGATCTCGGGAGTGGTGAGGCCCTCGACGCAGGGGCCCAGGCAGCGATGAATGTAGTACTGCAGGCAGGCGCGCGGATGGTAGCGCGAGAGATCGACTTTGCAACTGGGCAGCAGAAAGCTGCGATGAATGAGCTCGACCACGCGATAGGCGAGGTTGCCGGGGAAGTACGGGCCGTAGTAGGCGGAGCCGTCTTTGCGCAGGCGGCGCGTGACGAAGACTTTGGGAAAGCGGTCGGCGAGGGTGAGCTTAACGTACGGGTAGGTTTTGTCGTCGCGCAGCAGGATGTTGAATCGCGGCTTGCGCTGCTTGATGAGATTGTTTTCGAGCGCCAGGGCCTCGTGCTCGTTGGCGACGAGGATGTAGTCGATATCGACGGCCTCGCGCATGAGCGAGCCGGTTTTGGCGTTGGCCTGCGAGGCTTCAAGCAGATAGGAGCGGACGCGCGAGCGCAGGTTCTTGGCCTTGCCGACATAGATGACTTCGCCTTCGGCGTTTTTGTAGAGATACACGCCGGGCTGGGTGGGCAGAGTGCGGATTTTCTCGTAGAGATCCATAGGTGGGGCGGCGGCCTTGGGTCTGGGCGAGCGGGAGGCCCAATTTCTAGAATAGCGGGAATTGAGGGCAGGCAGACCGCAGACGGATGGGACCGCCCCGGCATGGGCGAAGCGGCACGAAAAGAAACAGAGCAATCCTTACCGGTATCGGTAAAAATTACACGAAAGTGGGCTAGACAAACAATCTACAGGGCGAGACGAAACTGTTGATTTTCATGTGTTTACGAGATCGGCGCCAAATGGATGATGGCGTGCCTTTCCTAGGTACAGAGGGATAAGGATCTCTGCCGGGCAGATGGAAGACACCCGGGCAGCGATGGAGGGAAAACAACAATGACCATGAACCAATTTGGATTTGCGTTGACGGCTGCGGCGCTGGTGATGTTTGGCGTGACAGGATGCGCGACCAAGAACTATGTGCGCACGCAGACAGGGCCGTTGATCGATCACACCGATCAGCTTGATCAGAAGACGGCGGACAACAACCGGGCGATTCACGACGTGAACGATCGCGCGCAGGCAGGAATCACCAAGGCGCAGGGCACGGCCGATCAGGCGAACCAGAATGCGCAGACTGCGACCCAGGCGGCAAACACAGCCGATGCCGCAGCCAACGATGTGGCGCATCGCGCCGATTCGCTGGACAGCGTGGTGAAGGGGCTGGACAACTACAAGCAGGTTGCGAAGGTTTCAGTGACTTTCGGCTTCGACAAGGCGATGCTGACTGCCGATGACAAGCAGCAACTGGATGACTTTGCCGGCCAGCTTGGCTCGGCAAAGAGCTACATTCTCGAAGTGACCGGCGGAACCGACTCGATCGGGCCCGCGCAGTACAACTACGATCTGAGCCAGCGCCGGGCCGATGCGGTGGTGCAGTACCTGGCCGCGAAGTACAACATCGCCCCGCACCGCTTCTATCTGATCGGCATCGGCAAGGATCAATACGTGGCCGATAACAAGACCGCCGCGGGCCGCAAGGAAAACCGGCGCGTGCAGGTGCAGTTGCTGTCGAACATGAGCGGCGACAACGAGGCGCAGGGGCAGCAGGATCGACCCCAGCCGGTCAGGCAGCGCCGCCTGCAGCGGGCAAGCAGCGACTGCCCCACAGGAATAACGCGAGCGCAAATGCGCTGACAGCAGTTTTAATAGAACGCCAGAAGGCAGACCCAGCGTGGTTTTAGGGTCTGCCCTTTTTGTTTCTATCTGGAATGCTAAGATTGCGCGACTGCGAGTTGCCGGACATGCTCGGCGCGGACTTCGATTGGCGGTGAACAGGCGCAGGAACGGCGCGCCGCGCCGCGGCAGCTTCGACGGCGGGCCGGCCGTTGGCTTCTTCGCGCTCCACGATGCAGACGACCGCGGCAACAATCATGCCGGCCTCCTTCGCTGCCTCAATGGCGGCGATGGTGGAGGCGCCGGTGGTGCAAACGTCGTCGACGATGACCACGCGCGCGCCTTCGCGGCAGAAGCCTTCGATGCGGCGGCCGGTGCCGTGGGCCTTTTCGGCTTTGCGGACCAGAAAGCCATGGAGCAAGTGGTGCGCCAGGGTGCGAGAGTGCGCGCCAGGCGCTGGCCGTGGCCACATTCGAAACGATGGGATCGGCGCCCATAGTGAGCCCGCCAACGGCCTCGGCGTCGATCTGTTGGCTTCCAGCAGCTCGAGGATGGCGTGGCCGGTGAGGCGGCCGCCTTCGGCGTGCAGGGTGGTGGTGCGGCAGTCGATGTAGTAGTCGCTGGTGCCGCCGGAGGAGAGCTTGAACTGGCCCAGCTTGAAGCTGGTGCGGGCGAGAAGCGAGAGAAGCTGTTGAGAGTAAGTTGGAATGGCCATCAAAACCATTCTAGCTGGGAGCTTGTAGCCAGTTACCCTAGCTTGAAATGTGGCACTGGTAAACTTGCGCGTCACTTCCGCAGTAGAAGCCGGAATCGCCGATCACGCCTGGCCGCTGGAGGAATTAGTTGGGTCGTTGGACGTTGAAAGCGCGTCTCAGCAGCCTTCGCGGCGATCACTTTGAGATTTGGCTGAGAATCGCGTCCAGATGCTCCAACTGGATCGGATCGCATTTGTGGTTACACTCCGCACGCTCCAGGTCTGCCTCCCATTGAGAGGAAGCAATGGTCATAAAGCAACTGCGGCAGAAGGAAGCTATCGTCCCATCCGCTTTGTAGCGGTGGACGAACAGGGGTTGATTCACTGGCATGACCACGTACTCCAAAGGGGCAGGTTAATGTGTCTTACTGCCTTGAAGTAATCCTATTTTTGCACGGATTTTTCCTGAGTTGTATGGTCAGGCAAAGATGGTTTCAGTCCTTTAAAAGCAGCGTTTAATATGGATAAAATTCAAGCACCCTCCCGCCGAGGATCAGCCAATCTTGGTGCGTGAAAGGCACTGGAGCTACTGGCAGCAAGCTACAGGCTACTAGCTGTATTTCACATCTTGTCGAGATGGCGGAAGCCGCCGGAAGCCACCAACATGATGATGAACAGCAGGAAGTTATAGCAGGCATGAACAAGGACGCTGGCGGCCAGCGAGCGAGTGGCGAGCCGGGCGAAGCATAGAACAAGGCTGACGCCGACCAGAAGGAAAAACGGGCCCATAGCGTAACCGGTCTGCTCGGCGTGCATGGCGGCGAAGGGCAGGCTGGTGAGAACCGAGCCAACCACCATTGCCGGGAGCGACCACTGGGGATGGCCATTGGGGCCGAGCGGGGGAACAGGTTCATGCGCAGTCTTTTCCCTCATCCAGTCATACGCGGTGCAGAGCGACGGCAAAAGAAATCCGCGAAAAAGCGTCTCCTCAAAGAAGGGCGCGAAAGTAACGCCAAAAGCAAACAGCAGCCATGCTGCGCCCGGGGTACGGAAAATTTTCTCGATGGGTGCATTGGTGGGGCCGGGAAACAGTTCACCGCTCAGGATGGCAAGCAGAAAACAAACTACCGCAGCGCTGGCCAGCCGCCAGCGAAGACGAAAAGCCGCCGCCGCATTCCATTGCACTCCGGCAAGAAGCTCTCATGCCAGAAGAGAGGAAAGATGAGCAGAGGCTAAAGCGAAGGTGAAGAGATAGAGCAGCCCCTCGCTGCCCAGGATGTAGTGGATGTTGCCTATCGCCTGTTGCGTCGTGGAAATGCCGAAGAGGTGGTCGTGCATGGCAAGACCCATGAGCAGGCCTGTAGCCAGAAGTCCGATGGGAGCAAGCGCCAGCAACAGAAAAGCAAGGTGGCCGAAGTGCGGAATGCGCACCGGCGGACGCGGCGGAGGCACAGCAAACGACTGGAAGAGCGGCGGCTCTGGACTGGGCGGCGCATAAGACACGAAAAGGGAGTCGACCGGCAGGGGTGCGAAGGCCCCGGGATCGGCAGGTGTGAGCTCGACGGGCTGTGTCTCCGCGGCAGGCGGTGTCGTCGATGCTTCCGGGCGCGCGGGATCGCTTGCCGGCTGACCAGCGGGCTGGAGCGGGTCGTCTGCGGGGAGGCTGGTCATGGATGTACCGGTTTCTTTTCGCGTTTTGTGGCTGGATGCGATTGAGGTTTTCTGCCGCGTGCGCTTTCCGTTTGAGCGCGGCGCGTCCTGAGGATCGCCATCGCTTGACGGTGAGCTGATCGGGCTCCGCGCCGATGCCGGTCGAAATGGAGATCGGTATCTCTTCATCGTCGGCGGGCGCGAGGCGGCCGTTCGTCGAACCTGTAGTAGCGCTTGAGGAACTGGCCGGTGTAGGAGCCGGGCGTAGCGGCAATCTTCGCGGGGCGGCCTTCGCCGACGATGCGGCCGCCGTCTTCGCCGCCTTCGGGGCCGAGATCGATGACCCAGTCGGCGTTGCGGATCACGTCGAGATTGTGCTCGATGATGATGACCGAGTTGCCGAGATCGACGAGCCGGTGCAGGACTTCAAGCAGCTTGCGCACGTCGTCGAAGTGCAGGCCGGTGGTGGGCTCGTCGAGCAGGTAGAGGGTCTTGCCGGTCTGGCGCTTGGAGAGCTCGCGCGCCAGCTTCATGCGCTGCGCCTCGCCGCCGGAGAGCGTGGTCGCGCTTTGGCCCAGATGCACGTAGCCGAGGCCGACATCGACCAGCGTCTGCAGTTTCTGGCGGACCTGAGGCACGTCGGTGAGCAGCGGCAGTGCGTCTTCAATGGTGAGGTCGAGAACGTCGGCGATGGAGTGGCCGTGGAATTTCACGGCCAGCGTCTCCTGATTGTAGCGGCGGCCGTTGCAGACCTCGCACTGCACGTAGACGTCGGGCATGAAGTTCATTTCGATGCGGCGCTGGCCGTCGCCCTGGCAGGCCTCGCAGCGGCCGCCGGGGACGTTGAAGCTGAAGCGGCCGGGCTTGTAGCCGCGCTCGCGCGCCTCGGGCAGCATGGCAAAAAGATCGCGGATGGGCGAGAAGACGCCTGTGTACGTTGCCGGATTGGAGCGCGGCGTGCGGCCGATGGGCGATTGATCGATGCGCACGACTTTGTCGATCTGCTCCGCGCCGGTGAGGGCGTCGTGCGCGCCGGGCTCTTCGCGCGAGCCGTAGATGGTCTTGGCGAGCGAGCGGTAGAGAATGTCGTTGACCAGCGTGCTTTTGCCGCTGCCGCTCACGCCCGTGACGACGGTCATGACGCCGAGCGGAATGCGCAGGTTCACGTCCTGCAGGTTGTGCTCGCGCGCGCCGGTAATGGTGAGCCATTTGCCGGTAAGCGGGCGCGGCTTCTCGCGCTGCAGCATGGTGGCTGCGCCGCTCAGGTAGCGGCCGGTAAGCGATGCGGGCGACGCCATGATCTGCTCCGGCGTGCCTTCCGCGACCACGTTGCCGCCGAGGCGGCCCGCGCCGGGGCCAAGATCGAGCACATAATCGGCGTGGCGGATGGTTTCTTCGTCGTGCTCGACGACCAGGACCGTGTTGCCGAGGTCGCGAAGTTTTTCGAGAGCCTCGATCAGGCGATTGTTGTCGCGCTGATGCAGGCCGATGGAGGGCTCGTCGAGAACATAGAGGACGCCGCGCAGGCGCGAGCCGATTTGCGTGGCGAGGCGGATGCGCTGGCCCTCGCCGCCGGAGAGCGTGGCGGCGTTGCGGTCGAGCGAGAGGTAGTTGAGGCCGACGGCGCAAAGGAATTCGAGGCGCTCGGCGATTTCGCGGCGGATGCGCTCGGCGACCAGCGCTTCGCGCTCAGTGAATTGGAGATTGATGGCGGCCGAGAGCGCGCGATTGAGCGGCAGGGCAGTGAAGTCGGCGATGGAAAGGCCGCCGATTTTGACAGCGAGCGACTCGGGCGCAGGCGCTTGCCGCGGCAAACCGGGCAGGGCGCGGCCGACATGAAGCTCATCATGTACTCGCGATAGCTGTCGCTGCGCGCTTCTTCCACGTTGTCGCGCAGGTAGGCGAGGATGCCGTGGAAGCCGGTGCGCGGCGCTTCGCCTTTGGGCGGGCCGTAGACCAGAATGTGCTGCTGCTTCGGCGGCAGATCTTCAAAGGGAGTCTTAAGGTCGATCTTGTAGCGGTCGGCGGCGAGCTGGATGAGCTTAATGAGGTATTGCGACGAGGAGCCGGGGCCGAGGCCGCCATCGAGCAGCGGCTTGGACCAGTCGGTGATGACTTTGGCGGGGTCGAAGTCGTAGAGCGAGCCGAGGCCGTGGCAGTTGGGGCAGGCGCCAAAGGTGGAGTTGAAGGAGAAGCTGCGCGGCTCGAGTTTGGGCACGTCGAGGCCGCAGTCGGGGCAGGCCATGGAGGACGAGAACAACTGCTCGTTGCCGTTGTTGAAGCCGACGAGGACAAGGCCGTTGGCGAGTTGCAGAGCCTTGGCGACGGCCTGCTCAAGCCGCTTTTCGACGGAAGGTTTTGCCGGAGGATGTATGCCGGCAGCGCTGCCCACCTTTGTCGACGATGGAACTGCCGCCATGGGCGCAGCAACGTCGGATTTCAGCAGGACGCGGTCGACGATGGCTTCGATGGTGTGGTTCTTGCGCTTGTCGAGGAGCACGGGCTCGGAAAGGTCGCGGACCTCGCCGTCGACGCGGGCGCGAAATCCTTGCTGATCAATCTGATCCAGCAAATCCTTAAACTCTCCCTTGCGGCCTCGCACAATGGGCGCCATGACCGTGACGCGCTCGCCGCGGCCTAGTTCAAGGATGCGCTGGACGATCTGTTCGGCGGTCTGGCGGGCGATGGGGCGGCCGCAGTTGGGGCAGTGGGGCGTGCCCACCGAGGCGTAAAGCAGGCGCAGGTAGTCGTAGATCTCGGTGATGGTGCCGACCGTCGAGCGCGGGCTGCGGCTGGTGGTCTTTTGCTCGATGGAGATGGCCGGGCTGAGGCCCTTCGATGGAGTCCACATCGGGCCGCTCGATCTGGTCGAGGAACTGGCGCGCGTAGGCGGAAAGCGTCTCGACATAGCGGCGCTGGCCTTCGGCGTAGATGGTGTCAAAGGCGAGCGAGCTTTTGCCCGAGCCGGAGAGTCCGGTGACGACGGTGAGCGCGTTGCGGGGAATGCGCACGTTGATGTCGCGCAGGTTGTGCTGGCGCGCCCCGCGCACCGAGATGTGCGTGATTGACATGTAAGGTTGTACGATGACGGCGGGGTGCTCAAGGTGCAATTGGAATGGAAGCGTTGCAGAAGCACCAAAGTACCTTAGGGGTATTCTATTTGCCAACAGAAACGAGGGTCAACGCGGCAGAACTTCTGCGACAATCGCATAGGCGGTTGCTGGCCGTGAGATGCCTCTGATAGACGGCCAGGCAGTGCGTGGTGCAGCTTTTTACGCATCGAATTATCTTTCAGGCGGTCGGGATGGCTGATTGGCTGGATTTGGCGATGTTGATTTGTGCGTCGCTGGGCGCGATGGCATTTGGCATTTTCGCCGCTTATGCCGATCCTGCGAAGTCGGTTTCGCGTTCATGCGCCCGCGGCAGCAGCGCCGGTTCCCGTGAAGGCGCAACCTGAAGACGGCGCGCATATCTTGAAGACCAGCTCTCTAGCCTGGAAGCTATCTAGTTCAAGCTCCGGGAGCCACAGCCTTCAATTCGCGGCGACTCACTGCGGCGGATTTTGCTGCTGGCGTTGTTGCTCGAGTTGCCGCTCGCGCTCCTGCATTTCCTGAATAATCTGCTGCGGCGTGCGAACCGGAACGTCGGGAGCGCTGGGATTTGTCGGCCTGCGGCGGAGGCCGGCTGCCTGCTCAGTTGGCGGCTGCTCCGACTGCTCCTCGCTCCCCGTATCTTCTTCGGCTGGCGCAGGCGGATTCACGCCGTTGTTGGCGGGCGCGGCGCTGGAGCGGAGCTCAGCACGATCCGCCGCGGCGTACCCTGGCCCCGTTCGCCGACAATCAGGACATCGTAGCCGGAGCCGTCGAGAAGCTGCGAAAGCACATCGCGCGCGGGGCCAGGGCCATAAGTGCCAAAGATGCGCTGGTCGCGCCCATGCCTTCAATCTTGGCGCCGGTGTCGACGGAAACTTCCTTCAGAATCTGCGCCAGGCTGGAATTGGAGGCGGTCACGGCAGGCCATGGCTATCCCAAACGACGGAAGCTGCAGCGGGAGGATCGTTTGCGGGCCAGTTGGGAGGCTTGGCGCTGGCGGGCAACTGGTTGCGCGGCAGCCTGAACGGCCGACTCGGCAGCGGTGGGCTTCTTGGCTGAGCGTGGCGTGATGATCGGAAGCGTATTTGGCTGGACAGTCGAGGTCTGTGCTTCGACGGTTGCAGTCGCCCATGGCATCACTGAAGCCGACGAACAAGACCGCGGAGATCGCCAGAAAAACCGTGGCGGACAGCGATGCGCACGGATTGCACGAGCGAAGGCGCGAGAACGCCCTCGACGGCAAATCCGTTGCGCGGTCTTTGAATTGCGCATCGAAATCCGATCTTTCGCAGATTTGTTGCTGCAGATGGATCGCTGTGTTGCGCCTTATGGGGCACGGGCCCAGCGACCCTCTGCTGCTCCACACTAAAATAGACTAGCAGTGGCCGGTGGACGCTCGAAAGAGTATCCATGGAATCACGGAGGAATCAGGCAGGATGCGTCTCCGATAGGAAGTTGGTGACAGTCGCGGTGCTGGTTTGCCGCGCCATTGGCCGAGCTGGGCGGCCAACTGCACCTCGCAGGCCGAACTGGGGTCGCTTGATCGCGATGCGCTGATCGCCGTTACGGGCCGCCTGGCAAACGCGGTGATGGCGCAGGAGATTCCACACTGCAGGCCGACCTGCTGCCGCAGGAAGCCTCGGAGTGGGACGGGATTCGCGCCGCGGTGGAGCAGGCAGCGCCGCTGGTGAAAGGCGGGCAGTTTCAGTTGCGCGATGTGTATCTGCTGGACGCGACCGACCAGACCGCGACCGCAGATACGCAATTTTTCTGCTCGAATGCACAGGCTCGCTCACCGTGACCATCACGATGACGCACTGCCGCCGGGCCGTTATGCAGTGGCGCTGGCCGATGCCGCGGGCGCGCCCTGGCCGGGCAGATGGGGCTGGTGCTGGCGTGGGATGGCGCTGCGACGGCGTGGAAGCTGGCCGGACTGACCTTGCGGCCGGGCGTCTTCGACGGACATGACGGCGTGTGGTATTGGGTGCGCGCGCCGGGACTGGCCAAGACCGATCCGTGGAGCGCATGGTTCAGCTACGATGCGGCGCGTTACTTGTTGCTGCCGGTGGATTTTCTCTCGTCGCCGAATCTGGAGAAGTTGCGCCAGGAACAAGCGTGATCATCGACCCCTCGCCCGAGAGCCAGATGCCGTTGTCGCTGCAGACGGGGATCGCACATGGAAGATTGAAGCAGTGGGACTGGATCCATCGCTGCACGAGCCCGATCTGGGCGTGGTGTATCAGTCGACGGGAGTGACGGATCCGGCAGCGCTGCGCACTGAAGCGACGGCAGTGTTGAGCGCATTCCTGAAGGCGCAGCCAGGCATCCGCGCGAACTTTCACGGGCTGTGGGCGATATGCGGACAAGGATGGAAAGCGGACGCCGATGATGGAATTGCCGATGGCGCAGATTCCGTAATACACGGCCCCTGAAATTGGCCTTTGCCACACGAAGCAGCAATCGGCACACGAGGGGTATTTTTGACCGCCGTCGGTATTGACTTCGGAACCACAAACAGTTCTGTAGCAGTGGTCGCCAGTGATACCAAGATCGAGCTGGCTTCATTCACCTTTTCCGGCACAGAAACGCTCTCCTCCCGTTCTGTTCTTTACTTCGAACAAACGCACGGGCCGGGAGGGATCAAGCGCACTCACGGAATCTCGGGGGCGGCTGCAATCGAGCGTTACCTGGAATCGGATGAAAAGGGCAGGCTGATTCAATCGCTTAAGTCCCATCTGACCAGCCGGACGCTCACGGGAACAGAAGTCTTCGGCCGGCGGCACCGGCTCGAAGAGTTGATCTCGCGCATTCTCGGCGACCTTCGCAAACATACCGAGAGGAAATTCGACCGGCCCATCCGCAACGCGGTCATTGGACGCCCTGTGCACTTCGTGGGCGCCGAAAACAGCGACGATGATCAGTTCGCCATCGGCCGGTTGCGCGAGGCATTCCAGATTGCTGGATTCGAACATGTGGAGTTCGAACTTGAACCGGTTGCAGCGGCCTACTCCTACGAGGCGACGCTGGATCACGACGAGCTGATCCTGATCGGTGATTTCGGGGGCGGCACCAGCGACTTCTCCTTGCTGCGCGTTGGTCCAACCGCAAGAGCTCGTCGAGAGCCGAGGCAGATGCTTGCTTCGAGCGGCTTGGGGCTGGCTGGCGATGCTTTCGATGCGCGCATCGTCCGGAAGCTCGTGTCGCCGGCGCTTGGCTCAAACTCAGAGGCGCGTTCGCTGAACAAGATTCTCCCTGCTGTTCCGGCATGGATTTATGCCAACCTCGAGCGTTGGCATTACCTGTCGTTCCTGCGCACCAACAATGTGCGCGAGATTTTGAAGAGTGCCCGCGTGCGGGCGTTGGAACCGGACAAAATCGAAGCTCTCATCGCGATCATTGAGCAGGATCTCGGCTATCAGCTTCACCAGGCAGTGCAGCGGGTGAAGTTCGCTCTCTCGCAGCACGAGACCGTCGAGTTCCGCTTTCACGAGGGTGGGTTGGACCTTCGCATTCCCGTAACCCGTCGCGAGTTCGAGTCATGGATTGCCGAAGATCTGGGCGCAATCGAAGGCTCTGTGGATTCGCTCTTGAAGCAGGCAGGGATCGATCCATCCGATGTTGACCGCGTCTTCCTCACCGGCGGAGCCTCATTCGTTCCCTCAGTCAGGCGGATCTTTGCTACTCGATTCGACAAGGAGCGGATTCGCGGCGGCCATGAATTCACATCGGTCGCTTATGGTTTGGCATTGCACGCGCAGCAGGGATAGCGAAGGAATCCGGCCTTCGGCAATCGCGTAGAATTGCAGCAGGGTCGTTTTTCCGGGCCCGTTGATTCCTGCTATATGACTTCCATCATCGATCTACGTTCCGATACCGTAACGCGGCCCACGCCGGAGATGCGCGCGGCGATGGCCGCTGCCGAAGTGGGCGACGACGTTTACGGCGAGGACCCCACCGTCAATCTGCTCGAGCGGCGCGCGGCGGAGATCTTCGGCCGCGAGGCGGCGCTGTTTGTGCCCACCGGCACCATGGGCAACCAGATTGCGATTCGTTGCACTACGCAGCCCGGCCAGGAAGTGATCGCCGAGTCGCGCGCGCACATTCTCGATTACGAGATGGCGACGACGGCCGTGTTTTCCGGCTGCCTGATCCGCGCCGTGCACGCCGAGGGCGGCATTCTGACGTGGAAGCACATCGAGCCGGTGATCAGCCCGTATGGGCCGTTCCGCGCGGCGACCGGTCTCATCGAAATTGAGAACACAGCCAATCTGGCCGGCGGGCGCTGCACGCCGCTTGCAGTTTTGGAAGAGATCTGGAATGGCGCAAAAGACGCGCAAGCTTCCCACTGCATCTGGACGGCGCGCGCATCTTCAACGCCGCCGTGGCGCTGGGCGTCGATGTGAAAACGCTGACGCGCGGATTCGACACGGTGATGTTCTGCCTGTCGAAGGGACTGGGCGCGCCGGTAGGATCGATGCTGGTGGGCTCGGCGGAGTTGATGGCGCGGGCGCGGGTCTTTCGCAAGGCGCTGGGCGGCGGAATGAGGCAGGCGGGCGTGCTGGCCGCGGCAGGATTGATTGCGCTCGAAGAAGGACCGGAGCGGCTCGCGGACGATCATGCCAACGCGCGATTGCTGGCCGAGGCGCTTGCAAACACAGAAGGCGTGTCGATCGATCTCGCGACAGTGGAAACCAATATCGTCGATCTTCCGGTTGGCGGCTGGCCGCGGCGCTGCCGATCTCGTCGCCCGGCTCAAGGCGCGCGGCGTGCTGGTCGGCGCGTTCGGGCCGGACGCGATCCGCCTGGTGACGCACCGCGACGTGAGCCGCGGAGAGTGCATCGACGCTGCCGAGGCGCTGACGCGAGGAGATTGAGGCGCAGGTGGCAACGGCCGGCTTGAAGTAAGGCAGCCGATTATTTCGGGTCATCTCCCACCTTGAACGCAGGGAGCGCGTTTAAGATGAGGCGTCTACCAAATCAAAAGCCCAATCTCCGAGCGAGAGATTGGGCTTTCGTGCGTCCGGTTCGTCGCTTAGAACAGATTCCAAGCGACTGGTTGTAGACCGCAGTGGTGGAACTGGACTTCGGAGCCCTTCACGATGGTTCCAAGTTCGCGCGGAGAGCGGTTGGCGGCGGCCTGCTTCAGATCGGCATACCGGCCCTGGACATCGGCTCCCAGAATCTGTCCGATCCACTTCGAAGATTTGAAGTCGTCGATCGCCTTCTGGATGTTGTCGGGCAGATAGCGTCCACCGCCGCGCAGGTCCTTGGCTTTGGAGATGTCGCCGTCGATGCCAGTCTTGAAGATGCCGTAGAGTGCCAGGTAGGGATTCGCGTCTGGCGCCACTGCGCGCACCTCGGTACGCATGGAGCGATGGTTTCCGATGGGCACGCGGATCATCGCGCCGCGGTCTACGGCCGAAGCGCGAATCTGATTCGGAGCTTCGAAGTGCGGATCGAGGCGGCGATAGGCGTTGACGCTGGAGTTGAAAATCAGGCAAAGATCGAGTGCATGGGTCAGGATGCGATCAAGGAAATCCCAACCGAATTTGGAGAGCTGCTCCTCGCCTTTCTCATCCCAGAAGAGATTGGTTTTGCCCTTGGAGACAGAAACGTTGGTGTGCATGCCGCTGCCATTGACGCCGACGATCGGCTTGGGCAGAAAGCATGCAGTGAATCCCATGTTGTTGGCGATCTGGCGGCAGAGCAGCTTGTAGAGCTGAATCTGGTCGGCCGCGGCCACCACCTGCGCATAGCCGAAGTTAATTTCGAACTGGCTGGGAGCGACTTCGGGGTGGTCCTTCTCGTTCTGGAAGCCCATGGCGCGCTGGACTTCAGCCGCAGTGTCGATGAACTGGCGCAGGGGATCGAGCGGCATGCACGTGATAGTAGCCGCCGGTGTTGATGAACTCGAACTTGCCTGTTTGGTGATATAGCTGCTCGGCATCCTTGCCCGCAAAGAGGAAGCCCTCGATCTCGGCGGAGGCGTTCAGGGTATAGTTCTTTTCCTTGAAAAGTTTGTCGGCGTAGTTTTTGAGCACGCCGCGCAGATCGCCCGAATAGGGCGTTCCGTCTTTATCGATGACGTTGCCGAAGACAAGCACTTTGCCGTTGCCGAAAACGTCGGCAGGAATCCAGTAGAATGCGCTCCAGTCGATGCCCAGGCGAAGGTCGCTTTCTTTCTGCGCGGTGAATCCGCGGATCGACGAGCCGTCGAAGGTCAGGTTCTCATAGGCGCCAAGCAGAAACTTCTTGTCGTAGTCGAGCAGGTGCAGGCGGCCTTCAAGATCGGAGAACAACACAGTGACGGCCTTGATGCGCTTCTCGTCGGTCAGATATTTCAGGCGTTTTTCGCGGACTTCATCGGCCGGCACGCGGTTCAAGCGGTCGGTTTTGGCTTGCAGGTTCAGGGTCTCAAGTTCATCGTAGGGCAGAGCAAGAAAATTGCGTAACTCGGTGGACATGAATCTCCTTTTGCTGAAGATTTGGTTGGAAAACTCTGCTGAAGAGCCTTTTAGGGCATTCAATTTAGGGAGAAGTAACAGAATACACTACGGAAACAGAAAGGCGGCAAGCCGAAGCTGGCTTGCCGCCTGATGCGATTCACGCAAGATTGTCACTGCCCAAAGTGTGACGAGTTCTTCTATAGATCGTAGTAGAGGAAGTACTCGTACGGCACGGGGCGCAAGTTGACCGGAGCTAACTCCTTCTCGCGCTTGTAGCTGATCCAGGTTTCGATCAGGTCTGGAGTAAATACGTCTCCCTGCAGCAGGAACTCGTGATCCTTTTCGAGAGCAATGAGCACTTCGCCCAATGAGCCCGGCGTGCTCTTGATCTTCTTGGCTTCTGCCGGCTCGAGCTCGTAGAGATCCTTCTCCAGCGGCTCGCCGGGATCTATTTTGTTCTTGATGCCGTCGAGCCCAGCCATCATCAGGGCCGCAAAGCAAAGGTACGGGTTGGTGGAGGGATCGGGGCAGCGGAACTCGATGCGCTTGGACTTCGGGCTGGTGGAGTAAACAGGAATCCGGCAGGCAGCCGAGCGATTACGCTTGGAGTAAGCCAGGTTCACCGGAGCTTCAAAGCCTGGCACCAAACGTCGATACGAGTTGGTTGTTGGAGCTGCTATGGCGAGCAGTGCCGGCGCGTGTTTGAGAAGGCCGCCGATGTAATACTTTGCGGTCTGGCTCAGCAGCGCATAGCCCTTGGCGTCGAAGAAGACGTTCTTCTCGCCCTTCCACAAACTCTGGTGGACGTGCATGCCAGAGCCGTTGTCGCCGAAGAGCGGTTTGGGCATGAAGGTTGCAGTCATGCCGTGCTTCTTGGCGATCATGCGGATGACGTACTTGTACCACATGAGGTTGTCGGCCATTTTGAGCAGAGGTCCGAAGCGCATGTCGATTTCGCACTGGCCGGCGGTTCCCACCTCGTGATGGTGCACCTCGACTGGCACGCCCATGCCGCGCAGCGCAATGATGATCTCCGAGCGGATGTCCTGCAATGTGTCGGAGGGCGGCACCGGGAAGTATCCTTCCTTGTGGCGCAGTTTGTAGCCGAGGTTCGGTCCCTCGTCGCGGCCCGTGTTCCAGACTCCTTCAACAGAGTCGACGTAATAGTATCCGCTGTGCGCGGTCTGGTCGTAACGCACGCTGTCGAAGATATAGAACTCCGCTTCCGGCCCCCAGTAGCTGGTGTCGGCAATGCCCGTCTTCTTCAGGTACGCTTCGGCCTTTTGCGCAACGTAGCGCGGATCGCGAGTGTACGGCTTACGCGTGATCGGGTCGAAGACGTTGCAGATCACGTCCAGCGTCGGGACCGATAGCACAGGATCCATGACAGCGGACTCAGCGTCAGCAATCAGGAGCATGTCGCTCTCATGGATCTGCTGGAATCCGCGGATGCTCGATCCATCAAAGCCGATGCCTTCAGTGAACAGTTCTTCCTCGAGATCTTCTACCGGTATTGAGAAATGCTGCACCATGCCCGGAAGATCGATAAATCGCAGGTCAACGATCTTCGCGCCGGCATCTTTGGCGAGCTTCTTCACGTCATTGGGGGTACGCGGCATATGTTGCTGCTCCTTTCTTCGGGTTCGACGGCGGTTCACGGTTGTGGCGAATACTTGACCAAGGATGCAGGGCCTTCCGAGGGAAACGAATCCCAGGAAATTCACTGAGATCCTTGATGCCTTACGAGTCAGTCAGGTGAAAAAGATGTTCTTCGCGGAGTTCGCGGGCCGCGACCCGGCTCATCCGATTGGTGGTGGCAAGCAGGTTGTGCCTCGGTCCCGTCAATCTAAGCGCCGAACCAAATGGAGGCACCCAGAGAAAAGGCCTGCATTTTCAAAGCGCAAAAAAAGTGTGAATCTTCCCGCTAAGAATCTATCACCGGCGCCAAAAGCGTCGCAACCCAAAGCACAAATGGCAAAAGGGAAGTGACAAGAGATTGTCTCTTGTCGCTTCCCTCTGCCAATCTGTTTCGATATATTCGAACTCTAGGCCATCACAGGCACTTGAACGCTGTTCACTGTCTTCAAAATGCGCGAGACGATCTGGTAAGGATCGGCTTCGGAGTTCGGACGGCGATCCTCAAGATAACCGCGATAGCCATTCTTGATGAAGTTCACCGGCAGGCGGACGGAGGCACCGCGGTCAGACAGGGCGTAACTGAACTTGTCAATGGCCTGCGTCTCATGGAGGCCCGTGAGGCGTAGATGGTTGTCGGGCCCGTAGACGTCAATGTGCGCGGCAATGTTGTCTTCGAAGGCCTTCATAAGAGCCTCAAGATAAGCCTTACCGCCAACTTCGCGGAGATGCTTTGTTGAAAAGTTGGTGTGCATGCCCGAGCCGTTCCAATCGCCCTTGATCGGCTTGCAGTGCAACTGAAGATCGACTTCGTATTTTTCGCACAGGCGAGCCATGAGGTAGCGCGCGGTCCAAAGGTCATCGGCAGCCTTATGTGAGCCTTTGCCGAAGATCTGGAACTCCCACTGGCCTTTGGCAACCTCGGCGTTGATGCCCTCGTGGTTGATGCCGGCTGCGAGGCAGAGGTCAAGATGCTCGTCCACGATCTGGCGAGCGAGGCTGCCCATGTACTTGTAGCCGACGCCGCAGTAGTAGGGGCCTTGTGGCGCGGGATAGCCTTCTTCTGGGAAGCCAAGAGGACGGCCGTCCTTGTAGAGGAAGTACTCCTGCTCGAATCCGAACCAGAGGTCGGGATCGTCTTCTGCTGTCGCACGCATGTTGGTTGCGTGCGGTGTGCCGTCAGGCAGCATGACCTCGCTAAGAACGATGTACCCGTCTTTGCGGCTTGCGTCGGGATAGAGAGCGACAGGCTTCAGAACGCAGTCAGACTTGCTACCTAAGGCCTGCATGGTTGAGCTGCCGTCGAAGCCCCAAAGGGGCAGGTCGGCAAGTGTCGGCGGCTTTTCAAAGTCCTTGATGTTGGTTTTGCCGCGAAGTTCAGGGATAGGCTTTTTACCATCAAGCCAGATGTACTCCAGTTTGTACTTAGCCATGTAGCTCCTTCAGGAAGGGGTTTGAATTGAAGAGTATTCAACTGGATCGTAGGGCCTACTCCATAAAGAACCCGTGAAGATTTTGCCGGCAGAAGCTGTGGAAAAAGCGGCTAGGAGTGATGATGGGCGATGAGGATCATCAGCAGCAGGATGACGACGGGAATCAGGGCAAGTCCGCCGTAATAGAGGATCTTGCGAACAAGCTGCGATTTGCGTTTTTGCCAGTCGCGGAGTTCGGGGCGGTCTTCGATGCCCACCTGGTCCGGGTGCTCGAGGTCGTGGAGGAATTCCTGAGCGTTGGCATACCGATTCTTGGGATCCCGCTCCAGGGCCCGGTATAAGATCTCCTGCAGCTCGGGAGAAATGGAGGGGTCGGCCACGCGCGGCGGAACAGGGTGGTTCAGCAGGCGGTCATTCATGGCTGCCAGTGGGGAAGGGCCTGTGAAAGGAAGCTTGCCGGTGAGCATCTCGTACAGGATGACGCCCATGGAATAGATATCGGTGCGAGCGTCGCCGCGCTTGCCCTTGACTTGTTCTGGCGCGATATAGTCGGGCGTGCCCAGCATGGCGGTGAAGTTGGCGTAGGTGAGGCGCCGCGAAGCCGAATCGCCGGCGATGCCGAAATCGATGAGCTTGATGTGGTCGTTGTCGTCGACCATGATGTTTTCGGGCTTAAGGTCGCGGTGGACGACGCCGTTGGCATGGATGTAATCGAGCGCCTTCAGGACTTCGATGGCGATGCGGATGGCGCGGTCTTTGGCGATGCGGCCTTCGTCGAGGATCTGGCGCAGCAGACGGCCCTCGCACCACTCCATGACCATATAAATGCGGGAGCGGTGTTCATCGCCGAAGACGCGCATCACGTTGGGATGGTGAAGCCGTTCGCCGATGGCCGCTTCGCGCTTGAAACGGTCGAAGAAGATGGGATCGGCTTCCATGTCGGGATGGGGAATCTTGAGGGCAACGGTGCGGCCGTCGCGCGTGTCGGTGGCGCGGTAGATCGTGGCCATGCCGCTGCGAGCACTGGGCATCGATGCGGTAGGAATCGATCTTGCTGCCCGGTTCCAGGGCATCGTAAAAGCTCATCGTGCGTCACGCTCCATAGGGCCTCTTTCAACTGTACCGGTTCAGCGTCAGGGATCGGTAAGGATTCCGTAAGCCTATAGGGTTCATTTCGAGGCTCCCGAAGCAGCGGCGAATCTGCCGCAGGGACCGGCCGCTTCACTTCAGGCGGGAGCCGATAGGGGCGGCCGCGGTACATGCCGACCTGCTCCACCGAGCGCACGCGGATGACGTGCGCGGTGGTGTTGTCGCCGCCGTCGATTTCGACTGCGCGGGCGACCAGCTCGCGGGCGATCTGCGAGGCATCTTTTTTCTGCGAAGCGATGGTGGCGATCTCGGCTTCGCCCATCTCGTCGTGCAGGCCGTCGGTGCACAGGACCAGCACATCGCCCGGTTGCAGGGTGAGGGCCGTGGTGTCGGGAGAGACAAACATCTCCGGCCCCAGAGAGCGAATGAGAACGTGGCGGGAATCGGAGGAGGGGATTTCGCCGGTGGAGATCAGGCCCATCTTGCGCTGCTCGTTGACCAGCGTATGGTCCTGCGTGATTTGCCGCGCCTGGCCGTTGCGGACGAGGTAGCAGCGCGAATCGCCGACGTGCGAGACCACGGCCTGATCGTAGCGCAGGGCGCAGGCGACGAGCGTGGTGGCCATCTTCTTGCCGCGATATTCGGGCTCAAGCGTGCAATCGTGCACCGCAGCATTGGCGTGCTGGATGAGCCGCGGCATCAGGCTGATGAGCATGGAGCCCGATTGCGCCTTGGCAAATTCCTCGGTGATCACAGAGATGGCGGTGGCCGAGGCGACTTCGCCGAGATCGAGCCCGCCGACTCCGTCGGCAACGACAAAAAGAAAGCCGTGGGAGCGCGCCTGCTGGCGCGATGCAGGGATAAAGGACCCCATGGCGTCTTCATTATTGGTGCGGACTTTGCCGAAGTCGCTTGCCTGGCCGAACTGTACGTCCAACATATGCGCCGCCGCATGAGGCATCTCGCGAATCGCATCGAGCCGAGATGCTTTTATTTAGTTAATTTGAGGCTGGTGCGGAAAGAACGAGCGGGTGGCCCCCTCTCCCCAGCCTCTCATAACGAGGCCGGGGAGAGAATCCACCCTGAGTTTTAGCCTGGTTGACCCGTCTTGCTTACGAGACTTGCTGTTTTGAACTGAGCAGGACCGATTTGCCTTTGGCCTTCGAGGAGCGGAGGAAGTAGACCGCTCCGTAGATGCCCCAGATAGCGGCGATGCCCAGCGCGGTTAGTGGTTCCATCTTGGTGCCGAGGTTGAAGAACGGTCCGGCCACATAGAAGGCCATGCAGGTGAGGTTGGCGATCAGTCCGAAGCCAGGAATGAGCGTGTGCTTGAGGAAGCTGTGGTCGCGGCCGCTCGTGATAGGCCACGATGCACAGGAAGCAACTGAGCGCGTAGAGGATGAAGGTGCCGAAGTTGGAGGTGAGCGTCATGGCGAGCAGCGAGTTGGGCAGCTTGGCCAGGGTGTCGTGCGGCAGGTAGCCCCAACTGGAGAAGATGCCGTGCGGCAGAGCGGCGATGGTGGCGTCGGTGGGCGCGCCGGCGTCGCCGAACATCAGCGAGATGGCGATGACGCCGATGACCGCGGAGATCCAGGCCAGCGTCCAGATGGCCTTGCGCGGTGACAGGACTCTGGCGTGCAGCATGCCGAAGTGCTCGGGAACTTCCTCGTCCTTGCCCATGGCGTAGGTGACGCGGGCGCCGGTGTTCATGCAGGCCAGCGTGGTGCCGATCAGGGCGAGGAAGACGGTGATGGCTTCGGCCAGCATGAAGTACTTGCCGTGGCCCTGGCCGAGCAGCTGATCGCCGACGATGATCATCATGTCGCCGATGGGCGCGGCCGAGCTGGCCGCGCTTTGCATGGTGTACCCCGAGTTGAGGAAGTAGTTGGCGCAGAAGTACTCAAACAGGTAACAGAACAACCCCTGAATCAGCAGCGAAGCAATGACGGCGATGGGAATATGCTTGGTCGGATTTTTTGCCTCGCCTCCCATCGAGGTGACCGACTCGAAACCGACCAGAATGAGAATGGCGACCGTGGACTGAATGAACACCCAGCTCCATTTGTGAACGCCGATGACCGAAGCGGCGTTGGGATGGGACAGGAAGTTGCCGCTGGAGTCAGTCGTCGGATAGGTGATGACGAACGGAACCGGCTTGCCGGACTCATCGAGCAGCGGCAGCGGAGTGCCGCTGGCGTCGCGCATGATCGAGCCGTCTTTGGCTGGTGGCGAACTGGTAGGTGAAGGTCGCCAGCGTCTGCGTGTCGTACTGGAAGCCGGGCGTGCCGGCGGGATGGTTGGCGCGATAGCCGAGAGCCAGAACGCTGAAGACAATCAGCGCGGAAATCTGAATCACATTGATGGCGATGTTGACGGCCGAGGAGGCGCCGGCGCCCTTGGAGGCGATCCAGGCGACGAAGAAGGAGAAGACCACCGCGACGAGGGCCATGAAGAGCAGCCCGGGGTTGGAGCCGCTCATGAAGGTGGGATAGAGGAAGCCGACCACGTAGCCGACGAAGACGCCGGTGACGGCCACCATCACGCCGGGATAGACCCAGTAGTAGAGGTGCGAGCCCCAGCCGACGATGAACTTGGAGATGCGGGCATATTTGAAGGCCTTGTCCTTGGAGAGCATGGCCTGCTCGGCGTAGTAGTAGCTGGAGCCGGTGCCGGGATAGAGCTTGGAGATCTCGGCGTAGGAGACGGCTGTGGCCAGGCAGAGCAGCAGGGAGACGAAGATGCCCAGCCACATGGACGGAGCGGTGGATGGCTGGCCGGCAACGCCCGTGGTGGCCTGGATGAAGAAGGTGAGCCAGAGGAAGGCGCCGGGGGCGATGAGCGCCATTGCGTTTGCGGTCAGCTGGGTGAGGCCCAGCGTGGCCTGCATCTGAGGTGCTTTCTGATCTGCCATGAGCATTCTCCTGAGATTTGAGTTTCGTTGGGCGGCTCCCGGTGGATGGCCCCGGGAATTTCTGCATGGGCGGCTGCTTTTCGTAATCCTCGCCGCATGCCGGATGGAACTTTTACGCCGCTTGGAGCAGGTCCGGCCATGCGTTGTTTGCCGCCTGGCCGGTCCCAGCTTGTTGTGTTGCGAGTCTATCGTTGGCCCCATCAGGACCAAATAAATCTCATGAGGACGGAATAAAGAACAGCGAGATTTTCTTAGCGCTTGGGCCCGAAGAACGCGATGAAGGCCACGAGTCAGCGTCTGCTGCTGGTCAGAGGTTTGATTGGCCAGCTTGTCGAAGTACTGCAGGTTGGAATGGTCGATGCGATATTCAACCCGCATGAGCGCGCCTTCCACCCACTTGTACTCGTAGGTGAACGTGCCTTCGTAGAGAGTGTTTTCCTTGGGAGAGGTCCCGGTCTGGAACGCCGTTCGCATCGTCAAACCATTCAAACCGGCCGGCGATCGCATTCTTCGCGGTCGCTTGCTCGTGGAACGCAAAGGCCACGCCATACCATTTGTTCAGATTCTTGTCGCCACAGGTGGCCGTCCCGCACTTGTAGACGGCGTCCTGGTTCTGGCCGTAATCGAAGTTGATGTACGCGTTGAACTTTCCGGGCGGCGTGAGCAGCAGCGTGGTGTCGATCAGGTTGCGCAGGCCGCTCGCGGTGTTGGCGATTCTCAGGACCAACGATATAGTTGAGATCCCAGGTGTACTTCGGCTTGACTAAGGCGCTGGTAAAGACGCCGGTAACGCCGCCGTTGCTCTTGGAGACGTTGTTCCAGCCGTTGACCAACTGGAAGCCGATGGTCTCGGTTTTCGAAACAGGCATCGAGGTCCGGGCGCCGAAGTGCCAGTAGGGAATCGCGTTCACGAACAGCAGGGAACGCGAGTAGTTCCAGTTGTCTTTCGCTTCGATCACTTCAGCTCCGGCCGAGGTGACGAACTTGCCGAAGTCCAATTCGAAGCCCTTGGCCTTGGGCGGCTTCATGCTCAGGAATGCCTGCTCGAGGTAATTGAGCTGCTCGGCGCCGTCGGTGTTTGCCGGTGCAGCATTGATCAGATCGTTGGTGCGGCCGTAGATGAAGTCGACATGCGCGCCGATCGGATCGGGATCGTGATTCAAGCGTGAGCTTGGCGGCGCTCAATTCGAACTGATCTGTCTTGTCGTTGAAGTTGTAGAGCTGGTTGATCTGATCGTAGCCGTCGGTCGTGTTCGGGCGGTTGAAGTTGAAGCTGTAGTAGCCGTCGATGAAGCCGCTCAGATCCATGGGGCCAACGCTCCAAGTGGGTGCGGCTGCAGGTGCGGCAGGAGCAGGTGCGGCGGCCGGGGCCTGCGCAGCTGCGGCGGGAGCCGCGGAGGACGAATCTGCTGGTGCGGGTGCAGGCGTTTGTGCGCTGGCTGTAAGTGCAGCCGCCATTGCGGCTCCGGCGATCGATCGAAGAAGCATGTTTGCGTTCAAGTGCATCGACACGATACCTCCAGGAGAATTTGTTTGAATGAAGTGAATCAAGTCAGGCTGCAGAAAGACATTCTTGCGGACTTGCTGCAGGAGAGGGGCCGACGCTCCGAAGTCGCGCTGAATTGCGCACACGCGGAGCCTTGATTTCCTGCCGTTCGGCTGGCAATCACGCGGTGATGATGAGCGCTTAGGTTTGGGCAAATCGAACTAGCACCAGTAATGCAAACAAAGCATAAAAAAGATATGAGGAACGCATGAAGACGGCATGAGGAACCAGTGAATGCGGGCATTGCACCGAAACGTGGAATGAAGGATCGTTCTCTCCCGTTCATCTGCAAGGGGTGGGTGCGGACTGGGTTGCAAGGCACAGAGGATCGCAAGAACCTGATAAACTTGACTTTTCCTCGCTAAGGCCGTTCCCATTGAGGGCAATTTCGCCCTGGATCAGAACTGGTCCGCTGGATCCGAAAGGTCGGTGTGCGGGCGATAGATCTCTACAAGCTGCGATCTGTACCCGCGGCCAGCCCCGGATTTGACTCCAAGATCAGAAAGTGAGGCCCGGTTGTCTGTCGGCTTCGATGCGCGTTCGGTCTTTCGGCTAGGGCGTTCGCGTGGCTCCAGTTCGCGGCTGCTTCTGTTCACGCTGGAGTGCGCTCTGGGGGTGGTTGCCGTGGTATTGGTGGCGGCGTTGGCGCACTGGTTCAGCTGGCTGCTTCCGGTGGCCGCGCTTCTCTACCTGCTGATCGTGGTTCCCATCGCTTTGCTGTGTGGATTCTGGCAGGCGGTGATTGTTTCGCTCTCGGCGGTCGTAGCGCAAAGCTGGTTCACGTCCGGCGCGTGAAGGAGGCATCGCCACTGATCCGCTCAATTCGATCACCTTGGTGGTCTTTGTTCTCGTGGCTTTGATCGTGAGCAGGCTTTCGGCGCGCGTCACCGGCCATGCGCGAGAGGCCGAGCTGAGCGCGAGGCAGATGCACGATCTCTACGAGTTCACGCGGCGCACTCTGCAGATGAATCTTCACATGGAACCGGGTCAGCAGCTGGCCGAGCTGGTGCATGAGATCTTCGATCTTGAAGCCGTCGCGGTGTTCGACGCCGATCTGCACGAGGTGTACCAGGCGGGATACTGGAGCGTGGATCCGCAGGAGATGGCGCAGAACGTCTACTACTTCGAGACCTCGGACGACGATCCGGAGAGCGGGATCGGACGGCGCGTGGTGCGCCTGGGAACGGTGCCTATCGGCAGCCTGGTGGTGCGCGGCGATACCAGCCCACTGACCAACAACGCCATCGCGTCGCTGATTGCCATCACCTTCGACCGCTATCGCGCCTTCGCCAATGAGAGCCGCATTGAAACCGAGCGGCGCACCGAGCAACTGCGCGCCACGGTGCTCGACAGCCTGGCGCATGCCTACAAGACTCCGCTCACGGCCATTCGCGCGGCCTCGACCGGGCTGGCCGAGATGGGCCGGCTTTCCCCGGGACAGGCGGATCTGGTGGCGCTGATCGATGAGCAGACCAGCCTGCTGGGCGACCTGACGACGCGGCTGCTGACCACGGCGCGCCTCGATGCGGGCGAAGTTTCCATTCATGTTGAGCAGGTGAGCGTTGGGACGCTCGTCGAAGAGGTCGTGGCAGGACTGAAAGACCGGTTGGCGAGCATGAAGGTCGCCATCGAGATCGAGGATGAAAATCTGATCTTGACTTGCGATCGTCAGTTGATGTCGATGCTGCTGACCCAGTACATTGACAATGCGTGCAAATATTCGAACTTCGGCAGCACGATCACGATCCGCGCGCTGGCGGCAGGCGCGGAGGCGATTTTTTCCGTGCACAGTTATGGGCCGGTGATTCCCATGGCGGACCGCGAGCGGATCTTTGACCGCTATTACCGTTCGTCGACATATGCCAACCGCGCGCCGGGCACGGGGATCGGGCTTTCCGTCGCCAAGCGGGCCGCGCAGATTCATGGCGGCTACGTCTGGGTAACGAGCGATCGAACAGGAAGGCACCACGTTCTTTGCTGCCATTCCGCTGACGACAGAGAAAGAGAGTTCGTGATGACGCAGCCAGCCATTCACGTTCTCGTGGTTGACGATGAGCCGGCGATTCGCCGCGCGCTGCGGCCTCCGCTCGTGGAGCTGGGCTTCCAGGTGGCCGAGGCTTCGCGCGGCGAAGAGGCGCTGCAGGCGCTGCGCGCGAATGCTTACGATGCGGTGCTGCTGGACATCAACATGCCGGGCATCGGCGGCATTGAGACGCTGCGGCGGATTCGCACCTTTGCGCCGCGCCTGCCGGTGCTGATGCTGACCGTGCGCGACCAGGAAGAGGACAAGGTGGAGGCGCTGGATATGGGCGCCGACGATTACGTGACCAAGCCCTTCAGCACGCGGGAGCTGATCGCGCGCATTCGCACCGCGGTGCGGCGCGTGCGCGCCCCGGCGCGGCCCGAAGACGCGCCCATGGAAATGGGCGAAATTCGGCTGGAGCCGGTGAAGCGGCGCGTGACCAAGCGCGGCAACGCGGTCAAGCTTACGCGCAAGGAATTCGACATCCTGTATTGCCTGATGAGCCGCGCCGGCCGCGTGGTGACCTATGCCAAGCTGCTCACCGCCGTATGGGGCGCAGAATGCCGCGAAGAAGTGGAGTATCTGCGCACTTTTGTTCGCCAGTTGCGCAAGAAGATTGAAGACGATCCCTCGCAGTCCGCTGTATCTGCTCACCGATGTTTACGTCGGCTACCGCTTTGCCGATGCGCAGATGTTTCAGGAACAATCTGCCGCAGAGAACGGGACGCCGTCCCTGCCGGGTGCCGGAGGAAGCGCTCTAGCGCGGTCGCCAACTCCGCTCGCAAGAAAGTCTACGATGACTACTCATCGTAGTGCAGCAGGCTGAAGACGTCGTACTCCTTGAAGCGGTCGCGCCCTTTCAGGAAGTCGAGCTCCACGGCAAAGCCCAGCCCGGCGATCTTGCCGCCCAGTTGCTTCACCAGCTTGATGGTGGCTTCCATGGTGCCGCCGGTGGCGAGCAGGTCGTCGACCAGAACCACACTCTGCCCGGGCGCAATCGCGTCCATGTGAATTTCCAGCGTGTCGGATCCGTACTCCAGATCGTAGGTGACGCGCGCGACGGGAGCGGGCAGTTTGCGCGGCTTGCGGACGGGAACAAAGCCGGCATTCAGACGGTAAGCCAACGCCGGACCGAAGATGAAACCGCGCGCTTCAATGCCCAGCACCAGGTCGATCTTGCGCTCGATGTAATGCGCTGCCAGCGCGTCAATGAGTTGCGCGAATCCCGTCTTGTCCTTCAGCAACGTGGTGATGTCGTAAAAGAGAATCCCGGGCTTGGGAAAATCGGGCACGGTGCGCACAAGCTTCTTCAAATCCTCAATGTTCACAGGCTTCAATTGTTCAGGCATAGTTCGATTATAAGGAACTGGACACGAGGAGCAGGGAACAGGGAGCAAGGGAACGAGGGGAAACTTCATTGACCGGCAGCAATCGACCGGCGAGTAACAGGGTTCAGACGGCTTCATCGCCTGCGCGGTGGTCCGATGCTTTATGGTTTGCAGTATTGATGGTGCCGAACTGAAGCGAGGTCTGTTTTTACCGGCTTGCCTGCTTCCTTGTTCCCTGTCTCTACCACGCTCCGTCGATTTGGAAGGAGGAGAGGTCTTGGACTTCGCTTTCGTTCATGTGGTGTTCCACGAGGCGGTCGACGCGGGCGCCGCGCGGGCCGCGGCGAAGACTGGCACGAAGCTCGGAGAGGTCGGCGGGGTCACCGGCGGCAACAACTTCCACGTCGCCGTCTTCGGTGTTGCGCACCCAGCCGCGCAGCTCAAGTTCACTCGCCTCACGCTGCACAAACCAGCGAAAGCCTACACCCTGCACCCGCCCCTGAACTAGAAAATGGAGAACCATGGAGAACCGGCCACGGCCAGTGTTGCAGATGGGAAGCGGGGCTTGCAAGCAGTGCTGCGGCTCATCTGGCGGTCGCCTTTGTCAGGATGTTGGCTCAAACGGAGGCGATTGCCGACTCAGACAATCGCTCCGCTTAAGCGAATCGCACCGCACAAGGTTCTGCTACCAGCGGTACACCGTCAGATTATCCATGTATACCGTCGAGGACGACTCGACCGAAGTTTCTCCGTCCACCTGGAAGTTGGTCAGCAGTGTCGGACTCCAGCCCAGGGCAAAGGCATCCGGCACCGTGACGTTCAGATCCTGCTCGACGTTATCGAACCACAAAGATTGGTATGTGGCATTGCCGTTATCGTCGCGCGAATAACTCACCTGAAGGTGATGCCACGCATTCTGTGTCCAGTTCCTCACACTGCAGGGGGCCGTCGAATGGAGCCACACATCGTTGTAATTCTGTGGGGTTCCGGTGTTGGCAGTGTAATCCCAGGTTCCGGTCCAGGAGTCGCACTGAAACCCAAAGATTACGGTTTGGCCGTTCGACATGACCTGATTCAGATCGAATTCCAGATTGGCAATGGCGCTCGAAGAACTGGTGAGATAAATCCAGCCGTCGTAGAGGAAATTGGAGGTCGAGGTATCGGCGCCGAACTGAACGTCATAACGCTCTCCGCCATAACTCGCAGCCGTCGTCACAAACTGGCGGCTCTTCCCGCTCAGTGAGGGAGAACCGCTGAAGTTAGTCACTCCGGAAGCTGAATTATTCCCCCCAGCTGTGGCCGTATCATATGCCGCTTCCCAGCCGGTAAGAGTCTGGATCGATCCGACGGCGATTGCGGTGGATGGAAGCTGAGAGACAGGAGACGGAACGACGTTGATTGCAATGTCGGTATCGCAGCCCGCTCCCCGATTGCCCCAGGACTTGACGTGCAGCGTGTGCGCGCCCAGCAGCGAGGAGACCGGGGCATTGAGCGAGGCACCGCTCACGATCGTGGTGGCGCTGCTGCTGTCGATAGAGAAGCCAAACGCCACGGTGGGTTGCGTTTTGCACTCCGCTCCCGACGCGATAACCGTAAAGGGCGATACCAGCTTGGCTCCGGGGTTCGGCTGACTCACGGTCATGTTCGGTAACAACGCTGAAAGAAGCGATGCCGAAACGGTGATCGGGACGTCGGTATCGCAGGCGGCTCCCTGGTTGCCCCATGATTTTACGTGCAGTGTTTGGGAGCCGGTCGATGCCGTCACCAGCGCATCGATCGAAGCGGCATTTACGATTGTGGTTGCGCCGTAATTCAGCGAGTAGCCCATTGCGGCAACCGGCTGGCCCGAGCAGGGACTGGCGATTGCGATGAGAACAAATGGGATGCCAACGGTTGCACCCGGTGAAGGACTGTTAACGACGACGCTGATTTGGCCGAGCGCCGGAATTGAACACACGAAGAGTATCGAAGCCAAAAGGGCATTGGCTCTCATGGAATCCGTCCTTAATGAGCGCACACTAAAACACGCAAGACCGAGCTTGCTTGAGGACAGATGGAAGAACTCTAGACGTGCAGACTCCTACAGCCTCTGATTCGGATCTAATTTACGTGCGACTCTGTATTTGATTAGGGCCAGCCTACGGAAACGTTGAGACGATGTCAAGAAAAAAACGAGAACGCTCCGTTGAAAGCCATGTGCCATTGCATTCGACAGTGCGAATCGGTGTAGTTGGGTCGCCGCGTTAAACTGGAATCACAATGGTGTTCGTCCTCGACAACTACGATTCGTTCACCTACAACCTGGTCCAGTATCTCGGCGAGCTGGGCGCGGAGGTCGTGGTGCGGCGCAACGATGAGATGACGTCCGAGGAAGTGGAAGCCATGCAGCCGGAACGGATTTTGCTTTCGCCGGGCCCATGCACGCCGCGCGAGGCCGGAATTCTGGTGCCGCTTATCCGGCACATGGCAGGCAAGGCGCCGATTCTCGGAGTGTGCCTCGGGCACCAGGCGATTGGCGAGGCATTCGGCGGTAAAGTGGTTCGCGCGCAGAACCTGATGCATGGCAAGACCAGCGCCGTGGAGCACGACGGCAAAGGCATATTCGCCAGTCTCCCTTCGCCACTCACCTGCACGCGCTATCACTCTCTCATCGTCGAGCAGGAGTCGCTGCCTGCCGAGCTTGAGGTCACGGCGCACACGCACGAGGCGAAGGGATCCGGCACCGTGATCATGGGACTGCGTCATCGCACCTTGCCCGTTGAGGGGGTGCAGTTCCATCCCGAGAGCGTGCTGACCGAAGGCGGTCATCAGATGATCCGCAACTTTCTGGAAATGTAACGCATGGAAATTGGATTCCGCGCCTCGACTTCGAAAACGGTCCTGTTGCACGGTTCCCGGCTTTTCAGTGTTTCGGCTGCCTGCATCGCTTTTGGCATGGCGGCCGCATTGCACTGCCAGAGTGCACCCGCGGCAAGTTCGGCCGAAGCTCCAGCCGCCGCACCCGTCGGTTCTTCTGCGAACTTATCTCCGGCAGTTGCGGAGGGAGCGGAGCCGCCGCTGAACGGACGGCCGATTGCAATCATTCCGATCGACAAATCCCTTCCGGGGGCCGCGCTTGAGGTTGCGGGGCCGATCCAGGCATGGAACGGAAGGGCATTCCTGACTTCAAGCGGCACTGTAACTTCCGGCGATGCGACCGCTCAGGTGACGTTGCCATACCGTGGAACGCTGCGCGTTTGTGCTTCGAGCACGGTGAACCTTGCCGCGGATTCGAGCGCACCGGCGGGCCAGGTTCCCGGACTGCTGATTGCACTGGATCATGGCGCGGTGGAGATGAGCTTTGCGGCCAGCGAAGCTCGTGAGAAGAACGCCGATACGTTGCTGACTCCGTACTTTCGCATTCTGGTCGGCGGACCAAACGCTGCGGACCTGAAAGTGAGGCTTGGCGATCACGGGGATACATGCGTGGACAACGAAGGGGCAAACGCTCCATATGTGGTGGTCACCAGCGTCTTTGATGGCGGCGTCTATCGCGTGATGCCGGGCCAGCGAGTGATGTTTGAGAACGGCAGCCTGCACGAAGTGGTCGATCAGGAAAAGGAGCCATGCGGGTGTCCGCCGCCCACCAAGTCGCGAGGGCAACGAGTTTCCCCTCGCCGCAAGCGAGGGGCTTGCGCCGGATTCAAAACCGCCTGCCGCCGCAATCAAGCACCCGGCCGGAAACGATCAGGCATCGACAACACTGGTCTACAGTGGCAGCCAGCAGGCGCAACCGACAGTGGAGATCCCGCGGCCTGACGCCGGGCCCACAGTCACCCCGGTGAGCGGTCCGCCTGCAAAAGTCTCCACAGGAAAGAAAAAGCCGGGAATCTTCCGCAAAATCGGGCACTTCTTCAAGCGCGTGTTCGGCGCCGAGTCATAAAAGCACGGAACAGAGACCAGCGGAAACAAGAGAGCAGCGAATCGATGAGCTGCGCGGACGGAGCCGACATTGGGAATGAGTTTCTCCCTCAAGCCTTGCTGTTGCCCGCTTTCCCGCCTGCCTCGGGCTTGACGATATCGCCTTGCATCACCTGACCGTATTCGAGGATCGTGACCAGTCCCACTCCTCCACAGATGTTTCCCGCGACAGCAGGGAAGAACCATTCCGGAAAGGCAGCCCAGGGCGCACGATGAATGAGGGCTGTGACAAAAATCTCGCATGTGCTTGCCACGCAGTGCGCGAAGTTTCCCAGACCAACGATGAACATGAGCACCCAGATCACCATCACGGACCCGGTAATGGATTGCGATCCCGAGACCAGCCACGCGGCCAATGCGATGATCCAGCCCGCAATCACTCCAGACCAGAAGATCTGGCTGGCCGAATGCGCGAGCGCACTGGAGCCCAGTTGGCTTAGCGCATCGACGGTGGTTGGGTTCAACGCGGAGGTGTGAGTGGCAAGCAGTGCGAAGGCGAAGGCGCCGGCAACGTTTGCGGGCAGAACAACGGCCCACAACCGGAGCGTGTTCCATAGTTCCCTTCGCTCGGCCAGCACAAGTGCGACGGGATAAAGCGTGTTCTCGGTAAACAACTGGGAGCGGCCGATCATGACGATGATGAATCCTACCGGGTAGAACATGCGGGACACGAATTGTGCGGGTTGCGATGGTCCCAGCATGGCCAGCACCACGGCTGTGCCGAGCGCGGAGAGGCCCATAAAAAGTCCTGCCCCGAATCCGGACAAGCCCAACGCGACCGACGGTCTTTGCAGCTCCTGCCGCGCGTTGGCGGCCACCTGTTTGAAGATTTCCTCCGCCGACGGCCGCGCAAGGCTCTCTTGTCGTCTGTCTGCGGCTGAAACCTCCGGTTGCTCCCCGGATGCAGTTTTCTTTGCGATCGATTTTTGCGCCACGGCATTCACTCCACGCCAGGCGGCTTGCGCCTGTCCTTGGGGTGAGATGCAGGAGCAGAAGGCCGTGGAAGGAATGTTCCGGTTAAATCTCTCGTGCGCGCTCGATGGCGCGAAGGACAGCCTTGGCTTTGTTGAGGGACTCCTCGTGTTCAAGCTCGGGCACGGAATCGGCAACGATGCCTGCGCCGGCCTGCACAGAACCTTTGCCGCCAACTGACAGCATCGACCGGATGGCGATGCAGGAATCGAGGTTGCCGGAGAAGTCGGCATAGAGGACTGCGCCGCCGTAGGCGCCGCGCCGCGCCGGCTCCAGCTCCTCGATGATCTCCATGGCTCGCACTTTGGGCGCGCCGGAGAGCGTTCCGGCAGGGAAGCAGGCGCGCAGAGCATCGACAGCAGTGAGCTCGGGGCGGAGCTTGCCTTCGATGGAGCTGACGATGTGCATCACGTGGCTGTAGCGTTCGACAAACATGAGGCGGTCGACTTTCACGCTGCCGAAGCGGCTCACGCGGCCCACATCGTTGCGGCCCAGGTCGACGAGCATGACGTGTTCGGAGCGCTCCTTTTCGTCGTGCATCATTTCTTCTTCGAGTTTGTGGTCTTCGGCCTCGTTGGCGCCGCGAGGACGCGTGCCGGCAATGGGCCGGTATTCGACCTTACCATTGTGGACCCGCACCAGAAGCTCAGGCGACGAGCCGGCCAGCTCGACCCGTTGAGATGGTCTCGACTCCCCTTGACGATCGATTCGCCAGGCGTGTTTTGGCTGTCGCATTCGGCGCCGTCGGGGGCGAAGCGCAGGAAGAACATGTACGGGCTGGGATTGACGGTACGCAGCGCCCGATAGACCTGGAAGCTATCGACGCCCGGCTCGACATCCAAACGTTGCGAAATCACAACCTGGAAAGCATCTCCGGCGCGGATGTACTCCTTGGTGCGGGCGACTGCGGCAATAAAGTCCTTCTTCGCGGTGCGGTGCCGGACTTTGAGTTTGCCGCGCGAATGTGGCTGGCGGCGTTCGGGGTGCGGAAGCGGCTTCTCGAGGCGTCGTTCCAGTTTGTCGAGGCGTTTGGTGGCGCGACTGTATGCTGCAGAGGCGCTGCCGCTCGAGACGTCGGCCGTAACCACAAGCCAGATCTCTTTGCGCACATGGTCAAAGGCGAGCACCTCGTCGAAGAAGAGGAGACAGGCGTCAGGGATTTGCGAGTTCGTCTTTCGCCAGAGCGGGGAGGCGCTCGATCTGGCGGACTGCGTCGTATGCGAAATAGCCTACGGCGCCGGCGGTGAAAGGAGGCAAGCCCGCCAGGCGGGCCGGCTTGTGCCCGCCAAGAGCCTCACGCAGGACCGCGAAAATGTCTCCCTCGATGCGAATCGTTTTGGACGCTTGTTCCCGAGGCCCTCGGTAATTGCGATCTGGCGGCCGCGCGCCACGATCCGCTTGAATGGGGCGAGGCCGATGAAGGTGTAACGGCCCACCTGCTCGCCGCCCTCGACCGACTCCAGCAGAAAGCACTCGCGCTCGGGCCATGCCGCGCGCAAAAAGGCCGAGACGGGCGTCTCCAGATCGGCCATCAGGGTGCGGCAAACGGGGACGAGCGTGTGAGTCCTGGCAAGCGCCAGAAACTCCTTGTGGCTGGGTTGGACTGGGTGGGAAGCGGCGTTCACAGCCTAAGTGTAACTGTTCCAGCGCAGCGGCCGCGGTATTCCCGACGCGGGGGACGGCCGGAACGGGCCAAAGGGGCCCTGAAGGCGGCTCATGAGGGCGTTTCTTCAGCTTGACGCCGAACCCCGCTCAGCCTAGACTCACTGAGGCTTGTGCTCGCGGGCACTGTAACGGAGCCGTGGGCGCAGGCGCGGAATGAACGCTCAGGTCTGGCAAATTCCGGCCGGGCGGGGAATCCCGCAGGATTTGCGGACGTGCGAAGATATCACAAGAATTGAAGTCGAGTTCGGATCCGGGTGGCCGGGATCCGGCGAGAGATGGAGTTCGATATGTCAACTGGGTCGACCAATGTCACGCTTGACCAGGAGATCAATCCCTGGGAGGCGCAAAGTGCGCGCTTCGATTTTGCTGCCCGCAAACTGAATCTGGATGAGGGACTGTGGAAGGTGCTGCGCTCGCCGTCGCGAGAGATCATTGTTCATTTTCCCGTCACATTGGATAACGGAATGATCGATATGTTCACCGGCTTCCGCGTGCAGCACAACATCGCGCGCGGCCCGTGCAAGGGCGGCATCCGCTACGCGCCCGATGTGACTCTGGACGAGGTGCGCGCGCTGGCAAGCTGGATGACCTGGAAGTGCGCGGTCGTCAACATTCCCTTCGGCGGGGCCAAGGGCGGCGTCATCTGCGAGCCGCGCAACATGAGCAAAGGCGAGCTGGAGCGCATGACGCGCCGTTACACTTCGGAGATCATCGAGTTTATCGGGCCGGAGAAGGACGTGCCCGCGCCCGATGTGAATACCAACGAGCAGACCATGGCATGGATTATGGACACCTACTCCATGCACATGCGGCAAACGGTCACCGCCGTGGTCACGGGTAAGCCGCTGAGCATTGGCGGATCGCAGGGCCGGCTTGAGGCCACGGGCCGCGGAGTGAAGGTGGTATGCGATGAGAGCCTGCGCTATCTGAATATGCCGGTTGAGGGCTGCCGGGTCATCATCCAGGGATTCGGCAACGTCGGATCGAACGCTGCGCGATTGATGCAGGAGCGGGGGTACAAGATCATCGGCATCGCCGAGCGCGACGGCGGCCTTTACAACTCCGGCGGCATCGATATGAACCAACTGATCGAGTACAAATATCGCAATAACACGATCCTCGGATTCCGCGGCGCCGAAGCCACTCCCAGTGAAGAGCTACTCATTTCGGACTGTGAAATCATGATTCCGGCGGCGACGGAAAACGTGATTACGAGCCGGAATGCCGACAAGATCAGGGCGCGCATTGTTGTGGAAGGCGCGAACGGACCGACCACTGCGGTTGCTGACGAGATTCTATCCGAGAAGCGCATCTTTATCGTGCCCGACATTCTGGCCAACGCGGGCGGCGTCACGGCCAGCTACTTCGAGTGGGTGCAGGACCGGCAGGGTTACTTCTGGAAGGAAGCGCAGGTGAACGAGCAGCTTGAAACCATTTTGCGCGACAGCTTCGAAGATGTTGTGCGTTACGCCGAGGCCCACGACGTGAACAACCGCATCGCGGCTTATATGCTGGCCATCGATCGCGTGGCATTCACCATCAAGCAGCGCGGAATTTACGCGTAAGGGACTCGCCGGGCGGTTTCGCGGGCAGCCTGCGCGACAGCGCCAATTCACGACGATCGTCGCCACTCTGGCGCGTGCGGTCGCTGCCCGACAAATAGCCGGCGCTGAACACAAAACAGCCGTGACGCTCATTCGAACGCCACGGCTGTTTCGTCGCGAATGCGAATCGCCCGCAGCGATCTAGACGTTGCGGAAAGTGACGCCATTCTTCACAAGGTAGTTCTGGCTGGTCGTAGCCAGAGAGAGCGGCGTAATGTCCTCTCTTGTTGTCATAGTCCAGTTCCACCATGACCATTCCCTTGAGCTTGGTTTTCTTCTCCTTCTTCTCGATCACATCCAGAATGCCGATCACATCCACCTTGCCCTGGCCCAGCGGGCAATAGCCGACCATGTTTCGATCCTTGCCGTCGTAATCTTTCAGGTGCATGTGCTCCACGATGGAAAGATGATCTTTGACCACCTGCAAGGCATCTGCCCCACCCTTGGTCAATTGGCCGATGTCCGGGGCAAAGCGCACATACTTTGTGTTCACCGCATCCATCACCGCATAGGTTTCATCTCGTGATTCCACGCAGATTCCTGTGTGCTGATGCAGGCCGGAGGGGAGCCCGTGCATCGGCAATCGCCTGGCAGATATCGTTCAACGCAGACACAATGTTCGCCTTGTTGGCAGTAAAGTCATAGGTGTCGCGATGGACCTGATTGGGCCCGATCACACTGAACCGGCCGCCATATTTCTTCACGATGCCGGTCCAGCGGATGGCTTCGCCACCTTCTCCTGGCGCATGGAAGGATCGGTCAGGTTCAAGTTGCAATAGGCAGAGATTAACGGAAGGTTATGGGCTTGCAGAACCGCACCCAACCCGCCCGGCTTTTCTTCCCATGAGATCGAAGACGTTGCCGAAGGTTTCAAAGCCATAGAACCCCAGGTTGCTGACGTCGGTAATTGCCTGTTCCATGTCGCTCATTACGCCAGGTGATCCCGGTGTGTCCGATTTTGATGTGGCGCGCTTCTCATGGCGAGCACGAAGATGGAAGTGCCGCGGCGGCTGCGCTTATTGCCAGAGCCTCGGACAAAATCGCGGCGCGGTAGCAACTGTTTCATGTTGTTTATCCCTCCAACGCCGGGCTCCTGAGCTGAAAGTCCGCGTGCGATCCACAAGGCTGAATTTAGAAAGCAATCTCGCTCTGTTTGTTCTTGAGCTTTGCTGTATGATTTCTGACACTCACAGAAGCTGCTGAAGGTTCTTGAAATTGCACAGCAAGTGCAGGGCGATCGGCAATGGGTCTTTGTCAATCGCCCTGACTCGAGCATCATATTCTACGCAATGCACATTGCGCAATTCGCAATGCCAAAAGGACGAAGGGTTCATAGGTGATTGACGGATTTCCCATTCGCCGAGCGCCTGGTCTAAATGCAATCGCGCGTTGCTTGAGGGTTACATGAATCCCCGTCCAAACCGCATCAAAAATCCTTTGCGGAGATTCCCTGGGGGTGTAAGGCGAGTTGTATTGCTTCCGCCAGGTGGATGGCCCGGAGCCCTGTGGATTGGAGTATCTGTTCGCCGCAGCTAAATCCATCGGAGACGATCAACGTATGGGGCTCTGCCTGTCGCACGGCTGGAAGAAGCACGCGTTCTCCCACGGCTTGCGATACCGCGAACTTGTCTTTCTCAAACCCGAAGGGGCCGGCCATGCCGCAGCATCCGGCGTCGAGCGACTGCAAAGTGGTCCCCATCTTTCGGAGTAATGACTCCTCGTCTTTCATCTTCATCAGCGCCTTGTGGTGGCAATGACCGTGAAGCACGACTTTTCTATCAAGACGAGGCGGTTGATAACCCGGAGCATGATGTTCCAGAAACTCACTCAGCAGGAACGTCTGGCGGTGAAGTCGATCGGCGCGCGCATCTCCGGGGAAGAGGTTTCGCAATTCATCGCGGAAGACAGAGGCGCAGCTGGGTTCCAGAACGACGATCGGCAATCCGGCGTCGATCTGCGGAGCCAGGCCCTCAAGAATGTGCGCGAGATATTGCCTGGCTTTATCGAGCATGCCGAAGTCATACAAAGGGCGTCCGCAGCAGAAGTGTTCTTGGGAGACTCTTACTTTGAATCCAGCGTGAGTGAGCACTTCCAAGGCGGCCCGGCTGACCTCGGGCCGGTAGTAGTTGTTGAAGGTGTCCGCCCACAAGATCACTTCGGGACCGGTGGATGCCGAATCTCGTTCGGCGAATGAAGGAACCTGGGCTTTGCGGGCCCACTGCTGGAAACTGCTCGGCGCAAAGCGAGGCATTTGCCTCTCCGGCGCCAGGGCCAAGGCCCTTCGCAGAATCTGATTGCAACCAGGCGCATTGCTGAGGAAATTGGCGATCCCAGGTGCGATGCGACGCCAACCTGGCCCACCGATCGATCATCCCAAACGCATACGCATGCAGCGGTCTGCGTTTGTTTTCGTAATAGTGCGACAGGAACTCCGCCTTGTAGCTTGCCAAATCTACGTTTGCCGGACACTCCGATTTGCAGGCTTTGCAAGCGAGGCAGAGGTCGAGCGATTTCTTCACTTCCTCGTTCTGCCAGCCTCGGTCGATCACTTCCCCTTGAAGCATTTCGAAGAGCATGTGGGCCCGGCCCCGCGTGCTGTGTTCTTCCTTGAGGGTCGCCATATAGCTGGGGCACATCGTACCGCTGTCCTTGCGGCAAGCGCCCAATCCGATGCATCGCTCGGTGGCCTTCAGGAACGAGCCGCTGTCGTCTGCGAAATGGAAATGAGTCGCGGGTTGCGACGGAGCATAATCGGCGCCCAGCCGCAAGTTTTCCGCGGGTAAATAAGGGTCGACAACTTTATGCGGATTCATCTTATTGCCCGGATCCCAGGCGGCCTTGAATTCGTGGAAGGCCTGCATGAGCTCCGGCCCGAACATCTTTGGAAGGAGATAACCGCGGGCCTGACCGTCGCCATGTTCTCCTGAAAGCGAACCTCCGTAGCTGACCACCAGATCGGCCGCACGCTCGATGAATTCGTTGTAATCGCGAATGCCTTTCTCGGTCAGAAAGTCGAAGGTCACGCGCATGTGAATGCATCCGTGCCCGAAATGTCCATAAAAAGTTCCTGTGTAGTTGTACTCGTTGAGCAGTTGGCGAATGTCGCGCAGGTAGCCGCTTAATTTTTCAGGCGCAACGGCGGCGTCATCCCAACCTTCCCACTGGGGCGGTGCACCCGGCGCAAAGGCGGCTGCGCGCGGTCCACTTTCGCGGAGATTCCAGACGATGGGCGCTTCGCTTCCGGTGTAGAGCCGCATGGCGGGTGGATCGGACACCTGCTTCAGCCGGTTCATGAGCTGCAGCGCCCGGTCCTGCGCTTGCTCGGCATCATCGGAACCAAACTCCACCAGCAGGACGCCTCCGCCTTCGGGAAGCAGGTCGACGTTCGGCGTGCCTTTCCGTCTGAGGCCTTCGGTGATGGTTCCTTCAAATCCCTCAAAGCCGATCGGCTCAAGCTCCAGGATTTCAGGAACATGATCTGCCGCCAAAAAAGCATCCTTATATCCCAACCCCACCAGCACTTTATGCCGGGGATTATGGATGAGTTTCAACTTCGCTTCCAGCGCGATGACGCAGGTGCCCTCGGTCCCGACCAATGCGCGCGCCACGTTAAATCCGCTCTCCGGTAGAAGCTCGTCGAGGTTATACCCCGATACGCGGCGTGGAATGCGGGGAAACTTCGCACGGATCAGATCGCTATACCGATCGCGAATCGCCAACAGCCTGGAATAGATCTCGCCTTGACGGGATCCACCCTTGACGAGATGATCCAGGTCCTCATCGCTGGTGGGCCCGACGGTCATGATCGTCCCGTCGTAGAGCAGAACTCGCAACTCTTCGACGTTGTCGACTGTCTTGCCGCCCAGCAGTGAATGGGTGCCGCAGGAGTTATTGCCGATCATTCCGCCGATCGTGCACCGATTGTGCGTGGAAGGATCGGGCGCGAAGATGAGTTGATGATCCTTCAGGTGTTTTTGGAGTGTGTCCAGAACGAGTCCCGGCTGAACGCGGGCATATTGCTGTTCGGGATCGATCTCGATTACCTGATTCATGTACTGGGTAAAGTCGAGAACGACCGCCACGTTGCAGCACTGTCCCGCGAGACTTGTGCCGGCTCCACGGGACAAGAACAGGAGCGCCATACTTTCTGCAGGCCGCGACTGCTGCAACCACGTCGTCAGCATCTCGCGGGACCACGAGACCGATGGGGACCTGGCGGTAGTTCGACCCGTCGGTCGCATACATGGCGCGACTTCCGCGATCGAAGCGAACTTCGCCCCGAACTTCGCGTTTCAGCTCATTCTCCAGCTCCAGTGCCTGCGCGAACGAATCCACGGGCTTCGCGTGCGAGCTGAGAGGTAAGGCAACCGGCGAGTGGATGGGGGCTTGGCCAAAGGGCATGAAAGCGGCTCCGGATTCTTGCGTCAGGCTTGTTGCAGTTCGGTGGCAGGCACAACGAGATTTTCGCCGGGCTTCATCCAGAAGGCGGCAATCGAGCCCAGAAAGAGCAGTACGATGCTGCCGAGAAAAGGCAGCTCCCAGTTGTTGGTCTTGTCAATCACAAACCCGAAGACGATGGGAGAGAGAATAGCGGCCAATGCCGATCCGGTATTCATGAGCCCACTTGCGGATCCGGAGAACCGGGGCGCGATATCCATTGGGATGGCCCACATCGGGCCAACCGTAAACTCGGAAAAGAAAAAACCAAGGCTGAGATAGAGCGACCCCCACTCGAGGTTGTGGGAGAACAGGATTGGAATCATGCAGGCGAGGGAGCAGAGAAAGCTGATCACGACCAGGTTCCGTCGAGCTTTGTTAAAGTCTCGCGTCTTGCGAAAGATCCGGTCGCTCACTATTCCCCCCAACGAGTCCCCTAATACACCGGCGAAGAAGACCCCTGCCGAGAACAACGCCGACTGCTTCAAATCAAGATGATAGTTGTGGACAAAGAAGGAAGGGATCCAGGCCAGATAGAGCCAGAGTGTCCACCCATAGCAGAAATAGACAACCGTGACCGGCGCCATGCGACGGGCTAAGAGAAGCCACGGGGTGCGCTCCTGTTTATTTACTTTTCGCAGAGCATAACGGGGCAGCACATCCAACTCCGCGGAGGTGATGTGGGCGTGGTCTCCGGGGTCGTTGCGGAAATACCAGACCCACACGATGGTCCAACCCAGGCTAATCAAACCCAGAATGATGAAGGATCCACGCCACGTCACCAAAGTTATGAGCCAGACCACCAGCGGTGGTGTAACGGCGTTCCCGAGTCGCGCCGCGGAATGGGTGATTCCCTGAGAGAATCCGCGCTTTCCCTCCATCGTCCAGTCCGACATCGCTCGGGTAGCCGCGGGAAAGGTCGCGCCCTCTCCAAACCCGAGCAAAACGCGGGCGCAGAGCATGCTGGGAAGGCCGGACGCCAAACCGGTCAACAAGGTCGCCAGTGCCCAAAGGACGGCAGAGACGGTCAGAGTCAATCTTGCACCCAGACGATCGCTTACCCAGCCTCCGATAATTTGAAATACTAGGTAAGGATAGGCGAAGGCTGAAAAGACAAGTCCGACCTGCATGCTTGTGAAATGAAGTTCTCTTTGGAAGACCGAAGCGGCCGTGCTCACGTTGACCCGATCGGCATAGGTGATCGCATACATCACGCAGATCAGTCCAAGGACGGCTTTAGTTGCTGAAAACCTCCGTCGACCCATTGCGGCTCCATTGGCTGGTGGATTTCAACTGATTGCTGCGCGTTCCGCTTGGTTTCCCGCTCAACGGGAGCGAAGCATTATCCGACGAGTGCCGCAGCCTCGTGCTTCGTTTCGGTGAGATATTGAAGTGCTGCGGTAACCCCTCCGCTGCGGTGGGGCACCCCAGCTAGCTGAAGGCCCATTTCGACTCCACTTAGCGTTCCCGCCAGCATCAGATCATTGAAGCTGCCAAGATGGCCAATCCGGAATACTTTGCCGGCCAGCTTCGAGAGACCGGCTCCCAGGGACATGTCGAAGGCATTGAGGATGACCTTTCGCAGCTGATCTGCATTGTGCCCTTCGGGCATAAATACTGTGGTCAGCGTGCTTGAGTAGTCCCGGGGATTTTCACAAACAATTTCCAGGCCCCACGTTCGCACGGCAGTACGGGTAGCCTCGGCGTGATGATCATGCCGAAGAAATACGTTGGACAGGCCCTCCTCCTGCAACATCGCGAGCGCTTCCCGCAGACCGTAGAGCAAGGTGGTCGCTGGAGTATAGGGAAAGAAGCCTGTGCGGTTCGGCGTTAACATTTCCTGCCAGTCCCAATACGACCGAGGCAGCCTGGCCGTTTTATTTGCTGCGAGCGCTCTTTCAGAAATTGCATTGAAGCATAGGCCCGGAGGCATCATCAGCCCTTTCTGAGATCCTGCAACGCTGACATCGACCTCCCATTCGTCATGGCGATAGTCAATGGAACCCAGGGAAGAGATCGTATCCACCATCAGCAGGGCGGGATGGTGGGCTTGATTCATAACGCGCCGAATCTCAGGAATACAGCTGGTAGCTCCGGTGGATGTCTCATTGTGGACAACGATCACCGCCTTGAAGGTGTGGTTCTTGTCGGCGTCCAGCCGCGCAGCTGCGTCCTCTGCGGAAGCACCCCGGCGCCAGTTGCCAGGCAGGTACTCGACTTGAATGCCGAATCGCTCCGCCACTTGACGCCAAAGATAAGAAAAATGTCCGGTCTCGAACATTAACACCCGATCGCCCGGGGAAAGCGTATTAACGATCGCCGCTTCCCAGGCTCCAGTGCCTGAACCCGGATACAGAATGACGGGGCCGCTGGTCTGGAAGATGGGACGCAGGTTCTCCAGAACCTCCGAGCCAAGTTTGGAAAATTCCGCGCTGCGATGGTCAATGACTGGCTGGTGCATGGCCCCGAGAACACGGTCCGGCACATTCGTTGGCCCTGGAATCTGAAGAAAATGTCGACCAGAATGGATCATTGAGAGCTCCCACTAAAGTGACGTACCTTCGAAGAAGTATATCGCCCGACGGCTTCCATGTTCCCGCGTCAGGAATTCCGACACGTGAGTAACTCTCCAATACTAGCGATATTTCACACTGCCTTTACGGCAATTTCCAGAAATCGGCCAGCTCCCTTGCCGGATCTGCTCAACATTAAGCTACACTCCGAGCGCGGATGTCGACGCCTGGTCGCTCGATGAGATCCGCGCCAGTGGTGAGATCCATCAAAGCAATTATCTAACCTTTTCGTCCTCATAAAAGTAGAGCGACTTTCGGCACCGGCCTCGTTTCCATTGAGCATTGTCCCGCTAAGGGCACTCTGGCGAATATCAGGTAAACACGCTTATAGTGACGGTAGCAACTTCAGTTGCCGGTATGCGGACATTAAATGACCTGGGCAAATGTTAGGCAGTCCGTCATCGAATGGGAAGGCCGCAAGCGAATGTGTTGATAACAAAGAGCCTATGTTGAATTTACCCAACTCCATTACGATGACGCGGATCGTCATGATCCCGCTTTTTCTGTGGATGTTGTCGACCCACTTTCCGTGGCGGGGGCAGGGCGGCGAGCAGGAAATTCTGGCGTCGATTCTCTTCGTTCTGGCTTCCATCACCGACGGACTGGATGGATATTTGGCGCGCCGGCGCGGCCAGATTACGACCATTGGAATGCTGCTCGATCCCCTCGCCGACAAAATCATGGTGACGGCCGCGTTCGTCGCGTTGGTTGCTTACAATCCCGACGTCGTCAAGGTGTGGATCGTGGTGGTGATTATCGGCCGCGAGTTCTTGATCTCAGGGCTCCGGTCGATTGCTTCGTCAGAGGGATTCACCATCACGGCCAGCGAATTGGGCAAGCTGAAAACCGTGGTGCAAATCGTGTCGGTCGTTTCTGCCATTCTCGCGCATCGATGGGTCCAATGGCAGATCGGTGTCCTCGTGATTCCTGTAAAGTGGTACGCCGTGGCCGCGATTTATTTTACGGTCGTGGTTTCAACGATCTCAGCTGTGGATTACTTCATCGGCTTCTGGAAGCAGATCGACCACGCCTCAAAAGACCGCCGCAAGGCTGCAGTGCTTTCGCGCGGAAAGAGCGTAAGAATCTCGTGAAACCAGGGAATAGCTGGTAGGGAATAGAAAGACCCTGTGACGGGGAATCGCACAACAAGTCTCAGATCTTATTTGCGCATCGACGAGCGCCCTGCAGAATCCCCGCAGTCGAGAGCTACTCTCTACTGGCTACTCCCTATTCCCTGTCTTTTTCACTGCCCGATCTCATACCGCACCACAGCCAGTGCCGTCTGATACGAGTAGCGCGCATTGGTGTGAGAGATCTCGGCCTGCGTCTGGTTGAGCTGCGCCTCTGTTAAATCGACAATGCCGCTTAAGCCGATCTTGTACCGCGCCGTAGCCAGATCGAGTGCGAAGTTCGCCTGGTCCAGTAACTCCTGCGTCACGGAGATTCGCTGGTAGGCTGTTTGCGCATTCAGCACCGCCGTGCGTACCTCGCGTGCGATCATGTCGCGCAGGTTGCGTACATTTTCCTGTGCTGCCTCCGCCCGGTACCTGGCTTCCTTTGCATCCGCGTTATAAAGGAAACCGTTGAAGACTGGAATGCTGACGTTGGCTCCCGCGCCGAGGTACCACGATGATTCGATCAGATCATCGCGCACTGGCGCGCCTCCACCCACTGCCAACGCCGAAATCGTGGGCATCCACAGATCCCGCTGGGCTGTGGCGTACTGTTTGGCTGACAGGTATTGGTCGTTCATTGCGGCGAGGTCGGGCCGCGCCGTGATTGCGGCCTTTACCATGGCTTCCGGATCGTCGGGCGCCGGCGCCGGCGTCCCGCTGGTCTCATCCACCAACGTGTACTGCTGATCCTGCTCGGAACCGAGCACGTTATTGAGCGCCGCCATCGCCGCCTGTTCGTTGTTCTGTGCGTCGAGCAGCAGCAGTTTAGCCTGAGAGTTCTGCACATTGGCAAAGCTCAGATCGAGATCGGAGCGGATCTTCGCCTTGGTGAGTGCACCCACCTGGTCCACAGTCGCCTGGCGCTGCGCAACGGTTTGTTGCGCAACCTTGTACACAGCTTGAGCGGTGAGCGCCTCATAGAATGCCTGGTCCACGGTCAACGTAATGTCGAGTTCCGTCGCTCGCTCGTTTTCGAGTTGAGCTTTCGCATTGGACTTGGCGCTGAGAACCAGGTTGTGCGTGCGGCCGAAGTCAGTAATCAGTTGGCTGACCGTTAATCCCGCGGCCGCCTTGTCGAGCAATCTGGAACTGGTTATATTGCCCCCACCGGTGATGGAACTGCCCCCGCCAGTGATGCGACTGTCACGGTGCGCACCCACTGCTTCAAAGTCACCTCCAACCAGGGGCATTTCCATTGACCGCACTTCGCGCGTTACCTGGCCTTGCGCCAGCGCCAGCAGCCGCGCGACGCTGATGTTCGGGTTGTGCTGAATCGCCATCTGTTCGGCTTCCGCAATGGTCAGCTGGGGTCCAGACGCCGTCGCTGCTGCGGGCGACTCAGGCATCTGCGGGCCTGCGGGTTGTGGCTCCGCTTGCATAGCAGGGGCTTGCCCGAGCACGGCAATTAACTGCGCCTTCGGGGCATCGGGCAGCGGATGTCTGGGCGCCTGCGCGAGGGCGGCAGGACCGAAGAGCCCCGCCGCGAGAAACACCGCACCCGCGGATTCGAGTTGTGCGATCAACCAGCGCTTACTCATGCTCAGTTCCCTCCGCGACTGCGGCCTTCGGCTCGCTCCGGCCGTGAATGAGGAGATAAACGGCTGGAACCAGAAAGACGGTTACGATGACGGAAAGTGTTAATCCGCCGATGATGGCGCGCGCCAGCGGCGCATATTGTTCGCTGCCTGCTTCAAGGCCCAGCGCCATGGGGATCATGCCCAGCAAAGTGGCCAGCGACGTCATCAGAATCGGCCGCAAGCGAACGCGGCACGATTCAACGGTCGCTTGTAGCAGCGGCTTGCCCTGCTGGTGCAGAATGGTCGCGAACTCCACGATCAGAATGCTGTTCGACACCACAATGCCGGCCATCATAATCACGCCCATCAGCGACATGATGTTGAGCGTGCTCCCGGTCATCACAAGGATCAGCACCACTCCCACCAGGCCCGGCGGAATTGCCATGAGAATGATGAACGGATCGAGGAATGAGGCGAACTGTGCCATCAAGATGAGGTACACCAGCGAGATGGCGATGATGAGCCCGATGCCGAAATCGTGAAATGCCTCGTTCATGTTGACCACCGCGCCGCGCACGTTAAGTCTCGTGTTGGGGTCATGCTGCGTTGAGGCGAGCAGGCGATTGATGCGCGGTCCGACAGCCTGCAACGCTTCGGTCTGCGTGGAGACATAGATATCGATTACGGGGCGAATCTGCATGTGATCCACTTCGGTCGGTGTGTTGATCTGCTGAATGTCGGCCACTTCACCAAGCGGTACATAACCCGACCGATGATCGCCAGTGAACGCGTTTGAAGCGGGATCAGCCTGTTCGCCCTCCTCGGACGGGCTGTAGCCTGCAGGCCGCGTGCCGCGCATCGGGATGTTACGGAAATCCTCCATCGACATGTTGTCGATCCAGCGGTTTGCATACTGCACGGTAACCATGTAGTTGTTGCCGGTTTTGGGATCGATCCAGTAGCTGGGCGCGATCATGCCGTCAGACGTCATTGCCGTGATCACGTTGTCGACCACATCCTTCGCAGACAGGCCAACAAGACTTGCGCGCTCTCGGTCGATGTTCAGCTGGAGCCCCGGGTAGTTGATGCTTTGCGGAATGTAGACGCTCGCCACGTTGGGCATGCTGCGAATCTTGGGGGCGAGTTGCTGCGCCAGTGCGTACGCTCCGTCCATGTTGCTCGAGAGGATCTGGATATCAATCGGCGCCGGCAGGCCCTGGTTGATTACGCCGTCAATCAGGCCGCCCGCTTGGAAGTATGTCGAGAGTTCAGGCATCTCGCGCGAAAGTTTGGCCTGCACGCGGCGCATATACTCATAGCTGCCAATGCTGTGGTCTTCTGCCAGACTGGTCTGGACGAATGCGGTATCCATTGAGGCGTTCGTCGTGTAGATCGCGGAGAGATCGGGATAGACGCCGATGTTGGATACAACCATGCCCAGATCCTTCGGCTTCACCACGCTGCGAATGATATGTTCTACCCTGGCGATGTAATCGTTGCTGACCTCGAGGCGCGTCCCGCTGGGCATGTGAACGTCGATGATGAACTGGCCCGGATCGGTGCGCGGGAAATAGGCGCGGCCCAGAAAGGGGGACGTGACTACCAGCAGGATTGCCATGCCGGCAAATATCACGGCGGTCGTCACGCCTGGCCGGCGCATGGTCTTCAGCGCAAGGGCCTCGTACCAGTTCAGCATCCCCTGGAACTTCTCGTTGAATCGGCGCTCGAAGCGAGCGAAGAAACCGCGCTTCGTTTCGTCCGTACGTCCTTCTTCGTCGTGCGGCTTGATGAACTTGGCGCAATAGAGCGGCACCACGGTCATTGCGATGAAGTATGACGCGAAGATTGAGAACACCACTCCCAGCGCCAGCGGCGTGAAGATGTACTTGCTCACGCCGCTGAACGAAGTGACCGGGAAGAAGACGATGGCTGTAGTAAAGGTGGCAGCCAATACTGCCATGGCGACCTCGGTGCCACCTTCATCGGCGGCAAGCTGCGGCGATTTACCCATCTCCATGTGGCGGAAGATATTCTCGAGGACAATCACACCATTGTCGATGAGGCGCGAAAACACGAGCGCCAATCCACCCAGAAGCATGGTGTTGATCGAGCCGCCCATCGCATTGGTGAACATCAGGCAAACCAGCGCTGCGAGTGGAACTGGCAACAAAACTGCCACGGTGGCTCGCGGGCTACCCAAAAAGACGAGCACCATGATTCCGGCCAGCACCAGTCCGATGAGCGCTTCGCGCGAAACATTGGCAATGGCCAACTTCACGAAGACCGACTGGTCGAAGACCACCGCGGTCTTGAGCTGGCTGGGAATATCCACCAGGTCTTTAACGGCCGCTTTGATGCCATTCACGATTGTGATGGTGTTGCTGTTGCCGCCCTGCTTGAAAACGGGTACGTAAACTGAGCGCTGGCCGTCGATGCGGACGATGTTGTATTGCAGCGCCCCCGAGTCGACAGCCTTGCCCACATCCGCGACCAGTACCGACGAGTTGCCGACGGACTTCAGCGGCATCTCGTTCATGGCTTTTGCGTCAGGGAACTGGCTGTTAGCGTAAATGTTGAAGTCCTTTGAACCGATGCGCACATCGCCGGCCGGAAGGATGAGGTTTGAACTATCGACCGCCTGGACGACGTCGTTGAGGCTCAAATTCCGTGCTTCGAGCTTCAGCGGGTCTACGTAGATCTGAATCTGCCGGTAAGTGCCTCCATACGGTTGCGGCACCGAGGCGCCCTGCACGTTCGAAATCTGGTTGCGAACCTGGAATTGGGCCAGGTCTTTGAGGCGCGTCTCGTTAAGCCCCTCGCCCTTCAGCGTCACTAGGCACACGGGCTGAGTGGAAGCAGTCATGCCCAGCACCACTGGAGGTAGCGTTCCGGGCGGCAGACGGCGGAGGTCGGCCATGGCCAGGTTGGCCACATTGCTCAGTGCGGCGTCTGCGTTGGTGCCCGGCTTGAAGTAGATCTTGATGATGCTCACGCCCGTCAACGAGCGCGACTCGCTGTGGTCGACGTTCGCGGCCAGGGTAAAGAATCGCTCGAATGTGTCTGTGATGTCGGCTTCGATCTGCCGTGGAGGCATGCCGTTGTAAAACGTCGCCACCACGACGACCGGCATGTCAATGTCAGGGAAAAGATCGATCGGCATGCTGATCATCGTCACCGTACCGACGAGCGCGATGACCATGCACATCATCAGGATGAAAAAGGGATACCGGAGGGCAAACTTGGGCATTATTGGTTTCCCCCGTTTGCTTCACCTTTCAAGTCGATCGTGCCGCCGGTCTCGTGCACCGTTTCAGAAGCAGGCGTGGAGGCGACGATGCGGGCTTACTTCTTCGTCTTCGTGGTACTTCTCCTGGCCGCCGGTCAGCACGCGGTCACCGGCTTGTAGTCCGGTTGTGATCTCAGCCAGCTTTGAGCCCTCAAGCCCTACCTGGACTCCCCGAATATGGATGTGGTTGCTCGAGTCGAGCACGTAGACCGTCGGCTGCTGCTTTGCATTCAGCACCAAAGCGTCCACCGGAATCGTCACCACATTGTGCTGATACGCCAACTGCAGAGCAGTGTTTGCGTACATACCGGGCGCAATCGAGAGATTCTTGTTCTCCACGTCTACTTCCGTTTCCATCGTGCGCGTCTCGAAGTTCACATCCCGGGTAAAACGGACGACCTTGCCTGTGAACGAACGGTTGATCGCATCGACGCGAACCTGCAAGGTGTCGCCTTCGTGGACGAACCGGAAGTCGTCTTCCGGCACCGGAACGCGAAGACGAAGCAAGGTGCTTTGAGAGATGCGGACAATCGGGAGGGTCTGGTCGTTGGAGTTTGTGCCGCCCTGAATCAACGCGCCAGTGTCAGCGTAACGCCAGACGACGACGCCCGCGATCGGCGCGGTAACAGTGGTATAGCTTTCGAGCGCCTGAACGCGCTGATTGTCGGCTCGGGCGGCTTCGGCGTGCTGTTGCGCCGCGGCCAGCGCGGACTTGGCCGCATCCACCTGAGCTTGCGAATTGAGATCTTTGGCTTGCGCGTCATCCAATTCCTGTTGCGCAATCAGGCCGGGCCGTGTTGCTGCCGCCTGCTGCAGACGCTCGGATTCCGCGTGCAGGGCATATTCCAACACCTCGGCGCTTTTCACTTCATGCTGCGCGCGCGTGATCTCTTCCTGGCTTTGTTTGAGCTGGAACACGGTCTCCTGCAACTGCGCCTGCAACTCGGGAACTTCGAGAATTGCCAGCGTTTCACCCTGCTGCACAATGTCGCCGATGTCGACATTGATCTTCTTCATGTACCCGCTTACCTTGGGGTGAACATCGACCTCCTGATACGGCTGGAACTGGCCGGCCAACGTGAGGAGATGGGAGATATCGCCCCGCTGCGCAACGGCAACGCGTGCTGACGGCACTGTGGCAGCGTTTGCTTCGGAAGTTGCGTTGCCTGAATGGCAGGAGGTGATCCACAAAGCCGCAATCAGGGCCCCTCCGGCAGCCAAGGCTGGAAACAAGCGTTGTTTCATATCGATCTAACTCCTGGTCCGGTACGCCATCTACTGTCTACGGCGCGTGGAATCAAATGAGAATCGGTTCGATGAAACCCCAAGGGCAGAAACTTAGATGCAATTTCGGGAATACTGGTTGACTCGTCCCGTACTTCCGGAACGTGCGCAAACCGAGGCTTCGGTGTCGGGCCCTGCCAGGAACATTTCCTGGTTCTCTCATTCCGATTTCTTCAAATTGACGCGCGCATCTTGCCGTCAACAGCCCGAGAATTAGCGGCCGCTTGGCGCACGCCCGAAGCAGCTTCAAGGTCAAAGTGCCTGCAAAGCAAAATTGTCTTTACTCATTTGCCGAAGACAATTGCGCGATGAAGAAAGAGAAAGACAAACTAGGAAATCGGGGGCGGGCGGAAGAAAGCGGATGGGGAAAGCTCAGCTACCGGGAAGAACGGCAGGCGGTCCGTTTCGATCTCGCGGAATTCGAGAGCTTTGAAACGCGGCGACAAGAAGATTGTGCTAGCGGTGAAGGCCGCAAATGTGGCCGCAGGGTGTTCCGGATCTGGCGACGGGATCCCGTGGTCGACCAGTTCGGGTGTGACCGCAGGCAGCGCCTTCGCAGCGCGGACAGCGAACCCAGGGCCGTCGGCAGGGCCGTACCACGCCGTCTTCGCTTCAAACGCAAAGAGGATTGCCAGCAAGCAAAGTCCGATAACGAGAGGAACGCGCCGGGAAAGCAGGGAATCGGCGGACCGACCTGACATAACGGCAGTCTATCATGTGGGACGATCGAGGGTCGTCATCCAGGGACCGCGCGGCTAATCCGCAGCCGCAACGGTTCTCGAGAGAGATGCAGCGACCATCTCTCGAATGGAATCGATCACCAGCTCAGGCTCATCGAGATGAATCCAATGCTCGCTCTTTTCGGCAACCACCTGTTGAACGCAATCTCCGATGCAATCGAGCTGTTCCCGCGAAAGCGGTGCCGCATTGCGCGGAGTCAAGACGGTAACAGGGGTCCCGAAGATCGGCTCTGCCGCGTGCATCTCTCTCACGGTGTCGGGAATTGATTCGATATGACTGCGCACGCCTGCGTAAAACTCTGGATTCGACCAATGCGCTGCCACCGCGGGCCACACGGCACGAGGCATTTTCCCTACTTCGGTTTTAACCCGATCGAGCACATGGCGCGGATGCGCGCCGGCAGCGCCGATGATCTGATCGGAAAACCTGCCAGCGCGGCAAAACAAGAGGGAAACCAGAAGGCGCGCCAGCCCGCAGCGCGTCACCGGAAGCGCGTACCGGATGAGTCTTCGGCCCAAGTCAAGCTGCGATTGCTTGGAAGGGTCGAGCGGGGGCCATTCTTCGCAACGCATTGGGTCAACCAGAACGATCGCGGCGACATCGTTAGGGTAGAGCAGCGCAAAGCGGCGCATGACCAGGCCGCCGAAGGAATGTCCGACCAGGATGAAGGGCGGCGCGATTCCTGCGCAGCGCAAAGCTTCGCGGAACTCCGGGGCGATATTGCTTGGAGTGCGCGGGGTACGGCAGCCAGTGCTCCAGCCTAAGCCGGCGCGATCGTATGACACAGTGCTTGTGAACTCTGCGATCGCGTCCTGGATGAGCCGCCAGTTCAAGTGCGTAGCTCCGATCCCCGATTCAAACAGCACCACCGGGTCGCCTGCGCCGCGTTCGAAGAGATACAGTTTCCGGCGCTGCCCGATACTAACCCATCGCCCGTCGGTGTAGCGGCGACGGTCGCGGCGGCTTCCGAGCGCTTGATACGTGACGCCGATTGCTATGAGAACAACAGTGAGTGAAACAATCCACAGAGCGATGACCATTGTTCTCCTAGAAGTGCGCCAGTTGCGCGGGACTGAAGTCGCTGATGGTGAGGTTTGCCTTGGTGCTGCCATGGTCGATGATGAGCAGCGTGGTGCCCGACTGTCCGCGCATCTTCACTTCAATCTGGTGAGCCGACCACACGCCTTCCTCGTGGCGGATGCCGTAGTAGGTGAATTCCTTCACTGCGCCGGTCTCCTTGGCTGTTTTTTCAACGTACACGGGAAATGCAATGGCCGGATCGAACCAGGTCTTGACCGACGCATAATGAGTTTTATCGGTAGGTCCGGGTGAGCTTTTCACGACTTCGCAATCGCGCGCGCCGTACTTTTCCTGGCCCTCCGAGGTTTGCCCGGGCCAGAAGTCTTGCTGCTCGAGAAAGTCTTCATAGCTGAAACCGGGACCTAAAGGGCCGTCGCTCCATTTGTCAAAGGGCAGGCTGGCAGACGATTTGTCGCCGGCATGCGCAATCCAGATGGCGTTTTGTCCATTCGTTGGCATCTCCAAGAGCAGGTGCACCGGCGCTTGAAATCCGGAGTCCGAGTGATTTACAGATTTCGAGAGCGTTCCAATATCTACCCTCACGCGCAGCACACCGTGAAACCAATGCGCCCTGATCATAATGGGCTCGCTGATACGGACGCCGTTCTCCTGCACGCTCACGAACTGTCCCGAGGCGCGGAGGTCAGCAGTCTCAATGCGCTGCCGCGCGGCCGCAAGCAAATCGTGTACGGAGGTCGTCTGCGCAAAAAGCGCAGGCATCAATGCGGCCAGCCACGCCGCCCGCAGCGCCCTCATGCTTCGATCCTTCCGTCGCGAATACGAATGTGGCGGGGAGCGCTCATGGCAATCTCGTTGGCATGGGTCACAATCACCAGCGTCATGCCGCGCTTTTCCCGGATGCCGCCCAGGATCTCCATGATGTGGGCCGAGTTTGCGCTGTCGAGATTGCCGGTAGGTTCGTCGGCCAGCAAGATCGTGGGATCGTTGGCGAGAGCTCTCGCGATAGCCACACGCTGCCGTTCTCCGGCCGACAATTCCTTTGGATAATGATGCGCGCGATTTGCCAGGCCCATTTCCTCGAGCAGAGCAGCAGCGCGCTCAGCACGATGGTTTGAGCGTCCGTTCGCGGCCAACATGGCCACCTGCACATTTTCAACGGCTCGCAAAGTGGGCAGCAGGTAAAAGGCCTGAAAAACAAAGCCAACCTGGCGCGAGCGATACTGATCGAGATCGACGGACGTGCCCAGAGGCGATCCGCGAAATAGAACTTCGCCAACCGTCGGTGTATCGAGTCCGCCCAGCAGATGCAAAAGCGTTGATTTGCCGCTGCCGCTCGGACCGCTGATCGCAACGTATTCGCCTGCGTCGATCGCGATGTCCACGCCACGAAGGGCCTGAACGCGGCCGTCATCGTACGTTTTTACCAGACCGCGCACGTCGAGGAGCGGGCTACTCATAGCGCAGCGCCTCCACAGGCGAAAGCAGCGCGCTTGAGATACTGTTCCGGCATCTCGCCAGGGAGTGTTGGCTGAAGACGAACGCGAAAGGCTGTCACTCTACCCGGCATAGCGGAGATAAGCTGCGTCTGATCGAGCGGCAGAATGACCGCTCCCGCTTCCAATCCAGTACCGCCGCGATAGATGCCCACAACGTTGAATACCGTACCCTCTATCTGAAGAGGGTTCCCGATCTTCTTTTTCAGATTGGCTGCGAGTATATCACCCAAACGCGCGTCGTGATGTCGGTCGCGAAAGCACCCGCCGCAGGTCATAGTGAGCCAATCATGTTCGAAGGAGTTTGCCAGCCAACCATAAACCGGAGCATTCGAGTTTTCAGGAGTGAGCCTTGAAACAAAGTGTATCGGGGACAAACGGTTCTGTCCATTCGAGGCTCTGTGTTGAGCACACTGTCGCCAGGCTCCAAAACTCGTGTTACGGCAGAACATTTTAGGGGCGCGGAAGAGATATGAAGGCCGGGGAAAACAGAACTTAGGTGGGCAGCGGAGCAACTTGCAACGATTATGGCCGCGACAAACCGTCTCCGCCTGCAAACCGAATTCGGCCGGTGAAAAATCTGGCGTTTCTTCTAGCTTGCAAAGCAGAATTGGGCTAAGAGCATTCAGGCGTCTACCGTGCTCCTCTGCTGGTACCCTTGCGCGCAATGTAGCACGAACGGCAAAACACCGGCCGATCGCCTCGCGGCTCAAAAGGTACAGTCGTTGGCTGGCCACAACCCGAACAAATCACAGGTGTTCCCTGTGAAGGAGCCGAACGGTAGCCGGATTCTCCCTGTGCGCCCTTTTTTGCCTGACGGCAGGGCTTGCACCGCTTTGGAACCGAGTAACCGCGGTCCTGGAAAAACGCCTGATCGGCAGCACTGAAGGTAAAATCCTGCCCGCAGTCGCTGCAGGTAATTTGCATATCTCCGGCCATAGATCTCCTTGAAGGGGATTGTACAGCCCATTTGATATTTTCCGGCAAGGATTCTTTTTGAAATTAAGGAGCTTACCGCAGAATTCCTGGAGGGCTGCCCCCGGGGCTTCCGGCGCCGCCACTGGTATAGTCCATTGCAGCGGGACAGGCGGCTGCAGCCGCGGCTATTTCCCCATCGGCGTCGAGATGAAGACCGCACCCAATCCGCAATCCGAGGCTGAGTGCATCCACCGCATTCTCGAAGGAGAAAAGCATCTCTTTCACGAATTGATCCGCCCCTGCGAACGCCCCATTTACTTTCTACTGCTTTCGATGCTGCGCAACGAAGCTGACGCGGAGGATGCAGCACAGGACGCCGTGCTCAAGGTCTACCGCAATCTGCACATGTTTCGAGGGGAGTCTCAATTCCGCACCTGGGTATTGTCGATCGCGCGCAATGAGGGGCTGGGCAGGCTGCGCAAGAACGAGTCCCGCCGCGAGGACTCGCTTGACGCGCTCACCGACGATCAGGCCGGCGACTTTACCCCGGCGATCCTGACCAGTTGGCGCGAGGTTCCATCTGAGGCACTGGAGCGTAACGAACTCGGCGTTCTGCTGCGGAAGGCCGTCGAGGGACTGCCGGCGATTTACCGTAACGTCGTGCTGCTGAGAGACATCGAAGAAATGGATGCGCGCGAAACTGCCGCCGCTTTGGGAATCACGGAGGGAGCCGTAAAGGTGCGCCTGCACCGCGCACGCGCCATGCTGCAGCGGGGCCTCGCTCCAAAACTGAAGGGGTTTGCGCCCAAACGGGAGGGCAAGCTGTTTGGGTGGCTCAAATGAGGATCGACTGCAAACACGTCTGGGAGCACATCTCCGCCTACATCGACGGCGAGGTGGACGCCGACCTGCGCGCCGAGATCGACATGCATCTGGAAACCTGCGAGATCTGCTCCGCAGTGCTCGATTCAACGCGCAACGTGGTGGTCTTGGTGGCGGACGGCCGCGTGTTCGAGCTGCCTGCCGGATTCAGCGAGCGCCTGCATGCGCGGCTGGACAAAGAAATCAGCCTCGCCGAGCCATAAATCGCGACGCAATCAAACTGGGGTTATTGCCGGCTGATATTCGGCGCGCCGGGTGCGAACGGGTTGCGGTGAACGATCGGATGAGCCCAAAGCTCAATGGCCACCAGAAGCAGAGTCACGATCGACACAACCACCTGAAGCCGCTCGGATCGCCGCTGTTTCGCCGTCAGTTCGCGGCGGCGCCATTGCGCCTCGGGCCGACTGCGCAGATGCCGGATCCACGCCAGCACGAGAAGATTGATGACCGCGCCGGTAACAGCAAGCACTGTCATGGGAATGCGGATTGCATCGCGGTGAAAAGAAAGCACGGGGGCGGCGATGCCGCCGGCTGCAAGAGCCGCGAGGCCAATCCCAAGCCGGAGTCCATTGATGGTCAGTACCGCCGTGCAAAAGCTTTGCAACAGCGCCATCGTCACGCTGGCTCCCGACAAGACGCTCATTCCTTTTGTGCTTTCCAATTGACCTCCGGATGGGGGACAATGCGTGTCAGGGCCTGTAGCGTTTTAGGAAATGCTGTACGGGAAGGCCACGACACCGGAGTCGGCGCAACCTCACGGAGCGACGACCTTGCGCTCAGGCAAAAACCAAGCACATTTTCCTAAAACGCCGTGAACAGAGTAGCGCACCGGGTACGGGTGTGCCAACGCTGACGATTCAGAGGATTTCGTGCCGGCAAACCGGGCGCCGCAACAAAAATTGATTTGCCTGCATCGGAATTCTCTGTAACCATTCTTGGCGGCCTGCGATCCAAGGTTGCGTACCACCCATGTTGCGTACCACCCATTCTGCAGGACGGGCACTCTGAATCTCCTGCCTTCCCCAACCGCGGAGCTCTTCCGCCCAACCACCCAAAGCGAGGTCAAAAGGATGAAAAACCAATTCAATGCAATGCTGCTGAGCGCTGCCATGGCCGGCATGACGGGCGGAACAGCCGTTGCGGTCCATGCCCAGACCACGAATGGCGTAAACACACTGCAGAGCCGTCAATGCGGGTCTCCGCTACAACGGCGTCAATGCCGACACTGCCAAGCACTCCTGTAAAGGCAAGAACGACTGCAAAGGACAGGGCGGCTGCAAGAGCAGCGACAACGGCTGCAAAGGCAAGAACAGCTGCAAGGGCAAGGGCGGCTGTGCCACCGACGGCTCCAAGATGCCCGACAACTTCTTCAGCGTTCAGCAGACAGTCCAGAATGCACGGATTCGTGTTGCCGATCCCTGATCAGTCGTCCTGCTCGACCACTCTTTGATCCCTGATCCCAGATCACTGATCACTGATTCTGACCCCTGGACCCTGAGCACTGTCCTTATGCCCGGCAATCGCTTCAATGCGTACCAGGATCACGGCGTCGGAATCGGCCTGCGCATTCCGCACTACGAGCACATTTTTTCGCGCAAGCCGGTGGTGGACTGGTTCGAGATCATCTCGGAAAATTTCATGATCGATGCCGGCCGGCCGCTGGCCATGCTCGACCGGATCCTCGAGCAGTATCGCGTGGTGCAGCACGGCGTCTCGATGTACTTCGGCTCTGTCACCGCGCCCGATCCCGAGCACCTGCGCCGCCTGAAGAAACTCGTCGCGCCGCACCAGGACTCCCTGGCTCAGCGACCATCTCTGCTGGGGCTCGGTCGACGGCACATATACCCACGATCTGCTGCCGCTGCCTTACACCTGGGAGGCCGTGGAGCGCACCGTGGAGCGCGTGCGCATGGTGCAGGATTATCTGGAGATTCCTGTCGCGGTCGAAAACGTCAGCTCCTATGCGGCCTTCACCGGCTCGCGAGATGACGGAGTGGGAGTTCCTCACCGAAGTGGTGGAGCGCGCCGACTGCGGCATTCTGCTCGACGTGAACAACATCTACGTCTCGGCGATGAATCACGAGTTCGATCCCATGGACTACGTGAATGCGGTGCCCGCGCACCGCGTGGCGCAGATTCACATCGCCGGCCACTCGCAGTACGAGAAGTACATCCTCGACACCCACGACCATCCGGTCATCGATCCGGTCTGGCAACTCTATGCGCGCGCCATCGAGCGCTGCGGACCGACGCCCACGCTGCTGGAGTGGGACGACCACATCCCCAGCTTCGACGAAGTGCATGCCGAGGCCAAGAAGGCCGAGCGCTATCTGCTCGCCAAAAGAACCTCAAGTCGTGGAGGCCGTGCGATGAGTTCTCGCACCCTTGAGCCTCCAAAGGATCTTGCCGCTTTGCAGCGCGAGATGGCAGCGGCCGTGATGCAGCCGCTTACGCCGGACGAAGAGATGCGCGCCACACGGCCGATGGCCGCCCGATGACGGCCGTCGCGGAATCGTTCATCGCGCCCAACAGCCGGCTCACCGCATTCGAGCGCCTGGAAATCTACAACCGCCAGTACTGGTTCCGCGTGCTGGGCGCACTGGCCGAGGATTTTCCCGCGACTGCGCGCCGTCGTTGGCGGACGCCGATTCGAAGCGCTCTCCATCGCGTACCTCACGGCGCATCCCAGCCGCTCGTTCACGCTGCGCAATCTGGGCTCGAAGCTGCCGGAGTGGCTCGCCGCGCATCCGGAAGTATGACAGGCCGCCGTCACGCGGCTGGCCGTCGATGTGGCGCGCATCGAGTGGGCTTTCGTCGAGGCCTTCGATTCGGCGGAACGCGAGCCGCTCACGCTCGATCAGATCGCAACCCTCGATGGCGATTCGCGGCTCGCCTGCAGCCGCATCTGCGTCTGATGGCGCTTGACTATCCCGCCGATGACCTGGTGCTCGGGCTGCACGACCAGCGAGAAAGCGGCAGACCAGCGAAGCCGGCGTGGAGCACGATGACGGCGACGAGGCGCCGGCCAAACTGCCGTCGCTGCGCCGCGCAGCCACCTGGCTGGCCGCGCATCGCGTCGATCTCTCGGTCTACTACCGGCGGCTCGAGCGGGAGGAGTTTCAGATGCTCGCGGCGATCCGTCGAGGGCCTGCCGCTGGGCGAGGCCATCGAAGCCGGATTTACCGGATCTCGCATCGCCACAATCCCGCCGTGCCGCAACGCGTTCGTGAGTGGTTTGCCAACTGGGCTGAGTTGGGCTGGATCTGCGCCCCCGATCTTGAATCTCTGCTTTAAGAAAAGGGACTGAAGTCGATGCAATCGCTGGTGAGATTTGTGCGCCATTGCTACTCCGGCGCGTGTGCCTTCCTCGATCGCCTGCAAAGCCCGCTGCTGCTCGCGATCCGCCTTTATTGGGGTTGGCAGTTTGTGCAGGACGGGTGGGGAAAGCTCACTCATCTGGCTCGCGTGACGGAGTTCTTTTCCTCTTTGAATCTGCCTGCGCCGGGCGCGACCGCTGCACTGGTGGCGAGCGTGGAACTTGTCGGCGGCATCCTGTTCTTCGTTCGGCATCGCGTCGCGGCTGGTTTCGCTGATTCTTTTCGTCAATATGACAATGGCTTATCTGAGCGTTCCTGACGACCGCGTGAACTTCTCGCATATCCTGTCGAATCCCAGCGACTTCTATAACGCAACTCCCTACACCTACTGGTTCGCGGCGCTGCTGATCCTGATTCTGGGTCCGGGATTGTTTGCCGTCGATTCTTTGCTGCGCCGCCGGCTCTGTTCAGAAACCAACTCCTGATCGCGCGCGTTATCATCGTTCCACTCGGACTTATTTGTGGGCTCGCGTGGGATGCGACGTGGGATGCGAATCGTTTTTGTGCTCACTTCGCTCGGAATGGGCGGAGCAGAAAAGCAGGCTCTGGCTGTTGCGGAAGGCATGGTGAAGCGCAGCCATGAGGTGGTTGTACTCGCTCTCAAACCGCCTGTGCCGGAACAGTGGCCTTCGACGCTCCGAGTCGTCTATCTGGGCATGCACAAGTCGCCGGCAGGCTTCATCTCCGCGATGTTGCAGGCGCGCCGATTTCTCCGCGAATTCAAGCCGGATCTCCTGCACAGCCATTGTTTTCACTCGAATATCTTCGCGCGGCTCTTGAAGTTGATTTTCCCCTCGGCGCGAATCGTTTCCACGGTTCACAACGTCTACGAGGGCGGGTCGGTGCCCATGCTGGTCTACCGTCTCACCGACGCGCTGAGTCGCCGTACCGTCTTCGTCAGCACGGTCGCAGCCGATCGGTTCGTTCGCCTCAAGGCCGTGCCGGAATCGAAATACTCGGTCCTCACCAACGGCATCGACACCGCCGAGTTCGCGCCAGGCGCTGCGCGGCGCGCTGCGACACGATCGGCGATGGGCGTCGATTCGCGCTTCGTCTGGTTCACGGCAGGACGGCTTGTCCCGGCGAAGGATCTGCCCAATCTGCTCGACGCCTTTCGTCAGTTGCTCCGCGAGAATCCCGATGCGGAGTTGTGGATTGCCGGAGCGCCGCCGGACGCGAAAGCCGTGCGCCGCAGCGACGGGAAGACAAGTTTCTACTGGGTGGCCGCGACACCGTGCGAGATGCGCGATTCCATTCGCTGGCTTGGTCTGCGCCGCGACGTGCCTGCGTTGCTCGATGCGGCCGATGCGTTTGTCCTGGCATCGGCCTGGGAAGGAATGCCACTCGCGGTCGGCGAGGCCATGGCAATGGAAAAGCCACTTGTGGCAACGGACGCAGGCGGCGTGCGCGAACTGGTAGGCGATGCGGGAATTGTGGTCGAAGCAAAGAATGCGGCAGCGCTGGCCGAAGCGATGACCGCAATTATGCGGCAGAGCAGGGAATCGCTCGCTGCGTCTGGTCGCCGTGCGCGAAGACGAATTCAAGAACACTTCGAAATGGGTGCCGTCGTGGATTCGTGGGAGACGCTGTACAAGCAACTAATAGCTGATAGCTAAAAGAAAGGGCCGGAGCAATTCGGCTCCGGCCCGCGGCGTGTTGTCCCCCAACAGCCGTCAGAATTGGAATGCAGCTTGAACAAAGATGCGGCGCGCCGCAGAACGGGTCGGTGACGAAAAGGTCCCGCCTGCAAGTCCGGAAGGCTGGCCAAAAGCCTTGGACCCTACGTTGCCAACCGGAGTACCGAGATTGATGTCGTTGAATACATTTAACGCCTGCGCGCTGAAATTGAGCGAGTACTTGCGGCCTGTATTTCCCATTCCGCCGCGCGGACCACCACCGCCTCCGCCGCGCATGCCTCCTCCGAAGCCACCACCCCCAAAGCCGCCTCCACCAAACCCTCCTCCACCGCCGCCACCACCACGCCCACCACCGCCTCCACCACCTCCCGGAGGCCCGCCTCCCCCAGGACCACCAAATCCTCCGCCTGGTCGCGGACCGGTGGCTTCCTCAACCCTGGGACCAACGCCAAACGATCGGCTGATTCGCAGATTCATGGCAAACCCGTTGGGACTGTTCCCAAGGTCCGCCGGAACCAGCGACTCGCCGGGCTGCGGGATGGTGTTGAGGCTGCCGAAGCTGGTATCAACCACGTCGTTCGGATTCGCCGACGCACCCGCGTACGAAGGCCTGCTGTTGAAGAACGAGTCGCCGGTCAAATCGTAAGGCGTCGTCAGATTGTAAGGTCTTCCGCCCTGGAAGATCAGGAACGGGCTATAGGAGATTCCCCATTTCCCGGTGTAATTGCCCACCAAAAAGACCCACTGGGGGCGGATGAAACCGGCGCGGCCGTAATCCTGCCTCAAGTTGTAGGAGTTTGAGGGATTCGATCCTGCGCCGCCATCGGAGTTCGCCCAACTTGAAGTGTAAAAGCCGGACAGGCTGAGATTCTGCGAGAAGCGGGAGTTGAAGTTCACAATAATCTGGTTCTCGTTAAACACCGCTTCGGGGAAGTACTGGTCCACGATGCCCAGGTTCGCATCGGGCCGCGGAGCGAGAATCGTCGGCTCGCCGCTGGCGTTGTAGATGTAATCGCCCGGAAGATACGCGTTCGAATCCCGCTGGACCAGCTGGTGGAATCCTGAGGAGTGCGTGTACGTTACGGTCAGTGTGGAAGCCTTCGTCAGCTGCCGCTCGACGCTGGCACTGGCTTGCTCCGTGTACGGCGAGTGATAGTGCGGCGTGATGGTGTTGATCACGGGCGCTACTGCGCCACCGGCGCCGCAGCTTGCCACGCCACCGGGGATGGCACTCAGGCTCGTGCCATTGAAGCAGGTTGGCTGGGTAATCGAGATTTGTTTCTGGGCGCTCGCGGTGCCGCTGAATTGTTCCAGGTTCATCAGGCTGCCTACTGCAAAGCGGTCATAAAAGAATCCGAAGCCGCCGCGTAACACGGTCTTTGAGATAGCGTTCTTTCCGTGCCCATCGAGCGCGTAAGCAAAGGCGAGGCGCGGCCCAAAATCGCTGTGATCGGCGATATGATTCTGGGTCTCCCAGCGCAAGCCGCCGGAGAGCGTAAGGAACTTGTTGTACTTCAGGTCGTCCTGGACGAAGATTGCTCCGTCAAAAAGGTTCGCTTTGAATCCGAGCGGTCCCGTCGTGTAGGTGAGGTTGGTCGGCACGCACCCGCCCTTCTGGGAAGCTGGACATGCCGCCGCGATTTGCGCCAGCGTTTGACCCTGCGCAAGACCATTCACGGTGTCGATGTAGGCCGTAACCGATGGAAAGGTAAAATTGCCGTTGAAATTGCCATCCGTCGAAAGAGCCTCGCGGTTATCACGGATCCAGGTACCGAATTTGATGGCCTGTTTGCCCGCCGTCATCGTGGTGATGTTCTGCAATTCGTAGTGGTCGGAGTGCGATGTGGACGCTTGGTCGCCGCTTCCGCCCGATGAGAATGTTCCCGGTACACCAATTGCGGGTGCTGTGCTTACCGGAGTCTCATTGGTATTGGCGCGGCGGTATTCAAAACGCGTTTCGTTGACGAGGCGGTCGTTGATGATTTGCGAGTCGTCAAGCTGCACCGTATGTTCAATCGACTTCGTGGTATTCGAAGTTGAGGGCAGCGAAGTGGAGCCGATCCCACCGCTCACGCTGTTATCGAAAAACTGATAACGCAATGTCAGCGTGTTCTTTTGTCCCAGCTGCAAATCGACGCGAGGGCCTACATTCAGATGATTCGTCGGTGAGTAAAGGCTGCCCGACAGCGGCTCGGAGACGTACTGGTCCGTTGCAGCGTTAAACACCGGCGCATTTGCAAGATAGTAAACGGAGTCGTCGTTAATGTTCCGCTGCTCGACGCTAAAAAAGAACGAAGCAGTTTTGGAAATTGGGCCGCTCACGGTCCCGTTGTATTGGTAACTGTAGTACGACGGCAGCGAGCTCAGGAAAGGATTGCCGGTGTTCATGCCGCTCTGGTTTCCCTGTCCGAAGACCCGCCCGTGCAGCTTGTCGGTTCCCGGTTTGGTGAGAATCTCAATCCGACCGTAGCCAATGCGGTCGAACTCCGCCGAGAATGGATTCTGATTGATGCGAATCTCGCGGATCGCCGACTTGGGAGGCAGTTGCCCGCCCGTAAAGCCGTCAATGTAAATCTGGCCGCCGCTCGGACCCGCCGAAGGGCCTGCCAGGGCAGTCAATTCATTGGATAGCTCGTCGGGATCGTCAGACAACGCATCGAGGTCGGAGCCCTTCAGGACCATGGCGCTGGCATTGCTGCCGGCTTCCACGCTGACCGTCGGGCCTTCTTCATCAGTCACCACCACCTGCTGCTGTTCGGCCTCGATGGCCATCTTGATGTCGACATTTTTAGTTTGGCCGGCCGCCAGTGGGATCGGTTGCGATACGAAGGGCGCGAAACCCTCAAATGTTGCCTGGATCACGTAACTACCTGCCGGCAGGCCATGCACCTGGTAAGCGCCTGCGGCATCGGCGGCCGCATTGCCCACGCTCTTGCCATCGGCCGTCGTGATCGTCACCTGGGTGCCGGGGATAAGCGCTCCAGAAGGGTCGGAAATATGTCCGTGCAGGGTTCCCGTCAGTGCCGGTACCGACGGGACCGACGTCGTAGCCGGCGATTGCGATGGCGCTGCAGGCGCGGTTTGCGCCTGCGCCGCCGCATTGGCCAGAGCCAGCGCTACGGACAAGATGAAAGAAACCAGACAATGAATCTTCAGATACACGATGACCTCACTCGTTTCCCGATGAATCTTCTAGCTATTTCTTTTAATTATTGGCCCGCGTCAGGCGTCCCCTGGTCCAGACTCCAACTGGACAGGAGGTCCTGCGCCTCCGGGGCTTCAAGTAGCGGTTCGACGCCGTCGAGCAGTTTGATTGCATTCAATCCTGACGCGTCTTCGGTAGCCACGATCATGACCGCGTCGCCCTTTTTTACGGCGCCGAGCTGAATCTGCGGAGCGCGCTCCAGCATCGCCTCGAAATCCATTCGTCCCGGGCCCCCGCTACCGCCCTGGCTGAACCCACCGGGCCTCGCACCTGCGCCGCCGCCGTTGAACCCAGGACGCCCGCCCGGGCCGCCTGCGCCCCCTTTGAGACGGGCTGCGAGCATTGTGGCCATGTTTGGGTCAAGTTGGCGCAACTGCGAATCGGGTGTGACGTGAATCGTCACCGGCTTCTTCGTCGCCAGGTCTTTCACGGTTACGGCTGAAGCGGCCGCGTCGACGGCAAGGATCGTGCCCGGTATGCTTCGGAAGCTGCCCGATACCACTCCTTGCGCCGCCATGGAGGCGCCATCTTCACTTTTCGTTCCGCGGGCCCATAGCTGATCGCCAACATGGATCTCGCCAATGGGCGCCGGCTGCGCCTGATCGAAGGTCACAGAGCCGGCAGCGTAGCGCTTCAGCACCGTCTCTTTATTCGTGTTGACACCGACGTCTTTGGTCGCGGTTCCCACACGCATACTCACCACGATGACACCCGAAGCAGGATCGACACTCTTCACCAGTCCGTGCACGCCCTGGTTCCAGGCTTCGATCTCCGTTTGCTGCATCTTGGCCACATCGGCGTGCTTGATTGCGATGATCCGCACGGCCTGAGGGGTGCCGCTGGTCACGTTGGGATCGAGGTTGACCAGGACGCGGTCTCCCTCCGCCAGGCTTCCAAATTCGAGCGCTTCCGCTTTGCTTAGATCCGTCTGTCCCGGCTCGATGCGCTTGAGTTGCGCGGTCGACGGTACCTGGACTTGATGCGCGTCTCCCGCGTCAGTCTTTACCGTCAGCGTGTCACCGTTGATGGCTGTAATGGTGCCGAGGTAACGCGTTGCCTGCGCCTGGGCACGAACTACTGGTACGCCAGCAGCCAGTAGCACCGCCAGTGCTGCGAGCACTGAAACGGTCAACCCACGCATTTTCCTTACCCTGAACATGACGTTCTGCTCCACGGTTCTAAATTACCGGCAAAAGATGAAAAACCGATTCTCATTTCCTAGACGAACCACGCCCGCAAAAGGTTGAAGGGTATTCTCACCATTTGGGTTAGGAATCAAGTTCCCGGCAGGGTTGAATTTGAGCTTTCACCGAACCGATATAATCGCTCCGTGAGTCCAGCCGCCACGAGCGCCCATGATGGGTATTTGCTGGCCTGTGTGGCCGGCACGGTCGCGCTGCTGTTGTTTTTTGTGGGACGGCTGCGAGTGCATGCGGCGATCGGGCTGTCGGTGGCTGCATTGGCGCTGGGCATCGCTGCGGGTATCCCGCTGGACAAGGTTCCGCTCACATTCACTGCAGGTGCCGGCGAGATGATGGGGCGCATCGCCATCATTCTTGGAATGGGCGCGATTCTGGGACAACTGCTGGCCAGCTCCGGCGCGGCAGCCGCGCTGGGCAATGCAATGGTCGAGCGTTGCGGTCCCAGAGGAATGCCTTGGGCGCTGCTCTGTCTTGGCCTCGTTGTCGGGATTCCGGTTTTCTTCGAAGTGGGTGTCGTTCTTTTGCTCCCGGTCATTCTCGATGCGGCGAAGCGCAGTGGCCGTCCGCCGATTCTGGTGAGCATCCCGGTGCTGGCAGGGCTCTCCATCATGCACGGACTGCTTCCACCGCATCCGGCGGCGTTGCTGGCCGCTTCGGTTTATCACGCGTCGCTGGCAGAAGTGATGATGTGGGGTCTGGTCGTGGCAGTGCCTGCAGCCACATTGGCCGGACCGGTTTTGCAGAGCTTGTTACTGCGCATCCGAAAGCCGCGCGCGGAAGAATTCGCGGCCGACTTCGAAAAGCCAGAGGTGTTGCTTTCTGCCGCATCGGTCGAGAAAGATGCGCACGCCACTCCTCATGAGGATTCACGCGCTGCGTCGTCAACTCAGATGAAAGAAGGCGACACCCGCAAAACAATTCCCAGACCCGCCGGTGCTCTGAGTGCGCTGGTGTCGATCTTGCTGCCTGTGGCGCTGATTCTGGCAGGGGGCTGGGCTGACGACCTGACAACTCGCGGCAGTATGCCGAACCAGATCATGCGCCTGGCCGGTTATCCCGACGTGGCAATGGTGGTCGCTGCGCTCGTGGCTCTCGTGATTCTGGGTGGCAGAGTGCAGGAAGACGCGTATCGTGTTCGCGGAGGTCTGCGACGGCTCACAGCAGATTCGCTTCTTCCCATCGCCGGTCCTCTTGTAATTCTGGCCGCGGCGGGTGGATTGAGCGGGGTTCTGCGTGCGTCGGGAGCGGCGCAAGCAGCGGTCACACTTGCGATGGGGGCGCACATGCCTCCGCTCATTCTGGCGTGGGCGCTCGCGGCCGCTGTGCGCGTTTCGATGGGATCGGCCACCGTGGCCATGGCCGTCGCGTCGGGCATCCTCGCGCCGATGGCAGGGACCTTGGGCGTTCGCCCCGAAATGCTCGTCCTGGCTACGGGATCAGGATCGCTCATCCTGTCGCATGTGAACGATTCTGGCTTCTGGCTGATCGGGTCGCTTTTCAAGATCGATGTGAAAACAACCCTCTCCACATGGTCGATGCTCGAAACGGTGCTTTCGGTTTCCGGCCTGGCGGCGACGCTGCTGTTGGCCTTGCTGCTGAAGTAGGGGGCAGCATGCCAGTTACCTCCTGACCCTGATCCCTGATTCCCGATCTCTGATTCCCGATCTCTGATTCCCGTAGTCACCACGCTCCGAGAATCCGGCGCACAAGCACAAGCTCACCCAGATGATAAGCATTGTGGTCCGCGACGAGCATTGCTTCGCGAAGAATCGTCTGCCCATCGCCGTGCGGAATCTTGGCATGAAGATCGCTCGACTCATCGGCGACGAGATCGCACATGGCCTTCAGGTTGCTGCGGAAGGCGCGCACGCTCTTGTCCCATGCCTTGTCATCGCGAGGCGCGGGCGTCGCGGGCCAGTAACCGCCGGGCCAGTCGGGTGACTTGTGGCCCGGATTGCGCGAAAACTCCAGAATGTCCCACTGTGCAATGCGCATGTGTTCGAGAATCTCCCAGGGCGAGTGTTCAGCGCCTTTGGGCCGCTTGCCGCGCAACTCGGCTGGAAGATTCTTGATCGCGGCGCTGAAATCGGCATGCGCGTGGCCGCCGGCAAGCAATTCGAGCAGATGTTGGCGCAACGATGCATCATGAGCAGTTGCCGTTGAAGCTTTCTTCGTTGCCATGGACCTTCTCCTCCGGTAGGTGAACCACCTGTTCACAGGTTCTCTCGAGTGGATGGGCCCGCCAGCCTCGCCGATGCAGGATTTTTCCCGATCCTGCTCAGTTGGGGTGGATCGCACTCCGTCGCGCCGCCTTGTCGAATCCCTACTCGCTGACTTATTGCAGGATGGGGATTCCGGCGATGCGCTGCTGCCACTCCGCCGGGCCGGTCTGGTGCACGCTTGTGCCTTTGGAATCGACTGCGACGGTGACCGGCATGTCTTTCACTTCGAACTCATAGATCGCCTCCATGCCCAGGTCGCCGAACGCCATCAGCTTCGAGCCGCGAATCGCCTTCGAGACGAGGTAGGCCGCGCCGCCGATGGCGATCAAATACACCGCGCCGAACTCACGGATGGCATCGATCGCCTCGGGACCGCGCTCGGCCTTGCCGACCATTCCGAGCAGTCCCGTCTCGGCCAGCATCTGGCGCGTGAACTTGTCCATGCGCGTGGCAGTCGTGGGACCGGCAGGGCCGACCACTTCGTCGCGCACCGGGTCCACCGGGCCGACGTAGTAGATGAAACGATCGCGGAAGTCGACGGGGAGTTTTTCGCCTCGCGAGAGCATGTCGCTCATGCGCTTGTGCGCGGCGTCGCGCCCGGTGAGCAGCTTGCCGGTTAACAACAGTACTTCGCCCACCTTCCACGCGTCGGCCTCGGCGCGCGTGACCGTGTCGAGATTGACGCGCCGCGCCCCCGAGACGTCGTAGGTGAGCTTTGGCCAGTCCTCGAGCGAGGGCGGATCGAGAAAGGCCGGCCCCGAACCATCGAGCACAATATGCGCATGCCGGTCGGCGGCGCATTGCGGAATCAGAGCCACGGGCAAATTGGCCGCATGCGATGGGGCATCCACCACCTTCACATCGAGAACCGTGGTCAACCCGCCCAATCCCTGCGCGCCAATGCCCAGCCGGTTCACCTTGTCGTAGAGTTCGACGCGCAACTTTTCGGCGGTAGTTTTCGGGCCGCGCGCGATGAGTTCAGGCATGTCGATCGGGTCCATCAGCGATTGTTTAGCCATCAGCATCGCCTTCTCTGCCGTGCCGCCGATGCCGATGCCCAGAATGCCCGGCGGGCACCAGCCTGCGCCCATCGTGGGTACAGTCTTCAGCACCCACTCTGCGACCGAGTCCGAAGGGTTCAGCATCGCGAATTTCGACTTCGCCTCCGAACCACCGCCTTTGGCCGCGACGGTGACCTCGACCGTGTTGCCGGGTACGAGTTCGACAGTGACGCAGGCCGGGGTGTTGTCGCGCGTGTTTTTGCGCGCCCCTGCGGGATCGGCCAGCAATGAGGCGCGCAGCTTGTTGTCGGGATCGAGGTAGGCGCGGCGTACGCCTTCGTCAACCATCTCCTGAAGGCCGAGCAAAGGGCTGCCGCCCCCAGGACCCGCGAATTGAACATCCATGCCCAGCTTCACAAAGGCATTTACGATGCCCGTGTCCTGGCAGATGGGGCGGTGGCCTTCGGCGCACATGCGGCTATTGATCAGAATCTGCGCCATGGCGTCGCGCGCGGCCGGCGACTGCTCTCGCTCGTAAGCCTTGGCGAGCGACGTGATGTAATCCACCGGGTGGTAGTAGCTGATGTATTGCAGCGCGCCTGCCACGCTGGCGATGAAATCTTCCTGCCGTATGACGGTCATTTCGGTCCTCTCAACTTCCTGGAACTGGTCGCCTCAATGATGTGTTGAAGGAGCACGGCTTCAGCCGTGCCGTTGAAGGCCACCAAAATCGCGGGCTTTGGCCCCTGAGGAATGGCTCGTTGCTAATTGAACAACATTTATGCAACCAATTCTAGGGTAATGGACTTGGCTTCCAAACGTCGCCCTTCTGTCCGCAGCCTTCCATCTTTTCCATCCCGCAAAACGAGCCGTCGATACAGATGTCCGGTCGTTGCTCAAAAGTATGAGCCAGGCGTCGCCTCTTACGCCTGGATAATGCATCATTGCAAACGCAATCCACGCGTTGCGGTATTTCAGCCACGCCCGCTCCGCTTCGCGGATGCCATCAGGTTTGACCGCACTCCCGTGGTCCTGCTTGTGTTCTTCCGCGTCTTGCAATGCTTTGCGATAAGCCGCATTCAGGCGCGCATCGGCATCCGCGGCGCCGGTCGCCGTGCCGTTTGGCAGATCGCCCTTTTCAAATGATTCCACTGCGGCAAGAAAATCGTCCCGGAACGATTGCTGGGCATCGATTTCGAACATGCCGCGCGCCGTTCCGCTTAAATCGGGCCACGTCTTGGGTGTCACGATCGCAAGCGCCTCGGCAGGGAGAGGCGTCTTCAAATACTCCTTGTACTTGGCACGTGTTTGAGCGTCGGCTTCTTCGAGTTGCGCCGCCAGGGGTGCGACGGAAACCAGTAGCAAAAGTGCGATGACAAGCTGCTTCGTCATTCGAACCAGAATAGCGCTGCAGCTCATCCGGCGGGATTGTGTGCCGCAGGCGGCGCGCTCAACTGCTGGCGCAGGCTGCCCGCCAGATCGGTCACCAGGCGCAGGCGCTCGGCAACAGGAGGTGGGACCTCGCTGGCATTCAGCGCAAGCTGCGACTGCAGCAAAAGCCCGGCCAACGTCGATTTCAATTCCGCCTCAATAGCAGCGGCAGCGGCGCGGCGAGCCAGCGCCTGCTCCCTTTGACGGCGGTTCAGCGCCGCGCGAATTTCGCGCACCAGGCGCGCCGCTCCCGAGAGAGCGAAGTTGATCTGGAGAGGAATGGCGAGGCCCGCGCTCGCACAAATTTTGTCCGCGGCGGCCGGGTCACATTCGGCAAGCGTCTCGTCGATCACCACGGCCAGAAACTCTTTCCGGCGTAGCGAGGCCAGTGCGTCTTTCCGGCCCTGCGCCACGTCCACATCCATGCCCAACTGCGCAGCCACTGCAGCTGCACAGTTCGCCGCGCCTTCAATTCCCGTCACCATCAGAATGCTCATACACGTTGCCCCGATCTGAAAAGCCAGTGGTTGGTTCTCGCTTGTCAACTCTCACCTGTTAGCTTCAAGAACTGGTTGCATAAATTCTGCTTTGAGTTGCGTAAATCCTGCTTTGAAAGGGCACGGCTTAAGCCGTGCCATGAAAGGTGCGTCAATACAGAGCCCTAGCCCCTGAGAGATGTTTCACCAAATCCCGATGCCTATTTATGCAACCAGTTCTGGTTTTTGCCTATTAGCTGGAATCTTCGCGGTGCCGGCTGCCGAGGAGCAACATGACAGGTCGCGCCTGCAAGAAAGAAGCTAAAAAGCGAATGGCAAATCGCTAACAGCTGTTTCTCACTCTTCCTCGATCGCGTCGGCGATGCCGTACTCCTTCAGCTTGCGGTAGAGGGTGGTTTTGCCGATGCCGAGCAGCTTCGCCGCCTGCAGCTTGTCTCCGTTGAGGGTGCGAATGGCGCCCAGGATCGCCTCGCGCTCCAGTTCCGCAAGCGTCTTGAGTTCGACCCGTTGAGACGTGCCCGGCTCCTTGCCGGCAACGGCGACTGTGCGGCGCTCCTCCAATCCCCTTTGTTGAAGTTGCGTGGGCAGGTCGCCCAGATGAATCACCGGCCCCGAGCTGAGCGCACAGGCTCGCTCGATTGAATTCTCGAGCTCGCGCACGTTTCCCGGCCAGTCGTGGCGCATCATGGTGCGCAGCGCCTCGTCGCTCAGCGTGAACTTGCGGCCGCGCTCATGGGTAATGTGGTCCAGGAAATGAGCGGCCAGCAGCGGAATGTCCTCGCGGCGGTCGCGCAGCGACGGCAGCCTGAGATTGACGACGTTGAGGCGGTAGAAAAGGTCTTTGCGAAAGCTGCCCGTTTCCACCATCTGCGGCCAGATCGCGATTGGTGGCGGCCACGATGCGCGCCTTGATGGGCACACGGTGATTGGCCCCCACCGGCCGCACCTCCTTCTCCTGCAAAGCGCGCAGCAGCTTGGCCTGCAGATCGACCGGCAACTCGCCGATCTCGTCGAGAAACACCGTTCCCCCTTCCGCCGAGACCAGCAATCCATCCTTGGAGCGATTGGCGCCCGTGAAGGCGCCCTTCACGTAGCCGAAGAGCTCGCTTTCAATCAGCGTGGGCACCAGCGAGCCGCAGTCAACCGGCAGAAAGGGCTTTTGCGAGTTGGGTCCGTAGGCATGGATGGTCCTCGCGACCAGCTCCTTGCCGGTACCGCTCTCGCCCAGGATCAAGACCGGGTGGGTGCTCTGGGCGACCTTCGAAAGGATGCGGTAGATCTTCTCCATTTCGGGCGAGCGGCCGATCATGGACCCCAGCCCCTCGCTCATGCCGCAGTCGCTCACGCAACTGCCGCGACGCGGCGTCAGTCATATGGCCCTGCGCGGCGCGGTCCAGCACGGTCGAGAGTTCGTCCATGGCGAATGGTTTGGTCAGGTAGTCGCCGGCGCCGCAACGCATCGCCTCCACGGCGGCATTCACTGAGCCTGCGGCGGTCATGGCGATCACCGAGGTATCGGGATAAAGCAGCTTGACCTCAGAGACCAGTTCCAGGCCCTCGTTCGACGCCGCCGGTAGATTCACCAGGAGGATGTCGGCGGTATGGCCGCGCAACAGGCTCCTGGCCTGGTCGAGGTCCCCGGTGCTCTCCACTGCGTAGCCCAGGCTGGCCGCAATTTCCGCGCAGGCCGATCGCACTGCGGCATCCGCGTCAACCACCAGCAGATGCAGCCGTACCGCGGGTTCGGTGATTTGTGGAATGAACTCCATCGTTCCTGTCTCGAAGACTGTATCCAGCATTGTATTCGCCTCATGCATGTTAGAAAACTCGAAAACGACTCTTAGCCTCAAGCCACTGGCTTCTTGCTTCGGGGCTTTTGTCTCTCAACTCGGCTTTTGTCTCTCAACTCAACGATCGCTTCGAAGCTTTTCGTCGCGATCTGTGCGCGCGCGTTTTCATCCTGCGGCCGCGCGCCTGCGATCGAGCTGGAAGCTAAAGGCTAGCGGCCCGCTGCTGTCACCGGCAGTTCGATCTCCAGCCGCGCCCCGCCCTCGACGCGGCTCGCCGCCGCAATGCGTCCTCCCGCGGCTTCTACGATGGAGCGCGTGATGGCGAGTCCCAGACCGCGGTGGCTGAGCGGCCATCCGATTTGAGACGCGCTGCCGGTTCGGGTGGTGTACCCCGAATCGAAGACCCTTTCGAGTGCCGATTCCGGGATTCCCGGGCCATTGTCTTCGATTGTCAGCGCCAGGCACGCCGCAGTACCCGCCACCGGCGGACGTTGGCGCAGACCCAAGTGGATGCGGCCGCCACCAGGCATCGCTTCGGCAGCATTCTTCACCAGGTTCACCAGGACCCGCGTCAGATCTTCGCCTGTGAGCCGCACCGGCTGCGCGCCGCCTTCGGCAGTCACGGTCAACGCGATCGACGGTCCCGCCAACGCCGAGAGGAGGTTGCGGTTGGCCAGCAGTTCGGCGGCCAGGTTCGCCAGAGGGACGGCGGGCAGCATATCCGGGCGGCGCTTCAGATCGGCGTCCAGTCCGCCGCTCGCGGCGAAGCCCACGGGTATGCTTTGCGCCGGATGGTTCGCCGCAGAGCCGAAGACGGGCCATCTCCCCGAATCGTGCTGCGGAAAGGAATGAATCCCCGCACCGGAGCCGTTCCCATCATCGAGTGCCACCAGCTTTTCCACCAGGCGCCGGCTGGCTGCCGCCACCAGCCGCAGCTCGTGTCCGTAACGGGTGTAGGGAGTGGCCAAAACCCCCGGCTCTTCGATCAGATCGCAATAGAGCCCCAGTGCGGTCACCATATTCCGGGCCTCGTGCGCCACTTCAGGCAGGCTCTCGCCCTTGCCGTGAAATGTCGCCAGAGTCTCCACAACGCGCTCCACCCGTCCGCGCTCCATCCGCGCCGCCATCGGCCTCGCTCCACTCGGTTCCCATGCCCCTTGCGCTCGTTCCTGCATATCCCGTTTTCCTTTCCTGAGTCGGGAATCGGCGATGAGCCTGCAGCCATTCCTTCTACGGCTCAGATTCGAGCCTGTTCATCGCGTCTTCTTTTCCCTGTTCCAGATCCCTCGTGTGCTGCGCCGCTCGTTCCCTGGTCGCTCACGGCCGGCTTACTGCACTTCCCGCTTCCGGGTTCAGTTCTGGGATTTGCCCTCTTTTAATACACGTTGGGTGCCAAAGTGGGGCAGTTCTCTTAAGCGGCTGATAAGGGAATGGATACATGGTCGCGATGCGGTCTCGTTGTGATGGCCCGCCCGCTCCGCAGATCCCGAAATGGAACTCACATTCCCCGCAAGAACTCTATAAACCGATCCATTTCTTATATTTAACCCGTAATTCCTGTTTCAGAACACGACCTGACCGCTTTTCCCGTCCTGGGATCGATTTCCCTCCTCGCCCCAATACCCAGGCCCTCCCGTAGAATCCCTCTATGCGAACGCCTGATGCATCCTACCGTCCGGGTGGCAGGGGAGTGGGACAATTGCGTCCTCTCACTCTCACTCCCGGCTTTGTCCAGACCGCCGAGGGTTCAGTCCTTGTGTCTCTCGGAAATACACGCGTCCTCACCTGCGCCACCGTCGAGCAGGGTGTTCCCAGCTGGCTGCGCAACTCCGGCCGCGGCTGGGTCACGGCGGAGTATGCCATGCTGCCTCGCTCGACAGTGACCCGCACTCCCCGCGAAATCGAGCGCGGACGGATCGGCGGCCGCACCCACGAGATTCAGCGGCTTATCGGCCGCAGCCTGCGCTCGGTAGTCGACATGCAGGCCTTGGGAGAGCGCACGGTCATCCTCGATTGCGATGTGATCCAGGCGGATGGCGGCACGCGCACTGCGGCCATCACCGGCGCCGCTGTGGCCCTGGCGCTCGCACTGAACGCCCTCGTCAAGGCGGGAACGCTCAAGACATCGCCGCTCAAACAAATGGTGGCTGCGACTTCGGTGGGCATTGTTGGGGGCGAGATGCTGCTCGATCTTTGCTACGAAGAAGATGCGCAGGCCGAGGTGGACATGAACGTGGTGATGACCGCCGATGGGGGCCTTGTGGAGACACAGGCGACCGCCGAGAAAGGCAGTTTCTCGCGGGCACAACTAAACGGTCTGATCGACCTGGCCGAGGCAGGTCTCAAGGAAATCTTCGCGGCGCAGCGTGCAGTGCTGAACGAGGAACGGATCGGAGATCGGGAGTAGAAAATCGGGGAAACGAGCAAACCAGGATGGACCCAATCGCGAGCGGGAGTGAGCCGCGGGGATCGTACTCCAATCTGTCCAGGACCGAGCCGGCGAGTTCCGCCCACCTCGCCGCCTTACACCTTCGTTAAGTACCCCATCCCATCCAGCACGCCGCGCATGAATGCAAAGCTCTCGATGGCTCCGGGCATGGGATCGTCGGGATGAATCTCGTATTCGAGATCGACGAAGCCCTTGTAATCAATCTCGATCAGAGCCTGGAACATTTCGCGGAAGGGAAGGATGCCTTCGCCGACCGCAACCTGGCTTTCTTTATTTGAAAAGCTGGTCAGATCCTTCACGTGCATGTCGTAGATGCGCGGCCCCACGGCGTGAATGGCTTCAACGAGGTTGGTTCCCGCGCGCGCCGCGTGGCCCACGTCGATGCAGCAGCCAATGCGCGGGTCCATGTCTTTGACCACCTTCATCACGTCGAACGGCGATGGATAAATCTTGTCCTCCGGACCGTGGTTGTGAATGGCGAGGCGGATATCGTACTCCTTCACAAACTTCTCGATGCGCGGCAGCGTGGTGGGCGCGGGATCGCCGGCCACGATCACATTGATGCCCGCGCGCTTTGCGTACTCGAATTTCGAGCGGATATCGTCGTCCTCGTCCTTGGGAAAATACACGGTGCCCACGGCATGCAGTTTGATGCCGTTGGCTGCATAGTCGGCCAGCGCCTGCGCCTCCTCAGCCGGATCCATCGGCAGGTGGTCCTTCGCGTCCTTGCAGTTCAGGTCCGTCAAATGGAGTTGCTTCATGAAGCCGATCATCTGGTCGCGTGAAAAGTTGCGAAACGTGTAGCTGGCGAGGCCGAGCTTGATCGGGCGACGGTTTTCCCGAGGCGGCCACAGCTTCGGCCATCGCGCAAGGAAATCCGGAAACGGCACAGGCCGCAGCCAGCGCGCCCGATCCCATAAAATTGCGGCGCGAAACATGGTTCTTCATTTGAATTCTTTCTGTTGCAGTTCTGCGCCTGCACGGCTACCGATAGGCAAACCCAGTTTGCGAACCGAGAAGCGGTCAACGGCAACCCACCACTCTAAGCGGCGGGTGTCTTGCTGTCTACTGTTTGCCAAAGCGGTAGACGACGCCGGCGGTAAATCCGCGGCTGGCCTGTATGGTCGAACCGAAGCCGGTAAAGAAGTACTCAGGCGCGAGCTTGAAGCCGACGCTCGGGGTCAAGTTGTATTCACCGATGATGGCGGCGCTGGCGGCATATGTATCGGCGTCGGGATAAAGCCCAAGCAGAGGCGGAGGGATGCCGTTGGTGTCGCCAGAGAAGTTGCCGTGTGCCCACCCAGCCATAACGCGGCCGGAGATCGAGAATTTTGGCTGCAAATAAAAGCGGTAAACGGGACCGGCCATCACATCGTATTGGCTGATCGCGGGGCGGGTGAATTGGCCCTGGCTGTATTGATTCAGCCCGACGTAGGCCGTGCCATAATAGCCCCGGCCGTCAAGCGTGAAACCCAGCCGCTCGCTGGAAAAGCGCGTAAGACCGGTTTCCCACGCGTAGTAAGTCAGGCGCTGCAGCAAGGGGCCGGGCTGGAAGCGCAGGTAACCCATGTCCATGTACGTTTCCCAGCGGTGGTCGTATGCGTCGTGGATGGCAGTGGCGCGGCGCTGCAGGCGGCGCTGCCGGATCCGCTCCTGCACGCTTAACTGGGCGGCTGTTTCACCCGCCGATTGCGCCTGGCTGGCGCTTTGAGTCTGGTCCTGGGCCGCGCTGGACGATGTGCCCGAGTTCTGAGCCGGAAGCGCGGAGATTGCGGGCAAACTTAGCGCCAGCAAAAGAGTATAACGGCGAAATGCGTGCATCGGGTTCGGAATTCCTCCATGGGAGTACGGAAGCACATCCGCCGGCCATTTCTGCAAGCGGGGTTCCGTCAGTGGGAACCTCGTTATGCGGCGGACTGGATGCAGTGCTCCCCCCTCTGGTATTAAACCATCCCGGGGGCAGCCCTGTGCCGAAGCAAATGCTCTGACTCGCTTTGGTTGGACGCATGGCTCGGCCTACCGGCGTCGAGAATCGTCAGACAAAGGCGCTGTCATCGGCATGCAACTTCTTCCCACGCCCCGAGGCGGGGTTCGACGTGCCTATATGCGCGGCATACTCTACGATGAAGGGAATGGAGGCTCGAGGTCGAATGGGAAAGATTCTTTTTGGAATCGTTTTGGGCCTGGCGCTGGCGCCGCTGGCGGTGCTGGGCTGGTTTCAGTGGGGGCATCCACCCGTAGCGGTCGCCGATCCTCCGTTGCCCTTCGAGCGGCAGATTACGCACGTCCCTCTCAACCTGCGCATTCAACGCGAGATGCCGAATGCACCATTGATCGACGCCAATGAGTCGAATTTTGTAGCGGGCGCGGAAATTTATCGCGACAATTGCGCGGCATGCCACGGATTTTATGGAAAGCCCTCCGTTTTTGCCGCACATATGTATCCCAATGCTCCGCAACTTTGGCAAAAACACAAGAACAGCGAAGTTGTAGGCGTTAGCGACGATCCGCCGGGTGAAACTTACTGGAAGGCCGCCAACGGCATCCGGCTGACGGGCATGCCGGCGTTTAACGATGTGCTTTCAACCACGCAGATCTGGCAGGTGAGCTTGCTGCTGGCCAACGCGGACAAGCCGCTTCCGCCGGCGGCCGTCGCCATCGTGCGCGGCGGGCAGCCAGAAGCCGCGCCGCCGAGCACACCAGTGCAGAAACCGAACACGCCCGCGACAAAGTAATTGCAGGCATTCGCTGTTCAATCGAGGCAATGCAAGCGATAGACAAGGAAGGATTGCGAATGGGCTTGTTGGATCAGCTCAAGAAGGGATTTGGGTACGTGCTCCTGAGCATGGGCGTCTCGCGTCCCCAGCCGAAGCCGGCCGAGAAGCCCAAGCCGAAGCAGCAATCCGGCGGGCAATGAACGCTGCTCCTGAAAGAAATGCGCTGGGCGAATTTCTCTCAGGAAGACCAATTTCGCACGCGGCGAGCTGAATCCCTGGGCGCCTCGAGTGCATCCCCTCCCCGTATAGATCGTCTGCCCGTACAATAGAGAAGGAAGCGCGTTCCACGCAGCCAATGGCCGAAATAAAAAAGAAACAGGCCGAACAGTCCGGCCCCCATGTCAGCAGGCGCAAGGCCGACGACGAAGTTGTCGGCAAGGTCTACGATGCGCGGCTGATGCGGCGGCTGGGCCGCTACGTGCGGCCCTATTGGCTGCAGGCGGGCGTTGCTTCGCTCGCCGTTTCGCTCAAGTCGCTCTGCGACGTGGCCGGACCGATCCTCGTCATGGTGGCCGTCGATCGCTACCTTTCCCCGGAAGCCAGTTCGCAGGACCCTTCAAATGCCGTTGCTCATTGGGTGGCCAACTCGAGCCCCCTGGCGCGCCTGCTTCCGTCCTGCACCCTATCAGGGCGTGACGCGACTGGCCGAGATTTACCTCGCTCATGCTGGTCACGGCTTATATCCTGCAGTTCGTCCAGGTCTACCTGATGCAGTGGATCGGCCAGAAGATCATGTTCGATCTGCGCCGCGACATCTTCCGCCACATGCAGCGCATGCACGTCGGTTTCTTCGACATGCACCCCGTCGGGCCGCCTGGTCACGCGCCTCACCTCGGACGTGGACGCCGTCAACGACATGTTTACCGACGGCGTGCTGGCCATCGTCAACGATGCCTTCATGCTGACCATCATGGCCGCCGTGATGCTTGCCATCAGCTGGTGGCTGGCGCTGCTGGCCTTTGCCGTGTTGCCGCTGATTCTGATCGTCACGCGCATCTTCCGCGACCACGTCCGCGAGAGCTATCGCCGCGTGCGCACCGCCATCGCGCGCATCAACAGCTTTACGCAGGAACACATCTCCGGCATGAGCGTGGTGCAGCTCTTCAACCGCGAAGATCGCGCCTACAAGGACTTTGAAGCCGTCAACCGCCAGCACATGATCGCGTTCATAGACACCATCTTCGCCTACGCGCTCTATTACCCGGCGGTCGATTTTCTCTCCTCGGTGGCGATTGCGCTGGTGGTGTGGCGCGGCGGCTTCGGCGTGCTTCACCTGCCGCCCACGGTCACCATCGGCGTGCTCATCATGTTCACGCAGTTCTCGCTGCGTTTCTGGCGGCCGATCCAGGATCTGAGCGACAAGTACAACATCCTGCAGGCCGCCATGGCCGCCTGCGAGCGCATCTTCAAGCTCATGGATTCGGAGCCGGAGATCGTGAGCCCCGCGCGTCCGGTGTCTGGGCGACGGATCGAATCGCATCGAGTTCGACCATGTCTGGTTCACCTATCAAAAACTCACCGACGAGCAGAAAGCCGCCGTTGCTGCCGCTCAATCCGGCAACCCATCCGTTGCGCGTGGGCACCCAGTGTCAGGGCACGATTTTAATCGTGCCGAAAAGGCCAGCGATTCAAACGGGGCTTTAGCCCCTGCGCCCGACGCCACTGCCCTCAGCTCTCTCGACGGCATCGAGTGGATTCTGAAGGACGTGTCCTTCACCATCGAGCCGGGCCAGACCGTCGCCATCGTCGGCCACACCGGCGCGGGCAAAACCACGCTCACCAGCCTGATGATGCGCTTCTACGAGGTCACTGCGGGCCGCATCCTGCTCGACGGCGTCGATCTGCGCGAGCACGACCTGACCGCGCTGCGCCGGCACTTCGCCGTCGTGCTGCAGGATCCGTTCCTCTTCTCGGGCACCATCGGCGAAAACATCCGCCTCGGCAACGAACACATCGGCGAGCAATGCGATGCGCCGGGCAGCGCAGGACGTCAACGTGCTCGACTTTGTCGAGAGCCTGCCGCACGGCTTCGACGAGCCGGTGCGCGAGCGCGGCAGTTCGCTTTCCACCGGCCAGAAGCAGCTCATCAATTTTGCCCGCGCGCTGGCCTACAATCCGCGCATCCTCATTCTCGACGAAGCCACATCGAGCGTCGATACCGACACCGAGCTGCGCATTCGCGGCGCGCTCGAGCGCATGGTGGAAGGCCGCACCAGCGTGCTCATCGCGCACCGCCTCTCCACCGTGCAGCGTGCCGACACGATTCTCGTCATGCACAAGGGCGTTGCGCGAGATGGGCTCGCACCAGGAACTGCTGGCGCAGCGCGGCCTCTACTGGAAGCTCTACCAGTTGCAGTACAAGGATCAGGAGGTCGGCGCGTTCGCGTCCGCCCTCCCGCGAACCCTCCGCCGCGACCGCCAGCTAACTGCTCACTACTGGGTTCCGCACCGCCCGCATCATCTCCAAATTCCGCATCAGTCCGAACTTCCGCATTGAATGAACCTGTCATCCTGAGCGAATCGTCCGCCGCGGCGGACGATGAAGCGAAGGATCTGCGGTTGCTTTTCCGTCGCACGCGAGGCCTGGCGGGGGCAGCGGCCTTCACGGGCTGCGGAATAACTCGACCGGCCGCCGCTTTGTATCAGGGCACGGCTTCAGTCGTGCCGCAAAAACCACATAGATAGCGGGGCTTTAGCCCCTCGCACTCGCTTCACGATATGATGGAAGCTGGGGTTGTCGCTTCGATGCATCCCGCGCAAAGCCGAATCCCCGCCCCTTGCAGGACAAGATGACAAGAGACCACACCCCCACAAGTCGAGCTGTTCGACACCAGCCTGCGCGACGGCTTGCAGCAGCCTGACCTCGAGATCTCTGTGCCCAACGCCGTGCTGCTTTTGCAGCGCATGGCCGAGTTCGGCGTGCACTACGCCGAGATCGGTTTCGCCGGAGCCAACCAGTTCGTCGGCGATCTCACCAGCGCGCTCACCTCCATCGATACCGGCCCAATGAAGCTGGCTCTCTTCGGGCGCTCGCGCGGCCGCGGCACAAAAGTCGAAGACTGGCCCGACGTACAGTTCATCCTTCGCCACAGGCGCCGCATTCCCGCCGCGGTGATCGTGGTCAAATCGCGTCTGCTCGACGTCGAACGTTCGCTTGAAACCACGCCCGACGAAAATCTGCTGATGACGTGGGAGACCATCGACTGCCTGCAATCGCATGGCCTCGAAGTTCTCGTCGATCTCGAGCACGCCATGGACGCCAGTTGCGGCCGGCGCGAGAACGGCAAACCCTGCGACGCCGATTTCGCACAGCGCAGCCTCGACCACTTCCGCCAGTTGACCGAGCAGTGCGTGCGCCAGAACGTGAGCCGCATCGTCGTCTGCGATACCAACGGCGGCGCAAGTCCCGAAGAAGTCGCGCAGGTCATCTCCGGCCTCATGCGCGATTTCCCCGGCGTGCAATTTCGGATTTCACGGCCACACCGATCGCGGCCTCGGCATCGCCAATACGCGCGCCGCCATTCTGGCCGGCGCTCGTCAGGTGCAGGGCACGCTCATCGGAACCGGCGAGCGCTGCGGCAACGTGAACCTCACCACCGTCGTCGGCGCGATGCAGCTGCGCGGCGAAGCTGAGTTTGTTTCGCCTGAATCGTTGACCGGCCTCACCAGCCTGGCGCACTCGGCCTACGCGGCCTTTGGCCTCGAGCCGCCGCACGGCGCGCCCATCGTCGGCCCCGGCGCATTCGGCACGTGGGCCGGGCATGCACGGCTCGAGCGAACGCAAGAATCCCGGCGCGTATCTCTGGTCCGATCCTGCGCTGGTTGGCGCCAGCCCGACCATCGGCGTCAACGCGCAGTCGGGCCGCGCCAACATCATGCTGCTCTCTGAGTCGCTCGGCGTGCCGCTCAACTCCGCCCAGGCGCAGGCGCTCATGGATGCCAACCAGGCCATGATCGAGGGCGGCGGCTTCACCGCCAGCGAGGTCTCGTTCCGCCTGGCCTGCATGCGCACGCTGGGCACGCTGCGCAATTGGTTCACCGTAAAAAGCTGGCGCGTCTTCGACGAGTCCGACGAGATCGGCGGCCGCTTTGTTCAGGCCTTCATGACGCTCGTCCTCGGCGAAGCGACGGTTGCAACCACGCGCGCCGAGGGCGCCGGTCCCGTGGACGCGATCACCAAGGCCATGCGCCATGAGCTCGACAAATGGTATCCCGCGCTGGCCGAGATGCGCCTGGGAACTTTCACCGTCGCCGCTCTCGATATCAAGGCGCACGATTCGGCGGCGCACGTCCGCGTCACCGTCAGCTTCAACGCCGACGGCCACGAGCCGTGGATCACCGCCGGCGTGAGCAGCGACATGAACCAGGCCGCGCTCATGGCCATTGTCGATGGCTTCCACTATTGGCTGTTGGTCAAGAGCGGAGAAGAAGGCGCAGCAATGAGCCCGCGCGTCAAAGAGTTCGCAAGCTAGTGTGGTGAGTCAGAAATTCGCATCAATATGAAATTGTCATCCTGAGCGAGTTTGGTGCGTTCTTGCACCAAAACGAGCCGAAGGACCTGCATTTGCGGCGCGATATTTGAGCCGAACTTTAGATTAGATTCACCCTACTAGAACTGATTTCATAAATGTGGGTTTTGAAAGGCATGGCTTCAGCCGTGCCGTAAAGGGCGCATGGATGGCGGGCTTTAGCCCCCGAGGGAGGTTCGGCGCCAGCGATTCACAACATCTCCGAAAGAGCGCGCAACGTAACCCGTCCGCTATCGCACCCGAGACGCCACACGCAATGCCGACGTCCAACCGGAGCGCATTGCTTCGCTCATGCGTGTCGCGCCGCTCTTCCAAAGAAGTGAATGATCAAGGAAATCACGAAGAGCCCCAGCAGAATGTGAATCGCCGCCATCGTTACATGGAAAGCGATGAACGCAATCAACCATGCGATCAGAAATAGCACCGCGATTACAAGCCACATAAAACCTTCTTTCCAGAAACCGCCGCCTGTAGGCGCCGCCTCTCTTGAATCGGATGAGAGTTGCAACACAAGGTTTGCCTTCGAATCGAGAACTGAGTCCCGCAATCGACGCAAGTGGGGTCCACATAGGACGTTCTTAGGGAACACCACAGAGAAGGCCACGGCGGCAATGTCGGCTCAACCCCAACGTGCCCGGTCCCAACCAGATTTACAATCGCACGCCCGGCTGGTACACTCCTGGCCACGAGGGCAGGCCATGAGACGGACGATCCTGGTTAGCTTGTTTGCGTTCCTTGCGGTGAGTTTGGCCGCCGATGCCCGTGCCCAGCGACGCGGAGGAGCCGGCTTTGGCTCCGCCCGCGGTGGCCGCGTTTTAGGCCGCACGCACGCCGTCTCGCCTCGTCGATTCGGCTACGCCAATCTGCCCTACGGAGCCGGCTACGCGTACCTTCCCTACGACTCTGGCTACGAAGATCCGTCTTACGACTCCGGCGCCGCGTATCCCTACTCGCCCCCGGTCTTCGTTCAGCAGCCGCCTATCTTCGTTCAGCCGCCAGCGCCGCCCGTTGTCCAGCCGTCCGGGCATCCACTGATAACTGAGTACAATTGGCCTGCCGCAGAAACAGCTTCTTCGGCCTCCGACTCCGAACCCCAGGCCTTTGCCATTGTCCTCAAGAACGGTTCGACACTCCCCGCTGTAGCCGTCTACGCCTCTGACGATGGCCTGCACTACGTCGACCCCGACGAGAGGCATCTCCGTATTTCCATGAGCCAGGTAGACCGCACGGCAACCCTGAAGCTCAACCGCGCGAGAAATCTGAATCTGTATCTTCCTGCTTCTCAGTAAGCCCTGCTTCCCTCCGCGAACAGTCATCGTGAGAACCCTGACCCTGAACCCAGCGAGGGGAAGGGGAAGAAGGATTTGCGGTTGTCCTTTCAAATTCTCAAGTAGCCCATCTCGCGTCAAGCACTCGTCCCGCCAATCCCCTCGATCCAAATCACTTCCGCTTGCGTAGATTTTCCGCCTCCCGGCGCACAATGGACCCATGATGCAGCCCCCCGCACCCATATCGTCAAGAGCATCGAGCTTCAAAAGTTGCCCGTCGCCGCTAACTCCTTATCTTTGAGGATTATACGCTATAAGCTATTTGTTTTCAGCGGCCTGCAGCCAGAGAGGAGGAGTCGATTTGTTGAGATCACAGTACTTAACCTGCTACATAGGGGGAGGACGGTAGGGGAGTGCCCAAACAGTAAATAGGGCTTTCAGGGCACGCCATGGGCTGAATGTGGAATAGCTCCACGAGTTGCTTTTCTTGAGAATTCTTTCATTCGGGCAAGGTTACCAGTGTGGGTTTCGCCAATCTCCAAGGTCACACATGGGTGATTTCGCTCACAGCGTTCCACCCGCTCCAGCATCACACTAGTGAGCAATTCGGCGGGAACTGCACGGATTGCGTCAATACGCCGATGTTCTTAATGCTGATTGACTTCCGCCTGATCTGCTCTGATCGACCCCGTGGGAAATCCCCGGAGGGAGGACTGCCGTGTCCACGCAAACTCTTCTTGCACCGCTCGACCTGGCTTTAATGAACCCCGCTTCCCGCTACCTGCACGAATCGCGGGAACACATGTTGATATACCAGACCGAGGAGTTGGCCGCGCTGCGCTTCTCGATTATTCTCACCGCGCGATGGGAGGCATCGGGTGATGAAGAGCCGAGCCGGCGCGCCGAATTGCGCAGCGAACTCGCCATGCTTCGCAAATACTATGGCGACAAGATCGACGACATTGCCATGACGTTTGGCGTCGAGCAGGCGATGAAGGCGAAACAGGAAGTCGAGCGATCCGTCACTTTGCCGAGCGAGGTCAAGGTGAGTGGAATGCCGAACAGCTTGCAAGAGAAGTACCCTGGCTTCGACTTCGACGTTTAAAATTATCCCGGCCTGACCCCGGGATTCTGAGCAGCCAACAAAATGCGCCACCCCATTTTGAGGTGGCGCTTCTGTTTTTCGAACTACAATCCGATCGAACTTAGCGCGCGGCCAGCGAGGGCCTTGGATCGAGAGCCCCGCTCTTGTATCCCGCGGCCATTTCGCTAATCGGAATAGGCTTGTAATCGCCGGCGTGGCCCGCCTGGCCAAACTCCGTCATGCGCGCCGCCACCACCTTCGCCATCGCCTCCCGCGCCGGCTTCAGATAATCGCGCGGATCGAACTTCTCCGGCGTCTCCGCGAAGACTTTGCGGATGGCGCCCGTGATCGCGAGCCGATTGTCGGTATCGACGTTGATCTTCCGCACGCCATTGCGGATGCCGAGCTGGATCTCCTCGACCGGCACACCCCATGTGGGCTTCAGCTTGCCGCCGTATTGGTTGATTACATCCTGCAGGTCTTTGGGTACCGACGAACTGCCGTGCATCACCAGGTGCGTGTGCGGCAGGCGCTTGTGAATCGCGATCAGGATGTCCATCTTCAGTACCGATCCGTCGGGCTTCTTGTTGAACTTGTAGGCGCCATGGCTGGTGCCGATGGCAATGGCCAATGCATCGACGCCGGTACGCTCGGCGAATTCGACTGCCTGGTCTGGGTCGGTAACATGCTCAAGGCCCGTGCCTCCGGCTCCATGACCATCTTCAATGCCGCCCAGCACTCCAATTTCGCCCTCGACCGTTACACCACGCTCGTGCGCATACTCGACCACGCGGCGCGTGACGTCGACGTTCTCATCAAAGGACGAAGGCGTCTTGCCATCTTCCTTCAGAGAGCCGTCCATCATCACCGAGGTGTAGCCCAGCCCAATCGCGCTCTTGCAGGTCTCAAAGCTGTTGCCGTGGTCCTGGTGCATGGCAATGGGAATATCGGGATTGAGTTCGGCCGCAGCCTGAATCAGCCGGAACAGATAAAGATCTTCGGCAAACGCACGCGCACCGCGGCTGGCTTGCACAATTACCGGTGATTTGGTTTGCTTGGCCGCGATCATGATGGCCTGAATCTGCTCCATGTCGTTCACATTGAATGCGCCGACGCCGTATCCGCCCTTGGCAGCTTCATCGAGGAGCTGTCGCATAGAAACAAGAGGCATAGAAATCTCCTTTAAAGTCGCTCGGCCGCTCTTGCGCTTCGATCCTGAAATGACGGGAATCAGCGTGGCGCCGGGAACCGCAATCACCCATATGGTAGCAGAGGGGTGCGAGGAAAAATCGTGGCCGCGCGCACACCACGCGCTTCGTTCCGATTCAGTCCTTTGCCAGATCTGCCGTTTCCAATAAGGTATAACTCCCGGAGGTCGAAGGCACGACATGCCTTAATCGCCGATTGCAGACCACCAGCGTATCGCTCCTAAGGTGGGACAGCACATAGCCCGACCACTCGTTCCGTCGGGTGTCATGAATACGTTACCTGTCCCAGGATGACAGGACGCTTTGCCCCCGTTGCCGATGGAATATTCCCGGGCAGCCGATGCCATGTTTGCCACGCGAGCAGCGCAAACGCCGCCGCTTCCTTGGCTGCAGCGGGCATGCCAAAGTCCTCGCTCGTCCTCAACTCGCAGCCCAGCGGCTCGAGCCGCGCAGCCAGCATCGTCATCAACGTTCGGTTGCGCGCGCCGCCGCCCGAGACAATAAAGTCAACGGCGCGGCCTGTCATTCGAGAGCCCTTGAATTGGGTATAGTTTCGCGCGATGCTCTCCGCGGTCAATGCCGTTGCCGTGGCCAGCGCATCTTCGGGAGTTTTGCTGTGCCGGCGACAGGCCGCGAGAAACTCCGCCGCGTACTCGCGGCCAAACTGCTCGCGCCCTGCAGATTTTGGCGGTTTGAGCTTGAAGAACGGATTCCGCAGCGCCTCCTTGAGCACTGGCCCGATCGCTCGGCCGCGCGCCGCAAATGCGCCGTTGCGATCGAAGGGTTTATTGAAGAGCTTCTGCGCAAGCCAGTCGATCACCATGTTGCCCGGCCCGGTGTCGAAGGCGACCACTGCGTGGGGCGGAGCCTTCGGAGGAATGGCAGTTAGATTAGCGATGCCGCCGATGTTCTGCAGAACGCGCCCGCGTTCGGCATCCGCGAAGAGCACGTAGTCGAGCAGCGGAACGAGCGGCGCACCTTGTCCACTGGCGAACATGTCGGCCGGCCTGAAGTTTGAGACGACAGGTACTTGCAGCGCCGCGGCGATTGCCTGTGCCTCGCCCGCCTGCCACGTGCAAGTGAACCTGCGGCTCGCGTACATCTCCGCGCGCGGCTGATGGTAGAGCGTCTGGCCGTGGCATCCAACAAGTTCGATCTCCAATTTGTTCCGCCGCGCTGTTTCCATGACCGCTTCCGCATATGCAATCCCAAGCCGCCAGTTCAGCCGAGCCAGATCTGCCGTTGAAGTTGTCCGCGCATTCATGGCCGCAAGCACGGCATTGCGCAGGGCAGCAGAATACGCAAACCCTTCATGCGCTACCAGCGTGAGTTTGGGAAGAGCCAGGGTGCCCCACCCTCGGCGCGCTTTTGTTTTTGCGCCCGGGGTGTGACCCGCGATCCGCACCACGGCCACGTCGATTCCATCGGCGGAGGTGCCGCTCATTACGCCCGCCACCGTCATCGCCGTCGTGCTCATGCTGTCTCCGCAAGCGACGGTTGCTTCGTCCGTCCTGCCATCGATTCGCGCGGCGCGATCTTCTCTATCGTCTCGCCAAATCGCAAAATGCGGATTCGCAGCGCCTCAAATCGCCGTGTGCTCAAAGGCGGCGCCATCTCTTTGGGAAAGAGCTTTACGCGCTTCTTCTCGGATTCGCGCGCCCGCGCCAGCAGCAACTTTTGAAACCCAGGCGAGCGCTCGCCTTCTCTCATCAGCGATTCAAAGACATTCAGGATCGGCTCCGGATGGTGGCAGACCAGCAGCAAATCCGAGCCCACGCGCACAGCAGCCACCGCCGCTTCACCCATCGGCATGAAATTTGCTACTCCGCCCATCTCCAAATCGTCTGTGACGACGATGCCGCGATAGCCGATCCGCTTCTTCAGCACATCGCTTACCCAGAACTCCGACACGCTTGCAGGTCGTTTCTTGTCCCTGGTCAATGGATACGCCGCGTGATTCACCATCACCATCGGCATTTGGCGGCGCAGCGCGCGGTAAGGTTCCAGATCCTCTTCCCACAGTTGCTTCCATGTGCGTCGGATCGTAGGTGTCTCCAGATGCGAGTCGAGTGTTCCTCCGCCCAACCCCGGGAAGTGCTTGCCGCAACCTGCGACTCTGTGCGCCGCCATTCCCTTCAAAAATTCGCGTGCATATGCCACAACTCCGGCCGCCGTAGGGGCCGCACAGCGCGTCGTCATCACATCTTTCGACTCGGGGAGCCCGAGATCGAGCACCGGCGCCAGCGAACTATTGAATCCGAAGGCCTTCACCGCCTGCGCCACAAGTTCACCATGCTCGCGCGCCACAGAACCGGGGGTGCCCCATCCTCGGCGCGTTTTTGTTTTTGCGCCTGGGGTGGGTGCGCGCAGTGTTCGTTCCGCCCTCAATTCCGCGGCTCGCGCGACTGCCTCCACGGCCGGAATTGGCGCAAGCACATCGCGCAGCCGGTCAACCGTTCCACCTTCTACATCGACGAACGTTGCCGGGTGAGCCGCGCAGTATCGCGTCGCGTCGGAGAGTAGCGCGCGCGTCTGCTTCCGATCGGCGATATTTCTGCGGAACAAAATGATCCCGGCCGGCTGGATCAGCTTCAGCCATGCGCGTTCCATCGCCGTCAGTTCCGTGCCGCCGAGCCCGACCACCAGCAAACTTCCCGCAGCCCAGCGCAAACTTTCTGAACCTCTCACACTTAGTCCCCCTGCAACGAGTCCATAGGTTTCTGACAGCTTAGTTCTATACCGATGGGGGTGCCCCAGGTCTCGATTTTGAGACCTAGGAACCACGAAACTGATGGTGCGAATTCATGCGGTCAGAGACCTAGTCCTCTTTTCCCGTCCCCGTCTTCTTCAATTCCTGTTGCAACTCTTCCAGCAGGTTCAGCGCCTGCAGCGGCGTCAGCGAGTTCACATCCGTATCCTCGATCCGATCCACGATTCTCTGCGAGAGCGGCGTGAAAATCGTCAACTGTATTGGATCGGGCGCCGTTTCGACCTGCACACTCTGCCGCTCCTGTTTTTCGTGCAGTCGCAGCACATGTTTCGCCCGTTCGATCACTACCGCGGGCAATCCGGCGAGCCGCGCCACTTCAATTCCGTAGCTCTTGCTGGCCGCACCTGGCTCAATGTTGTGCAGAAACACGATTCCGCCCGCAGTTTCTTTCACACCTACGCGCAGATTGCGCACGCGCGGCAGCTTTTCCGCAAGCATCGTCAGCTCATGATAGTGCGTGGCAAATAATGTGCGCGCTCCCACCTCGGCGTGCAGAAACTCAACCGTCGCCCAGGCCAGGCTCAGGCCGTCAAAAGTCGCAGTTCCGCGGCCCATCTCATCGAGCAGAATCAGCGATCGCCTCGTCGCCGTATTCATAATGGTCGCCGTCTCCGTCATTTCGACCATAAAAGTGGAGCGGCCGCGCGCCAGGTTGTCACTGGCGCCGATGCGGGTATAAATGCGGTCGACCAATCCAAACCGCATCATATCTGCCGGAACAAAGCTGCCCATCTGCGCCATCAGCACCAGCATTGCCGCCTGCCGCAGATACGTGCTCTTGCCGCCCATGTTCGGTCCGGTCACCAGCAACAGGCTGGGGCCGGCAATATTCGAGTCGTCGTAGCCGGCATTCAGATAAATGTCGTTGGCAATGAAACGCCCCTCGCGCGTCTCCTCCATCCACTGTTCGATTACGGGATGCCGCGCCGCCACTGCCTCCAGCACCGGCTCATCGGTCAATTGCGGTCGCACGTAGCGCCGTCCCGCCGCCAGATGCGCAAAGCAGGCCAGCAAGTCTGCCTCGGCCACGGCCGCCGAGCTGCGCCGGATGCGGCCGGCATTTTCAACCACGAATTTGCGAAGCTCCGCAAAGATGCGTTTCTCGATCTCGATGCACCGGTCGTGCGCGGTGAGAATCTTGCGCTCGTACTCCTTCAACTCTGGCGTGGTAAAGCGCTCCGCGTTCACCAGCGTCTGCTTGCGTTCGTAGTCGGCAGGCGCGAGCGCCTGGTTTGCTTTCGTGATCTCGATGTAATAGCCGAAGACCGAGTTGTAGCGCACCTTGAGCGATCCGATCCCCGTGCGCTGGCGCTCCCGATCTTCGATCGCCGCAATCGCCTGCCGCCCGCTGGTCGAAACTGAACGCAGCTCATCGAGCTCGGTGTCTACACCTGCGGCGATCGCCCCACCATCAACGAGAGTAAGCGGCGGCTCGGCGACCAGAGTCTTTACGATGCATGTCGTCACGTCGTCGAGCGTGTCGAGACGTGTTGCGATCGCCCGCCATTGCGGCGCTGTCATCGCGTCCAGCTCCGTTTTCAGCCCCGGCAGCCGCGCCAGGCTCGCGGCCAGCGCGCGCACATCGCGCGGACCGGCCGAATCCAGCGAAATGCGCGCCAGCAGCCGTTCCAGGTCGAGAATCCCGCCGAATGCCCGCCGAATCTCTTCTCGCTTGAGCAGGTCGCCATGCGCTTCGGCGACCGCCTCATAGCGCGCCTCAATCTCCGCCGCATCGTTGAGCGGACGCAGAATCGTGGCACGCAGCAGCCGTTTGCCCATCGGCGTCAGGCAGGCATCCAGCGTGTGAAACAGCGTCGACCTGTCGTCCTGGCCGGTGAAAAGCGGCTCGACAAGTTCGAGATTTCGCACCGTCACCTGGTCCAGTTCGAGCGCCGTCGAGTGCTCCTCGAACTTCAGGCTGTCGATGTGCAGCGCTTCATTCTTTTGCGTTGTGCGCACGTAGTGCAGCACCGCGCCCGCCGCAATCGCCGCCGCCTCGTGCCCGCTCAACCCGAATCCTTCGAGCGACTGCACATTCAGTTGCCGCTCCACCAGCGGCACCGCGAACTCCGGCGTCCAGACCCAATCCTCAACCCGCGTCCGCGCAGGAATCCTCTCCAACTGCTCCGGCACATCCGCGCTTGTTGCGACCAGCACTTCGCTCGGTGCTGCCATCAGCAGCGCGTCGATCGCCTGCGCCCGCGCGTTTTCTCCGCGAAACTCCGCGGTGCGAAACTCGCCCGTCGAAACATCGAGCAGCGCCAGCGCACACAACATATCTGGGTGCCCCATCTTAGCCGCGACTATGTCTTTGCGGCTAGGGTGGGAGGAGTCTACCGCGCGCCCTACCCTCGCGTCGTTCGTGTCTTTGCCTCTCGGGTTGGGATCCGCCTCAAACAGCGCCGCAAGAAAGTTGTTCTGTTCCTGGCCCAGCGCCGCATCGAGCGCCGTTCCCGGCGTCAGCACCCGCGTCACCTCGCGCCTCACCAGCTTCTTGGTGAGCTTCGGGTCCTCCATCTGGTCGCAGAGCGCGATGCGGTAGCCCTTGCGCAACAGGCGCGTCAGGTATTGCTCCACCGCGTGATACGGCACGCCGCACATCGGCACATTGCGTTCCTTGTCGCGCGCCGTCAGCGTCAGTTGCAGCTCGCGGCTGGCCACCGCGGCGTCGTCATAAAACAGCTCGTAAAAATCGCCCATCCGAAAGAAGAGCAGCGCATCGGGATTCTGCCGCTTTGCGGCAGTCCACTGCCGCATGAAAGGCGTCAGCTCGCCCGACTTCTCATCGCGGCTCGGCTCACGTGCCGTTTCTGATTCCGCCGCCGGCACAACAGCCGGGGCGCTCAGTACGAACTCCGGCTCCGCTTCGGGAATCGTGGCAGACAGTGGTCCAGCGGTCGCGGCCTCCACGGCGGTTGCCGGGTCAGAGCCTTCCCGGAAAAGCGGAGTGCGCCAGGCCGCCGCGCCGTCTTGGGGATCGTTGGAGATCACGCTGGCTTTAAGACTATCGCGGCAGCAAGCTCAAGCGATAGCAGGACGCAAACCGTCCTCCGCCTTGGCAATCGGCACGGCGTCCTTCCCCGGCCGCGCACCCGCAACAGCAGGTTGCGATAGTCAGTTGCAAGCGCGGGCGTGTACAATCGCTCCCGGTCCTTCGGGCTATGTAAATCCCCAAACCGGTTTCCCGGCCGAGCATTTCGAGGTGCCTCCGCCGCCGGAGCCGGAGCGTAAGTCGACGCGGCCATCAACTCGATGGATGCCCAATTGCGGGCTTTCGCCGTCGGGGCAAGGGAAGCGGCGACCGTAAATGAAATGAAGGCCTGTGCGGCAATCCCAGACTGCCCTGCAGTGCCCAAAAAGGCGTCCCCACGGAGGAAATCCAAGATGAAACAGATCAAGCAGTATGTTATTTGCGCGTTGTTTCTTGCTACAGCAATGTGCGTTGCCGTGGCTTCTCACGCCCAGTCGCCGTTCGACGGCACTTGGCGCATTAGTCCGGCCCAATCCAAGCTTGACCAGAAGCCTTTCACCGTCTACACCAGCCAGGGCTGGTATCACTGCGTAAGTTGCACTCCTCCCTTTGATGTGCAGGCCGACGGGCAGTTCCACCCGGTCTCCGGGCAGTCGTTCGACACCACCAGCGTAACGCTCTTAGATCCGCACACCATTTCGATCGTCAGCAAGAAAGGCGACAAGACCATCGAGGAGGACACGGCTACCGTATCGGCCGACGGTAAGCTTACGACCATTAAGACTAAGACCTATCCGTTGAACGGCGGGGAAGCGCAAGATTCGTCGATGAAGCTCAAGCGCGTTGGCGTGCTGCCCGCAGGCGTCCACGCAACCTCAGGCAACTGGGTGCCCTTGGGATTCACTGACACCGAGGCCGACCTGTCATTCACATTCGCATCGAATGGCGATCAGTTCACGATGACAGATCCTACCGGCGACAACTACACGGCCAAGTTCGATGGGAATGACTATCCCTACAAGTCGTATGGAGCGAATGGTGTCACTCTCAAGCAAGTGGATGCGCACACGATTGTAGAGACCGACAAGCGCGACGGCCAGGTCGTTAACGTTCAAAAAATGACCGTTTCGTCCAACGGCAAAACGATAACCATCGAGGCACACGATCCGCAGCGCAACACAACTTCAACATTTGTGGCGATGAAGAAGTAAAACGCGGCTGATCCATCCGCAGAGTAAGTGGTCAAATCTGCATGGTTCGGGTTGCGCGTCAGCGAGTCGAATCCGCGCGGTCTCACAGGCCTGTGCTTTCGCCTGCTCTTCGGCGGGAACTCCCAAACCAGATTCCCCGGGGAGGAAGATCGAAATGAGCCAAATGAAGCGTTACGCCGTTATCGCCATGCTCGCGCCGTGGCCAAGCGCAGCGGTATCGCACCATCGGGCGTGCATGCCACTTCAGGCAACTGTGTGATTACCAAGCAGAGCGGCAGCGGCAACGAACTGGTAACAACCTACAAATTGGACGGCGACCAGCTGACCATGAACGCGGCCTCTGGTGAGACCTACACAGCCAAGCTCGATGGCAGCGATTCCCGGTAAAGAACGCCTACGGCTGGGACTCCGTCTCGCTGAAGAAGATCAACGATCACACCATTGAAGAGATCGACAAGCGCGGCGATACGGTCACAGATGTTTCCACGATGACTGTTGCGCCCAGCGGCAAGACCATGACCGTAGTCGATAACGACAAGCTGACCAGTCGCCACCTCCACCTACACAGCCACGAAGCAGAAGTAGCAGCCATTGCTGAAGTTATGCCGAATTCGCCTCCGGCGTTCATTGCAGCGGACGCCGGGGGCGCCGGTCCGGCTTTGCACGGTCGCGTCGGGAGACGCTTCGGGGTGTCTGGGGTGTGCAAGCGAGTGATGTGAGTCACATTCTTCCGGCCAAATTCGGGGCAAACTGGGTTCCTCGAAAGGAAAAAAGAGGGCCAGAATGGAATTCAATATCCTGCTGCAGAAACTGATCGCGATTGAACGCTCAATTGGATCCGCAAACAATGCGACAGTCCGCAGCATGGTCTGCGATGCACAGGATTTCCTGCTCCAGATGCAGAAAGAGCGTGCACAAGAATTCCTTTCGGTGGCCTGGCGCGACGCCCTGTTGCAGTCGGATTTGCTACGGCGGGCTTCGTAGGCCTGGCGCCTCGCCAGCGGCAGGAAGATGACCTCCGGCCATCCCCGCCTTCCCAGAAGCTTTCCCTTAAATGGGGACGGGAACTCGATCCCAGTGTCAGCGCGACTATCATCGGACTTGCGGAGAATGAGCCTAACCCTCCGGCCGACTTCTGCGGCGAGCCCTGCCGTGCATCCGTTTGGGCGCCATGTATCGCGATACTCCGACAATCTCTCCGGTATCGAATAAGGTGATTTAAATCACAGTATACTGATTGGTTACGCCTTTAAGGTAAGAGCTGCCATGTACCTGCTTTGGCTACGAGTTGCGGCCATTCTCTACGCGGGCGGTTGTGTCGCTGTTTTCCCGGCAGTGCTCTACAACTCCGAGCGATGGCGCAGGACTTGCGTCCACTCGGCCGGCATGGCCTTCTTCTTCCACTTTGTATCGGTGGTGGAGATGCTGGTGCTGGCGCACCGTTGGATGCCGGTCGGCGTCCGGGAGATCGAGTCGCTGCTGGGCTTCGCGGTTGCTGGCCTGTTCTTTCTTGTGTGGTGGCTTTACGACGCCATCTCCCTTGGGATCTTTGCCTTGCCGGCCACCTTCTTCCTGGTTTTTGTCCCCGCGCTGGGGACAGACCGCTACCGCTTTCCCTCGCAGGGAGTGTGGATGAGCTGGCTGGTGGCGCATATCATTGCGTTGCTGCTGGCCTATGCGGCGCTGTGCTTCAGCCTGCTGGCCTCGGTGCTCTATCTGGTGCAGGAGCGGCGCATCAAATCCAAGCCCAAAGCCAGGCAATAAGCGGTCGCTGGGCCCCGCTCGACTGGCTGCCGCCGCTCGACACACTGGAGCGCCTCGCTCTCGCCACCCTCGAATTCGGATTTCCCTGCATGACCGTCGGCCTGCTGATCGGCTCCGTTCTGGTGCAGGAAACCTCGCTTGGCGCCTCCTATTTTCTCGATCCCAACATCCTTGCTTCGTTCGCGATGTGGGTCGTTTACGTCACGCTCCTTCTGCTCCGCCGCGGCGTAGGCCTGCGCGGCCGCAAAGCTGCCTATGTCTCCGGCGCGGCGCTGGTGGTGATGATGGCCGTCTGGGCCGCCAACTTCTTCAGCCAGGTGCACAGGTTCGGTCCCCAATGACGCTCACACTCATTGGCGTGAACCACAAAACCGCGCCCATCGCGCTGCGGGAGAAGATCGCCATCGGCCGCGATGAGCTGGCCGAGACCACCCGCGCCCTGGCCGCGACGCCGGGCGTGACGGAGTGCATGATCGTCTCCACCTGCAACCGCGTGGAGCTGCTGGCCGTGGTTGACGGCACGGAAACACCGGTTGCGGAGTTCCTCTCGCGCCACTTCGGCATCGAAGCAGCGATTCTCGCGCCGCACCTCTACGAGTACCGCGACAAAGAAGCGGTCAGCCATCTCTTCCGCATGGCCGCCAGCCTGGATTCCATGGTCGTGGGCGAGCCGCAGATTCTCGGCCAGGTGAAAGAGGCGTTCGCCGTGGCGCGCGCGGCGGGAACGGTCTCGGGCCAGCTTGGAACATCTGCTGCAAAGCGCGTTTGCCGCCGCGAAAAAGGCGCGCAGCGAAACGGGCATCGGCTCAAACTCGGTTTCGATCGCGTCGGTGGCCGTGGATCTCGCGCGCAAAATCTTCGGCTCGCTGCAGGGCCGCACGGTCTTCCTGGTCGGCGCGGGCAAAATGAGCGAGCTGGCCGCGCGGCATCTCGTGCAGCAGGGCGCCGGCGCGATCCTGGTCAGCAACCGCACCGCCGAGCGCGCGCGCCGCATGGCCGAGGAGTTGCATGGCCCCGTTGTCCCCGAGGTCATCGACTTCGACCAGCTCTACGAGGCCGCCAGCCGCGCCGACATCGTGATCAGCTCCACCGGCGCGCCGCATCCCATCTTCCGGCCGGAGCACGGGCAGGCATTCCTGCATCAGCGCCGCAACCGGCCCATGTTCTTCATCGATATTGCCGTGCCGCGCGACGTGGATCCGGAGATGAACAAGCTCGACGGCATCTTCGTCTACGACATCGACGACCTGCAGCAGGTGGCCGCCGCGCACATGGAAGAGCGCAGCCGGCAGGCAGTTGACGCCGAGGCGCTCATTGCCGCCGAGGTGGAGCGCTTCCACCAGCGGCAGCGCACCGTGAATGCGGCGCCGGCGATCGTTGCCCTGCAGAGGAAGGCCGAGGAGATTCGCGTCGCCGAGATTCAGCGCATTCACAGCCGCCTGGGCACGCTTACCGCTGAGCAGCTGGCCGCCGTGGAAGCGCTGACGCGCGGCCTGGTCAACAAGTTTCTGCATCCGCCCATGCAGGCGCTCAAGCAGGCCGCGCGCGAAGGCGATGCTGCGCGCCTCGATGCGCTGTGCGAGGAGTGGTCGCGGTGACCGCCGTGGCGAACGCGCGATGCGCCGAACCCCGAGACTCGCGCGACCGAGCAGCGTGGACAGCGTGAGAGGCGCAATGAGGGCGAAGCGGCGTGAGGTGCGCCAATGAAGCTGCGCATCGGCAGCCGCGGCTCGCAGCTCGCTCTGTGGCAGGCCAATCACATTGCCGGCTTGCTGCGCGTGCAGGGCCACGAAGTCGAGATCGAGATCATCAAGACCACCGGCGACCGCCTGCAGGAAGTCACGTTTGCCGAGGTGGGCTCCAAGGGAATGTTCACCAAGGAGATTGAAGAGGCGCTGGCCGAGGGGCGCGTCGATCTGGCCGTGCATTCGCTCAAGGATCTGCCCACCGAGCTGCCGGAGCCGTTTGCGCTGGCGGCGACGCCGGTGCGCGTCGATCCGCGCGATGTGTTTGTCTCGGTGAACTACGCGAACCTGGCCGCGCTGCCCGAAGGCGCGCGCGTGGGCACCAGCAGCCAGCGGCGCCGCGCGCAGTTGAAGGCGCTGCGCCCGGACGTCGAAGCTGTCGAGTTTCGCGGCAATGTCGATACGCGCCTGCGCAAGCTGGCCGAGGGCCAGGTGGACGCGATTCTGCTCGCCGCCGCCGGACTTGACCGCCTGGGCAAAACCGATTGGGTGCGCGAGCGGCTCGATCCGAAGGATTTTTGTCCGGCTGCCGGCCAGGGCGCGCTGGGCATCGAGACGCGCAAGGACGACGCGGCGACCATCGATGCGGTGGCGTTTCTCGACGATGCCGACACGCGGTTTGCCGTGACTGCGGAGCGCGCGGCGCTGGCGGCGCTGGGCGGCGGCTGCCAGGTGCCCATCGGCATCCACTGCCGGCCGAGCGCTTTGCGAGCAAGCCGACGATGAAGCTGAAGCATGGGACGAGATCTTTGGCGTGGTTGCCTCGCCGCAAACGGGTAAAGTGATCGCGGGTTCATCTGCACGCCACGCGCGAAAACAGCGAATCCAGTCGCCTTCGGACGCATGCTCGCCGAGAGTGCTGATGGAAGCGGCGCGGGCCCGCTGCTGGCGGCCGGCGCTGAAGCTGCCGGCGGAGCGGCCTGATGAACGCGCCTTGCCGTCTGGCCAGGAAGCCGCATCCTGGTGACGCGCGCCGCGCATCAGGCAGGCAAACTCAGTGATGGACTGCGCGCGCTGGGCGCCGAACCGGTCGAAGTTCCGGTGCTGGAGATTCAGCCTCCGGCGAGTCTACGACGCCACTCGACCGCGCCCTGCGCAGGCTCGACTCGTACGATTGGCTGATCCTGACCAGCGCCAATACGGTGCGGGCGTTTGCCGAGCGGGCCGCGGAATTAGGCGTGCCGCTGGCACCACAGGTGCGCTCAAGGTGGCCGCAGTTGGCGAAGCAACGGCGGCTGCAGCGCGCAAGCAGGGTTTGCCGGTCACGCTGATTCCCGAGTGCGTATGTCGCCGAGAGCACTGGTTGAAACGTTGGCCAAGCAGGTCAGCGGGACAAGAGAATTCTGCTGGCGCGCGCCGCAGTCGCCCGCGACGTGATTCCCGATGCGCTGCGCGCTGCCGGAGCCAAGGTCGATGTGGTCGATGCCTACCGGAACGTGATGCCGGAGGCCGCGCCGGAGCTGCTGCGTGAAGCACTGAAAGAGCGGAATCGATGCGGCAACATTCACCAGCTCCTCGAGCGTGACCCACCTGGCCGAAGCCGCGCGAGACGGCCGGAATCGCGTTTCCGTTCGCAGGTGTCGCCGCAATCTCCATCGGCCCCATCACCAGCCAGACGCTGCGCGCAATTCGGCTGGGAGCCGGCAGCCGAGGCGAGACCTCACGACCATCCCAGGCCTCGATTGCACGCCGTCGCTGACTTGCTGACCCGCTGACTCGCCGCTTCCTCACGAACTCCCACGTCTTGTCTTTTGACTGGCACAGCGGCTCCAGATTGCACTGATTGCATTTGGGATTGCGCGCGACGCACACCTGGCGGCCGTGATGGATGATCTGGTGCGAAAAGCTGATCCAGCGGTCGCGCGGCAGAATCTGCATCAGTTCCTGCTCGACCTTTTCGCGGCGTGTCGCCTTTGGCAAGCTCCAGCCGCCGCGCAATGCGAAAGACGTGCGTATCCACCACCACGCCCTCGGCCTTGCCGAACCAGACGCCGAGCACCACGTTCGCCGTCTTGCGCGCCGCGCCGGGAACCGTGATCAGCTCGGCAAGCGTCTGCGGAACCTCGCCGCCGAATTCGGCAATGATCTTGCGCGCCGCGCCCTGGATCGATTTCGCCTTGTTGCGGAAGAATCCCGTGGTCCGAATCAACTCTTCAAGCTCCGGCAAGCTCGCCTTGGCCATCGCCGCCGGAGTAGGGAAGCGCCGGAACAGCTCCGGCGTCACCATGTTCACGCGCACGTCGGTGCACTGCGCCGAAAGAATCGTCGCCACCAGCAGCTCCCACGGCGTGCGATGGTGGAGCGCGCACACGGCTTCGGGATAGGCTTCGTCGAGCGCCTTCAGGATCGCATTCACGCGCTCCGCCGCGAGCGGTCCGCGAGAGGGCGTCGTCTTTTTCCCTTCTCTAATCGTCCCTTTCGTGGCAGCGATTGTTTCCTTGGGCGCTTTCGATGGCGCGGGCGCCTTTCCAGTGGCTATCACCTTTTCCTTCTTCTTCTTTTGCGCCATCATAATTCTCAGGAGTGCTGCTGTTCTATGGTACAAGGGTGTACGCGGATACCGGGAGACGCCACTAAGTTGCGCTGTGGATGGAAGCATCGGCCATCCAGTCCCATTGCCGCGCTTCTGTTTTCTATATTTTCAATGATTCTTCTTGGGGCACAATATGCCCCACAATCCTTCGCGGAAGATTCGCGGGCTGCGCCGGTTGCCGGCAGTCCGCCCGACTTTGAAGTGGCAACCGTCAAACCAAGCAAGCCAGGCAGATGGCGCCAGGATATCGACGAGACCGGCGACCGGCTCACGATCCAGAGCTTCACTCTTCGCCGGTTGATTCGCGAGGCATATGGGCTCAAGTCCGATTCGCAGATCATCGGCGGCCCGGAGTGGGTTAACGATCAGCGCTTCGATATCGTGGCTAAGGTCGACGATGCGGAGGCCGCACGCATTGGCAAGATGAGCGATAAACAGAGTGATAAAGAATGGGCGCTGATGCTGCAATCGCTTCTCGCCGATCGATTTCAGCTCAAGGTCACGCGAGAGCAGCGGACACTGCCCGTGTTTGCGTTGGTCGTCGCGCACTCCAGACCGAAGATGAAGCGCACGCCGACCAATGGCGCGAATGGGCAGGGCGGCGATCCAGGCATCGACATCGACTGGGACGAACTCACCGCGCGGGCGGCGTCGATGGATGAGTTTGCCGATTCGCTCACCAGTCTGCGCGATCTCAATAGCCGCGTCGTACTGAACCGCACTGACCTCCGCGGAAACTTCGATTTCCAACTCCACTGGGCGCGCGATCGCGGCGATGACGCCTCTACGGATTCGCCCTATCCCGAAATCTTCACAGCGCTCGAAGAGCAGCTTGGCCTGAAACTCAAAGCCGCGCAGGCCATCGTCGATGTGGTCGTTGTGCAATCGACAACGCAACCCGGGCCGAATTAACCCCAAAACTCGCTACTCTCGAGGGAGGAGGCAAGTGCGAGTCCGGAGATAAATCAGACTGAATTCCTACAGCTTCCCCTCCAGCCAACCGCCCAGCTTTTCCACTGGCAGCCTCACCCCAATAAAAAACTGCCCGAACAGCGCGTACACCGCGCTCACTTCATCGAACCGCATCTCGTAGATCAGCTTCTTGAAGACCACCGGATCGTCGGCGAACAGATCGACGCCCCACTCCCAGTCGTCCATGCCGATCGACCCGGAGATGATCTGCTTCACTTGGTCGGCATAGCGGCGGCCGATCATGCCGTGCTCGTGCATCATGCGCTGCCGCTCGGCAAAGGGCACCGTGTACCAGTTCACCTGCTCGCCGCGCTTGCGGTCCATGGGATAAAAGCAGAGATATTTCGCGTCGGGAATCGAAGGAAACAGGCGCGGCTTCATCGCCTCCGCGCTGCGCTCGAGCGACGCCGCAATCTCGGCATTCCACTCCGGCGAGTGCGCCGCAAAACCTTTGCTCGCCGCGGCCTCGTAGGTCTTGCGGCTGGACTCGTACAGGCCCAGCTCGACCACCGAAACATAGGAGTGCCGCAACTCGAGGAAGTCGTAGAGCGGCGTCTGCGCCAGGTCAAGCTCCACCTGATTCAGCGCCTCGAGCGAATCGCGAAAGTGGATCAGCATCAGGTCGCCCTTGTGCCCAAGCTGCGAGTAGAGCGCCGAGTGCACCGGCGCATTGGCCTCTTTGCGCTCCAGCTTCTTCAGCGCCTCGATCGCCTCGCTAACAATCTGTTGCGCGTTCGCCCTCGCGCGCAGGCCCGCCATCGCCTTCCAGTCGAAGCGGAAGAACTGGTGCAGCACGCTGGAGCCTTCAAGCGTGAGCGGAACCGGGGGAAAATCAGGCACCTGGACCTCCTCTGCATTCTCGGGAACGATCCCACCTCATCCTAACAAATGAGAATTGCAGACGTGTGTCGCTTGGCCGAAGCTCTCGTGCCTCAGCCAGGGCCTATATACTGGGAACGCTCATGAGCGAAAAGATCCTCGCCCTCGTATTCGAGTTCGTCACTCATGTCATCAATGCCGGCGGCTACGCAGGCATCGTCGCGCTCATTGGCCCTGAATCGTCCGGCATTCCCATTCCCTCTGAAGTCATCATGCCGTTCTCCGGCTACCTGGTTTACCTGGGCCGCTTCAATCTGTTTCTGGTGGCCACGGCCGGGCGGTGGGCTGCAATATTGGCTCGGCCATCGCCTATTGGATCGGCGCCAAAGGCGGACGGCCGCTGGTGGAGCGCTACGGCAAATGGGTGCTGATGAGCCACCACGATCTGGACCGCATGACGTGGTTCTTTGAGAAGTACGGCTCGATCGCGATTCTGCTGGGGCGCATGATGCCGGTGGTGCAGACCTTTGTCGCCTTCCCGGCGGGAATCGCGCGGATGCCGCGGCTGCGCTTTCACATCTACACTTCATCTCGGCTCGTTGATCTGGTACTTCTGCCTGGCCTGGGCGGGCATGAAGCTGGGCGAGAAGTGGCACACCGATCCGCGGCTTCGAGCAGGCCTTCCACCGCTTTCATCTGGTCGTGGAGATTGGCGATCGTGGCGGCTGTTCGTGTGGTTCCTCTGGGTCGCACATCAAGCGCGGAAGCGCGAAACGGACGAAGCGTAACGGCCGCCTGAGAGTAAGCAGGCAAGTTTTCAGTGAATCAGTTTCGAAATCATTCTGCAAAAGAAGGTTAGGAGAAGCAATGGCAACGAAGAAAGGCAGCAGAAAGGCGAGTCACGCGAGAAGGCGAGCCGATGACCGCCGCAGCGAAGATTGAGCCCGCAAAGGGCAAATTGGGCGTGATGGTGGTCGGCCTGGGCGCCGTGGCCACCACGATGATCGCCGGCGTTGAAGCGGTTCGCCGCGGACTGGCCAAGCCGATCGGCTCGCTCACGCAGATGGGCACCATCCGCCTGGGCAAGCGCACCGACAACAAATCGCCGCTGATCAAGGACTTTGTTCCGCTGGCCGATTTGAACGACATCGTCTTCACCGGCTGGGACATCTTTGAAGACAACGTCTACGAGGCGGCGGCGCACGCAGCAGGTGCTCGAAGCCGGAGATGCTCAAGAAGCTGAAGCCGTATCTCGAAACCATCAAGCCCATGCCCGCCGTCTTCGACCAGCTACTACGTCAAGCGCCTCAACGGCACGCACGTCAAGAAGGGCAAGAACAAGCGCGATCTGGCCGAGCAGGTGATGGCCGACATTCGCGCCTTCAAGAAGAACGGTGGATCGCGTGGTGATGATCTGGTGCGGATCGACCGAGATCTTTCATGGAGCCGACGCCGGTGCACCAGTCGATTGAGGCGTTCGAGAAGGGCCTGGAAAAGAACGACATCGGCATCGCGCCTTCGCAGATTTACGCCTACGCGGCGCTGAAGGAAGGCGTGCCGTTCGCCAATGGCGCGCCGAACCTGACGGTCGATATTCCGGCCATGATCGAGCTCTCGAAGAAGAATGCCGCGCCGATCTGCGGCAAGGACTTCAAGACCGGCCAGACGTTTATGAAGACGGTGCTGGCGCCGGCCTTCAAGGCGCGCATGATCGGCGTCACCGGATGGTTCTCGACCAACATCCTCGGCAACCGCGACGGCGAAGTGCTGGACGAGCCGCAATCGTTCAAGACCAAGGAAGAGTCGAAGCTCGGCTCGCTCGAATACATCTTCCAGCCCGAGCTTTATCCCGATCTCTACAAGGACATCTACCACAAGATTCGCATCAACTACTATCCGCCGCGCGGCGACGAAAAAGAGGCGTGGGACAACATCGACATCTTCGGCTGGCTCGGCTATCCGATGCAGATGAAGGTGAATTTCCTCTGCCGCGACTCGATTCTGGCCGCGCCCATCGCGCTCGACCTGGTGCTGTTTCTCGATCTGGCCAAGCGCACGCCGGAGCTGCGCTCCATCGGCATTCAGGAGTGGCTGAGCTTCTATCTCAAGTCGCCGCAGACGCGCGCCAGGGCTCTATCCCGAGCACGATCTGTTCATCCAGTCGATGAAGCTCAAGAACACGCTGCGCCACATCATGGGCGCGGACCTGATCACGCACCTGGGGCTGGAGTATTACGACTGAGGCTGTTAGCGCGTTCGGGCTCAGTGATGCCAGGGCCGCTTTGGCGGTCCCTGCCGCATTTTGGCCAGCGCGATAGCGTAATCTGAACTGAAGATGAAGGATTCAGCTGTTCTGCTGATCGATTGCCCGGACCGCAAGGGGCTGGTGGCGCGCGTCTCGGGGCTGCTCTACGAGCGCGGCGCCAACATTCTGCACGCCGACCAGCACATCGACCACGAGCTGGGCCTGTTCTTCATGCGCGTCGAGTGGGAGTCTGAGACGAGCTTTCGACCTCGAAGGCTTTCGCAAGCGCGCACTTTGATCTGACCGGTCACTCTGCCGCCGAGCTCGGCATGAACTGGAAGCTGACCTCGAGCGCGCGCCGGCCGCGCGTGGCGCTCTTCTGCTCGCAATATCTGCACTGCATGGCCGACCTGCTGCACCGCTGGCGCACCGGCGAGCTGGCCTGCGAGATTCCGCTGATCGTTTCGAATCATCGCGAAGTGGAGAAGCTGGCGGCTTTCTACGGCGTGCCGTTCGAGCATGTGCCGGTGACGCGCGGAAACGCGCGCCGAGGCCGAGGCGCGGCAACTCGATCTGCTCGCGCAGACACGAAATCGAGCTGGTGGTGCTGGCGCGCTACATGCAGATTCTCTCGCCCGCATTCGTCGCGCGCTATCCCGCGGCGATCATCAACGTGCACCACTCGTTTCTGCCGGCGTTCACCGGCGCGCGGCCCTATCACGCGGCGCACGCGCGCGGCGTCAAGCTGATCGGCGCCACCAGCCACTACGTCACCGAGGTGCTCGACGACGGGCCCGATCATCGAGCAGGACGTGGCGCGCATCTCGCACCGCGACCAGGTGGAGGATCTGGTCGCCCGCGGCCGCGACCTGGAGCGCATGGTGCTCTCGCGCGCCGTGCGCTGGCACCTCGACCGGCGGATCCTCTGCTACGGCAACAAGACGGTCGTCTTCGATTGAGTCTCGGAGCTCAGGGGATCGAATCGGCCGGCGAACAACGCATTGGCTCGTTCAAGAACCGGTTATCGCTCAGATTCTTATAGATAGCTGCGACAATCAAGAATTTTCGATCAGCAGCCTCTTGCCAAGCGATCGCCTTCTGGGTTAATTTACTAACCAGTTAGTTAATTCATGACGCCGACTCCACACCCAATCCGAAACCCAGGCCGACCGCTCGGCCGAGACGCGCGGCCGGATTCTCGACGCCGCGCTGAGCGAATTTGCCGCCAACGGCCTGGCCGGCGCGCGCACCGAGCAGATTGCCGCCGCTGCCGGCGTGAACAAGGCGCTGCTCTACTACTACTTCGAGAGCAAGGAAAAGCTGTACGCGGCCGCGCTGGAAATGGTTTCGGCGCGGGTTCGCGACCGCTCGATGGCGGTATTTCTTCGCGATGCAAGCCCCGGCGAGCGGGTGCTGCGCGCGGCGCTCGATCATTTTGACCGCATTCTGACGCAGCGCGAGTTCCAGAGCCTGATGCAGCAGGAGATGATGCGCCTGCACAAGGGCGAAGAGGGCGCAGCTGCCGATTCTGGTCAAGCGCGTCTTCGCGCCGCTGCATGACGATGTTTCAGTCGCTGGTGCGCGAAGGCATCGCGTCGGGCGAGATGATCGAAGCGGACTGGATGCAGATTGATGCTGGCGGCGCTCGGCGCCAATGTTTTTTATTTTCTGAGCGCGCCGGTGTGGCGGCATGATCGATGCCCTTCGAGCCCTTCGACGCGGAGGCGCTGCAGGCGCGCGCAGAGTGGCGCTGGTGGAGTTTCTGGGCCAGGCAATCTTTCAAGGACCCGCAAGCAGCGGCGCGAAGCTGCGCGGCCAAAGGTGTCTGGCCGATACGCCGATGCCGGAGTGCGCCGAATTTCAAGGCGATTAAAGATGAGGTGAAAGGCAAGTGAACGCGCGCAATCGAGTTTTCATGATTCTGGGCTTGCTGACGCTGGGATCGCTGATCTGGTATCTGCGTCACGACGCGGCGCAGCGGCGATCTGCAACTGATCGGCACCGTGGATGCGAACGAAGTGATTGTGAGCTCCAAGATTCCCGGCCGCATCCAGACGCTGACCGTGGAAGAGGGCCAGGATGTGAAGGCCGGGCGAGCTGATCGCCGTGATTGAGAGCGACGATCTGGCCGCGGCGCTGAAAGCCGCCGAAGCCACTGCGGCCAGCGAGAAGTCGAAGCTGAGCGAGACCGAGGAGACGGAGCAGCAGAACCGCGGCGAGACCTCGAGCGCGACGGTGAGCGCCGAGGCGCAGGTGAAGGCGGCGCAGGCCGCGCTGGCGCAGGCGCAGGCGCAATCTCGATCACCAGCAGGCCGACACCAGCCGCACCGTGGCGCTGGCGCAGCAGGGAATCATGAGCGCGCAGGCCGGGACGAAGCGGTGACCAGCCTGCAGGCCGCCAAGGCTGCGGTGAACACGGCGCGCGAGAATCTGGCCGCGGCGCAGGCCAACGCTGCAACAGGCGCGCGCCCATGAACTGCTGACGCAGGTTTCGGCGCGCACCGTGGACGAGACGCGCGACGACGAGGCGAATGCGCGCGCGCTGGCCGACGAGGCGCGGGTGGAAGCGGGCTACGCGCAGGTCGTTTCGCCGATCGACGGCAAGGTGGATGTGTGGGCGGCGCGGCAGGGCGAAGTGGTCACCGTGGGCGCGCCGATCGTGACCATCATGGACCTGACGCAGACCTGGGTCTACGCGCCGCTGCCTGAGACGCAGGCCGACAGCGTGCAGCTGGGCGATTCGCTGCGCGTGGTGATGCCCAGCGGCGACACCGTCTAGGGCAAGGTGATCGCCAAGGCGGCGGAAGGCGACTTTGCCACGCAGCGCGACGTGAGCGGCATGAAGCGCGACATCAAGACCATCCAGCTGAAGCTGCTGATTCCCAATCCCGGCGAGAAGTTTGTGCCCGGCATGACGGCCGAGGTCTACATCCCCAAAGCCAAGCTGGTGAAGCAGTGAGCGCGGCCATCCAATCAGATCTCCGGCGTAAACGGCAACGGCGCCGCGCGCCCGTCGGCCATTGCGGTGGAGAACATCTGTCAAGCGCTACGGCGACTTTGAAGCCGTAAAGGATGTGAACTTCAGCGTGGCCGAGGGCGAGATCTTCGGCCTGCTGGGCCCGAACGGCGCAGGCAAGAGCACGCTCATCCGCATGATGACCACGCTGATTCCGGTCACCGCCGGCAAGGCGATTGTCGGCGGCACGATGTGGCCAAAGATCCCGACGACGTGCGCCGCATGATCGGCGTGATTCCGCAGGCGCTCACCAGCGACCAGGATCTGACCGTCGAAGAGAACCTGACGATCTACGCCAAGCTCTACGGCGTGCCGCGCGGAGCAGCGCGAGAAGAACATCGCCGAAGTGCTGGAAGCCGTGGATCTGACCAAGTGGCGCGACGCGCAGACCAAAACGCTTTCCGGCGGCATGCGGCGGCGGCTCGAGATTGCGCGCGGGCTGGTGCACAATCCGCGCATCTTTTTTCTCGACGAGCCGACCACCGGACTCGATCCGGTTTCGCGCATCGCGGTGTGGGAGATGCTGAACAAGCTGAAGACCACGCGCAACCTCACCATGCTGCTCACCACGCACTACATGGAAGAGGCCGACAAGCTGTGCGACCGCATCGCCATTGTGGATCACGGCAACGCTGGTGGCGCTGGGCACGCCGGTGGAGCTGAAGAACAGCGTGGCCGGCGCCAACGTGGTCGAAGTGCACTTTGACCGCGAGACGAAGCAGTGGGAGGAGCGGCTGAAGAAACTTGAAGGCGTGACCAGCGTGCAGCCGGAGAGCGCCGGATTTTATCGCGTGCTCACCACGTCGGGATCGAAGACCACCATGCAGATTGTGGAGCTGGCCGCAAGCCTGGGCGAACCGCTTACCTCGCTCAGCGTGCAGAACACCACGCTCGACGACGTGTTTATCCACTACACGGGCCGCCAACTGCGCGATGAGCAGGTGAAGCCGGTCTTCACGATGCCGCCGCGGCCGGGAGCGCAGCCATGAACAGAATGTTCGCCATCATCGAGCGCGAGATGCGCAAGTTCTTCCGCTCGCCCACGCTGATGATCATGTCGCTGATGCTGCCGATTCTGCAGCTGGTCATCATCGGCAACGCCTTCGGCGGCAAGATCGTCGGCACGCACGTGGCCGTGGTGGATCACGATCACGGCCCGCAGGCCGTGAAGGTGCGCGAGGCCTTCGATGCCGTCGCCGCCAACATCAAGACCTTCACCACCGTCGATTACGCCAACGAGGTGCAGGCGCGCGAAGACGTGCGCACCGGCAAGATCGATGCCGCGGTCATCATTCCCGCGCAGTACTCGCGCCGCGTCTACGCGCAGGATGCGCCCAAGCTCGGCCTCGTGGTCGATAACTCCGACCTGTTCACTTCAGCGTCGCTCGAAGCGCGAGATGCAGTCGCTGGTGGACGCGTTGAACGCGCCGCAGATCCAGGACCGGCTGGCGAAGACGCATCGCGCTGGAGATCGTCGAGCTTTATCCGTACGTGAATTATCTGAAGTATCTTCTGCCCGATGACGGTGGCGCTGGCCATGTACATCTCGGTGATGATCGGCGGCGGCATGCTCTACATCGACGACAAGGCGCGCGGCGTGCACGAGGGCTACCTGGTCACGCCGATCACCAAGCTCGAGCTGGTCTTCGGCCTGAACATCGCCGGCGCCATCAAGGCCACGCTGAGCGGAATATCGCTCGGGGTCATCGGGTCGCTCATCGCCGGCCTGGGCGTTATCTTTCATCCCATGGTCATGCTGCAGATGTTGTGCCTCATCATCGCCGGCTCCATTGCCTTCAACGGCATGATGTTTCTGCTGATGGTGCGCGTCGACGATCCGCTGGTGCCGCGCGCCATGTTCGGCGTGCTCAATGTGCTGCTGCTTATATCCCTCGGGCGCCATGTATCCCACTGCGTCGTTCCCCAAGTGGATGCAGGCGATGAGCGTCATCGATCCCTTCACTTACGCGATTCACGGCTTCAAGGCGGTTCTGCTCAAAGACGGCGGCTGGGTCGCCATCCAGGGCGACCTGCTATTCCTGACCTGTCTTCGGCATCGCCACGCTGCTGATTGCCACGCCGCTGTTCAAGCGCACGCTGTAAGGGCAGGGAACAAGGACCATCTGAAAAAGGGCTCTAGTGTGGCAAGTCGAGAGTTCGCATCAAAATGGAATTGTCATCCTGAGCGAAGTTTGGCCTGTCTTCAGGCCAAACGGAGTCGAAGGATCTGCGGTTGTCTTCCCACGAGCTTCTGATTCACCACACCAGGGTCCGATCGTTCCAATTGCTGGGGAATAGGCTACTGAGGCGTGCCCCACATCTCATTTCTGAGCTGTGGAAAGAATAAAACGCAAAGAACTTTAAACTGGGTGCCCCATCCTAAACGCGTCTTTGGCGTTTAGGGTGGGATAATTCCCATCGCTATGAGAGCGGCTACTGCGATGTCGGCGGCGGCGCCGCGGCCGCTGGCGTCCCCGAGTCGGTCTGCTTGGTGAATTCGAAGCTGCATGGCCGGCCCAGAATCCCCGCGCCCTCGTCGCGCTTGCCTGTCCCCGAGGTATCAGTGAATTTGGCCTCAATGTTGTAGTCGTATTTGTTGCCCTTGAGTTGCGTTACGATGCCTGCTTTCCCGGCCTGCACCGTGCCTTTGGCATGCAGCTTGGCGCTGCCGTCCGCATTGACGGGCCCGTCGACGACCAGGTACCCCGGCCCTCCCTCTTCGCCGTGCTGGCCGTGAAAACTGCCGTCCTTGATGACGCTGGGAAACTCCCATCTGTACGCAGGCATGTGAGTGCTCGCATCGCAAGCCATCGTCGTCGTCCAATTTCCGTCGAAACGCCCTCCCGCAGATTGGGCCCAGAGCAGCACGGGGGCGCACACTGCCCCGAGACACACCGATCTCATCACTTGCATAACCGACCTCCAGTGGAAGCAGAATATGCCGGAACACCATGGATTTGACAAGAACTTTTCTATCCGAAGGGGGCTCTCGGACGACCGACGCGGGGATGCCCCATCCTAAACGCGCATTTTGCGTTTAGGGTGGGCTAGCGCCCAGCACCTGCTCGTAGAACCGCACATATTGCGGCACGACCAGGTTGGCGCAGAAGCGCTTTTGCGCGTCTTTGCGCGCGGCTTCGCGCATCGCCTTCAGCCGCGCCGTATCGTTCAGCAGGCTCAGCGCGCCTGCGGCCATGGCGTCGACATCGCCCACAGGGAAGAGCAGCCCGGTTACGCCGTCGTCGATCAGTTCCGGCACGCCGCCCACGCGCGTCGCAATCGACGGAACCTTGCAGGCCATGGCTTCCAGCGCCGCCAGGCCAAAGGACTCTCAGCTCGCTCGGCATCAGGAACAGGTCGGCAAGCGCCAAGCAGATTCGTTCACCTGCTCCTGCTTGCCCAGGAAGTGAATCCGCGCTTGGATGCCGAGATCGTGCGCCAGCCACTCGGCAGCCGAGCGGTCCGGCCCGTCGCCAATCAGCACCAGTTGCGCCGGCGCCTCGCGCGCCACGCGCGCAAAGATCTTCACCACGTCGGTCACGCGCTTGACCGGCCTGAAATTCGAAAGATGCATCAGGATCGACTCGTCGGGATGCGGCGAGGCGCTTGCGCGCCTCGGCCCGCTTGCGCCTCGTCGCATGATCGGCGTGTAAACGTCGCAGTTGACGAAGTTGGTGATGGTCTCGATGGGCCGCGTCACGCTCGAAGTCCTCGATGGTTTTTTCGCGCAGATAATTCGAAATGCTGGTCACGCCGTCGCTCTCCTGGATGGCGTGCCGGGTGATGGGCAGATAACTGCGGTCGAGGCCCACCAGCGTGATGTCGGTGCCGTGCAGCGTGGTGACAAAGGGCAGCCGCCGCCCGCGTGTCGCCAGCATCTGCCGCGCCAGCAGCGCGCGACACCGAGTGGGGAATCGCGTAGTGCACGTGCAGCAGATCGAGCGCGTAATACTCGGCCACTTCCGCCATGCGCGAGGCCAGCGCCAGGTCGTACGGCGGAAACTCGAAGAGCGGATAATTCGAGACCGGAACCTCGTGATAAAAGATCCCGTCGTCGCGCCCATTCAGCCGGAACGGCTGCGAATAGGAGATGAAATGGACCTCGTGGCCAAGCGCGGCCAGCTCGATGCCCAGTTCCGTAGCCACCACGCCGGAGCCGCCGTAGGTGGGATAACAGGTGATCCCAATGCGCATGAACCCTTCTTCAGTTCGCATTTTGCGCCGTCATGTAATGGACGATCCGGCGCCGACGGAAGATGCAACCACTGTCCGCCTGCCAGCCAGTCTACCGCGCGCACGCTGACCGCCGGGCTAACCCAGCACTTCGAGATCGCCAAACGAAATCAGTTCGATCGCCGGAAAGTCGCGGATGGCGTGCAACGCGCGATACTCCACCTCGCGCGAGGCGCGTAGGCGGGTGCGGACCTGCGCCAGCTCGGCGTCGTTGTAGCCGGGATGAGTCACCAACTCCCACGTGCCTGCAGGCAGTTTCTGAAGCAGGGAACTGAGCGTGGCTGCGTCCAGAACTCCCGTGCCGGCCATGGCAATCGTTCCGTCAGTGGTCACAAAGTCCTTCGCCGGTCAGGATACGCCGCGATCGCGGTTCGAGCGTGCGCAACGCAGTGACCTCGGCAATACGCGTCAGGGAGGCGCGGGCCGTGGCGCGCACGGCCCACTCCGGCTCAAAAGGATTGCGAATGGCGCGGATGCCCGCTGCGCGCCCGGCACGAAGCACTGGCCGTAGCACCGCCGGAAACACGTGCGTGTGCTTGTGCGTGTCCATGTGCGTCAGGCGCACTCCCTGCGTTGCAGAACCCCAATCTGTGCTGCAACCTCCGCCTCGATCTCCTCGGTCCGCATCCGGCCTGTGAAGAGCCTCAGCAGAAACGTGCCGAGCGAATCCGGGAAGCGCCCAGTGCGCCGGATCCACGAGCGTGGGAATCTGATCCGCCGGGAGCACCGGCTCGCCATCCACCAGCACCACGTGGCAGCCCACGCCCAGCGTTGGCATGGAACGTGCCAGCTCGATGGCTTCTTCCGTTGCCGCCGCCGCGCGCCATCAGCGAGGTGCTGGTCAGTACGCCGGCCTGGTGCAGCTCGGCAATGGCGCGATTCACCCCGGAAGTCAGCCCGAAGTCGTCGGCGTTCACGATCAGACGAACCACGGCCTGAGTGTATCAACCCGGAACGCCGCGTCCCGGCACATGGTGAACTCGCTGCTATCATCAAAAAGGCCGCAACGCGCACAGGATGGGCGGTTAGCTCAGTTGGTTAGAGCGCCTGCCTTACAAGCAGGAAGTCGGGGGTTCGAGTCCCTCACTGCCCACCATAAGCCCTTCCTAAGCCATCCAAGAACATCCTAGAGAATATCACAAATCCCCGATAAACATTGGGGATTTCGTATTTTTACGTCCAAAGGCGTACTATGGAAGCCAGATCTCAGATGGGGGTACATTTGGGGGTATCCGTGCAAATACCCCCAGAACCGATACCCCCAATACCCCCAAAGTACCCCCAATGAGGAGGGCGTCCATGGGATTGACCGACACCGCAATCAAACGCTCGCGCCCCGCAGAGAAGCCGTACAAGCTGGCCGATGGCAAAGGCCTCTACCTGCTGGTCAATCCATCGGGAAGCAAGCTGTGGCGCTGGAAGTACCGGCATGAAGGCAGGGAAAAGCTCATGCCTTTCGGCGCGTACCCAGATGTCTCTCTGGCCGATGCGCGTCTCCGCCATGCAGAAGCTCGCCGCTTGCTTGCAGCGGGCTCCGATCCGATGGCCGAGCGCAAGGCGGAGAAGGAAACCGCCATGGAAGCGGGCGAGAACCCCTTCTCTGAAATCGCCGTCCTTTGGTTCGATCACTGGAAGGTGAACAAGAGCAGCCGTCATGTCGATGCCACGCGCCGCCGTCTTGAGGCGAATGTTATTCCCTGCGATTGGTGCAAGACCAATAGCTCTCATCGAGCCGCCGGAACTGGTGGCCATGGTCAAAGCCATCGAGGCGCGTGGAGCAGGGGATCTTGCCAAGCGCGCCCTGGAGACTGCCGGGCAGGTCTTCCGTTATGCAATCGCCCACGGCTATGTCCGCAGGAACCCCGTTGCCGAGTTCAAGCCTTCTGACGTTCTCCGGCCAACAAAGAAGGTGAATCTGGCGCGAGTGGACGCAAAGGAACTGCCGCGAACTGCTGCGCGCTATCGAGGTCTATCGCGGTAAAGTTGTTGACACGGCTGGCCATGAAGCTGCTGGCGCTCACCTTTGTGCGCACATCGGAACTGATCGAGGCTCGCTGGGAGGAAATCGACTTCGAGGCCCGCCGTTGGAACATTCCGGCAGAACGCATGAAGATGGATACTCCGCACATTGTCCCCCTTGCCCGGCAGGCGATTGAGGTCCTGGAACTGCTGCGCACCACTGACAGGCGCAGGGGAATTGATCTTTCCGGGCGACCGCGACGCCATCCAGGCCAATGAGCAACAACACCATTCTGCTGGCGCTTGACAGCATGGGATACCGAGGTCGCAGACTGGCCACGGCTTCCGTGGCCTGGCCTCGACCATTCTGCATGAGCAGGGCTACACGCATGAGCACATCGAATTGCAGCTTGCCCACGCGCCGCGCAACGCCGTGAGCGCGGCCTACAACCACGCTCTCTACCTGGAGCCACGCGCCAAGATGATGCAGGACTGGGCCGACTTTCTGGAGCGGACCCAGCGCGGCGGCAAGGTGCTGCCCTTCCGTGGAACAGCGGCTTAGTTGCGGGTTACGGCTCAGCCGGTAGGTTACCCCTGCGTCTTGAATTTTCGGAAAACTGCCTCTGCGATCTCAGCGTCCGGCTGGATTGATTATGTGCTGGATTCCGGCGTTCAGTCCGCGCAAAATCTCGCCCTGCCGTGTCGGTCGTCACCGTTCCATAGTTCAGGAAGGTAGTCAGAACTTTTTCATGTCCGAGGTTCTGACTCCACGCCTTGAATCCTTCGGGCGGACTTGCACATCTGCCTCGCCCAGCCGGGCGAGTGTCTTTCTAAACTGTGCGGATTGAAGTACGGAAGCCCGGCTCTTTCAAATGCCTCTCGGAAGATGCCACGAATGGGCGAGGCACTGCTCCAATGCGCCCGTTTCAAGCCCGACCGGCTCAAACTGGCGATTCGCCCCAACCGCGATGCGCGTTGCCGGAAAAAGTGGATCGTCATTCGCCCCACAGCTTCTCTGCTCGCAGATAGTCAACCCATTCCACGACAATCCGCAAGACCTCATCGCCAACCGGAAAAAAGAAAGTGTGAAATGTCTTGCTGAATTTCGTTTTCACGTCCCGCGCATCCTGGTGAACGCAGCCTTGCAATCAGGTCGACATGCTTCAGCTTCATGGATGCAATCGCGCTGTCCCGTGCGCCGGTCAGAGCGTAAAGGCCACCAGCGCCCGGTCGCGGCGCTCAATTTCGGTGCTGGCTGGCATGGTTTGGATGACATGGCTGATCTGCTCCAGCGTCGGCGCTTGCTGTTCTCGTTGCGCCGTTGCAATCCGCGTGTCCTTATCTGACAAGTTGAAATAGTCCGCATCGGAATACTGAAAACGGGACTTGTACCCCGGCTGCCCGGCTAGCCAGTGGAAGAAGTCGCTTCAGCTGCTTCAGCGTGGCGTGCAGCGTCGCCTTGCTCAGTTTCTCCCCGGACCGCTGGCTTTCTGCTCGGCCAGATGCCTCTTGAATGCAATCGCCTGCTCATGGTGGAAAGCTTTGAAGATCTTGAATTTGGTGTACTCCTCAAAGCGATGCAGAGCCTTGGCGGCGGCATCCACCGTGGGCTCGCCGTGGCGCTTAGCTTCCTTCAGATACGCGAAATATTGCGCGCTTGATCCGTTCATTCTCCGGGCTGTGTTTTCGTCATCGTCTAAACCCCCTCTTTGAAGTCACTGTTTACGGCAGGTTGTGTCCTATCGCTTACTTGTTCCGATGCTTCCGTAATTGTGACGTCCAATTTTCCGCAAATCTGCTCCAATTTGGCAAGACTGATCCAGCGGTTCATAATGCAGTCGCAGACCGGGCAAATCGCCTCCAGTCGCCCAGTTTGTCTCGCTTCGGCGTGTAATCCACCATTCCGCCAGCGGGAACCCTCGGCAAGCGGCAGCGAACGCAGTAGAATTCACCCGATTTGCAGGGCCGCTTGTTTCTCTGTCCGGCGCGCCTGGAGAAAGCCGCAAGGTCGCACCCAAGAATCAGCATTGGGCGCTTGTCAGTCGCAGCGTCTGGCAGCCCGGCCTTCACCCATGTCCGCACGGTGTTTTTGTGCAGCCAAGCAGGCTGGCTATCTCCTCCACCGTGTAGCTGCGGTGAATTTTGACCCGGCGATAATTTGGGAGTTTAGGCATCGAGCGCGCCGTCCTATGCCACAGCCTTGCGGGCCGCTTCCAGTTGCGCCACCAGAACGCGAATTTCTGCGTCCGCCTTGCCTGCAATCCGGGCAGCGTTCAACGCCGTCACTTCGTTAGCAGGCCAGCCCACGGCGCGCCCGCCCAGGCTCACCGGATGCGTGAAGGCCCCCTGGCCGATGCGAAGGTACAGAGTGCTGCGCGAAAGGCCGGTTGCCGCTTTCACAGCAGGAAGCCTCAGGATGGTATGCGTCATTGTCGATTCTCCCTGAGCGATTCAGTACCGCTCAGGATTCGACGCTAACGATGAGTGGAATTCGTCGCAACTCGCTCCTGGCAGTTGGCGAGTAATACCGGTATGTGAGGCTTTATTTATGCGGGTCCGACGCGACTCGCTTCTACTCGTCAATGGCGAGTATGGCGAGTGCTGTTTTCACCTTCGATGATTGCTTCCCGCTCTTTAGGTGGGGTCATTTCGTATTGCTCTCGGTATCTGGATTTCTCATCCTGTATCCGATGCTGCCATCGCTTGTCTTGGTATGCCAGCGAATACGTGCTGGGGCAACCCTCCTCTGTCCATTGGTGCGGCAACCGCAATCTTCGGTCATCTAGCGCAGCGCAATACTGTGCGCCTCTAAGACCTGCCTGGATTGCTCCGAATACCACTCTTAAGCGATTCAACTCGGCCTTGGTCCGGGGTACTTTTCGAGCGTTGCCACGTTCCTTTGATTTCGTGACTTCGCTTTCCGGCAATTCCGAAGGCAGTGAGACGGTCGTTTCAGGAGAGCTACGAGCTATTAATTCCATACAGTACATCGCCGACAGTTCGGCAATCCGCTCCGTATAGAAACCGCCTTCTCCAAAAGGACGCCAAGCCACGTTTTTGTCCTTGTCCAAACCCGCCTGTTGCATCCACTCCCGAACGCGATCAAGCCAATACTCGGCTGCACCTTCGCTACCCATATAACCGAGCTTGCGAGAGGCGATTGATGCCAAGTGGACAAACTGCTTCCTCCAAGCCGCGCTTCCACCAATTATCCATTCCTTATTGCCATCGCTCGACTGTGCAGGAATGAAGGATGCAGAGGCCTTCCCCCTTGTCAGCTCCGACTGAATCCCTCGGAATCGGATCTCCAATTCCTTCCAAGTGAAATCCGAGTGTGATTTGCCGACTTGCTCAGAAAACCGATTCCTGCCTTCAGTTGTGTCAGTTTGAGGAGCATCGAATTGATGAACCTCGAAAGCCCTATGATAGGGCGTCCACTGGCTTTGGCTTTTTGGCCAGTTCTACGGTCTTCTCATCAGCAAGGCGATCAATGTGCAGCTTAATGTGAATGGTGAAAAACTGCGCAAGCGAATTCAGCCATCCCTTGGTCGTTTCGCGGTCCGCCCTCTCCCATGCACGTTCGATCGAATGGCATAGAGCGTGAAGGTCGCATCACGATTAGCAGCGGCGCGCACCAGATCTTTCCCATGATGGTTTCGTCTGGGTCGTCCCAATTCAGGTCGGTACCAAATCCGGGGGATCGCACACAGCCCGAATCCAAATTTTGCCCGATCCGCATAAACTTTCGCCAGTTCCAGAGTCAGATCGTGCGCCCATTCGATATATGCTTTCCCAGCCGGCCCGCATGGGCACTGCCGATTTCGAGCAGGTCATGGAACACCTGACGGCCTGGACTGTCAACCCCGCTATATACATCTGAACATCCCATGGAAGAAGCCGGTCTGTCCCCGTCCTGATGTGTTGATCGCAAGATTGGGTCGCGAGGGTCCTACGATTGCCTTCAATTGCCCGAGCGCGAGCTTGTGTTGCTCGATTTCGGCAGAATTCTCTCCGGGATGAAGCAACCATAGCAGAAGACTTCGGTAACCTTCCCACACCGGAAATGCGCGTCATCCAGCGTTTGTCGAGTGCTTCGACGGCAGGGACCAGGTCCTCCGGGATGCCGATTTGATTTCTTCGGGAGCCGCCCCATCGTCAAAGTTTCGGTTCAACCTGCCCGACGCGCAGATCGATTCGAGGTGCCATGTGCCCATCAACGAGCCGGTCGGCAGCAGCCGGTCCGCGCACTGTCGCAAAAAGTCGTGTGTGAAGCAGTGACGGCCCATATCCCTCGTACCAAGGGCCGCAACTCGCGCCGCTTGGACATAGTAGGATGTTGCTGTACTTAACAATACTCTATGTTTGCAATGCGGAAATGGCAATTGCTGGGGGACTTTCAGCATGTCGCAAGTCGTCATCGAGAACCCGATCATCAACTCGCCTTTCGACGAGCCGACACGCCATTTCCGATTCACCGACGAGGGAATCACCAACGAGATCGTTGACGGCCGCCGGACCAGCTCCTATTTCGTCCCCATCGCCAAGCCGAAGAAGAAGGGCGACAAGCAGCTTCAGTTCGACACCGAGTGGACCCAGGACCGCATCGAAGAAAACAAGCTCGTCAACGACATCCGCCGCCGCGTCGCGCATGTGGCGCAAGGGCGGATACGTCGGCGTGACGCCCACCACCGCGCGCTTGATTGCCTACTGGACCGACCCCAACCGCGAGAAAAAACTCTTCTTCTGCCAGAACGAAGCCCTCGAAACCGCCATCTACATCGCCGAAGTCGCCAAGAAATACGGCGACGCCTGGATCGAGAACGCGCTCCGCGAGGCCAACGACACGTCCAACCCCGGCCTGCCGCGCACGGCCTTCAAGATGGCCACCGGCTCCGGCAAGACCGTCGTCATGGCCATGCTCATCGCCTGGCACACGCTCAACAAGCGCGCCAACCCGCAGGACGCCCGCTTCTCCGACACCTTCCTGATCGTCACGCCCGGCATCACCATCCGCGACCGGCTGCGCGTGCTGCTGCCGAACGACCCGGAGAACTACTACCGCCAGCGCGACATCGTTCCCGCGCACAGCTGCAGGACCAGCTCGGCCAGGCCAAAATCATCATCACCAACTTCCACGCCTTCCAACTGCGCGAGACAGTCGCGGCCGGCAAGACTCACGAAGTCGATTCTTGCCGACGGACAAACCGAGACCGGCGTTCACCGAGACGCCCGACCAGATGGTGCGCCGCGTCTGCCGCGAGTTGGGCAGCAAGAAGAACATCATCGTCCTCAACGACGAAGCCCACCACTGCTACCGCCGCAAACCCGACGGCGAGGAGGAACCCCTCACCGGCGATGACCGCATCGAAGCCAAGCAGCGCGAAGAAGAAGCCCGCGTCTGGATTTCCGGCATCGAGGCCGTGAAGGCCAAGATCGGCGTGAAGGCCATCTACGACCTTTCGGCCACGCCGTTCTTTCTGCGCGGCTCGGGCTATCCCGAAGGCACGCTCTTCCCCTGGGTGGTCTCCGATTTCTCGCTCATCGACGCCATCGAGGCCGGCATCGTCAAGGTGCCCCGCGTGCCGGTCGCCGACGATTCGATGACCGGCGAGCAGCCCACCTACCGCGACCTCTGGCTGCGCATCCGCGAGCACCTGCCCAAGAAGGGACGCAAGACCGAGGCGGTGGGCGGCGAACCGAAGCTGCCCGTCGAACTGCAAGGGGCGCTGCTCAGTCTTACGGCAACTACGAGAAGTATTACCGCCTGTGGGAGCAGAACGCCGAGGCGCGCGCGCGCGGCATCACGCCGCCGGTCTTCATCGTCGTCTGCAACAACACCAACGTCTCCAAGCTGGTCTTCGACTACATCGCCGGCTGGGAAAAGCAGATCGGCGAACAGACCGTCGTCCAGGCCGGCCAACTGCCCATCTTTCGCAACGACGATGAGCAACGGCGGCTGGCTGCATCGCCCGAACACCATCCTGGTGGACAGCCAGCAGCTCGAATCCGGCGAAGCGATGAGCGACGACTTCAAGAAGATCGCCGCCCGCGAAATCGAGGAGTTCAAGGCCGAATATCGCGACCGCTTCCCCGGCCGCGATGCCGACGACCTCACCGACGAAGACCTGCTCCGCGAAGTGATGAACACCGTCGGCAAGGCCGGCAAGCTCGGCGAACACGTCAAGTGCGTGGTCAGCGTCTCCATGCTCACCGAAGGCTGGGACGCCAACACCGTCACCCACGTCCTCGGCGTGCGCGCCTTCGGCACGCAACTGCTCTGCGAGCAGGTCGTCGGCCGCGCCCTGCGGCGCATGAGCTATGCCGCCAACGACGAAGCCAGGGCCATTTCGATCCCGAATACGCCGAGGTCTACGGCGTGCCGTTTTCGTTCATCCCGTGCAGCGGCGCAACCAAAGACCCCAAGCCCGGCCCGCTGCCCACCCGCGTGCGCGCGCTCGAAAGCCGCATCGCCTGCGAGATCACTTTCCCCGGCTGCTCGGCTACCGCTACGACATCGGCGGCGAGCGGCTGACTGCCACGTTCACCGACGAATCCAGGCTGACGCTGTCCACCGCCGACATTCCCACCAAGACCGAGAACGCGCCCATCGTCGGCGAATCCAGCATCCACACGCTCGACGATCTCAAGCGCCGCCGGCCCAACGAAGTCGCGTTCCTGCTGGCCAAGCTCACGCTGGAAAAATACTTCCGCGACGACGACGGCAACGACAAGCCCTGGCTCTTCCCGCAACTGCTCGGCATCGCCAAACGCTGGCTGGCCGAATGCGTCACGCTCAAGGACAACACCTTCCCGCAACTGCTGCTTGCTGATCGAATTCGCCCACGACGCCGCCGACCGCATCTACAAGGCCATCGTCGCCTCGACCGACGGCACAGCGGCGCTCAAGCCCATCCTGCGGCCCGTACGACACCATCGGCTCCACGCGCTACGTCGATTTCGACACCACGCGGCCGGTCTATCGCCACCCGCGCCGACAAGTGCCACATCTCCCACGTCGTCGCCGACACCGACTCGTGGGAGCAGAAGATGGCCCAGACCCTGGAAGACATGCCCGAGGTCATCCGCTACGTCAAGAACCACAACCTCGGCTTCACCATCCCCTACACGCTGAATGGCGAAGAGCAACAACTACATCCCCGACTTCATCGCCTGCATCGACGACGGCCACGGCCCGGACGACCTGCTGAATCTGATCGTCGAAGTCACCGGCGAGAAGAAGAAAGACAAGGCCGCCAAGGTCGCCACGGCGCGCACGCTTTGGGTGCCGGCCATCAACAACCACGGCGGCTTCGGCCGCTGGGCGTTCCTCGAAATCGCCGACCCGTGGGATGCCCAAAACCTCATCCGCGGCTATCTGAAACAGGCGCAGTCGGAATCGGCAAAGGAAGTCGCTCATGCCTAAGAAGACAGCAGACACCCGAAAAAGGTCGAATCCATCCAGCCACAAGGACAAGCGCGCAAACATCCCCACCGAGGAACTGCGCGACTTCGTGGCCGACGAGGAACTGGCCCCCAAGACCATGCTCTATCCGCGCGATCCGTCCCTCGACCCGCAACTGGTCTGGAAGGGCAAGGACGAGCAGGACCGCGAAGACCTCGCCGTGCCCGTGGTGCCGATCTACATCCAGGAGAAGATTCACCCGCAGGCGATCATCGACGCGCTGCCGCGCATCGAGACAGCCCGACGATCGACCAGCCCAACCTCTTCGCCGACTTCAACGGCGGACCCGAGGACTTCGAGCAGAAAGTCGACTTCTACCACCACGAGCAGAACTGGGCGAACCGGATGATCCTCGGCGATTCGCTGCTGGTGATGACGTCACTGGCCGAGAAGGAAGGACTCAAGGGCAAGGTGCAGACGATCTATCTCGACCCGCCCTACGGCATCAAGTTCGGCTCCAACTGGCAGGTGAGCACGCGCAAGCGCGACGTGAAGGATGGCAAGGCCGAGGACGCCACCCGCCAGCCCGAACAGATGCGCGCCTTCCGCGACACCTGGAAGCTGGGCATCCACTCCTATCTCGCCTATTTGCGTGACCGGCTGGTGGTGGCGCGTGACCTGCTCACCGAGACCGGCAGCGTCTTTGTGCAGATCGGCGATGAGAACGTGCATCTGGTGCGGTGCGTGCTGGATGAGGTGTTCGGAAGTGAGAATTTCTGCGGCACAAATTGCGTTCGTCAAAGACGAGCGGGCTGGCACAGAACCTTCTCGCGGATAGCGTTTGATCTGCTGCTTTGGTATGCCAAGGATAATGAGCATGTTAAATATCGGCAGCTTTACCTGGATAAAAGCCGCGAGGAGGGGACCGCATCTAACTATGGCTGGATTCATCTCAGTGATGGAACGCGCCGGAGAATGACCCAAGCGCGAAAAAAATAGAGGTGAGCCGTTACCTTCCGATGCCGCGTGTTCTACAAGGCCGACAACATTGACCTCGCAGGGCAGGATCCCTCGTGCTTCCCATTCGAGTACAAAGGCAATAATGTCCCACGAGCGGAGCGTTGGAAGACGACGCTGACGGGGATGGCAGAAACTCGCTGCTGCAAATCGGTCTGCACGTTGCAGACAATAGTCTCCGCTACGTGCGATACATTAAGGACTTCCCTTGCATCCCCATCACGAACATTGTGGACTGACACCGCAACGGGAAGTTTTACCGCTGACAAGAAATACGTGGTCCAAACCAGCACGAAGGTCATCGAGCGATGCTTACTCATGACCACCGACCCCGGCGACCTCGTGCTCGATCCGACATGCGGCAGTGGCACAACCGCCTATGTCGCCGAACAATGGGGCACGACGCTGGATAACCTGCGACACCAGCCGCGTCGCTCTGGCGCTGGCGCGCACGCGCATGATGGGCGCCAAGTATCCCTATTACCTGCTGGCCGATTCCCCCGAAGGCATCAAGAAGGAAGCGGAGTTGACCGGCAAGATGCCGCCTGAATACAAGACCGAAGACGACATCCGGAAGGGATTCGTCTACAAGCGCGTGCCGCACGTCACGCTCAAGTCCATCGCCAACAATCCGGACATCAAGGAAGGCATGACGCGCGAGCAGATCGACGCGGCCATCGCCCGGCATGCCGAGACCGAAACGCTCTACGACCAACCCTACGAAGACAACAAGCGCGTCCGCGTGTGCGGCCCGTTCTCCGTCGAAAGCCTCTCGCCGCATCGCGTGCTGTCCACTGCCGACGAGAACCAGAACGGCACGTCACCGAGCAGGAAGCCCGCAAGCAGCAGGACTTCGCCACCATGATTCTGGAAAACCTCAAGAAGGCGGGCGTGCAGAACACCCGCAAGAACGAGCGCCTGACTTTCGACCGCCTGGACGCCTACGCCGGGGCTGTGGCTGCATGCCGCCGGCGAATACACAGACGCCGACGGCAAGACCAGACGCGTAGCCGTCTCCATCGGCCCAGAGCACGGCACCGTCGGCCCGCAGCAGGTGAAGGAAGCCGCCAAGGAAGCGGTGCAGGGCGTGGGCTTCGACATGCTGATCGTCTGCGGCTTCGCCTTCGACCCGCACGTCGCCGAAGAGGTGAAACGCTACGGCAAGCTGACCGTGCTGCCCGCCAAGATGAACCCCGACCTGGCGATGGGCGATGAACTGCTCAAGAAGACCGGCGCGGGCAATCTTTTCATGGTCTTCGGCGAGCCGGACGTGGACATTCACAGAGAGAAGAACGGGCAGATCGTCGTCGAAATCAAGGGCGTGGACGTGTACGACCCGACCACCGGACAAATTCGCAGCTCATCCACCGACGACATTGCCTGCTGGTTCATCGACACCGAATACAACGGCGAGAGCTTCTTCGTCCGCCACGCCTATTTCACCGGGGCGGAGGAGCCCTACGAAAAGCTCAAACGCGCGCTGCGCGCAGACATCGACGAAGCTGCCTGGAGCAGCCTCTACAGCACAATCAGCCGTCCGTTCAACAAGCCGGAACCGGCAAGATCGCCGTCAAGGTCATCAACCACTACGGCGATGAAGTGCTGAAGGTTTTTGCGGTATAGCCTCAGGCCGGGACCCGGTGAAGCTGGGTAACGATTGCGAGTGAGTAGCAGGAGGGAAGCAAATGAATGAATCGGAGATGAAGGCGGAACTGGAGCGCCTGCGGGCGGAGAATGCCAAACTCAAAACCAAAGACAAGAGCGGCGTCACTCTGAAGGTGAGCGAGAAAGGCGCGGTCTCGCTCTATGGCATGGGCCGCTTTCCCGTCACGCTCTACAAAGAACAGTGGCTTCGCCTCTTGGCGAGTGCGGCGGAGATCGAGACGTTTATCCGCGAGAACGAATCCAAACTGAAGACCAAGGAGTAGGCGGCTGGCCGTGCAGCCGTCTAATGGGTCACAGCCGTTTCGATGCCCTGTACCCCGGACAACTAATCCGATTGCCGGTTTCCGCCGACAGCGGCGACTCTTGGAGTATGGCGGCGCAGGGCTTGGCAGTCGTCGGGGATTCGTCTTTCGTCGCGGTTTTTCTCCAGCGGCGGGCCGGGTGGTGCCGATCCGCAGCGCAGGACCGGGGCGGGGTTTGTGCGTCGGGTTTCCGGGGGAATGCAATAGTGGAACATAAAGCGCAGACGCACACTGGCCGTTCTGCTCGTGTATCCCGTTTGGGTTGTGCAGTTTATTGTGCCGCACCTGTGTGCTTTTAAGGTGGGTATTTGCGTCACAGTTCAAAGCGGCCTGGGGAGGACGGAAACAAGCTCACAAAGGCTCAGGAAGCCTGATTTCGGGGCGGGTTAGAGTCGATAAGGCTTAATCAGTCAAAATCGGCCTTAATCGTGGTTGTTCGTGGAGAATCGTGTCAAATCAGGCTTTCTCGCCGCTGGCGCGGCCTACCCTCCGCTGCGGCATCCGTAAAGGCTCTCCTCTTCGCTCCGCCCGCTGCGGCGGCGCTTCGCGGCCTTGACGGATGCTTCCGCTGCGGGTGTTCTTCAGCAGTGAGAAGAATGTCTTTTTCTCATGTTCCACATGACCAGGACCACGACTACAGGCCCCTTGAGAACGGCTGGTGATGATCGAAGGGGAAGCCGAGGGACCAAGAGCAGCGCAGCCGGGAGCAACCGGGGCAATTCAAGGGGCCTCTGAATTGAGCGAATCAGCCCCTAGCGGCGACCTGTGGGGGGTACTTTTGGGGGTATGTTCGATGATCTACTTTTTAAGGCATTGTTATTGAAAGACTTATAAGATGATTCGAGTCCCTCACTGCATTCACAGAATCAACTGCCTGCGCGGATCTCCTCGAAAACGCAAATGCTAAGTCAGGCGGTCAATCAATCAGCGCAAGGATTTTCGGGACTCCTTTCTTCAAATCACACAGCACGAACCGAGCGCAGATGAAGCGCGTTTTCGCGACCTCTGCGCCGTCCGTTTCTCGCCTATGCCTAAGCTTGGTGCGGGTCAAGTTCACATCATGGAAAGGAAAAGCAACCCGGCGGTGATCGCCGCAAATGCCGAGAGGAAAGCCGCAATGGCATTCCATATTTCGGACCTGTCCGAGATGCGGTTCATCTGGCGGTCGATCCACCCCGAAGGCCTCTTGTCGGGCCGGAGTTGCAACATCGCACTCTTAATCCAAGCCCAACCTGACAACAGGGCAAAGACTACAATCGTTGATTGAACGAGCAAAATAGCCGTCTTTGTTAGTTCTGAGTGCACGTTTGAAGTCTAACCCCTTGTCGGGTGTCGGGTGTCGGGTGTCGGGTGTCGGGTGTCGGGTGTCGGGTGCCCCATTCAAGCTCTGCTTGGGTGGGATCGCGTAGAAATCCCACCCGCTGCCCTCCCGCCCATCCCCCATTTCCCGCCTTCCGTCCATTTCCCCAACCCTCCATCCAATCACCTGTTTCTTGCCGGTTGCGATGCCGTACCGTCTCCTCAAGAACTTCTGAGAGGAGCAGGGCATGGACGATCTTGTCAGCGTGGAAGCAGTCAGCCGGCGGTTTCCTCTGGATCACAGCGAAGTGCGCGCGCTCGACGATGCCAGCCTGCGTGTCGAGCGCGGCGAGTTTCTGGCCATCGCGGGTCCCAGCGGCAGCGGCAAATCAACATTGCTCAACCTGATGGGCTGCATCGATAAACCCACCTCCGGCCGCATCGTTCTCGACGGGGAAGACACCTCGAAACTCAGCCCCGCGCAGCTCTCGGCGTTTCGCCGCGAGAAGATCGGCTTCGTCTTCCAGACCTTCAACCTTATTCCTGTCTTTACTGCAGGTGAAAATGTTGAATTTCCGCTTTTAGTTCAGGGCGTCGGTGCCAGCGAGCGCCGCCGGCGCGCCATGAACGCTCTCGAAAGCGTCGGCCTAGCCGAACGAGCGCAGCACCGTCCCGATCTTCTCTCGGGCGGTGAGCGCCAGCGCGTGGCTGTCGCGCGCGCCATCGTGCATCGTCCCGCACTCGTGCTCGCAGACGAGCCCACCGCCAACCTCGACACGCACAATGCCACGCAGCTTATCGACCTGATGCGCGATCTGAACGAAACGCTCGGCCTCACATTCATCTTCTCCACGCACGATCAGCGCCTGCTCGAGCACACGCCGCGCATTGTCCGCCTGTGCGACGGCCAGGTGGCTGAAGACATTCACCCCGCGGAGGTGCAGCCATGGCTAAGTTCTTGCTGCTCGCGTTTCGTAACATTTTTCGCAATCGCCGCCGCACGCTGATGACCCTGCTGATGGTCGGTGGCGGAGTTGCGGGCCTGTTGCTCGCCGGCGGGTACTTTGCCTTCATGATTCGGGGTCTGCGCGAAGACACCATCCGCAACGGCCTCGGACATCTTCAGATCTTCACCGCCGAGCATTTCGCCGCGACGAAGTTCACGTGCTGGACACGGGAATCGAAAACTGGCGCCAGGTGGCTTCGACGGTGCGCACCGCGCCGCATGTCCGCGGCGTCGCCCCGCGCATCGAGTTCTACGGCATGGTCTCAAACGGCGTGAAGTCCTCGGTCTTTATGGGCAGCGCCGTCGATCCCGATGCGGAGCGCAGTCTCGGCTTCACGTCCGATCTGACAGCGGGCCGAGATTTGAACGACGTTGAGGGCAGCGACCTCGAGGCGCTGATCGGCGCTGGCGTGGCCAAATCCATGAACGTGAAAGTGGGCGACGGGCTGACGCTTTTTGCCGTCACCTCCGACGGCGCGCTGAACGGCGTCGACGTCCAGATCGTCGGCATCGTCGAAACCGGCGTTGCCGAAATGGATGCGCGCTATCTGCGCATCACGCTGCCTTCCGCGCAGCGGCTGCTGCAGAGCGATCGCGTCACCAATCTCGTCGTGGGTCTCGATGACACCGACAACACCGATGCCGTCTACAACGAGCTGATCCCCCGACTGAACGGCCTTTCGCAGCCCATGGCCATAAAGAAATGGATCGATCTGGCCGCCTACTACAAGCAGGTGCGCAACCTCTTCAGCGGAATCTTTCTCTTCATGGGCGTGATCGTCTTCTTCATGGTTCTGATGTCCAGCGTGAACACGCTGCTGATGGCCATGTTTGAGCGCACCCGCGAAATCGGCACCATGCTGGCCATGGGCACGCCGCGCGCCTGGATCGTCTTCCTGCTTATGGTGGAGGCCACGCTTCTCGGCGTCTTCGGAGCCGCCGGCGGGCTCCTGGTGGCAACCTGCTCGGCGCTCTGCTCAACGTCTCGGGCCTGCACTTGCCGCCGCCGCCGGGCTATGCCGTCAGCGTGCCTTTCCGCGTTCTGCACGTGCCCGGCATGATGATCGGCTCTTCGCTGCTGGTGGTCGTTTCGCTGGCGCTCGCATCCATCCTGCCCGCGATCCGCGCATCGCGGCTGCAAATTGCGGAGGCACTTGCCCATGTCTAGCGTGAATTGCTTCCTGCGTTCGTTTCTGCTGCTGTTTGCGTTGGCTTTTCTGCTCACCTGCGCACTGGTCTGCCATGCTGCACCAGCCGCACCCGATGCCGAGGCGCTTCTGAAGCGGTCCGACACATTTCGCAACGGCTGGCCGTCGTACGTGGTGCACGTCAAGATCACCGACTACGAATCCGGCAGGTCCGACGAGGAGCATCTCTACGAAGTTTCGCAAAAGGGCACCGACAAGACGTACGTCGAGTTCATGAGCCCGCGCGAGAAGGGTCGGCACCTGTTGATGCTGGGCGACGATATGTGGGTTTATCTGCCCGACACCAGCCGCCCGGTGCGCATCACGCCGCTGGAGCGCCTGACCGGCGATGCCTCGAACGGCGACGTGGCGCGCACCAACTATGCCGTCGATTACACGCCCGCTTATCTGCGCACGAGAAGGTGGGTACGGTGACCGTGCTACGTGCTTGAACTCACTGCCAAGCGCAAGGGCGCGACCTACCAGCGGATTCTCTACTGGGTGCGCACCGAAGATGCGCGCCCCGTGCGTGCGGAGTTCTATCTGACCTCCGGCAAGCACATCAAGTCGGCCACATTCGACGAGTATGGCCTTACGACGGCCAGATGCTGTTGCGCAAGCTCACACTTTACGACGAGAGTCAGGCACAACTCGCATAGCGTGCTCGAGTACTCCGGCGCCACTCCGCGCGCTCTGCCCGACAAGCTCTTCTACCAGGGCCGCTCCGACAGGTTTTAGCTATGAATCGGCGTCTCATTCCGGCTTTGCTTCTCTTCGCCGCCGCTGCCTTTGCTCACACGCAAAGCACCGGCCAGGCGCCCGTACCACAACAGGAGAGCCGCTATGACGATCGCTATTCTGTCAACGTGATCGACGACGCTACATTCTACGGCAGCCTCACGAGCCGCTGCCAACGGTTTTGAATCAGGTGCTCGTGGAGCCGTCTTTTGCTGTTCGCGACCGCGATCGCTGGAGTGTTTCCTCCAGCCTGATCGGGCTCACCACCGATTCCTCCGATACCAACACGCAGTTGCGGGTGAAGGAAGCTTACGCGGACCTTTCTGCCGGCGATTTCGACTTCACCGCGGGCCGCAAGATGGTGCTCTGGGGCACGGGCTATGCTTTCACGGCGGCCGGCGTGCTCGATCCGCCGCGCATTCCTACCGATCCCAGCGACCGGCTGAACGTGAATGAAGGGCGCGACATGGTGAAAGCCGACTGGATTCACGGCTCGCATGCCATCTCCGCCGCGTGGTCAACCGCGGCACTCGCGCCCGCCAACAGCAACCTGCACGACACCACGGCTTTCCGGTATAACGTTCTGGTGCATGGATTCGACACATCGTTCATCGCCGGCCACGATCGCGGTGGCGATTCGTTTGGCGGGGTCACTTTCACTCGCGTGGTGGGCCAGGCGTTGGAAATTCACGGCGAAGCGCTGTGGCGCGAGCAGGCGGCAGTGCTGGTGGGCGCGAAATACACCGTCTCCGACGTCACCTTCATCGGCGAATTCTTCACGCCGCCGAACATCCCTTATTATCGCGATGCTGGGATTTCTCCGCTCGCAGGCCGCCAGCACTACGCATTTGTCAATGCCGGCAAGGCGCGTTTGCGCGAGCGCCCGGGCTGGAAGCAGTGGAGCGTCTCCGGCTCCGTGGTGGCGAATCTCGACGACCACAGCTACACTGGCATCCTCGACGTGAGCCGCTGGTTCGGCAATCATTTTTCGGCCTACGTCCACATGGAAACTCCGCGCGGCAGCGCGGCCTCAGAATATGGCGCAGCACCCTACGTTGCGGCCACATCGGCAGGAGTCCGATTTCAGCTATGAACGCTACGATAAAAGACAAGATGCCCGAGTTAGTTTGCAACCAGAAGGGACCTCAGCGGTTCAGGAGCTACCTCGCTCGCGCACTGTTTATCATTCTTGGCGCAACCGTTCTCATTGCGCTTCTCTTCTACTCGCTCGGCTACCTCAACCTGTCCCACGCCGTCCGGCATATCCTTGCGATCTTTGTCTATTCGGTTTGCATCGCATTGCCCTCTATCCTGTTGCTTACCCGGGTCTCCGTTCGTCTCGCTCCGCGCTACCCGAGGGCGATCGTCCTCATTCAGGCTCTCTGTCTTGTGTTCACGGCAACGTCAGGCTCCCTGGTCGCCGCCCTCGTGGTCTGCGGCGTGGGCCTGAGTCCGCGCGACATGTTGTGGACCGAGTACTGGGGCTCTCTTCCGTTCAGCGTCGTGATTGCGCTGGCAATCGGCCTCAGCGTCTCTACGTACGAGACCCTTCAAGGCAGGCTTCAGACGGCTGAGATCGAGCTGCGTTCGCGAATGGTGGAAAAGGAGCGCGCCTATAAGCTGCTGGCCGAGGCGCGCCTCTCATCGCTCGAATCCAGCATCCATCCGCATTTTCTCTTCAATACGCTTAACTCCATCGCAGCGCTCATTCCTACGGATCCGCAGCGTGCCGAAGACATGGTGGGCAGGCTGGCTTCGCTGCTGCGCTTTTCGCTCAACGCTCAGCACGGCGGCCTTGTCCCTCTGGAGCAGGAGCTGAAGATTGTCCGCGATTATCTTGCCATTGAATCCACGCGCTTCGGTCCGCGTTTGCGCTACGAAATCCTTGTCCCCAACTCGCTCGCGTCCGTCAAAGTTCCACCGCTGGCACTTGAGACGCTGGTCGAAAACTCGGTGAAACATGTCGCGGCGCAACGCACGGAGGGCGCTACAATTCAGATTGCCGGGACGATTGAAGGAGGCATTGCGATTCTCGAAGTGATCGACGACGGTCCCGGATTCTCGCTCGATGCCACCGCGCCCGAGCATGGCCTCGGCAATCTCACCGCGCGGCTGGAGTTGCTTTTTGGCGCGGCTGCACATCTTGCCGTGACGCGCGAAAATGAGAAGACCGTGGTCCGCATCTCCTTTCCCGCGGAATCGTGAGCGCCTATGGAAGCTGCTCGTTTACGCGCCTATCTCGTCGATGACGAACCCCTGGCTATCGAGCGGCTGCAGCGCATGCTAGCGCGCTTCGGCGCTCTCGACATCGTCGGCAGCTCCACCGATCCCGCCAAAGCAGTCGACGATCTCACGAAGGCAGCTGCTGCAGGCCCCGGCAAAAGCATTGACGTGCTCTTCCTCGACATCCAGATGCCCGGCATGAATGGGTTCGAGCTGCTTGCCCGGCTCGAAGTGCAGCCGTTTGTCATCTTCACGACCGCCTATGACCAGTACGCACTCCGCGCTTTCGACGTAAACTCCATCGACTATCTCGTCAAGCCCATCGAGACTGAACAGCTAGAACGTGCGCTGGCAAAGCTTGGCCGATTGCGGCCTCTGGTCAAACCGGACTGGCAACAGAGCTCCGATCTTCCCGCTGTCTTACAAGACCTCGCCGCTTCGCTCCGTAGCCAGCACGAGAAGTATCCTCGCCGCGTTGCCTCCCGCTTCGGCGATCGCATCTCCTTCCTCGATCTCGCCACCATCACACATTTTGTCGCGCGCGACAAGCTCACCTACGCCGTCGTCAACGGCCGCGAGCACAGCGTCGACCAGACCATTGCCGCGCTTGAAGAGAGGCTTGATCCCAGTCGCTTCCTGCGCATTCATCGAGCCATTTTGCTCAACCTCGACTGGATCGGCCAGGCGAATGTCTCCCTCGCTGGACATACCGTCGTTTCGCTTAAGGATGCCGGGACTACGCAGCTTCCCGTCGCCCGCGACCGCGTGCGCCTGCTCCGCTCGCGCATGGGGTTCTGAGACCGTTGCCGGGTTCGCTCTCGCCCGAGGACTCGCGACTCCTCAAACATGCGGCGCTTCGCTCTGTCATCGGCGATGATAGGAGAGGCGCCTGCACCATGGTTATAAGGGCATGAGCGAATTGGACTCGCAAAAATCCGTCATCGTGGTGGGCGGCGGCGTGGCCGGGATGAGCGCGGCCTGCGCTTTGACCGAGGCCGGGCTGCATGTGCGGCTGGTCGAGCGGCGCGGTTACCTGGGAGGACGCGCCAGCTCCTATCGCCATCCCGGCGTCAATGAGGTCATCGACAACTGCCAGCACGTGCTCTTCGGCTGCTGCACAAATCTCATCGGATTCTACAGGCGCATCGGCGTCCTCGATCGCATCCACTGGACGCAGACCATGACCATGATCGAGCCCGGCGGCCGCCGCTCCGTCCTTGGCCCGTCGTGGTGGCTGCCTGCGCCGTTGCATGGCCTGCCCAGCCTGCTTACCGCCAATGCATTGACCCGCGACGACAAGAAGGCCCTCTTGCGCGCATTCACCACCATGATGCGTTCGATTCCGAAAGATTCCACTGAAACCCTTGGCGCCTGGCTCAAGCGCAATGGCCAAACGCAGGGCGCCATCGAGCGCTTCTGGCGGCTCGTCATCGCCAGCGCGCTCAACGCCGACGTGGACTGCATCGCGCTGCCCTACGCCGCCAAGGTGATCCGCGAACTGTTCTTGAATTCAGCGCAGGCCGGTAGCATGGGCATGAGCACCGTGCCACTCAGCGAACTCTACAACGGCGCGGAACACTATCTGCACGAGCATGGCGGCGAAATCGCCTTCAACGCCGGCGTCGAAGGCGCGTCGTGGGACGAAGATACATCGCAGTGGACTCTGCGGACGCGCGCAGGCGAGCTGGTCTCAAACTTTCTTGTGCTTGCCATCCCGTTTGAAGGCATGGCCAGGCTTCTGCCTCTCATGCCGGCGACCGGCGATGCCGACGCGCTCGCTGCACAAATTCAAAAACACGAGCACGGGCCCATCTGCAGCGTGCATCTCTGGTTCGACCGCGAAATTACGGACTTGGACCACGCCGTGCTGCTCGACCGCGAGATTCACTGGATGTACAACAAGAGCCGCTTGCAGCCTGAGCGCAAATCGCGGGGCAGTTACCTCGAACTGGTCGTCAGCGCCTCGCACAAGTTCGCCGCACTGAGCCGTGAAGAGGCGATAGGCCTGGCCGTGCGCGAATTGGCGGAATTCTTTCCGGCCATGGCCGAAGCGAAGCTCGCAAAAGCTGCATTGGTCAAGGAAGTCCGCGCAACTTTCACTGTCCCGCCCGGAATTGACGCAGCGCGCCCGGGATCCGTCTCGCCCTGGCCGAACTGCATGCTGGCAGGAGATTGGATAGCAACCGGCTGGCCCTCCACCATGGAAAGCGCCGCGCGCAGCGGACACCTCGCCGCAGAAGCAATTTGCGCAGCGCTCGGCGAGCCGCGGAAATTCTTGAATCCCGATCTCAAGCCCCGCGGCCTGATGCGGCTGCTGGCGCGACGCGGCTGATCACTGACGACTTCAATTCAGTGCGCCAGCAGGTACACTCCTACGCACACCAGCACCGCCGCCGCCCACCTGCGCCGATCGACATTCTCTTTCAGAAAAATCTTGCCCGCGACGGCGTTCGTGACCAGAGTGAGTGACGCCGCAGCAGGCGCCACGAGACTCAGATTCAAGTGATTCAGCGCAAAGAGCAACGAGAAGAATGCTACGGCAAGAAAGAAAACCCCTGCGAAAAAGAGCGGGCAGGTCAGGACAGCGCGAATGGCGCCCTTCAGGCCCGCTCGCGCGCGAATCACATCGAGATCGCCAATGGATTTCATGGCCGCTGCCGTAAGCACCTCGCCCGTTGTGGAAGTGAGAATCACCACGGCAATCATGGCCGTAGCGATCCACGGATTGGTTGCAGGCGCCGGAGATGCCGCAGGGAGAGGAAGCGTCATCGCGTTTCAACCTCATTCGCGGCGGGTTCGCTTCTCAATGAGGCCTCAGACTCGGGCTCGGGATGCTGCGTGAGGGAAGGTCCGTTCGCGACGAAGCTCACGCCCAGGGTGATCAGAGCGATGCCGGCCCAGCGCTCGAGGGAGATTGCTTCTTGCAGCCAGAAACGTGCGATGAGCGCGACGATTACGTTGCCGAAAGCCGTCGCCGGAAGCACAAAAGTAAGATCAGCCCACGAAAGTGCAGTCAGGTAGCTCGCGAAAAATCCAATCAGCAACGCGATGCCGAGGCCAATCCAGGGAGTGAAGACGGCGGCGATCAGTGCACCTGGGCGGGCGAGCGAAATGGATGGCATCGCGGCCATGCCGCGCGCAAGACAGCTATCACCCAAAGGAGCGCAAACGGCGACCAACCCCAGGATCAGGTATTGGCGCGAAGAAAGGGAGTGGTGAGGCATTGCGTCTTTCTGTTGAATGTCATCGCCGCAGCGGCAGTAGCGAAAATCCGAGGCACTCCGTCCATCTGGGTGCCCCATCCTAAACGCGCCTCCGGCGTTCGGGGTGGGATGGCGGACACCTAGCCTCTCCGGGGCCCGATCCACGCTGTGAATTTCCGTTTGCAGCTAAGATGCGAGGCTCAACCGGGTCAATCGGACGACGTTCGCTTATGCCCCAGCGCCCACAGGTGTCGTCGGCGAAGCCTGCTGCTTCCGCGCTTCCTTCACTTGGCGATTGCGCTGCGCTCGCAGCTTGAGGAACGACTTTGCCTCGACGTACAGGCGCGGAAGATCGCGATTCATCATCGCCTTCCACACCACGCGGAAGGCCGCCTTGGGCCGGAAATAATACTCGTCGTAGAACCGGTGCACCATCTCCATCACGTAATCGGTGGGCAGGCCCGGATACTCGATATGCGCCATCTGATGTCCGCCGCCGTCCTGCATGTTGTGGTTGGTGATGAAGCCGTTCTTCGCCGCGTACTCGTAAAATTCGGTTCCCGGATAGGCATGCGCGATCGAAACCTGGATCGTTTCCACGTCCAGCGATTTGGCAAAGTTGATCGTATTGCGGATCGATTCCCTGGTCTCGCCCGGCAGTCCAAGAATAAAGTCACCGTGAATCACCAGGCCCAGGTCGTGGCAATCTTTCGCGAAGGCGCGCGCCCGTTCCACCGTCGCACCCTTCTTGATGTTCTTCAAGATCTGCGGATCGCCCGATTCAAACCCGACGATCAGCAAACGGCACCCGGCATCCTTCATCGCCTTCAGCGTTTCGTGGTCCGTGGTCACGCGGGATGTGCAGCTCCACGTCAGGCCCAGCGGCCTCAGCTTTTCGCAGAGCTCGATGGTTCGCACTTTCTGAATGTTGAAGGTATCGTCGTCGAAGAAGAACTCCTTGACTGCAGGAAAATTCTCCTTGGCCCACTTCATCTCCGCCGCAACGTCGTCACTCGAGCGCTTGCGCCATGCGTGACCGCTCAGGGTCTGCGGCCACAGGCAGAAGGTGCACTGCGCAGGGCAGCCGCGCGTGGAGTAGAGCGCAATGTAGGGATGGAGCAGGAACGGCACGTTGTAGCGCGTCACATCCATATCGCGCTTGTAAATCTTGGTCGCCCACGGCATCGCGTCCAGGTCTTCCACCTGCGGGCGATCGGGATTGTGGATGATCACGCCGTCCTTCTTGTAACTGATGCCCAAAATCTCGTTCAGTGGCTTGCCCTGCGCGAATTCAACCACCGAGAAATCGAACTCGCGCCGGCAGATGAAGTCCAGCGCGGAGCACTCATTCAGCGCGCGGTCGGGATCGGTGGTTACGGGCGGGCCGACAAATGCGATCCGGATCGATGGATTCGCCGCTTTGATGGCCTCAGCCAGGCGCTGGTCGCCCTCCCAGCCAACCGTCGAGGTAAACAGCACCAGGAACTCGTAGTCCTTGCAGATCTGAATGGTCTCCTGCGCGGAGACGTGATGGGGCGGCGCGTCAAGCAGTCGGGAACCCTCAAGCATGCCGGCCGGATACGTGAGCCAGACAGGGTACCAGTAGGACTCGATCTCGCGAGTCGCTGGCCAGCGCGAACTTGCGCCGCCGTCGAAGTTCTCAAACGAGGGAGGGTTCAGGAGGAGTGTTTTCAGTGGCATCGGCATCCCTTCAATTCTATCATTCCACTTGCTTTATTAGACGCTTTTCGATGCCCGGTAGGCGCAGGAATTTCGCGCCGGAGAGCGTGAAGTTTTTGCTCATTAACCTGCGTGGAATCAACGCGCACCGGCGAAGTGCAACACCACGGCCTGCGTTCAGGGGGTTGGTTTCGGGGTTCCCTTCTCGGAAATTACTTGGTGTGCAGCTCGTTGAGCCAGTCCTGCATGTGGCCCAACGCTCGGAGAAGATCCAGCCGCGCTTTGCTCAGGTCGAGTCCGGCGTCGAGTGCATCAAGATATCGCTGGCGCTCCTGGATCTTCGCATCTTCTTCAGCGGTCGGTGAAAGCTGCGGCTGCGCATTGGGTGTGTTGGCGGTGCCGTTGCCCGTTTCTAATTGCGTCGTCACGCTCTTCAGGGCCTCGGCGGCAATCTGCTGCCTCAGGCTCGCGATCTCGGCCTGCGCATCCAGCTCGCGCAGGCTGGCCGTGAGTTGCGCAATCTGAATATCGTTCTGGTGCTGCGCCTGTTCGGCCTCCACTCTTGCTCGCAGCGCCTCGGCGGCAGAGACTTTGGCTTTTGCGCGAATAGCAAAATCAAAGAAAGGGACAGAAATCTGGACACCAAAACTTACGTTGTTTGGAGTGAAGTGGTTGTAATAGGTGCTGTAACTGTTGAGCTCATTGGAATCGTAGTTATAGACGGCGCCAAACCCGATCGAAGGCCGGCGCCACGCCAGATCGTCTCCCTTTGCCTCCAGCAGCCTGGAGTTCGCCAGGATGGTTGAGGATTGAATGCCGAGGAGGGGGCGTGGCGCCTCGTCGGCGGAGAAGGCTGGAATCTCCGGGATGCTTGAGTGATCGGCTTTGATGGAGTCGGCATGCAGGCCGGTGAGCGTTGCGAGTTGCGTGGCAAGGGTCGCGGAGCGAGTCTCAAGGTGCAGTCGCTTCAGTTTCAGCTGCGCAGCGGTAAGTTGCGCCTGCAGCAACTGGCTAAGAGGATCGACGCCGGCTTCGGTACGCTGTTGCTCAATGGCAACGAGGCGGGCGGCATCCTGCTCCTGCTCGCGTACAGCTCCAAGCTCGCGCTCGACAGTGTCCATCTCAATGTAAGCGGATGAGGCATCGAGTGCGACCTGCTCTTTTGCATCCTCGAGACTCAGGTTCGCGGCATCCACCCCGGCCCGTGCAGCCTTTACGTACTGACGCTGAGAAAAGCTGAGAACCAGCGACTGCATCGAAGCGCTCCCGACAGAAGGCTGGCCGGTTGGGAATCCGTGAGAGAATCCGACCTGAGATCCGATGACGAAGTTGGGAATATATGCGTCTTCGGTCTGGGCGAGGGCGGCCTGCGCCTTCAGAAGGTCGGCATTCGCAAGTTTGACGGTACTCGAGTTTTGCTGCGCTAACTCCACCACCGTGGTGAGCGAAACCTGCGCCGAAGCCAGAGCAGACGCGGCGGCAAGCGCGAGTCCGGCCAATGCCTGCGCCCGCAGCCTGCGGCCGGCAATCCACTTCGTGGCATGTCCTCGTGAGATCACTGCTTGGAACCCTGTGCCGGTTGGAATTCGTGGGCCATCGCCGATGCGGCGGCAAGTTCACTTTGGGCGCCCGCTGCATCGCCAAGTTGCTGTCTCAGATGCGAAAGCCTGATGTGCGCGATAAATGCGGGAGCCTCTTCAGACTTGGACGACCCTGAAAGATAATTCTCCAGCATTTGCGCCGCCAGAGACGGATTTCGATTCGCCTCAATCAGCACGCCCGCGCCGTCATAAAGGGGAACACCCGTGTCCTTGGCCTTGGCCGCGGCAGCGACGCAATTCTGAATGGCGTTGTCGAGATCGGTCCAGCGCTGGCGGCTGCGGTAGAAACTGGCGAGCACGGTCCAGTAATGGGCCGGAGCAGGGCTTGCACTCACTGCCTGCTTGTATTCATTTTCCGCCGTAGAGTAATCCTTTTTTGCGACGGCGGTATCGCCCCGCAACTCCTGCGCCCTGGCAGGGTCCACTTTGTCGAGTTGCGAAGCGATCGCCTGTGCCTTGTCGGTTCCGCCGCCGGCAATGCCGGGTGCCTGCGCATAATAGTCCCCAAGGTCCGATAGGGCCGGCCCACTTTGCGGATTCAGTTTCACCGCGGTCTGCATTGCCGAGAGCGATTTCTTGGCATCGCCATATGCAGAAAACAAGGACGCATGGCTCGCTACCTGTCCCAGCACGCGTCCCAACCACATGTAATCGTCCGAATTATTTTGGTTGAGATTCACCGCCAGTTGGCATTCGGCGGCAGCTTGCGACCATTGCTCAAGCGTGAATCGCACCCGGCACAGCAGATTTTGTGCAACATCGGCCCCGGCGCCGGAAGTAGGCAGCGGCGTCAATAACGCCAAGGCCTTATCGGCTTCACCCGCCTGCAAATCCGCGTTGGCTTGATTGAGCGTCGCTGCAGCAATCTGTGCGCGGCTAAGTCCACACACGGCAGCCAGAAGGCACGCCGCCAGCACACGCATCGTCATTGTCGGTTGCCTCACCGCACTTCCTTGATCGGTATGCCCTCCTGCAAGGGCTCGCCAGTGACTGTACCGGTGGCAACAATATCGCCGTCATTCAACCCGCTCAGAATCGGGACCTCTGTCAGATTCGGAACGCCGATGGTGACGGGAACACGCTTCAATTCACCGTCAGCGACCTTGAACGCAAAATACTTTCCGTTTTGTTCGTGCAGAGCTTCGCGCGGCATGATGAGGACATTGGCCTGTGTGGAGGCGGTGACCTCGAGAGTGACATTGGTGTCGGGCAGCAATCCATCGGGTCGCCCGTCGATAGCGACAAGGGCTTCACCAACATTGCGTGTGGTATAGGTGACTACCGCGGCCGGCAGGCGTTCGATATGACCGTGCCATTCAAGGTCTGGTTTCGCGTCCCAGTGAATCAGCACCGTCTCGCCCACCGCCAGCCTTCCTAGATCGGGCTCATCGAAGTAGGCGCGCACGCGCTCCTCACCGAGATCGGCCATCTCTAAAATCAGTTTGCCAGCTTCTTCGTACTCTGACCGCATTGCGTCCATGGTGTAGATAGTCCCCTTGATGGGCGCGTAGATCGACGTCTGCGCCTCGACGTGCTGCGCCGCCGCCAGTGCCGCCTGTGCGTCGTTCAGCGCGGCTTGAGCGCGCGCGACCTCGTCAGCGGAATAATGCTGCTTTGTCGTCTCTTCCGCCGCTTTCAGGTTCGCTTGCGCGGTTTGCAGTTGAGATTTTGCACCCAGAACCTCGCCCTGCGACGCCGCGCCCGTCGCCGCCAGTCTGGCCAGCGCATCCAGGTTCCGTCTGGCTTGGTCCAGCGCCAATTGGTCTTGCTCCAAAGTAGCGGCTGCAGCCTGCTGCTCCGCCATGGTTCCGTTGTGAGTCACGGCATACAAAGTTGCTTGGGCAGATTTCACCCCACTCTCTGCGCTTGCCACCTGCGCCAACGCTTGCGCGTCGTTGAGCTTGATCAGGAGCTTTCCCGCCGGCACTGCGTCACCCTCTTGCGCATACACCGCACTCACAGTGGTGTTGATGGGGCTGTAGAACGGGTAATTCACGACGGGTTCGACGCGGCCATTGGTAGGGACCGTGTTGGTCAGATTGGCGCGCTCCACTTGCGCTACATGCACCGCCAATGTCTCGCGGAGAAGGTACCGCGCCGTGAAGAAAACTGCCACGAGAATGACGGCAATTCCGACCCAAAGCCACCGGCGGCTTGTTTGCGATCTTGCTTCAGCCATGCATTTAACCAGAGCCAGTATATAAGACGCGAAAACCTAACCTGAAGAAGCAGAAAGCGATCGGGAACCTGAATAGGAATCGTCGTTTCTGCTCGTACAATAGGGCCATGCCACCGCGCCGCCGATACACCGACAAGCACGCCAGGGCCGGGCTCGATTTCGCATTTCCCGCGATCGAAACCTGGCAGAACCAGTTTCCGGGTTACGAAATTGAGATCGACGATCCTGAACTCACGTCGGTCTGCCCCAAAACCGGCCTGCCCGACTTCGGAAAACTGACGATCCGCTATATGCCGCGAAAGCGCTGCCTCGAATTGAAGTCGCTCAAAGAATATCTCTTCAGTTACCGCAATCTCGGCATCTTCCAGGAGAACATCGTCAACCAGGTGCTCGAAGACGTGGTGAAGGCCTGTGACCCGGTATGGGCCGTCGTGAAGGGTGAGTTCCGCCCGCGCGGCGGTATCGGGACGACGGTGGAAGCCCGGTGGCCGCGGCCCGGAGCCTAGCTTGGTTGGCCATCTCAGGATTCTGCAAGTTTCGTGTCAACTCCATCCTTTGGTCGAGGAAGGTTGTCCGCTGCACAGGGTAGACTGGCGGAATGAAAACTGAGCCAATCGGCAGCATTCCCCGCCCACCATCGCTCATTAAGGCTATTCAGGGTTTTGCAGCCGGAACAATCAGCCGCGACCGACTCGATGCGGAGTACGCTTCTGCTCTTGAGGACACGATTACGCGCCTTGAGCAAACCGGTTCGCCGGTCATTAGCGACGGCGAACAGACCAAGCCAAGCTTCGCGACTTACCCCCTCTCAGGGATGGCTCATTTGGCTCCCGATGGCGTAGTGATCCCCTTTGCCGACGGCCACACGCGCCAGTTGCCTCGACTCACCGCCGGGCCGTTTCGCTACGGTGTTCACGCTGCAAGCTTCACTGCTGCCGCGATCGGACTCGCCCACGTGCCGATCAAGCAGGCTGTCATCTCGGCTTCAGCCTTGAGCCTCCTCTACCCGGCTGATGGCATTCCTGGTTATTCGCATGAGACCTTCCTTGCCGATCTCGTCGACGAGGCCGAAGCCGACATTCGCGGTGCGCTCAACGCCGGCGCAGAAACCGTGCAGATCGATTTCACCGAGGGCAGGCTCTCGCTCAAGCTCGACCCTTCTGGCGGTCTGCTGCGCACTTTTGTCGCGTTCAACAACCGGGTACTCGATCGTTTCACCCGAGACCAGCGCCAGCGCATTGGAGTTCACGTTTGCCCCGGTGCCGACCACGATTCAACGCACAGCGCTGACGTGGACTATGCCGGCTTTCTGCCGGAGTTGTTTCAAATGAATGTTGGCCGATTCTACTTGCAGATGGCCAGCGAGCCCGACCGGAAACGCGTGCTGCAAATTGTGAAGACGCTTCTTGGCCCCAATCACACAGTCTTTATCGGCGTCATTGACGTCAATAACCCTGCCGTCGAAACTCCGGCCCAAGTACGCGACCGCGTCCTCGAAGCGGCATCCATCCTGCCGGTTTCGCAACTCGGCACCTGTGACGACTGCGGCTTCTCACCCTTCGCCGATGACACTTCAACCGCTCGCGAAACGGCATTCAGCAAGATTCGTGCACGCGTAGAAGGCACTGCGTTGGCCGCTCGCGAACTAGGCGCGTAAGCGAATCGGCTGCGTGGAACCGGGGGGCATCGGCCGGAGAGCCTCCTGCCTGCGATCGTGTTGCAGTTTCCGGATCGGCTCGTTCCCCGTCTGCTAACTGTGATATTCATGAACTTTCATTCCGCGTTCCCTTCGTGTGCCGATGCACCTGACGTTGCCGCGTCCACGCCCCCGCATGAGTGCCGCTTTCGGCACGGTTCTGCTGCTTCTCGCCCTCAACCTGCTCAACTATATTGACCGCTATATTCTCTCCGGCGAAATGCGGCCCATCCAGCATGAGTTTCATTCTACGGACCAGCAGATGGGCGCACTGGGCACTGCGTTTTTCTTCGTCTACATGTTTGCCGCGCCCGCCACCGGATGGCTCGGTGATCGTTTCCGGCGCAAGCCTCTCATCATCGTCGGGGCCACTTTGTGGAGCCTCGCGACACTAGCGGCGCTCTGGGTTCACAGCTACTTCACGCTGTTTCTTCGCCAGGCGTTGGTCGGCATCGGCGAGGCAACGTTCGTTATCTTCGCGCCGGCCGTGCTCGCGGATTTCTATCCTGAGCGCGAGCGAAACCGGATTCTCTCCATCTTCTACGTGGCAATTCCGGTGGGCGCGGCACTGGGCTATCTGGCCGGCGGGCAGATCGGGTCTCGCTGGGGATGGCGCACTCCATTCTTCGTTTGCGCGCTCCCTGGGTTTCTGGTGGCCGCGCTCTACGCGCTTGTGGGCCGCGAGCCGGAGCGTGGAGCCGAGGACCACATCCAGCCCACTTTAGGCCGCGCCACATTCCGGGGATTGTTCCGCAATCCCGCGTTTTTGGCGTCCACCTTTGGGATGGCCATGCTGACCTTCGCCATGGGCGGCATCGCGTGGTGGATGCCCGAGTTTCTGCGCCGGGGCGGCATGTCGATGTCCGATGCCAGCCTGACGGTCGGCGCAACCACGGTGATCGACGGAATTGCCGGAACCCTGGTGGGTGGTTGGATCGCGCAGGTTTGGCTGCGCAGCAATCACCGCGCGCTTTATCTGCTTTCTGCATGGAGCGTCGCACTCACGTTGCCCTGCGGCGCGCTGCTCTTTTTCGGGCCGCATTCTTGGGCGGTGCCCTCGCTCTTTGCCGCCGAGTTTTTCCTCTTCCTCAATACCGGGCCCCTGAACACGGCGATCGTGAACTCGGTCGACGGCGCCGTCCGCGCCACCGCCATCTCCATCAACCTCTTCTGCATTCATGCATTCGGCGACACCTTCTCGCCGCAGATCATCGGCGCCATCAGCGACCGCTCGAACCTCAGTACCGGCCTGGGTGCGACACTGATTTCGCTGGCGTTTGCCTGCGCAATCTTGTTGTACGGAGCCCGCTTCGCCCCGCCCTTAGCAGAACTCGCAGAGTGACCTCCGGCGGGTGCCCCATCCAAGCTCTGCTTGGGTGGGGGGCCTTAAGCGGGCGAAAGAAAACCTCATCGCCCCGGCGCAGACACCTATTTCCCCGGCAGCGTCTCCTGATCCTTCGTATTCATGAACGCGCGCCGCCCGCCCTGTGGGCGCAGGTTCGGATCGCTCACCGGCGGCCGATTCTCTTCGGCGGTGAATCCGCGCAGCAGCAGGGGATTGGGTTTGAACTTCGGCGGGCCGCCGTAAAACTGCCGAACGTGGCTCAGCACCATTCCAGCGCGTCCATGCATGGGTTGCACCATGCCCCGGATCTGCACATCCTGGTCGCGATATTTCCCAAGCTCGCCAACATCGCCTCGATCTTCCTTCAGGCTGATCACGGTAAAGCGGCATTGCTCATCCGGCGTCTGCGGTGAGCAGACATCGAGAAATCTCGTCCCATCGGCAAGTTCCACCACTTCATAAATATGCGCCGAGATACAAACGTCTTTGTTGAGGAGCTTGACGGCCTGGTCTGTGGGAATGCACGGCCTGGTCTGTCCGGCAAACGAAAGCGCCGGAACGAAAAGCGCGAAGGCCGCCATTGAGCGGGGGAGGCTGAACCGCATCGGTAATCTCCAAAAGGAATTGGAGACACCTTATCGCGGGCTCTCATTCATGGGATGTGACGGCCATCGCGTCGACGCGAGCCAGCATTCGCAACCAGGTGCCGGGTGCCCCATCCTAAACGCGCATTTTGCGTTTAGGGTGGGATACGAGCCCTACTCCCTCCTGGCTACTCCCTATTCCCTATCTCGTCCCCACCAGCTCGCGCGCCTTGCCGTAATGGCTCTCAACGTAGTGGTCCAGAATCTGTTTGAACTCGGCCACAATCGTGTCGCCGCGCAGCGTGGTCGAAAGCTTGCCGTCGATGTAGACCGGAGCCACCGGATCCTCGAACGTTCCCGGCAAACTGATGCCAAGATTCGCGTGCTTCGATTCGCCCGGCCCATTTACTACGCAGCCCATCACCGCCAGCTTCAACTCCTCCACGCCGGGATACTTCTTGCGCCACTCCGGCATCTCCGTGCGGAGATACGTTTGAATCTGCTCGGCCAGCTCCTGGAAGTACGTGCTCGTGGTGCGCCCGCATCCGGGGCAGCTCGTCACCTGCGGCATAAAGCTCCGGATCGAGAGCGACTGCAGAATCTGCTGCGCGGCCAGCACCTCTTCCGTGCGGTCGCCGCCGGGCTTCGGCGTCAGGCTTACACGAATCGTGTCGCCAATGCCGGCGAGCAGCAGCGGCGCCAGGCCTGCGGTCGAAGCAATCAGCCCCTTCGATCCCATGCCCGCTTCCGTCAGCCCCAGGTGCAACGGATAATCGCAGCGCTCGGCCAGCTTCGTGTACACGTCCAGCAGGTCGCGCACGCCGCTCACCTTGGCCGAGAGGATGATCATGTCGTGGCCGAGCCCATAGCGTTCGGCGGCAGCAGCGGAGTTGAGCGCGCTGGCAATCATCGCCTCGATCATCACGTCGCGCGCGGGCCATGGCTCAGGGCGCTTGCTGTTCTCGTCCATCATGCGCGTTAGCAGGCTTTGATCGAGCGATCCCCAGTTCACGCCGATGCGCACCGGCTTGTGATTCTCAACCGCGCACTCCACCATGGTGCGGAAGTTATCGTCGTCTTTGCGCCCGATCGACACGTTGCCGGGATTGATGCGGTACTTGGCCAGCGCGCGCGCCGCAGCCGGATATTTCTTGAGCAGGATGTGGCCGTTGTAATGAAAATCGCCGATGATGGGCACGCGCAGGCCGCGCTTGTCGAGTCCGTCCACGATGTGGGGCACGGCGGCGGCTGCGTCTTCGTTGTTCACCGTCACGCGCACAAGCTCTGAGCCTGCGAGCGCGAGTGCCGCAACCTGTTCAATGGTCGATTGCACGTCGGCCGTGTCGGTGTTGGTCATCGACTGCACGACAACCGGAACTTCCCAGCCTACGCGCACGTGTCCGATGTGGACGGTGGGGGTTTTTCTGCGCTGAATCTCCGCCATGCTTCTAGTTTAGCGAAGATCGCATGCATCAGCTCAGGGAACTCTGTGGCCCGTAGCTTGTAGCTTTCGTCCGGGGCCTTTGGCTGCCAGCGGCTGGCTTCCGGCCACTGGCTAGAAAGGGTATTTACCACCTGGGGAGATTATTCACTTGACACGTGTTATAAAGTAGTATATGCTCATGGTAGATAAGGCTAAGTCCTAGGCTTTCTTAGTGATCCTAGCCGTAACCATCACTGGAACGACCTTCTTCTGATCGAGTTCCTTCAAAACGCGCTTCACAAGGGTTTTGAGTGGAACATTCTCCAATGGTCTACCTGTTTTGGCTTTCTTCTTTCGAGGTTCTGCCATGACACTCCTTGAACTGACCCAGAGCTATTCAACTGACGATACTTGCCGCGAGATTCTAACCCGCTTGCGCTGGCCGCATGGCGTGAAGTGCTTGCGCTGCTCGAATTCGAATGTCTGGTGGGTCGAATCCCGCAAGCAGTTTACATGCAGTGCCTGTGCATATCAATTCTCCGCGCTCGCAGGAACCATCTTCCATGACTCCCATTTGCCCATTCCCACGTGGTTCCTTGCCGTCCTGCTGCTCTGTGAAGCGAAGAAGGGCATGAGTGCTCTCCAACTCAAGAGAACGCTCTGGGGAGAGCACAAGGGCAGCTACAAAACGGCGTGGTACTTGTGTCATCGAGTCCGCGCGGCAATGGCGTCTGCGGAAAAGGCCAAGATGAACGGCGTTGTGGAAATGGACGAAACCTACGTGGGCGGCGTGATTCATAGTCGGCATTGGAAGCGCCCCGAGTTCAACACAAAACAGGTCGTGGTAGGGATCAAGCAACGGAACGGTGATCTGAGATTCTTCCACGCCGAAGATGCCAAGCTAGGGACTCTGGCAAAGTACATCAGGGAGAACGTGGCCGGGGATGTGGATGTGATTATGACCGATGAACTGCCCGCGTATCCGGGCGCAATTGAGTTGGCCGGACACTGGCAGGGAAAGCATCAAACCGTGAACCATTCCGCCAAGGTTTATGTGGATGGAGACATAACGACAAACGGCATCGAATCGGCCTTTTCTCTGCTCAAGCGTGGAATTATCGGCTCATGGCACAAGGTTTCAGCAAAGCATTTACCGGCATATTTAGAAGAAATGACATTCCGGTTTAATCGGCGTGGCAGGAGTGACCTTTTCGTGGATACGCTGCGCCACATGGTCACTGCGGACCCGTTGACGTTTGAGGAATTGACGGCGTAACGACTGCCACGTGGTCTATTTTTCATCCAGCGAGTACAATTAGGCGCTATTCCGAATTGACTTCGGAAGAGATTAAGGAAAGACGAGGCAGATTCATGGCAGAGAAGAGACTTCCAAAAACAAACCGTTTGCAACTGACCGTCAAGAACTGGGGCGACACGGTGGAGATATATTTGCCTCGCGGTGAAGTCGAAGTGAAACCCAAAGACGGCAAGAAAATCAAATTTAATGAGAAACACATCACAGTCACCATCCGGTATCGGCGTCCGCCTGTTGCGTGAAGTACATCCGCAGTTCTTAGTGTTAGGTGTATGCTCTAAACAAATAGAAAAGCCGCGCCGGGCAGCGCGGCTTCGTTGGAAACAAAACCAGAACCGGGAGTCTGGACATTGGGAGTATACCGATGCCACAGAACCCATCCGACATGAAAGCCGCTCGGGATGCCGCCAGCAAATATGGTCGCGTGAATTGGAGTGAATACTCCAAACTAACGGGAACGCCGATTCCAAAGTCATCTCCGTCCTCAGCAACGAAGGAAACAAGCACTCAAAAGCAGATGACGAAGCGAGTTGATAATGTACGGCGAATTGCTGGAAGGGGTAGGCTGACCGACTCCGAGTACAACGCGATCTATGGAAAATCTCGGCGCAAAGCCGCTCCCCGCAAACGTGCATCCGCAAAATAGGGTGCCTACTTGGCGGATGTATCTCTGACCGCATCGTTGCGGGGCGACGTGTCCACGTCATAATAGCCGCTCGCAAGCCGATAGGAATTCGTTTCCCTGAATTCATCACAGCCCGGACCGTGTGAAGGAATGTCCGACGTTGTGACGGTTTCGGATGCAATGACAATCGAGAGAACATGCTTTTGACATTTGTCTGGCCCGGATATAGAAACCGGCACCGGGTCGTACTCTGCAAGAAGGCTGTCTTTATTCCAAGACTTGATCGGCCAGAGCGTTTCTTCGGGTCCCTTCACTGAAGTAATGTCTCCCACCGTGACAAAGCTGATTTTCATTTCTAGGCAGTATTCAGCCCCTTTATTACAGATGATGGTCGTCTGCTCCGGGAAGACTAATTGGCGTCCTTGAGCGTCTGGTTCCCGCACCCATATTCCGTCTGCTCTGACAGAGCCGTCAGACAGAACGGTCAAGGGAGAAATATCAACTTCGTGCCGCTTTAAGCGGTCACTGTGCAGCGCCTTGAGTGTATTCGCCGCTTTCTGGTCCGGTGTAAGCGCAGAGTGGCAACCAGCGAGCAAGAGCAAAGCGAAAGCGAACCTTGGGATGCGGCTCATGGCGTTTCTAATCCCCTCTTGCCAGTTGGTCGATTCGCGCCCTCGCCTGAAGAATCCACGCATTGCAACTGTCAATATAAGCGCGCGCTTTTGCAACTGTAGGGTTGGTCTCAACGGAGTCGCGCTCCTTCTCGGAACGCGCCATTGTTTCGTTTACTAATCGCTGCGCGTGATCCCGTAGCAATTCCCAATGGCGGATTGCCCTTTCCAGATGGTGAATGGTTCTCACGCTTCTTTGGAGTTCTTCGATTTCGGGCTTGTCTTCCACGTTCACTCTCCCGATTCATGCTATTTTAAAGCCAATAGAAAACCCCGCTGGCGGCGGGGTTTCTGTCGTTCTTTGAGATGTAGCGGGCGGCAAGGTGCCCTCAGAAACGAGGGTACACTTGTGGTGTCTGCCCGTCAAACCAAGAATCAGGTAATTAACTCTCCGACGACAAAAAGCTGTCCCGATGGAAGTTCGATCTTTAAGAATCGCCCCGCAAAAGACCGCTTGAGTTCTTCAGGCGTTTCATCATCCTCGGACGCGTCCACATATTCACAGCGAGCATTAGCTAGGACCCAAGTCTTAGAACGTCGGTCATCATCAAAAATCAGGCGTACTGCGCGGGCGGTTGCATCTACCGACACGATCTTGGCGCTGTGCGAGGACGCGATGCCTTCGCCCTCAGGCGTGAAGACACGCAACAACGAATCTTCCGTTTTCCAACGTTCAAAGACCGCAAAGGCAACATCCAGCGAACTCATGTTTATGACTCTTTCGTACCATCTTGGCTTTGAATCAGCGGAATGGTTATGTAGAAAATTAAAGATCGACATTGGAGTCAATCAGGCAATCATCGATGCAATGACGCCAGAATAATCCACAAGGACTATTAGCTTATTTTCGTCCGTCCCTCTACACGCGTCAAGTGAATAATCTCGCCACCTGGTACCCCTACCCCCCACCCCCTGTCAAGGTCTCTGAGACGATGCCTTATGTTTTCAGCACGTTGTCGCCGGTGTCAGCCGCATCTTCCTGAGAAAGCAGCACTTTCCTCGCAGCTTCCACAGGGCAAAGGGCTTATGTCAACCCTGTGAACGCGGTTTCCGGGTCCCTCGTTTCCCCGGCCCCTGTTTTCTCCAGTCTAGCCATTTCGCGGAAATCATCTGCAAAGTTGGCGAAAAAAGATTGCGAGTGGAATGGGCGGGATGGAGCGAGCGCGGAAGGGTGAGGGGTTGACGATTCTATATCCCACCCAAGCTGAGCTTGGATGGGGCACCCGGCACCCGCGTCTCAAATCTCGATTCGGTTGGAGTGGGCTTCCACTTGGCCGTCCAAGATGGCTACAAGGGGCCGTGTTGAGGCGTTCAGCGCCCCGGTGCCACGGAAGAACTAGAATGTGTGACAACGGAATCTCGGGAGGCAGGCGATTTCTGACTTCGTTCGGCTGTACATAGAGCTGATCGCAATTCCCATCGCGGCGATTGTCGTCCCGGCTGTACTGATTTGGGCGCGGGACTTGGATTCAGCGGCGCGGAGGATGCGTCGGCTCGACGAACAGAGCAAAATTGTCAATTTTTGGGACAACTGGATAAAGACGATATCCGCAATGAAATTGCCGAATGATGACGACGATGCTAGAAGCGAAATTCGTATCCGCTCAGTTATCTCTTCGGCTCGGCATTTGCTGGCGGAGGCCGGTGCAAATGTCGTGGGGCTATACAGCGCGAGCGAGTTTACCTTGGCGGAGTTTCAGGCCTATCGGGCCGGTCTGCCGTGGTATCGGCGTGTCTTGCTTCTCTACCGGGCACCGAACAAGCGGGCCAGGCTCTACAAGGTGGGCTTTCATTTGTGTTTGTGGGCTGCCGTGTGTGTTCTTGCAGTAGCGTGGATCGCCCACCTTTTTGGACGCGAGATCTTCGAAGCGGCGGATCGACTTCCCCCACCACATGGTGAGGTGCGAACTCTTCTTGGTAGTCTGAATATTCTGAGCGCGCTGCAGATCTTTGCCGTGGTTTGCATCATCGTTTATTACCGCTACGCGTCGATAGAGTGTGAGAAGTCCGAGCGGTACTATACCAAGGGTCAAACCAGTCAGCGATTCTCCGGCGGGGCTGACGCGGACTCGAATTAGCAATTCATGGTGAACAAAGGCAAGTGACCCGGATACTTGGGGGCGCGAAATCCATCACTAAATGGGGTGCCCCAGTCTCGATTCTGAGACCCGGGACTAATGAGGTCTGCGCCTGGGGCTATTGTCTTGGCGGGTCGCCGACCCTAAACCCTACGAGGGGTGCCCCGTCCTAGCTTGCTAGGGCGGGTTTCTTGTCTTTTGCCCGCTCAAGCAGTCCTTCAACAGTCTTTTCTGCATCGGGCGCGGCCGGGCGGCTCAGCGCGTATTCACAGCAGAGTCGACGATAGCTCACGCGCCGCTCTCCAGGCCCAGATGGCGCAGACCGGCTGCACAATCAGGAAGCTCACATCGCCGAACTTGATCCACAAAACCATGGAGACGAAAAGCATCACCAGCGTTCCGGTCATCGTGCAATAGAGCAGACCGAGGGGACCGCCCAGTAATCCGAGAAGAACCGCGACCCAGACCTTCTTTGGCCGCAGGTCAGGCAGATCGATGGGGCCAATCTTCGCCGGCGACTTTGCGAACGGCGACCCGGGCTTGCTGTGGGAAGGTTTCGCCTCGATTTTTTCGTTCGGGGCGGGCAGCTCGAGCGGCCATGACGCACCGCATCCGCGGCAAAATCCATCCTTGTCGCGCGAGCTTGAGCCGCATTGCTCACAGAATTCCATGGTAAGCACGCACTTGCGGCAATTTTATCTGACTTGTTCTTCGTCTCCTGCCAGGATGAAGTGCCTTTCGCCCGTGGCCGATAACGACGAGGCGAATCGCGTGTTGATGTCTCTACCCTTCTGGGGCCTCGTGAAGTGGACTGTGACACCCTTGCAATCGTTCCGCGACCGGGCGGTCGACGAGGGCAAGGCGATTGCGCAGTTGAAGGCGACCCTGAAGTAAGCAGGTTGGCCCCGGCGCAGGGAAGCGAACCCATCGCAAGTCGTGATGGGTCGGCCGTTTTGCGTTTGCTGCGACCAACTCACCATTCCGTCATCTCATGAACACAGACATGAAGCTGCTTTCAGTAAATTGCGGAATGCCCCGGCAGGTGGTTTGGAATGGAATGGACGTAACCACCTCCATCTATAAGGAGCCGGTCATGGGCCGCGTCACTCTTCGCAAACTGAATCTGGATGGAGACCGGCAATCTGACCTGTCAGTGCATGGCGGCAAAGACAAAGCCGTCTACTGCTATCCGGTTGCGCACTACGAATACTGGAAGAGGGAACTGCCGGGGCGTGCGTTGCCTCCGGGCTCATTCGGTGAGAACTTCACAATCGACAGCCCGCTTGAGGATTCGATTCATATCGGAGACCGCTTTTCCGTGGGCACGGCGGAAGTGATCGTCACCCAGCCGCGTATGCCGTGTTACAAGCTGGGCATTCGCTTCGAATCAGACGAGATGGTGCAGCGGTTTCTCTTGAGCGGGCGCACGGGATTTTATGTTGCCGTACTGCGCGAGGGCGAGGTGGGCGCGGGCGACGAAGTCTCGCTCGTCAGCCCCGAACCAAGCGCAATTCCGGTTTCGGAGATCGTTCGTCTCTACATCGCCAAAGAATATGACAGCGAGGATGCTCGACTGGCGCGGCGGGCAATCAACGTGGCGGCGCTGACCGATAGTTGGAAGGAATATTTCGAGGATAAGTTGAATCGCCTCGGCGTCTGATTCCAGTTCGCCGGCCAGGCATGCTCCATTGAATTTGTGGCCCGATTTGGTGGCGCCGCCTCATGCGGCGAAATCCGCTTTTCCCGGGGGGACGACGCGACGATTCGCCCGGCGTCTAACCCAGCAGCGCCAGGTCGCGCCGGCCTACTACTAGATGAAACATAATCTTCCCGAACGCCGACCGGAACTCGACGCATTGCGTGGGCTCTTCCTTGTCTGGATGACACTGACCCACCTGCCCACGCACTTCAGCGATTTCATGAACAATCCCTTTGGGTTTGTGTCGTCGGCTGAAGGATTTGTTGTAGTTTCGGCGCTGCTGGTGGGTAGCCTCAGCATTCACCAGACGCAAGAGAACGCGACCGGCGTCCGCGTCCGCCTTTGGAAGCGCACGCTGCAAATCTACGGCTATCACCTGGTGATGCTGGCGATGGCTTTCACCGTAGCCGCCGCCTTCGCCATTCAGACGCACAGGGCAGCCATCAGCAATCTTCTCAACTTCTATCTGGCTCATCCCGTCGTCGCTGTCGTGGGCTCTGTCTTTCTTCTTTATTGCCCACCCCTGCTGGACATTCTGCCGATGTATGTCATCTTCCTTTTTTTCACACCTTTGGTGCTCTCGGCAGCGGTCCGCTTCGGCTGGCGGCGCATTCTTCTGGCCAGCGGCGCCGTGTGGGTGCTCGCCCAGTTTGGTTTGCGTGAAATGGTCCATAACTGGATTGCGCATTTCACGCATCTCCAGATCCCGGTCGAGCAGGCCGGCTCGTTCAATCTTTTTGCCTGGCAGGCAATTTGGATTGTGGGTCTATGGCTCGGCGCCCGATCGGCTTTTCATCAACCGATCCTGCGCAAGGTTCCCGCATGGGCAACCGCGTGCTGCTGTTTGGTCTGCCTCTTCTTCATTGGCGTTCGATATAGCTGGCTGGGTCCTCATCTCACACAACAGGCCCTGGGCATTCAACTCGATAAATGGCAACTCGGCCCGTTGCGCGTGCTGAATGAAGTCTCTTTCGCTGTGATTCTCTACTGGATGCGCAAATACTTGCTGCGATGGGTGGCCATTGAGCCGTTTCTCACCCTGGGCAAGGCATCGCTGCATGTGTTCTGCACGCATATTGTGTTTGTGTTCATCGGTCTTGCTTTTCTGGTGCGCGACGTTGGCCAGGACGTAGACGCCCCGGCCGAGCAACTTCACGGAGTGCCGGCTGCCATCCTGCTCCTGGTGACGTTTACGGGGTTGATTCTGGTCGCCATCCGCGAGGTCCGCAGACGCCGGTTTCGCCGAGAGCCCCCATCGCAGGGCAAACCTCCCGATGTGCCGCCAAATTCTGAATCCGGCGACCCTGCGGGATGCCCGCAACTCGCGCAAACCGATTCGGCTGCGGTTGAGGCTTGAAACGGCTTTCCATTCCTTGTGAATCGCGTTGGGCCAAGGCTCCGCCGCCTGCCGGCGAACGGCCCGCCACGGACCGCCAAATTCATCAAACGTTTGCAATCCGTTTGCCCTCGTGCATTACCCTGTTAATGGTTTCCTGCGGTCTACCCATCCCGAGCATCCAGACGGCCGCGGGACGAGGAATGACGGTTTGAGCCAATCCGTATTTGTTCTGGAAGACGACTCCGATATTGCCAGGCTGGTCCAACATCACCTTGAAGCTGCAGGTTTTGAGGCACGCCTTTATCACACACCAGCCAATGTCATTCCCGACGCCGAGCGCAAGCCTCCCGCGCTCTTTCTTCTCGACATCATGGTCCCCGGGGGCGATGGTCTCGATGTTTGCCGCCGGCTGCGCAATCACGCTGGACTTTCGACCATTCCCATCATCTTTCTCACCGCGCGCGCTGGCGAAAACGATCGCGTCCTCGGCCTCGAGCTAGGGGCCGACGACTACATCACCAAGCCGTTTTCTACGCGCGAACTGGTGGCCCGCGTCAAAGCTGTCCTGCGGCGTTTCGAGCGGCCGACAACGCCTTCGATCATCAGCTTTGAAGAAGTGGTGATCGACGCCGGCGCCATGCAGCTTAAGGTGCGCGGGGAACTGACCACGACCACGGCCACGGAGTTTCGCCTGCTGGATTATCTGGCGCGGCATCCCGGCCGCGTCTTTAGCCGCGATCATTTGCTTGACGCTGTCTGGGGCGATGCGCGCTTCGTTACGCCCCGCTCTGTCGATGTGTATGTGCGCCGCATCCGTGAGAAAATCGAGATCGATCCGGAGAATCCGCGTTATCTTAAGACGGTGCGCGGCGCCGGCTACCGTTTCGAACTACCTAAAGGGGAGTAAGAACGAGCCGTTAGCTTTTAGCCCTTGGCTGCAGTCCGTTCCGCTTGGGGTTCTCGAAATGAGCGGGCCGCTTCTTCGGTGGATACGGTCAACGCTGAAATCTGAAGGCGAAGAGCTAACGGCTAAAGGGCTAACAGCTAAGAGCTGCTTTTCAATGACCTCCAAAGTTTTCACACGGCTGTTCGGAATTTTTCTCCTCCTCCTCGTTCTGCAAACGCTGGTGATGGAAGTTGTCTTTCACAGCTTTGCAGGGCGCGCGGAGCCGGCCTCGCTGCACACCATTGGCCGGGAGGTCTTCTGGTCAGGCCTGCTCGCCCTCGCGATCGCACTCGCAGTCTCTGCCTGGGTCGCGGGGCGCCTGTCGCACCGAATCCAGGGGATCGTCGAATTTTCCCGCCGCATCGCCGGGAGCGATCTCTCCGCACGCCTTCCCATCGGCGGCAGAGACGAACTTGCCGCCATTGAATCGGCCCTGAATCAAACCGCCGAGCGCCTCGACCGCGACTTTGCGGAGCTGGAAAGCAGCCGCCACGAACTCGCCGTGATGCTCGACTCGATGCAGGAAGCCGTTGTCGCCATCACGGCTACGGGCTCCGTCCGCTGGTCCAATGCCGTGATGCAGAACATCGCGGGCTCGCGCCTTGCCGCCGGGCGGCCGCTGATTCACTCTGTTCGCGATCCCGAGCTGCTGGCCTGCGTTCGCGGCGCACTCGAACGTCGCGAGCTCTGCGTGGGCCGCGCCAGCCTGCTCGCTCCCGGCCGGGTCTTCGAAGTCAACGCGGCTCCGCTGCCGTCTGGCGGCGCGCTCGTCGTGCTGCACGACGTAACCAGCATCGAGATTGCGCAAAAATCGCGCCGCGACTTTGTCGCCAACGTCAGCCACGAGCTGCGCACGCCTCTCACGTCGATTCAGGGCTACGTGGAAACCCTGATCGAAGATCCCAACCCCAACCCCGAAACGACCGTCGAATTCCTCGGCGTCATTCTCAAGAATGCCAGCCGCATGAGCCGTCTTACCGAGGATCTGCTCGCTCTTGCCAGCGTCGAAAGCCCCGACTACAAGCTCACGCTGCAGCCCGTTCGCGCCAGCGTGCTGCTGCAGGACGCCGTCGACTCTCTTCGCGGCATCGTTGCCGACTCTGGCGTGAAACTCCAGGCTGCGGCCGCCCCGGACACCGTCGTTATGGCCGATCCCGACGCCATGCACCAGGTCTTCGGCAACCTGATGGAGAATGCGCTTAAATATGCGCAGTCCGGCAAACGCATCCGCGCCGGCGCCCGCCAGCTCGTCTCCGAAGTGCAATTCACGATTCAGGACTTCGGTCCAGGCATCGCTTCTGAGCATCTTGAGCGCATCTTCGAGCGCTTTTACCGGGTCGACAAGGCGCGTTCGCGTGAGTCCGGAGGCACCGGCCTCGGTCTCGCCATCGTTAAGCACATTGTGCAGGCCCACGGCGGCCGCATCTGGGCCGAAAGCGAGCTCGGCAACGGGGCGAGTTTCCACTTCACGCTGCCGCTGGCGCCGGCCCCACAATCCGCGCCGCAGCCCGCACCCTCGCAGCAAACGCCGACTGCCTCCAGCGTGTGACTCAGTCCTGGGTGGCACGGTCCGGCGCTGGCCGCCTTTCTTTTCGCTGACTACGAATCCCCGTTTCTTTTCAACTCCCCGTAACAATCCGCGTAGAGAATGAACTCCGGCAGACACCTCGAAAGGGAGCTCATCTTGAAAAAATCATTGCTTTTCATCGCGTTGTTGGTATGGACGTTCAGTGCGGCCCGCGCACAGCAGATCACTGCTGCCGGCGCCACGTTTCCATATCCCATTTACTCCAAGTGGTTCAGCGAATACAGCGCCGCGCATCCTGGCGTGACAGTCAACTATCAGTCCATTGGCTCGGGCGGCGGCATCAAGCAGGTCTGTTCCGGAACTGTGGACTTCGGCGCATCCGACATGCCCATGACCGACGACCTGCTCAAAACCTGCGGCGTCAAGTTGATTCACATCCCCACCGTGCTCGGCGCGGTTGTTCCCATCTACAACGTACAGGGCGTTACCAGCCTTCGCTTCAGCCCTGCAACTCTGGCGAACATCTACCTGGCCAAGATCACGAATTGGAACGATCCCGCCATCGCAAAGGACAACCCTGGCGTGCATCTGCCCGACCAGAAGATCATTGTGGTCCACCGGTCTGACGGCAGCGGCACCACCTTTATCTGGACCGACTACCTCAGCAAGGTCAGCTCGGAGTGGAAGGGCGGTCCGGGCAGCGGCACTTCAATCAACTGGCCCACCGGCGTGGGCGGCAAGGGCAACGAGAACGTGGCAGCTTCGGTACGCGAGTATCCGGGCGCCATCGGCTACGTCGAGCTCATCTATGCCCTGCAAAACCACATCGACTTTGGCTCCCTCCAGAACGCTGCCGGCAACTGGGTGAAAGGATCGATCGACGGCGTCACGGCGGCTGCGGCCACTGCCAAAATTCCCGCCGACTATCGCGTCTCGATCACCGATGCACCGGGTCCCAATGCCTATCCGATCTCCAGCTTTACCTATCTGCTCATTCCTCTACAGCCGAAAAATATGGCGAACGAGAAGATCATCAAGGACATGCTGAGCTGGTGCATCAAGTCGGGCGAGAGCGAAGCCTCCTCGCTCTCTTACGCGCCGCTTCCCGAAAGCCTCCAACAGAAGGTCCTCCAGACCGTCTACTCCCTGCCATAAAGCAATGCGAGGAGCCCGGCGCCCGCCTGGCTCTTCGCGCCGCATCTCAGATCCCCACCTGCATCAGGTCGCCATTTCCTTCTTGCGGCGCTTTTCCTGGTACATCGCCTCGTCTGCCTTCGCCAGAAGCGAATCCAGAGATTCCCAGGCTTGCGCTTCAGCAGTCACATGCCCGACGCTGAATGCAAGGCTAAGGGACCTGCTACGACTGGAGCTTCGGAGGGCCGCTAATTCTTCAAGCCGCTTTGCAGCCAATGCAATTGTCGGCCGGTTGAACTCGCCGGCCACGGCAAATTCATCGCCCCCGAGTCGCCCTATGACGTCGGACTCTCGAAAAGCCGACTTCAGGATCTCCGCGGTCTCGACCAGGCAATCGGAGCCCGCCTGATGTCCCTCCCGATCGTTGATCGTTTTCAGGTTATCCAGGTCAATGAACAAAACGGAGAAGGGATCTCCCGATCGACGCGCCATCCTCCGCGCCTGTTCGGCAAGCAACCGGAAACCCCTCAGGTTGTAAAGACCCGTGAGCTCATCACGCAACGAAAGCGAATGAATCTCCACTTCCATGGAGTTCATGCGCCATGCAAGGTAGAGGAGCAGCGTCGTGGAAACGACTACGGCCATGGTGGCAAGCATTGCGGTCGCATATGGGGGCGGCATGCGTCGCCAGTTCATGAATTGCGCCCGCATCATTTCGCGTATGTAAGGCAGCACGAGCAGGAGCGGTGAGAGCCTGCGAGCCAGCCTGCTTCCCGCGCTGCGCCCAGCAAGGATCGAGAAGAACCCGTTCCGGCTTTTGCGCGCTACTACCACCACCGTGAGCAGAACGATGCAGATCGTGCTTTGCACCGAGACCCCATTGTCGACGGGAGGACCGAAGATGCGCAGCGAGTCGATGATCTGGCCAGACACGAGCGAGAGAGCGAGGAAAACCAGGCAGCACACCACCAAATCGGCAATCAGGACTGCAAGGTGTTTCCTGGAGCGTAAGACCAATATCGATATTCCAACGAGGGCGAAACTGCCGGCGGTGCGCGGAGAAATATCCGAGATCAACGATGGCATCGAAAGCGGCCGTGCACCCGAGTTCAAATGAAGGGGAAAGGGCGTCGTAAGCACCTGACGGGCGAAGGCTGCCGTCTCCACAACCGCAACCGCCGCAGCCAGTGTCATAGCGGCGGTATCTGGAAACCGTGCCCCGGACACTCTAACGAAATAGAGGCTGATTGCACTTAGAAGTGCGGCCAAACTCGCTTCGGTGCTCATCAATGGCCAGCCGATCAACGGCACCTGCACGGCAGGGGAGAACATGCTCACAGCCAGATTGACCGCAGCAAAGGCAACCACGAGGGCCAGGCACACACTTTCGCATATTTCCAGTGCGCGCAAGACATGCTGATCGAGATCGCTGAGAAAGAATGGAGGGCTTGGTTCCGGCATCGGCAACTAAATAAACAGCGGAGATGGGAAAATGTCGTGCCAGTTCATAAAATCAATCTTCTGTTGGCAGTGTATCGTCTGAAATGGCTCTTTCAAAGCGGAAACTATACGGAATCCAGGGCAGCGAACCGCGCGCAGCAACATCCCGGCTTGCGCCTGGCGCGCCCGAACCCGGCGCCGCGCCACACGGGCCGGCAGCCGAGCCGTGAAGCCTGATAGCTGCCTGTTTTGATACACTCTCCACGGCTCGTGGTGCTACGATAGTCTCCGTTTCCTTTGACATTGCAATGGCATCTGTTTCTTCGATCTCGACGGTCAACGACCTTTTTTTCGCATATCCGCGGCCGCAAATCCGCGCGCCATCCTGCGGCAGAACGCGTCCGACGAATGGCACCCCATCTCTTCCGATCAGATGTATCAGCGCGTTCGCGCGCTGGCTACAGCGTTTCTGCGGATGGGCGCGAAAAAAGGCGACCGCATCGCGCTCATCAGTGAGAATCGCTGGGAATGGGCTGTAACGGACTTTGCCGTGCTGGCCATCGGCGCGGCCGACGTGCCCATCTACCCCACGCTCACCGCGGAACAGGTGGCAGAGCTTGTCCGCGACGCTGGCTGCCGCATTGCCGTCGTTTCTACGCGGCAACAGTTCGATAAGCTCCACTCGCTTCGCAATCAAACGCAGATCGAGCACATCGTGATCATGGACTCGCCGGTTCCCGACGGCGCCGAAGCCATGAGTTTTCTGCTTGAGGGCGCCGATGCTCAAGGCGCCGAGCGCGACCCCGTCTTCGATGCTCTGGCACACTCTGTCGAACCCCGCGAACTTGCCACGCTGATTTATACCTCCGGGACTACAGGCGAGCCCAAGGGTGTTGCTCTCACTCACGGCAACATCGCCGCAAACCAGAACATTGCGGCGCAAGACTTCAACTTCGGTCCCACCGACGCCTGCATCTCGTTTTTGCCCCTGTCTCACGTGACCGCGCGCGCACTGGATTACGTCATGTACAACTACGGCGCGCAAGTCGCTTACTGCTCGCAATTCGAACGGCTGCCGCAGGCCATGCGCGAGGTCCGGCCCACCGTCATCGTCGGCGTGCCGCGCGTGTTTGAGAAGATCCGGCAGGCCGTCGAGCAAAAGGCGGGTCAATCTCCGATCAAAAGACGCCTGCTCGCCTGGGCCATCCGCCACGGCTCAAAGCATGCCGACACCGTGTACGATGGCCGCCAGCCGTCATCGATCGTATGGAATCTCGCCAACAAGCTTGTTTACTCCAAGGTTCGCGAGGCATTTGGCGGCCGAGTGCGCATCTTCGTCTCCGGCGGCGCGCCGCTTGGCATCGACAACGCGCGCTGGTTCGCCTCGGCCGGCATTGCGCTTTGGGAGGGATACGGTCTTACCGAAACCTCGCCGGTCATCGCTCTCAACACACCCAAGCGGCATCGCATGGGCGCAACGGGCATGCCACTGAGCAATGTCGAGCTTAAACTCGCCGACGATGGCGAGCTATTGGTGCGCGGGCCTTCGGTATTCCCCGGCTATTGGCACAAGCCATCGGCGACCGCGGAGTGTTTCGATAACGATGGATGGTTCCTCACAGGCGACATCGCCCATATTGATGCGGACGGCTTTCTTTACATCACCGATCGCAAGAAGGAACTGCTCAAAACCTCCGGAGGCAAACTCGTCGCCCCGCAGCCGATCGAAAACAAGCTCAAAAACAGTTTCCTGGTCGCCAATGCCGCGCTGGTCGGCGACCGGCACAAATTCATCTCCGCGCTCATCGCTCCCAACTTCGCGGCGCTTGACGATTGGGCTAAGCATCACGGAATTCAAGCGACCTCGCGCGCCGGCCTCGTGGCCGAGTCCAAGGTCAACGAGCTTTACGCGGAAATTGTCCGCGATGCCAATACGGGGTTGGCCAACTTTGAAACCGTCAAGCGCTTCCGCGTAGTTGCCGATGAGTGGACGCAGGAATCCGGCGAGTTAACGCCCTCCATGAAAATCAAGCGCCGCGTTCTTAATGCTCGATATGCTTCGTTGATCGCCGAACTCTACGCCGACGAGGCAACCGCCCGCGGCGAATCGGCGAGCTAGGCAGGCCGATACCCCTGCGCATGACCCTGCGTCCGACCCATATCCGCCGCAGCGCGCCAAAGAAGGGTGCGCCCCACGCGCCCACTGCCAGCATCGCGCCAAAAATGATCACCGCGTCAATGCTCAGCCGGCCCTCGTGCGTCCAGTAGACATCGGGCTCCAGGTTCAGCCATAACGCGAATTCGTCGAGCGTGAGCGCCGCGCCTACGCCGTAGCTTACCGCCATCAGGCGCCCGGAGAAGATTGAAGTCGGCGAGTTCGACCAGCCCAGGTCGAGCAGCCATCCGTACCCCACCAGCAGCAGGATCAGAATGCCCCATACGAGGTGATGAATGTGCATGCCGCGCACCACCACCCACTGCATGTGCCCCTGGTGATTCACAATGCGATGAACCAGAATCCGCACGCCCGCAAAAGTGATGAGGAACGAGACCGAGGCGATGAACATGCGCTCCCGCGGTCTGTCCGGAATCGTGGCGCGGATCAGGTAGCCCAGGCGCGTCAACTGCAGGAGCACCAGCAGCACTGCCACAACCAGGCCGATAAATAGAAGCAGGTAGAAAGCGCCGCTTTCGGGCATACCTTATTGAATCACCTGGTGCCGCAACGTGAACTGGAAGCAGGTACGAGAGACTAGGGACGCCTCTCCGAACCCTGATCCCTGACCCCTGATCACTGTATTTCCCGTCACGATTCCCATTGACAGCCCCGCGATACACTGTCTAAGGCGTTGAGACCGGGGATTCTCCCCGTTTCCGGTATACATTTCACGCTTGAGTTCCAAGCGCGGCCATGAGGGTCGCGACATTGCAAGGAGATTCCACGATGCGAATTGCTTTATTGACCGGCGGCGGCGACTGCCCCGGATTGAATGCAGTGATTTATGCGGCAGTCAGAAAGGGCATCAACCACTACGGAGACGAGTTCATCGGCTTTCTCAACGGCTGGCGCGGAGTTCTGGACAACAACTTTATTCCGCTCACGCTCGAAAACATCGACGGCATCCAGTTGAAGGGCGGCACCATCCTTCACTCCTCGCGCACCAACGTGAAGAAGATTCCCGGCGGCATCGATAAAGTGCAGGAGGTTCTGAAGGCCAACAAGATTGACGCGCTCATCGCTCTCGGCGGCGACGACACGCAATCGGTGACCCTGTTCCTTTGCGAGCACGGCGTCAAAGCTGTCGGTGTACCCAAGACCATCGACAACGACATCAGCGGCACCGATGCGACGTTCGGCTACGACACCGCCGTTTCCATCGCCACCGAGGCGGTCGATCGCATTCACACCACCGCCGACTCGCACAACCGCGTGATCGTGATTGAAGTGATGGGCCGGGATGCGGGCTGGATCGCCTATGCCTCGGGCATTGCGGGCGGCGCGCACGTCGTTCTCGTTCCCGAGAAGGAAATCGACATCGACCACGTTTGCGCGCTGCTCAAGTACAACTACGATCACGGCAAGCACTACGGCGTGGTCGTGGTCGCCGAAGGCTGTCATCTGCCCGAAGTCGGCCAGGTCATCGGCTCGCAGCAAGTCGACTCCTTCGGCCACGTCCGCCTCTCCGGCATCGGCGAAGCGCTCGCCGAGCTCATTGAGAAGAAGACCGGCTTCGAAACCCGCTCCGTAAATCTGGGCCACACGCAGCGCGGCGGCGTTCCCACGGCCTACGATCGCGTGCTCGCCCAGCGCTACGGCCTGCATGCCATCGACATGGTGCACCAGCAGAAATGGGGCCGCATCGCCGTTCTGCACGGCACCGACATCACCGACATACCCATCAAGGAAGCGATCGCCACCAATCGCCGCCTCGACCAGCGCTTCTTCGACGTGATCGCGGACCTCGAAGCCAAGGTGTAGGACGTCGGGCGGTTAATTTGAAACAAGCGGGCCGCCTTTGGGCGGCCTGCAGCGTCTCCACACGAATTCTCAAGTTGAAGCGGATCACCGACCGCGGCCATCATGCTCTACCGTCTCTACCAATCCGGCGACTTTCCCGCACTCTACGCTCTCGAGGAACTCTGTTTCGAGCCGCCCATCCGCTTCAGCCGCGCGTGGATGCGTCAAGCTGATCGCCAATCCCAACTCCGCCACGTGGATCGCCGAGGAGAACAAAAAGATGGCCGGATTCACTATCGTCGAATGGACTACCGTTCCCAAGGGAACCGTCGCCTACATTCAGACGATCGAAGTGGATTTCGCTTTGCGCCGGCGCGGCATCGCCGCCGAACTCCTCTGTCGCGCAGAAAACTCCGCACACTCAGCTGGTGCAAGCTTCATCTGGTTGCACGTCGATGTCGAAAATGCCGCGGCTATCCGTCTCTATGAAAGCCGCGGCTACGCGCGAAAGGGCAGGGAAGAGCACTACTACGCGCGCCACCGCCCTGCCCTCATCTACTCAAAATCAATTTCAGATGCGCAGGGAGCACGCCATGTGATGTAGCACCGCGGGTCGACTTTCTGTTCCCTCTGGTCCCCACCGATCACTGCCCGCCGTCTGCGCTCTTGATGAACGCCGCCACGCGGTCGTGGAGTTGCTTGCGGCATTCGTCGCGCACATACGCCATGTGCCCCGACTCGTACCAGTCGTATTCAATGTTTTTCGTCAGCGACGCGGGAATCGGCAGATGCTTCTCTTCGTACTCCGCCGCAAAAAACGGCGTGGCCAGGTCGTAGTAGCCGTCGTTCACCATCACCTTCAGCCGCGGATTCGTCTTCATCGCCTCGGCCAGGTCGGCGCTCACGTTCAGCCCGCCAGCGCTGCTGAACCGCTCGGCCGCCGCTCTGGCGCGTCATATCCCAGTGGACGCCGTCAAACAGCGCACTGGGCAAGTACGTTTCGCCCGCGCCGTACTTCAGATCCTGCCGCAGATACAGATTCACCAGCGAAAAGTACGCCGACGAAATCGCCGCGCTCTGCGGATCGTACTCCGCCCCCTCGCTCAGCGGATCGAGCGTCGGTCCCAGAAAGCGCGTGTCGTATCGCCCCGTCGTCAAATCCTGCTTCGTCGTCGAATGTCTTCTCAAACTCGCCGCCGGTCACGCGCAGGTTGGCTTTGATCAGGTAGTCGACCGGCAGGCCGGTGTACGTCGTGCAGCTTCTCCGCCACCTGCTGTTTTTCCGCGTCGCTCAAATTGTTTCCCTCCGCCAGCGCATGCATATATTCGCCCAGCGCAAAATCCTCCACCTCTTTCAGGAACGGCTCCAGCGCCGCCGGCTGATTGGCGACAGCTTCTTGTGGTACCACGCCGTCGCCGCGTAGGTCGGCAGCGCCAGCTCGTACGGCAGATCCATGCCGGGCGCGCTCCGCCCAGCCGATCGCCAATGGGAAAGTTGAAGATCTCTCCCAGCAGCATCACGCCGTTCAGATCGATGTTCTTCTCGTTTTCCAGAACGTCGGCCAGCACCGCCGACCGCGTCGTCCCATAGCTCTCGCCAAAGAGGAACTTCGGCGAGTTCCAGCGGTCGTACTTCACCAGGAACCGCGCGATGAAGCGCGCGAACGCCTCCGCATCCTGATCCACGCCCCAGAACGCCTTTCCCGCGTCCTTGCCGGCCAACCGTCCAAAGCCCGTTCCCGGCATGTCGATAAACACTTCATCGCTCACGTCGAGCAGGCAGTCCGGATTGTCGATCAGCTTGTACGGCGCGCCCGGCAGATGCGTGTCGCCGGCCGTCTCCACATACTTCGGCCCCAGCGATCCCATGTGCAGCCACATCGTCGAGCTGCCCGGTCCGCCGTTGTAGAAGAACGTAACTGGCCGATCCTCAGCCTTCGCGCCCGTCTTGAAGTAGGCCACGTAAAACATGTGCGCCACCGGCTGCGCATCGGCTGGATCCTTTGGCGCCGAGAGCGCAAGCTGCGATCCGGGCAGCGGCTTGCCGTCCGGCCCAAGCTGCGCATCCTCGGTGTCGGTCGCGCCCACGGTGATGGTGCCCGCAATCGCCGTGTAGGCAATGTGCTGCCCGCCCACGTCGATCGACCCTTGCGTCGTCGAATCCGCGGGAGCCGCCGGCTCAGCTTGTGCGGCCGGCTTCTCTTGCGTTGCAGGTTTTTGAGCGGTCTTATCCTCTTGTGCGCAGACGGCAACAGAAAAAATCAAAGCGGCCGCCCCCAGCGGGACGGCAAAACGACGGCAGATTGAGGTCATTCGCTTTCTCCAGACGGGATTTGGATGAAAAGGTCAGTATAAGGTCGTTCGACCGCTTACAGGACTCGATTCCGCTACCGGCTGCCGCGCGTCAACGCGCAGGTCCCTTGTTCAAAGCCCCCGGCGTCGCACGAGATTGATCGCCTACTCCGGCTGCTTCTCAAACGGCTGCTTTTCTCCGATCCTTGGCCGGTTCACCGCAGTCAATTGCTTCGATGTCGCCTCCACTTCGCGAAATACGCGCAGCAGGTTCCCGCCCAGAATCTTCCGGCAATCCTCGGCGGAGTAGCCGCGCGCCATCAGTGCCGCGGTGATCTTGGGCAGATCGGCGGGCGAATCGATTCCATCCGGCAACTGTCCGCCGATCCCGTCAAAGTCCGACCCGAGTCCAACGTGGTCCACTCCCGCCACTTTGGCAATGTGGTCGATCTGATCGATGAGCGCCGAAAGCGGTGGCCTCGGAATGCGATCAACCGCAGCACGCCGGATCTTCGCAATCTCCGCCGGCGTCGCCTCCCGGCCCTCGGCCTTGGCGTTGTCTTTGTACGCCGCGACTTCCTTGTCCACCTCCGGCTGCATCTTGAGCATCGCGTCACGGTACTGCTGCGAGACGAATCCCGAAAAGAAGTTCACCTGCACCACGCCGCCTTTAGAGTCGGGCCCGCCCGAGTTTGCAATCGCGCGCAGCATGTCGTCCGTCAAGTTGCGCGGCGCGTCGCACAGCGCTCGCGCGTCAGAGTGCGAAGCAATCACGGGCGCGCGCGAAATGATCAGCGTCCGAAAGAACGTTTTGTCTGAAACGTGCGACACGTCCACCATCATGCCCAACCGGTTCATCTCGTACACCACATCCTTGCCGAACTCGCTCAGTCCCTCCTTCGTGTGCGGCACGCCCGCGTCGTTGATGTCGCTCGAGCTGTCGGCCCAACCGTTGGAGTTGTTCCACGTCAAGGTCATGTAGCGTGCGCCCAGCGCATAATACTGCCGCAGCAGCGCCAGCGAATTCTCAATCGAGTGCCCGCCCTCAACTCCAATCAGCGCGGCGATCTTATGGTCGCAGTGCGCCTGCTCAATCTCCTCCGGCGAGGTGGCCAACTCCATCAGGTCGCTGTGGCGCGCCACCTGTTGCTTCACGGCATCGATCAATTCCAATGTGCGATGCGCGTACTGCCCCTTGAAGCGCTCCGGCTCTGCCCAGATCGCAAAGAACTCCGCGCCCAGGTTGCCCTTGCGCGCCGTCTCCAGGTTCCAGTCGCCGCCATGCAGCGGATCGCCTAGATCGTAGTGCTCGTCGAGAAAACGCTGCGGCGTATCGGCGTGAGTATCAATCACCAGGGCCGAACGATGCACTTCTGCGGGCGTGGGCGCTTTGGATTTGGTCATAACTCGAGAATTGCCGGTTGGGCTCTGGCTCCAGACGAGGGCTGGTACACCTGCTAAAAGCAGAATAAACAACAATGCTGTGCGCATGATCTTGCGATGAGTGTATACCACTTTCTGTTTTGCGGCCCGGTGCGCGCCTTTCCCCGCTGCCGCAGCGGCTCTTTGTTATCCTTACACCCACACAGCGCGCAGGCGTGCCGCGGCTCTCTTGCGCTCAGAGTCTGTCCTCATGTATATACCAAAGTTCAACAACGTCTCCGATCGCGCCATCCTGCTTGAAGCCATGCGCGAAAATCCCTTCGCCATCCTCTTTGGCCCGCTCGGCGCTGCGGATACTCCTCCCGCCCATTTCGCAACGCATCTGCCGCTGGTGGTCAAAGACGAGGGCGAACACGGCCTTATCGAGGGGCATTTCGCCACCGCCAATCGCCATTGGCGGGCGCTCGCCGGCCGCGAAACCCTCGTCGTTTTTTCAGGTGCGCGCAGTTACGTCTCGCCCACTTTATACACCGAGCCGCTCTCCGTCCCAACGTGGAACTACATTGCCATCCACGCCTATGGCACGCTCTCGCTGGTTGAAGATCAACCCGGCAAAGAGGCCCTCCTCACCGGTCTCATCGCCGCACAATGAACCTGCCTACCTGGACCATTGGCACACTTTACCCGACGGATTTCGCCGCACCATGCTGGCTGGAATCACCGGCTTTCGCATTCCCATCGCGCGCATCGAAGGCAAATTCAAGCTCAGCCAGAACCGCAACCCCGAAGAGCGCCGCAACGTCTTCGCCGCCCATTCCGCTGGCACACCGGACCAGCAGGCTCTGGCGCGATGGATGGAGCGCCTCGCCGAATCCGATTTCGACTTGGCCAACGCTGCCGCGCCTGGCGCGGCTCCGGCTAAGGAATAAATCGTCGCGCTCCTCGACATTTCGGCCGCTCGCACGCTTCCGCAGCCTGCATGAGCGCAGGTCCCGGCGAAATCGAGCATTTGGTATACTTACCAGGGCGATGCGGAAGTGGTGAAATTGGCAGACACACCATCTTGAGGGGGTGGCGCCGAAAGGCATAGGGGTTCAAGTCCCCTCTTCCGCACCATCGATTTCTTGTCCGGCTCCGTCGATTCACCAATTCGATGGAAAGCAGCTTCGAAAATGCAGATTCTCTTCTACGTTGTAATCATCATTGCACGTCATCGTGTGTTTCTTCCTGATCGGCGTCGTGCTGCTGCAGCAGGGCCGCTCGGCCGATCTTGCCGGCGCCTTCGGCGGCCAGGGTTCGCAAACCGCCTTCGGTCCGCGTGCCGCAGCCAACGTGCTTACCCGGCTCACCACATGGTCGGCCATCATCTTCATGTGCACGTCCATCGGCCTGGTGGTTCTGTTTATGCGCTCAACCGGCTCGCACTCGGTGCTCGAGAGTGCGCCCACAGCTCCGGCCAGCGCTCCCGCCAAGCCCGGCAAGTAATTCAGCTTCGCGCCATTTTCCGGCGTTCAGATGCTCCGGTCCTATTTCGTCGTATCCTTGCTGTCATTTTTGTCTTCGCCTGTATTTGCAGGCTTTGAAGGATGCAGCTTGTGCATCTCCTTGGCGCCAGTCTCCGGATCGACCAACACCACTTTAATGCCCGTGGCGAACATTCCCGAGCTCCATTTCATGTAATAAATCTTCCCCGCCTCGGCCTCGACTCGTGTTCTCTCGGCTTGGCCCCGAGTCTGGTTCACCGCTGCGGCGCCGGACATGATGATGCTCGGTCCATAGTACATTTTTGCCATCCCGGCAACGACAGCCGTGCCCGGCCCTACCTCAGTCCAGGCATATTCGCCGTTGAGTAACGTGGCCAGATAGACGCCGTTGACATAAAGATGGTCATGAGCGGCGGAGCCGACGGCACCCCCTGGCCGATAAATGCAGATGATCGCCTTGCCCTCGGAAGGTTTTCCCGGCATAGGCGGCATCTCCTTGGCAGGCTGAGCGGTTTGCCGCTGATCCTGGGCGGCTGACGGTGCCGGTTGCTGATCCTGCGCCGTCGCAACAAGAGAACCGCGGAAAAGCAATAGCGCGCAGCAGATCGCCAGAAGGGCTGCGGGCCTGCGGAAAGCGTACTGCTTCTTCATGGAAAGTCTCCTCGCACAGTCGTGCATCTCGGAAAATCAAGAAAGCTGAACGGGGACCCGGTTTCAGAGATAAGCGAAGAATAGGCTGCCCGAAGCTGGCGTCAGTGCGCCAAGTCACCTTAGACGGTGACAAGCCTTTCTCACTCAGGGAGTCTGCGATTCGGGCGAGTTTCTGAAGGCGCTCTACACCGGCGGAGGCGCGTCCACCACGGGCACGCCCGGCGGCGGTGTGAAGTGAAATATGTCTGCCGGAATCACCGCGTCGGTCTCTTCTTTTGTGAAGGTGAACCGCGTGATCGCGCCGTCGGTCTCTTCCACTTCAATTGCGGTAATCGCTCCGTCGGCGGTCACCGTCAACGAAAGCCGCGTCACGCGATTCTCCTGCCCCTTCGGCTCGCCGGTGAGCGTAAACAGGCCGTTCGAAGCGCCGGTCAGCTTCAGGCCCGTGATCTCTTTTTCGAGCTCCGTGTGCCCCAGCAGAAAGCGCAGCGGCGAGCGCAGATCGTCCAGCTCTTTCGCGGGAATGCGCTGCACCTGCGCGTCGCCCTTCGTGTAGAACCACGCATATTTGCCGTCGAGCAGGAAGATTTTTCCGGGCGGGGAGCTGTACTGCCACATCATGCGGCCCGGCTTGCGCAGATACAGCGTGCCGCTTTCATTCCGCTGCATGCCCAGCCCCGCATAGTCCTCAGTGAATCCGGCCTTCAGCGAGTGCAAGGCGTCGTAATGGTGATCGACGCGCGCTGCGAGATCCTGCGCGGTGGGCGCCGCCGGACTCTGCCCAAATACGCACGACACGCCGGCGCAAAGCGACAGCGCGACGCATACGCCCCAGGCGCACAAGCGGCCATTGCGGCGAAGCCTTGTGCCGGACGTCATTGCAAAAGCTGCGTGCAGTTGGTGCCGCCGGCCGGATCGTACTTCGCCGCGCCGCCAAATTGATCGGTGCAGAATCCGCGGTCGCCCGTCTTGCCCACCGCTTGCGGAACCGCTGTGATGGTGTATGCCGTGATCTTGTCGGTGCCGTTAATGGTCACCTTCTGGCAGTTGGTGATGTTAAAGAGGTAGCCGGACTTGTATCCGGAAGCCAGATCGGCGCCAATCAATTGCGCCGAAGTAGGCGAAGGAGGTCCCGATCCGGGTTCGCCGCCCAGGGACGTCAGCGAGCAGGCATACCCGTTCGCCGGATAGGTGGACTCGTACTGGATCTCGGCCTGCGTAATGGCGCGCAGCGAATTGATGGCAGACAGTTCGTTCGCGTGCTTCTTCATCACGCCGATGGTTGGAATGGCCATGAGCATCAGAATCAGAATGATGGCGATCACGATCAGCAATTCCATCAGTGTAAAGCCATTGGGCGAGAAGCACGGCGCGCGCGATCGCGGCAGGAGAGCGAAAACTTGCAATTCATGGGATTCCGGTCCCTCATGGAGCAGGCCACCGCAAACCGGCCCATCCGTGAAAATGCTACAACGTAAGGACGCGAAAGGGAAATGGAGCGCTCGAAGAGCAGGTCTTAGCTTCTAGCCTCTAGCTATTAGCTTTTCGGACGAGAACTATGGTTTGATCGTCGGCGCCGATGAAGTCTGTCGCGTTTCAACGCAGTGGTTAAACCCGCATCCAACAGGCTACCGGCTAAAAGCTAACAGCTAGAAGCTGCTTTTCAGCACACCAGCCGCGCCCGGCTCAGCTTCACGCCGTCCAGCCGGCCCAGCAGCGTCACCGCGATGCGCTCCGGCTCGAAGAGCCGCTGCGCCATCGCCTGCACCTGACCCGCATCCACCTCGTCGATGCGCGCAATGATCTCGTCGGCCGAGAAGAACTGGCGGAAGTACATCTCCTGCCGCGCCAGGTTGGCCATGCGCGAGTTCGAGCTTTCCAGTCCCAGCAGAATATTGCCCTTCAGTTGGTCCTTGGCGCGCGTCAACTCTTCCTCGCCGATCGGCGTCTCCTTCAGGTTGCGGAACTCGGCCAGAATCAGGTCCACCACTTCCAGCGCCTTGCTCGCCGAAGTGCCCGCATAGACGCAAAGATTTCCGGTGTCGCGGTACGGGCTCAGGTCGGAGTAGACCGAATAGGCCAGGCCGCGCTCTTCGCGAATGGTCTGAAAGAGCCGCGAGCTCATGCCGCCGCCCAGCACCGTGTTCAGAATCAGCGTGGCATAGCGGTTTTCGTCGGTAATCGGCGGCGCGGGAACGCCCAGGCAGATCTGCACCTGCTCCAGCGCTTTCTTGTTGCGCAGAATAATGCGCGCGCTCGGCTCGGGCGCCGAAAGCTCCTGCAGTGCTCCGCCGCCGGCCAGCGCGGAGAACTTCTCCGCCACGGCTTCGGTGAATTGGTCGTGGTCCAGGTTTCCGGCCGCGGAAAACACCATGTTCCCGCCGTGAAAGCGGTCGCCGTGGTAGCCGAACAGATGCTGCTGGCCAAGCCGCCCCACCGTCTCCGTGGTTCCCAGAATCGGCTTGCCCAGCGGATGGCCCTTCCAGAAGCTCTGCGTGAACAGCTCGTGCACCAGCACGTCCGGATTGTCTTCGTCGATCTTGATCTCTTCCAGAATCACGCCGCGCTCGCGCTCGATGTCGGGCAGCGAAGGTCGGATTCAGCACCATATCGGTCAGCACGTCCAGCGCAATCGGCACATGGTCGGAGAGCGACTTCACGTTGAAGCAGATGGTTTCCTTGCTGGTGAAGGCGTCCAGATTGCCGCCGATCGAATCCATCTCGCGCGCGATGCGCTGCGCCGAGCGCGACTTCGTGCCTTTGAAGAGCATGTGCTCCACAAAATGCGAGATGCCGTTGATCTCCGCGCTCTCGCAGCGCGAGCCGGACTTGATCCACACGCCCATCGCCACGGAGCGCAGATGCTCCATGCGCTCGGTCAGCACGATCAGGCCGTTCGGCAATACGGTGCGGCGAAGATTTCGTTCAGTGTTCATCGGCATCCGCTCGAAATTCGATTGTAGGCCAATCTGCAGACCGCACAGCGTTCGAGCGCGTACTTTGGAGGATTCGAGAAACCAGTTCCAACTGTTCCAGGGGCCACACCTGCGGCTAAGATAACTCTAATCTGAGCCCCGCTATGCCTAAAAAATCAACCCAACTCACTCCTATTAGACGCCGCCACCCCCTCCGCCGGATGCAAGGGGCAGCTCTATTTGGATTGGATGCCGGAGCACTTTCGCACGTACTGGTTGGGCTGGGCGAACCAGCCTTTCGTGGCAAAGCAAATCTCTGAAGCCATGTATTTCAGTATATTACGCAGACTTTCTGAAATTACTACATTGCCAATGCAGCTCCGCCTCAACTGGCTGACAAAGGCTGGCGGATCGGCCGCCCTGCGATCGCCAGAGCCTTCCAATCCACCGACGGCACTGAGCGCTATCTCATTGAATTTGAAGGTGCAGATGTGAAAGGAGACACCGTGGAGGCAGTCTGGATGCCCGAAGGCGACGGCGGCGAAGCCGGCGACGGAAGCGAAGAGGACCCGAAAAGCTGGTCCCGCGCCACCATCTGCGTCTCCTCGCAGGTCGGCTGCGCCGTCAACTGCCAGTTCTGCCTCACCGCCAAACTCGGCCTGCAGCGCAACCTCACCTCGGGCGAGATCGCCGGCCAGGTCGATCGCCGTCCTCGATCGCCACGCCGTCCGCGTGGGCCGCGATCGCGTCAATCTGGTCTTCATGGGCATGGGCGAGCCGTTCCTGAACTACGACAATTTCATGGCTGCGGTCCGCCTGCTGGTGCGCGAAGTCGGCCTCAGCCCGCAGCGCATGACCGTTTCAACCTCCGGCATCGTTCCCGGCATCGAGCGCTTCGCACAGGAGCCGCCGGACGTTCGCCCCAAACTTGCCATCAGCCTCAACGCGCCCAACGACGAGATCCGCGCCGAGATCATGCCCATCAATCGCAAGTGGCCGATCGCGGCGGTCATCGAAGCGGTGCGCCGCGTCCCTCTGCGCCCGCGCGAGCGCATCACCTTTGAATACGTTCTGCTCGGCGGCGTCACAGACCAGCCGGAACACGCACGCGAGGTCGCGCGGCTCGTGCGCCGCACCGGCTTGCCCGCAAAGGTGAATCTGATTGCCTGGAATCCCGGTCCAGGCATCGCCTACACATCACCCGCGCCTGCCACGGTCGAAGCGTTCAAGGATCTGCTGGTAGGGGAGGGAATTCCCGCCTACATCCGCCAGCCGCGCGGCCGCGACATCTTCGCCGCCTGCGGCCAGCTCAAGCGCACTTTAGAGACATAGTGTGCCAGCTGGGAAGAAGCGCAACTGCTCGGTTCGACAGCTCTACTGAATCACAATCGGCTTCACGCTGCCGCAATCCGAGCCCTTATACACAGAAGTCGAGTCCACGGTCCATTCCACCGGCAGGGGGTTCGGTCCCATCTGCATCGATCCCGTGAAATGCACCTGGCTTGTAGTGTGTGTGCTGTCGGTGAATGTCGCCTTCACTGTTCCAGTGCCACCCATCGGCCCGTTGCACGTCAGCTCGGCTGTCATTCCGCCAGAAGTTTTGCTGACGTTGGTCACCTCGCATCCGTGGTTGGTTTGCGGGGGAACGGTTCCGAATTTGTCGATCTGCTCCTGCGTAACGCAAACCTGCGCGGTATGCGCTCCGCCGCCGAAGGGTGAGTTGGGCGCCGCTCCTGCAGGTGCATTCATTGCCTGGAAGGGCGACTTTTGCCACGTCATGGTGGATGTCGTTTCCCAAAGACCGGCCTTCATGCCCTGTGCCCATGTGTAGATCGCAAACGCAAATGCACAGACGCCAATCGTCGTCCAAACCCTGGTCTTGCTCATTTATTCCCCCGCTGCCGAACTGACTTCGCTTGGTTATTCAGATGGTCGTGTGCATCGAATCTATCTCAAACTCCCCCATCGGCGGAAGGAGGATTTTCCGCGGTTGAATGCATTCATGCACTCCTGTTCAGCTGCCCACCGTCTACTGCGGCGCCGGACCGCGCACCACCTGCACCAGGTTGCCGGTATCAATCTCCTTGGCGAATGCGTTCTTCACGTCATCGGCAGTCAGCGCCACGTACTTTTTCGCCGCCAGCAGGGGCTCGTCCAGCGGCAAGCCAATCACGGCGTAGCCGAGCAACTCCCCGGCCAGCGCGTCTTCGCTCGAAGCACTCAGCGGAATCTGGCGCAACAGCAACGCCTTGGCCTGGTGCAGTTCGCTCGGAGAAACATCTTCAGTCCGCATCTGCTCCAGATCGCGAACGATCAGCGCCCGCGCCTTCGATACATTTTGCGGATCGCACCCGTAGTCCACCGAATACGTCGCCCGCGTTTTCGATGCATTCAGGCTCACATTCACGTTGTAGACATATCCCGAAACCTGGCGCAGATCGTGATACAGCCGCGTGGCATAAAATCCGCCGCCAAGCACATGATTGCCGAGTTCGAGCGGATAGTAGTCGGGATCGAAGCGGTTCAGGCCGAGTTGTTCGGCAAGCATCACCTCGTCCTGCACGCGTTCGCGGTCGGGCACGTTCACCGCCGAGGTCTTGTTTACCGGAATCGGCGGCAGCGTGGTGTTGGGCGTCGGGCCGGAGGCCTTCCAATCGCCAAACCATTTCTCGATGACGGTGCGCGCCTCTTCCGGTGTCACATCGCCGATCACCACGATGGTGGTCAGGTCCGGCCGCACGGTGGTGTCGTGGTACTGCTTCACTTCGTCCAGTGTCAGCTTCTGCACCGTCTCCGGAGTGGTTTCGCGCAAAACTGGGTCGCCCGCAGGAACCAGCGCCATATTCAATGCTCGCGACGTCCGGTAGCCCGGGCTCTCCAGGTTGCCCGCCACGAACTGCGCCGTCTGGCCGCGTGTGATTTCAAACGCGTGTTCGGGAAGCGCCGGATGCAGCTCGTTGTCGGCCAGCAACTGCGCTCCGCGTGAAAAATACTCCTTCAACACGCTCAGCGAAAATCCGTAGCCGGCGCTTTCGTTGGCGGCAATGTCGTCCAGCGCCTTCTGGAACGCGAGCCGGTCCAGTGTCTGCGTGCCGTAGGAGTAAAGCTGATCGAGCACGCTGGCCAGCCCATCCTCGCCCGGCGGCGTCTGCAGGTCGGAGTTGTGCTTTACCGATCCCACCACGCGTCACGGTCGGGCTGGTCGTGTCGGTGCGGACAATCAGCCGAATGCCATTGGGCAGCTTCGTATCCGAAACAGGAACGAAGCTGACGGGCGCCTTGATCTCCTCGAGCGGCCCCTTCGCCCACTCCGGCAACTCCACCGGCTTGGTGGGCGCGGAGGTAACCTTTTCCGCGCCGCCAAATCCCTTCGCGGCGACCGGCCTGGCCGCTTGGCACCGGCTTCAGCGTGGCCGTAATGGTGCTCGCGTTCATCAAGTATTGTTTTGCCACGCGATTCACATCGGCGAGCGTCACTTTGCGGATCGCGTCAATGTCCTCCTCCGGCGAATTGCGGCCCTCTGCAGCCAGAGCGGCTGACCACACATCCGCCAGCCCGGGAATGGAGTTGCGTTGGAACTCTGCTTGCGCAATCTCGCTGCGTTTCGCCGCGTCCACCAGGTCGGCCGGCACGCCGTTGGCCGCGTAGCGATCAATGATCTGCCGCATCTCGGCAATCGCGCCGCTCGCATCGCTGCTGGCCGGCAGCGCCACCAGGCCGAAAGCCACACTCGCCTTGCGGTACGTCTCCGCCAGGCCGAACTCGGCGGCTAGCGCCTTGCCCGCAGGAACCATTCCATATAGATCCGCGCGCTGGCTGGCCAGCACGTCGGACAGAATCTGCATGGCCGCGTAGTCCGGCGAATCTGTTCCCGGCATCCGGTATGCAATAAATCCCAGAACGTAAGGCAGATTGCTGTCGATGGTGAATGTCTGCGACTGGAACGGCTTCAGGTCAATCGCCGGACGTGCCGGAACCGGACGTTTCGGAATGTCGCCATAAAGCTGCTTGATCTTCGCCAGCGTCTCCGCAGGATCCACGTCACCCACGACAATGCAGAATCATGTTCGACGGCGAGTACCATTTGTCGTAAAACTCTTTCAGCATCGTGCCCGTCGTCGCGTCGAACGAGCTCTTGGTGCCCAGCGGATCGTGCGCGTACGGCGTACCGGCAAACATTGCCGTATTCATCCGGTCCACAAACTTATAGGTCGGATTCGACAGATCGCGCTGCACCTCTTGCTCGATTGCTCCGCGCTCCTGTTGCCATTGCGCCTGTGAGTCATCCACACCGCGCAGGCAAGCCGCCTCCGCCTCAAGCGCCACATCTACGTCCGCTGCCGGTACCGTTGTAAAATACTGCGTGATGTTCTGTTGCGTATCCGCGTTGTTCTGGCCCCCGAGCAATGCATAGATGGCTGCGGTCTGGTCGGCTGTCATCCCGGTGCAGCCACGGAATGCCATGTGCTCCTGTGCGTGCGCCATCCCCGGAAAGCCGTCCGGAGTCTCGTTGCCACCCACAATGAAGTTGGATTCCACTGTCGTGACCGGGGCCAGCTTGTTGGGAACGATGACGACGTGCATCCCGTTCGCGAGCGTGGCGCGCGTGGCATTTTGCGCCGCCGCCAGAGCTTGCGAAAAACAGGGAGCCACGGCCCATGCCAGGCACAACAAAGACAACAATCGCTCAGATTTCAACATGGATCTCCATTTCGGGGTAGAGAAGTCATTCGATGCAAACTGCTAAGACGTTCGATGCCTTTCAGCGGGCCCGGAGCAGTCTACTTGATCAGTTTCGGCGAGAGGCCTTGTTTACGGCAAGCTCCAGCAGCGCGTCGGTCACGCGATCGGCGGCGTGGCGAACGACGGTGGCTTCGCTGGAAAAGTTGCCGGCGACGCAACGCACGCCCAGCGCCTCAATGCGCTCGGTGTCCGGCTCGATGGGCGCCGCGCCTTCGGCTGCGTAGCGCGCCAGCGTGTCCGCGGAAAACTGGCCCGTATTGACGATGGCGTAGTCGAAAATCTGTGTGTGCGTGTGATCGTAAATCCGCTCGATGTGCTGCGAGGCAGTCAGATTCAGGCTTTCGTTCGCCTGCGTCATCAAATTGCAGACATAGACGCGCACGCCGCGTGCCACGCCAAGGGCCGCGGGAATGCCATCCACCAGCAGATTCGTGATCAGCGAAGTGTAGAGCGAGCCCGGACCTACCGTAGATCAGATCCGCGCGCTCGATCGCATCCAGCGTTTCCGGCAGGGGAGCAGGATTCGGCGGATCAAGCGTCAGCTCCACAATCCGCCGCCGGCTCGCCGTGATCTTCGTCTCGCCTCTCACTATTGAACCGTCGTCCATATTGGCCACCAGCGTCGCATTAGCGGTCGTCGCCGGATAAATGCGGCCGCGCGTCGCCAGGATCTTCGAAGCCAGTTGCACAGCCTGCGCAAAATCACCGGTGATCTCAGTCAACGCGGCCACAAACAGATTTCCAAAGTTGTGCCCCTTCAGGCCGTTGCCGCCCCTGAAGCGATGCGTGAAAAGCTTTGAGAGCAGATCCTCTTCTTCACTGAGCGCCACCATGCAATTGCGCAGATCGCCCGGCGGCAGCATGTTGAAGTCCTGGCGCAACCGGCCCGACGAGCCCCCGTCGTCGGTTACAGTCACCACGGCCGCCAGATCGCCAATCGCATAGGTCGCATCGGGAGTTTCGCCGGGCGCCGGAACATGACGGCGCAATCCGCGCAGCAGCGTGGACAGTCCCGTGCCTCCGCCCATCGCGACAACGCGCAGCGGATGGGAGGCCGGCGTATCCGAACGGCCGGGTTGCGGGGTCGGTGCGAGATCACCGTTTGCAGCGATTACTGAGTCCAAAACAGCCCTACGGAATCTCAGGATATAGCAATTCGGTGAAGCGCGGATCGTCAACCATATTTTGGAAGTCGTTGTCGACGCGCGCCTGCAGCCGGTTCTTGGAGTTCAAATGGATGGCCCGGGACAAGCTGGAAAGACAATCCTGCGCGTGGCCGGTAATTGCTTCCAGCACCGCCAGCCCGTAAAACGCATAGTCGGCTTCAGGGTGCGCGGTCAGAATCTGACTGAACTGGTCGCGCGCTTCCTCGTAATAGCCGGTGTTCAACAGCGAGATGGCGTAATCGTAATGTTCCTCGGGCGTCGGGAACGATAAACTCGACTTCTCCATCTGCCGGCGGCATGTGGCGATATATATGCGGCACCGGTCCTGGATCTCCGGCGGGGCCTCGGGCAGCAGCTTCTCAAGAATGCCGAGAGCTTTCTCGTATTTCCCTTGCTGCAACAACTGCACAGCCGTTTGATAGTGCTGAAACGCAGGCTCAGAGCCGGTGCGAGCACGGTGATCGGCTTTGCCGGTTGTCTGGGGCTTCTTGCGGCTTTGCGTCGCGGATCGAGCTTCTTGCGTCATGGCAGCTAGCTGAGGAGCGCATTCCTTTCCCCCGTGACCCGTGTGAAAGCCGGGCGGGGACCTTTCCCTGGGGAACACTGCTTAGGCCATCTTTATACGCAGAACCCCGAATTCCGTCAATGGGGTTCGATTATCGACGGGGCCCGGACGCGGTTTTGCCATAAATGGCGGGATTCAAAGACGGGTCGTTGTACATCTTCAGTTGGCGATAGACCTTGAACCGCCGGTCTCCGCTCAGAATCTCCCGCCACAGCGCGTCAAGACATCCTAACAGGCTTTCCCGCTGCTCGTTGAGGATGGCAAGCCGCTCCTGGTTGCGAGCGGCGTGACCCGCCGGCGCATCGCTCCGTTCCGCTTCTTCGCGGGTGTGATAAATCTTCAGCGCCAGGATCGATAGCCGGTCGACGATCAACCCCGGGGGCTCTGAATGAAGGGGAGCATCCGCGCTGGGCAGGCCCCGTTGCTCAAGCCAGCCGAGCAAGAGGCGGTCGAGCTCCTCGCTCAGGTCATTGCGGAGCTGATTGGTCGCATCGATACGCCGCTTCACCGCTGCGAGCTCTGCGTCCGTTGCGCCAGGCGCCCGCGCTTCGTCCTCTATATGCCACAAATCGAAGTTGGCCCGATGCTGGCGAGCCACCGCCAGCAGCCACTCGTCCTTTGCGTTCGCCCCGCTTGCAGTCTCGCCTGCTGGCGATCCAGCCGCGACGTCCGGACTTGCCTCCGGGCATTGGTGCCACTCCCGCGTCAACCGATCCTGAAGCGCAACAATCTCTTCGCCCGAGACCATAGTCGTTCCGCTGTCCTTATCCAGCCGGTGCTGTTTAGCACTGCAAGTTCCATCGTAAAGGGTCGGCCGTGTCGCCCAGGCATTGGACAGGGGCCGCGGCCGCCCGTCGTGGTGACCTGACTGCGACGGGCGCGAGCCGCACTGCCGGCATCGCGTCTTGCTTACACAGAATGCAGCCGCAACACGAGCGCCGCAACCGCGAGCGCCAGCCATACCAGCGGAAACGGTAAGTGCCCGTACCAATGAGCGCGCATTGCCGCGACCATGGCGCCGACGAAAAACAGAACCAGTCCGGCTGCGGCAGCAATCCCAACCCACGGAATAACGATCCCTGCGAGCAGTCCAAGCGCACCGAGCGCCTTAAGCATGCCGAGTGTGGGAAGCCAGCGCTGCTGTATGCCCAGCCTTTTCATATTCTCGAGAATCCAGGCCGGGCGCGCGAAGTCGTTGATGGCCGCATAGGCGTTCGCAGCGGCGGCTAGAATCATGACGATAAGAACGGCGGAATGCATAGGGAACGTCTCCTTATTCAATTCGGAAATGCAATGCAACCCATTCAGAAACGAGCCTTCGGCATGTTCATTTTGGAAACGCTCATGTCACAATCACTCGCTTCCGCGTGTCACTACCACGACACGTGACGAGGAGAGAATGTGACCGATGAGTGGCAGGGAGTGGTTGATTGAGCAATTTGAGGTAAGCCGCGCGCATTTGAGGGCAGTGGCTTATCGAATGCTCGGGTCCGTCGGCGAAGCGGACGATGCCGTCCAGGAATGCTGGCTCCGCGTGAATCGTGCGGATACCGACGCGATCGAGAATATGGAAGGTTGGTTGACGACTGTCCTCGCGCGAATCTGCTTGAACATGCTGCGCTCGCGAAGGTCACGGCGCGAAGAGGGTCAGCCGCAGGGGAGGGAAGATGCGGCATTGACAGCCGGCAAGCGCAGCGATCCCGAGGAAGAGGCGCTGCTTGCGGAATCCGTCGGCTTGGCGCTGCTCGTGGTTCTTGAGCAGCTAACCCCTGTAGAGCGGGTCGCGTTCGTTCTGCACGAGGTATCCGGAGTTTCCTTCGATGAAATCGCGCCGATCGTAAAACGCTCCCCGGCGGGCGCGCGCAAGCTCGCGAGCCGCGCCCGGCAGCGCGTGCGCGGAAGCGAAACGCCGGGCGGCGCTGATCTCTCGCTACAGCGTCAAGCGATTGAGGTATTTCTTAACGCCTTGCGCGCCGGGGATATGGAGGGAATCCTTGAGGTTTTAGATCCGAATATTCGACGCCGGGCCGATGAACGGGCCGTGCCTCGCGGGTCGGCGACGGAGGTAAATGGTGCGGCAGCCGTAGCCAAAGAGGCAGTGGCATACAGCAAGCTTGCCCAGTTTGCGCGCCCCGCGCTCGTCGATCGGACAATGGGCTTCGTTGTGGCGCCACGTGGCCGCTTGCGGATCGCCGTTCGCTGCACGGTCAAGCAGGACAAGATCTTTGAAATGAACGTGATTGCCGACCCCGCCCGTCTGCGCAGACTGAAGATCTCTGATCCGAGTTTCTGATCGGCTGCGATTCTGTGGAAAAGTAAGCATGTGCTGTGGAAAACCGAGAAATTGTTCTGGAAAACCGATGAATGGCTCTGGAAAAGTAGTGGTTAGCTGTGGAAAAGTGATCGACCCTCAAGCCGAACTAAGCAATACCAGTCAAAGAGCCAGAAAATAGCAGTTGACAACGTACCAACCAGTTGGTATGTTTCCTCAAGTCGCGACGACTCCGACAACTTTTTGAATTCGCCGGCTTCCTTATGACCCTCCATCACGAAAAACTCGCAGTCTCCCGGAAAAAGCTCCTCGATGCCGCTCTCTACGTGATCCGCGCCAAGGGATACTCTGCCGCCCGCGTCGAAGACATTTGCGAAGCCGCCGGACTCACCAAGGGCAGCTTCTTCCACCACTTTGACAGCAAGGAAGACCTCGCGCTTGCCGCAGCGGAGCACTTTTCCGCTTTTGCGGAGAGCATCTTCTCCGTTGCTCCATACCGTTTCCTTGCCGATCCCCTCGACCGTCTCCTCGGCTACGTCGCCTTCCGGAAGGCCATCCTCCAGGGCGAGCTTCCCGAGTACACCTGCCTGCTCGGCACCATGGTGCAGGAAACCTACGAAACCCATCCCGCCATCCGCAAGGCCTGCGACCGCTGCATTGGCGCGCATGCCGCAACGCTGGTGGCGGACATCGAAGCAGCCGTCGAAAAATATGGCCTTTCGCCGGAATGGACGGTCGAAAGTCTGGCTTACTATACGCAGGCAGTGATTCAGGGATCATTCATCCTGGCCAAGGCGCAGCAAACCGCGCAGATTGCTGCTTCCTGCCTCGATCATCTCCGCCGCTATCTCGAGCTTCTCTTCACGTGCCCCAATTCTCCTGATCGTCCACAACCCCAATTCCCAGCCCAAACCGCATAGGAGGTCTCACATGCAATCCACGATCCATCTCACGCAAGAACCGGAAACCGTCAACTTCCCCGAAACGCATTACGTGTTCCTCGAGCGCATCGGCAACATTCCCACCAACGCTCCTCAAGCCTGGCATACAGTGGAGAAGTTCGCCCCTGTCCTCATGCAGCACAACCAGATCACGGGGGCTGCGGCGCTCTATAAACCGGTCCAGGGAATTTATCGCGCCGGTTTTATGCTCTCCGCTCCGCCCGTCGATCTGCCCGTCGGGCTCACTTACGAAAAGCTCAACGGAGGCAAGTACGCGCGCTTCACGCTCACAGGCCCCTTCGATCAGCTCCCTGAAGCCAACACGCGCGCCTTCGGAATCGTCGCAGAGAAGAAAATTCCCCTGCGCGACGACTTCAATATCGAGCACTATGTTACCGATCCCAGCACCACGCCCGCGGATCAGAACGTCACAGAGATTCTCTTTCCCACGGTGTAATTCGAATGCGCGAAAGTGCTATTTGCATTTGCGTCGGCTCATCTGTTCAACAACGCTCCCAGGAATCAGGAGGTTTTCATGTCCGCCGTCACCGTCAACGAATCGTCTTCCCCATTGCTTGACTCCGCTGCCGGCTCATCCCCCCATCACCCGCCAGCTTCCACCATTGCGCAGACCAAAGCGCCAGGCGAGACCACGTTAACCGGGTCCAACACGAAGGGCCGCCTCTGGACCGGCCGCGTGCTCACTCTTCTCACCATTCTGTTCCTGCTCTTCGACGCCATCGGCAAGCTCGTAAAGCCACCCCAGGTCACGGACGCGTTTGCTCGTCTTGGCGTTCCCATTTCGCTCAGCGTGGGCATCGGGATTCTGCTCCTCGCCTGCACCGCTCTTTATGCCATTCCGCGCACGGCCGTGCTGGGCGCAGTCATGCTCACAGGCTTTCTCGGCGGAGCGGTCGCCATCCAGATGCGTGCCGGCAGCCCTCTGTTCGAAGCCATCTTTCCCGTCCTCTTCGGTGTCGTCGCGTGGGCTGGAATTCTTCTGCGCGAACGGCGTCTGTTCGGTTTCTTTCCCCTGCGCAGCACCTGTGCCCGTTGAACTCGCATCAGTCTGCGCTCAAGTTTCGTCCCGGCAAGCCACCATCCCAACTCCAGGAGAATTCATCATGTCGACTGCTGTTTCACAAGCCCCCGCTTCAACCGACGAGGCCGAGATTCTCGCTCTCGGCTATGCTCTTCACATCGCCCACGCCAACAAAGATCCGGAAGGCATCGCCGCGTCCTACGCTCCGCACGCAGTCATCTACAATCTCGAGCCGCCGCTCTCCCACGACGGAATCTCCGTCGAGCGCAAGCGCGAGTGGCTCGCAACCTGGGATTCGCCGATCGATCTCGCCGCGCAGAACTTCAACGTTGTCGTCAGCGGCGATCACGCCTACGGCCACGGCAACCTGCGCATGAGCGGCAAAAAGAAAGGGGTTGATCACCCCGTCAGCTTCTGGATGCGGGCCACCATGTGCTTCGAGCGCATCGACGGCAAGTGGCGCATCGTGCACGAGCACAACTCCGTCCCGTTTTATATGGATGGCAGCTTGCGCCCGGCCTTCGATCTGCAACCGGAAAATTGACGAGGAGGGTTGCGCGACTCACACCTCTCGGTGTACCTGGCGTCAACTCTGCGCTTACCAGGGCTGTTCGGTGGCTGGAGTTCAATGCATCTTTCGTGGGAACATAGCCGGTAAGAAGGATTCGGGTACCATGGAAGCCCCGGCAGCTTCCACCAACAAACCAGGTTCCCAGAAGAGCTGGGCGCCGAGTGGCACAGGAATTCATGCCCGTGCGCCCAGCGCAGCTTTTTCAGGTCCATTATGACGGCGATTGACAAACACTCCGTGCCTTTTTCTGATCAAGAGGAGGCTTCCTTAGATCCCATCGACTGGGATGCATTTGCCGCATCGGCCCATGCTGCGCTGGACGATGCGATCGCGTTTTTGCGAACGGTGGATGAGCGTCCGGTGTGGCAACCGGTGGCGGCAGAGACGCAAAAGTCTCTCGACGAGCCGCTGCCGTTCGAGGGAAAACCATTTCGAGATGTTTACGCGGAGTTTAAGGAGCGAATCTTTCCCTACGCCACGGGTAATATTCATCCCCGCTTCTTTGGTTGGGTGCACGGGGCGGGTCTTGCCGGGGGCATCGTGGCGGAGATGCTGGCAGCAGCCATGAATTCGAATTGCGGCGGCCGAGACCATGGAGCGATCTACGTTGAGAGAAAGGTGGTTGATTGGTGCAAGGAGTTGTTTGCATTTCCCGCCAGCGCCAGTGGGCTGCTTGTCAGCGGAACGTCCATGGCCAACCTGATCGCACTCGGCGTAGCTCGCAACGCTCTTATCGAGACCAATATTCGACACGACGGCCTTAGACGACATCCTCGAGACCTGGTAGTTTACGCCTCAAGTGAAGTACACGAATCGCTGTCAAAGGGAGTGGAGATTCTTGGCCTCGGTTCGGGATCGCTGCGCCGCATTCCAGTCGGAGCGGATTTTCGTATCCGGGTCGACGCGCTCCGCAACGCCATCGCAGAGGACCGGCGGGCAGGCCTGGAACCCTTTTGTGTGGTGGGGACCGCCGGAACGGTCAATACCGGCGCAATCGATCCATTGGCTGAGTTGGCCTCGGTGTGCCAGGCCGAAAAGATCTGGTTCCATGTGGATGGGGCATTCGGTGCGCTTGGAGTGATGAGCGATGCGCTGCGGCCAAGGTTGAGAGGTCTGGAGCTTGCAGACTCTCTGGCGTTTGATTTTCACAAGTGGGCCCAGGTCCAGTACGACGCGGGTTGCGTTCTGGTGAGGCGAGGCGACCTGCATCTGGCGGCATATCGGTCCCGTCCGGCCTATTTACAGGCAGCGCATCGTGGGTTGGCCGGCGGTGCTCCGTGGCCGTGCGATTTTGGCCCCGAGCTATCTCGCGGCTTTCGCGCTCTTAAGATATGGTTTGCACTGAAGGAGCATGGGACGCGAAGAATCGGCCGGGTGATCGAACGAAACTGCAATCAGGCGAGCTATCTGGCACAGCGGGTCAGCAGTGAACCGGAGCTGGAATTAATTGCGCCTGTCTCGCTGAACATCGTGTGTTTTCGATTTAAAGGAATCGGACTTGACGAGAGCCAGCTGGACGCGCTCAACGAGGAGATCGTTGAGGATCTGCACTTAGCCGGAAAGGTTGCGCCGTCTACAACCCGCTTGAACAGCCAGCTTGCGATTCGAGCCAACTTCACCAACCATCGCACGCGTCGTGCTGACTGCGACATACTCGTCGATTCTGTTCTTTCTGCGGGACGAGCCCGAACGGCGCGATGAAGGGACCGGCTTGCACATCAGAAATCCGATGGATCCAGGTGCGTCGAGTATTTGTCGAGATAAGGAAAGGGCGTGTCTCCACAGATGAAAACCGCGTAGACTTCACCGTCCTCATTTCGCAAACGATCCAAGGTCGAATTTCCCACTTGGTTCTCGAGAAAGTGCAGCAACCCTGCGAGCGCAAATCCTGAACTGGGACCTGCCATCAACCCCCACCTGCAGAGCTGAAGGCTCCACTTGAACGATTCCCTGGTGCCGATTTCCACGATCGAATCGGAGGCCTCGCGCCACGCGAATCCGATCTCCCGCAGACGAGCCTCCGACCTCACACCCGGTACAGCGCTGTCGGCCCGACAAATGGCCCCAACCAGTGCGACGTTGTGTGAATTGCGTCGAAAATAGCGGCTCATGCCGACGAGGGTTCCAGTCGTGCCCAAACCAGCCGCCAGAATCGTCATCTTGCCGTTGGTTTGGTCCCAAAGCTCGGGAGCTACCCACCTTTCAAAAGCAGCAGGATTCGCGTCATTATCGTATTGGCCGGGGTTGAAGTGGCCATTTTCCCTGCCTGCAATCCGCGCCAGCTCGATCCCACTAGGGCCCTCCAGGGAATCCTTTTGGAGTCGTGGTTCGGCGCCCACCAGGCGAAGCATATCCAGTTTCCCGGGCGCGATGTCCCAGGGCACAAACGCCATCATCTGCTTGATGCCAAAAATGCGACAGAGCACGGCGAGTGCGAACGCAGTGTTTCCAGAAGAGGCCTCGACTATGGTCGAGACGCCGTCGAGCCTGCCAGCGGAATCCGCTTCCAACAACATGTTCAGGGCGGGCAAAGACTTGATGTTCAGCATGGGAAGCATGTACATCAGCTTTGCGAAAATCCGAACACGTTTCTCCTGGAAGGGGTTGAGCGCGCCGGGCAATTCGACCAGAGGCAGTGGCTGGGCGTTCTGCGGATGCAGGAAATCCTTGACTGCGGTGGGCCCCTCGAAGACGTTTCCTTTGCGATTGATCATGAATTACCTCGCGGCGTTTTCTCAAGGGAGCCGGTTCTGCGTAAACAGCGGGTTTCCAGGGCAATTACGCCGATTCGGCCTTGCGGCGCCTCCGCGCCGTTTTTAAAACGAATTACGATTACAGCCATCGACTCGTCGAGTACAACCTGCGAGCAACGGCAAGCAGCTTCGGGGGGAGCACCTGCTTCAGATAGTCCCTGATGATGAGCTGTTTCGATCGGCCTTTGAAGAGGGGGTTATTTTTCTTATGAGGATTGACGGGCTCGCTCAGTACGGCCGGCCAGAGGTGCCGGATGAAAGCCCGATAGAGTTTGTAATGGGGAGGGACCCGATAACGCTCCGCGACCGGCAGGAGCAAAGCGAGAAGCTCGCGGCAATTGAAAGGAGCGAAGGATTCACCGACCAGGTCCCATTCGGTCTGTCCAACCGCCAGCCATTGCCCGCACTTTTGTTCCCAGTAGAAAAGATCGAGTATGCCGATGTCGCAGTTTTTCGGCACGCCAGCAAGCCAGCGGCCAAATTCGTCGACAGCGAATTCCTGCCGCGCTTTGGCAAAACCAGCCAGGATTTCTGCCGTGACTCCGTCAGTGACATGAGGTCGAAGCTGCTGTCGAACCGTTTCGGACCCGCTTCCGGAAACTCTGAGCGCCGAGGGTCTGCAAAAAGTCGACAGCGCTTCTGCCACAGGTACCCAGGTTTCATGTGCTGCAGCCACATTGCGGAGGTAGCGTTCTTTGAATGGCGTTTCCGACTTGCCGGGGATTCGAAGTATGTTATGCGATCGTCCCAGCTTCGGCAGGAGCTTTGCGGGAACCTCGATATCAGCAGGATTGGTACCCTCGTCGACGAAAGTGTAGTAACGGATATCGCCTTGGAGGTCTTTCGTGGCAGCCAAAACGGTTCGCGAGTCCCAGCCGGCAGTGATAAGAATCTCAAGAGGGAATCGATTCGCCGCGCTTTTCATCTGGCCGCGAAGGAGGCTTGCCGCTGGTTTCACAGCTTTGCGAATCGAGACGCGTCCGATGTTTTCCCGCGGCCAGAATCTCTCTGGTTTCCCCGTCGCCAGATTCAGATAGTGGTTGGGCAAGAGGAGCTTGATTGCTTCGTAGGGCGAGGTGTCATTAGGAAACCAGTACTCGAGCTGCCCCGCCTGCTTTTGCTTCTCAACAAACTGCGCCGACCGCACGCTTGGTTCGAGGCCGAGGAACTCGGCAAGAATGCGTGGCTGCGATGCGCACCAAACCTGCCCGGGAACCGAAGGAGAGTTGTAATAAACCTGACGTTGGGCCAATGCGTCGTTCAGAACCCAGATGTCGGCGCCATTCTCCACGATCAGAATCCACCGTCCCCCAAGATGATTGACCGCTTGTAGCAGTTCCGCAGGCTCTCCCTCAGAGCACAGTCGAGGCAAGAGCGCTTCCAACACCGTCCGGTCGTCTGAATCCGGATGACGCGCGTCGAGAATGTAGCCCAGCAGCGTGAGCGAGTTTCCGGCGCCTTGAACCTGCAGCAAGTTCAGGTCGGGATGCGCGATCAGATGGGCATGATCCCCGATCTTCATGGAATTCCAGGTTGCAAACTCCGCCAGGGGCTGCGGACTCAGAACAAACTGTCTACGATAAGCAAGCGGGTCAGAGGCGCGAGTGACTTCCGGTTCGAGCGCCATAGAAAACTCCCCCCATGGCCGAATCGCCAAGCAAGTGAAGCCGTATCTGGCGTGCTAAGAAGGAACTGCGCGATCCTGCACCTATAAATGACCTCATCTAACGCGAAGCCCGGGTAGTGGTTCAGACGAACTCGTACTATGCCGGGAAGGTGCACATGAATTGCATCTGATTGGACGGCGCCAAGCGGTCACTGTTTACCTGGGTGGCGGATTTGTTTACACGGTTCGCCCCTTGGGCGCGGGCACGAGGGGTGGAAGGGAAGTTACGGCCGGGCGTGGTGCTCGATGGGAATCGAACCCGCGACCAACGCCCCCGACCGCTGCGACGGGCCATATCCTTTACCCGCCGCGCTACGTTAACATTTCGCTGGTACATAAAGATCGTGCAGAGCAAGCAGCGACCGTCCCCATCGGGAGATTGACCCCTACAAAACCTGCAAGATAATCGAGCAGCAAGGAGAGACAAGATGCCAATGGATCGACGTGAGTTCATAACGGTCTCGGTGGCAGGTGCGGCCATGTTGAATCAAGGGGTGAGAGCCTTCGCCGCCCCAGCCGGAAACATTCAGGTTGCAATCGATGCGGCCAAAGTAGGCGAGCCGGTCTCGCCGCTGATCTTCGGCGGCTACATGGAGCCGGCTACCACGCGGGCATGGGCCGAGATGCTGACCGACCGGAAGTTTGCCAACCCGATTAACAATGCGCCATTACCGCAGGCGAATTCCGCTTTGCGCCGCGTCGCAGGGCAGCCATGGAGGCCGGCAGGGACGGTGGAGATGGATACCGTGCGGCCCTTTGTGGGCAAGCAAAGCCCGCGCGTCAATCTGGCCGGTTCTGAGCCTTGCGGCATTCAGCAATCCGGACTGCACATGGGCCGCGGGAAGTCTTACACAGGCCGCGTTTATCTGGCCGGCGATCCCGGCGCCAAAGTCATGGTCCGTTTGGTCTGGGGAACCGGCGCGGACGACTCGCAATCCATCTCGATTCCCGCGCTTTCCAGCGAGTACAAGAAATTCCCGTTCAAGTTCACTTCCTCGGCCGACACGGCGGACGCGCGGTTGGAGATCCTGGGCACCGGCAGCGGCGCATTTCACGTGGGGACCGCTTCTCTGATGCCTGCCGACAATGTGCAGGGATTTCACGCCGGCATGCTCCGTCTCTACAAGGAGGCGGGCTTCAAGATGGCCAAGTGGCCGGGGGGCAACTTTGTCTCCGCCTACGACTGGTACGACGGAATTGGCGATCGGGACAAGCGCCCGCCTCGCCCTCAACCGATGTGGGGCGACAGGATCGAGTCGAACGACGTCGGCCTTCATGAATTCATGGACTTCTGCCGCCTGCTCGGCGCAGAGCCCGATCTCGCGATCAACTCGGGATTTGGTGAGGCGCGCGTCGCGGCCGAGGAGGTGGAATACTGCAATGGTTCTACTGACACCCGCCTGGGTAGAATGCGCGCGGAGAATGGCCATTCCGAGCCCTTCAACGTTCGCCTCTGGACCATCGGCAATGAGATGTATGGTTTCTGGCAGTTTGGCTACATGTCGCTCGACCAATACTGGGTCAAACACAATGACATCGTCGAAGCCATGAAGAAAGTGGACCCGACGATCAAGGTCACCTCCTCCGGGGCAAGCATCTGTGAGTTGTCCTTTGGCGCCGGAGATAGAATCATCCACTTCTTCAACAACATCTGGGCACCGACTTTTACTGGCCCACTGCCCTTTGCATTCGGAGGGACCAATGACTGGGACGGATGGCTGCTCGCCAAGTGCGCCGACAATATCGACTTTCTCTCCGAGCACACTTATGCGTCTCCCGACCTGGCCTTCGACTCGCAGAAGCAGGCCTTTGTGGATGTCCAGGATGATCCCCTGCAGTTCCGGGCGCGGAGGATGGCCAACCGCCTCGGCGAAGCGTTAGATGCGCGGGAAAAGTATGTGGAGAAGATACCGTCGCTGAAAGAGAAGAACATCAAATTCATCTTCGATGAATGGGGTGCACGCTACCAGGCAACGGACAGGCAGATCCTGCGGCCGCCGGGAATGTTGACGCCGCTCTCCTATGCGCTTTACTTGCATGAACTGTTACGTCGCTCCGATATGATCGGCGCCAGTTGTGCCACCGGAGGACTGGGCACGGTGTTGATCGACAGCACCGGCGAGGCCGTGGGCTACTCGGCGGAGGGACTGGTGTTGAAGCTGTTCCAGACTCGTTTTCTCAACGCGCTTCCGGTCGCAGTCGGCGGGAATTCACCCCAGCAGCCGGTGCGCGGCACCCCCTTTGTGGATATTCCTTTATCCCCCATCGGGAGCCCCGCCTACCCGCTGGATGTTGTCGCAGCCCTGTCCAGCGATCGCAAGACCCTCATCCTCTCCGTGGTCAATCCCACGGAAGAGGGTCAGGAGTTTGCGCCGCAGATGAGCGGCGTCAAGCTGCGCGGGTCGGGCAAGCTCTATCAAATTGCGCCGCCCAGCTTGGACTCAGCCAATGAAGCCGGCAAGGAGCCGGTTGTAAAAATCGTGGAAACTCCGCAGACTGCTCTTTCTGACACGGTGCAAGTTCCACCGATCAGCGTGAGTGTCTATGAATTCGAAATTGAGAACGTTTGATCGTGGTCGCACACGACGCAAAACTGCTTTACCGATTGCAAGACGAATTTCGGACTCGACAATGGTCTCTCGGATCAAAGTGAGGCACGGACTCAACTCGGGCTAATCGTGCCTCCCAAAGAATCCATATGGGGATCGACCGGAACCTGAAAATCTCAGTGGCTTGCCGGGATCAGGAACTCCGTACTTGGCTGCCTACGAACAGGATTCGGGCTTACCTGGATGGAATTCCGAAAGAACCGGTGCGGACTGCCAAGGCAAAACAGCCAGGACATCGGAACCACACGGGCACAAAACGCAAGGAGCATGCATGAGAGTTCATGGAGTTTTTGCGGCAACAGCGGCTCTACTTTTCGTACTGGCAACGGGCACGCATGCGCAGATCGCACCAGAAGCTGCGCCGGTACAAGCTCAAACGGCCGGCACAATTACATCGGCGCCGGCTGACCCCACCGCAAAGCCGCCTTATGGCATCGACGTAAAGAGGCCGCTTGTTGCAGCGGCGTGCAAAGGTTGCCCCTGGGGTGCGTTGGCATATGCCATCACGGCAGCAATGCAGCCGTACGGATACGACGTGCAGGTGTGCTGGGTTTGCTGGTCGAGCTATGGCCCGCGCGAAGTGGCGGACAAGACCAAGCCCACAATGCCTACAGGCGACAACCTCCCGTGGTACATCGAGCCGCCGCCCGACGGTGTTCCCGATTTCGGTATCACCAGCGACATGAATCTGACGGATCTATACCTTGGCCGCGGCGCATACGCGAACGACCACAAACCGCGAAAGAATGTGCGCGTGGTGGCCACCGTCTTACAGCCGAATTACATGCTCATCGCGGTGTCGGTAAAGTCGGGCATCAAGAGCCTCTTCGATATCAAGAACCGCACTGAGCCGACGCGAATCTGGGTCGATGGCAATCAGGCGACACAAGTGATTCTCAAGTACTACGGCATTGACGAGAAGTTGCTCAATTCGAAAGGCGGCGGCTTTATCCATCCTCTGATGATCGAACGTGAGGAGCGCGCATCGGCTGACGTGTACATCGGTGGCGCGGTGCTAGCCAACACGCCGGAGCAGCATACCTGGTATGAGGTCTCGCAGCTCGCCGACCTCAAGTTTCTGCAGATGGATGATCAACTCATCGATCAGCTGGCGCAGATTCCTGGATTCAATCGTGGTCTTGTCCCGATGGGGTATCTGCGTGGTGTCGATCACCGCATTCCCACGGTGATTCGCGATCGCCACGTCATCTACGTGCGCGACGATGCACCTGACGATTTTACGTATACGCTTGCCAAAGCACTCGACGAGCACCAGGATGAGTTCCGCAAACTAGCACAACCGTACTACTATGACATTCGGCAGGTAGGGATCAGCGAAGTGGTTCCATTGCACCCTGGAGCACTGAAGTACTACAGGGAGCGTGGTTACATTAAATAGCGACGTCGCTGCGATTTTGCGGATTCCTATTCGACAGGCGAATGCGGCCAGCATCGGAGTATCCGAAGGTTATCCCTTTCGGAACACTCGCGCAGTTTTTGTGATGACGCGTGTATTAAGCGCCTTATGATTCCCCGGCAATTTGGACCCAGATTGGACCCGGATTCGGAAAGGGATGCCGTAAGTTATTGGTTCTGGTGAGCTCGGTGGGAATCGAACCCACGACCCACGCCTTAAAAGGGCGTTGCTCTACCAACTGAGCTACGAGCTCTCACCATGTTCAACCTTTTAAGTCTACCCCACCCATCACCAACCGGCTAGCAAAGGTGTGCCGCAGGTGCGCCCGGTGACGCCCGCGATCCTGGCCTGATCGAGCGCGGTTGCAATCCCCTTGCTGGACTTCTTGATCAGTCCGTCACATTCAACGGTTTATGTGACACAGGATTCCTTGTCTGCACCACAACGAGATCGACGCGCCGGTTCATGCGGCGTCCTTCGGGAGTCGAGTTGTCGGCTATGGGCCGATATTCGCCGTAGCCCGATGCGGAAAGCTTCTTCGGATCGAATCCGTCGTTCACAAGAAGCTCAAGCACGGTCATGGCCCGCGCGGTCGACAACTCCCAATTCGAGCGAAATTGCGCGTTGTGAATCGGCTGATTATCGGAGTGCCCTTCGACCCGAATCTCAAGCCCTGGCCGCTCCAGAACCTGCGCGATCCGCGTGATCTTCTGTCCAGCGCCGGGCAGCATATCTGCTTGGCCACTATTGAAGAATCCGAGCTCTTTGAGGCTGATGACAAACCCTTCGGGCGTTACCTGAATCACGATCTCGTGATTCTCTAATTCCCTCCCGATCGCCGCCTCAAGCTGGCGCCGCAGCGCGAGCATGTCGGCCACTGAACCGGCTGATGCCGGATTGATCGTCGTGCGATCGTTTTGGACCCGAGAGGTGTTGTCGTCAGCGTTTGGCGTGACTGTCGAATAAGCGCCGCCGCTTCCGCTCTCATCCGCTGTGAAGGCTCCAAGCGTCTGGAAGCCGTTATGAATGGCGCGCGCGAGTTTTCTTATGGCCTGGTTGTCGCGATAGGTGGCCGAAAACAGAACGACAAAGAAGGCGAACAACAACGTCATGAAGTCGGAATAAGAGACCAACCATCGATCGTGGCTGGCGACCTGTTCTGTGGCCGCGCCTCTTCGCCTTCTGGATCTCATCGGCCAGCCACTTTCGTCAGGCCGCGCCGCGGCATTTTGCTCAGGTAACGGCTGAGCTGCATTTCAAGGGCCCGGGGATTCACTCCTTCGATGATCGAGAGGACGGCTTCAAGCGTCATTTCCTGGACGATCTGCTTTTCTCGAATCCGGATGCGGAGTTTTCCGGCCCAGGGCAAGAAGAAGAGGTTTGCCGAACCGACACCGTAGATGGTGGCAACAAATGCGACTGCGATTCCTTTGCCAACCTCATTAATTTCCTGGAGCCGCTGCATGACCTGGATGAGCCCCAGAACCGCGCCAACAATGCCGATAGTCGGCGCAAATCCTGCGGCGGCTTCAAATACTTTGGGAATACGCTCGTCTTTTTCGCCGCGATAATCAAGTTGCAATTCCATCATCTTGCGCAAATCAGCGGCATTCACGCCGTCAACCGCGAGCATGAGACTCTCTTTCAAGAAGGGGTCATGGATCTTTGCCAGCTCGGCATCGAGTGAAAGAATGCCTTCCTTGCGCGCCTTGTAAGCATAGTGGAGCAGATTCTGTACGAGGGTGTCAGACTCCGATTCCGAATTCAGAAAGATGTCCTTGAGATGGGCGATCGCCTGCATGACAACCGGGAGAGGGAATTGCACCATGACAGCGCCCATGGTGCCGCCGATGACGATAAGGGCCGCCGTGGGTTGCAGCACTTGTGCGATCTTGCCCCCATCGAGAATCAAACCGCATCCGATTCCGCCCAGCGCGATGAGGATGCCACCGATTGTGCTTTTGTCGAACGATCTCCGCATGAGTTTCATCGCCGGATCAACCTGAGCTGGAGCGGCTGCCTGGGGTGCGAATCAGCGGAAACGATGATCCGGAGCTCCCACCTGGACCAAGGTCCCCTTTCTGCTTCCGAGACAGACACACCACCGCCTGATATGCCCCCGCGAGCAGGGACGTCTTTCTATCGGCATGTCGATTGGAATGTTTCAGATCGATTGGCGCGCCGCGACAGGCTCAGCCGAAATAAGACTGCCAAGGGAGAAGCGATTGCTTGAGGGAGATGAGGAAAAGGCGATGAAATGCCCAAAAAACATCCCGTATTGAGGTTTCAGGCATGGAATTGTTTGCCGGACCAGCCGATGTTAAAACATGCAATCCCTCAAAGCTCAGGGTGCGTCTTTGTTCAGGCAGGGTTTTGATCCTGGCCCGCAATCATCCGAACCTATCATTCCCGCAGTGGATTCTTCTGCGGGGGCTGCTTCATCGCGTCCATTTATAGAACGCAGGCGCCCTGCTCCGAATCAAACTCCGTGGCCCGAAGCTCTCGACTCTCTGCAGAGATATCTGCTCAGCTATGAAACCGCTTACAAACAGATGGCGGAGTACCGGGTCATATTTGAAGAAGCGCCAATCGGAATCTTCCAGGTATCTCCGGAGGGCCATCCATTGCGGCTCAATTCGCAGATGGCGCGGATTCTCGGCTACGATTCCGCGGACCAGTATTTAGCTGCCTTGTCAGAGAACGCATCCCTGCAATTCTTCGATCCAAGCCGGTGGAATGAGAGCGACCCTTCGGTCGGCGGGGGCATCACCGGAAATGGCATCGATCTGCAAATCCGCTGCCGCGACGGCGCTGTCAAATGGATGCGGCTCAACTTGCGAGGCGTATGGGAAGGCGGAATGCTTGTACGATTTGACGGAACCGCGGAAGACGTCACGGCCAAGAAACGCGAGGAGATCCGCACCGAACTGCTGGCATATTACGATCTCCTGACCGGATTGCCGAACGGCACGCTCTTTCATGACAGGTTCAACGAGGTCATCTCCGGTTTAAGCCGAACGGGCGGTCAGGCAGCGCTGCTGTTGCTGGAATTTGATCGGTTTGAGGCTTTCAATGATTCCCTCGGCGAGTTCTTTGGTGACCGGCTATTGCAGGAGATTGCAGGCCGCATCCGGCTCGGGGCAGGCGAGAGCAGCATTGTCGCGAGGCTTGGTGGCGCGGAGTTCGGCGTGCTCGTCGGTCCTGGACATCACTCCTGCGATGTCGCCGCCACTGCAGAAAGAATCCTGGCGATGTTAAGCGCCGAGTATTCCCTTCTTGGCCACGCTCTCACTGTTTTTTGCAGCATGGGAATCAGTGTCTTCCCAAATCACGGAACGGACTACGAGACGCTCTTGAAAAAAGCAGACGTAGCGAAGTCCTGTGCCAGAGATGATGGAACAAGCAGTTTCCGTTTCTTTACAGACCAGATGAAGGACGAGATCCAGCAGTGCTTGAGGATGGAAAGCGGCTTGCGCCTGGCACTCGCAAAAAAGGAACTCTATCTGGAGTATCAGCCGCAGGTCGACATCCGAACCGGCGCTGTAGCGGGGGTGGAGGCGCTTCTGCGATGGAACAGCTCAGAATTGGGCCTCGTGCCTCCGAGCAGATTCATCGGGATTGCCGAAAGCAGCAGCTTGATTGTTCCCATTGGCGAGTGGGTGTTGCGTGCTGCGTGTGCTCAGGCGCGCGAGTGGCAGGATAGGGGTCTGCCCGCGGTACCGGTCGCGGTGAATGTTTCGCCTGTTCAGTTTCGCCAGCGTGGATTTTGCGAACTCGTTCGCAGCACCCTCCGCGACACAGGGCTCGAGCCCGAATACCTCGAGTTGGAGTTGACCGAAGGCTTGCTCATGAGCAACGCGGATTTAATGGCTTCGATCATGGCCGAGCTGAGGACGTTGGGAGTCACATTGGCGATCGACGATTTTGGGACAGGGTACTCGAGCCTTGGCTATCTGAGGCAATTTAAAGTGCATCGACTCAAAATCGCTCGATCGTTCATCAAAGATGTTCCATCAGACCCCGATGACGCGGCCATCACCGTAGCCATCATCAAAATGGCCAAAGCCATGAACCTGGCCGTCCTTGCCGAAGGTGTGGAAACCAAAGAGCAGGTCAGGTTCCTGCAGGCGCAGGACTGCCAGACAATCCAGGGCTTCTACTTCAGCAGGCCCGTTGCGGTGGATGAGGTGGACGGCCATCTGCGGGCCGGGTTCAGCCGCCTCTTGCCTGCGGCATCGGCATGAACTAGACCGGGACTCCTGAAATTCCGCCAGCGACGAGTGTGCTGGATAGAGTGCTCTGCTCCCACCCGTTGTACTGGTTTGCTGCCGCTACCAGTTCAGTTTGGATCTTTCAGATAAATGATCGGCCGGTGCAACGGACTTTGCCGCTCCAAAAATGTTTGGCGAAGGGTTACTGACGGGTGAGCGACAAACCAGGAGTTGGCCAATTCAGCTACTGTCAGGTGCCCCGGGACTCACTCCGTCTCAGTGCAGATGCAGATGCAGCTGCAGCCGCCAGGCAGTGTAGCTGAGGATCTCGTGCGCAAGGCGCTCGGTTTCCGCGGTGCCGCCTCCAAAGGAGACGCGTGTTCGGGGCGAGGTGAGTACATCGAGACCGTCGGCGGCGCAGATTTCGTGAATTCGAAACACATGGGTGCCGTCGCTGACCACGACTAGGCGGCGCAGACCGTTGGCTCGGGCGATGACGGCAATGCGGTGGGCTTGTTCCTCGGTGTCTCGGCTCTCGGTTTCGGGGATAATGGCGGATTCAGGGATGCCCAGGCTCACCAAGTAGTCACGGCCCACTGCACCCTCGGAGTACTCATCTCCGCTGGTACCGCCGAGCACGATGATGAGCGGTGCGATGCCGCGGTTGTAGAGATCGCGCGCGTGGTCAAGGCGTGCGCGGAAAACCGGGGAGGGCTGTCCGTCATACTCCGCCGCGCCCAGAACGGCGATGGCGTCCGACGGTGCGGCCTGGTCCAAGCCGGCATAGTCCTCAATTTGCACGTAGACCCAGCCGGACCATCCCAGAAACCCGAGAATCGAAGCAAGAAACAGCACAACAACGACACGAAAAGTCCAGTTGCGACGCTTCGGCCTAGGTGGGCCTTTCATGGGCACCATCTTACCGCTGCGCCGGCCAACCGGACAGAACCCGAAAATGGAGTAGTCATTATGGTGTGACCGGCTCGATGCGCTAGTCGTGGGTTAGGCTGAGTTTGTTTGAAGAACGTCAGTCCAGAGCCACAAGCGGAGGGAACCGGTCATGAGAGAGAAGTTACGATTTTTGGGCTTGGATGTCCATGCCGAAACGATAGCCGTAGCCGTTGCCGAGCCGGATGGCGAGGTACGCAGCCTGGGAACGATTGCCAACCGCGAAGATTCGATCCGCAAGTTCATCAGGAAGCTTGGTCCGCCTGAACATCTGCGTGCCTGCTATGAAGCTGGCCCGACGGGTTTCGTACTTTACTGGCAGCTAACGCAGTTGGGAGTCGACTGCGCGGTGGTGGCGCCGAGCCTGGTGCCGAAGAAGCCCGGAGACCGCGTGAAGACTGATCGCAGGGACGCGTTGAAGCTGGCACGCAGTCACCGCTCCGGAGATCTAACCGCAGTGTGGGTTCCCGACGAAGACTCCGAGGCATTGCGCGATCTTGTCCGGCAACGGGAGGCGGCTAAGCAGGATCAGCTGCGTGCGCGGCATCGGCTGACTAAGTTCCTGCTGCGCACGGGTCAGCGTCCACCACTGGGACTGAAGGCGTGGACAGAGCGCTACATGAGGTGGCTGGCGCAGGTCCGCTACACACAGCCGGCGCAGGAAGTCACGCTACTGGATTGTATGAACGAAGTCGAGCACATGAGTGCGCGGGTCAAGCGATTGGAAGAGGCCATCCTCGAGGTGGTGAAGCTGGCCCCACAGCCCATGCAGGAAGTGATCCGGGGACTGCAGGCTCTGCGCGGTGTGGCGCATATTTCGGCAGTCACGATCGCCTCCGAACTGGGCAACATCTCCTCCCGCTTCGAGAGTGCACGGAAGCTGATGGGCTATTGCGGAGTATTTCCCAGCGAAGACTCCAGTGGCAAGCGCATTCGACGAGGCGGCATTACCAAGGCCGGCAACGCGCACCTCAGACGCATCGTGGTGGAATCGGCCTGGTGCTATCGACACCTGCCCCGCGTTGGAGAAAAGCTGCGCAAGCGACACGAAGGGATTCCGGCCGAGATCATCGAAATCGCATGGAAGGCGCAGAATCGTCTGCACAAGCGTTACATGAAGCTGACCATGGCGGGCAAGGATCAGAGGAAGGTCATGACGGCAGTCGCACGCGAATTGCTGGGCTTCATCTGGGCCATCGCAATCAAGGCCGAAGCCATGGCCTGCAAGCAACAAATGGCAGCATGACCAAAAACGAAAGAACAAAAGCAAGAACTTTCCGAAAAAGGAAAAACAAAAACAATCAACCCGTGAATAACGCTATCCAACTCGAGGACACGGTCAGCCGCAGCCGGAGCAAGCACGAAGGAGAATCCTCGGCGGACATTTGCGACAGGCCTTTAGCCGGACTCGCGTGAGTAGTCAGAGGCAGCTCCCGACGGATCATGATTATGCGGTTCCGACCCGCGAATATCAGCTTGATCAATCGTCGCCATTACCTGCCACGGCTGCTGCTGATCCTGTCCTCGAAAAGGCAAATGCAAAAACTACCCAGACCATTCGAAGATGTTGACAGGGTCACACCATATCAATGTCCGGATAGGCGACAACTCGACCGGAACACAGTCCAGGGCGCTGTGTCAGTTTAGAAAGGGTCACAATCTGGGCGTATCAGCCAGCAGGCAGGCACTAATATCACTGGCATGAGATTCGCGCGGCAACTAAAAGCTGTTCTCGTCCTCTTCTCTGCCGTCACCATGATCGCCAGGGCTCAGCTTCCGACGGCGACCGCAAGCCTGGCGCAGGAGCCTCAAGTGCGCGTGTATTGGGTTGATCCATCCACCGGACTCATGTGGGCTGCGAGGGACAACGGTAAAGACGTGAGCTGGAGAAGTGCTATGAAATACTGCCACGGTCTTCGTTTGGCTGGTTATTCCGACTGGAGATTAGCGAATATGGTTGAGCTCCAAGGCATATACGACAAGACAGTCGAAGCCCCTGGACTGGCTGGCCCCACCAAGACTCCCAGAGCTTTCACTTGGCATGTAAAGGGCAATTTGTTCTTGACGGGAGATCAATGGAGCGGCCACCAAGTGACCGGTCGCATGCCTCTGGAATCGTATGAAGACCACTTCGACTTCAATGAGGGCAAGCCTGACACAGATCCTAGCGGCTGGCCCTACCCCTCCTCAGGGATGCGTGCATTGTGTGTGCGCGGCCCCGGAAAATAAACGCAAGTCTACGTACACTCCGGTCGTGTCACCGGCCACCCGTCAATTACTCATCGGTAAACACTCCCGCTCGCCTCCGGCGTGGATGATGCTGCTTTCTCTCTCGGACATCCCATGGCAGGATTCTTGAGTACCGGGTGGCAGCAAAGGGCCATGTGCAGCCTGAGTTCTTCGAACAGGGCCGCATTGCCGGCGGCCCCACGCCCCAATCAGGTTCCGGCGCAGCGATTTCACTGGAAATTCAACGGCGAGTTGCCGATAGAAGTGCGGTAAATCTATCTCCTCGCGCAGATCGTGGAAGACCGAATCGCTGGCGTGATCTACCAGAGGGACACTGCGCATGTTTGTCATCATCGGAATTCTCGCTGTCTTCGGGGCGGTGCTTGGCGGCTTCCTCATGGAAAAGGGGCCGCTGCTCGTGCTCATGCAGCCTTCTGAGCTGCTGATTATCGTCGGCGCAGCTCTCGGCACCCTGCTGGCGGCAAATCCGTTTTATGTGCTTAAGAAGATTGCAGCCGGAGTCGTCGGCGTTCTGAAGGGCACCAAGTATTCAAGGCAGCGCTACATTGATTCACTCAAGATGATGTTCACGCTTTTCAATAAGGCCCGCAAGGAGGGGCTGGCGGGCATTGAAAACGACATTGAGACCCCCGAGAAGAGCCCGGTCCTCTCAAAATACCCTGACTTTTTGAAGAACCATCATATTCGCGATTTCGTCTGCGACACCATGCGCATGGCGATCACCGGAGGCGCTGGCGCTTTCGATCTCGACCAGATGATGGAACTCGACATGGATGTTCACCACGCCGGCGCAACCGAGTCATCGGCCGCGCTGAGCACGCTGGCAGACTCATTGCCGGGTCTGGGAATTGTTGCCGCTGTGCTGGGAGTGGTGGTGACGATGAGCGCACTTGGCGGTCCGCCGGAGGAGATTGGGCACAAGGTTGCGGCAGCGCTGGTAGGAACGTTTTTGGGAATCCTGCTCTGTTACGGGTTTGTTGGTCCGCTTGGGTCGAACCTGTCCAAACTAATTGAAGACGAGCACGCTTTTTATCACGTACTGCGCGTCGTCATGCTGGCATTTATCAAGGGTATGTCTCCCTCTCTAGCCATCGAGATGGGCCGGAGGGCGATCCCGGAGCACGTCCGTCCCAGCTTCCAGGAAGTGGAGAAAGCCTGCCGCCAGAAAGACAGCCCTGCTGCGGCGGTTGCTGCATGAAGATTCTTCGGAGGGCATGAACAGTGGCCACGCTTCAAGAACCCATCGTCATCATAAGAAAGACCGCCCACGGAGCCCACCACGGCGGAGCGTGGAAGGTGGCGTACGCGGACTTTGTTACGGCCATGATGGCGCTCTTCATCGTGCTGTGGATGCTGAACACCAGCAAGCAGATTCAGGAGGCAGTCGGCGGGTACTTCAAGGATCCAAGGGGTAGCGCCAAAATGGTGGGGACAAATCGGAATGGCGGCGAGCAGGTCGTGCCACTCAAGAAAGAAGACATGCAGAAGATCAAAGAGGAGCTTCTGAAATCAATCCATCACCTCGACCCGCTGGACAAGCTGAAAAATCAGATCGAGATTACGATCACGCCGGAAGGGCTGCGCATTGAACTGATGGAATCGGCGAAGGGCACATTCTTTGAGCTGGGAAGCACAAAGCCGACACCGGCACTCGTAGATCTCCTTAAGGTCTTATCGGCAGAGCTGGGCAAGCTGCCGAATCATCTCTCAATTGAGGGACACACTGACTCCAAACCGTATTCGGGCATCAAGAACTACGATAACTGGGACCTCTCAACCGACCGCGCCAACGAAGCGCGCAGGCTGATGCAGGCCGAGGGTATTCGATCGGAGCAGGTCTCGCAGGTGCGCGGCTTTGCCGATCAGCGCCTGCGTCTGGCCCAGAAACCAGAGGATCCTTCAAATCGTCGCATTTCTGTCATTGTTCAGTATCAAGTCCAGGATGATTCCGAGGTCGCGCCCTTGCTCCCGGACCAGAGCGTGATCAAGCACAGCGGCCAAGACTAGAACCGGTTGCATAAATCCGGTTTTGAAGGGGCACGACTTTAGTCGTGCCGTTGAAGGCTCGTAAAGAGGGGGGCTTTAGCCCCTGAGGGATCTTTCCGCACTGTCCCAAACTATTTATGCAACCAGCTCTAGAAGACAGCCGGACTTGGATACGACCGGACCATGGCGAGGCTTCTGCACGGCCGAGGGTGGGATAAACAGGCAACCAGGCAAGCCATGGCGTCTCTCTGTTCTTTCGATTCGTAGATGAACTGAATGCTGTTGCAATTCAGTTCTGAGCGAACCACCCAGAAGGGCACCTTCAGAATCAGACTCTCATAACTTAAATCAACCGTGCCGCGGGAGCGGGGAGAGAATGGCTCACTGAGTTCGACCTTCATCCCCTCAGTGCTGATTTCCTTGCAGCGGGCAGCCTGCGTCGAATCTCCCTGCGTCAGACAAACGGGAAGATCGACTGGGAATCTGGCAGCGCGATAATCGAATCTTCTCATATACGTCCGATTCGAAAGAATCTCTGAGGCGAATCTTTCCTGGCGAACCGTGTCGTACCTGCTTCTTACCTTATCGGCGTTTTCGAAGAAAAGAGCGGAGTGCGGCAAGTTGTATTTGCGACTATATAGCGAATTCCTTCGCGCAGTACCAAGTTATTCTGTGAGGCTTGGTTCCTTTGGGCAGCAAAAGGGAATCGATAGTTATTCCATCTTTCGGGCCTTATGTTACCTCCGGCGGATTCGGAAGATTGAATTGTGATAGAGGTCACAAAGGGACCACTCATCGGCTACTAGTATGGTTCATTCAAGGTCATTGATCGCGTCGTTTTCCCGCGTTGCGGTAATATCCACTGAAATACCTAGTACTACTGAAGCAGATTACTTCTAACTTGTAATTTGAGCACCGAGATGAACGACTTGAACTGCTTGTCATCAGAGATTGCCTTGGAAGGGGTCTCAACCGGAAATCCGCAGCCGGGGGCCGTGGACGCGCGCATTGGAGCGTTGGAGACCAAGCCAAACCCGGGGCGGCATGGAGTGCCCGGCGATTTTTGTACCAGTTGCAATGAGAGAAACTGGTATGAAAGGAGCCTGGAATGGCACGAGGGAAGAAGCACACGCCGGAGCAGATCGTGACTCTGCTTCGGCAGGTTGAAGTGGCAGTTGCGAACGGCAAGATGACGCCGGCAGCCTGCCGAGAAGGCGGAATCACCGAGCAGACCTACTACCGCTGGCGGAAGGAGTTTGGGGGGCTTCACGTGGACCAGGCGCGGCGACTGAAGGAGCTGGAGCAGGAGAACACGAAGCTGAAGCGGCTGGTAGCGAACCTGAGCCTGGATAACCTGGTGTTGAAGGACATCGCCTCGGGAAACTTCTAAGCCCGGAGCGGCGGCGTTGTGCGGTGGGCCATGCCAGTGCGCGTGGAATGAGCGAGCGACATGCGTGCCAACTGGTGAAACAACCACGCGGCACGCAGCGCTACCGACCGACACAGCGTGACGATGAAGATGCACTTACCCGAGCCATCATCACTCTGGCCAGCCAATACGGCCGTTTCGGCTACCGCCGCATCACGGTGGAGTTGCAAACGGCAGGTTGGAAGGTCGGCAAGGACCGGGTCGAACGCATCTGGCGCCGCGAAGGGCTGAAGGTACCGCAGAAGCAGAAGCCACGAGGCCGCCTGTGGCGTAACGACGGTTCGTGTGTGCGCCTGCGACCGGAGAGACCCAATCATGTCTGGTCGTACGATTTCGTGAGCACATTTACCCACGATGGAAGGACGGTACGGATGCTGAACCTGATCGATGAGTTCACGCGGGAGTGCCTGGCGATCCGTCCCCGACGCAGGCTGAACAGCCGGAACGTGATCGAGGTTCTGGCCGACGCCATGATCGAGCGCGGCATCCCCGAGTACATCCGCTCAGACAACGGCCCGGAGTTCGTGTCCCAGAATCTACGCAAGTGGTTGGCAGCAACTGGAGCAAAAACGTTGTACATCGAGCCCGGCTCTCCCTGGGAGAACGGCTACTGCGAGAGCTTCAACTCGAAGCTTCGCGATGAGTTCCTGAACGGCGAGATCTTCTACTCGCTGAAGGAGGTGCAGGTGCTGGCTGAACGGTGGCGCATCTACTACAACACCAGAAGGCCGCACTCGTCGTTGGGGTACAGGCCACCGGCGCCAGCAGCATGGCAGGCCGAAACGACAACGGGGCATGGAAAGGTGGAAAGCAACGACCGCTTCCCACCTTCCCACACCCCCGACTACGGCGGCGGGTTGACTAACTCACCCACTGCGCTACACTAACAATCCAACTGGTACAAAACATCGGGCAGGCCAATCTGCTGTCGGGTCGCTGTCAGTTATATGGAGATAGAAAATAGACCATGGCCGCTCAGAACGTCCGTCGAAGTCCGGCACCGGTAAACTGTCCCAAATCCAGAGGTCAAAGCGAGTCAAAAATCGCGACCGCCGCGGTGATTTTCCATGGCTTTGGCCCGCTTTGCGTTGCGGTAATCTGCGTCGCTGGTACCATGGTACTCATGACCGGCTTCTGCTCTGATTACCGCTTGGGGAGTCAAGCCGCATCATGCACAAAATGAGCCATTTCCCCCTCCCCGGATGGCAGGAAAGTGTTAGCAAGCCAGCCTTGCAAGTGTTATTGTTCTGCTAACGATCGAGCCACTAGGATAACCCGTGAGTATACCCGCCATCCGGGTGCGCGTTCCCGGTGTTCCATTTTGCAACAGCTGCGTCCGGGCTCTGTAAGCTGGGGAAACTCGTGCGATGGCGGAAGTTGCTGGGATAACCCATGACGGAGCGCAAAGGGCAATTCGACCAGGACGAAACCCCGGAAGACGTCGCATCGCTTTATTCCTGGGCAAATCTTCAAGGCGCTAAATATCGTGATTTTTCGGCTTCGCGTGCGCAGACGCGCGAGAAGGCGCGGCAACGGGTAGAGCAGGCCACGGAGGAGGAACGCCTCCGCGCCCGTCCCCCGGCCGAACCGCAGCGGCCTCTCGATTCCGCACGCGACAGGGAACCGCCGCAATCGCCTCACCCGCCGCCCGCCCCTCCGCTCTCTGAGCCTTCGCATCTCGACGATCTCGCCGCAATCTCCCGCGGCTTTGCGGCGCCTCCGCAGTACCGGTCCGCGCCGCCGCGCACCTCGCCTTCTCCCATGCGCGAGGAAAGTTTCACGCCGCCGCGCAACCCATGGCCCGGCGCCGATCCGGGTGAATCCACCGGACGGCCCGCCTGGTTGAACCCTGAACGGTTGGAACCGCCAACCCAGCCCGGGGCTCCGCCTGCGCCGGAAGACACTTTGCAGGGATCGCGCGAACGCCTCGCCACACGCTGGTTTGCCCTTCGTGGAGTTTTTGAGGGCAATATGCCGCCAGCACAAGCTGCACCGGTCCCCGCAACTGCTCGTGCTCCGGTAATGGCCGTTTTTTCACTTGCAGGCGGCGTTGGCAAAACCAGTCTCGTCGCCACACTCGGCCGCGCGCTCTCTGCGCGCGGAGAGCGCGTTCTGCTCGTCGACACTGCTGCTTATGGCTTGTTGCCGTTCTTCTTCGGCGCCTCCGATCAGCGACCCGGGCATCTGCGCACCTTCAGTCCGCCGGCTTCCAGCGGTGACGCGCCCATCCAAATGATCACGCTCGATCCTGAAAACTACGGAATCGAGAACTCCGCCCCCGACGCACTGACGACGGAGATCTCAAAGCACGCGCGCGGCGTCGGCCGAGTCATCATCGATCTCGCTACAGCGTCTGGCGCCACCACGCGCCGCATCATGCGCCTGGCTCCGCAGATCCTCGTTCCGCTTATGCCGGATATGAACTCCGTGGTCAGCGTCGGCTCGATTGACGCATTCTTCGACCACAACGGCGCGCCGCCGGGCAAATCCTCACTCCCGTCTTACGTGCTGAACCAGTTCGATGCCACACTCCCTTTGCATCTTGACATGCGCGAGGTGCTCCGCGAGCAATTGGGCGATCGCCTTCTTCCCTTCGTGCTGCGCCGCGCTCCATCCGTCAGCGAAGCATTGGCCGAGGGAATGACGGTGATGGATTATGCGCCGAACTCGCCAGTGGCTGAGGACTTCGCCAGCCTTGCGGGATGGGTCAAGAGCCTTTCGGCACCTGCCGGTGCAGGCTTTCGCGGCGTCCGCTGGAGCGAACGATGACGCCGGCAGCTCTTTGGCAGGGTATTGGAGCAGGAGAGAACTTCTTCACAAAGGCCCTGCGTCTTATGTTCCTTATCGTCGCCGCAGTCATCCTCTGTTTTCTCGCTATTTTGCCGCTCAATTGGATGCAGCAGGCCGTGCTGGGGCTTGTTGAGCCTCATCGTGGCGCTGATCATGGTGCGCAGTTCCGAATCCTACCTGGTCACCCTCACCCTCATGATGCTGTCCATGTTCAGCACCCTCCGCTACGGATATTGGCGCGTGGACCAGGTCGTTCGTTTCCTGCGGGACCCGGCCAATCACTGGGGAGCCCTCGACGTCTTCTTTATCCTTTGTCTGCTTCTTGCTGAAGCGTATGCCTTTGTCATTCTCTTCCTCGGCTACTTTCAAACCATCTGGCCGTTGCGCCGCGCCCCCGTCGCCTGCCCGAGGATCCCGACGAATGGCCTGACGTCGACGTCCTCATTCCCACCTACAACGAGCCGCTCGACGTGGTCCGTTATACCGCACTCGGCGCAATGAATATGGATTGGCCCGCCGACAAATTGCACATCTACCTCCTCGACGACGGCCGCCGCAAGGAGTTCGAGCAGTTCGCCCAGGAAGCCGGCATCGGCTACAGGACGCGCCCCGACAACCAGTACGCCAAGGCGGGAAACATTAATGAGGCGCTCAAAACGATCTCCTCTCCGCTTATCGCCATCTTCGATTCCGATCACGTTCCCACGCGCAGCTTTTTGCAGATGACGGTCGGCTGGTTTCTTCGCGACCCCAAACTCGCGGTTCTGCAAACGCCGCACCATTTCTATTCACCCGACCCATTCGAGCGCAACCTTGGGCAGTTTCAAGTCATTCCCAATGAGGGCGAGCTTTTCTACGGCGTCGTCCAGGATGGAAACGATTTCTGGAACTCCTCGTTCTTCTGCGGCTCCTGCGCCGTCCTGCGCCGCGAAGCTCTCGATGACATCGGCGGCATCGCCACTGAGACCGTGACGGAAGATGCGCACACCTCACTGCGCATGCAGATGAAGGGCTGGAACACCGCCTACATCAATATTCCGCAGGCCGCCGGACTCGCCACCGAGCGGCTCTCCGCGCACATCGGCCAGCGCATCCGCTGGGCGCGCGGCATGATCCAGGTCATGCGCATGGAGAATCCGCTCTTTGCCCGCGGCCTGAAGTTCGCTCAGCGGCTCTGCTACTTCAATGCCATGGGCCATTTTCTGTACGCGGTTCCGCGCCTCATCTTTCTCACCGCGCCTCTCATTTATCTGCTCTTCAACCACACCAACATTCCCGGCTACTGGGCCGCCATCCTGGCCTACGCTCTGCCTCACCTCGCGCTTTCCAATCTCACCAACTCGCGCATCCAGGGCGAGCACCGCCATTCCTTCTGGAATGAGATTTACGAAACCGTTCTCTCGCCTTACATCCTGCTGCCCACCATGATGGCGCTCATCAATCCCAAGCTGGGCAGGTTCAACGTTACGGCGAAGGGTGGCGTGGTCAGTCGCACGTTCTTCGATTCCCGCATTGCGCAGCCGTTTCTGGTGATGCTTCTGTTTAATATTGCGGGTCTTCTCGTCGCCATTCCACGCTTCTTTTTCTGGGATACAACGCGCCGCGGCACGGTGCTGATGAACGTGGCCTGGTGCTGCTTCAATGTCATGATTCTGGGGGTCTGTACCGCAGTGGCCCGCGAACTGATGCAGCGCCGAACCACGGTGCGCATCAAGGTGATGACGCCGCTAACGATCAAGCTGGATGACGGAAGAACGATCGCCGGCGAAACAGTTGACATTTCCAACGGCGGCGCCGGAATTCATCTCGGCGAGGCGCTGGCAGGCGACCTCCCACAGCAGGTGCGCCTGGTCTTTCCCCTGACCGCTGCGAACACCGAACTGCACGCCTCAGTGGTTTCATTGGAGGATTCGGTCTTGCGCGTTCGTTTTGAAAACCTCACCCTCGCAGAACAGGAAGTTTTAACCGTCGCCCTCTACTCTCGCGCCGACTCGTGGCTCAGCTGGGGCGAGGCTCGCGAACCCGACCAGGTGTTGCGCAGTCTCGGCCACATCTTTCAGGTTTCCATGCGCGGGCTCAGAGACACCTTCCTCAGTATCGTCAGAGACAGACAGAACCGGGGAGATAAATCCACTCCACTCTCCATCGCGCGCTCCGCATCCATCCTGTTTCTCGCCGCGATCTTTGCAGGCGCCGCAGCCAGAACATTTGCGCAGCCGCAAAACGCCTCACCAGTGCCTCATCCCGCGACCAGCTCGACGAGCTCCGCCAACTCTACTAAGTCGGCTGGCGCAGCCATCACTCCCAATCCCGCCAGCCCCGTTACCGAGGCGAACGCTCCTGTTCTTCCCGGCCAATATCACGATTCCTTCACCCTCGCTGAAGCCGGCTCTCCGCAAATCGAACTGCACAGCATCTACCGGAAGCACAGCATATATTTCACGCTGCCCCAGACCCACGTTCCGCGCACCGCAATCATCCATGTCTACTACGCGTTTTCTCCCGCTCTGATTCCGCAACTCAGCCAACTCAGGCTCTCGCTCAACGGTACGGCCTTCACGACCATTCAGCCCACGCCCGGCAAATTTGGCGGCTCCGACCCCAATGACCAGGAAGCCGACTTAACGATTCCGCCGGATCTGCTCGTTCACAACAACACCCTGACCTTCGAGTTCATCGGTCACTACACCATGACTTGCGAAGATCCCGCCAACACGGCGCTGTGGGCCCGCGTTCACCGCAACACATCCATCGATATCCGCGGCGATCTGTTGCCATTTGCCGACGACCTCAAGTCGCTGCCCACGCCCTTTGTCGATCCTGCAGTAGTTCAACCCGTCGATCTTCCCGTCGTCTTTCCCTCTCAACCCTCACTCAGGGCCATTCAAGCCGCGGGCATCGTCACAAGCTACTTCGGTCTTGTCTCCGAGAATCGTTCCGTGCGTTTTCCGGTGCATGTTGGAGCCATTCCGCCGGGCAACGTGATTCTCATCGCGGAAGACCCGGCGAGCATTCCCGCGAACCTGAATGTCTCTACAGTGAACACGCCGACCGTCGCCATTCGCACCAATCCCGGCGACCCCTACGGCAAGGTGCTCATCGTCACGGGGACCGACGCCGACGACGCGATTGTGGCGGCGCAGGCCGTAGCCCTGCGCAGCGACATGCTGAACGGCTCCCAGGTATCCATCGCAAGTCTCAGGCTGCCCAACAGGCAGGCTCCGGATGGCGCCCCGCGCTGGGCTGTCACCAACCAGAGGATTTCGCTTTGGGATCTTGCCACCGCCCAGCAGCTCCAGGGCGATGGCACCGCGCCGCTCGAAACCTACTTCCGCATCCCGCCCGATCTCTATTACGAAACCGGCGGACTCAACGCCAAGCTGCACCTCCTCTATCAGTACAATTCCGTTCCCATCGGACCCATCTCCAGCATGCAGGTTAAGTTGAACGACGCGTTCCTCGGCTCTATCCCGCTCCTTCCCGGACGTGACACCACGCCGATTCCGCCTCAGACCGACATGGCCGTGCCCGTTGTGAATCTGCGCCCCTTCTCCAACTCGCTTTCGTTCGACTTCACCTTCCAGCTTCTCAAGAAACCGAACAACTGCGCGGACACGACGCCCATCAACATGATGGGAGCGATCCTGCGCGACTCCTATCTTGATTTGCATGGTTACCCGCATTGGGCGGCCTTGCCCAACCTCGAGCTCTTCTCGAACGCCGGCTTCCCATTCACACGCCTCGCCGACCTCAGCGAAACCACCGTCGTGCTGCCGCCCACGCCCACTCCGCAGGAAATTGAAACCTTCGTCACTCTCATGGGCCACTTCGGCCGTCAAACCGGCTATCCCGGCTTGCGCGTCACGGTTGCCGGCCCCGACGCTTTGCGCAGCGGAGCCAACACCGACTTCCTCATCATCGGCTCCGGCGCGGACCAGCCCGCATTCAATGCACTCGCCGATCATTTGCCGGTCTCATTGACCAGCGGCCAGGTTCAGGTGCGCGATACGCAGGGCTTCTTCGTCCGCATTCTTCACAACGCATGGTGGAAGCTCCAATCCGACCAGCGCACCGAATCGGGTATGCTCACCGCCGGCGGAACTCCCGACGCCATCATTGAAGGCATCGAGTCTCCCTACGACGCGGTTGCGAGCCGCAGCATCGTCGCCATTCACCTCAAAGACGCGTCCACCCTCGATCCCTTCATGAGCACATTCCTCGCCGTTGAGCAATCCAGCGACATCGCCGGATCGGTTTCGGTTCTCCACGGCACACAGTTTCAATCTTTCCGCCTCGGCTCGCAGGTCTATCATGTGGGATTTCTGCCGTGGTGGACGCGGCTTACGTTGTGGTTCACGCAGGTGCCATGGCTGGCTGCGCTGCTGGTCATCGTATTTGCGTTCCTGCTGGCGATCTGGGGCCGGCAATGGCTGCGTGCCAGGGCCAGAGCCCGCCTGACGTTGTACGAGGATTAAGATCGATTCCTGTGAACCGATCCAGAGTCATGCGCGTATCAGTTGCATGACCTGGCTTTTCAGAATCAATCTCGTCTTCTTCTCCTTGCTCGTTGTGGAGCCGTTCCTGGCCGGCGCAGTGGCTCAAAAACCGGCCTTCGAAGTTGCCACCATCAGGCCCAGCAGGGAATCCGTCAAATTCGAGCACGACGGAAAGACAGAATTCTCAGGCGATACCCTTCGCATGCAAGACGTCACTGTCAACACATGCATCAAGCTCGCCTATCACGTCCAGGACCGCCAGATCGCCGGCCCGGGTTGGCTCACGTCAGATCACTTCGACATCACGGCAAAAGCTGATGGCGCCGTGGACGAAGACACCATGAAGCGGATGCTCCAATCTCTGCTCGCCGACCGGTTTGGTCTCAGCTTCCATCGCGAGCATAGAGAGATGAAAGTGATCGTACTCACCGTTGCAAAAAGCGGACCCAGGCTTACGCCCGCGGCGGCGCCGGACGCGAAACCCTTCCGCGAGAATTCAGCCAATGGCACAATCGCAAAATCGATGCCGGTTGGTGAGTTCGCTGACTTTCTCTCCGGGCCGCTTGATATCCCCATCGTCGATCGCACAGGCCTCACTGGAAAATACGATTTCACCCTCGACTTCACGCCTTATCTGCCTGACCCGGCAAAGAATATAGATGGAACCAGGCCGGATACAACCGCCATCCTTAAAGCCGCATTGAATGATGAACTGGGCCTGAAGATGACAGGCGGCAACGCGCCAGTCGACGTCCTTGTCGTCGATCACGTCGAAAAGCCTTCACAGAATTAGCTGCGCGTTTTACTAACGATTCGGGATCGCACCAACAGAATGCATCCGATTGCGATGCGCAGGCCGATGCCAGAAATCGGCGGCAGTCGAGACGGCTACTCAGTCCTTAACGCCTTCATCGGCTCAACGCGAGAGCTTCGCCATGCAGGGATGAGACCTACGATTGTCGTCACGGCTGCGAGAATTGAAACGGCGAGCAGAAGCGTCTCCACATCAAACGCGCGCACACCGGAGAGGCATCCCCGCACGCAAACGCGCAAGCATGTTAGGTGTTTGAGTCGCGCATCTTGCCAATGCTTGTGATGAGTTGCTCCTTGTTGAACGAGGAAGGTCCTGACTGAAACGGCGTTTGCCTTGCGAATTTTCTTCGCATCATCTTCAATCCTTTGCCGACGCGATCTGAAGCGAGGAATATTTGTCCGGCGGTGAGCCCACCCAACACGCGGTGATGGCCAACGGCGGCCAACGCCATCGATGCGATGCAGCCGCACTGGCCGCAATCCGGATCTCCGCCGAACTGGCAAGGCGTGAATGTGCGTTCTCAGATCTGCCGAGATGGTTTGAGTCGTTCTTGCAAAGATGCACTCCCTGGGGCTTTTGGGTGGAGATTCCATCTCTCGAATCAATGATTCAGGCATTTCGAGAACGGGATACGCCACCCGCAATCGCCGAAGGTCGGCTATCACAGCGGCCCTTTGCGGAGGCGTCAGGATCTCTGGATCGGTGGCCCCGCGCTGCGGAGTAAAAAGACTGAACCACACCTTCACAATCTCGGGACGACCGCTCCAAAACTCGAGAAATTCATCCAGGTAGCCGGGGCGCCCGGCGATTTGCGATGTGATCGTGCAGTGAACAGTGACTCGCGCCCCTTGGATGTTCTTGAGAATGCGTTCATAGGTAGCCGGTTTGCGCCGCGCATCGTGCTCTGGCTGCAGACCGTCGATCGATACCACGACATTCAATTTCTTGAATGCCGTCCAGTTGCCGGGAATAACCCTGAACGCACTCGTGACGATCTGCGTGTGGACACCGCGCTTTTCTATCTCCGGCAATAGCAGTTCGAGTTCCCTGTACCGCACCAGACGGATCGCCGCCGACGAGCGACACGTGAAGCGGTTTGTGTTCATCGATAAGCGCAAGCACTCTCGAGACCAGTTGATCTCCCTTGAAATCCGAAAGTTGACGCAGTTGCGTTGAACCTCCGAGATGCGCCGCATCAAATGCGTAGCATCCGGGACACTGCAAAGGGCATTCTTTTGTGATCTCGATCGATAGAGATGGCGGGCGGCCGCCCAGAATTCTGGACCAGGCCTGAATCACTTCAGACTTTTTCATTGTCTCTCCGCAGTAGACGGAACGGGGTCTTTCGTCTAGGGACAGCGGATGACTCGTACCGGCGAGCCATCCAGCATGCGTGCCAGGAGAGTCAGCTGGATCAGATTTGAAGAGGAAGGTTGTACGTTGCCAGATCGGAACTGGCTCGACGCTCTCGATGAAAGGCCAAGAGGAGTCCAATTCCGAGCATTGCAGCCGATTTGCCGGTGTCGAAGATGGGCAGCGATAACCGCCACCACGGAACGCGCAAATTCTCGTCTTGCCGGCAATGATGACGGAGCACAAGCAAAAGGCCAAGGCAGACCACGAGAAACAGGAGGCTCGACTCGAAGTCCATACCACCGTGAAGAAAGTGGTCCCAGGTCCAGGCATACTGCGTCAAGGGCATTGAAATCAATTCAACGGCAGCGAGCACCAGCAGAAAGCGGCCGATAGCTTTCAGGAGCGTGGGCCAGCAATGCGGATGCATCGTGATGGGACCGATTCATGTAGGGGAGCATGATCCAAAATATTCCCACCGCCTTAGTTGATAGTACACCGATTGGCGAATAGCGCCGACGCCGGATTCGACGCGCTCCGCGAAAATACCGCATTGCAGGCTTTTGAAACCAATGACGATGGAGATCGCAGTTCAGGAAGAATTGGGTGCCACGCTCGCGGCAGATTGCCTCGAATCTTTGATATGAGATAAGGAGCCTTGTCTTGCATCTTCCAACGCACTCCTGCGCAGGCTGTGTGGCATGCATGATGCCAAGATCGTTGGTTGGCTTGCCTTGGGAAAACGCCATCAGCTTATCTACAGAGACGCGCAACCGCAAAAAACGGCTACGAAAATTATTTGAAGGCGAGCGAACGTTCGTCGCGTTTTGATTGGATGGTTGGCAGCCGGATCTCTAAAGGATTTTCGTCCGAGACCTCGCAGCCTTACACCGGTCAGGGACGTCAACATCGTGGGCGACTCATTGAGAATCCCGAAGGGCGGTTGTCATCCCGAACGAAGTGAGGGATCTGCGGTTGCTCCTCGCGCTCGACCTCATCGACGCCTGAGAAGCAAACGCAGATCCTTCCGCTGCCCCTTCACAGAGTTCATGGGCACCGTCAGGATGACAGCGCGGAGCGTGAGGTATTACTCATGTGGCCCCTGTGGAAAACCAGGCCGAAATTCGCAAAGATTCGTCGCCTGAATCCTTTAGCGCGAATTGCAGATTTCCCCTTGTTTATCAACATGTAAATTCACAATCTTCACGCAGTACTATGCTTTTGAATGCAGAAAGCCGACGGCCACAAGTTCCGGGCGAAATGCCGCCCCGGTTGGGGACCGCCTGCGATGGGTTTTTCAACATCGCGGGCAGGGAAGCGTCTCCTCCTGATCGCCGCGCTGTGGGCTCTGGCCGCAACGGCCGGCTGCAAAGATGACCCATGGCAGCTCTGGCATTCTTACTCCTCGCGCTTCATCGATCCCGCAAGCGGCAGAGTCTTCGATCCCACAGGCGATCAGCACACCACGTCAGAAGGACAAGCATATGCCATGTTCTTTGCGCTGGTTGCCGACGATCGCCCCACCTTCGACCGCGTTCTGGATTGGACGCAGGCCAATCTTGCCAGCGGCGACCTCAGCGCCCATCTCCCGGCATGGCTCTGGAGCAAAAACAAATCCGGTCAGGGCGCGATGCTCGATCCCAACTCTGCCTCCGATGCCGACACCTGGATCGCCTACTCGCTACTTGAAGCGGGTCGCCTATGGAACGTTCCTTCCGACACCGACCTCGGCCGCGCCATGCTCGTCCTCATTGCGAAATATGAAGTCGCCGATCTGCCCGGCTTCGGCGAGATGCTGCTGCCCGGTCCCGCAGGTTTTCGGCACGGCGCCGATTGGACGATCAATCCGAGCTACCTCCCGCTTTTTCTCTTTGAACGTTTTGCAGTCGCCGATCCCGCCGGACCCTGGCAGCAGATCGCGCTCAACATTCCACGCCTGCTCCAGGAAAGTTCCCGCCACGGTTACGCCATGGACTGGGTGGAGTATGTTCCCGGCGACGGCTTCTATGCGGCAATCAAACCGAGCGCATCGGATCCGTTGGGACATCCTTCGAGTCAATCTACGAACGCACCAGAACAATCCGGAGCCGATCCGCCCGGATCTGAGCTCGCCGTGCCCTCCGGCAGCTACGACGCCATCCGCGCCTACCTTTGGGCCGGATTGCTCAACCGCGAAGATCCGATGCGCAACGACGTGCTCAATGCCGTTGCTGCCATGAGCGCTTATCTCAACCGTCACGACGATCCTCCGGAAGAGGTCGATGAGGATGGAATCGCGGGCACAACGGACGGCCCCCTCGGATTCTCCGCGGCGGTGCTCCCGTATCTGCGCGCGTTCCCCGACGGCTCACGCGCCGCCGTTCGCCAAATGATTCGTCTCGCTCGGGCAAGAGATGGGGCGACAGGATTCTATGGGGCCGACAAAGACTATTACGATCAATGTCTCGCGCTGTTCGCGACCGGATTTATCGATGCGCGTTTCGGGTTTGGTCCGGCAGGCAAACTAAACGTAGAATGGAAGCGCCAATGAGGGTGGGCTGCGGGCCTTTGAAAGCGAGTTTGATCCTGGCGGGCTGCCTTGTGCTGCCGCTCTTGCAGGTTCACGCTCAAAAGAACGCCGCTTCCGGGTCTGCTGACGCTGCGCGCACGATTCTGGTTGAAAAAGCTCATATTCTCGAGGCCCGCGGCCGGCTCGACATGGCCATCCAGTTGTGGCAGCAGATTCTGCTCTCCACTCCCGACAACGCCGAAGCTCTCGCCGCTCTCGCCCGCGACTACAAGCTCACCGGCGCCGCCGCCCAGGCTGATCAAACCCTCGATCGTCTACGCCGCGTCAGTCCCGGCGATCCCGAAATCGCGCGCATCGAGGCCATGTCCAGCACCAGCTCCCAGAGCGATCAGCTTCGCCAGGCCGGTGAACTTGCGCGCCAGGGCCGCAGCGACGATGCCATGCGCATCTATCGCCAGCTTTATGGCGACGAGCCTCCCAACGGCGACATCGCCCTGGCCTACTACGAAACTCTCTACGGAACAGCGAACGGCAAGCCGGCAGCCGTCGCCGGCATGCGGGCACTGGTCGATCGCAATCCCGGCGACCCGCGCTATCGTCGTTCAGCTCGGCATCATGCTCACTTACGACGAGCGCACGCGCGCCGAAGGCATTCGCATTCTTCAGGCGCATCCCAACGATCCCGCCGCGCAATCCGCTCTGCGCCAGGCGCTCATCTGGAACGCCGCAAATCCTGCCTCCGCAGCCGAGCTGCGCCAATATCTCGAGTACTCATCCCAGCGACACGGAACTCACGGCCGACCTCAAGCAAAATGAAGCCAAACTCGCGCAGATGAACTCCGGCATCGCGCGCACACCCGCCGAGCGCGCAGCCTTTGCGGCGCTCAATGCGCACCAGCCTCGACGAGGCCGACCAGCGCTTCAGCGCGCTGCTGCAGCAGGAGCCCAACAACGGCCGCATCCTTGCCGGCATGGGCTTTCTGCGCATGCAGCAAAAGAGATTTGGCGATGCGCCATCACTTACTTCGCGCAGGCCGAGCAAAACGGATACAGGGCGAAGATCGTCGACGATGCGCTGGCCAACTCGCGCTTCTGGATCACCATGGGCGAAGCCGCGCAGGCCTTGAACCAGAATCAATTCGACGTGGCCGCCGCGAAATATCGCGCCGCGGTCACTCATGAATCCGCACAGCCCCGACGCACTCAACGGCCTCGCCGGAGTCTACCTGCAGCAGAAGCAGTACCTGGCCGCCGCCAGCGTCTATGAGCAGCTCATCACGCTGCAGCCCGCTTCGTTCGACGGCTGGCGCGGGCTGTTTCTCGCAGATGCTCTCGCCGGCCAGAACGAACAGGCTCTCGCCGTCTCCGCGCGAGCGCCTGCCACGGTCCGCCCGCAGCTCGAAAAAGATCCCGAATATCTCGGCAGGCTCGCCGCCATCTACCAGGCCCAGGGCCGCACCGCCGACGCCGAGCGCGTTCTCAAGCTCGCCCTCGCGCTTCCGTTTCCCGGCAACGGAGTCACGCTCGAAGCCGGCACCAAGATGCAGTACGCCGGCATTCTGATGGAGGCAAAGCACTATCCACAGGCCGCCGCGCTTTACTCGCAGGTGCTCGCAACCAATCCTGACAACGTCTCCGCATGGATGGGCCTCATCAGCGCGCATCACGAGCTCGGCCAGGACTCGGAGGCCATCAGCGAAGTCGAACGCATGCCGCCCGCCACCTACGAAACTGCGCTGGGCGATCCCGGCTTTCTCTCCGTGCTCGCGGCCATTTACCAGCAGAGCCAATCAGTTTGACGTCGCGCAGCGAATGCTCGAACGCGCGCAGAGACTCGAATCCGCCTCAGGCAAACAGTTGAGCGCGAATCTGCAATTGCAGCTTGCCGGAATCTATCTCCTTCGCAACAACACCGCTCAGGCGTACGACCATCTACCACCAGGTCCTCACCGCCCATCCTGACAATGCCATCGCGTGGAAGGGCTTCATCTCCACCCTCGCCGCCACCCATCGCGAGCGCAATGGCGCTGCAGGAAATCGCGCAGATTCCCGCGCCGGTGCTTCAGCAGCTCAACACCGACATCGACTTTATCCAAACCGAAGCCAGCCTGTACGCTGCCACCGGCGACACCGCGCACGCCGTTCGGTTACATGAATCGCGTGCAGGCGTACTACGCAAAACAGAAAGCGCTGCCGCCGCCCAGCATCGACATCCAGAATGCCTGGCTGCTCTACAATCTCGGCAACGATCGCGCTCTCTACTCCGCGCTCATGCGCATCGGCGGCCGCAGCCGATCTCACAGTCGCGCAGCGCGAGACGGTGCAGAACATCTGGGCCAACTGGAGCGTTCGCCGCGCCGCTGCTGCAATGGACAACGGCAACGCCCAGCGCGCCGTCGACATTCTCGACGCCGCTTCGCTGGCCTTTCCCAACAATCTCACCGTGCGCAAAGCCGTCGCCGGCGGATATGCGCGCGTCGGCCGCGCCAAAGAGGCGCTGGCCATCTACAAAACCATTCCCATGGAGGACGCGTCTGCGGGCGACTTTGAAGGCGCCATCGGCGCTGCGCTCGCCGCCAACGACAAGAATCAGGCCGAACTTTGGCTGCGTCAGGCCCTTGCCCGTTTCGCGCACGATCCCGTCGTACTCTCACTTGCCGCACGCTACGAGCAGGCGCGCGGCGACAACGAGCGCGCCGCCGACTACTATCGCGCCTCCATCGCGGCCATGCCCTCTGTCACGCCGGTCGATCGTCTCGCGCACGAGCTCGTCTATCCCGAGCAGGATCTCAGAACCCATCGCGCCGTCACCGCAGCCGATCTGCAGCGGCTGCTCGATCCCGACTACCAGCCCTTCGAAAAGACCACTAAGCTTCCGCCGCTTCCCGCCTACGGGCCCGATCCCTACGATGGCTCTGTTCCTGTCATTCTGCCGCAAACGCCGCCGCCCGCAGAGCCTTCTCCGCAAACTTTCCCCGCCGGCAATTCGCTGCCCGATACGCACGATCTGCCGCCGCCCATGCCGGTTCCGCAATCTTCGATCGAACCCTCACCTTTCGGCCGCCCCTCAATCCAGAACGCGCATATCGTCCTCGCATCCTGGACCATCACGCGGCCGCGCTTCGGTGCGCGAGCAAATTCTCTGCGCAATGCATTTCTCGCTCCGGCAGCTATCCAGTCCGCCGCGCCACCAACCAGCGATACCGAAATCACTCTGAACCCTCAGCATTCTCTCGCCTCCGATGCATGGAAGGGCCTCGTCTTCTCGCTGATGGCGAGCCATCGCAATGCTGAAGCGCTCGCCCAGCTCTCCAGGATCCCCGTTCCCGTGCGCCGCCAGCTCGAGTCGGATATCGAATGGGTGCAAGGTGTCGCCAGCCTGTACTTCTCCGTCGGCGATACCGTCGATGGCAACGATTACTTGAATCGCGTCCAGAATTTTTACCTTTTGCATCGCGGCATGATGCCAGCGGGTCTTGATCTGCAGCGCGCATGGCTGCTCTACAACGTGAAGAACGACCAGGCGCTCTATCCCGTCCTCACCCGCCTCGATGCTCGCTCCGATCTCACCCCGGACCAGCATCAACAACTACAAACCATATGGACCGATTGGGCCGATTCGCCGCGCCACCGACGACATGGAGAACGGCCAGATTACGCGTGGCGTTCAAATCCTCGAAGCGGCTTCGCAGGACTATCCCGACAATCTCACCGTGCGCTTCGCCGTCGCTGGAGCGTACATGCGCGTGGGCCGCGCGCCAGAAGCGCTGGCTCTCTATAAATCGATTCCAATGACCGATGCCGGCTCCGCCGACTACCAGGGTGCCATCGGTGCCGCCCTCGCCGCCAACGACATGGCCCAGGCCGAAGTCTGGCTTCGTGTCGCTCTCAGTCGTTTCTCCAACGACCCCAATATCCTCGGCCTCGGCGCGCGCTATGAGCAGGCTCGTGGCAATGTGCAGCGCGCCGAGGAATACTGGCGCGCCGCAGTCGCTGCTACTCCGCCCGGCGCATCCATCGCAAACCTCCAGACCGGCATCGCTTCTACTTATGGCGCCAACACCGCTCCGGCTCCCGGCGAAACCAAGCGCCTGCTCAATCCAGATCTCAATTCCCAGCCCACCCCCGAACAGGTTGCGCCTCTTCCATCCTTCAAATCGCAATCCTCCGCGCAGTCTTCCATTGCGATGCCGACTCCGTCCGCAACCGCGCCGCCGCCCACGATTCCGCTGCCGCCCGCATCAAATGCGACCAATCCTTCCGAAGGGAAGGGAACGACGCCGCCCGTCTACGTGCCGCAGGGAACCGGCAACAACATCGCACCCTCCGGCCGCGTCCTCGCGCAGCGCGATAAAGCGCAAACCAGCAATACACTCGCTCCGCAGAGTACGCCGCCCGGTGAGCTTCCGCCGCCATCGCAATATGCGGGGCGCGCGAACCTGCCGCCCTCAGAAGAAACTGTCAATTCCGTCCCCAGCACGCAGCGTGAAAGTGCGGGCCCGGAAAATGCGCAAGCCGGCCAGTCCAATTCGGCATCGCAAAGCTCGGCGCCGATCGTTCATGTTGTTCCCAATGCGCCGGTCAGTGCTCCACCATCCGCCGCGCCGGCCGCGCAGCCCAGCCAAACCGAAATGAACATGGCGCAGTACACTCCTTCCGCGCAGGATGCCGCTACCGGCGCATTCTCCGCGCCGCAGCAGCAACCCGTAGCGCAGCAGCCTGTCGCACAGCAGCCGCCAGCCGCTGCTGCCCCTGCGCCCGCGAATCCAAAGCCCGCTGCAACAACAACCCCTCACAAAAGAAGACCGCGGAAGCCTGCTCCGCAAGCTCCTGAGCCGCCTGCGGAAACTCTCGGCAATGCGCCCATCGCCGCTCCGCCTGCCGGCGCGACTGCTTCTTCTGGCGAGGCTGCGCAGCCGATCGAATCTACTCAACAAGCCGAGACGCCTTCCGGCACTCCAGCCACCGATCAACAAGTCGAGCAGCAGAATCTGCCGCCACTTAACGGTCCGTGGATCCGCCTCCAGCGTCAGCCCAATCCGCCCAGCCCGCGCGAAGAAGCCGAACAGCAATTAACCGCCATCGAGAGCGGATACAGCGGTTGGCTCGGCGGCACTTCGCTCGTCAACTATCGGAGCGGCGCTCCCGGTTATTCGCAGTTGGCCGCCATCGAGTCGCCCTTCGAGGCATCCGCGCCCCTCGGCTACCACGCGCGCATCACTGCCATTGCCAAGCCGGTCTTTCTCGATTCCGGCCAGGCCAACGGTGGATCGAACATCTCTGTACAGGAATCGCAATCGGGCGCATCCTGCCTCATTACCATCCCGCAGCCCATCGGCACTGCCGCTGCATCGCAAAATCTCACTCCCTGCAGCGCGCCCTCCATCGGTGCACTCAGCCCGCCCGCGCAGCAAAACGCCGTCGGCCTCGGTGGCGAGCTGCAGCTCGCCTTTCCGCATCTGGCTATCGCCGGCGGATACACTCCCTCCAGTTTTCTCGTCTCCACCTTCACCGCCCGCTTTCAGTGGCGTCCGGCCAACGGCCCCGTTACGCTCAGCTTCGTGCGCGATTCCGAAACAGACTCGCAGCTCTCCTACGCGGGACTGCGCGATCCCGGCCAGGCTTCCCCCGGACAGATCTGGGGCGGCGTGGTCTACAACCAGGGGCTGGTGCAGTTCGCTCACGGCGATGCGCAGTCCGGCTTCTACTTCGCAGCCGGAGGACAATACCTCACCGGCCACAACGTTGAGAAGAATAATCGCATCGACGGAACCGGCGGAGCTTACTGGCGCGCCTACGCAGCACCCGAATTCGGCAACCTCAGCATCGGCGCGAATTTCTTCGCCATACATTACCAGAACAACCAGAACGCCTTCACCCACGGCATGGGCGGATACTTCAGCCCGCAGGCCTACTTCCTCGGCAATATTCCCGTCACCTGGACCGGCCACTATTTGACGCACTGGCACTACAACATCATGGGAGCCATCGGGGCGCAGGCATTTCAGGAAGATGCCACTCCACTGTGGTCCCTTGCCGCCGACAAGGCGCTTGAAGCCAGCCAGAACAATCCCATGTTGCCAAACGTCACCAGCGTGAGCGCCAACTACGACGTTCGCAGCCAAGTCGCATACCAGATCGGCCCGCACTGGTTCGCTGGCGCATACCTCGACGCCAACAACACGCGCAATTATTCCTATGCCTCGGCGGGATTCTTCGTGCGCTACACCTTCCGCCAGCAGCCCTCCGCCGCCATTGCTCCCACCGGCCTTTTCCCGGCCGAAGGCCTGCGCCCCTTCAACGTGCCGTGAGCCGCCAACCGGCTCAACAACCGATACGGTTCGATTAGCCCGGCCCGCGAAGCAACAACAATGCGCACTAACGCCGTGACGCGTCTTTATCACGCCCTCGCCGCACTCTTTTCACGGTTGACTCTTGGAATCCGCTTGGCTTGGGAAGCCGCTTAAACCCCTTCTACAAACTCCCGATACAGCGCGTGCATCAGAGCAGACGCATCTTTCTCCCGGGCAATCGCCTCCGCCAGGCTGCGCCCCTGCTCAGTCGCAATCCTGTCCGCCTGCGACTCCCGGGGAATCTCGCGCCTGTTCCCCGGAGTCACCAGCAGATGCTGCCCAAGTACCGTCTGCAAGGCCGATACATCACGCTGTAACCGAACAATATGGTTTCCAAGCCTCAACGCCATCTCATGGTCGGTCATACTTCAAAGAATAATACGGGTCTCGCGTTTCTCATCGCCCCGATTCCAGAGCCCCGCCAAGAAACGAAGACGATTAGTTACCCTCTGTTTCAACCGCCCATCCCGGCCCGGCCGTGCTGTGTGTACCGCAACTGCTCTTTTTTCATTAGATGGTCCTTCAAGCCCGCGGCATTTCGCTCGGCGGGGCGCTGAAAAGCTCACGGGTCGCTGGCATGACTCCCGCAATCCCTTGCTACTAGAATCATGCTGAGGTAATTGCCGTGTTGCCCTTCGATTCAGCCAAGTCCGATCCCGCAAACCTTGATCGCCGCAACTTCGTCAAAACCGCGGCCGGAGCCATCGCCGCGCAACAGCTTCTTACTACTGCGCTGCACGCCAATCCCCCTGCCGAAAGCAATGGGATGATCTATCGCACGCTCGGCCACACCGGCGAGCGCGTGTCGGCCATCGGCCTCGGCGGTTATCACATCGGCTTCCCGTCGCTTCCCGAACAGGACGCCATTCAGCTCACCCGCCAGGCCATCGACCGCGGTATTAACTTCATGGATAATAGCTGGGACTATAACGGCGGCGAAAGCGAAATCCGCATGGGCAAAGCCCTCGCCGGCGGCTACCGTAACAGGGTCTTCCTGATGACCAAGTTCAACGGACGCACGCACGCCGCCGCCGCACAGCAGATTGACGAGTCCCTTCGTCGCCTGCAGACCGATCACGTCGATCTCATGCAGTTCCACGAGGTCATCCGCCTCGACGACCCTGACCGCATCTTTGCTGAAGGTGGCGCCATGGAGGCGATGCTCGCCGCACGCCAGGCCGGCAAACTGCGCTTCATCGGTTTCACCGGTCACAAGGATCCGTACGTGCATTTGCGCATGCTCGATGAAGCGCGCAAGCGCAACTTTCACTTCGACACAGTGCAGATGCCGATCAACGTCATGGACGCGCACTTCCGCAGCTTTACGCACGAGGTTCTGCCCGTGCTCACGCGCGAAGGCATCGCGCCCCTGGGCATGAAGTGCTTCGGCGACCACTTCATTCTTGACAGCAACACCGTGAAGCCAATCGAGGCTCTGCATTATTCCCTGAGCCTGCCCATCTCAGTGCAGATTACCGGCATCGACAAACAGCAGATTCTCGACCAGGCGCTGCAGGCCGCGCGGACATTCAAACCGCTGACGCAAGCCGAACTCAAGAGCATTCTGGATCGCACAAGCGATGCGGCGCAGAACGGCAAATACGAACTCTACAAGACCACGCCGCACTTTGATGGGACGGAGCACAACCAGCAGAGTCTGGGCTGAAGAGGCTTCCTATCGCGGAAAAATCTGGAACTACTGGATCGCGATCCTGGGTGCGACAAATCGGTGCTGAATATCCGGTAGCTCCAGCACCGTGATCTCGCTGAACCGCCTCATTGCCGGATTCGCAGGAACGGGGAAGTGCGGTGGCGCGCGTGGTGGGGACGTACGTTTACTGGCAGAATTCCTGGAGCCCGTTTCCCATTCTGCACGTGCTCCGGCTTGTCCAGGGCAGGGAAGGTCACATGCAAGACGTTCGCGGGAGTGATATTCTGGCGCGTCATTTCATTCGACCATGGAGGATGGCGTGAAAAAAGGCATCATATTTGCGATCGGGGCATTGGCATTCCTTGCGGGATGCAAGGACCAGAGCAGCACAGAAAACGTTCCGGCGCAGCCCAAATGGCAGGGAGAGCCATACCATCTCGCGTTTGACACGGCTACGATCAAGCCTGACCCGTCGGGCGTCACCATTCCAACCATCAAGTACACGGCGAACCCTGACGCGCTCGTCAGGAGAGCCAGCCTCATCGTCCGATTCGACACGGCGGGTGCGAAGACAAATGGGCCCGTCATGGATCAGATGATTATGGCTCCGGTCGACATCTCCGGCGCGGAGGGCGCTCTTCCCGCCGACTACATGGACGCCGCTGACAAGGGGCTGGCGCATCTTGTCGGCGCCTATAACATCAAAGGCAAAATCAAGATCAGCGTGCTGCTGGCCCGCTCCTCGATCTCCAGCCAGGCCAGCGATGACGAAATCAACGACAAGCGCCTGTCAGACTGGCGGCCGACCGAGCTTGTCTTCAAAAAAGCGCGCTAGCCTGTTGAGTGAACAGTTTGCATTCAAAATGGAATTGTCATCCTGAGCGAGGTCGCCGCAGCGACCGAGTCGAAGGACCTGCATTTCCTGGTTTTCAACGTATGATGAAACTTCCTGGATCCTCGAAAACTCTGGGGCAACTGCAGAGCCTGCCGAAAAACGATGTCGGAACCATGCTTTGTAACAAGGGCCTGACTCTAGTCGGGCCGCAACATCCGCAGAAAGATTGCGGGCTTTAGCCGCTGAGAAATGATCTTCCAGTTTTCCGCTCTCGGTTCAGAATCTTTTCGGCAAGCTCTGAAATCGTGTCCTTTTACAACGGCCCATTTTTGCAACCGGCTCTAAGGGGAGAACCTCCAATGCAAGCTGCCGAACTCACCGCCCCGCTCACGTTCCGGCTCACCGATATGCCGCTCGAGGCCCCTGCGCCGGGCGAATTGCAGATCCGTATCCAGGCAGTCGGAGTCTGCGGATCGGACATGCACGCTTACTCCGAAGGCGCGGTCGGCGGCACGCCCAACGCCTACCCCATGCTGCTCGGCCACGAGCCCTCAGGCGTCATCGTCAAATTGGGCGCCGGCGTTACCGGTCTCGCGCCGGGCGACCGCGGCGCGATTGAGCCCGCACTCTATTGCTATCACTGCGAGTTCTGCATGAGCGGCCACCACAATGTGTGCGCCAACATCCGCTTTCTCTCGAACCCGCACCATCCCGGCTGCTTCCGCGAACTCATCAACCTGCCCGCCATCAACTTTCGACCCATCCCCCCGAACATGTCGTTTGAAGAAGCAGCTCTGCACGAGCCTCTCGCCATCGCCATCCATTCTCTTCGCCTGGCATCCATCCGCATGGGAGAGACAGTCGCAGTCATTGGCGCTGGACCCATCGGCTTGTTGACCATCGCCGCTCTTCGAGCCTCAGGCGCAGGCCGCATCTGGGCAGTCGAGCCCGTCGTGCATCGCCGCGAGCTGGCCCTCGGCATCGGCGCCCACGCTGCCCTCGAGCCCGGCGAAGCACTCGAAGAAATCCTGCGTGCCACAGGCCAGCGCGGCGTCGATTGCGCCATCGACTGCGCAGCCATGAAGCACACCACCAGCCAGGCAATTCAACTTGCCCGCAATGCCGGCCGCGTCGCGCTCACCGGGATTCATTCCTCGGCGTTTGTCGAGATGGACGGATCGTCCATGCGCCGCAAGGAACTCACCATCTTCAACGTGCGCCGCTCGAACCATGAAACCGACGAGGCTCTCAATCTGCTCCGCGCGCATCCCGCGTGGTTTGCTCCAGTGCTCACGCACACCCGGCCGCTCGATCGCATTGAAGAGGCCTTCACCATCGCCAGCCAGTATCGCGACGGCGTCGGCAAAATGACCATCCGACCCTGATCCCTGCCCCCTGCCCCCTGTTCTCGCGCTCCCGGTGCGGCGCGGCGACGGTGGTATTCTGAGCCTCGCGGCAATCTTCCTGGCCACAGGAGGTCTCCAATGCCCACTCTCGTTAAGCGTCTGACCGTCGATCTCAGCCAGTATCCCGATCTCGTCGTGGTTTACCTCGGCATGCGCGTCAACCGCATCACCGGACTGAAAACGCTGTTCGGCTTCGGCCCCAGAATCTCCAAGTCCGTCGCGGAGCAGCCTGACGGCCTGCTCAAACATGAAAACTTTGTCTTCTCGTTCTTTCCCATGCACGCCGGCATGCGCCAGTACTGGCGCGACATGGATTCGCTGCTGCGCTGGACGCGCTCCGATCCGCATCGCCAATGGTGGAAGAATTTTCTGCGCGACTCCGGAGGCACCGGTTTCTGGCATGAGACCTACACCATCCGCGGCGGCATGGAGGCCATCTACGACGACATCGCTCCGAAGATCGGCTTCATGTCCTTCGCTCCCGTCGTTCCTGCCCGCGGATCGATGTTCACCGCCGCGCATCGCTCCAGCCGCAGCGAAAACCTCGAAGCCGTTGTGTCGGAACACGACCTCTATGGCAAGTAACAGCGTTGCGCTCAATTCCAGCCTGCGATTCGGACCTATCGCTTTTCCCATCATCCTGTAATCTGGATGACGCCAATGAAAACACGACTGTCAAGATTTGTTCCAGTCGGAGCGGTCTTGCTCCTTGCCCTTATGGCCCTGCTCGCGGAGGGGGCTGTGCAACGGGAATCCGTCACCTTTGATGAAATGGCGCACATCGGGGCGGGTGTGAGTTGTTTGCAGAAGCTCGACATGCGGATGAACGAGGAGCACCCTCCGCTGGCCAAGGTGCTGGCCGCGCTGCCGCTTGTGGTTCGCGGTGTTCACGCCGACTACTCCCACGTATCGTGGACTTTCAGCGGCAGTGGAATGTTCAAGCAGTTTCTCGGCGAATGGATCTTCGGCCACTGGCTCATCACTCGCTGGAATGACCCGATCGCTACAGTCTTTTGGGCGCGGCAGCCCATGTTGTTAATGACGCTCGTACTCGGAATCGTCCTCTTTCTCTATGGCTCTCGTCTCGGTGATCGGTGGGGCGGACTCCTCTGCCTTTGCGCTTACGCCACCATGCCTGTCATGCTCGCATTCGGCCCTTTAGTCCTCACCGACATGGCAATCACGTTGTTCGCCGTGCTCACGCTGTGGGCCTTTGCCGGCATGTGGCGCACGCCGTCGCGCAGGACGGTTCTGCTTTTCGGCCTCGCCTTTGGCGGAGCGCTGCTGTCAAAATTTTCTTCAGGACTTCTGTTCTTCTGTTTTCCTGCATTCATTCTCAGCCTCCGCTGGCGTCCACTGCCGGAACAGCCGGCCGACAAAGCGGAGCTTCGCGCCTGGCGTCGTTTGCGCTGGCGGAGTCTCACCAAGGGCGTCTTTCTCGCTGCGCTCGTCGTCTATGCCGTCTACTTTGTTCTCTCGTGGAATGAGCCGACCGACTCTCTAAGCGTCCTTGGACAGAACATGGCGGCGCTCGTCCTGCGCCGCCTGCTCATGCCACCCTGGATTTATCTGCGTGGTCTGGCGATCTTCACCTTTACCGCGAAGCCGCCTGCTTTCATCCTGGGGCACACCTATCCGCATGGCGTATGGTTTTACTTTCCACTCCTGTTTCTGCTGAAATCCTCGTTAGCTTTTCTCCTGCTGCTCGTTCTCGCGCTGTTCGTTGTTCTCGTTGCAAGGTCTCGTCCGGAACGCCTCGCCGTAATTCCTCAAGGCATGGAGTTGCATTGGCGGGCACTGTGGGTTTTTCTTGTAGTCTTCAGCGGCGCATGTATGCTTAGCCGATTCCAGTTCAGCATCCGCCATTTCTCTGTTTCCATCGCACTGGTGATTCTGTTGCTGGCGCCGTTGCCGCGCGCCCTGAATCAATTGCGGAATTCAGGCTGGCCTGCCGCCCTCGCCTGCGCATGGCTGACGGTTGCGCTGGCGATGGCATCGGTGGTCACGGCCGTACGCGCCTATCCCTACTATCTTCCATTCCTGAACCGGTTAGGCGGTGGCCGCCCGGGATATACCTTGGTGGCCGATTCCAATCTCGATTGGAACCAGGGTCTTCTCGAAGCCGAGAATTTCGTGCGGCAACGTGGCCTTGCTCACGTTTTGATCGATGCCTATGGCTTTTCCGATCCCACGGTGTATGTTCCGCAAGCTCAATTCTGGAATTGCCAGCAAGCTCTGCCAAAAGATGGCGGCCAGTGGGCCATTGTCTCCGCCGACTTGATCGAGGAAAGCCACAATTGCATCTGGATGATGCAGTATCCGCATGAACCCCTGGCAGGCGGCAGCATGTATGCCTTTGAACTCCCGCCTGTGATTCCTGCGGCGGGAACTCCCGGCGGTCCGCCGTTGCCCGGGAACTATCGCAAATTCGCCAACGCAGATTTTCCCGGAGACATGCGTCTCATGTTTCTCGACTGCATCCGCGATCCACAACAATTGCAGCCGACCTGGGACCACATGGTAGCGCTTTCGGCGCAGACGCAGAAACAACAGAGCGGCTCGAAGGACGCGAAATAAGACATCTCTTCAGATCGTGCCCTTCCGACGGTGCGCAGGGCGGAACCCACTCGGCCTCGACTCCGCAAGCTGTGATGGACGATCTTCGACGATCGGGAAAATGAGCATAAAATGGCCCACTGAGAAAGATTCACGGCTGTCGAGGGAGGAAAAAATGACACTGGGTTTGCTTGATGGGAAGACTGAAGGAATGAATCGCCGCCAACTGCTGGGCAGGGGCGCCGCACTCGTGGGCGGCGCGCTGGCCGGAACCGCACTGCAAGCCCCCAGGGCTCTTGCGAGGGAGAGGCCTGCAAAGAGCGACCTGTCTTCGACACCGCCCAATCTCGATCCGCCGGTAGTCCAGGTGCAGGGCGGAAAGCTTCGCGGCTTCCGCGACGGCAAAACCACTGTCTTTCTCGGCATCCCTTACGCCGAGGCGGAACGCTTCGCGCTGCCGAAGCCGGTCCAGCCCTGGGAGGGCGTAAAGAGCGCGCAGGCCTGGGGACCCGTATGTCCGATCGTGAACATGACCGCGCCGGGCGTCGACGAGTTCGTCTTCCCTCATCGCTACTGGCTCGAGAACGAGCACTGCCAGGTTCTCAACGTCTGGACGCAGGACCTCTCTCCCGCCGGCAAAAAACCGGTGATGGTATGGATGCACGGCGGCGGATTCTCCAACGGCTCGTCGATGGAGGCCTACGCCTACGACGGCAAGAACCTGAGCGAGTTCGGCGATGTCGTGGTGGTGAGCATGAACCACCGGTTGAACATTATCGGCACCCTCGATCTCTCCGCCTACGGTCCCGAATACGCGCAATCGCGCTACACCGGCACTGCCGATCTCGTCTCCTCACTGCAGTGGGTGCATGACAACATCGCGAACTTCGGCGGCGACCCGGGCAACGTGACCATCTTCGGCCAGTCCGGCGGCGGAAGCAAGGCCGCGCACATGATGCATACTCCAACCGCAAAAGGTCTCTTCCACAAGGTCATTTGCGAAAGCGGTGGTGGCGAAGTGCTTTCCAGCCAGGACCCCGCCAAAAACATCAAGACAGGGCAGATGATCGCCGCCGCCACGCTCAAGAATCTCAACCTTACTGGCGACCAGATCGACAAGCTGAAGGCCGTTCCTTATCCCGATCTGATTACTGCCGGCGAAGCCGCGTTGAAGACGGTCGCCACAGACACCGGTGCGCCGCGCCTCATGTGGAATGTCTATGCCGACGACCAGTACATCACTCGCGACTTTTGCGACTGGTCAAGCAGCATCCCCCTGGTCTTCGGCAACGTCTTCAGCGAGTTTAGGAGCAACCTGCCATCGGGCGACGACAAGAACGCATGGACCCAGCAGGAGCTCGAGGAGCGTCTCACGGCTGCATTCGGCGACAAGAAAGACCAAGTCGTGGCCGCGTTCAAAGAAGCATTCCCGAGCCAGAAGGTCCAGGATGTTCTTTTCTTCGCGGTTCCGAATAATGCAGCGCTCGCCGCCAAGCGCGAGGCCGGCAACGTGCCGGTCTATAACTATCTGTTTACCTACGAATACCCGGTCAACGGCGGCATCACTGCGTTCCACACTTCGGAACTCGCCTTCGTCTTTCATAACCTGGATATGCCGGAGGTGCGGGTCGCCACTGGGGGTGTTCCCGCCGGATTTGCCCTGCAGGATAAAGTGTCGCAGGCGTGGATTAGCTTTGCCCGAACGGGAAATCCCTCGCAACCGGGACTGGAGTGGAAGCCGTACGCGCAGGCGGACCCGCAGACGATGGTCTTTGATACTTTGAGCGAATGCCGCAATCTGCGCTACGACAATTTTCATTCACTGATGCCGAATCGGGGCTCCTTTCCGACGAGGCCCTCGTAGAAAGGCTGCGGAAAAACTCTCCGGGGCTTTATGCAAGGAACTTCTTGGACACCACATTAGCAGGCTGCGGAAGAGCTTTCCGAGGCCTCATGTTCCGAGGCCTCATGTTTTGAAAGGGCACGAATTCATTCGTGCCACGAACTTCGCAAAATCAATGCGGGCTTTAGCCCCCGCGGGCTGCTTTCCGCCAGTCCGGTCCGTCATCCAAGCCTGGCGGAATCCGGAATGAGGTGCTGACGAACCGCCTAGAACTTAATTCTCGAGACAGCGCACTCGAATTCAGCTTCGGATAAATAATCGAAACTCTCGGCGTAGTGCACCACCAAGACCCCGGTTACGCGGTCAAGAACAAAAGAGGCCTTATGGGCTTCGAGAGAATCAGGTCCTCCTTCATACGTGCCAGACCACTTGATGTTCGTTTCGGCGAAGTCCGCGTGTGAAGCAGCATCCGTCCCGAAAAACGCGGTTTGAAGGGTTTCGTCGACGGTTACCTGGCGGGCTGCGCTGTCATGGTCCCTTTGCTTGCAGTAGAGGTTGATTGGAGCTGCGTTGGCACGAACTGTGAGCAGGATCATTGTTGCCAGAAGCATCCTGAAAACGAGGAATTGAGGTTTCATTTGGGGGAGCCCTTCTAATTCAAAAACAATCCGCGCGCTGGCAACGCACCAAGACATTTTAACCCGGCACGGGTCTCACAAAGCTCGAACAACATCAGCGGGTGCCCCGGTCTCGATTCTGAGACCGGGAATCACCAAACCGCAAACACGGACCGCCTTGTCTTGGCGAATCAATGAATAGGAATAGCGCCGAAGTGTCATTCAATCATGCCGAAGTGTCATTGAGCCGGCACCTGGTTACGAGTTGCAATGTTGACAGAGAATCCTATTTCTGGCTACCGCTGTCACTTAACCGGTTTCGCAGCGGTGACTGTGGCGGAACCGGGTCGGAAAACCAGACGCATCACCGCGGGCCGTTGGAAAACTGAAGACCAATCGGAGACGCCATCCTGTGAGTAAGAAGCCGTTTGTATCAGTCGTGATCCCAACTTTCAATCGAGCGGGTCAAGTGCGTGCTGCGTTGCAGAGCGTTCTCGCGCAGACGTACCGCGAGTTCGAAGTCATTGTGGTTGATGACGGATCCACCGATTCAACGGAAAGCGTTCTTCAAGAGTTTCTCTGTGCGAAGAGCAACGGAGGAAATCAGGTTCGCTATATTTTTCAACCGAATCAGGGACAGAGCGCGGCTCGAAACTTGGGGGTTGAAGCGGCTCGCGGGGAGTGGATCGCATTTTTGGACTCAGATGATCTCTGGCTTCCGGAAAAGCTCGAACTGCAGGTGAAGGCGATCGAGCGATTTGCAGGCAAGAGTTGGGCCTGTATAACAGACGCACAGTGGGTTGATGAGCGAGGCATGGGCGCAACCGGCTTTCAGCGGGGCGGCAGGGGCTACAAAGGGACGATGGGGCTGGACCATGACGCGGTCGAGAGCCTTGTGAAGATACGCGATCCGTTCTGTGTCAGCACGCTCCTGGTTCACGCCGGCGTCGCCAAAGAGGCGGGATGGTTTGAGCCTCATATCGGGTTCGCAGAGGACCACGATTTTCTTCTTCGTCTGGCGCTCGTCACGCCCTTCTGTTTCGTAAATAAGCTGCTCTGCCGAATCGATCAAAGCAGTTCGCCTGAAGGATCGCAATGCCGCCCATGGGACCATGACGAGGTGCGCTTATGCGGCTGGCAGGCGATACAGGAAAAATGGCTGAAATTGGATTCGAAGCTACCGGCAGGCGCGAGGAAGTCGGTCATCCACAATTTGCGGTGTGTGCACAGCGCCTGGGCAAATTGGTATCTGGATCGTGGGCGCTACGATGATGCGCGGAGTGCCGTGCGTGCCGCTTTAGGGTACGAGGTAACGGCAGGACTCCTGATGAAATGGGCGCTGACGCAGGTTGCTCCGGGCTTTGCTCGCAAGATCGCACCGAAAGTGTTTGCAGCTGGAGCTCCATCTTACCCTCCCGGCCGCGGAAGGTCTTCGTCCGAGTTGGCAACTGCAGTTGCTAAAGTTGAGCTCGCGCAATCGCGATAACCGCGTCAAGCCCGGACCCAGCCCGCATCAGCGTGTTAGTCCCGCTACGCGAGCCTGGAGCGTGCGTCCCATTCAATCTTCGAGCAACAAAGTATGTGGCAACGCCGCGACCAATCCGCGCCCAACCGTTTTTCGCTCATGTTCTGTCATCCTGAGTCACCCTCTCACCGAACCAGCCACCCGCCTGAGCTTCGCAATCAAGTAAGTCTGTGCGGCAGCGAATAGGTAGGTCTGTGCCCCATTCATCGCGGCTTTATCGCGATGAGTGGGCCGCGAGTTCTTGCCGTCCACTCCGACTCGATTTCAACGGCTCCCGGGATTCCGGTAGCGTAGTGGTTGAAGCTGCTTCAGAGCTCGCAACGCGGGCGGCATATCCTAGCCCCAGTCGCGAGACTGGGGAATGATTGCTCGGTTCGTCGTGCCAGCCCGCTTCAGCGGGCGTAAGCCACCGGCCGGGTGCCCTATCCGAGCTAGGCTCGGGCGGCATCGCAGACCGCTCGCTCAGATGCCAAATCCGCTGCAAAACGCGTCAAAAGTGTGCGCAAAATTGCGCTTTTAAGGCCTCAAACCCGCGCTTAAGGCCTCTTTCGCGAAATTACTTGGTGCGCTTTGCTCTGATTCGCAACCTGCGAGAGTGTCATTCGCATGAAGAACGGCACCTGGCTAGGTCGTTGCCTCGCAAAAATGCAACCTCCCGTGGTTACATTTCGGTCGAATTTGTAACCACTTAAGCGAACATTTGGCGTTTTCCACGAACCCCTCTCGCGAACATTTTAGGAGCTGTCTCGTAAGCGTATGACGATTCAATCACCTGCGTGGAAATCTTCAACTGCATTCTTTCCCGGTTTTCTGCGCGGCCGCTGCCTTCCGATCAAAAACGTCGCAATAAACTTACAAATACTGCTTGACAACATTAAGAAAGTTAATTAATACTTCTGTTGTAATTGAGAAACACAAGCCACCGACATGCAAACCAACCCCAAATCCGCTTCCGACTGGCAGGACCTGCTCCGCATCGCTCAGGGTTCGCCGCTCGTCATCGAGCGCGTGCGCATCCCGGAGAAGGGAATCGCCATCGAAGGCCAGTTCACTCTCCCCGAGCTGGCCCGCCTGAGCCTGGAAGATCAGGTTTTCGTCACGGCCTTTCTCCGCTCCCACGGCACCATTAAGGACATGGAGCAGACCTTTGGCGTGAGCTATCCAACAATCAAAGCGAGACTTACACGCATCGCAAGCCAGCTTGAATATGTCGATCATAACCCCACGCCTTCGCGCGGCGAGGTGCTGGAACGCCTCAAAAACGGCGAAATCTCCGCAGCCGACGCGATCCGCGCGCTGGAGGCACTCAAGTGACCCCGAATATCGCCATCGTCCGCATCGAAACCCCGCACTGGCGTTGCATTCCGCTCTGGATCCCTTTGTTTTTGTTGTGGATACCCGTCATTCTGCTTTCGCCCATCCTCCTGATTGTCATCTTTGGCCTGGCCATAGCCGGGCGCATCAATCCCTGGCATGCCATCAGGGTGATCTGGGACCTCATTTGCAGCCTGCCCGGCACCCATATCCGCGTTACCACAGACGATGCCAAGGTCGTAGTCCGCATCCTCTAACCACCTCAATCTTCCGGAGATATTGTATGAACAAGAATCGCCGTCAAATCCTGGAACTGCTCGCCGCGGGCAAGATTACCGCCGACGAAGCCGAGAAGCTGCTGGCCGCGCTCGAGCCCGATTCCACCGTCAACGCTGCAACCTACACCACCACCGCGGGCCCGAGCGGCGCCACCGTGAAGACCCGCGCGAAGTATCTGCGCGTGCTGGTCGAGGCCGACGAATCCATGACCGGCATGAAGGGACCGACGACCGTGAACGTGCGTGTTCCCATGCAGTTGCTGCGCGCCGGCGTGCGGCTTGCCAGCCTGATCCCCCAACAGGCGCACGAGCAACTGGACGAAGCGCTAAGCCGCCACGGCGTGCCCCTGACGTTGTCGCAGATCAAGCCCGAGAACCTCGAAGAACTGATCGACCACCTCGAAGACCTCACTGTGGATGTGGACGGCAAAGACGGAAACGCGACGAAAGTGCGCGTTTTCTGCGAGTAAATCGCGATCGCCTCGCGCGGTCGGGCGCAGCAGGATCAGTCGCTGAACGATAGCCGAACATGCGGCCGGAACGCGATTGAAGCTTCGGGAAAGCATCCTGGATGATGCTGGCGCAGGGATCAGACGGCGCGGGTTACGGAGAGGACCGTGATGTCGTCCTCCTGGCCAACTGCTCTGCTGTCTTGGCAATTTGGGCGGCAGATTCCGAGGAGATCGCCTGCGTGCGCTCGAAGCCGAAGAGTTCGCCATTCGAGTTGGTAGCCTCCACCACGCCGTCCGAGATAAACGTGAGCCGGTCACCCGGCGCGAACTGGTAGCGCGTTTCAGCATAGGCGGCTTCGGCCAGCATACCGAGCGGCAAGCCGGGCTCGACTGCCATTTCTGCCCCATTGCGATACGGAGCGGGATTCCCGGCGTTAGCGTGAATCACCTCGCCGTCCTTCGCGATGAGCGTCGCACAGCACGTGACGAATCCGCGTACGCGTCCATGCAGGACCCGGTTGAGGTGCGCCAGAACTTCAGCCGGGCTGCTTGAGGAGAAGTCGTGCAAAGCGCCCATGATTGTGCTCACGGTCATGGCGGCCTTCAGTCCCTTGCCGCTCACGTCGCCCACCACCAGCAACAGCGAGCCATCGCTTGCAGGCATCACGCGGAAGAAATCTCCGCCCACCTGCCTGGCAGGCGCATAGACGCTCTCTATCTTGAACCCCGGCACATCCTCGGCCGGAGCTACGAGTTGCTCTTGCATCTCCCGCGCCGCTTCAAACTCCACCCGCAACTCATCACGCGACCGCCAACTCTGCCACGCCCGTTGCCCCAGCATGACGAACAACGCAAACTCACATACAAAGAATGCGAGCCCGAAATATGTTTCATAGAACGGCCCAATCGTCACGCCGTTCACCTTTACAAAAACAAACAACAAGATCGAGACCGGGGTTGAGATCAGTGCAATTGCGATCAGGCGGTTGCTTCTCCTGAAAATCAGCGCCCAGACATTCACTCCGATTTGAATAAGAATGAAAAGGAGCAGTGCCGGCAGCGACATCCGGATCGACCAGGTGAGGATCTCGGACGGCGCCATGGACAGATAAATAATGAGATCGGTCAGGTTGAAGATCAACAGAGCCAACTGGTTTAGACGCTTTAAACGCGGAGCGCGCAGACCGTGCACAGCCCAGACAAACTCGATGGCGACGGCCTGGGCCAGCGTTTGAATCGCAAAATAAATCAGCTGATAAGTCCGCCACGATACCGCCGTCGACTCAAAAACGCTGGGATCCCTCCAGAGCGAGAACAGCGACAAGGAAATCAGCATCAGGCTGCACAGCAAAAGCTCGCGCCCGCGGGACCATCGCCACACCACCAGCAATCCGACGGCCAGCAGAAAAATGAGGGCGCTGAGAGCGACATCCGGCTCATTTGCCACGAGGCTGGCAGCGATGTTGGCACGGCGGGCGAGATTCAGATTGCGGGTTTCATCGATCGTAAAGCGTCCGCTGCCTGAGCCGCCTATGAGTTGCAGATACGGAGGACACCACACCCGGAATGCAACCACGGCCGATGCCCCCGGAGCCGCAACGCCGGCGGGCAGATTGAAAACCTCATCCCATCCGTAAAGGCTGGGCTGAGCGTGCGGCGGGAGGCTACCTTGCCGGCCCACCTTCACGCCATTCACGAACAGTTCGTCTGCCACAGCCGTGACGCCGCTATCCAGGACCAACGGCCTTTCGCTGCGGATGGCCAGTTGTCCTGCAGCGTCACTTGGAACTGGTACGCGTACCCGCACCCATACAAAACCATCCGAGTAAATCGGCGGTATGGGCCATCGTCCATCCTGCGCTAGTGGCCACGCGCTGTCGTCATAAGTGGGATCGGCCCAGCCCAGCTTTCCGTTCGGATCGTCGCCAAAATGGTAGTGCACAGGCGATTCCGGTTGGGCTTGCTGGGCAGCACACACCAACCCCACTGACAACATTGCGAAAAGAACCAGCGTCCCGGACGGGCGGAGAAGCATGCGTAGATCATATCCGGCTGCGGGCATTGTGCTGGGATTACCGGCAGCTCTCGCCTCACGCACTTCTCGGGTCGAGGGGGCACTGGCAAACCGGGGTCTGTGCTTATTCGGTTACTGCCCGCGCCGCAGCGGCTTGTGCATCGGCACCACCTGCACGGTCACGTCGCGCACTTCAGAAAGAAAGCGGTTGAGTACCGAGCCGCGCCAGAGGATATCCCAGCGTGACCGCGCCGACTGGCCAAAGACAACGTGCGAGATATTCTCCTGCTGCGCAAACCGGATCAGCGCATCGGAGACGTTGCGGTCGGTGAGCATAACAACCTGTGCGCCAAGATCGCGCGCCATCTTCTGGTATTCCTCGAGCCGGTGAAACGCTTCAGGATCGCCGTGTCCGCGATCGTCGGGCCGACTGACATAGACGGCGTACCAGTTGCTTGCGAGGCGTCCGGCAATGCGCGCTCCCACACGCAAGAGCCGCTCCGTGCCGGGACGTGTGCTCAGGCAGACCATCACTTTCTCGGGGATGGGCGCCTGTTCCAGTCCTTGCGTGCGTCGATATGCGGCGGCGCTGTTGCTCACCTGCTCGGCGGTGGTGCGCAACGCCAGCTCGCGCAACATATTCAGGTTGCCTTTGCGGAAAAAGTTGGAGAGCGATTGCTCCACTTTTTCAGGCGCGTAGATCTTTCCCTGGCGCAGGCGATTGCGCAACTCATCGACCGTGAGGTCGATGTTGACCACTTCGTCGGCGCGCTTGAAGAAGCTGTCGGGAACAGTTTCGCGAATCGTGGTGTTGGCGGAGCGGTTGACGGCATCGTTGAGCGTTTCAAGATGCTGGATATTGACGGCGGTCATCACGTTGATGCCGGCGTCCAACAACTCCAGCACATCTTCGTAGCGCTTGCGGTTCTTGCTGCCCGGTACGTTGGTATGGGCCAGCTCATCGACGATCACCGTTTGCGGGTGGCGCGCGATGATGGCGTCGATGTCCATCTCTTTCAGATTCACGCCGCGATACGGAATCACCTTCTGGGGAACGATTTCGAGGTCGCGAATCTGGGCCTCGGTATCTTTGCGGCCGTGCGATTCAACCAATCCGATAACCACATCGATGCCTTGCTGTTGCTTCATCAGGTTGGCATCGTTCAGCATGATGTAGGTTTTGCCCACACCGGGCGCGGCGCCAATATAAATGCGCAGCTTGGCGGGTTCCTGGGCCTTTTCGAGCTTGATTTCGGCCATCGCTCAGCCCACCTCGACAGGATGGTGGACGTTCTCCACCACGGCTACAGGAATCGTGAAGCGAAAAGTCGAACCGTGACCCAGCCGGCTCTCAACGGCGATTTGCCCTCCCAGCGACTCGACTAATCGTCTGGCCAGCGCAAGCCCCAGCCCTGTGCCTTTTTCAGAGAGTGTATTGAAGCGGTCGAAGATCGAACTGAGGCGCTCCGCTTCAATTCCGCGTCCGGTGTCGCGCACGCTGAACTGGACATAGTGCTTGATCTCTTCCGCAGCCAGAAGGATTTCGCCGTCCTCCGGCGTAAAGCGGATTGCGTTCGATAGCAGATTGTCGAGAATCGAGCGCAGCGCGCGGCGGTCGGCCTGCACTGCGGCCAAATCGGCATAAGCGCTCACCTCGAGCCGAATGTGCTTCTTGACGGCTTCGTCGCAATATCGATCGCGCGCCTCGTTCAAAATCGGCAAAGGCCGTATGCGTTCGAGCTTCAGTTCGCGTTTGCCCGAGTCCAACTCGGCCACATCGATCAGGTCGCTCATCAGGTCGTCAAGCTTTTCTGCTTCATCGCTGGCCGAATCCACGAGTTCGGTCTGCAAGGGCGACAGGTCGCCGCTAAAGCCCCGCCCCAACGCGTAAAGTCCGCGGCGCAGCTGCAGCAACGGATCCCGCAACTTGCGGCTGGCGACTGCGATGAACTGCGTCTTGAAGCGGTCGGTGTCCTGCAAACTGGTCACGTCTTCAAGCGTGGTAACCGCGCCCAGCAATCTACCCTCCGAGTCGCGCATGGGCGTGGTGCGCAGCCTGAAGCTGCGCTCCTGCTTGCCAATCCGCATCGGCAACGTCGAAGCTTCATCCTCGGCGGCAACCGGCTTTTGCATCGAGACAGCGTCGCGAATCGCAGTCAGGATTCTGTCGCCGCCGGGAGTGGTCGTCAGGGCCATGCGGTCGCCCGCGGCCTCGCCCAGCAGTTCCGCCGCCGACTGATTCAGCTTGAGCACATGACCCTTGCCGTCGGTCACGATGATGGGCTCAAAGATGGATTGCAGCACGGCGTCGGAGAGCTGAAACTCCATCTGCTTGCGGCCCGCTTCGGAATCGCGCAGCTCGCGCAGGCGAACAGCGATCCGGCTCAACTCGCTGGCGATCACGCCAAAGCTGTCGCGGCTGCTCCACTCCACGCGATGCTCCAGGTTGCCCTGGGCGATGCGTTGCGCATCACGAGCCAGCATGCTGAGCGGCCGCAGCACAAAGAAAACCGTCGCCACCTCCACGAGCAATGCCGCCACAATCACAAAGAAAGCAAAGTCAAGCTGCCCGGATGCTTCCAGCGCTCTGTGCGTGACGGCCACCAGGCCCACCGTGAGGCAGCCGAGGAGCACGCAGCCGAGAATGAGTCGCTGGGTAAGGTTGAGCATGACAGGTATCCGCACCCGTGATTTGGGGACTTAACCATTCTCGCGGATAGAGCCGCAACCTGCAAAGCCCGAGTTTCATTCTTGCCGGTGATGGACCTGGGCGCCTACGGGATTTGGCACACGGCAAGCGTTGATTGTGCCATCGGCAGGCGAGGCCGCCGTGGCTGCGGGTAGGAGACCAGCACCCAATCGACGCCGAATTCGGCCTTCAGCCGTTCAAAATCGGAGAGCTTGAAGTTGTGCCAGCCTTGCTGCGCCTGCACCTGGCGCAGCCACACCGGCCCTAACTCCGGCACCTGCGTCACCACCGCTGCGTCCTTCACCGCATCGGCTAACTGGCTGCGCTCGGCCAGGGCGCGAAAGCCGTGATAATCTTCGCCCGGAGCCCGAAGATAGTAAGGGTCCAACGCGAAATACGCGTTCTCCGGCGTATTCTCGCGGATCCATGCAAAGGCCTGCAGCCACGGATTCACCGGCGCGCGCCCCGGCAGTTCCAGGTGTTCGCTGCCGCTGAATTCCGCCCGCTGCGAAGCGAACATGCAGCCGTTGGAAAGAAGCAGGAACACTGCCCAGCGCCAAACACTTCGCTTCAGCAGGAGTTCCCCCAGCAGGCATCCAGCGGTCATCGCGAAGAAGAAGTAAAGCAAATGAAGGTAGCGCATGGGCTGCCATGGTGCGAGCCGCACAAGCGACGGCGAGGATAGCATTGCAAGAGCCAGGATCTGCTGAAATACTCCGTAGGCAAACACGCGCGGCGGCAAAACGCGCCAGCAGAATTTGTCCGCGACTGGCGCGAAATTCGCCACAGCACAAAGAAGAAAGCAAGAGGCGCAAGCGCGCCCAGCCACTCGTACCAGGGCCAATGGAATATGAACAAGTAGGGCTTGGTTCTCAGAGCGGTGCGCCAACCCGGCTGCGGCGGCTCGAAGACCCATCCCAGCGGCAAGAACGCGGCCGCTGCCGAGATCCGCATTGCCCCGAATCGGTCCCAGACAGAGTCGGTCAACGCGATCGCCAGGAACGCACAAAATGAGATTCCGAAGGCGGCCATGAGCGGGTGCATGAGAACCGCCAAAAGAAGCAATGGCAAGGCCTGCCAGCGCTTTCGATCAAGGATCCGCGAAACTGCAAGCAGAATCATTGCGGTCGCCAGCGTCCGCGGATGCAGATGCTGGTCGACCATATAAAGCGCAGTTCCCGCCACGGGAAGCGTGAACATCGCGGCGACCATTGCCACGCCTGCCCACTGCGCAGTCTCTTCCGCAAAGAGCCGGTTTGCGATCGACTTGATTGCCCACAGAATCAGAAACAGGCCGGCGAGTTGCCAGATCAACTCCGCCCAGGCCACCGGCATCCCAGTCCAACGGACAAAATGAGCCATCCATCGGTCAAAGACAGTCGCTTCCAGTTGCACGCGGAAGAAATTTGCATTGTGAGGGAAGAGTGCGGGGTTCAGGTCCGCTTTGAGCGCGGATAAGTAGACTTCGTCGTCTTCAAGTCCGGGATGGTAGCCCATCACCAAAAAACCGAGAATGGTGAAGAGAAAAACTCCAAACAGATCAAACGAGAGGCGCTTGCGCGACAATCGAGACCCGCGAACGGCCTCCTCTACAGTTACTACGCAATGCGCCACATCCGATAGGATAACGTCCTGGCCCGCGGAGTGCGGTGGGAGCGAAACGACCGGCGGAACAAAATTGGGCGCGCCTGGAACTCTGCTAAAGATCGGGCAAGAGCATGCGCATCAGGAGAAAAGCGCCGACACCAGCAAAAAACACCAGCGCCATACCGATCCCTGGCTCGCGGTTCACTTCCGGCACGAGGTCGGTAGCGGCCACATAGAGCGCGACGCCGGCCGCAACCGGCAATCCAAATGGAACCCATTGCGGCACGAGTTGGATAAGAAGCACTCCGGCGACCGTGGCGCCCGCCAGCGCCACCGCTGACCAGAACGCTGTCGCTCGGCTGCGGCCGCTGGCCATCATCACGCTGGCCATGGTGAATCCCTCCGGCGCTTTGTGCAACAGAATTGCGAGGAAGATCAGCCAGCCAAGCCAACTGGAAATCGCGAAGCCCGACCCGATGGCGACACCGTCGAAGAGCGCATGGAAGCTGAGACCAACAGCACCGAGTAGCCGGTACGCTTTGAGACGAACTCGGCATGGTGCGTCTCTTCGCCGTAGTGAAAATGCGCGTTGATGGTGTGTTCGAGCAGGTGAACGACGCAATAGCCGCACATGATCAGCACAGGGCCCATGCGCGGGTTCAGTTTCATGCTTTCAGGAGCCATTTCCAGAAGCGCTGTCGCCATCAGGAATCCAGCGCCCAATGCGACGAAATAGCGCAGGTAACGTTCCACGCCGCGTGCCCGCACCAGGACCAGCCCGCCCGCCACATCGGCCAGCGCAGCAATTACGCCCAGAATGAGTGACGTCTTCAGCATCAACAGACCATCGCAGGTTTCTGAGCCGGCGTAGCTTTTCTCTGACCACTGATCACTGAACCCTGACCCCTGTCTCTCATCCGCTGTGCCTGATGTGCAGGACATCGCCGTCCTGCACCACATATTCCTTGCCCTCGAGACGCAGCGTACCCCTGGCGCGTGCAGCGGCCTCCGAGCCGGCGTCCAGCAGGTTGTCCCAGCGAATGGTTTCGGCTCGGATGAAGTGATGTTCGAGGTCGGAGTGGATCGCGCCCGCTGCCTGCGGCGCCTTCGAACCGACGGGCACGGTCCATGCGCGGCATTCGTCTTCGCCTGCCGTGAAAAAGCTGATCAATCCCAGCAGCTCATAGCTCTTGCGAATCAGCCGCACCAAGCCGCTTTCGTGCAGGCCGTAACTCAAGAGGAAATCCGCGGCCTCGGCATCGTCCATCTCCGCCAGCTCCGCTTCCACCTTGCCGCAAATCGCCGTGGCGCCTGCGTTCGGTCTGCCGGCGATCTCTTCCAGCTTGTACCGGCTCACCGCCGCGTCCAAATCCGTACCCAACGTCGTACTTTCACTCACATTAAGCACATAGAGAATAGGCTTTTGAGACAGGAACATGAAGCCGCGGATGAGTTTTTTCTCTTCCGCGGTCATCTCCAGTTCGCGCAGCGGAGTCTCCTTTTCCAGCGACTCCTTCGATCGCAGGAGCAGGGCGAGTTCCCGCTCCAATTCGCCCGTGCGCCCCTTCTTCATATCCTTTTCAACGCGCTCGATCCGCTTTTCCACCTGCGTCAGGTCGCTCACCATCAGGTCGAATTCGACGCTTTTAGCGTCGCGCAACGGATCGATCGGCCCCTCGTGCGCAATCGCATCATCTTCAAATGTCCGCAGAACGTGAATCAGGGCGTCCACGTTGCGCAGATTCGTCAGATACGCGGTCTCCTTCAGCGCTTCCTGGCCGATGGCTGCCACGTCTACATATTCCACGCTGGCAAAGGTGGTCTTCTTTGGCGAGTAAAGCGCCGACAGCTTTTCCAGGCGCACGTCGGGTACACGCGCCACGCCGAGGTGCGCTTCGCGCGGATTGGAGCGCCCGTGCTCATCAACTTTAGCTTTAGTCAGAATCTTGAACAGCGACGTCTTGCCCACCTGCGGCAGGCCAATAATCCCGGTCTTCATAGTCGTTCCATCGTGGCTGTTGTGCTGAATCAGCGTTCAGACAGCCTCTCCGATGATACAACCTAGCTTCGCGTCGACTCTGCCCGCGCCACCAGCACTACAGTCACGAGACCAAGAAGCAGAACCGCCTCTTCAACGTATTCGCTTCGATTGTGCAGCCTGTTGAAGTGCACTGTGATTGCGTTTGAAGGATCGGTGGTGTCAATCGCTCCGCCTGACGCGATACGGTCGCGCTCCATGGCGGGAATGATGCCGAACTGCGAGTAGACCGTGCAGAAGAGCATCACGACGACAAGAATCATCGGCGCCAGTACGGCACGCGGCTTATAGACGCCCCACGCTGGAGCCAGCGCCAGCACCGCCAGCGCCACCATTCCCGAAACCAACCCCATCTCATGCAGCACACGAATCAGCTCGCCCACAATCGTGCCCGCAATGTGCGTATCGGGCTGCAGCGTGGTGAATGCAGCCGCCGCAACGATGGGAAAGAAAATCTCCGCGCCCAACCAGACGATGAGTGCGAGAGAAAGCAAAGTGCGAAGCAGGGTCTTCATAGAAGCAGCTTACAGCCAACAGCGGGCAGTGAACAGCGAGGAACAGGCGGTAGGGAACAGAATCGGGAGTTGCGCACCGGAATCAGCTCGCGTGCGCGTGACCGCTGAGACGCAAAGTTGTCATTGAGCTTCTGAAATCGTGCGTCCACGGCGCGTGCTGTTACTGCAACTGCCCGTGCACCGAAGGTCTGCCGATCAAACGTTCAATGCGCTTCTGAATCGGCGGATGGGTGCTGAAGAGGTTCGCAAGTGTTGCACCGGAGAGCAGCGGAGCCACGATAAACAGATGGGCCGACGTGGGCGACGCGAGCAGCGGAACCTGCCGGCTCGCCAGCGAGATCTTTTCGAGCGCCGAGGCCAGCGCGTAGGGATTTCCCGTCAGGTGCGCGCCGGAAGCATCGGCCTCGTACTCGCGCGTGCGCGACACCCAAAGCTGAATCAGCATGGCCGCGAATGGTGCGAGGATCAGCATCGCAATTGCGCCCAGTCCGCCCTCGCGGTCGCGCCGGCCGCCTCCTCCACCACCCCCAAATGCACCAAACCAGAACGCCATCCGCGCCAGGATGGTGATGGCTCCGGCCAGCGTGGCGGCTATTGAACTGGTAAGGATGTCTCGGTTGCGCACATGCCCCAGCTCGTGAGCCAGCACGCCCTCGAGCTCATCGTCGTTCAGCAGCGCCAGAATTCCATGCGTCACGGCCACCGAAGCATGCTGCGGATTGCGGCCCGTGGCGAATGCATTAGGCGATTCGGTGGGGATGACATAAATCTTCGGCATGGGAAGGCCGGCTTTGCGCGTCAACCGCTCCACCACGTCGTAAGCGCGCGGCAACTGCTCGCGCGTCACCGACTGCGCCCCGTACATTGCAAGCGCGATCTTATCGGAATAAAAGTAGCTGAAGAAGTTTGTCGCCGCGGCAATGATAAAGGCGACGATCATGCCGTTCTCGCCGCCGAAATATTCACCGGCAACAATCAGGATTAGGGTCAGCAGCGTTAACAGAATCGTTGTCTTGAAGGCGTTCATAGGTGTAACTCCCAGCCTCTACCTGGCTTTTCGATGCACGGGCGGGCGGAAAGGCGCAAAGTCCCCCTCCTCCTTCATACGTAAGAGTGAACGGTCAGGTTCCCGTTGGAAGACCGGCTCGCGGAGATTCCGGACCCGGCGGCACGGATTTGCCACCAGAACAGGTGGCCTAAAATCTGCTTTGAAGAGGCACGCCTTGCCGGGGCCCCGGCGAAAGGTCTTCGTCGCTGAGGTGCCTTGAGTCCCGCCGTTTACTCCTGGTTCGCGTAGATCTTCACGACCTCGAACAGGAAGTCGCGGCTCTTATAGACCGAAATCACGCGGACGCGTTCATTGAGACCATGAACACCGTTGCCGTCGGGATCGAGAAACAGGCCCGAGAGTCCGTAGGTCGGAATGCCCACCGGGGTGAGAAAGGCGGCGTCCGTCGCGCCGGTTGACATCTGCGGGACGACGGGCGTGCCGGGCCAATATTTCGCGGCGACTTCTTCGGCCGGCTTCATGATTTGCGGCGTCAGTGGTGGGGCCGCGTTGAGCACTTCGCTCCGCTTGCCGGCGAGGGTGATTTTGATCTCCGGGTCGGCTACCAGTTCCGCCAGCTTATCTCGCACCTGCTCCACCGTGCCGCCGGGAAAGATGCGGCAGTTGATGTTGGCATCGGCCCGTTGCGGCTGGGCATTGGTGGCGTGGCCGCCACTCAGCATCGTAGGGATGCAGGTGGTGTGGATCATGCCGGTGTAGAGCGGACTGTCGGACAGAACGGCGATGGCGTGGGCGTCCTGGGGATTCTTTGCGAATGCGGTCATGGCAGCGCCAAGGTCGCCGCCCATCAGCGGTCCCATCTTTGCGAAAAATTGCAGTGTGACGTCACTAGTCTGAACGGGAAAGTCGTAAGCCTGAATCTTTGTCAAACCGGCGGCCAGGTGGTAGATGGCATTGTTCCGGGAGGGGCGCGAGGAATGACCGCCGGGATTGGTGACCTCCAGTTGATAGTCCTGGGGAAACTTCTGACCCACCTGAATGGTCGATGCGATGGGCTTACCCGCTTCATCGAGCATTCCGCCGCCGCCCTCGGTGAGGGCGAATTCAGCATCGATCAATTGACGCTCGTGGGTGGCGAGATAACCCGCGCCGTTGAATGCCGTAGCGGTTTCTTCGCCGCAGGTCAGGGCCATTTTGATGGCGCGGCGGTGTTGGAAGCCTTCTTGCTTAAGGCGAATCATCGTGTCGACCCAAATAGCTGCCTGCGCCTTCATGTCCGCGGTGCCGCGGCCGTAGAAATAGCCGTTTTCCTCAATCAGAGTGAAGGGATCGCGGGTCCAGTCTTCGCGTTTGGCTTCAACCACATCAATATGCGCGAGCAGCAGGATCGGTTTGGCATTTGGATCGCTGCCCGGCAGCACCGCAACAAGCCCGCCTTCCTTGGGATGATCCGGCCCTAGGAAGGGATGAATGTCGGCATCGGGATAACCGGCAGCCTTGAGCCGCGCCGCCACTTGCGAAGCAGCCTGGGTGCAGCTGCCGGAAGACAATGTGGTGTTGGTCTCGACGAGTTCCTTGTAAATCTCGCGGAATTTCTCCTGGTCAGGGCGCAGCGTCTGCGCGGTCAGGAATAAACTCGCCGAGGACATTACCACCACCATGAGAGCTAGGAACTCGTTGAAATTCGCCTAATAGTAGCGTCTTTACTGGCGGCTTTCGTTTCGTGTCGTCCAAAATCTGCTTGAAATGCGGTTTTGGCTGGTGTTTATAGAGGTTTGCGAGCCTCAGGGGATCATTCCCTCGGCCTGCAACCGTTGTTCAGGCACACTGCGCCCTGAGTGTTGTCGGTGGTTGAGCCATCAGTCGCGGCAGCCGGATCAGATTGTGCGCCGCGCAACTGAAGACGAACAGCCAGTCCACTTTCTCCAGGCCTCGCAACTTGACCTGGCGCAGCGGGCCGGTTTGTTTCAGCCAGCCAAAGCCCTTCTCCACCAGCCAACGCCGGCTCAGGCTGACGGCATAGCCGGGCTGGCGAGTGGTTCTGCGATCCAGGTTGCTTGCGCGGCCTTTGTCGTTCCTGGTGACGTGCGGCGTCACATTCAACTCCCGCACCGTGCTGACGAAATCTTTCGTGTCGTAAGCCTTGTCAGCGCCCACCGTAATGCGGCGTGAGCGGCCCGCCTGCTTTTCGGCAAGCATCAACAGCGCCGCATCGCGCTCGGCATAACCGTCGGCATGCGTCACCATCGCCGCGGCGATCAGACCGTTGCGGTTCTCCACCAGCGCATGGCCCAGATAACTCAGCTTCGACTCTTTGCCGTAGCTCTTCTTGTACAGTCGCGCATCGGTGTCGGTGGTCGATTCATGCGTCTTGTTCGATCGCTTCTGGCCGTGGAAATTCGTACCATCACCGTCATCGGAGCCGTCCTTGGAGCGAAAGCTCTTCTGCGAGGCCCATGCCTGGATCAGCGTTCCATCGACGGTGAAGTGTTCGTCGCTCATAAAGCGCTTGGCATGCTTGTTCACTTCGGAAAAGAACTGCTGCGCCACTTCGGAAGTCAGCAACCGGTCGCGGTTCTTCGAAAACACCGCATGATTCCATACCGCGTCGTCCATGCCAAGACCCACAAACCAGCGAAACAGAAGGTTGTAGTCGATCTGCTCAACCAGCAGCCGCTCCGAACGCACAGAATAAAACACCTGCAACAACAGAGCCCGAAGAATGTACTCCGGCGCAATCGACGGGCGGCCCGAATCGGCATACAACGCATCGAACTCCGCGCTCAAGGTCTGCAACACCCTATCCGTCAGCTTGCGGACTGCACGCAATGGGTGATCCTGAGGCACTCGCTGCTCCAACGATACATAGCTGAACATACCGTCCTGAATCCGCTCATCTCCACGCATGCCTGTTAGACGAATGGCAGCGAACCTCCGACCCACAACGGGTACCTATTTCAACAAGTTCCTAGGTGTTGCACCGTGTGCCTCATGCTTTTCCTCATTCTGTTTTGCGGGTTCAGCGATACGGTATCCGAGGTATGAAATTTCAGACCTCGCGCCTATGTTCTATGGTCGAAGATGCATCCCAACATCCGTCATCGAACAGGAATAAGCGGTTCAAGGCCCGGAATGGACGATTGCTTCTTTTGCGATGGGGAACTGCGCGGTCAGAATAGCTGATGCAGCCCGCGAGTGCAATCGCTGGCTCTGGTCCCCAGGCAAGGAGTCGCCTGCAACGGGCAATTCACTCACGTTCAGCTCTTCTTCAGCGCCCGCTTCAGCACCGTTTCCAGAGCCGCCTTCTGTTCGGCATACTCTTCAGGCGGAAGCGTTCCGGCAATCTTTTCACTTTCCAGCGCGAAGAGCTCCTCTTTGAGCGCGTTGAGCAGGGCGGAGTTCCTGACCGCCGGAGAGACAGGAGCGGAATGAGCGGAAGGACGCGCCGGCGTCGCCCCAATCGGGAAATCGATCGGGCTGGCAGGTACCGTTGCAGCCTGCCCTGCAGGCTTGCGCAGCAGAAAGCCCGCCGCAGCCGCCAATAGAATCGCCAGTCCACCCAGGATCCACCACTTGTACTTCGACAGCGGATCGGGCGTATTGATCGGTGTGCCGATGCCGCCGCCCGGGCCGCTTCCAGGTCCCTGTTCTGGCGCCTGCGCGCTGTTGTCGGCCTGGTTGCCCTGATCTTCGCGCGGGAACGCTCCTGTGCCCGATACGGAGAAATCGAGCGCTTTGCCCTGCGCCACATCCCGCGCCATGAATGTCTGCACGGTCGGATCCTGCGGCGAAAGCTGGAATCCCGCACTCGTTCCGCTCGCGAAAGTCATCGACTTGGGCAGCACGATCCAAACCGTTTGAGCCGGCAGCGTAGCCACCGAATGAAACTTGTATTGCGCGCTGCCATAAGGGACTTCGTACTGCACCTGAAAGAGCGTGCCTTTGCCGCCTTCATCCGGCTGGATTGGGAAGTTGAACGAATAGTGTCCCTTTGCGCCGGCGGGATCGAGTTGGATGCTGGTGGGCAGGCTTCCCGTCCCGGGCCGCTGCGCCGAAGCCTCGACCGCAGAAGCATCGTCGGGCAGAATCAATTCAAACGATTTCCTGCTCCACTGCGTAGTCGGCGGAGAGCTGGCATTGTGCACGTCGTAGCGCTCGACCACGCGCAGTTGGCCGTTGTCGCTTTCGATCCCGATGACGTGCTCGCCGACGGTGATACCGTTGACTTTGGCCGCAACGTCGTAGACGGGGATGTCGCCGTTTCCACCGCCCTGCGGCGCGGCAATAAAGTAGTCGGCTCCCTGGTGCGTGACGCGCACCAGATACGGAAGATTGCCCGGCAAATTCAGGGAGTAATGGCCGCTCGCGTCGGTCGTGGCGCGGCCTACTTCGCTCATTCCGCTCATGGGCTCAAGCAGTACGACTGCGTCGCCCACGGCGGGCTTGCCGGTGGTCTTGTCGGTTACCGTTCCGGTTACGGTTGCGGCCTGCGCCAGTGCGCCGGCAAATAAAAAGCTCAATGCCAACATGCCCACAAAAAAGCGTGTCAATCTCATTTCGTCTACTTACCCTTCAATCCTTGCGCCGCGAATCTTCACTTCTGAACCCTGATCTCTGACCCTGATCCCTGTCTTTTAAACTTGTTGCAAATGATCAATCTCGGCCAGCAGCATGGCCGTCTCGTGTTCGAGCTGCGCGCGCTGCGCCTGGAAATCCTCTTCAGGATATTTGCCGGCGCGGTACTCGAAGTTCAGGTCGCGCAGGTTCTCATAAAGCTGCTCCTTGCGCTCCAGCAGAAAGTCGAGCCGCGTCTTCTCCCGCTGGCTGGCAAAGCCGTTCTCCGGCCAGAACGTGTAGAGAACGAGCGCAAACAGGAGAAACATCCCGGCAATCAGGCCATCAGTTTCCGTCATGACTCAAAATCCTCCATCGCTTCCGGTTTCCCGGCGAATGCGTTCCAGCCGCTCGCGCTCCGCCGGATCGAGATCGGCCGCATTCACAAGCACTGCCTCGTGCGGTTTGCCGCCCAATCCGCCCCACCGCCGGATCAGCAGAATCGTGCCCAGCAGCGCCGCTCCAAACACCGCGAAGGGAGCAATCCATGCCACCAGGTCGAATCCCTTGGTGGTGGGCGCGGCCAGCACTGTAGCTCCGTACTTTGAAACAAACGAATTCAAAATCTGCTGATCGGTCAGGCCCGCGGCAATCTCGGTCGTCAGTTCGGAGAGTTCCTTGTCCCGGTCGGGGCAGCCCACATGATCGCATTCGCCCAGCAGCTGCGCGCAGCCGCATTGGCACATCAGCTGGTGGCTCAGGGAATTGATGCGGTTCGCCGGGTTGGCAGCGCCAAAGAAAAGCAGATGGCGACAACCAGAGCCGCCGCTTCCACCGCTTTTACCCAGCCGGCAAGCGAAGGGGAGCGCCCATCAGTCGCCTCCCTTGAACGCAGGATGCGTCGCGGCCGGTTGCGCCGAAGCGACTCGCAATGCAGCGGTTGCCGGCGACAGGCTGGGCACCAGCGCAATGAATGTGCCGAAAGCGATCACCATCAGTCCGAACCAGATCCAGCCGACCAGCGGATTCAGGAACGCCTTGATGATCGGCTGTCCGGTATCGGGATTCGTGCCCTCGTACACCACATAGAGATCCCACTCCGGAACCGAATGAATCGCAACCATGGTCTGCGGCTGGCCGCTTGCCAGGTAGAAGCGCTTCTCCGGAGTCATCTGGAAGACTTTTTTGCCGCCCTGGTAGACATCCAGCATCGCGTATTCCGAGTTGTAGTTCAGGTTTGAATCCTGCGTCGCCCCCACCTGCTCCAGCGTATAAGGCCCGATGTGAATCTTGTCGTGCAGCGCCATTTCGCTTTCGATGCTGCGGTTAAAGGCCGAGCCGGCCAGCCCTATCACAACCACCACCACGCCGATGTGGATGAGGTAGCCGCCATAGCGGCGCGTGTTTCGCCGCGTCAGCAGCCAGAGCGCAGCAAACGGGTTGCGCCCCGTCTGCTTCGAGATCACCTTGGCTCCGCGCAGAAACTCCGAAGTGATTGCGGTGAACACCGCAATCCCCAGCGAGAACGCCACCAGCGCATAGAAACTGCCCGAATCAAACGAGCCGTCTTTCCACGGCCGCACGCCCACTGCGAGGCAAACGATCACCGTGGTCCAAAGCGCAATGACAGGCAGCACAAAATTGTGCCGAATGCTTTTGAGAGACGTCGCGCGCCATGGCAGCAACGGTCCGACGCCGGTGAGAAAGAGCAGAAACAGTCCGATGGGAATGGCGACGCGGTTGTAAAACGGCGCGCCCACGGTCACCTTTGTGCCTTGCACATATTCCGAGATGATCGGAAACAGCGTGCCCCACAAAATGACGAAGCAGGCTGTGAGCAGCACGAGATTGTTGAAGAGGAAGCTCGATTCGCGGCTCACCAGCGACTCCAGGTGATGCTCGGTCTTCAGGTGGCCGCTTTGCATTGCGTAGGTGAAGATGCAGATGGCAAGAACGACGCCCATGAAGACGATGAACCATGTGCCGATGGGCGACTGAGCGAAGGCGTGAACCGAACTCACGAGCCCGCCGCGCGTCAGCATGGTTCCCAGCATGGTAAGCAGAAAGGTCGAGAAGATGAGCCAGACGTTCCAGCTCTTCATCATGCCCTTTCGCTCCTGCATCATCACGGAGTGCAGGAATGCGGTGCCCGTCAGCCACGGCATGAAGCTCGCGTTCTCCACCGGGTCCCAGCCCCAGTAACCGCCCCAGCCCAGCACAGCGTAGGCCCAGTGCATTCCCAGGAAGATGCCGCAGGTGAGAAAGAGCCATGTCACCATCGTCCAGGTGCGGGTAATCTTGATCCACTTTTCACCGGGGTAGCGCATCATCAGCGCGCCCAGCGCAAACGCGAACGGCACCGAGAACCCGACATATCCCAGGTAAAGCATGGGGGGATGAATCACCATCTCCGGATACTGAAGAAGCGGATTGAGGCCGTTTCCGTCCGCCGGAATGGCGCCCTTCAGCAGCGCAAAGGGCGGGGCGGCAAAGTTCAGCACCAGCAGGAAGAAGACCTGGATACCTGACAGGATCGTTCCCGCATAGGCGTAAAGCTTCACATCGGTTTTATGCCGCAGCCGCAGCACAAAGCCGTAGGTGCCCAAAAGCCACGCCCACAAAAGCAGCGATCCCTCCTGACCGCTCCATAGCGCTGCGAACTTGTATGGGATGGGCAGCGCACGGTTGGAGTGATCGAGGATGTAGGTGATGGAAAAATCGTTGGTAAAGACCGACCAGACCAACGCGAAAGCGGCGCCCGTCACGGCCCAGAACCCGGCGATTCCGGCTCTGCGCGCCGTATCGGCTAACCGCTCAGGAGAAATTCGCGAAGGTTGCCCCGTAGCAATGAGCCGCAGCGCCACCGCGCCAGCGATGAGATTGTAGGCGGCCAAGGCTAAACCGATAAGAAGACAAAAACTGCCAAACGCGGCCATGAAGACTCCAGGATGATTTTCGCACGCGTGACCCGCAAAACCAGAGCCCGTTTACTCCGGAAGGCCAGCTCTCAAGTCGACCTAACTTGCAGGGAATCGCGACTTTGCTGACAACGGAGCAGAGCGTAAGAGCTCTTGTTTTTCCGGAAAGGAAAGCTGAAAACCCCTCCCGACGAAGGTATTGTCTCCCCATGATAGGACGTTTCAGTGTGATTTGGCTCACACCATGGGTGGAGGGAAGAATCATTGGGTGGGAGGAGATTTCCTTGGTCAGAGCTCTCGCTCAGGCGACCTTCTTGCTCTGCGAAAGCATTTCGCGAGTCAAGGAAAGCATCTTTTCCGCGACAAAAGGTCGGTTCAGGAAAGCCACAGGCTGATCCGTGTAGTCGCTAGGGGCCGCATCCGGTGTGCCCAACACCAGCACTGGCAAACGCGGTATCCGCGAGTGCAACTCCGCCACGAAGGCCGGCCCTGATATCCCGGGGGTATCGTGTCTTGAGATGACCAGGCCAAGTTTGGTTGCAAACTCGGGTTGTTCAACCAGACACAACGCCTCAGCCGCGTCAGTAGCGCGGCGCACGTCACCGAACTGACGACTGAGAACCGACATTGTAAGATACGCCTGCAGCGGATCGTCTTCGACCAAGAGGATGGTTGCCATGAGGCCCGATTTATGCGCTATAACCCCGACCGGCGCACCTATTCTTTCTATGCTGGCTGACGGATAGGATGGCATTGGCACGATTCCGGTTGCCCGGGAAATCGATTTTGGCCTATCCGAAGAGGATCTCCTTGTCGCGCAGGTCTTTAATCGTGTCACGCAGCCGGGCAGCCTTTTCAAATTCGAACTTTTTCGCGGACTCGCGCATCTCGGATTCGAGCTTGGCAAGGTAGGCGTCCAGCTCCGCCTGGGAGGTGAATTCAGGAATCTCAGCCACCTCTTCTTCGGCCACCTCGCCATATTCGGCCTTCAGAATGTGCGCCAGGCCCATGTCAACCTGGCTCAGAATCGATTGCGGCGTGATTCCGTTTTCCTCGTTGTATGCTCGCTGGATGGCACGGCGCCGGTCGGTCTCGCCGATCGCCCGCCGCATCGAGTCCGTCATGTTGTCTGCATAGAGAATAGCCCTGCCTTCCAGGTGGCGCGCGGCACGGCCCATGGTCTGGATAAGCGATCCGGCCGAGCGCAGAAAGCCCTCTTTGTCCGCGTCGAGAATCGCGACCAGCGACACTTCAGGCAAGTCCAGCCCTTCGCGCAGCAGGTTGATCCCGATCAGCACGTCAAACTCGCCTTTACGCAGCCCCGCCAACAGCTTCACGCGCTCCAGTGTCTCGATCTCGGAGTGCATGTAGCGGCAGCGCACTCCCACTTCGGTGTAGTAGCCGGCCAGGTCTTCCGCCATGCGCTTGGTCAGAGTCGTCACCAGGACGCGCTCACTTCGCTTGGCCCGGTCGCGAATCTCAGCCAGAAGATCGTCAATCTGCCCCTTCACTGGGCGAATTTCCACCTCGGGATCCACGAGGCCCGTCGGCCGGATCACCTGCTCGACCACTACGCCGGCCGATCGCGTCAGTTCATAGGGTCCTGGCGTGGCCGAGACGTAAATCGTCTGATGGATGCGGTTCTCAAACTCTTCAAAGGTGAGGGGCCGATTGTCCATCGCCGAAGGCAGCCGGAACCCGTAATCAACCAGTGTCTGCTTGCGGCTGCGGTCGCCGTGCCACATGCCGTGCACCTGCGGAATGCTGGCGTGGCTCTCGTCGACAAAGAGAAGAAAATCGCGCGGAAAGTAGTCGAGGAGAGTCGGCGGCGGCTCACCCGGCAATCGCCCGCTGAAGTGCCGCGAGTAGTTCTCAATGCCGTGACAATAACCCATCGACTTGATCATTTCCAGGTCAAAGCGTGTGCGCTGGTGAACGCGCTGCGCCTCCACCATGCGGCCTTCTGACTCGAGATGCGCAACCCACTCGTTCAACTCGGACACGATGGAATCGATGGCTTCGGCCTTGCGCTCGGGCTGCACGACGTAGTGGCTCTTGGGATAGATGGGTAGCCGCGAGTACTTTTGCTTCACCGTACCGAACAATGGATCGATCTGCGCCAGCGACTCAATCTCGTCGCCGAAGAGCTCGATGCGGTATGCGTTCTCGTCGTAGGTGGGGAAGACCTCAATCACGTCGCCGCCTACGCGAAACGTTCCGCGCCGAAAGTCCGTATCGTTGCGTTCGTAGAGAATTTCGACCAGCCGCCGCGTAATGTCTTTGCGCGAAATTTTCTGGCCCTTCTCGAGCAGCAACAACATGCCATAGTAGGCCTCAGGCGACCCCAGGCCATAAATACAACTGACGGAACTCACAATAATTGCGTCGCGGCGCTCGAACAGGCTGCGCGTAGCCGAGAGCCGCAGCTTGTCCAGCTCTTCGTTGATCGTGGCTTCTTTTTCGATGTAGAGGTCGCCGGCAGGAATGTACGCTTCGGGCTGGTAGTAGTCGTAGTAGCTGACAAAATACTCGACCGCATTCGACGGAAAGAACTGTTTGAACTCGTGGTAAAGCTGCGCGGCAAGCGTCTTGTTGTGCGCCAGGATCAGCGCCGGCCGGTTCGACTGCTCAATGACCTTGGCCATGGTAAAAGTCTTGCCTGAACCGGTCACTCCCAGCAGCACCTGGTGCTTTTCGCCCGCCTCCAGCCCTTCAACGAGTTGGTCGATCGCCCGCGGCTGGTCCCCCCGCGGTTTGTAGCTGGTCACGAGCTGAAAGTCCATGGTTCGATTATACGGCAGAAGCGAAGATTGGGCGAAGAAAGACTCGCTCGCGTTAGCATCTACACTTGCCTGTTGATCGCAAGTCCCGACTCTGAGGTACGCAATGGAATTCCACTATCTCGTGGTTCCAGCGATGTTTGTACTCCTGGGCCTGTCAATTACGTGGTTTTCGATGTGCTGCGTCCTTTCGCCTCGGACAAAGAGCTTGGGCAGCTTGCGGAAAATAGTTGAGGGAGTTCTTCTTTCGCTGGCGGCCATTGTCTGTCTCGGGCTCGTGGCAAGCAGCGGCTTCAATGCCATTGCATTCGTCGCCTTTCGCTACGCACCGCCCGGCAGCTTCTATCACGTAAACGGACGAAGAATGCGCTTGGAATGCACGGGGCGGGGCTCGCCGACGATCGTGCTTGAGTCCGGGCTGGGGAATGACGGCCTGATTTGGGGCGGCGTGCAGCCGATTCTCGCCAGAACCACCCGCGTCTGCTCTTACGATCGCGCCGGTTATGGGTGGAGTGATGCCGTGCCGCCGCCGCGCGACGCGGACCACATCGCAGAACAGCTGCATGGACTGCTTGCGGCCGCGCAGGTAGAGGGTCCAATCGTCCTGATGGGCCATTCGATCGGAGGCATTTATATTCGCGACTTCGCGAGTCGTTTCCCAACCGAGGTTGCCGGGTTGATCTTCGTGGACGGTTCTACGCCATTGCAGGAAAAGGACCCGGCCTTCGAGGCTCACCTGCCGGTGAGGACGCCTGGCCTGCCCGTGAGATTGCTGACAATGGCCGAATTTAGCGCGGGCATTCCCCGCTGGCTTGGCGCCTGTTCGCACCCTCCCGCCTGGCCCGACCGCCGTGCCGCGGAACTCATGACCGAGGATCGATGCTATCCGGGCGTGAGCGAGTCACTCGCCGAAGCCGGCTCCTGGGACCGTTCCGGCTACGAAACCGAGTACTCAGGACCGTATGGAGCCCTACCAATCCTGATTTTTTCGGAGGCCCCGGCCGCGCTTGCCGCCCATTACCCCGCCGATGTCGTGCATGCCTGGAGCCGGATGCAGCAGAACCTGCTTCGTCTCTCGACGCGCAGCCGCCAGATTATCGCGAAAGGCAGCGGCCATTACATCCAACTCGACCGCCCCGAACTAATTGAGAGGGAGGCAGCTCGGTTCATCGAGGGGATTCGCGGCCCCGAGCCTCAGCCGGCGGAATGCGGCACGACGACGGAATAGCGCGCGTGGCCCGGTGCCCCAACCTAAACCCAGAAAACGCGTTGAGGTTGGCATCGTCTCGTGAACCGTTCCTCACCCCGGCGAAATCGGCACCCCAGCTTCACGACCGCACCGACTAGCCTTCAATCGGCAGGATCGCATCGACCTTCGTCAACCGGAAGAATTCGAGCACTCGCGGAGTGATGCCCGTGATCGACATATGAATGCCTTTGTCGCGCAAATTGCCAAAAAGCTTGACAAGCAATCCCAGGCCGGCCGAGTCCATGTACGGGACGTGAGAAAGATCGAAAATTTGCGCTGAGGTTTCTATGTTGGCGCAAAACGTTTCTAACCTCCCGCGAAACTCGTCAGGCGAAAGCGAACTGTACATGTCGCGCGCGGTAAAAGGGCCGTTGAGGCGCAAGATGACCGTACCCGGCTTTTCGCAGGGAACGGCCTCGATGGAGAAGTTGTGGCTCTTCCAGACTTGTGCTTCGGAGTGCGGCAATTTCGTTTCCTTTCGTCTTCAGGTGACCTGCACGAGCATTGGCGCGGCGAAGAGTGTGGGGACTTCAGCCGGGAGTCGCGAAAGCCCGCGCAGGACCCGCGCAATGCGATGAGTTGCTGTCGGCAAGATCTGATCTCCCGAACGTTGAGTTTGGATTGATGAAATCGGGGACTCCATTAAATCGGGGATTTCATTTTCGTTCATCGAAAGGCGATTGGGAAGGGAAATCGCATAATGGGGACCCGGATCGCGCTCGATGCCGGGTGCCCCATCCTAAACGCGCTTTTTGCGTTTAGGGTGGGAGACCACGACTCTTGATGGGGAAGTCGCGCTACGAGCCTATGCATCCCTGGATCGCAGTACATTTGCCGGGTGCACCATCCTAACGACGTTGTTCGTCGTTAGCGTGGGAGGCAACTCGGCATAGCTGGTCTCTCCTCCAATCCCGATTACAAAAATACCTTCCGCCTTTGCAGATAATTTCCTCCTTCCAGCGCACAATCTTTCTATGAACGTTTTCACCGTGCTTTTCGAGCTCCCGATGAGCGCAAAAAAACTTTTATACCTCCCCGGGGTATAGTTTCACGGTTAACTCATTTGGAATCAATAAACCGACCTCAAAACCGCGGTCAAAAAAGAGCGATTTCGTGACCCAAATGAGCCTATTTAACGCCAAATTCGGCCCTTTTTCGCACTTTCTACAGCGCATGGAACAGCCCTCTAAACTGTGGCCGGGTGTTTGTAGATGATCAAAACGTTCTTCGTCGTTAGGGCAGGACGCCACGATTCCCAATAGGCGCTCGCCTGCTCTACCGGTGAGCCACAGGGTCCGTTGGTGGGCTCACAAACTTCGCCATCTCAGGCCCGAGCGCGTGAATCAATTGCAGCTCGGCCTGATATTCATGCTCCGCTGCATCGTTCTGGTCTTGAGCCGCGTAGGCCTGCGAGAGCACACCGTGCGCGTAGATGGAGTCCGGGTCGAGCGCGATGGCTTTTTGCGCGTGAACCACCGCCTGGTCCGGCTTGCCCATCTGTAGAAGCGTTTGCGCCACAACCCATTCGCTGAAGGCCGCGACTTTCGTAGCATCGAAGCTGCCATCGTACTCAAGAATCTCCCCTTCGATCACGCGCGAAGGCTGCATTTGATCGAACTTCTGATACGGATTCAAGGCGTCTGGCCCCAGGAAGCCTCCATTCAACTGCTCGGAACTGATGAACACAGGCCCATCGATATGCGTCGGGACCGGTTGCTGCTGCCCTTGGTCCGCCAGCATTTTGAAATAGCTGGGAAGCTGCCGGCATGGAATCTGAAAGTTCGCAGGCTCGGCCAAGGCGTTGTAAGCGAACCAGCACTGCGTAATCCCGCGGCTTGCGATCGAAGCGTGCAGCGCTTTCAGCCCGCCGCCCCAACCTACGTTGGCATCCTCGAGCACGCGATAGGTGCGGAACGGCCCGCCAAACGCCTCATTGGAGTAGGGCAGATAATTCGGGAAGGCATGAACGGACGACGCGACATCAATCACGATGAGAACGCTGACTACCCAGGCCCACACACCCGACTGCCGCACCAGGGCCACCGCGCAGGCCCCTGCAAGCACAATCAGGAACGGCATCGCCGGCAAGACATGGCGAATGCCGATATTGAGCTTAGACGTCATGGCCGCTGCGAAGAAGACGAGTGGCGGCAGAAGCATGAACACGACTTCGCGGCGAAGCGCACTCTGCCATAAACCACGCGCGAACGGAATGAGCGCAAGCAACAGCAGAAATCCGATGGTTGACTTGATCACGAATGCGACGGGGAAGAAGAACCACGTCCCCTCGGGATACCTTTTGCCCAGCAAAAACATGGGACGTCCTTCGCGGCTGAGCATGGTCACGTCGGTAAATCCGAAGAGGTAAGACTCGGGCAGCAGATGGTGCCGCGCCGCGAAGCCGATGATCGTGGCTTCGACAGGATGATGCAATTCGCCGATGTACTCGGTGGTCGTCGGGTTGATCTGCTTCCTATCAGGGCGCGCAGCGTAACGAAACCCATAGAAAGCCCACAGAATGACGACAGCGCCCACCAGGATGATTGCGAAATCTGACGCCATTTTGATCCACTGCCGCGCAGGCGGGAACGATGGTCTCGTCGCGGTCGCCTCACCCCGATCGAAGAAAGCTTCGAAGATCCCGAGCATCGCGAGCATGGGAAAGAGCAGAATTGCCGAGTGCTTTGAAGCCAAAGCCAATCCCGCTGCCAGGCAACAAACGCCGAGACGCACAATAGATTGCCGCTTGGCGTAGCGGTAGAACGCATAGACGGCGCCAAAGATGCAACAGGTCGCGCCCATGTCCGTGCCCAGCAGCGGTCCGTTGGCGAGGATCATAGGATCGAAAACAAACAGAATGGTTGCAAGCAGCGCCGCCATTTCGCCGAACATCTCCCGTGCGGCCAATACCACGAGCAGCGCGAGCGCGAAGACAAAGATGCTTACCGCGGCACGGGCATGGGCGAGATTTGCATCCGCTGCGGGTTCGCTCATCAGCAACATGCCGCCGAACGCCGAGGCGGCACGAAAGTTGATGTTCGGGATCTGGGGGTATTTGGGCTTTGTCACGAGCAGCGGCAGCGAAGCGACGAGCTTTACGAACGGCGGGTGCTCGGGGTTGATTCCGAAATCCGAGTGAAGCCAGTACCCGTAGCCCGCGTAGAGATGCGCGGGTTCATCGAACGTCTGCGATTCTAACCGGACGGAGAAATACAGCTCTGCAGCAAAGACGATGAACGAGACAGCGGCAGCCGCCACAAACCATCTGCGCGGCAGGCCTGCGCGGGATTGCCAAGATGTCATGTCGACCTCTGAGGGGGAGATCACTGATTGACAACAGATGAAAGAGAAACTCTTTGCCGAGTGAAGGCCCAAGTTGCATTGCGGAGTTGAGCAACCTGGGTAGGCTCCGCGGTCATCGAGTCGGGGAGACGCAATCATAACCGCGTGAACTCGGCTCTTTCAATCTTTTTGTTTGATGTTCACTGGGACAATTGTTCGCCATTTGAAATCGGCTGCCGAAGGTTGCACAAGAGGCACCGCAAGAGTTTTCTTTCGCATGCCGCGCCCCCTTGTTCTCGCGTTGCCCGTGGCTGCTCACCGACGAGCACCATATAGACTGTCCCCATGGCCAAGCGCATCGGCGTGCATCTGGGGACGGCGGGCGGTGCTTCCAACGCCGTCGAGCGTGCCCGCGACATCGGCGCCAATACATTCCAGATCTTTTCCTCCAGCCCGCGCATGTGGCGCGCGCCCAAGGTCGACCCCAAACAGGCCGAGCGCATGCGGGAACTGCGCGCCAAGCTCGACGTCGGCCCGCTGGTCATCCACACCAGCTACCTGGTGAACGTGTGCAGCCAGTCCAGCGAGATTCGCGAGAAGAGCATTGCAGCATTTCGCGGCGAGATTGAGCGCGCGCTGGCCCTCGGCGCCGAATATCTTGTTCTGCATCCCGGTTCGTGGAAGGGGATGACACGCGAGGAAGGCCTCAAACTTGCAGCCGATTCCATTCAGCGCGCCATCGACAAGCTGCCGTGGCAAGAAACTTCATTCCATATCCTCATTGAGAACACAGCCGGAGCGGAGTTCTCGCTGGGCGGCAGCTTCGAGCAGGTGGCCGAACTGGTCGCGCGGCTCAAGAATCACGCTCCCGTCGCTGTCTGCCTCGACACTTGCCACACTCACGTTGCCGGCTACGATTTGCTCACCACCGGCGGCTATTCCGACACGATGAAGCAGGTTGCTGCGACCGTCACCTTCGAAGCCGTCCGCGTCTGGCATTGCAATGATGCCAAGGCTGCACGCGGATCGAAGCTCGATCGCCACGAACACATCGGGCAGGGAACAATTGGGCTCGATCTATTCCGCTGGCTGCTGAATGATCCGCGGTTCAATCATTGCGCATTTATTGCCGAAACGCCGGTGGATGAAGAAGGTGACGAAGAGCGTAATGTGCGCGCGCTGATGAGGCTGGTGAAATGACGTTGCAGGATGTACCGTTGTACGGTACAATGGTATAGTGAGGAAGAACACTGGATGATTCTCGGGTTCCGGGACCGCTGGTTGAACGAGTTTTTTGTTCACGATCGGATGAGCCGGAAGATCCCGCCGGATCTGGAAGATCGTCTGTTCAGGAAATTGCAATTGCTTGACGACTCCACATCGGATGCCGATCTTCGGATTCCGCCAAGCAACCATTTTGAGAAGCTCCGGGGTAACCTTGCAGGTTGGCATTCGATTCGCGTGAACAACCAGTGGCGCCTGATCTTTCGCTGGAACGGTGGTAAGGGTGAGGCGATTGAAGTTTATCTCGACAATCACGATTACCGGTGAGGTGCCGCATGCTTAATACCGAACGGAAGCCCGTTAGCGTCGGGGAGATGCTTGTTGAGGAGTTTTTGAAACCGCACAAGCTAACACAAGACGCCTTGGCCAAGGCGATGGGCGTGCCTCGCAAATTGGTGAACGAACTGTGCAACGATCGTCGTGCAATTACTGCCGATACTTCTCTTATGCTGGCTCGTGTTTTTGGCAATACACCCGAATTCTGGCTGAATACGCAGCGCCGCATGGAACTATGGGAAGCGCTTCACACGCCTGCCAGACGCCAACGCATTGAGCGCGCCAGGGAGCTGCGCTCTGTTGCCTAGCAGCGAGAAACATCGCACGCGCTCCATTTACACTTGAAAAGTGATGGCAGAAGAGAAAGAACAACTGCGTTACGATCCGGCAGCAATCGAGCAGAAGTGGCAGGAGCGCTGGGCCTCCGATCCCAGGCTCTACGCCGCTGAGCCTGCATCAAGCAACAAGCCAAAGTACTACGTGCTCGAGATGCTGCCGTATCCCAGCGGCCAACTCCACATGGGTCATGTGCGCAATTACGCCATCGGCGACGCATTGGCCCGCCAGATGTGGATGCGCGGATACAACGTGCTGCACCCCATGGGATGGGACGCCTTCGGGCTGCCTGCCGAAAACGCCGCGCTCAAAAACAATACCCCTCCGCGCGAATGGACCCTCGCCAACATCGCTGCCATGAAGCAGCAGATGCAGCGCATGGGCTTCAGCTACGACTGGGCGACGGAAGTCACCACCTGCCTGCCCGACTACTACCGCTGGAACCAGTGGTTCTTTCTACGCATGGTTGAAAAGGGCCTGGTCTACCGCAAGAAGAGCAAGGTGAACTGGTGCCCCGAGTGCGCCACCGTGCTCGCCAACGAGCAGGTAGTGGACGGCTGTTGCTGGCGGCATGAAGACATAAAGGTCGAGCAGCGCGATCTTGAGCAGTGGTTCTTGCGCATCACCGTCTACGCGCAGGAACTCCTCGACGGCCTCGACAACCTCGACGGCTGGCCGGAAAAAGTGCGCACCATGCAGCGCAACTGGATCGGCCGCAGCGAAGGGACGGAGGTCGATTTCGGACTAGAGGGCGGCAGAGAGAAGATCCGCGTCTTCACGACGCGCGTCGACACCATTTTCGGCGCCACCAGCGTGCAACTGGCCCCCGAGCATCCGCTGGTAACGGCCTTCTCAGCCGCCGATCCTGCGCTAAAAACTAAAGTAGCCGGATTGCTTGAGGAACAGCGGAAGGCAAGGGAAGCCGGGGATGTGGGCGCCATCGACAAACACGGTGTCCCCACCGGCCGCTTCGCCATCAACCCCTACAACGGCGAGCGTGTGCCCATCTGGGTGGCGAATTACATCCTCATGGACTACGGCACCGGCGCCATCATGAGCGTGCCCGCACACGACGAACGAGATTTTGAATTCGCGACGAAGTACGGAATCGAAATTCGGCGCGTGATCAAACCAGCGCAAGAGTTCGAAGGCTCGGACAAGCTGCCCTTTATCTCTGAGGACGGCATTCTGGTCAACTCCGGAGATTACAACGGAAAGACCTGCACCGAGGCGACAAAACTGCTCCAAAAGGCTGCTACCCGGCAGGGATTTGGGGAGGCAAAGGTCATCTTTCGCTTGAAAGATTGGGGCGTAAGCCGGCAGCGCTATTGGGGCACACCGATTCCGATGATTTTTTGCGAACGCGACGGCCTTGTCCCCGTGCCCGACGACCAGTTGCCGGTGATTCTTCCCGACAAGATCGAGATCACGCAGCAGGGTGGTTCACCGCTCGGGCGCATCCCCGAGTTTGTGAATGTCACATGTCCGAAGTGCAGCGGACCAGCGCGGCGCGAGACCGACACGATGGATACTTTCGTCGATTCCAGTTGGTACTTCTACCGTTACACCGACGCCAAGAATTCCAACGCTCCGTTTGACCCGGCAATTGCGCAGTACTGGTTTCCCATCGACCAGTACATCGGCGGCGTGGAGCACGCAATTCTGCACCTGATCTATTCGCGCTTCTGGACGAAAGTGATGCGCGATTTGGGCATGGTGAAGAACGACGAGCCGGCAACTCGCCTTTTCACGCAGGGTATGGTCATCAAGGATGGCGCGAAGATGTCGAAGTCGAAAGGCAACGTGGTATCGCCCGACGACATGGTGGCGCGCTACGGCGCCGATGCCACGCGCATGTACGCACTCTTCGCCGCACCACCCGACCGCGATCTGGATTGGCAGGAGGATGGAGTCGCAGGCGTGAGCCGCTTTCTAGGCCGCGTATGGCGGCTGGCGGCGAAGTACGCGCCGATTGCGCGTTCCGAGGCCGCGAAGAAGCCAATTGCCGCAAACGGGAACGGAGCGCAGCTGCGCCGCAAGCTCCACCAGACCATCGCCAGAATCACGCTTGACTTTGAGGGCCGCTGGCACTTCAACACATGCGTGGCGGCGATTATGGAGCTTGTCAACGAAATCCAGGCAGCGGATGCACAACTGGCGGCAGGTGAGATTCCGGCGCCGGTGGTGCATGAACTGCTGCGGACATTGGCTCTGTTGCTGGCGCCCTTCGCGCCATTTCTTGCCGCGGAACTGTGGGAGCAGTTAGGCGAGGAAGGCGCAATTCTGCGCGTAGCCTGGCCAGAAGGCGATCCGGAGCTCGCCAAAGAGGACGAGATCGAAATTCCGGTCCAAATCAACGGCAAGCTGATCACGGTGGTGCGCGTGGCAGCGGGCGCCGACGACAAGGCATTGGAGACTGCGGCGCTGAGCGACGAACGAGTGCGCGCTCGCGTCCCAGGCAAGACCATCGTCAAGATCATCGTCGTGCCGGGCAGGGCCGTTAATCTGGTTGTGAAGTGATGGCTTCTTCCATGGCGGATATGCACGCCAACGCGCCGGTTCGCGGCACGCAATTGCTCGTTGGGCATTTAGGCGATGTGTTCAAACGCCCTTCGCTCCTCGGCATCGAAATTGCGTGGCGATGGCTTTTCGGGATTCCCTTTCTTCTGGTGTGCGTAAAACAGGCGCAGCAGATCCTGGCTGCGTATCCGCTGGAATCTTCCGGCTTTGGCCTCATTAACGGCCAGAATCCGTGGCTTGCGGCGGTGCGGCTTGGCGAGGTGGGCGCTTACTACGCGCCCCACGTGCTGGCAGTGCTGCGCTGGCTACTGCCGGCGGCGGCGTTGGCCTGGGCCGTCATATCTGGCCTGGGGCGCAATCTGGTGTTCATGCGACTCGTGCCGCGAGAAGCTCGCGATGGCGTCCCGCCAGTGCCGTTTCGCCCTTTCGCGATGATCGCACTTCAAGCAGGATGGCTGACTCTTCTGGGCCTTACATTCTGGGGATGGTTTTTATCGATGCAGTGGGCGGCTGCCACGCACATTCCTGCGAACGGCGATCCCGACCTTGTCGGATATTCCATCTGGGCAATCTTTCTTTCGCTCGGCTTCTTTACCGTGTTTGCTCTGGCAAGCTGGCCGCTGTCGATTGCTCCGTTCCTCGCTCTGCTGGAAAAGCGATCTATTCTTTCCGCAATTGGGCAGAGCTTCGCGCTCGGAAGGCCGTTCACAAGTAAGCTTGCCGAGGTCAACCTGGTCATGGGCATCGTCAAGCTGTCTCTGATGGTGATGGCTATGGTCTTTTCCGCCGCGCCGGTTCCGTTCGCGGACGAAGTAGGCGCGGGCGCACTGCACGCAGCCATGGCCGCATCGCTCGTTGTCTATTGCGTCGCCAACGACTTCTTCGGGGTGGTGCGGCTCAAGGCGTTCCTTGACTTCTGGCACATCTTCAGGGAGCCCGCTGCCAACTGACCTATTTTCCTGCAGGCGGCGCTGACTCCTCGTTCAAGAATGCTTCGCTCAGCGTTTTCTTCTCTTGCGCCACAGGCAAGAGGGTCGGATAAAACTGCACAAACGTGGTGTCCACCGTCCCGTGGTCCCGATGGCAGGAGTAGCATGCCGCAGCCGGCGGAAACAGTTTGCCATTCGCGGTCGGCGATGCGAAATCGAAGAATGCCCATCCGCCGGGGTAGCGCGCGACATCCTTCACATGCACCTCAATCCCCATCACCGAAGTGCCCTGGAAATGGCCATGCTGGTTGATCGATCCGCGGCTCTTTGCTTCACGGTTTTCCAGTACGAGCACCGTCTTGTCCGGCCAGGTTCCGGTCGCTACGAAGCTCCGGTAGGCCTCGGGATTGGCGAAGACGTTGTCGAACATGGTCATGTTCGGGGGCTGAGGACTGTAGCTCATGTCCACGCCCGAGCTCAAATAAATCCACTCGCGATAATTCGCCACCGGCAGCATATCGCCATTCGGCGCATAGGCGGGCGCGTCACCGGTCGCCGCGCGAGCCGTTGGAACCTGATGGAAAAGAAAGAGCAGAGAAGCGGCAAGCAGGAAAACACCTGCTGCGATCATTTTTTTGAAGTGCATGCGGCCTCCACTGAGAACCACCACGCGACGGCAACGGATCAAGTTCCGTCGATTACGAGAGGGTTTCTGCCTACTGCTCCGGCCGCGGCGGCACTAAAACAGCTTCAACCGGATCACCAGGTATTTCTTGGGATCTTCGCGCATGCCTTTGATGAGCTGCTGCGCCTGGTCGGCGGTCTGGTCCAGGTGGTCGTAGAGCGCCCGATTCTGTATGAGTTGCCCCGCCGTGCCTTTGCCTTCGTTAATGCCCTTCAAAAGATTATCGAAGTTGGTGACGGAATCCTCGAACTTTCGCGCGAACTCAGGATCCTTGACGAGCTTGCCGAATGTGCCTTGGCCCGCATTCACCGACGCCATCACCTGATTCAGGTTCGACACAGACGAATTCAGATTGTTGTAGAACGTGTCGTCTTTGAGCAATTTGCCGGCGGATCCTTGGCCCGCATTGAGATTGCTGACCAGTTGATTCAACTGATCGACGGTCGAGTTCAGTTTTGTATAAAGCGTGTCGTCGCTGAGGAGTTTGCCGAGCGACCCCTTGCCTTCTGCTATTCCCTGGGTAACCGTCTGCAGGTTCGTTGCAATGGAGACAACGTTTTTCTTGAGCGCGGGGTCATTGATCAGTTCGCCGACCGTGCCGCGCGAGGTATTCAAAGTGTCGGTCAGGATCTCGATCTTGTGAATCAGCCGATTGACCTCTTGGATAGAAACCTGGCTGGTGTCGATGACCGACTGAATCGTCGGTACGCCCGACGCTTGCAGCTCCGCATTGTTCTGCGGTATCGGTCCCGTAGCGTGAGTCGAATCGATATCGACAAAACTGTCGCCCAGTACGCCGGCTGTGGTAATGGTCGCAGTCGAATCGGTGTGCAAGTCACCCCGATATCGTTCGCCCACCTGCATGATGACTTCAACGGGATTAGGATTGCGGTTGGGCACCACGCGCAGTCTCAACACATTCCCAATGGTCACGCCCTCTAATGTCACTGGCGCCCCATCTTTGATCCCGGAGGCGTTGGGAAAATAACAACGCAGCGTGACTTTGTGTGCAAACAGGCCGCCCGATGCCCCGGTCATCAGAAACATGAGTCCGATGAGGACGGCAGTGGCCGCCAGAACCAGTGCCCCCACCTTCAGTTGCGCCCACTGAATCTCTTTGCGGCTTGGCACTTGACTCCTCTTGCGGAACTAAGTACTTCGGCACCTACGACGGTCGCGAAACCGCTGTAAGCGCATTGAGATCATCCCGGTTTGAACCGCCGGCAGGGAGGGCGAAAACGCTGACTAACACTCTGACCCCGCAGCATTTCCAAACTGTTTTAGAGCATAGCAGAACAGGCGGTTTTACCGCGCGTCTTCAAACACCACACTGGCCATGGCAACCTGAGCGGTGTGAGTAAGCGACAGCGCGGAACGGATCACCCCAAGGCGCTCGGCGATCTGTGCGGCGCGGCCGTGAAGCTGGAGAGTTGGCCTGCCGCTCGGCTCCCGAACCACCTCGATCTCCAACCAGTTTACGCCGTAACTGATGCCGGTTCCGAGCGCTTTGGCCGCTGCTTCCTTGGCCGCGAAACGGGCGGCAAAGCTCTCTGCCGAATTGCGCTTGCGCCGGCAATAGGCTTGCTCCGCGTCGAGATATACACGGTCGAGGAAGCGCTTGCCAAACCTGTCGATGATCCGCTGAATGCGGTCGATCTCCACCACGTCGATTCCGGTGCCGGCGATCATTTCTGAGTCAAGTCCTGCATATCAACCTATAACATGCGGCGTCTCTCGCGCCTGCCGGCTGGCCGCCGGATTTGTTTCCAGCGCATGCCCGGTAAAAGCGATGCCCCGCAGCACGGCATTCGTCGGCCCTGCATGGCGAACTTGTTCCAAACACGGTCACTTGCCGTTCAACTCCGCAACATCATTCATCCAGTGCAGCGCGTCTCCGATATGCCTCTGTGAGGCGAACATGCTCGACCCAATCAGAAGGCGGCCAGCGGCTCTGCCCTGGGCGATGCAAATGAGGGCAATCTCAGCCGAGGACCCTTCACGGCTCGTCCGCTCCCTCACCGGTGCGATCCTCGGCTGTGGCGGCTGGGTGTTGAGCCGCGGTGCAGACGACACCGGGATCGTAAATATGCTGTTCGAGTTCGAACGGCGAGCCTGCGTCGACGTCTACAGCATTTTGATTGCCGCGGGACTCGAGCTTAGCCAAAGCGGCCATATCCGCTTCACGGAACTGTGCCAGTGCACGCGCAACCAGCTACCCGAACGCGGGACAGAGATTGCCAGCATCGATCTCGAAATTCAAACTTTTCCCGCCGATGCGGTCGGTAGCATGCAGATCCCCGGATTGATGTAAACCGGCGTCGATGAGACGCCCCGGTCAAATCCGCTAGCCTGCCTCAACGAGCCCATACCTCCGCTGCCACGCCTCTTTAAGCCGGGCCCATACGCGCGTCCGCTCGCCCTCGGTAACGGCCGCGTCCGGTTGACTCGCAAATCGCGCCGCCTCCTGCTTGGCCAATTCGAGCAACTGCCGGTCTCGCAGCAGATTCGCAACCCGAAACTCGGGAAGTCCGGCCTGCCGTGTACCGAAAAATTCCCCCGGGCCGCGAATCTCCAGGTCGAGTTCGGCCAGCTCAAATCCATCCTGAGTTCGCACCATGGCATCGAGCCGCTGCTCTCCCAGCTCAGAGACCCGTTCTCCTGTCATGAGAATGCAATAGCTCTTCGCGGCGCCGCGCCCTACTCGCCCGCGCAATTGGTGCAACTGCGCCAGTCCGAATCGTTCCGCGTGATCCACCACCATCACCGTTGCGTTGGCCACGTCGACGCCCACCTCGATCACAGTGGTCGAAACCAGAACATCGATCTCTCCGCGCTGGAAACGGCGCATGATGACTTCCTTTTCGTCCGCGTCCAGCCGCCCATGCAGCAAGCCGACGCGCAGATCGGCGAGCGGTCCCAAGCGCAGCTTCTCGTGCATCTCGACCGCCGATCTGAGTCCGGACTTCGCGTTCGGGCTCGCCTCCTGCGCGACGCGCGGAAACAGGTCCGCCGTTTTCTTGCTTCTCGTCTTCTTGTGCGCCGCGGGCGGTGCGGATTCCACCTGCGCAGTCGGCTCATCGCGAGAAAAGTCCAACTCCGGCTGGTCGTCCTTCGTTCCTTCGATCACCGGGTACACGATGTAAGCCTGCCGGCCCTGCGCCACCTGCTTACGCACAAAATCCCACACTTCGCCCGCGCGTTCGCCAGGCACGCGCCGCGTGACAATCGGGATCCGCCCCGGCGGCATCTCGTCCAGCACGCTCAAGTCCAGGTCGCCATAAAGCGAGAGCGCCAAAGTTCGCGGAATCGGCGTCGCCGTCATCACCAGCACATCGGGCTCCGGCTGGTTGGGCTTCTTCATCAGCTTGAAGCGCTGCAGCACACCAAACCGATGCTGCTCGTCGACCACGACCAGTCCCAGCCGGTCGAATTCCACTTTCTCTTCAATCAGCGCGTGCGTGCCGATGACAAGATTTGCGTCGCCGCGGTTGATCAGTCCCCGGTTGGTCCGCTTGCGATCGTCGTCGAGCGATCCCGTCAGCAGCACGATGCGCGGCTTGCGGCTGGAGCGCTCCAGCAGTTTGCGCGCGGCCAGAAAATGCTGTGTGGCCAGAATCTCTGTGGGCGCCATCAGCGCGGCCTGGTAGCCATTCTCCATCGCCACCAGCATGGCCTGAAACGCGACAATTGTTTTGCCCGAACCCACATCTCCTTGCAACAGCCGCCGCATGGGTGCGGGCGCCCGCATGTCATTCACAATCTCGCCCAGCGCCCGCTTCTGCGCCGTGGTGGGATGGAAGGGAAGCACCTCACGGATCGCTTCGCGCACTCTGTCGTTGGTAGCGAACGCGATGCCTTTGCGCTCCTTCATGCGGCGGCGCTTCAACTCCAGGCCCAGCTCAAGGAAAAACAGCTCTTCGAAGATCAGCCGCCGATGCGCCGGTGTCGACGCGCTCTGCAGTTGCGTGAACAGCGTTCCCTCGACAGGAAAGTGCACTTCGCGCAGCGCGGTTTCGCGGTCAGGGAAGTTCAGCCGATCCAGCATCGCCCGCGGCAGGCATTCAGGCACCGTTCCATGCATCGCTTCCAGCAGGTTGAAGATCACCTTGCGCTGCCAGCGTGACGCCAGACGACTGCCGCCCAGCGACTCGTACACCGGCGTGATCCGCCCTACTTCAAGCAGCCGCGTCTCCGCATCGTCCGTCGCGTCGGGCAGAACCTCGAACTGCGGCTGGATCATCTTCAAATTGCTGGTCGAACGCGACGGCTCAATCTTGCCGTAGACAGCGATCGTTTGCCCGGCCTGAAACTTGTCCCTTAAGTACGGTGCATTGAACCAGAGACACTTGAGAGCGTACCGGCCCTGCCCCACCGTCAACTCGAAGAGCGGCATGCGGCGAGTTCGCATCAGGATTGACCCACGCACCTCGCCGATCACGCTCGCCACTTCGCCCGGCTTTAATTCGTCAAGGCTCCGCGGATTCTGCCGGTCTTCGTAACGAAATGGAAGGTGATAAAGCAGGTCTTCCGCTGTCTGGATGCCTTTTTCGGCAAGCATCTCGGCCACGCGCGGTCCCACGCCGCGCACATACATCGCCGGAGTTTCCAGGTTAGGCACATCAGGATGCTATCGCATTCGCCGATCCTGTGAGCCCGCGGACGATGCGGAAATCGCAGCTCCGATGGATCATTCGCTGCACACGCTTCAAAGCCTCGCCGTAAGATGATCTGGTGCATTGCATCCTGATCTACAATCCGGCCGCTGGCCGCAACCGGAAGCTGCGCCTGCAGCAAATCGATCAGGTCGCTGAGGCATTGCGCGCCGATAAGCACAGCGTCGATATCGCGTGCACCACCGGGCCGGGGTCGGCCGCGCAACAGGCGCGCGAAGCTGCGGCCACCGCGAACGTGATCTTTGCCTGTGGCGGGGACGGCACCGTGCACGAGGTCCTGCAGGGCCTCGTTGCAGAAACCGGACCGCCCGCATGCTCACTCGGGATCATTCCACTCGGCAGCGCAAACGCGCTCGCCCGTTATCTCGGCATCTCGCTCGATCCCGTGGCCGCCGGAATCCAACAGGTCCACGGCAAAGCCCGCATTGTTCCCGTTGGCAAAGTGGTTTGCGCCGGCGCGGTTCGCTATTTTGCTTTCATGGCCGGCGCGGGCCCCGATGGCGCGCTCGCCCATGGCTTGCAAACGCATCACAAGGCCCACCTGGGCCGTTTAGCCTACTATGCCCGCGCGGCGCGCCTGTTCTTCACTCGCAGTTTTCCAGCGTTCGAGGTTGAGTTTGCTTCGGCAGGATCAGGCTCGCGCGTCACGAAGAAAACAGTTAGCGTGATGGCAACGCGCATTGGGAATCTAGGCGGAATGTTTCGCGGCCTCACCGACCCTCGCGCATCCATCGAAGACACCGCGCTGCGACTTCACTTGCTCAGGCCGCCCTCAGTGTTGTCGTTGCCGCTTTGGTCTTTATCCGGCTGGCTCGGGCTTCGACGGTTCAATCCATTTCTTCAGTGTGTCGAGGTCGCGTCGTTTTCTTGCCGGCCTGCGAAAGGCATCGTTCCTGACGCCCAGGCTGATGGCGAATGGTTGGGCCAGCTCCCGATGCAAGTCTCGGTAGCCGCGAGTTCCTTGCGCATTCTGCTGCCGCGCGATTGATCCGATGTGTACCGATCCGCGCGGATCGCGAGCTCGTTCATCGATCAAACCATGACTCAGCCCTGCAATGTATTGTTGTAAGCGGCAAAATCTTGTGCCGAGGGGGAACAGCGAATGCATGATCTGAATCGCAGGTCGTTTTTGAAAGCAGCAAGCGCCGCGTCGGCCACCACAATCCTTGGCGCGCGGATCCACGCGCTGGCCCCGACGCAAGCCGAGCCCGCGGGACCTGTCGCCGCCAACGATCACATCCAGATCGCGCTGATTGGCGCGGGTGGTCAGGGGCAGGGGGACACGCACACGGCGGTGCAGGTTCCCGGCGTCAAGCTCGTCGCTCGTGGCCGACTGCTACAACGGCCGCCTCGAGCATTGCAAAGAAGTCTGGGGCAGCGATCTTTTCACTACGCGCGATTACAACGAGATCCTTGCGCGGAAAGACATCGACGCGGTGATCATCGCCACGCCCGACCACTGGCACAAACGGGCTGCGATCGACGCCATGAAGGCCGGCAAGGACGTGTATTGCGAGAAGCCGATGATTCATCTCTACGCGGATGGGCCGGAGATGATCGAAACGGCGCGCTCCACCGGGCGCGTTCTGCAGATTGGCAGCCAGCGGGTTAGCTCCATCATCTACGCCAAGGCGAAGGAACTGCTTGCTTCCGGCGCCATCGGCCAGCTCAACATGGTCACCGCGCATTGGGACCGCAATTCAGCCATCGGCGCGTGGGACTATACCGTTCCCCCCGACGCTTCGCCTGAAACCTGCGACTGGCCGCGTTTCCTCGGCACCGCACCCAATATTCCCTTTAACTCCGAGCACTTCTTCCAGTGGCGCAAGTGGAAGGCTTACGGCAGCGGCGTGGCTGGCGATCTCTTCGTACATCTTTTCAGCGGAACGCATTTCATTACCGGCTCCAACGGACCCACGCGCGGCATGGCCACGGGCGGAATGCGCTTTTGGAAGGATGGGCGCGATGCGCCCGATGTGATGCTGGGGCTCTTCGACTATCGCGAAGGATTCAACTTGAGCCTCCGCGTCAATTTCGTCGACGGCGGCGAGGAGAGCGAAGGCCTGATCTTCACCGGTTCCGAGGGCACGATGGAGATCGCCGGTTACTCGGTGAGCGTGAATCGCGTACCGCGGGAAAGGGAACCCGGCTACACCATCGAGACATTTGCCGAAGCGACGCAGAGGGACTTCCTCAAGCAATATCGGGAGAAGTATCCGGTCATACACCCCGGCGGGCCGCCCTCAGCCGGTTATGAAAAGTACGTTGCTCCTGCGTGGCTACAGCGACAGCTACGACCACTTCAAGAACTTCTTTAACTCTGTGCGCACACGCAAACAGCCCGTAGAAGATGCAGTCTTCGGCTATCGTGCCGCTGGAGCCGCGCTACTGAGCAATCTGAGCATGGAACGCGGGGCAATCGTGGGCTGGGATCCCGATGCGATGAAGCTAGCCTAATTCCAAATGGCTGCCCGAGGTCTCGACCTGAGACCTGGGAGGTCGCGCTTTGCAGAGCGTGACCCTGGTTGGCGAGACGTCGCCTTGCCTCAGCTGAACCCCAGCACCGGGTGCGGCACATACGGCTCTTCAAGCGCTTTCATCTCTTCCGGAGTGAGCGCGATTGAGAGAGCGGCAACGGCATCTTGAAGATGATGCGGCTTGGTCGCGCCCACAATCGGCGCAGTCACGGCGGCCTTTGCCAGCAGCCATGCCAATGCAACCTGTGCCCGAGGAACGCCGCGCTTCTCAGCAATCTCCCCGAGCCGATCGATGACGGCGCGGTCCGCTTCCTCGGTGCGCGCGTACATCGCGTTCCCAAACACGTCTGTGTCGCTGCGCAAGCTGGTTTCGGATTTCCAGGCGCGCGTCAGTCGTCCTCGCGCCAGCGGGCTCCAGGGAATGACGGCCACGCCTTCCGCCTGGCACAGCCCGATCATCTCGCGCTCCTCCTCGCGGTAGAGAAGGTTGTAGTGGTTCTGCATGGAGACGAAACGCGTCCATCCGCGGCGGTCGGCAAGATAGAGCGCCTTGGCAAACTGCCACGCATACATTGACGACCCGCCGATGTAGCGTACTTTTCCCGCCTTCACTACGTCGTGGAGCGCTTCCAAGGTCTCTTCGATGGGAGTCTCCTTATCCCAGCGATGAATCTGGTAGAGGTCCACATAATCGGTTTCCAGGCGCTTCAGGCTCTGGTCGAGTTCAAAGAGGATGGCCTTCCGCGACAGGCCGCGTCCGTTTGGCTCCTCGCGCATCACGCCATGGACCTTGGTCGCGATCACCACCGCTTCGCGGCGCACGTTGGCCTTCAGAAACCGGCCCAGCACCGCCTCACTCTCACCGCCTGAATATACATTTGCGGTATCAAAGAAATTAATGTCCAAATCGAGTGCCTGCCGCAAGAAAGGTTTGGTTTCTTCTTCGTTCAGCGCCCATGCCTGCCGTCCCGGCAGCAGTTTGCCCGTGGCAGGGCTACCGTAGGTCATGCATCCGAGGCAGATGCGAGATACTTTGAGTCCGGTATGGCCAAGATTGACGTATTCCATCGCTGCTCCTGCTTCGAGTTTAGCGGCCCGCGTCCGGGATGGTGAAGACACCGCTCCTCCAAGGGGAGGCAAGTTGGTCGAAGTCTCCGTCTCAGAAGAACCGGACATGGAGATCGCGCGGCAGATTTCCCTGGTTCTACAAGAAGTCCTCGGATGTAACGATCAATATGCCCACCATGGGGAAGCTGGGGCTCCGGAAGGCACACTTTGGCCGTCGATGGCGTTATAGACATTCACCCCATAGAAGAATGGAAGTCCCCAGTCAAAGCCGTAGCCTGCTGGGATTCTCGCCGCCAGGGTGGGTTGAACCGCATCGGATTCGGTAGCTGCATTGGTGAAAAGGGTCCTCGGCGTTCGCCACGCTGAAGCTGGTCGACTTCGATTTGCTGTCTTCTCCCTCATTCGTGGCCGAGAAGTTCTCGCGTTGTGGCTGGGCAATAAAGCCCTGAGAGATCGCCGGCCGGAGTGTTCGAGGAGCACTCCGTAATATTCGGCACGTTGGGGAAATAGAGTGCATTGGAGCCGCTGTCGATAAAGCTGCCGGGACCGCCGCAGGTCGTCGCGTCGGTAATCCCGAAAGTTTGGCCATCGAAGACCGTCGTGAAGTCGTCGCAAGCCAGCGTAAGGACGGTGGCACTCGAGGAAAGCTGGTTATTGGATTCCGTACCGATGCCGAAGACCAGAGAACCGCTCATGGTTGCCGCACTCGCCGATGCGGACGGCAACTCCACAATGACGCCGTTATTATCCGATGCAAAAAGCACTACGGGATTTGTAACCTGATTTGCTTTGGTGACGAAGGCAGGACTACAGCGCTGCCGCTGCAGGTGTAATAAGCAGGATAGGGCGGGCTGGTGAGCCCAGACGACGGATCGCAGGCGCTGCCGCCGGCATAGAAACAATCGGTTGGCTCAACGCCAACACCGAGAATTCCATTCGCCCCGAGGAGAAGGGCCGTGTTGTCGTTTTCACCGCCGTTGGAACAACTGGATGGAACACCGCTCGCTGAGCTGCTGATGACGTGAACGGGAACCTTGGAGGCAGTTTCGCCGCCCAAGGTTACGTCGGCTTGCTGCACTGTTCCCCACAGATAGGTTCCATCGGCAAAAGAAACACAGTCATAGGCTGCCGAACCGTTCGAGGCGTTAACGGTGGGGAGATTCAGAGAAGAAACCTCGGAATCGAACACGCGCAGGCCGGTCGAACCGGTGTCGACGAGCAGGTTGTCGATGGTAACGCAATTCGACGTGCTGCCCGGAGCGCAGATCGTCGCCGCAGCAAATGCGGCATTCTGGTAGATGTAGCCGTTCGCCACATTCATTTCTGGGCCGCCGTTGACAGCAATCGCGAGGACATTGGCGCCGGTCGCAGAACCGGTCGAAGTGGTGGTGGTCGAACTGCTCGTTGTGACAGAGCTACCGCAACCCGCCGCGAACACCAGACCTATAAGCAAAATAGATAAATAGAATGCGCGCACAGAAAAACTCCTGTTGATCGATCATTGAATCTGATCGACAGCCATTCCCTGTGGAAGCAGATTGGGGACGTAGGCTCGGCCGGAGTGAGCCCGCATGTGGCCAAACGTCTGCACTACCAGCCCCGGTTGCTCAATATCGAGCGGGCGATGCCCGTACATTCTCGGCTGCGCCTGGCTTGACCGCGCTTGCAAAGCCGCGGAGTACTGCTGAAAGTACGTTCCCAGAATCTGCTGCATTGGCGGAGGAAACTGGCCGTGCCAGCTCACCGCAAACACCGTGCCCTGCGGCGAGACATATTCGTCCACTACGGTGCCGCCGGGCTCCTGTATCTCATGAATATCATAGGTGTTATGCTGCATCAGCTGGACGTTGGCTTTCATCTGCGCGCGATCGGATTCGACGGAGCTGACGTTGCCGCCGAGGGAAGCCCGCACGGGCAGCGAAAACCCGAGAAGCAGCGCGCCCGCGACGCCCGCGCGGAGCCAATGGAAGTTCATTTGCTTCCATTGCGCCGATACTTTGGCGCCTTTCCAGCGGCGCGGTCTTGTCGCCATGGGAATAGGAACAGATTGATTCGGTTCTTCGCCAGGAAGGGGAGAGAAGCGGCATATTTGCCGCCGGTGGGGAGCCGACAGCTTCATGATGTATTAGACGCTAATGGCAGAGACTTTGAGTACAGTGCCGCGCGAATGGCAGCAAACCCTTTGCTGAACTCGAGGCGACGTAATAGTTGCCGAATTGGAAGCAGGCGCGTTTCGGCCGCATTGATTGCAAATTGCCTGCGATCATTCCCGGCTTGAAGCGACGGTCAGTCAGTTCGCCGGCCTTTCCCGACTGAGCCTCAATACTCGATACAACTCATTGCGCAGCAAGGGACTTTGGTAGCATTGCTCGCCAGCCGTCGGCGGTGTTTGGATAGCTATATACGAACCTCGCTGGACAACATATTCCGCGGCGTTCGGGTCTAATATGACAGTCGAGCGCGAAGCCCGTTCGCAAGGTGATCCCTCTGTAAGCTCCGGCGCTTACAGCAGCCGATTTTGTATGTCTAATTACAAGCGAGCGATTGACAAAACGAGAAAGGCGCCGGACGACTTGAGCGAGAGCAGTGAGCAGCCGACAGCATGGAGGCGCACCGGAAGTCCCGGTCGCAGCATCTCGCAGGCTTCCGGGATCGGCCAATGGTTCGCGCGTGCGTTCGCAATCGCTGGCCTGCCGCTCACGCTCTTGTCTGCCGGCTGCGGCGGCGGCTTGGCGTCGAGCAGTTCTTCCAACAGCACATTCTCCGTCTCGCCCGGCACGGCCACGGTGGATACCAACTGCACCGGCTGCAATGCCAGAAACTCATCCGGCACTCCCATTGAACAGTTCACAGCCACACTGAGCAGCGGCGGCTCGGCGAGCGTAAGCTGGTCGATCAGTCCCAGCACCGGGGCAGGAAGCATCGACGCCAGCGGCCAGTACACGCCCCCTCCGTATCTCACGGCAGACACCGTCAAGGCCACCATCACGGCCACGCTCACCTCTGGTTCCGGTAGCGGCTCCACATCAACCGCGGCCATTACCGTCACGCCGGGATTCCTGCAGCCGCTGTCGCCCGAAAATGTGGCGCTCGGCAATAATGGGGCCGCGACCATCACGGGTTACATTGCCGAAGTCGGCGGTACCACCGGCATCAACTATGCGGTATCCAGCACCGCGACCGGTTCCAGCGGCGGGCAAGGTTCGCTTGGTACGCCAACCTGCACGCGCAATGGGAACGCCTTCACCTCCTGCACCGTCACCTACACGGCTCCGGGCACCGTTTCCGCCAACAGTTCCACTTATGTCGTAGCCACGATTGGCACGTCCTCTTCAAAGGTCGATTCCGAAGTGCTTTTGAACACCGCGGGCATTTCGAGCAATCCTGACAGCCATCAGACACAGGAAGCTACGCCGATCGAATTAGGAACTTCCGGCGGGAACAATAACGACTACGACTCGCAGACCCAGAACGGCCAGTCAACCATCTCCGAATGCTGCGGCGGTACGCTCGGCTCTTTGATCCAAAGCAGTAACGGGACGCAATACCTTCTCAGCAACAACCACGTCCTTGCCCGCAGCGATCAGGCCAGCAGCGGTGAAATGATTGTCCAACCCGGTTTGATTGACGACGGTTGTTTTCCGTTCGGTGACAAGGGCACTGAGACTCCGGTGGGCGCGCTGACGGCGTGGCTTCCTCTGAGCGCAAGCACCACCAATGCGGACGCGGCGATCGCTCAGGTGAATTCCGGCGCAGTAAACACCAGCGGGGCGATCGAGGAACTGGGTGCTCTTCAGGATGGCACGCTTGGCGCAGCACCCCCCGGCACCTCCTCGACAGGAGGCAAGGGCGAGAACGGCACCGTGGGTATGGTCGTCGCCAAAAGCGGGCGTACCACAGGGCTCACATGCGCAAGCATCTCTGCGATCGATGCGACCGTCCAGGTCGACTACTTCAAAGACTGCGCAGAAACCGAGTCCTACCTGACCAAGACGTACTCGAACCAGATTGAGATTGAAGGGAATCAGTTCAGCGACGCGGGCGATTCCGGTTCTTTAGTGGTGGATACCGCCGATGCGGAGCCTGTCGGACTTTTTTTTGCAGGCGGCGCCTCGACATCGGGCGCCAGCGAAGGCGTGGCGAATCCCGTTGGAACGGTGCTTTCGGCACTGGGTTCGCAGCAGGGAACGACATTCACTTTCGTGGGCACAACGGACCATCCCGTGAGCTGCCTGAACTACGGCGCAGGCACAGCCTCGGCATCGCAGGCGCGCACACTCACTACCGCGCAGACCTCGCTCGCACAACATGCTCTCACGCAGGCGCGTATGCTGGTGAATCCATCCCTTGGAATCCTGGGAGCTGCAGTTGGCAAGAGCAGCGATCTCGCCGGCGATCCAGCTGTGATTCTCTATGTCGACCAGGGCATGAACGTTTCAGTGCCGCAAACGGTGGAGGGCGTGCGCACTGAAGTGGTGCCCACATCTGCACAAGCGGTTGCGGCTGGCACGGCGCCGCGCTATCCATTGGAGTCCAGCGCTCTGCATCCCCTCGCTATCGGCCTGCTCACGCAGGCCATCGCCGCGAAGCAGCAAATTGAGCAGAGCTTAATGAAACAGAATCCAGCATTCTTTGGTGTAGGCGTCGGCCAGAGCTTCGACGATCCGAGCCAAGCCGCTCTTGTCATTTACGTCGATCGCAGGCAGGTACCCGCGTCGCTTCCCTCAACGATCAATGGCCTGCGTACGCGCTACATCGTCATGGACCGACTGCATGTCACGCGCTCTTACCTGACGGGGCCGGTCCACCAGCAAGGCCACTGCATGTCGCATCCGATAGCAGAACAGCCTTTTGATCCGCAGCAGAAGATTGAAATGCGGGATCTCAATCTGTTCTGACGGATCTCGGCACCGGTCACGAGTCCTTCGGACACAAACTAGGACGAACTCCTCAATTCACCGGCCGGGCTTTTCCATCTTTCAAGCTGTCTTCAATAATCGACCTGACCTGGTGATTGTTTTCGCGCGACATCTGGCCCATCTCCGCGCCAAATTTTCCCATCTGGGCGCCGAACTTGCCCTGTTCCTCGCCGAATCTCCCCATCTCGGCGCTGAAGTCTTTCATACGGGCCCCGATTTCGGCTTCAATCACGCGGCGCTGAATTTCCCCAATCTCGCGCTGTAGCTCCTGCAGCTGCTGGCGGCTCACCGTGCCGCCCTGCGCTGCCTTCAGGCTCGCGGCAGTTGCATCGAGCGCGGCGATCTCCTTCGACAAATCGGGCGCCGGAAGATGATCGGCCGTTTCGCGCGCCTTGCGCGCCGCGTCTCTCGCCTGCTGGCCGGCATCGCGCATCTGTTTGCTCAGCGCACGCATTTGATCGCCTACATCTTGCCTCGCCTTGTCCATGGCTTCAATCTGGCTCACAGTCGCAGGATCGTCGTCGATGTAGAGCTTTCCTTCATGGTGAAACAGCAGGAAGTGCCCGTGGGCCGCAGCGCGCGCCCTATCCACGTCACTCGCGCCTTCAGCGCCCCAGTCGCCGCAGAATCGGGTTTTGGTCCCGGGATCTCCTACGATTGCGTAGCTGTCGCCATTCGCAAAGCAAAACCCTTCACCTGCGAAGGCCATCATGGGCATCGGCGGCATGGGCGGAATGTTTACGTCTACGTGAAAGGGCGGAACAGGCGCCAATGGCACGGCGTTCCCGCCCGGGCCGATCGGCATCGGCTCCTGCGAACCGGCTTGAGGAGCGGGCGGCATGGGCGCGACGGGTGCGGCCTCGGGGGCCGGGCCTGGACCGGGCGCGGGTGACGGCATTGGGGGCGCAGGCGCGGCTTCTGGAGCAGGTGCCGGAGCAGCTTCTTGCGCTGGTCCCGCATCCGTCACCTGGACCGGCTGTGGATTGGATTGCCCCGTAATCGGCGTCTGAGACGTTGTCTGATCCTGCTGCATGAGCGCGGCGGCTTGCGTAGGGCCTGCCTGCTGTGGCGCAGCTGCGGCCTGCACGCGCACCATCGTAGACGCTGCGACGAGCAGAGCAGGTACCGCCAAAGTCAGCAGAGCCCGCCGTCCGCCGGTAAACGCGAGATGAAAGCTTGAATCATTCAGAAAGCGATCGATGCGATGCGACAAATTCGAAGAGTGTGCCATAGCAACTCCATTGAGTGTTGGGCGCGGCAGTGCCGCGAATTCAAGCAGCAGCTCGGCGTAGGCCGAAGGGCTGGCGGCTGCTTCCAGGCCAGCCCTATCGCTGATGGCTTCTCCCAGCTCAGAGAGCTTGCATTTAATCCACCAGCCGAGCGGACTGAACCAGGTGAAAGCTGTGTACAGCCCGGCGAGCAATTGCAGATAGAAATCGCGCTGCCGGATGTGCGAGCATTCGTGGGCCAGAACCACGCGCAGCTTTTCATCGTCCCAGTCCACATGATCCGCCGGCAGAAGGATCCCCGGGCCGATGTTGACCGGCGAGCGAACTCGAGAATTCCAGCCGACAGGGATCGAATCCGGAAAATCCAGGTGCGCCGGCAGTCGTACGCGTTTAGCTCCAAACCAAAGCCAAAGCGAAGATGCCAGCCCCCAGAGCAGCCTCAATAGCAGAGCCGCGCAAACGGCGAGATACAGAATCCAGGCGACTGTCAGGAATCGATGACCCATGCTCGAGGTGCGGGTGGGCGTGGCAGATAGAGCAGGCGCTTGCCCTGCAACCGAAGCACTTTCAGGATTCTCGCTTGATCCGCGATGAGTTTCAGCGATCGCCGACGGCAGAGAAGGGAATGGTCTTCAGAGAGCGAAACCGGCGGTGGGATATTCTGCAATTCGCCGGAACTCCGCATGGGGTGCACTACGGCAACTGATGCAGCAGGCGTCGCTGCCCTCAACGTGCGCGTCGAAATGAAAGCCGGCAGTTTCAATTCGGCCCATGCCGGCGTCCACTTCCACCGCAAGAGGAGCGGCATGGCCAGAGATGCAGTCAGCACCATTGCCCAGGCGGCTTTCTGCGCGACGAGATTCTTTACGCGCAGAATTCGCAGGCTGGCCCACACTGCCGCGGCTGCAAGGAGCGCGCGCAGAACGGCTTCAAGCAGGAGCATCAATGGAGCTGGGGTCACGGCTTGCCCTCCTTGTCGCGAAGCGGCTTTCTGCCGGCCCGCGTTTCCTCCGCTTCGGCAATGCGCTTCGCAAGCCGCTGCAGTTCACTCTTGTCCAGAACCTTGGAGTCGACCATGCCGACCAGCAGCGCTTCCACCGATCCTGCGCAGAACCAGTCCACGATGCGTTTGACGGCGCGGCCGGCGACGCGTTGCGGAGATTCTGCCGGGCGATAGACAAAGGTGCGGTTTTCGGTTGCGTGCGCAACGTAGCCTTTTTCCTCAAGCCTCCGCAAAACGGTGCGAATCGTGGAGTCTTTCAGCGGGCGGTCGAGTTCTTCGCGCACCTGTTCCGCGGTCAGGTTGCCCATGCGCCAGATAATCAGCAGAATGCTGCGCTCCAGCTCGCCCAGATCGGCAGGATCGTGCTCGGGTTGTGTGTTACTAGTCATAGTGTTACTCACTGTAACACACAAAGCCCGCGAATTGTCAAGACTGCCGAAATAATTTTTCAATGTCGCTTGAATCGCTGCTCGAAAACGCCCTGCCGCGCTCCTCGTGCTTCAATCAGCCTGTCCGGCCTCGACCGGAGCGATGCCTGAAGCCGAGGTCGAACCGACCGAACCAATTTGATCTGGGTCGTCGGGAATAAAGAGTTCGAACACCGTTCCTGAGTGTCTATCCGCGGGTCCGTTTTGTGCCAAGGCGGTGCGGCTGCGCACCCGGATGCGGCCATGATGCTTAAGAACGATCTCATGGCTCACCCACAGGCCCAGCCCCGTTCCCGTCTCTTCCTTGGTGGTAAAGAACGCTTCGAAGATGTGCTCGCGCACTTCCGGCTCCATTCCGGCGCCAGTGTCGGCAACGGCAAATCGCACTCCGGTTTGCGCGGGGTTCCTCCAGTCGCGCGAGCGCCGCGCACGCACCAGCAGCCGGCCGCCGGCGCTGCTGGCGTCGATCGCGTTGCCCACCAGGTTGGCGAAAACCTGCCGGATCTCCCCGGCAAAGCAGAAGAGGGTCATTTCCCGGCTCGTAGTCGCGCTCCACATGGAGATCAAGGGCATTGAGGCGGCTCTGGTAAAGGCTCAGCACCGAATCGAGCAGCTCGGCCAGTGCGGTGCGTGCCAGGCTGCGTCGGCTGCCGGTAGAAGCGCAGCGTCTGTTGCGTGATCTCCGCGATGCGGCGCACTTCATACTCAGCCATGGTCACGTATTGCGTCGCCGACTCAGGAAGCTCGCTGAAGTTGCGCAGCAGAAAGAGAAGGTTGGTGATGGCTTCAAGCGGATTGTTGATCTCGTGCGCGATCGAAGCCGCCAGCCGTCCGGTCACGGCCAGCTTTTCACTTCGGCGCAGAGCCTCTTCGCTGCGCTTGCGCTCGCTTGCGTCCAGCGCAATGATTCCCACCCAGCGCACCTGGTTCGGCGTGGTCCGCACCGGGTAAGCGCTGATCAGCCAGGTCCACGGGCGGCGCGGTTTGCCGCCCTCGCCACTCAATTCCAGATTGCGTACTGCTCCCTCGGTCGAAAAGACGCGCTGCACCGCGCTCTTCTACCTGGCTGGCCACAGAATGCGGCAGAAGATCGCGCAGAGTGCGTCCCAGATGCCGGCTCACGGCGACCCCCGTCAGGTCCGCAAACACCTGGTTGACGCGCACGAACCGGCCATTGCGGTCAACAAATGCCAGTCCGATGGGCGCATTGGCCAGCATTGAGTCCAGCAGCGAAAGGGTGTCGTTCAGTCCCGCCCTCTGCTCGGCCAGTGAGGCCACCATGCGGTTGAAGGTTTCAATCAGGTCGCCGATCTCGTTATGAACGCGCACCGGCAGCGGAAAATGCGCTGCTGTCTTCCGGGAACGTCATCAGAGTCGTAGTGCCGCGATGCAGAACCGCCAGCGGCCGCGTAATGGCGCGCCCCAGGATCAGTGCCAACAAGATCGACGCTGCCACCCAGATGACGCCGAAGATAGCCGTATCGTCCAGCAGGGAATCCAGTTGCTGACGGGCTGCGCTTTCGTCGAAGGTGACAAACGCATAGCCGCGCAAGCTCGTTTCCGGTATAGATCGGCCGGACTGCTTCCCAGGCGCCGGCTGGCGTTTTAAAAACAGTCGATTTCTCCGCGGACTGACCGGGAGATCTGCTGCGCTCTCAGCCTGAGTCAGCCCGGCTAGATCCTGCTTGGCACTGCTGAATGAAGAGGACGTGTCCGGATGGGCTCACGATTTTGGCCGACTCCACGATCGGCGAGTCGACGATCGTTCGCACCGCCAAATCCACCCATCTGTGGCCTCTGCTGCTCAAGCGCTTCAGCGGACTGATCGCCAGGGCCGTTGACTCGTAATCCAGCCAGTCTCTGCGCGCGTTCGTTCGGTTCGGCGAGTCTGTTGCCGTGCCAGCAACCGCCGCAAACAGGCTGATCGAAAGATACTTCAAGCAGTACCAGGCCGGCCAGCATCTGCCAGCGAATGGATCGCGGCCACCAGCGTATGCGCAAGGATCCACCCCCGCAAGACAATCAGATAGCTTAGTCTGTCGGATCGACTGCGGGAACGGCGTCGCGCGACTTCGATGCCGCGGCTTGCTTTCAAGACCAGCGAAGCCGCAATCTGCCGTCCGTGAAAGCGGCCGTTCTCGATAAAGATCTCGCTGGTGCGCGAGCCGGCCACAATCACGCCGGCCAGATAAATGCCGGGCACGTTGCTCTCCAGCGTCTCGGGATTGCAGACCGGCAACCGGTCCTTGCCCTCAAAACGCACGCCCAGCCGCTCAAGAAAGGCGAAGTCCGGATGGTAGCCCGTCATGGCGAAGACAAAATCGTTGGGCAGCGTCTCGCGGCCCGTCGGGAGTGTCGACCACGACCGCGTCGGGCGTGATCTCCACCACCTCCGTCGAAAAGTATGCCTTGATCTCGCCGTCTTTGATGCGGTTTTCGATATCCGGCTTGATCCAGTACTTCACGTGCGGCGTGAATTCCGCGTCCGCGGTAGACAAGCGTGACGCGCGCGCCGCTCCGCCACAATTCAAGCGCGGCGATGGCAGCGGAGTTCTTGCCGCCGATGACCGCCACGTCCATGCCGTAGTACGGGTGCGGATCGTGATAGTAGTGATGCACCTTGCTCAAGGTCTCGCCGGGAATGCCCATCCAATTGGGCAGGTCGTAGTAGCCGGTGGAGATGGCCAGTTTGCGCGCCCCCAGTGTCCCCGGCCGGCCGAAACGGTCCACTGTGTGCACGGTGAAGGCGCCATCGCTCCCGGTCACGCTCTCCACGCGGTGGTACTGGCGCACGTCCAGCCGGTAGTACGCTGCCACCTGGCGGTAGTACTCAAGCGCCTCGCTTCGCGTGGGCTTGGCATTCGGGCTGGGAAAGGGAATGCCGCCGATCTCGAGGCGCTCCGACGTGGTGAAGAAGGTCATGTGCGCGGGATAGTGAAAGATGGAATTGCAGACGCAGCCCTTATCCACCAGCGCCACGCGAAAGCCTGCCTTTTGCGCCTCGATGGCGCAGGCCAGACCGGTCGGCCCCGCGCCAATCACGAGCAGATCGAAGACCGAGTCCTGCGCCGAATCCATCGTCTGCATCGTTCATACTTCTAGATTAGGCCATGCGCAGGCGCTTTACGGCGAGGCGATGCTCGACGGCAAAGAAAAAGCTCCAGCCGCAGGCTGGAGCTTTTCTGGGTAGCTATGAAAACCTGGCGGCGTTACGCGAGCACTGCCGCCGGCTCCAACAGCGGCAACCACCGCGGACCCGGCCGAAGCTGTGGGGACCGTGCAGCCGGCTGAGCGGCGCATGCATCGTGCGCGTGAGCCGGTGGACAAAATGATAAGGCGGCCACGGACCCGAAAGCTGCATCTGGCACTCGCGCATCATGGCGCTGGTGGTGGCGAATTTGTTCTGGTACCGCTCCACGCATTTGCGGTCGATCAGGTGAGCGATATCGAGCATCATCTTGCCGTTATCCATCAGCCGGCAGCTCACTTCCTCGTCGAGAGGCAGGAACAGCCGGTGCATCTGGAAGCTGACGGCGCGCGCCCGCGTCTGGCGCTCGCGCGCCCGCGAGGCATTCTCTCGCAGGTTGCTCAGATATTCCCGGCCCACGCCGTCGCCGGCCAGATGCCTTTCGATCTCGCGGCCGCAGCAGTCGTCGACAAAGATCTTCAGGTGCATCTCCGTCTTTGCCGCGCAGCTTTGTCGATATTGCCCAGAAACTGGCGCTGATTGGAGCGGATGGACTTGCGCAGCGACTCGTCGTCGTTGAAGACCGTGCCGAACCGGAAGGGAAGTACTGTGGAGTGCTGAAAGCAGTCGGCGATCACCCGTGCGTGATCCACGCCCGACTTTTGGTTGAAGGTTTCCTGTGGGTTGTGCTCGCTCACGATCACTGCGAGATCGCTGGCGGGATATAGAAAAACTTGATTGCCACTGACTCCAAAGACCGATTCCAACGGAACCGGCTTACGATGACGCGCTAAAGCAGGAAAGGCTTGTTTTTCACCGATGCAGTAGGCATACCATGCCATGACGAGACACTCCGTCCGCGTGCGCCACAACTGTCAGGCGCCGCTGGTTGATGAAGCTCTGTGAACTTGGGAACAACTGCATGCATAGTGGAGCGTAGGATAGGACCGTGGTTGCGGACCTCTCAAACTACCGGAATACTAGTCCCCTGAAAATACGACTGGCAACAGTTTCCTGGCAGAAAAGCGGCAGGAGTAAGCAGGTTGTGCAAAAGTCGTATTCGTGAAACCAAACCAATCGTTCATCACATCAAATTTGTGCGCAGGCTCACCCGAATCGGGCACAAATCCACGCCTTTGGCCGCTTCTTGATCTCTCTCACCCTCGCCCGAATCTCCCTGTCCATCAAACCCGATCCGTAGTGATCGTCCATGCTGGGGCAGGAGCTGATTGAGAAATCAGGCCCGCAGCTTGGCAGCAGGGAGTCAGCAAAGCCTGCCGAACGCGCCAAACTCTAGTAGACTCAACGGCAGAATGCCTGGTTCTGTTCCGCTTCATTCGCCGCAGCCCGTCTTCACTTGCTCACATCGCGCTTCTGGCCCCCTTTTCGTGGGGCGTACTATCGGAATCCTTCCCTGCCGCCGCCCAGGGCACCCACCTCTGGCAGCAATCGCAGATGGAGGAGTTTGAGAAGGGCACGCCCGACGGTGTCGCAATCGAGAGCGACGGGCATCTGCGCCAGGGCCCGGGCCTGACCGAACTCGCCACCACCCCGTCGACCTTCGTCTGGTCGTTGGCCGCTGACAAAAACGGCCGTGTCTTTGCGGGCACCGGTTCGCCCGCCACCGTGCTGCGCCTTGGCAAGGCCCGGCGAGAAGCCGTTCACGCTCTTTGAAACAAGAGATCTGAGCATGCAGGCATTGCGCATAGGCCCCGATGGCGCGCTCTATGCGGCCACGGTGCCCGGCGGCAAAGTCTACAAGCTCAATCCCGACGCCACAACCAAGCTCGATGAAACCAGCGCAACCGTCGTCTTCGACGCCGCCAAGGCTGCTCCATCCGCCGCTGACGAGTCAAAGCCGCCCACGACCACTCAAGCTTCGTCGGTCGCACTACATCTGGGATCTGACCTTCGATTCCGTCGGGACGCCTCTACATCGCGACCGGCAATCCCGGGGCGGTCTACCGCGTCGACCCTACCAAGCCCGGCGAAGCCCCAGAGCTGTTCTTCAAGAGCGACGAGGCGCATATCCGCACTCTGGCGTGGGACGCGAAGGGGAATCTGATCGCCGGCTCCGACGGCTCCGGCCTCGTGTATCGCATCAACCCGCAAGGCAAGGGCTACGTGCTCTTCGAGGCTCCGCGGCGCGAGATCACATCCATCGCGATCGGTGCGAACGGAACCATCTACGCGGCATGCGTGGGCGACAAGAGCCACAATCCGCTGCCTCCGCTTGCCCGTGCAGGGAGCGATCCTCCATCACCATCACGGTGGTTCAGCCGCAGTCGCTGCAGGCGGCCAACGCCAGCGCTTCGGTGCCTGAGGGAACGGAGATTTACGCACTTAGCGAGGGCAGGCGCCGCGCGCGCTCTGGTCCAGCAAGGACGACGATCGTCTACGCGCTCGCCGCTCGGCCTGACGGCCTGCTCGCGCATCAGCGGCAATCGCGGGCAGATTTTCGAATCCAGGACGACGGCAGCTACGCCGACATTGCCATCTGCAGGCGCAGCAGGGTCTCGCGCTTGCCGCGGTGCAGGAGCCGACGGCATGGGCGCAGTTCTACATCGGCACCGGCAACACCGGCAAGAGTCTACGCATGCTGGGCGCAGACGCGAAACGCACGAATACGCCAGCGACGTTCTGGATGCCGGCGCCTTCGCCCGCTTTGGCCGCGTGGAGATTGAGCCCGGATCAACCGGCTACGAAATTCTGACGCGCACCGGCAATGTGGAGCAGCCGGTGCGCGGCTGGAGCGACTGGCAGCCGCTCGCGGATGGCTCCGTGGCCTCGCCGCCGGGGCGCTTTCTGCAGTGGAAGGCGGTGCTGCACGCGGATGGCGTGCTGGGCAGCGTGGGCGTCAATTATCTGCCCGTAAACTCCGCGCCCGTGGTCGACGAGCTTGTGGTGGTTCCCGGCGCGCGCCTCAATCCGCAGGCAACTTCGTCACAGAACCAAACGGTCAACATCAACTTTCCTCCTCGAGCCAGAGCTCCGGCGTCACTTTCGACGCCAGCTCGAGCCCGGCCCTGCAGGCCACAAAGGACCGCACGGCCGTTACCGTTCGCTGGGCGGCGCACGACGACGACGGCGACAAGCTGGTCTATTCGCTCTACCTGCGCGGCGACGGCGAACAGGCTGGTGGCTGTTGAAGAAAGACATCAAGGAGCAGGCCTACAGCTTCGACGCCACGCAGATTCCCGACGGCGGCTACCGCATCAAAGTCGTCGCCTCCGACGCGCCTTCGCACACGCCGGCGACGCGCTCACCGGCGAAAAGATCAGCGATCGATTCGTGATCGACACCACGCCGCCGGCGATCGCGAATTTCAAAGCGACCGGCCAGCCCGCAGTCTGCGAACAGAACCATTGCCGCAAACCGTTCCTCATCACCTTCGACGCCGTCGATGCAGTTTCGCCCATCGCTCGCGCCGAATATTCGCTCGATGCAGGACCGTGGCAGTACATCGATCCGGTGGGCAAGCTCTCCGATTCCAGGAGTGAGCACTACGAATTTCACATTTCGGTCGACGCTCAGGATGGCAAGATCGGCGAGCATCTGATCACGGTCCGCGCTTACGATCGCTACGACAACGTGGGCATAGGCAAAACCGTGATCCCCGCTCAAGCACAGTAAATTCTGGGTGGAAATGCATCATGTCTTGAAGGGGCGCGACGGCCGGCAAGCCCACTGGCGAAGAGTTTTGTAAAAGGGCACGAGTTCACTCGGGCCAATGCGGCAGCAAAATGAACGAGGGCTTTAGCCCCTGAGGGATGCTTCTAACGGCCTTACGACCTGAAGGAAGCGATCCGCGACCCAAATGCGATTTGAACTCTATGTTGCGGCGCGATACCTGAGAGCCAAGCGGCGGCAGGCAGTGGTCGGCGTGGTCACGGCCATCTCGGTTGCGGGCGTAACCGCCGGCGTTGCCGCGCTCATCATTGCCCTTGCCATCACCAACGGCATGCGGCGCGACCTGCAGGACAAACTGCTCGGATTCACAGCGCACATTCAGCTGATGCAGGTCGGCGGACCGGGGATTCCCAAGTGGCGAACCGTTGCTGACATAGCTTGCTCCGCGAGCCGCATGTAGTCGCCGCATCGCCGGGTCTGTACGAACAGGTCTTCGTGATGCGCGGAGCACGCGGCGGCGGCGCGATGATTGAGGGCATTCTTCCCGACGACGAACTTCGGGTAAGCGACATGCTCTCCACGGCCACTCCCGGCGCCCTAAAAGCATTGAGCTCCGCGGTCAGAATCGGCAACGCAGCCCGCTATGGCGATTCCGCCCATCGTTCTCGGCAGCGATCTGGCGCAAGCCATCGGCGCTCAGTGGGCGATTCGGTCATGCTCATCAGCCCGCAGGGCGAGATGACGCCCATGGGCGTCATTCCCAAATAGTACGCGTTCCGCGTCGCGGGCACCTTTCACTCAGGTTTTTATCAGTACGACGCGCAGATGGGTTTTCTCCGCCTCGCCGACGCGCAGCGGCTCTTCGACGAGCCCGACCTGCTCTCGGTCATCAGCTTCAAAGTCGACAATCTCAATCGCGCGCCGGAGATCGCGCATGACATCGAGCAGGCCGCCGGCAAGGGCTACATGACCACCAACTGGACCGAGCAGAACCGCGAGCTGTTTCGCGCGCTCAAGCTCGAGCAGGTGTGTCACCTTCATCGTCATCGCGCTCATCGTGATCGTGGCCGCGCTCAACATTCTCATCGCGCTCACCATGATGGTGATGGAAAAGACCCGCGACATCGCGGTGATGATGAGCTTCGGGGTCGAGCCCGGCCAGGTGCGGCGTATCTTCCTGTTGCAGGGCCTTCTCATCAGCGTGGTCGGCACGGTGCTGGGCCTCGTGCTCGGATACATTGCCTCTTGGGCAGGCGGCCACTACCACATTCCGCTCTCGCCCGATGTCTACTCCATCGACGTGCTGCCGTTTGCTCCGCGCGCGATCCATGGGGTGATCGTTGCGGTCGTTTCGATCGGCATTTCGCTGCTGGCGACTTTGTACCCGTCGTCGTCCGCAGCGCGGGTGCTTCCGGCCCAGGCGCTTCGGTACGAATAAGCCTTGATCTATCAGCTATATTTGACAATGTGACACATTTTGTGTCACATTCAGATTATGCCCAGCGTCAATCTCCGTCAGCTTCGCAACACCCCGCAACTTATGAGTTGGATCGAGGCGGGCGAAGTCGTCGAGCTCCGCAAAAGGAACCGAGTCGTGGCTCGCATTGTTCCCGAATCGCCGAAGCCCAGCCAGGCTGAATGGCCGGACTTTGAAGCGCGCCTGAAGCGCAATTTCGGACATAGAGTTTTGCCGGGCGCCGACCTCTTGATCGAGGAAAGAGAGAAGAGCCGCTATTGAACGTTTACGCCGATAGTAGCTTTATGATCTCTCCGTACGTTCAGGATTCACATAAACTTGAATTTCTTCGGCGGCTGGCAAAGCGGCCAGCAGTCTGGTTGACGCCATTCCATAAGTCCGAAGTGGCAAACGCGATCTTTCTTCACGTGTTCTATAAGAAACTCAAAACCCATGAGGCCTCCCGCGCGTGGACCGAGTTTCTTGAGGACATCCGCGCAGGAGTTTGGATCCCTGTGGAGTATCCCTCGGGCGCTTGGGGAACCAGCATTGAACTGGCGACTCGCTACGGCCCAACTCTCGGCGTTCGCACGCTCGATTCGCTCCATGTGGCTTGCGCCCTGGAACTGCGCGTGGACAAGTTCTGGACATTCGACGAACGCCAGAAAAAGCTCGCCGCTGCGGCCGGTCTCGACACCGCTGCGTGAACTTGTCGATAGCACCATCGATCACTGCGGCGTAATAATCCCGCCCATCGCGTGTCGCCGTGGCAGCACGATACCGCGATGATCCACTTCTACAGCCGGCTCGTTCTTCGATTGCGGCAGTTCGGCGCGTTCCACCAGCGCGCCTCCGCACGCCGGGCACCAGTCCGCCTTCGTATCCTTGGCGAGGGCGGCATGACATTGGCTGCAAATCCGTTCCATACCCAAAAGCTTACCGGATCGGATGGGAATTCAAGTCCACTCGGCTCGTAGAGCCGCGAAATGGTTATGCTGCTGGCAACACCCGGCGTGCGATTTCTTGCGACCACGCGCGAATGGCTTCCCAATCGCGAATATCCTTGGCAGGCAGGTCCTTGGCTGGAAACGCAGGCAGGTATTTCGCAAGACTGAACGGAAATGGCATGCGATTCACATCGAATTTGCCGCCGAAGACCTGCAGTTCCGCAGGCTTGAACCATCCAGACTTGGCGAGGGATTTCTTTGCCTGGGAGCGTGCAGCCTCAAACTCCTCCGGCTTCCCATCAATGGGGCCGAGAACAAAGAACCACGTCTTCGAAGCGATGAGGTCGACTCGATTGTGGGCGAGAAACCGGCGCACGTCTCTTGGCAGGCTCCCCATGTATAGCGGCGCACCGAGGACCACAGCGGATCGCTCTCCAATTGCTTTCAAGTTTCGCATCGGCATCACTTCCACCTGCACGCCCGCCGCACGCATTTCCGTTCCTATGGCTTCGGCAACTTCCGCCGTGGATCCGCTACGCGTTGCATACGCAATCAGCACCGGGGTTGGCATTGCATTCCTCCGTCTTTGCCTGCATTGTCCGGCGAGCGAACCCGGCAGCCTGTGCCGGCAGTCACAAGCCAGTGCCCGAGTCTATGGATTGAAGTGCGCCAGCCGGGCCCGTTTCCATCCTCCCGGTACACTGGATTCATGCACCCTCCCGTTCGCTTGGTCGCCATCGACATGGATGGCACGCTGCTTCCGCCTCACTCCCACTCCCTCAGCGAGCGCACCGGGCGCGCGCTTCGCTCGGCGCAGGAAGCGGGAGTGGACAGTGGTGATCGCGACCGGACGGCGCGCAGCCTACGCCACTCCGTTGCTCGAGGGCCTGGGACTGCGAGCGGATACGCCCCTCATCGCGTCAAATGGAGCAGTGACCTGTACGCTGGGCGGGCAGGCGATCGAGCGCTGTCATATGCCGGCACATGTGGCGCGCGGCCTCTGCGGTGTGCTCCGTCCGTTTGGGTTGGTGGTCTTCACTTTTGACCGTCCCGGCCGCGGGGAGCTTGTCCTCGAAGACCTGGAACTAGCGCACGGCCGCATTGCGATGTGGGTTGAGGCCAATCGCAACGCAATCGAGAGTGGTAAAGCCTCTGGAGTTGGCGTTGATCGATAGAGAGGATCCGATTCAGGGGATGGCGGCGGGCAGCGTGAGTCGAAATGAGAGATGCGGAGAAAGCGTTGAAAGCAAGCCAGTGGGCGCAGAATGCGGCTGTGTCCGCACCGAGTATCCGGCGCGCGACCTCTCGATTCTCGACCTGGTGCCGCTCGGCGTAACAAAGGGTTGGGCGCTGGAGCGCCTTGCTGCGCGCCTGGGCGTCGATCGCAAAGAGACCATGGCCATCGGCGACAACTGGAACGACGTGGATATGCTGGAGTGGGCAGGGCAGGGAATTGTGATGGCGAACGCGGCCGCGGAACTGCGCACTCTGGCCAAGACGCGCGGCTGGAAGCAGGCGCCGTCGAACGAAGATGATGGCGTCGCCGTTGTGCTGGAAGCGCGCTCTGGCGAAGATGGCCGGCTGCAAGTATGAGCAGGATCAGGTTTGGAATGCGACTTCAAAATGCGCGCGACGGCAATCATCGCGGCAGTTGTGGCTGGCCATCGTTGGCTTCGCTCTCGCTCTCGCTGCAGCGCGCGCGGCCGAGCGGGTGACTTTGCAGCAACGGCTTCGCGCTGCGCTGCGATCATCACGCCCAGGTTGACGGCCGCATGCGCGCTCTACCTGAGCGCCGGCGAAGATAACTACATCGAGCTTGCTCCCGAGGAAATCGCTGCATTCGAGACAGATCCCCGATCCGCCGGCCGCCGGCTGCGCCCGATGCCACCTGCGCCAAGCCCGCGACGCAGACGCAAAACTCACCGCAGGCGATCTGCGCGAAATGCTTGCCCGAGCCGGCGCAGATGCACAACCTGGACGTGGACCTGCTGGCCAGCGTGGTGAAAGCCGAGAGCGACGGCAATGCCCGCGCCGTGAGCCACGCCGGCGCGCGAAGGCCTGATGCAACTGATGCCGGGAACGGCTGCCGGCCTCGGCGTGAAAGACAGTTTTCAGCCCGATCAAAACGTGCGCGGCGGATCGGCTTATCTCGATGCGCTGCTCACACGCTATCGCGACAACCTGGCTTTGGCGCTGGCCGCTTACAATGCCGGGCCCGAAGCCGTCGACAAATATCACGGCATTCCCCCGTACCACGAAACCCGCGCGTACGTCGCTCGTGTCATTCACGAATTCAATCGTCGCGTCCTGGCGCGCGAAGCGAGGGCCCGGCAAGCCGCTGCACCCGCATCTCAATCGCTGAGCCAGGGAATCGCGCCGCATTAAGTTGCCTTCGACTCCGTCCTGTCACGCCCATTGACTCCGTATGCACCGGGGCCGGTTTTCTTCGCGTCTTCTGAAGGCGGACGCGTGAGAACATATTGAAAGATCGCTTTTGCAACTGTCCTTGGGAGAATGCGTGAAAAGAAGCCAATGGATTCTGGGCCTCGTCGTATTGGCGGTACTGGCCGCACTGGCTGTTTGGGCCCGTGGCCGAATCCACTTTGACTTTCACATCTTTGCTGCGCAGGTCGCTTTGGCCGATTGGCGCAAGATTGTTCT
>CAWAJH010000008.1:0-88189 GCA_963782285.1 uncultured Acidobacteriaceae bacterium
AAGGCCACTGTAATCTCAACGGAAACTGCTGCGTCCTAAGAATGGCTACACGCGAGAAGCCGCGGTCGTTTTTAGCCATGCCTTCCTTGTATTCGCGAATTCGACTCACAGACGATGTTCCGGTCTCCGTCGCCGCATCATTTGCCATGCTGGGTGTACACTTCATGCCGTCAAGGTGCGAAATGAAGGATTACGTCATTTTCATAGACGGATGGGTTGACGAGTCTCGTCCCGGCTCCGCTCCAATCTTCCAAATTACAATTTGCCCTGTCAGCCGAAGCGCATCAGCGATGGCAACAAAGCAATATCAAACGAGAGAGGCTTTAGACGCTGACCTTCGCACGTACCTTGGATTCACAGATGCGGGAATTGAGGCGTATTTTTGCCAGACCAGACTTGCGTCAGGCGCTGGTACATCCGCTGAGTGATGAGATTGCTGCTTATTTCGGGCGGGAATAAGGTAAGTCAGGACTGAATTAAAGGAGGAATACTGCGATGAGTGGTTTAGATGTGTGGGTAAGAGTGTGCAAGTTAGCCGACAGTCGCATCCATCAACGTGATCCTGAACATCCGCACCGATACATCGTCACTCAGTCCGACTGTCTACTTCAAATTGTTGAAGGATCACACACTGGCGTCTATGCCTTTGATCCTAAAGATGGAACGATTGCTATCACCTTCCCTCCTGTCGGGATGGGGATTGGCCGTCGCGGTAAGTTTGCAATCATGCCAGACGGGACAATCCATACGAATGGATTTGTGGGGAAGCCTGAGCCGCCTAAAACGCCCATGTCCCCGGAGGAATTCATCGAAGCTACGCTAGAGCCCTATTTTAAGGGGGGATTGATTTGGATCGACGCTCAAGTCACATCCGAGAGGGGAGGGGGAAATTCAGTCCCACAGTTGACACCGGAGCAGGTGCAGCAACTCTCCACTGCGGTCGCACAGTACATCACCGCGCAACGTGAAGCATACTTGCCGACAGGAATTCCGTTAACACGGGAGCAGAGTCTAGTCGTGGGAGGACACTTCATCCTCGCGGTCCTCGATAAGGCTCGGCTGGTCGTACTCCAGAACAGTAGTATGCAGAATCCCAATTTCTATCCACAGCTTTGGCAGTTAGGTTTCAAGAACCTGCCTGATTTCAGGACGATGGCTGCGATTACATTCGGGAATGTGGTGGTTTCTCGTCAGCCGTTCACTCATGGACTCCTATTCCATGAGCTTGTGCATGTTGAACAGTATCGACAGCTTGGCATTCAGCGGTTCTCCAGCCTGTATGTTCGTGGATTTCTTACAGGCGGCGGCTACGAAGGCATTCCCCTCGAAAGGAGCGCCTATGCGCTCGGGGCAAGGTTCCAAGCGAATCCTCGGCAGCAATTTTCAGTCAGTGATGAAGTGACCGAGTGGATTCGGCTTGACCGATTCTGAGGGGAAGAGGTAGACCGGAGGAACCTGAATGCCCCAATTCGCACGCTACATCGGTGTCGATTATTCCGGTGCGGAGACTGCTGACTCCAGTTGCAGGGGACTCCGTTTATTCATGGCCGATGGCTCTGGTGAACCGAAACAAGTTCAGCCGCCGCCGAGCCCACGCCGGTACTGGACGCGGCGTGGACTTGCCGAATGGCTTTGTGAGGAACTCACGGCGACATGCCGACCATCGTCGGCATCGACCATGCCTTCTCGTTTCCGCTGGCCTACTTCGAGAAGTACCGGCTCTCCAGCAACTGGGAAGACTTCTTGGTTGATTTCCAGCATCACTGGCCGACCGACGCTCGGCACACGTACGTGTCCTTCATTCGAGACGACCCTTCGGGGCAGGGTTTGAAGAGAACTGGGGAACGAAGCTGGCTCCGAGTGACGGAGACTTGGACGGCCTCCGCTAAATCCGTATTCGGATTTGGGATTCAGGGCGAGGTCGCCACATCGACACACGCCGGTCTGCCGTGGCTCCTCTACCTGAGGAAGCATTGCAAACGCCCCGTCCATTTCTGGCCGTTCGACGGATGGGAGATTCCTGAGGGCGAGTCGGTCATCGCCGAGGTCTATCCGGCATTATGGATGCGGCGGTTTCCGAGGAACGGACGTGACCCGGACGAGCAAGCCGCCTACGCCGCTGCGGCATGGCTCCAACGGGCAGATCTGAACGGCTCTCTGGAAAGCTATTTCAATCCGCCGCTGACGCCTGACGAAAGAGAGGTCGCCAAGATCGAGGGATGGATATTGGGAGTAACCTAGCAGTCGCGTTGTTCTGCTTCGCTGTCAACGGCTTCTCGAAAAAGTTCCGAACATGCTCCAATCTGAGCGAATCGCATTCGTGGTTGCGCTCGGCCAATCCCAAATCGGCCTCCCAAATTACAGTGGCAACGGTAGCCAAGCAAGTTAGGCAAATAGAATCTGTTGTTCCGTTTGAGTTATCACGATGCGTAAAACCCAAGGCTGTTGACCGTGCCATGGTGACCTCCTAGAAATGCGGACCGGCGGACACGTCTCCTTCAACGCGGTGAATGTGTATTCGATGCGCGGAACCCCGCGATGGGCTTTCTAATTGGCTAGGGTTCGTCCTTGTGCTTGTGAATAGATAGCTCGGGATTTTCAGAAATCCACAGGAAATCCACCACCAGTCAATGAATCCTTATGTCTTCTTCATGATCTTCCGTGAAATGATTCCTGTACTTCTTGCCGTACGGGACCAATCGGGCCGCATTTCTTCCCCGGAGGTTCGGCATGACCACTTCCCAAACTGATTTTGTGCGCCGACCCAATTCAGACGGAACAATAGATTCCATCTGTATTAGGTGCCAACTCACTATTGCCACCGCGACTTGGAAAGCTGACTTGGATTCAGCGGAGCAGGACCATCGTGATTTGTTCAGGCTAGAGCATCTCAGGAAATCAGTCAAAAAATCCGATGAGACCGGAGAATCCACGGAAAGAGTGCCGATTAAGCAGTCAATGGCTTGTTAGCAAAAGGCGATTGTTGTTCGCGCTCGATCCGATCTAGTCACGTTGTGCCGGTGCGCCCTGCGTACTGCTCGAACCGAAGCGGCAGAATCCACATCTCGCCGCTTGAGCATTTGACCGTTGTCCCCCAGCGAAAAGCCGGAACCCGGCACGCTGGACTTTTCAACCGATTCTTACCTATGAGGCTGGCATGTTCCACGCATCTGGAAATCGCAAGACCTTCGTGGTCAAGTGCAAGCGTTGCCGCCGCAACGTCCCCACGGGGTTGAAGCAATTCTCATTCCGATCCATCACGGTCGAGTGCCGTCTCTGCGGCGAACTGAGTCGGTACTTGCCCTCCGAACTCTTCCTCGGGCGACCTGACCAACTGCTGGTCCACCAGAATCGGGCTAGAGGGGTTGATGCTCGACCCTAATGCGAATATTCCCCATCACCACCCATAACAAGTGTGATTGCTGACAGTGTGCAATTGGCGAGGTCGATACTCGATAAGGTTGTGCGGTAGTTTCTTTTCGATGTCCAGTCGCTTGTGGCGACCGACTCGTCAAGCATGTGTTGGAAGGCAAATGGGGGTATATTGATGCATCCGGGAAAATAGAACGGAGATTCCGGGCAGAGAAGGCAGGAACTCGTGGCTCAGTACAAAGGAATCGTTAAGTGGTTTAACAACGCCAAGGGCTTCGGGTTCATCGGACGTGACGACGGACTGGATGTATTCGTCCACTACTCAGCAATTCAGTCGGATGGATACAGGCGGTTGAAAGAGGGTGACGAGGTCGAGTTCGACATTGTCGAGGGAAGGAAGGGCTTGCAAGCGGAGGCAGTGACCCTTTTAAAGCGCACCACCGACGGTACAGCCTGACAGCGCCGACTCCCGGTGCGGTATGCCTATGCCTTGGGAATCAGCGATTCAGCAAAGCCGCGCTCTTCCTTCTCCTGTCTCTCGAGCAGGTCAATCATAAGCTGCAAGACATGGCCTTCCTTCAGCATGTCGTCCCGACGAAAAGCGGATTCGGAGTCGCAAACGACCGTGACGCGGTTCTCAATAGAAACACTAAAGTAAAAGCCAGCTAAAGTGGCCTGATCCCAGTTTTCCGCACAGAACCGAGTACGATTTTCGTATTCAGGAAGGTGCGGAGCGATGTCGAGGAGCAAGCACACGGAAGCGCAGATGATTGCGGCGGTCAAGCAGATGGAAGCCGGCCGCAAGGCCGAGGATGTGGCCCGCGAGGTTGGGGTGAGCTCGCACACGATTTATGCCTGGAAGTCGAAGTACGGCGGCATGGACGTGAGCGAGGCGCAGGAAGCCAAGCGACTGCGGGATGAAAATGGTCGACTGCGCAAGCTGGTGGCGGATCTGAGTCTGGACAAGGAAGCACTGCAGTCGGTGATAGGAAAAAACGGCTGGAGCTCGCAGCGATGAAGGCATCTGTCGAGCATATCCGCACGAAGTTTGCCTTCACCGAACGCCGGGCCTGCCGCTTGTTGCTGGTTCCGGTTTCGAGCTATCGCTACCAGCCGCGGCAGAACGACAACAGCTTGCGTGAGCGTCTGATAGCGTTGGCTCGCGAGAAGCCGCGCTTCGGCTATCGTCGTCTGCATGTGCTGCTAGGCCGTGAGGGTGAGCAGGTAAACCATAAGCGGGTGCACCGAATTTATCGCGAAGCCGGCCTGGCGTTGCGCCGCAAGAAGCGCAAGCACTGCGTGCGCTTGGGTACGCCGCTGGGAATATACACTGCGGCCAACCAGGAGTGGGCGCTCGACTTCGTGCATGACGCAGTGGCTTCAGGCCGCTCGATCCGCGTGCTGAACGTCATCGATGCCTACACGCGCGAGAGCCTTGCCATGGAAGTTGACACGAGCTTCGCAGGTCTGCGCGTGACGCGCGTCCTCGATCAGATCATCGCCGAGCGCGGCCTGCCGCGAGCGATTCGCTGTGACAACGGTCCGGAACTGACCAGTCGCCACTTCCTCGCCTGGGCTCTGGATCGCAAGATCGATCTGGTCCACATCCAACCCGGCAAGCCCACGCAGAACGCCTACGTGGAGAGCTTCAACAGCAAACTGCGCGAGGAGTGCCTCCGCGTGAGCTGGTTCCAGAACCTGTTCGAGGCAAGACGAATCATCGCCAACTGGCAAACTGGATTACAACGAACGGAGGCCACACAGCAGCCTGAACTACATGACACCGGCAGAGTTCGCCGCGAAGGCAAGCGGTGGAAAAGATGCAGGCTTCGCCTGCTTGAAAAACGATACTGCCGTTTTTCACTTTCCCACCGCTACGGCTGCGGCTGGCTAAGTATTATTGGTATGCGGAAATTGGGGGCAGGCCAGGCGAAGTGGGGTCATGGGAACCTCCTCCTATGACCTCTCACCCTAAACGGCGGACCTCGCTGCGCTAACCACAACTCTCAGTCCGTCGCGTCAGCGACTTCGTTCAAACCGGCATCTCGGACAGATGACTCAGAAATCCATTGCGGGCTTGCCGACCCCAGGTAATGAATGATAAGGGACGTTGTCGTTCCCTAACGTCGCTTCTGAGGTTACGAGTGCGCGATGTGGCGATATGATTTCAGACAATTCACCAAGGAATTTACGTCGGGTACTTTTGGGGATCTGACTGGAACTGGAATGCGGAGTCTCCCGTGAACGCGCAACGGGGAAGTTAAATGCGTAAGTCTCTGATCTGGACCGACGGTCAACGGCAAGTCGATAAATTCTATGGATGAGGTGTTGGGACCCCATTTCTCGATCTCATCGGTGCGGTTCTGGTTTCAGGACTGAATCCCCAGGATGTAGTCGAAATCGTAGCGGTTAAAGCACTCTGGAACCATTCAGAACCACAACTTTCAATCATGTGTCAGCAACGTATTCAATCCAAAACAGTTATTTTCACTCCATTTCAACAGACTTCAATTAATGCCTGAATCGGGTTCGGGACCAGGGGGTCGGAGGTTCAAATCCTCTCTCCCCGACCATCATTTTCAATAGCCTAAAGTATTTTCCAACCTGCAAAGACCCCCAATGTAAACGAAACTGTATGGTCCGCCGGCCCGTGGGTGGCTGGCGGAGGATCGAGGAGATCGGGTTGCTAGTCTGCTGTCACTGTTTCGACACGGCCGGCTTCATCACGGGAACGGAAATCATGATCGACGGCGGCTGAACCGAGAACAGGGCTCTCACGCAGATTAGAGTTCCACGCCCGGCCCCATCGTGCGCGCCGGGCGTGGCAAAGGGCAGATCTTCTCTCCTACGCTACGACCACTGCACGGTGTAGAGAGAGTCGGCAGCCAGGTCAAGGTCCAGGGCACTGGTTCCAAGCACCAACTGGGTCCGCGTCTGCTGGCCGGTGTTCGCCAATACCACCACATGGCTCCCATCCGGGTTGGAGAATCCTACGTGCGAAACCTGGCCGTTCGACGCTTGTGCCGCGTTGCTGGCGAGACCGTCGGTCTGAAATACCTTGGCGCCCCGTCGCACGTGTTTGGAATAGTGCGCAAAGGTCCAGAAGCGGCCGCTGCGCTCTACCTTGTGCGTGTCATTCCACACCGTAACAACGCCGCGCCCCACTTTCGGCCACGCGCCCATGTTCTCCTCCGGATCGTAGTGGCCGATGTACGGAGTTCCTTCCTCGTCGAGCGCGAGGTTCCACACCGTAATCGATTTGGCCCAATTTCTCATCACGCTATTGGCCCACTCGCCCCACACTGCCCAGTTGGTCATCGGATCGGCCCTCGGAGCGCCTAATTCATGAAGGGGTCCACCTTCAGTAAAGTAGGTGTTCTTCTCAGGGAACGCATTGTGCACCTGGGTCATCCCGGTAGGATCGCCAGCATATCCATGCCATGCCACGCCGTCCACACAGTCGTAGAGTTCCGAATTGCTCAACTCGCCGATGGCGCGCCCCCAGAGATTGAAGTTGTGATCGAGGATCCAGAGCTTAGTCGAAATCCCCGATTTGCGGAGCAGCGGACCCAGATACCGGCGCACGAAGAGAATCTCATCTTCCTGGGCCCACAGGCATGCGGGGTAGCGCCCGTCGACAGTGGTGTCCACCTCGTTCTGCACCGTAACGGCATTGATCTCCACGCCTTCAGCCGGTAGGCGTCGAGGAACATCTTGATATAGCGGGAATAGGGTTCGAGCGTGCTCTTGCGAATGGTTCCGCCCAGCATCGAGTTATTGAACTTCATCCATGCCGGCGGGCTCCAGGGAGAAGAGAAAAGAAAAAGATCGGGATTCAGCTTACGCGCCGCCTTGAGAGTGGGGAGAATATAGGCCTTATCGTGGTCGATGGAAAACCGCTTCAGCTCCGGATCCGGATCATTGCCTTCGTCAAAGCTGTACACGGACCGCGAGTAGTCGCTCGATCCAGTGCAGGTGCGGCAGACATTCAGAGCCATTTCATCTGGAGAGAAGAGCTCGTGCATCAGCTCGGCTCGCTGCTCTTCGGGAATCTGGCTGAGCACCCAGCAGGAAGCGTCGGTGAATGCGGCTCCGAATCCCAACACCTCTTGCCGCGTGGAGCCGGGATACAGCACGATCGCATCGGAGGCAAGCTGCGATGCGGGTTTCCAGTTTAAAGCCGGGCCCGATGCGTGGCGGCGGTCGCCAAATGTGCTCCACACCTGCACCGGCCCTGAAGCGGCTGCGGCTTCGGCAAGCACTGGCAGCCCCTTCGCTATGGCCAGAACGGCAGTGGCTGCCGATGCTCCCTTCAAAAATCCTCTGCGTGAACTCTCCATCATGATTTCCGTCCCCTCTCGGTTCTACGGCAGAACTGCGATCGTTCTTGCCAGGTTTTCTGCGCAAAGATCGACCTCTGCGCAGGGTTTTTTCGATCCGTCGCGCATGGCGGGTGAAGCAGGTGCCGCTTTTATCGCTCGTACTTGCCCAGTGGATGTACGAGTTAACGAGCGCCCGTCGTTACAGACATACAGGTTGCTTGCTCCGCTCCACTTTTGTACGTCGTTGGCGCAATGCTCGGCGCTCAGGAGCACTTCCACTCTGCGAAGCAGGGTCAGGCAAGGTCCTTCGATCCGCAAGGTGATGAGCGCAAATGCAGGTGCAATGCGAAAGGGCGGGGTTTTCACCACCGCCCTTTCGTTTACTACGCAAGAAGCGCATTCAGCATCTCAGAACGAGAATCGAGCCGAGAGCTGAATCACTCGACCGCTTGCCGTCGGTTCCTGTGATCGTGCCGACACTGGCGGAACTAGTCCCGCCCAGATCGGCGTGACTGAGCTCGCTGTTAGGATCATTGAAGGCTGGATGGTTGAAGATGTTGTTCGCATCCATCCGAATCTGGATTTTGCCTGCCTCCCATCCCGGCATACTCAAACTCTTGGCCATTGAGAAATCGAACCACACAAAATCAGGCCCAGTGAGCGAATTTCTCGGGTTGGTGCCGAAAGTATTCGCTGCCGGCGATGCGTACGCTTGCTGATTGAACCACTGAGTTGATCGAATGCCCCCCGGAACTCGGATTCCCGACTCGAAGAAAGTTGGGATACCAGGCCGCCTCACTATTGCCATCGGATGGACCCAGCGAGCCATTGTTGCTGGGTCGTCCATAGTCACCGTAAATGGAGCTCCCGACTCGGCTACGTAGTCACCGGATGCCTCCCAACCGCCCAGCACCGCATCGCCTATATCCGAGCTTAGGTATTGATGTCCCTTTCCGAGTGGTACCCTATAGAGCACCGTCCCCTTGAGGACGTTTGGCCGGTTAAGATTCGACACTCGCATAGTTGGCCGAGGGATTATACGCGTCCTGATAGTACGCGTCTCCGAACTGTTCCCCCCAGCCGGAATCGTCCATGTCGTCCTTCAGGATGGACCATGTGTAAGCGGCTTCGAGCAGCCAAGCCATGGCCCATTGGTTTGTGAAGCATGAATGACGCCGACTCGTAGTTCGAAATGCCATTGTATGAGCCGGTACGCGAGCCGCCGGAACCAACACCAATGCCGGAGAACTGCGGGTACGGCCGTGCTGCCTGGCCCTTGCCGAGATTGGCCGCGGAAAGCTGGTTGATATCGGCCAAGAACATCATGTTTTCCCAATGGGCTCCGACGTATTGCCCCTCTGCCACCATATTTCCGGGCAAACGATATTGCACGCCGCCCATCCACTGCCAGCCGTTCTGAATTGGGAGGCTGTAAGGGGTATAGGGGATCGACCCGCCGCTTCCCTGGGGGTTTGCGGGGGTAATGTAAGAAAGAGGGTTGCGGGCTGCAGCGCCTTTAAGAATGGCAGATTCCGACCCACTCCCCGATAGCTGCACCACCGGTGTTGTCGCGGTAGGGACAACGGACGAACTGCCCACGGCGCCTGAGCCGAAGCCCATCGGTCCGCCCACGGTGTCCTCGCTCCACAGCGAAGCGTATTGCCCCACGCCGCCGCGAATGACCCAATTTGGCGTGGGTGTCCCACGCGAACCCTAGGCGAGGCATCACAGCGGTCTTGGTCCTCGTTGCTTTCAGTCCGCGCTCCGTTCAGGCCGGCGAACCACATCGAGCCCATCGCGTTGGTAGGATAGGCGGTCGGTACTGGCGACCGGATCGGCAAGGGTCGGGTCAAATCCACCCGCGTTGTTGTACTTTTCCCACGATCCGCCATGCGTTTCCGAGCGCACCCCGAGGTTGACGGTCAAGTTCGGCCGCAACTTGATGTCGTCCTGCGCATAGAACGAAGGATTGTTGGCCCGCATGTAGTGTTTCGGTGTAGTGTTTGTATTCCATGACTGCACATCTCCCAACAGGAAGTCGGCATAGCCAGATTCCGAGACCGCGGGATTGCTGGTGGTGAACTGGCCGGAGAACCCCAGGGTTGCGCCGTTAATGCCGCCCCATGGAGTCGAGTTATCCTGCTCCATCAGCACCTCGCCGCCAAAGTGCAGGATATTCTTGCCTTTTATCCAAGTGAGCGAATCCGAGGCAACGAAGCTGTTCTGGATGAAGAGCGCCTCGGTGCCGGGTTGAATAGTCGATTGGCCGCCGGTTCCACTGATATTTATCGTCGGCAGGACATCCGCGGTAGAGAACTGCAATCCAATCTTGGCGGGGATACCCTTGCCCAGGGACTGCTGAGCATAGTAATCCGCCTCCCGGTTAAACGAAAAACGCGCTTCGTTGACCACGTTCGCACTGATGGTCCACACATCCGAGATCTGCCCGTTCCCGCCGTCGCTCGAATTATTATTGCAATTGACCGGGCAATTCGGACTGTTGGTAGACACCACGAGCGGCGCGTAGCGCTCGATGATCGAAAAGTCGATGCGGTTCTTCGGAGTAATGTCGTAGTCCAATCGCCCAATCTGCTTGGCTAGGTTGCCATTGCCAGGCCGCCAGATACTTGTAATTGTTTGACAACACACTGTTTCCTTGCTGGCCGGCAAGGTAATAGTTGCTCTGGATGGCTTTAGCTACCGGATCGAAATCGGCCGTCGGAATCACCAAATCGTTACGGCGTTCCCAGGGTCAGCGGTCGAGCACTGAGCAATGTCGGCTGCGGTTCCAGACGTTAAAGCCGTGCCGCCAGTGGGCAGCGTCAAGGGTCAGAGCATTTCCAAAAAGCTTAGGATCGAAACAACCTGCCGACATGGCTGCAGTTGGCTCTTGGTCGTGTTGAACGCGCTGTTGGGGTTTTTCAACTGTTGATAGTTGTAATAGAAGAACATTTTGTTCTTCATGATCGGGCCGCCTAGCGACCCGCCGAAGTAGTTGTAACGCACCTTCGCTTTGGCGCCATTGTTGAAGTAGGATCTCGCATCCAGGTCGTCGTTCTGGATGTAATCGTAAGCGGAGCCGTGAAATGTCTCGGCTCCCGCTCTTGAGGATGACGTTGAAGACCGAACCGCCGCCGCCGTATTGGGAGGGAGCGTCTGTGCCAATCACGTTGAGTTCGGACACGGATTCGCTGATGCCCTGGTCGGTGTTGGCGCTATGCGGCAGCCAGATCGAGCCGCCGTCGACCAGATAGCTGGAGAAGTAGGGCATGGTTCCGTTGATGGCCTGATCGAACTGGGGGTCAGAATTATTACCGCCGCCACCGTTGCATGTGGCCACTATGTCACGCCAGTAGCGCCGGGAAGCAGCTTCAGCAGTTCTGTGTAGCCATTCGACGGATTGGAGTTCGGAAGATTCTCCAACTGGGTTGTCGACAGAGTGGTCGACACCTGGGCATCCTCCGTCTTGAGCAGAGGCGCTATCGGAAGCATTCACCTCGACCACTTCGTTGGCCGACCCGATTTTTAATTGGGCATCAACGGTCACGATTTCGACTTGAAGCGGCGATCGGGCCGCGCTTGTACTGTGTCGAAGCCCTGCTTGCTGAATTGAGCGTGTAGTTTCCGGGCAGAATCGAGTTGGTGTCGTACAAACCGTCGTTATTCGTCACGTACTTCGTGACCACGCCGGTATCGTTGTTGGTGACGGTGACGTTTACCGCCTGGCACCACCGCCCCCGACGAGTCGGTCACAGTGCCGCGAATATCACCGGAGTTCGAATTTTGCGCGCGAACGGAACTCGCCAATCCAAGCGCGAGCCCACACAACATCACCATCCAGCTTCGTTTGGTCATGCCTTGCCTCCTACAACGCCTTGGCGTTGAAAAACGTTGGTGATCGATAACCTAACTCCGCGTCGTACCGGACGTGTTAGGACTGATTGACTTAGCTGCTTTCGGTAAGACAACCGATTGTTTGTTGCAGTTAAATGCGGTTGGCTCGAAAGCGGAACCGATTAAACCACGCCGAGAGATGGACTGTCAAGCCAATTTTATGGGCAGTAGACAAGCGTTTGATTTCGATAATTCCGTGGCCAAACCGATTCGGCGATTGAGGAAAGATTGCTGTCCTCTCAAGAAAGCGCTTTCACGACGCAAACGCTTGCCTAAATCGTTTTTCTGAAATCCGCTTACCAGGCGGAGTTTGGCAGCGCGCTCGCGAGCCGCCCGTCCGGGCAGGTTACCGCTTCTGGCACCGCCCGTGCGCCAGGCCAGTGATAGCCGCTAAAGCCAAGAGGCGCACACGCGAATTCGGCGGTAGAAGTGGAGTCCGGTGGCCGCCTGCAAAGAATATGGTTTTGCGGAAGCTGCGAGGCGAACGGTCGCGTGAACGCGATTCCAACAGGACCCGAGGCATCTCGCGCTATCGTGAGTCTTTTTCCCCTGAAATTCGGGGATGCGAATTGGCTAGAAGCGCAGGAGGTACGAAAGCTTGACGTAGATGTTCTTGCCGTCGTTTATGAGCGAGGAGCCGGTGGGGGCGAGGATGGGATCGTTGGGATCGCATAGCCCGCCCTCTTCGCGCGTGCACAGCGCACGATCGATGTTGGCAAAGTTGCCGATGTAGCCGACGTAGAGGGCCGTGCCCGGGTGCGGCATGTAGGTGAAGAGCGCGTCAGCAAACACCGTCTTTGAATTCGCCGCGTCGGTGTACTCCGCATTCGGCAGGGTTGCAATATATTGCCCGATCAGATTGAACGACACGGCCTTGGTGAGCTGATAATTCCAGCGCGAGATGAGCTGATGATTGTCGTAGACCAAGGCTCCGGTGGATGGATCGGTGAAGTGAGTATATACATATGAGTTCTGCAAATCGACAGCGTTGAACGGCTTCACTTCAACATTCACATTTGGCGATGAAACGTCGACCGGGCCCGGCCCCTGATCGTCCGGCGGAGAATAGTTGATCGCGGTCCCCTGGTAGTAACCGCCTCCGACGGCCAGATACGGCACCGGCGAAGTATAGACGCTAAAGCCGGCTGAGTTGCTGTGATCCTCGACGTTACCCTGGAGCGCCGAATAGTCGATCGGCCGAAGGCGATCTTGCCCGAGTTGCGCCCAGGCCGAAAGCGATGTCTGCCCCTTGAACGAGATGTTGTATGAAGAATACAGGTAGTAGTCCAGCGGCAAGCCGGCGTGGTCCCAAATGCGCTCCGAATACAGGCTCGGCCCGTGGGAGAGAATGATCCCTCCTGCCGGACGGAACGTGTAGGAGATTCCCCCGTTGGGTTCACGCACGTCAGGCCGCTGGAAGAATCCCGTGTCGGTCACAAATCCCGACGCGGTATCGTGATACGCGAGCCACCAGCCCCAATGCAAATCGGAGTAGCTGGCTTGCTGGAACCAGGCCTGGCCGCTGCAGGTGAGGTCGTAGTCCTCGCACTCCTGTTCGCCCGGGGATGAGTTGCTCAGGTTCTGTGTCTGGGAAGTCACGGCTTGCCCGGTCAGCGTCCAACCCTTGCCGACCCGCGCGCGATAATCGATTCCACCGGCGCGATTGAACGAGCCGACATACTCGCGGTCCGCGTAGATCAGTCCGACGTCCGACAGCTTTCCGATGTCCCGATTGAGCCGCGCCGCGAAGAACTCGGCGCGGGTGTTTACATTTGGGTCTTCCGGCGGCACTAATTCACCGGGGCTGCGGTCGTCGACGCCCAGAACCCCCATCGCCCAGCGGCCAAGCTTGCCCGTGAGCCGCGCTCCAAACTGCGCCTTCACGATATTATCCGTGTAGTAAAGACTGATGGGCGTTTGAAAATAGCTGCTGTTCTCAATGAAGAACGGCCGGACTTCTGCGTAGTACGGAGGAAAACGCTGGTTCGGAAGCGCCGGATTATCGATGCCCACCTGGCTGAAATCGGGATTCACCGTAGTGTCGAGGACCAGGCTGTTGTGCAGGATGAATTTCGCATCGAGCCCTCCGTAGCCCTGGAGGGCCTTGCTCTCGAAGAAGGGATTCGTGGAATCGACCGAGTTCAACTGACGCATGTTTCGCGCCAGGGAATAGGGCTCCAACTGCAGATTCTCACTGCGCTCGACGTCGCGGAAACCCTCGACGGCCATGTCCTGAGTGAGCCGGCCCGCGATGTCGTGATTGACGCGCGGCCAATAATCCGTCTCGTTGGTGTGCGGAATATTGCGCCCCAGGATAATGCCCCACGTCCGCATCTCGCCGGGATCGGTCTTCGCGAAGTAAAGGCTGGCGAAGGGAATCCGCATCAGCACGACGAAGCCCGTCGGAGTGCGCTTGCCCCACGTGTCCCATACCGTATCGAATGAAAAATCGTAGCCGGTCTGCTCGCTGTAGAGCGCATCGGACTGGATGCCCAGCACATTGCTTTGAAACAGGAAGGCGCGGCGCTGGTCGTGGAACGTATCAAGCATGACGAAGACATCGTCGTCGCTGCCTTCCGCATCGCGCGCGAGCATGTGCGCACGGATGAGGGGCGGAGTCGAATCGCGGCAGATGAAGGCGGCAATGAAGGCTTCGTGGGTGTAGCCGAGATACGCGACGGTATCTTCCGACGACGGTTTGCCATCCTCCGGGTAGCGCTGGACAAAATGCGTGATGCGGAGCATGTGCGAGGCAGTTGAGCGAACCGGGTCGGCGAGGAAATCGGCCAGCTTTGGCATCTCGTCGAGCCGCGGAATGACGATGGTCTCGCGCCGAGGCACCGGCATGATTCCACCCGATGCCGCGCTTCCGCCGGTGGTGGCCGCGGGCAGGTTCGCAGAGGCCGGTCCGGTTTCAGTTTCGTGAGGGGCGAGGGCAAACGCACGGTACGAAGCGAATGCAACGAACCAAAGCAAGAACAGAAACCAGAACCGCAAAGAATGAAAACGTATGATGCGCACAAAAACTCTTGACGTGCCCGGGGGAGCTGCCTGTTTGAACGTCACGCTCCCCGCGGGCGCCTGCTTTTCTTATATCGTAGGCCGAATCACCATAAAAAGCAGCCAAGACGCCTGAACAAGTTCACAGTATGCAACCCGCAATCGAATCAGGCCTGGTTTCGCCATTTTGCCAGAAGATCCTTCAGACGATGGTAGCACTCCCTGGTTGTGCCATCTTCCTGGACGTAAGCGTCGTTTCCCTTGCCATTAAAGTCCCAGTAAGAGATGGCCTTCATCCACGGCTTGCTGTAGCAGAGGGTGTAAGCATATTCAACCCAATCGGCCTGCACCGTTTGGGTGAACTCATTGTGCCAGCTCATCTTCTCGCCGCCGATGCCGCCGCCCCAGAACGCATATTGCTGTTGATCCTGACCCGGGAATGGAGCAATCGAGCACGGGAAGCCCATCTCGGTAATATGGATGTCTTTCCCGAAATGATTGAAGCTCTCGATGTCCCGCTCAAACTCCACGAAGTCGCGCCCAGAGTGATAGAACTGCAAGCCGATTGCCTCATACTCGGCACCAGCGTCACGCAGCATCGTCAGGTAATCGTAGGGGCTCTGCTGCCATGGACCGGGACGCCGCTGCCAATTGCCCGACGGATGCACGCCCATGTAGTAATCGGCCCAGGTGCCGGTAAGATTAATGACGCGATAGCACGTTGGGTCGGCGTCGCGAGCTGTCTTCAGGGCCGCAACGGTCAGATCGACGTTCTGTTCGCGCGTGAAGCCGTTCATGCCGCGGTCAACTTCAGGCTGCACATGCGCCTCGTTCACGATGTCCCAGATGTGAACCCGGTGACGATACCGGCTGATGGCTTGGTGTACATGCGCGAGGCAGTACTTTTTTGTCTCGTCGTAACCGATGTTCTGCAGCCATTTGGGCGTGTTTTCCGGCTCCAGCCAGATTCCCGGGTGTCCTTTGGGAAGGATCGTGGTTCCCATCAAAGCATTGAGCTGTGCTTCAAAGTAGGAATAATCGGGATGGCCCTTCTGCGGCTCGACCCATGCTTCGTAGATGGGAATCGTGGTGTAGTTGAACACTGCCGCGAACTGATTCAGCGTATCGGGGTAGCCGGCGGCGAGGCCGAAGCCATTGCAGCCGAAGAGGAATCCAGAGCGCACCGTATTGCGCTCAATGATTGACCTGGCACGCGCAAGGGATAACAGCTCCGCTGCCCAAAGCGAATCTCGCAGCGACTCCATGGATGCGCGAACCTGCGCTGTGCGGTCGCTTCCGGCTGCATCGGCGCGCTTTAGACCTGCCTGTGCAGCATCAATGCGCTGCTGGATCTCCGGAGTAATCACCACGCCCAGTCGCTTGCAATCTGCTTCCAACTTGCGCACTGTCGCCATGCGATCGCGAGCGAAGGCATAGTTCAACACCAGGGGGCTTGCACTGCCGAGCGAGCGCTCAGTGTACCCCGGGCCACTATCGTCGGCGTATGCGAAGACCTCGCCGAAACCCGGTACCGTCAATGGGACCGAGATGCGGAACGGTCTGTCGGTTGGCGGCGTAAAGCGGATTTCGCCGGCGCTGGTCTCGAAATCCACTGTGAACGGCCTCAACAGGGAGTCGCACAGGTGAAAGCGCTCCAAAGAAACGGAGTTTGTCGGCAACGGGTTCCCGTCGGCGTCGAAGACCAAACATTGGACTTTGGCCGAAGCCTCGGCAAAGACGGGTGAAATGACAGGAAGAGAAACTGCCGCACTGGCCAGAGAAATGAATTCGCGACGATTGAAGTCCATTTGAGAAATATCCTCCTGGTTGTGGGGATTTGAAGCTTGAGACGACGGCTTCCCGCGAACCCATTTCGAGACTCCCTAAAAAGCCAATCTCGTCGTCTGTTCAGCTGCCTCGCAGACCTAAGGGCTGCTCAGATGTCTAAGCACAATTCCCAAAACGATCTTGCATCTGCAATTTCCTGGAAACGATTGGTCAAACTTATAGCACGACAATCGATTGTTTGCAAGACTTTTGTTGATAGAGGCTACGTGAGGAGTTTATTCGGTCGATCGTGCCGCGATCCACCGTGTTGTTCAGGTTCGGCTCGATTGCGGAATCGATTGTCCCGAAATGGCGTCGTTATCAAACAGAGATCCGTTTGTGTAACGTTTATCGGCAAGGGAATATTTGATGACCGTGACTGACCGGTGGTTGGCTCCAGGTTTTGGGGAGGAATCAGCTCTGGGTAGATCCGCATCCGGGTGTGTCAGCGAAGGAACATTCATCCGCTTGCGGCGGCGTTATCGCGCTGAACATGGCCGAACATCAGCGCGCTGATCCCAATCATGACCAATCCTGCAGCACATGGAACGACCAGCCCATACCTCAGCGAATGATAGTGTGCCGAAACCAGCCCGGTGATCCACGGAAATAAAGCTGCACCCAAGCCTCCGACCGAGAAAAACCACCCCCAAGGCGAAAGTTCAAGCAGGTAGGAGAGCAAAAGCGGATAAAGCGGACCAATGAAGGCGCCTGCCGCGCCTGCGGCGACGAGAATCATCCAGGGGTGCGGAGCCGCAATCACCAGGATCGATGAGATCGTCACGCCCCAAACACTCCATTGGAGGACAGCGCGACGCCCGGACTTGGCAAGCAAACGGGTCGAGAACGCGAGCCGGCTCAGCATCTCTCCAAGGCAGAAGATTGAAGTCGCCAAAGCCGCACCCGCCAAGCTGCCTATCCCCGCACGATGCGAATAGGTCGTAAGCCAACCGCTCAGCGCTGTCTCCACTCCAACTGACGTCATTGCCAACAACAGGAGCAATAAGAAAAGTGTTCTGACGGAACGGCCAACCGCGCTGTGACGTTTCGGAGGGATGATGCGCGGCTCCTGGCGTTCTCGCAGAACGACCCATGCAAACATGGCGAGCGACAGAGCAAGCATCATCGTGAACAGCGATCGAGTATCACCCCGACGAAGAAATGGCAGAAAGCAAACCGGACCTACCGTAGCTCCTGCCGACCAGGCAAAGTTCAGCCACTCCAGTTTGGCAGCGCGATCGTCGCCCCATCGATCTGAAAACAGCAGGCTGGTCGATGTCATCGCCATTCCGAGGCCCAGGCCATAGAAGAAAAATGCCAAATAGGCCGCACGCGCGCCATCGAGCGCGAGCACACTTAGCGTTGCTGCCAGCAACCCGTATCCGATCGCCATTGAGCGGATGCGATTCAGTCCCGTGACAATCGCGCCCAGTCCGGAACGCAACGAATTGCAGAAAGAGGAGGAGGCCAGCCTGATCGTCTCGCAGTCCCCATCGCAGCGAGAGTGTCGGCAAAAGTACGCCGAGCATTACTGTTCCCGCGCCAGTCAATGCAAATCCTGAGCTCAATGCAATGATCGAGAGCCTTCGCCGCGGTGGAGCACTTACTGCCGCCAGGGTCCCGTCGATCATGGTCTTTGCCTTTCTGGTCGATCTCTCAATCCGGTCTCACCACTCCGATGAGATTCTCCGCTTTACTTCTTTTCGGATGGCACTTCTTCTGAGATTTCGCCTGTGCGGATTTCATCTGGCAGAATCAGCAGCTCATTCTGGCGTCACAGTTCCCACGATCGGCTTCGCAAGACTGCGTGTGGCAAAGTTGATACGTGTTTCGGAGCCAAGCTCCTGCCTCTGCCTTCCGCCTGCATACAGAAGCATATATCGTGCCGTACCGCCCATGAATTCACCGAACTTCATCGTCCCCCTCTTTTGCCGGCACGAAGCAACCGTCCGAATCGGCGTGCGTCGGCTGCGTTTCGCAGGTTCCTCATAATACGGATTTCGTAAATTGCATTTAGAATAGCTGCCGATCACCCTGTCTTGCCATCCTGTTCTTGAGGGATTTTCATCATGAGGCGCTCGCTTTCACTTCTCGCCCTTCTTCTATGGTCCTTTTCTGGCTTCTGTGCGGACTCCTCGGCGCCACTCAAGCTCATTAACTCTATTCCCCTGCCTGGCATCACCGGCAGAATCGATCACTTTGCGATCGACCTGCAACATCAGACCGCGTTTGTTGCTGCCCTTGGTTCAAATTCCGTCGTCGCGGTGGATATCCATCAGGGAAAAGTCCTGGGAAGTATCATTGGCCTTCAAGAGCCGCAAGGGCTGCTTTACGCGCCAGAGAATGGGCATCTCTACATCGCGAACGGTGGCGATGGATCATTGCGCATTTATGAAGCTGCAACACTCAAACCTATCAAGACCATTTCTCTCGGTGACGAGGCGGACAACATCCGCTACGACGTAGCCCGAAAAATCGTCTGGGTCGGTTACGGTCAGGGTGCGCTTGCCGCTCTCGATCTGGATGGCAACAGGCTCTTCGATGTTGCCGTGAGCGGGCACCCGGAATCGTTCGCGCTGGAGCATCGGACTGACAGAATCTTCGTGAATGTTCCGCGTGCCAAACAGGTAGCCGTCGTGGACCGCGCCGCGAGAAAAGTGGTCGCAACCTTCGGTACGGGATTGACACTGGAGAACTATCCCATGGCGTTCGATGAGGCGGATTCTCGCATCTTCGTCGGCTGCCGGCTGCCCGCAAAGTTGCTCGTCATCGACTCAACCTCCGGAAAAACCGTCGCATCGCTGGACACTGTCAGCACGACCGACGACTTGTTCTATGACGCTGCAAAACACCGCATTTACGTCCTGGGCGGCGGTGGTTATGTCGTGACCTACACTCAATCCAATGCCGACGCCTACTCCGAAATCTCTCGCGTTGCCACCGGTCCGGGTGGGCGTACAGGCCTCTTTATCCCTGAACAGGGCCTGCTCCTGGTGGCAACTCCCCGCAACGGCAGCAAGGATGCTGCGGTCATGGTGTATCAGGTCCAGTAGCCACTGCAATGCAATTCAGAGTGTGTTCCGCGCGCAGTCGAAAGTGGCGGCAGGGCGCAGGACATCCAAAATCGTCTTCATTGACCTGAATCGAGGGAAATAATTTCGATTTCAAATCCGTGCAAGACGCACCGGGGCCGGCTGGTTGCAACTGCGTTCACTTCTTGCCGGTTCAAGATTCGGTGATCATGACGATTTTTTTGATGGAATTGGGATGCGATTGAAGAGCTTCAGCGAAGCGCTCGATCGGAAATCGATGAGTGATAAGGCCGCGAACGGAATCCGGCCAAGTTGCGTGAAATGACGACAAATCGTCGACAGCCTGGGTGAATGCCTCTGCCCCCGCATTTACCACTCCAACTACTGCCCGGTTTCGCCAAACGAGGTGACTGATGACTCGATGTGGGTCGAGGGCCTGGAGATCTGGACCGCGGGGCACACCAGTGAAAATGTAAATCCCATTTGGTGCGAGCCGGTCAAGTACATCCACTGCAACCTGTGCAGCGCCTACCGCCTCATAAACCAGATCAATCGACCCTGACAATGCTGCGGCAACTTCTACCGGCGTATCGTCGGCGGATAGGAAAGTCGCTCCGATTGCCTCTGCAATACGAGCTGGCTCTCCGCTCGTCGACCCGAGAGAGTACACATACGTCTTATAACCCAAAGAAACCAACTTCATTGCACCGAGAAGCCCCACAGGACCAGCACCAAGGACGAGAGCGGTGCAGTTGCTCCTCTTCCAGGGCAATCTGGACTGGATGCTGCGAACGGCCAGCATCGCCTTTTCTGCGATTGTGAGCGGCTCAACCAGCACACCAACCGCTCGAAGATGCTGCGGGACCACGTGAAGGTAACGGCGCTCTTCTATTACGTACTCCGTCATGAAGCCATGCAGGCCTTTGATGCCGTGCTCAATATGATCTCCGGCGGAACAAAAATCCTGATTGCCGCTTTGGCATGCGGCACACTCGGCGTGAAGGCAGGGGAGTCTAACCCTGCAAACGACGAAATCGCCGGCAGATAAATCCGTAACTGCCGATCCAGTCTCAACAACTTGTGCGAGACATTCGTGTCCGAGGATGAAATAGTCCAGTCCGGACGGGGGAACACCGTAGACGAAACGGCATATTTCACGATCCGTACCGCAAATGCCGACTTCCAGGATACGAAGTTTAACCTCAAGATCTGTTTGAATATGCGGCTCAACAACATCGATTAATCTGACCGAACGTTCTCGTGGAAACACTGCGACGGCTTTCAATGGCCTCCCCCTTCCTTAGTACGTATCCAAAATTTGCCATCGTGACCAACGCCATTATCACCTTGCCGGGCACAGTTCGATTTTGAATTCATAGATAGACGCCCATCTCGATCGTGATCGTGGTTGCGATTGCACCGCAGACCCACAGTACATCGTCGACGCCGCGGCCGCCATCCACGGAGCGCTCCGCTCCCTAAAGTTCACAGCCATGGGCATGCTCGCCGATCTGGATGTTCCACGGAACAGAATGATTGGCGCCAACTCGTTTCTCAACGGCACCGCGAAGCTTTCTAGCAGAATGGGCGCGGCGCTCGGTGCGGTGCTCTTGCATACCTTATTGATCGTGCGCGGAGCTTCGGATTCCGATTGACGCTCCTTGAGAGGTAGGCATATAATCCGCCTTGCTTTTGAACAACCGATTGTCTACAGAATGAATGAGTTAACTCCGGGTTTTGGTATCCCCTGCAACAACGATGCGATAGCCGGAGGGGGCCGAATCTGCGAGGGGGCATTCCAGCAAATGCCGTAGACCGTCAGTGCTGTTCGATTCAAGATGCGAGGTGGAATCCGATGCGCGTGTCAGTATCGCCGTTAGCATGGGTCGCAGTTGTCTCTTTGTCCGGAGTCATTCTTCAAGCGCAGCAGCGGCCGGTCCAATCCTGGATCACATCAACGGACGAACACGGGATCGTCGCAGGTCTCGAACAGCAACCCGATCTCGTCTTTGGGGGCAATACTGAAGACTCCGTTCCCGCCATCCATGTCGATGAAAAGGTGACTTATCAACGGATGGAGGGAGGCGGCGCAGCGTTCACTGACGGCGCTGCCTGGCTGATCAATGAGAAACTCTCCACCGTGCAGAGAGACGAAGTCATGAAGCGTCTCTTCGATCCGGTTGTCGGCATCGGCGTCAGCTTCTTGCGCAATCCGATCGGCTCCAGCGACCTGACCCGCAGTTGGTACACGCTCGACGATAACGAGGCGGATCGGGCTGATCCCAGCCTGCCTCACTTCAGTATCGATCACGATCTGGTCGACATCATTCCACTTACCCAGGCGGCCCGCAAACTGAATCCGAGGCTGACGCTTATGATCAACTCGTGGAGCCCGCCGGCGTGGATGAAATCGAGCGGCTCCCTGGTGGCGGGCGACGTGTTGCCACAGTACTATGCCCATCACGCGAACTACTTCGTGAAAACGATTCAGGCCTATGAGGCGCATGGGCTGCACGTGAATTACGTGAGCCTGAACAACGAGCCAACCTGTTGCGATTCGGTCAATTACCCGTCGCTGCTGACCGTGACTCCGGCGGAGATGGCGACGATGCTCAAGAACTACTGGTTTCCGGCCTTCGAGAAGAATCACCTGACGACGAAGGTCCTGCTGCTCGACTACAACTGGAGCGCCGCCAATCTCGTCGAGCCGCTGCTGGCCGATCCGGCGATCCGGAACTCGCCCTTCGTGGGCGGCGTTGCCTGGCACGGCTATAGCGGGCCGCCGGCCATTCAATCCGAACTGCACGACCGCTATAGCGTCGAGATGTTTATGACGGAGCGCTCCGGATTTGGCGCCGGCAGCAAGCAGCAGAAGCAGGACATGCGCGACATGGTCAACGTCTTTCGTAACTGGGGGAAGAGCTTCGTAAAGTGGCCGGTTGCCACCGACGAGAACCTCGGACCGAATCGCGGTGGATGCTCGATCTGCACCGGTCTGGTACTTGTCCACACCAACGACGCGCGGGCTGGCATGGTGGAATACACCACCGAGTACTATACGCTCGGACAATACACGAAGTTCGTAAGGAATGGTGCGGTCCGTATTCAGTCTGACGACAATCCAAGCGTTCTCAACGTTGCCTTCCAGAATCTCGATGGTTCTCTCGTGCTGATTGCATATAACGATAGTGCGGAAACGCAGAAATTCAAAATCGTTTGGCATGCTCGGGCGTTCTACTACACTCTGCCGACGAACACCACCGTCACTTTCGAATGGCGAGACATTGGCGATTAAAGTCAGCGGGCGCACATTCTGGCGGGCGTAACAACGGCGACGGCGTCACGACAGGCGCCGATGACTCAAGCCTATTGATTCGCGGTGCCGATTTGGAAATGGGTAGTCGATGGTTTGCAGGACGCGGCCACTGAGGCACAAAGTTTCCGGGCCGACCGCGGACTCGGCCAGAATCGATGGGTTGTGCTGTGCCAGGGAACAGGGATGAGCGAGTTCGCGATCATGCGACGATCCCTGCATGGTAGTAGCTTCTCTGCAGGTATCGGTAGTGTCCTAATTTGAACGATGCCTCGCGAAGGGTGATAGGTGGGGGTGAGTCAGTTGCCCTTTCAATCGGTCATAGGCTATACGCCAGTGGATGCTTGGGCTCGTAAAGCATGATGTCGTCCGCGCCAGGTACGGCCATCATGACCACGAGTCCGTACCCGTGATCCTGAACTTCGCCGCGGAACTCCGCTCCTTTGCCCTTCAATTCAGCGACTGTGTGTGAGATGTCGTCGCACATCAGCGAGATTTGATGGTGCCGCGGCGATTCGTACGTCTTGCCATCGTAGACGCTGTGGGTCGGGTGCACGCCCATCTCACTCCGCCCGGTCTTGAAGATCAGCCAACCCGCGCCTCCGCCCGTCGCATCCTCGACGTAGGGCCAGCCGAGGACATCGCGAAGGAATGCGCGCGTTGCGGGGGCATCGTCGGAATAAATCAGGGTGTGGATGCTGGTGATCATCAGACTGACCTACTGAAATGACTTACCGATAATGCGTATGATTGTGCGTTTGTCAATTGCCAATCACGAAGCCGTCCATCGCGCCGGGGACCGAAATTGGGACACTACCCAGGAATCGAGTACTTTTCCGCATCGATGACTTTCGCGTATAATCCGTAGTTAAACGTTTGTCTTTTTGCCCGCGTGACGCCGCTGCGGCGCCGACTGCGGTGGCAGGGTAGGCGATACAATTAACTGAAGAGAAATTTGAGCGACGATATGGAGAATTCCGCGGGCGGCAAGAAATCGCAGGACGGTGCACGGCCACGGGTCCAACAGACAGTTAGCCTGAAGCAGGTAGCTGAGCATCTCGGCCTGAATCCAGCTACTGTCTCGTGGTCCTGAACGATGTTCCTGGACGATCGATTCCCCAGGTCACGCGCGATCGCATCAAGGCAGCCGCCAAGGCGATGAACTATCAGCCGAATCTGCTAGCGCGCTCGTTGCGGAGCCGCAGAACCTTGACCATCGGCATCCTGGTCCCGGAGTTGGGCGAGGGATATCACACACAGGTGATGAGCGGCATCGGGGATCAGTTGATCTCTGCGGGGTACTTCTATTTCACGGCGCACCACCGGCACAAGCGGAGTCTGATTGAGGAATACACGCGGATGCTGGTTTCGCGCGGTGCGCAGGGCATTATTGCCATCGATACTCATCTCGAGCACCCCATTGCAATTCCAGTCGTGGCTGTGCCGGGTCACCAGCATATTGAAGGCGTGACCAATGTAGTGCTCGACCACGCACGAGCTGCGGAGCTTGCGTTGGGTCATCTTTACAATCTCGGGCACCGCAAAATCGCGTTCATGCACGGCCAGCCGTTTAGCTCGGACTCCGAGGAACGCTGGAACACGCTTGTCGCGGTGGCGAAGCGGATGGGCATTGAAATCAAACCTGAGCTCGTCGTGAAACTTGATCGTGACATGACGTCGCCCGAACTCGGCTTTTCCGTGGTGCAGAAGCTGCTGGCCGCCAAACAGCCTTTTACGGCCATCGTCGCCTTCAACGATATCTCTGCGATCGGCGCGATCCGTACGCTGAAAGATTTCGACCTGCGTGTTCCGGAGGACGTTTCAGTCATTGGATTCGATGACATTAAAGCGGCGGCCTTCACCATGCCACGGCTGACAACGATCAGTCAACCTCTCGAGGAAATCGGTCGAATTGCCACGCAGAGTTTGCTGAATCGCATTCACAAAACCGTTCCGCCGCGCGACGAGATCGTTGTAGAACCCAAACTGGTCATTCGTGAATCCACTGGGCCGGCCAAATCCTGATTTGATCCCTGCGCCTTGATTTGACCTCGAGATCCCAGCAGGAAATCGCAAAGGCGCCTATTGAATTCTCAATGCGGCTCTCGATGATTGTGAATTCATCAAGGTTTGGCTATTTGTACCGAGGCCTCAGTTCACAGACGAAGTGCCCAGATCATCGAAGGCGTGGCCGCCCGCGGTTCGCCTCGCCAACATATTCATTTCTTTGAGCCGGCGTCTTCATCTACCGCATCTTGAGCGGGGCCTACGCGCATGTCGTGGATGATTTTCTCGAGCTTGTCGTGCATCTGCCTGTAGCTCAGATAGAGATCCACCTGCTTTTTCGCTTCGTCGATCTTACCCAGCTGCCGGTACAACGTTCCGAGTCGGTAGTGGGCCACGTAATTCGAGGGATCGATCTGCACGGCACGTTCAAGCAATTGCCGCGCTTCGTCCTTCCGGTCCATCTGGATAAGAACCTTGGCTAACTCGGTGCAGGCATCGCCGTCGTTCGGCTCCAACTGCAAGGCGCGCGAGTCATCCGTATAAGCGGTTTTCAGATCGCCTCGCTGCGCCGCGAGAACACCCAACGCGAGCTCCGCCTTCTCGTCTCTCGGATTCACATTCAAAGCCGCTTGAAACTCGTTTGCAGCAGCGGCCTGTAGCGTTTCGTCCTGGGAGTGGTAGAAGAGGTCGCCGAGCTGGGTATGAGCCCCGGGAAGCTGCGGATTGATTCGCAGAGCCTCGCGGTAGGCGGCGATCGCCCGGTCGGTGTCTCCTTCCTTCGCCAGTTCCCGGGCCATCGCCAGATTCAGCTCGGCGCTGCCGGGATCGGCAATGGCCATCGCCAAAATGGCTCGATTCGCCATGTCGGAATGGATGCGATACGAGAGATAGAGCAGCGAAGCGTCTGCTGGGCCGCGGCGAGCAGCGTGGAAACGATGCTCGAAGCCTTCTCGAGATCGCCGTCATTCGAGTAGAGATCAATCAGGACTTCCCCGGCGTCGAGTTGCACCTTTCGCATCGGTCAGGTGGGGAAAGGCCGTCTCGAGATCGTTGCGACTCGCCTGCCGGTCACCTGCGCGGTTTTCTGCCATTCCGAGGAGAGCCTGAATCTTCCAGAGATCGGGCTGAGCGTTCAGAGCCGTCCGCAAATTGGGGACTGCACCCGCGTAGTCGCCTCGAAAGTAGAGCAATACTCCCAGATTGCCTCGCGCCTCGACGTTGGCAGGATCGAGGGCGACCGCCTGTTTCAGCTCGGCGATCGCCAAGTCGGTTTTCTGCTCCGCCAAATAGCGCTTTGCGAGATTAAGATGGTCTTCCGCACTCTGCGAAGTCGTGCCCGCCGGCGCTTGGCCAACGGGCGCTGCAAGCACCGGAGTGGCGAGCATTGCGAATAAAAGGAGTCTTCCCCACATAGCAGCCTCATCATACATGGCTGTGCAATCCTACGGAATCAAGTTGACTCTGTCGGGCCCCATGTTACTGTCTGACATTTATTAGAGGATCGCGCTGCGCGTTGTCAACGCGAGCTGGAGTGAAACGCTGAACGCTTGCCGCACCATTGGCTCGAATTAGAAGCGAGCATCTCACTGCCTCTCGAACGCCAGAGTCAACTTTGGTAAATCAGCTTACTGGACATGCGGCAAGGCAGAAGGAGTTGACAAGGTCACGAGTGTGGATTGACACTGCACTCGCTGTTTCTCCATACCAGTCGCCTGATCCGAATACGTTCACCATTATTGAGAGTGACCGACGATTGCTTCTTTTTTGTGAATCCCGTGAACGATGAGAGCGACCGGTCGTTTTTGAAGCTGTAGCCGATTCAGACCGTTTTCATGACGGCGAGAGCTTCGTGAGTCTTCACTAACCCATTCGCAAAAGGAGAGATTTATGATCGATAAAGTCGAGAACTTGCTCAACGATTTTGAGAGTGGCAAACTTACTCGTCGCCAGGTCGCCCTTTCTCTGGCAGCTATTGCCGCGGGGGCACTGGTTTCCTCGCTCTCACGGGCGCAGGATGCCGGCCCGCAGAGTTTTCCCGCCATCAGCCTCAACCACGTAACTTTGCGCGTCCCCGATCTCGAAAAGACATCACGCTATTACCAGGAGTTCTTCCAAATGCCTCTACGGCAGCACTCGCCGACGGTTCACATCCTCGGCGTGGGCAAATCATTTTTCGGCCTCGAACAAGGCGACAAGAACGAGCCGGGACGACTCGATCACTACGATTTCGGCATCGCCCACTTCAATGCCGATCAGATCCGCGCGGCGCTCCGCAAGCGCAATTTAGAGATTCAAGACCAGCGGTCTTCTGAATCCTTCAAGTTCCGCGACCCCGACGGATTCCTGGTCCAGGTGAATGGTCCCGACTACGTGGGCCACGTGAGCTAAACCGGTCTTTGATGGCCGCTTGCACAACACAAGCGATTGCTTAAAGGCTGTCACCCAAATGGGGTGGCATTACGGAGCGACGAAGATTTCTGAAGATGCCTAACCCTCCTGTCCATCTCCTTTACGTGAGCCGGACAACATATTCTTCTCGCCGGTCGCTCTTCAAGATCAACTGGTGATCTACCAAACAAAGGAGGTAATCGAGTCAGAAGGCAGTGCCACCCTGAGGATCTGATCTCCGAGCTTGCACTGCACTTTTTGCTCGGCGTTGTTGTTGTTCGTGAGCACCAGCACGCGGCTCTTATCTGGGTTCTCAGCCGCAACATGGTCGATACCAGATAAATCTCCGGAGGATGCGAAAATGCGCGCCCCTCTTTGAATGAGTTTTGAGTAGTGCGGAAATGCGTAGTAATTCCCGCTATACGTGAGTTCCTTCGTCTTCGAGTCGATGGAGACAAGTCCTCCCCGGCGCATAGGACGGGGCGGATTGGTGATGTCCGGCCGTCCGTTTTCATCCAGAATCAGGTTCCAGACGCAGATGCACCGGGCCCGGTTGCGAAGCATGCCCGTAAAAGAGCTTGACCATCTCGTCCAGTCCGTTGCCGAAGGAAGAATCATCATGCCGGCGCTGCTGCTCCGGGTGTCGCTCCTCCGACGGACCAAACATATTGAGCCGGCGGTCCCCCTTCGGTGAAATACATGTGCTTATCGGGAAACATCTCATGTATGCGGGTCATTGCGTCCGGTGTTCCCGACATACGAGTGCCACGCGACACCGTCCACGTACTTGGCGACTTGCGGGTTGCTCAGTTCGTCGGCTACGCGGCCCCACAAATTGTAGTTGTGATCGAGAATCCAAATCTTTGTCTCCAGTGACGCCTTTTCGAGCGCGGGCCCTAGATGAAACGCGACAAACACCATTTCATGTTGCTGGGCCCAGAGCGTGGCGGGAAAATGTCCGTCCTGGTCCGTATCCACCTCATTATTGACCGTGACGGCTTTGATCTTAATTCCGGCATCCGCATAAGCCTGAAGAAACTTGACGAAATACTGTGCGTGGGCAGCAAACCAGCGCTCCTTCATACAGCCGCCAAGCATCGAGCCTCCACTTTTCATCCATCCAGGAGGACTCCATACGCACGAGAACAAGTAAAGATCGGGATTAATCTGCTGCGCTTCGCGCAACGTAGGCACGATCCAGGCCTGGTCTTGTTCGATGCTGAACTGTTTCAACTCCGGATCGGGTTCCGGAGTGTCATCGTAACTGTACATTTTGGTTGAGTAGTCGCTCGTTCCAATGCAGGTTCGTCCCACCGAAAGGCGCAGCCCAGATGGTCCATAGAGATCCGACAAAAATGCGTGGCGGGCATCAGGCTCCATAAGGTGCAGAAGGTAGCAAGAGGCGTCGGTGAAAGCACCGCCGAACCCAAGGATCTCTTGATAGGTCGTGGCGGGTTCCAGATAGATCGCCAGCGGCGATAATTCCTCCCCGCTTTCCCATTGCGGCGGCGATTGAATGGGCTGGAATTTTTGTTGTGCGGTCGTACTCCAGGCTCGCACTGGGCCCGGAGCGGGCTGAGATTCTGCATACAGCGGTTTTACTTCTTTTACAGCCACTGCGCCGCCAACCGACGCAGCGAGTTTGAGAAAGTATCTACGGCTTCTGTTGGGCATGATTTCCCTCGAAATTACATTTCCCAAAATCCATTACTCGGCTAACACTTATAGCAGGACAATCGATTGTGTGCAATACTTATTATTCGATCGTCTTCGGACTTCTCGAAGGAAACACCCAGCGAAGACGACCGGGATGGATGGAACAGACGATCTAAAGATCGGAGAATCGGCGACAATGGAAATGACGCGCCGGCAATTCGCACTGACGCTTGCAGCCACCAGCACTTTGCGTCCCTCCCTTTTCAACCCAACGCTTTCGCCGCTAGGCGTTCCCCGGGGTATTGTCCCCGGCCGCGTAACATGGGCGCACGATCCGGCAGCTGTCACCTGGGATGGGACCGGTTCCTGGTGGGAGGATGCTTACAATCATCAGCCCGTAATCGACCGCATGGTCTCTAACTCGATCCGGGGTCTCACAAATCAAAACACGGATGCCCAGGCCTGGAAAGCCATGTTTCATCATTTCAATCGCATTCACGGCCGAGGCGACACCGGATACAGAGCCGGCGAGAAGATCGCGATCAAACCGAACCTGAACAACACAACGGGGCACGGCACCATCGACCGCCTGAATTCCTCACCCCACTTAATCCTTTCGCTCGTCCGGCAATTGACCGGCCCAGGGGGAGTGCCTCAATCGTCCATCACCGTCTTCGACTCCAGCCGCTTCATTCCAAATAATCTCTACGAAAAGATTCACGCGGAATTCTCCGGAGTCTTGTTCGTGGACCACATTGGAGGCGACGGACGAGCGAAGGCCGAGTTCAAACCGAATGCGATCCCCTTTTCGATCACGAGCCGCAATGCCTCGGGACTTGATACCACGGTCATCGACGCTGCCTACCTGATCGACGTGGCCCTGTTGAAGGGACATGTTAGTTCAGGTGTGACGCTCTGCGCGAAAAATCTGTTTGGGGCTACGAGTATCAATCCCGACTGGCACAAGAATGCGCATGATGGTTTCCCCCACAACTTGGACGGCTCCCCGAGTTACTCCGCATTCGTAGATTTTTTGGGCCATAAGGATCTGGGCGAAAAAACCGTTCTGTTTCTCCTCGATGGGCTCTACGGAAGCGATAACGCGGATGGTCCGCCTCGTAGCAAGTGGAAGACGCACCCGTTTAACGATGCATGGCCGAGCAGTATCTTCATGTCGCTTGATGGCGTGGCGATCGATTCAGTCGGTTTCGATTTTTTGACTTCGGAATGGACCGATCTTCAGGATATTGCCAATGCAGACAACTACCTGCGCGAAGCCGCTCTTGCAAACGATCCGCCTTCCAAAACGTTCTACGATCCTGAACGCGATGGCATCCGATGCCGCAGTCTCGGAGTGTTTGAGCATTGGAACAACGCAACGGAAAAGAAGTATTCGCGGAATCTCGGAAAAGAACGCGGGATCGAGTTGTTCCGAGTCGGCTGAGAGGCAGGAGGAGCGCCGCGGGCAGAATCCCCGAATGCGCGTTCTTGAGAGGAAATGCACAACCTGACCTTCGATAAAGGCCGGCCGAAGCACGAGGAGTCTGGACATTCCGTTTGGCACGGAACCAACTTGAAACCGGGGGAGTTTAATGATGAACCATCGCACGTTGTCTCTTTGCTTCATCGCTGCGTCACTGTTAGCGACGAACGCGTCGTCACAATCCTTTCTAAGCCGATATGCCGGCGTCCCGTATCACGACAGCGTCTTTCACGGCGGTCCGCAAAAAGTACCCGGACGGGTACTTTGCGCCTACTACGACCTGGGCGGCGAAGGAATCGCCTATCACGACGCCGATCAACAGAATCATGGCAGCGGAGAATTGAATCCGGCCGATTGAAGCTACCTGAATGAATTTCGCATGCGTGAGGGGGTAGATACTTCATACACAAAATTTGACCGGCCGCCCACACCGATTGACGACAACCCGTTCAATAAGGTCGTGCCACCTGCAAACCTTCTCTATGTTGGCTGGACCGAACCCGGCGAGTGGTTCAACATCACAGTCGACGCGGCCAGCGCAGGAACATACGGGGCCGACTTTTTCTACACTTCCAACCGTGGCGGAACAATCGCGGTTGACGTGAATGGGAATGACGCAACAGGACCGCTGCAGATCCCAACAACATATGACCCTGCCGACCCCGTGGCTTGGCGTCAGTGGCACCATTGGAATCTGGCGTCGCAGCTTTTCAAGGTTGCCCTTCGCAAGGGAAGGAACGTTCTTACCGTACACATTTTGACCGGCGGCAACATGAATCTGGCTTACTTTGACTTCAAACAGGCTCACTGACGAAAAGGTGCGATTACCATCTCGGCTCGGAGCCGGAGATAGGCTACGGGGCCATCATACGGGTTTCTGAAGTCGAAGCAGCAATGCGCGAAACCGAAATTGAGCGTACCAAGACAGTTTGTACTTACTGCGGCGTGGGCTGCTCGTTTGAGATCTGGACGAAGGGCCGGCACATCATGAAGCTCAAGCCGGCGCATGGGCCCGCCACAGCCCGTCGTCCTCCGCCTCGTCTGACACGGTTTTGCCTCGCATGGGGCCCCCAGTGCGCGGTCTGTGCGCGCTGGGGCAGAACGCCATCCGTCCCAGTAGTGTGAACAGACCCTAGGTGAGTTGGCGGTCACTTGAGCGACTCATTGCAGTCAGACCGTGCCGCCATCTCGATTGTTTTTCGCAGTCGATCAGAAATTGAACATCGCTTGCAGATCGATGCTGCGATTCGCAGCGGGTGAAGACCACGGGCCTCCCGCCAGCGAGGTGGACTTGCCAAACAAGGGCGACTCGAGGACAGCCACCGGGGGCGCCAGATTCACAGAATTCAGAACGTTCCGCGCGTTTGCAGTGAAGGTGAGCGAGTAGCGCCGCGCAACCGCCTGGTTCATGCGAGGCATTCCTCCCCCGTTGCCGCTCAAACCGCCGGGTCCGAGTCCTCCTCCTGGAGGTCCACCTCTGCCTCCTCCTCCACCGAACCCGGGTCCGCCCATCCCGCCGCCGAAACCGCCGGGGCCTCTGCCTTCAACTTTCGGACCGATACCAAACGCCTTGCTCAATCTCATGTTCAGTCCCAGCTCGGTAGGGCCTGTGCCGTAATTGTAGGGAACGCGCGCCGCGTTGGCAGCCGGGTTCAAGTCGAATGTTCCATAGGATGTCTGCATCACGTCGGTGCTCGCAGAAGTGGCAAATGCAGGCCGATCGTTGAACTCATTGTCCCCGTTCAAGTCCTGGCCAACCGTGATATTGAACGGCTGTCCTGAAGTGGCATCGAGCATCGGATTGACCGTGATGCCCCAGGGACCTTGGAGGGTTCCGCCGAACATGAACCGGTTGCGCACCGCGAAGGTCGCTCGCCCATAGTCGGCTGACGGGTCGAACTGATTCGAGGGGAAGTAATTGGCGCCGGAGGTATCGGAGTTGGCAAACGTGAGCACGTAGAAACCGAACAGCGAAACGCGCTTCGACTGCACGCTGTAGTTCACCATCAACTGGTTCTGCTTGTAGATGCCGCCGGATTGATATTGATAGATGTTTTCGTTGATGCCGTTAGGCCGGACCCCGGTGCCGGTGGCGATATTGTAAGTGCCCGGAAGAAATGCATTCACATTGTCGCTGAGGTACTGGTGAACGCCGCGCGAGTTGACGTAAGTGAAGGAGGCTGGTGGCGATCTTTCCGAACTGGTGGTCGAAGCCGCTGGCAGCCTGCATGTTGAGCGAAGCTTTCAGGTTTGGAGAGATCTGGACGATCGTGGGAGCTACCGCGCTGAGCGAGGAAAGCGTGGCCGCCGAGGGCGCATTCTGGTAGAAGGTGGGGTTCTGCACGACGTACTGCTGCTCAGTGATTCCGTTCTGGCGGACGGCATTAAGGACGTTCAAGTAGCCAAAGCGGTCATAGAACCACCCGTATCCGGCACGAATCACGGTTTTGGCCTTGGCGCCCGCAGGCGCCCAGGCAAGGGATAGACGCGGCGCCCAGTCGTTGTGGTCGCTGATCCAGTTTTGCGATTCGAAGCGCAGACCATAGCTCAGCGTCAAATTGGGCCTGAACTTGAAATCGTCCTGGTAGAACAGGCCCGCGTCGAACAGCGAAATGTTGGCATTGGGACTACCCGCCGTGACCTGGTATTCCGTGGGCGTATGGGCGACATATGCTGCGAGCGAGGGATAGATGTACATGCCATTGAATCCCGAGGTGGACTGGTTGGCGTCGCGCAGTCAGCCGTAAGCGCCCGCCGAATTCGATGCCATGCAGCCCTTTGGCGACGGTGGTGTAGTTGTCCACTTCGAAAAAGTTCTGATTGTCATGGGCGGTTCCGGCGTTGCTTCCGCCGCCGGTGAATGCGCCCTGCACCATGATGGCTGGATCGGTGCTCTCTGGCGCCTGATTGCTGGTGGAACGGATGTACTGGAATCGCGTTTCATTCACCACGCTTTGCGAGATGACCTGCGAGTCGCTGAGCTGAATGCTGTTCGAATAGCTCGACATGTTGTAGCCCTGCGATTGGAGGGCGAATTGCGACACGCCGCTGTTGGTCTGCACTTGCCGGTCGAGCATGTAACGGACGGTCAGAGTGTTCTTGGCTCCCAACTGAAAATCGAATCGCGGACTCACATCGAGGCGGGATTGGGGATTGGCGACGGCCGCCGTGTAGTTGTAGACATTGTTGTTCGAATCGAGCAGCTCGGCATTGATGATGGAGTTCGACGCATTGTCGCGGCGGAAGACGCTGCCAAACCACGAAGCCTTCGATCCCATGGAGCCGCCGACGCTGCCGTTCATGAAGAGGGTGTAATAAGCAGGCTCCTGGGTCACAAACGGATTCAGCGAATTGAATGTCGAGTCGTTTCCCGAAACCATCATGTTGCCGTGCAGCTTGTCCGTTCCGGGCTTGGTGAGGATTTCAATTCGGCCGTAGCCAAGCTTGTCGTATTGCGCGGAGAACGGATTCTGGTTGATGCGGATCTCGCGAATCGAAGATTTCGGCGGGAGCTGCCCGTTCGAAAAGCCGTCAATAAAAATCTGCGCGCCGTTGGGGCCGGCAGCCGGACCGGCAAGCGCCGTGAGTTCGCTCTGCAACTCGTCGGGATCGTCGGAGAGAGCATCGAGGTCTTTGCCCTTGATCACAATCGAACTGGCATTGTCCTCGGCCGTGGTGTTCACGCTGACTGTGTCCTCGCTCACTTCCACTTGCTGCTGCTCGACGGGGATCTGCAAGATCACATTCTCCATCATGGCCTTCCCGGCAGTCATCAGATGTCTTCGACTGTCGCTGGCGCGAATCCCGTGCGCAGTGACTGTGAGTGGGTAGTTACCCGGCTGCAACGCCGGTAAGACTGAAAAGCGCCGTCGCGCCGTCGGTTGTCGCGGATTTCGAAACACCTGCGGCCCGCTCAGCGACACCGTGGCCGAGGCGATCACCGCGCCCGAGGGATCCGTGACGGTGCCGTGGACTTCGCCCGCACCGGTCTGCGCCACTGCCGGAATGCCTAGGCAAATGCGAATAGAAGAAATGCGCAAGTAGCCAGAATCGAGGCAGATACGCCTGATCATTGGAATCCTCCATCAGGATGAACTGATCTAAGGAGAAACCAGTGCGGACTTGCGTGCTGTCACGATGAGTAACGTAGTGTAAAGATTTGTAACGGGCTCGTGACCATTTATTACATTTCTCCTGTGCCGATGAACTTTGAACAGGGCGTAGCCTTTGAAACCGGGATTGCCGAGTGGACGAAATTCTTCTCATTGACGACGACGTTGAGCTCTGTTCCATGCTGACCGAGTACCTGGGCAAGAACGGCTTTCGCGTCAGGACGGCGCATCGGGGCGACACCGGCCTCAAAGCCGCGCAGCAACGGCCGTGGTCGCTGATTCTTCTCGACGTGATGCTGCCGGGCATGGACGGATTCGAAGTGCTGAAGCGGATTCGTGCCGAGTCGCCGTGAATGTTTTGCTTCTCACGGCACGTGGAGAAGATGTGGACCGCATCGTTGGCCTCGAGATCGGCGCCGACGATTATCTTCCCAAGCCGTTTAATCCGCGCGAACTTTTGGCGCGCATGCGCGCCGTTCTTCGCCGCAGGACCGCGTCGCCGTCTCCGGCCAGGCAGAGTCAGCTGCGCGTCGACGATCTCGAGTTCGATGCCGCTGCGCGAAAAGCGTTGAGGGCCGGCAAGAAATCTCGACCTCACCGATATCGAGTTTGGATTGCTCGAGGCCTTGATGCGCTCCGCGGGCAAGGTCGTCAGCCGCGAAGAACTTTCGCAGTCGGTGCTCGGGCGCGCAATTCGATCCCTTCGATCGCAGCCTCGACATGCACGTCAGCCGGCTGCGGCGAAAGCTCAGCGATGCCGGCGAAGACGAAGATCAGGTGAAGACAATCCGCGGAGTCGGCTATCAGCTTTCCGATCCAGCTTGACCGGCGGGAGCAGAGGACTGAGCAGATGCGCGGACTTTTCTTCAAGATCTTCATCATCTTCTGGATCGCGCAGAGCCTGATTTATGTCATCTCAATCGCCCTGATCGTGCGGCGCCATTTTGAGAGCCCCGATGCGATGTTCGAGATGGCCAACAGCACTCTGCAGAACGACGCGCGCAGAGCGGCCGAAGCCTACGAGGCCGGAGGCTGCGAGGCTGTCTTCAGCTTTGGCGCCGGCGTCGATCAGGAAATCGCATTGGAGGACTCGTCGGATAACGATCTCTGCAACCCGGCCCGTCTCCAGCTGGCTCCCGGAAGCGCGACAAATCCAGCGCGCATCTCCGGCGGTCAATCTGGCCAGCAATATGTATGGCGGGTCCCGGTGGCTTCGGCAGCCGGCAACCAGTATCTCTTTCTGCTCAGCATGCCGCATACACCGCGGAATCCCAATCTGTATCAGGATCTGCTGCGTTTCGCATTCCCGCAGCTGCCGGTGGCTATCGTGGTTGGCGGACTCACCACCTTCGCGCTTGTCCTGCTCTTCACGCGGCCCGTGGCGCGGCTCAGGAAGGCGGCTCGCGAGATGGCGTCGGGAAAGCTCAGCACTCGAGTTGCCGTGCCTTCGCCGCCGTCCCGGCTGTCCTCTGGCGACGAGCTGGTCGCGTTGATGCACGACTTCAATCACATGGCGGAACGGTTGGAATCGCTGGTGGATGCGCAGAAGTTGCTGCTGCGCGATGTCTCGCACGAGCTGCGCTCGCCCCTGTCGCGGCTCAGCGTGGCCCTGGAACTCGCGCGTGAAGACGCAGAGCCGGCGATGGCGGCGCATCTGGAGCGAATCCAGCGCGAGGCGGAGAGACTCAATCTGCTCATTGGCCAGCTGCTCACCCTCTCGTCCATGGAGGCACTCGACCGGATTGAAAAGTTCAAGCCCCTCCTGCTCAATCGCATGATCGAACGGCTGATTCCCGACGCGGAGTTCGAGGCCCGGCAGCGTGAGTGCTCGGTTGTCTTCCATTCCGAAAGCGATTTCTGGGTCCGCGGCAACGAGGACCTGCTCTATCGCGCGGTAGAGAACGTGGTGCGCAACGCCGTCCGTTACACTTTGAGCGGCTCTGGCGTCGATATCCAACTTACGACGGTGAACGGGCGCGAAGCAGGCAAGGTGAGAATCGACGTGAGCGATCGCGGCCCCGGCATTCCCTCAGACCAGCGTGATGCAATCTTTCGTCCTTTCTACCGCGTGGATTCTGCGCGCAGCCCTGAGACCGGCGGATTCGGCGTAGGTCTCGCGATTGCCGAGCGGGCGGTTCGCCTGCACAAGGGAGAGATGAGCGCCTTGGCTCGCGACGGAGGCGGCACAACCATTCGCATCACGTTGCCCCGCTCTTCGACTCCGGCGTCGGGAGCTCTGTGAACGGAGTTGGAAGTGGGTAGAGCGTCGGTTCGGCACGGAGATCATTCTCCTGTGAAAGCCGGTGGACGGCTCGGAAACGTGCGACCAGGCAGACGGTCGAGGCAGGTATTTTGAAATGCCAGCCGGCCAGGGGCGCTACTCAAACAGGGATAATTGCGCGACCGGGCTCCAATTCTTTCGGTGCATCGGAGTGGGCCCTAAGCGCGCCAGCGCCGCCAGATGTTGCGGCGAGCAGTAACCCTTGTGGCGCGCGAGCCCGTAGCCGGGATAGACCGCATCGAGCTCAATCAGCATTCGGTCGCGATGCACCTTGGCCAGTACGCTCGCTGCCGCAATCGAAAGGCTACGTGCATCACCCCCAATCACCGACTGCTGAAGACAGGGCCAGTCGATCGTGTCGCAGCCATCGATCAACAGGTAATCCGGCGATGGGCCGAGCTGCTCCACGGCCATCCGCATCGCCAGCAGAGATGCGCGGCGAATGTTGATGCGATCGATTGTCTCCACATCCACTACTGCAATCGCCCAGGCCATGGCGGCGGCGCGAATTGCAATGTCGAATGAGTCTCGTTGTTTTTCGTTGAGCTGCTTTGAATCTGTCAGCCCCCGCAAACGGCAGCCTTTTGGAAGAATGACGGCCGCAGCCACCACCGGCCCGAACATAGGACCGCGGCCCACTTCATCCAGTCCCGCAATCCGGAGCGCCCCGAGCTTGCGCGCGGCATTTTCAAAGGCAAATCCGCAAACTGGAGCGTTGGCCATGGAGACAGTATAAGAATTGTGGATCGCTCACCGGCGAGAAGTTTTTGCTACGGCCGTTTAATCCTTGTGGAAAGCGTAGTCGCGCTCGACACGGCAAACGCGCACCTTGAAAGCTTCATACCAGGTATCGCGTCCGCGCTGCTGTGCGACGAGATGGCGTGCATTCTGCTTCCACGCTGCAATCGACTCCAGGCTATCCCAATAGGAAACTGTGATTCCCAAGCCGTCGCGCGCCGATTCGATCCCGAGAAAACCCGTCTGTGCCGACGCAAGGTTTTCCATCGCCTCGGCCATCTTTGCATATCCGATGTCGCCCTCGGTGCGGGTGGAAGTAAAAATCACGGCAAAGTAGGGCGGAGCCGGGGTTTGTGCAATTGCCATGGGAGCCTCCAGAAGCCGGAAACGCACCGACGGAATGACAAGACAGCACAGAGGCGGACGGATGAAGGACTGCTACCGGCCTCAGGAAGAGACTGCCACAGAAAAGAACAACCCCGGCCGAAGCCGGGGATGTGACTTTCTTATCGAGATCGGCGCTTAGGCCCGAACTTTGCCGGTCTCGCGGTCTAGTTCCCTCAGGCGCGCAGCCTTGCCGCGCAATCCGCGCAGATAGAACAGCTTCGCCCGCCGCACCTTGTAGCTGCGGACAATTTCAACTTTGTCGACGACCTTCGAGTTGAAGGGGAAGATTCGCTCAACACCTTGCCCAAAGCTCATTTTGCGTACGGTGAACGTGCCCTGAGCCCCTTTGTTGACGGCGATGACGAGGCCCTCAAAGGCCTGCAAGCGTTCCTTATCGCCTTCCTTGATCTTCACTTGGACGCGAATCTGGTCGCCGGGCACGAAACTCGGCAAATCGGTGCGCTTCAGCTTATCGGCCAGGCGCTGCATTACGGGATGAATTGACATGGTAACTTCCTGGAATTGAACTCAGAATCCTTAGTTTATCAAACCTGCCAACATCGCGCATAATCCGTGACCCGCCATTTTGGGCTCGAAGTCGGCAAGCTTGTCCGCTATATTTTTTCCATGGACGATAATCGCGGTCTGCTGCGCCACACGCTTGCTACATTGGCCTATCGGGCTTCACGGGCCCTGGAAGGCGCACCCGAGTCGTTTGCTGAATTTGAAGGCGCTGGTCGTCGCCCTGCGCAGATCCTCGCGCACATGGGCGATCTGCTCGATTGGGCTCTTTCCATCGCACAAGGCAATCAGCGCTGGCTGGATTCAAAGCCCCTCGCGTGGCCCGCGGAGCAGCAACGCTTCTTCGACGCTCTCGCCGCGTTCGATGCGTATCTAGCTTCATCGGCCCCGCTGCATGCGCCGATGGAGCGTCTTTTCCAAGGCCCTGTGGCTGACGCACTCACGCACGTCGGCCAACTCGCGATGCTGCGCCGGCTTTCCGGCTCGCCCACCCGTGGTGAAAACTTCTATGCTGCCGCGATCGCGACGGGCCGAGTCGGCCCGGATCAGCCATCGCCTGTCAGAACGTTTTAGCGTGGTGAATCTAAAGTCCGGTGCGAATATCGTCGCCCCAAATGCAGGTCCTTCGCTTCGTTTGGTGCAAGAACGCACCAAACTCGCTCAGGATCACAATTCCATTTTGATGCGAACTTCTGACTCACCTCACTAGCAGGGAACTGCGCAAGAGCCGATTCCTGACTAACCGCCTCCGAAGCTGCCAAAATCCGTTGGTCTTTCATGGCCGCGCGCCTTTTTTGGTTTGTCCGAGATGGGACGGTCTGAAAGACATTCTTCAAAAAATCATGATCAAGCTGTCATTAAAATACTGATAAATCAATGCTATTCATTTTTATCTTGACAATCGTATCGATACGGGATAACAATGGTGAAGGTGACTATCGTCGCCTTGGAGGTACTATATGCGCCGTATACTCGCGACCAGCATTCTGCTCTCCTCGCTGATTCTCCCCGCAGCGGCATTTGCCAGCACGCCCGTGGACGACGCCACTGCCCCAACCCCCACCCGCGTTAGCACCGGAGTTATCTTTCCCACACTTGTCCAGACGGTCGACGTTGCAATCCCTGATGGCTTTGCCGGTAGCCCTATCCCCGGCGACGCTCAAGTCGGCCTTACACTGACCGTGGACGCAAGCGGCCAGCCGCAAGACATCCGCGTTGTTAAGTCGCTCGACCCGCGTTGGGACGCTCGCGTCGTCGATGCGGTAAGCAAGTTTCATTTCCGGGCCGGCAGCATCGACAACCAGCCCGTTCCCGTGGACATGAACCTCACTATCAACATCGCCCACTAATTCAACAGCCCGTTGGGATGCTGTGTGAGAGCATCTGTGGACGAGCCATTCCGGCTCGCCAGCAGGAAAGCTGCGCTTTCATCACGGCATCCCTCGGGGCAATCCAGCCACTCGATTCACTTCTCCCCTTGTCGCAGGGACTCGATCAACTTGCGATCTTCAGCGCTCAGCGTGGCGCCGTCCAGCAAATCAGGGCGATTTTTGAACGTCTTGCGCAATTGCTGCTCTCTGCGCCAGCGTCTGATCTGGGCGTGATCGCCATTGAGCAACACTTCCGGCACTTGCATTCCACCGAACGCCGCGGGCCTCGTGTACTGCGGGTAGTCGAGTAGACCGCCGGCTCCGTGCTGCGAGCGCGGAACGCCATCCGCGCCCAATTCGATTTCAGCATCCGCCGCGCCAAAGCTTTCAAACTCGCCCGAAGCCTGGTTGCCGAGCACGCCGGGAATCAGCCGCATCGTCGCATCGATGACTACGGCGGCGGCCAGCTCGCCTCCGCTCAGCACATAATCGCCGATGGAAAGCTCCATGTCGCAGTAGAGTTCGTTGATCCGCTCATCGACTCCCTCATAGCGCCCGCAGATCAACACTGCGCGGTCCAATGCAGCAAGTTCCCGGGCCACGGCTTGTGTGAACATGCCGCCCTGCGCCGAAAGCAGAATCACGCGCTCCCCGCTTGCGCCGGCGTCCCTCTCTGACTTTGCCCGGATTCCAATTCTCTGCAACGCTTCGGCCAGCGGCTCGGCTTTCAGCACCATTCCTTCGCCGCCGCCGAATGGACGATCGTCCACAGTGCGATGCCGATCGTGCGTGTGCTCCCGCAGATCGTGAGTTTCAACCGTCACCAATCCTTCGCTTTGGGCTTTGCGGACAATCCCATGCGCAAAAATTCCGTCAAAGAATCCGGGAAAGATGGTGACAATGTCGAACCGCATACATCCGATGATAGAGGCCGGCGGTCCGATTGTTCCTCATTTCGCGTTCGCGTTGCACCCGCCCACCAGCTTCCCGGCTGGCGCCGTCTGCGAGCCATCGACGAACTTCGGAATGTCGGTGAGCAGCACCGGGCCTGCCAGGTTATAAAACACGCCCGAGCACTCCAGTTCGCCATTCAGGTGGAAGAGCGCGTAAGTTCCCACGGCTCCGCCGGTGTAGTTGTTCTTGCTGCCCTTGATCATGTTGTCCGAGGCCACCACATCCCCACCCGATTCCAATGCTTTCAGCCAAAGCACATCCCACGGGCTGTTGTCCCCGGCATTCGCTCGCTGCGTCGAAACCCATCTCCTGCGCCAGCCCGTCGGCTCGCATCACGGCATTCAAATGCGAAATCGTGGGGGTTTGCGGAAACTGGCGGCCCGCCGACAGGCTGCTCCGGCACAGCGGAGACTTGGGTTCCGTGAGCGACTGCAGAAACGCGTCGATCGCCTGCGCAACCGACCGTTTCTCCCGTTCTGCTGCAGTCTCGTTTTCGCGATCCGCCGCTTCCCCTTGCGGTTTGATCGGCCCAGCTGCCGGTTCTTCGGGTTTCACGTCCACGCATCCCCGCGCGGTCATCAGGGCCAGAAACTTCGGAGAGAAATGGCGACCGCGCTTCATTGATAGTGACCAGCGAATGCGGCATATACGTGTCAGGAATCACGACCGGGACCCCCACCGCTCTCAGGTGGCCTGCGATGTCGTTCATCAACGTCTGATCCAGAATGTCCCCTTCCAACGGGGTGGTCACGGATGTAGTAGTAAACAGGGCCTTCGCCACAGACATCGCCTGACCCACCGGGAAGCCCGAGAGCGCTGACTCGATCGAGGAAATCAGTCCTCGCTGGCTTTCTTGCGGGCAATATCGGTTCGCGCGCGCCGTCAGAATGTCCATGGTGGAAATATCCGAGCGCCAAAGCTGAAAGTCGGCCAACGCGTTCGAATCTACCCGCGACAACTACGACGCCCGGGGCGTTGCTCATTCCACCCCGGGGCGCGCACTTGTCGTCGGCTGCGCCCAGGTTTCGAGCCACATTACAAGCCAGCGTCGCGCCTTCGCCATCCATGGCGCTATAGGTCAGCATCTCCGATTCAATTGCGAACCCAGTCTTACTTTGCTGCGCGCTGTTGTTTTCCTGTCCCGCCGTCTGCTGACCTTGTTGCGCCGGTGCCTGGCCAAACGCTGCGGTGCACGCGGCAGCAACCGTCAACATCATCACAACTCCACATGTGCCTGCCCAGGCAAGGCGTCTCCATGCACCCATAACAAAACCTCCGCTTTCAGATTCGAGGAACGCTTGTCGCAGAAAAAACCGAAAAAGAGGAGGAGCACGCCTGGGGGGCCTCAGTTTCTGGAGTTTCTGCGGATTGCCCGCAATAGTATCATCCCCTGCCCAGAAGACGCGTTGAAAAAAGGACTCGCGCCGTGCGCGGGGTAAATTCGCCAGTACAGTTGCGGCAGAGTTGAAGGCAGAGCCGCCGGCGAACGGGACACCTTTCGCTCCTTATTACCGCTTACGCGCGGCCCCTCACCCAGAGGCGTGCAGTCAGTACGCCGAACAGAAATCCGCCGACGTGCGCCAGATATGCCACGCCGCCCGTTTGCACCTTCGCTACCGCGCCGGCATCCAGCAGTTGAATCAAAAACCAAAAGCCAATGAGGAGCACCGCGGGAATATAGGTGACGGTTACATAGATCACAATAATGAGAATTGAACGGATTCGATCGTGGGGAAAGATGACAATGAATGCGCCCATTACCGCCGCGATGGCGCCGCTGGCGCCAAGGCAGGGGACGGTGGACGTTGGGCTGCCTGCGACCTGCGCCAACATGGCTACAATGCCGCCGATCAGATAAAACGCCAGGTAGCGCAAGCGGCCCATGCCGTCTTCAATTTCAGGGCCGAATGCCCAGAGGAACACCATATTTCCGAGGATATGGAGCCAGCTTCCGTGCATGAACATTGCGGTCAGGATCGTGATCCACGCGTGACCGCCGGCAATGGCCGCGGGAATTACGGCCCAACGCGCGACGAATGCGTCGCCGCCTTCCAGTTCGCGGAAGAAGACCCACGCATTGGCCACGATGATCAGCGCCGTGACCAGCGCAAACCGTCGCGTGCGTCGCGACACATCTCCCAGCGGTATGACTGTGGCCACGGCGGTAGTCCCCTCGAGCAGAATGAATGCTCAGTGAGAGTTTTTTATCACGATCTGGCGCTGCGCCAAGAGAAGGTTTTTGCGGATGGGCGGGGAAACGCGCGAAATCAAGTCAAGTGTTCGCTTTAGCGGTGCGTTGAAAACGCAAAAAACTCACGTAAGGCTACATTTTGGGTCCGAGTGCAGCCTTGAGACGTCGCGACTTGCGTAGGCAAAATCGAAACACAACACCCGGCCGCCCAAGGTCTTGGCAATAAAGGCATTCTCAGGCTCCAGGAAAACTTGCTACCGCTCTTTGATCCTAAGGAGAAATTATGTCTCCTTAGAAATCTCCGACGCCGGTCGAAAAGGACCGATCGCACCCATTGACAAAGCTAAATCGATTCTGTAGAGTTAGCGGCCTCCGAGAAAGTCAGCAGAAGATTGGTGCTGAGCGGGGGCTGACCTTCGACCGGTTAGCGCTAACGTACGGTTTTGATCGAGTTAGGCCACGGAAGGGTGCACAGGACAGATGGCACAAGAAGCAAGAATGCCGAAGCTGAACCGTGGCGTTCTTTGGCCCATCCCCCCTCATCGGCTAAATTCCGGCAGTTTCGGCGAGAGCCTTGATTGCGATAAGCCCGCCTTACCCACCCGCCTAGCGTTTCCGTCCGGCGAAGGCTATAAGCAACCCACACGATACCAGTCAACCGTGTTCAAAAACATGGGAGTTGTGAAATTCCAATTTCAAAAGAGGCTGTTCTCATCAGCGGAGGATAAAGTGACGATGTTGAACGATCATGTCAGTGATGCACAAGGAAATGGACGCGTTGCGCCATTTCTCGATTCCAATTTCCAACGATACAGCGCCTGGATTGGCTGCTGCATCCTTGCGTTTCTTTTCGTAGTTTCAACTTCTGCGAGATTGTCTGCGCAGACCTCCGGAACCATTTCGGGGCACGTCTCGGATTCGACGGGCGCAGTCATTCCGGGCGCGAATGTAACGCTTACAAATTTGGGTACGGGCGCGTCCCGCTCGACGGTGACCACCGGCGCGGGCGACTACACGTTCCCCGACGTTCCTCCGGCAAACTACAAGGTTCAGGTGACGCACGAGGGCTTCAAGACTGCGACGAGCCAAAGCGTCGAACTCGACGTGCAGCAATCGTTGCGCCAGGACTTCACGATGGCGGTGGGAGCGGTGACGCAACCGTCACGGTTGCAAGCGACGGGTGAGCTGCTCCAGGCGGAAAATGCCACGCTCGGAACAGTGATTGAGAACGCAGGCGGTCAACGAGATGCCACTGAACGGCAGAAACTACCTGTCGCTGGTTGCGCTTTCGTCCAACGCCAACACGCTGTCGTCGGCATCGGGCCAGGCAGGCTCGCGCCTCGGCGGCGACCGCGCCAGCCAGGCGATCTCGGTCGGCGGCCAGCGCATCATGTTCGACTACTACACGCTCGATGGCGTGAACAATACCGATCCCGACTTCAATACCTATATCGGGCTGCCTTCCCTCGACGGCATCCAGGAGTTCAAGGTGCAGACGGGCGTTTATCCGCCGAGTTCGGTCACGAGGCCACGCAGGTCAACGTGCTCTAGAAGAGCGGCACCAACACCTATCACGGCAGCATGTACGACTTCATGCGCAACAACATCGCGGATGCAAATCCGTATTTTTTCCCATACAACGCCACCCTCGTCAAGGTCTTTCCCTACAAGTGGAACGACTATGGATTCGAACTTGACGGCGCCATCCGAATTCCCAACATATACGATGGCAGAGACAAGTTCTTCTTCATGGTCGACGACGAGTGGAGCAAGATTCGTACGATCGGCCAAGGTTCCGCAACCATTCCGTCACCAGCCATAGCGAGCGGCAATTTCGCGGGCTTCACCACTGCAAACGGGACTCCGGTGACCATCTACGATCCCGCGACTGGAGATGCCAACGGCTTCGGGAAGACAGCCCTTTCCCGGACAACATCATTCCTGCCGGCAGAATCGCCCCACAGTCCCCGCGTTGCTGAAATACGAGGGCACAAGCACGCAGCCGTTCTACGCGAATGGAGCAAAAGTAGCGAACTATTCCTACAGCACCAATGCTCCACAGGATCGCCAGGGACTGACTGTCCGCGGCGATTACATCCAGTCGCAGAAGTCGCAGTTTGCCTTCCGCTACAGTTCAGGCAATGAAGACATCCTGTCGACAGGGTTCATGGGAGCGGGCAGCAAGATCGTCACCAACTACTACCAGTACATGGGTTCGAACACGTGGACGATCACGCCTCACATTGTGAACGAGGCTCGGTTTGGCTATAACCATTTCTTCAACTCTCTCGGCCTGTTGTCGGCGTACACCAACGATGTGGTCGATTCGATCGGAATCCCGGGCTTAGTGGCGGCCTGCCCTCCACATGGGGCATTCCTGACCAGTCATTCAGTAGCGGGTCCGACGGGCACGACACCGAGCATCTGGCAGGAAATTCGGGGATATCGGCGGGGATGGCCCGTACGTTGTCACCGATCCGACACTGGCAGATCGTCGACAACATCTCATGGGTGAAAGGCAAGCATTCCCTCCGGCTCGGATTTGAGTACAGCCGCCAGACGTTTAACCAGCTTGGCAACCAGTTCTCGCGCGGGCAGTTCTCTGCCCAGCCGATTTCAACAGCGCTGCAGTCGGGAACTCCCGGAAGCGCTACCCTATCAGGTGGCGATTCGATGGCCGATTTCCTGCTCGGCGATCTCGCGTCTGTCCACGGTTGCGGTGGCTGTAGCGGATGCAAACTTACGTGCGCAACGTTGCAAGCTTACTTACGTCGACGACACCTATAAGGTCCTTCCGAATCTCACCATTTCCGCGGGCGTACGGTACGAAGTGACTCCTCCGTGGAACGATACGATTGGGAATAATTTCAACGCGTATGTTCCGAACTATGCCGAAGAGGGGCGACACCAGCGCCACCTACCCGCAGAGCCAATGGCCCGTCCTGCTCCGCCAGGGTAGTTGCACGGCAGCAAATGTCTATACGGCCTGAACATCCGCTGGACGAGCACCGTTGGTCCGGCGCCGCAATGCAGCAACGGGATCGTGCCCAATGGCCCGCTCATGGATACCCAGTACATGAATCTTGCGCCACGCTTGGGTATCTCGTACTCGCCGACACCGACAACGGTGATTCGCACCGGCTACGGAATTTTCTACACGCAGGATATCGGCAACGCGTACTTCGACATGGCGCGCAACATCGCCGGGCGCGCGTCAATCACCAATAGTGACACCGACCAGCAAGATCTACGGCAATTCCAATCTGACCTGGGCCAACGCTGCACCGGGCGCCAGCGGCGGCACAGTCGTAAATCTCGGCCCCACCACCGCGAATACGCGAACGCGCCGAGCCATAAGACCAGCTACACCCAGCAGTTTCTGCTCAATATCCAGCAGCAGGTTGGGCAGGACTGGTCGTTCGAGGTGGGATACCAGGGTGCATTGAGCCGGCATCTTTATGGGTTCATGAATGCAAATCAGCCGACTCCATATGGATACATCGGCACCGGCGCCGCAACTTCAGTCGCGTCGCGGCTCCCCTTCTATGTGGGGTACTCGAGCGGTACCACTCCCGCACAGTACGGCATCCAATATGTGCATGACCAGGGCACTGGCAATTACAACGCGTTCGACGTGAAGGCGACGCGCCGGTTTAGCAAGGGCCTTAACGTGATCGCCTCGTACACCTGGGGCAAGTCCCTCGACGACACCAGCGGAATCCGCAACCAGGGAAACGACAACCTGTATCCGCAGGACAGCGAGTGCATCCCCTGCGAATACGGCCGGTCGGCATTCGATGTGAAAAATCGCATCGTCGCCTCGGCGCATTACGAGTTGCCGATCGGGCCCGGCAAGCTGCTGAAGACCAACAAGGCCGTTGGCGAGTTTGTCGGCGGCTGGCAGATCGGAGGAATCTTTACCCATCAGACCGGTCGGGTTGCAACGCCGCTGCTGGGCGTTGACAACGCCAGCATCGCGTCTCCGTTCGGCAACTTCGATCGGCCCAATCCGACCGGGACAGAGCCCCTACCTGAGCGGCAGCGCCAGAACGCTGAACGACTGGGTGAATAAGGCCGCCTACGCGACTCCGACTGCCGGGAACATTCGGAAGCCTGCAACGCGGCAGCTTCACCGGCCCGGGCTACACCAACCTGGATGCCTCGCTGCACAAGGATTTCGCGATGCCTTACAACGAGAACCATAAATTGGCGATCCGCTTCGAGGCATTCAACGCCCTCAATCACCCGAACTGGAACAAGCCGACTTTAAGTCTCAGCTCTTCCACCTTCGGCCGCATCGGTGGCACGGCTGCATTGCGCCAACTGCAATTGGCCGCGAAATACCAGTTCTAAGGCGCGACGGACGCGAGTCCGTTCGCCTTTGAACTGAATTGAAATCCGCGCCGGAGATCCCGGCTGGTTTGAATGGTTGCAACCGTTCGGCCGGCTGAGTTCTCCGGCGTTTTTGTTTGAGAACAGGGAAAAGAGGACAGGGACCAAGGACTAGTGAACAGTTCAGGGGCAAAAGACATGGCACGAGCGAGACTTTACCGGGGAAGTTGGGAAGCCTATGATGTGAGCCAAACGCCATGGATGAAATTGAAACGCTGCTGCAACGCTGGCAGACGGCCGGTGTCCTGGATGCGGTGACGGCTGCCCGGATTCGCGCCCACGAGGCGCAAACCGGAGGAGCGCCCGGAAGGGCGGCCGAACACGGGCCGGAACGAGAGACTCGCGCTGCTGGAGTCGTGCGCTGGCAGGGCGTTACGGCGCTCATACTTGGCGCCATTCTTCTGGCGTGCGGCGTGGTGCTGTTTGTCTCGGCGCACTGGGACGAGATGGGGCTCGGCGCGCGCTTTGCGCTGGTCCTGACGATGGTCGCCATCTTCCACATTGGCGGTGGGCTTGCTCGCGGGAACTTCCGCGGTATGAGCTCGGCCCTGCATGCCGTCGGAACCGTGTCGACGGGCGCAGCGATCGCGCTGGTCGGGCAGATCTTCAATATCCAGGAGCACTGGCCGGCGGCGGTGCTGCTGTGGGCGGTGGCCGCGCTCTTTGGCTGGATGCTGCTGCGCGACCAGGCGCAAGAGACGCTGGCGCTCGTGCTCGTGCCCGCGTGGATCTTTTGCGAGATCGGTTTCAGAGCCAACGGATACATCGGCGACAACGTCTACATGGGGCGGCTGTGCTTTGTGTGGGCCATCCTCTACATCACATTCTTTCTGGGCTCGCGGCAGAAGGCAGTGCAGGGAATTCTATTCGGCGCGGGCGTGATTGGCATGATTTCGGGCATCGCGATGATGCTCGCGAACTGGGAGTCATGGTCGGCGCAGCAGAGCCTTATTCCTTTCGGCACGCGTGTATGGGCCTGGATGGCGATTGCCGCACTGCCGCTGATCGTGGCCGCATTTCACGGGCACAAAGGGCTCATTCCCGTTGCGGCGGCGATTGGATTCAGCATTGCGCTGCCGTGGTGTTACCGCTCGTGGACCGAAAGCTACGTATTCCGCGGAGTGACGACGAATTACGTGCGCAGCGAGCCGAATGTGCCGGCATATGCGCTGGTCGCGGTGTTTGCTGTGTTCCTGTCCTGGTGGGGGGTGCGGCTGGTTTCGCGTGCGCTGGTGAATCTGGGCATCGTGGGATTCGCGGCGACGGTGGCTTGGTTCTACTTCAGCGATTTGATGAGCAAGCTGGGGCGGTCGCTGGGGTTGATCGGATTGGGCGTGCTGTTTCTCGCAGGCGGGTGGGCGCTGGAGAAGATGAGACGGCGGATTCTGGAGGGGATGACGCCGATGAAGGGCGCTGCGCCGGATCCGAACGGAGGTGCGCTGTGAAGACGGGACGGTTCACGCTCTCCGGAGTGTCAGTGGTGCTGCTGGTGGTGCAATTGGGGCTGGTTTCGCTGATCGCGGCGAAGTACTTTTACCAGCGATGGACGTGCCCACGGGTATGGACGCGCGCGGCTGCATACGATCCGCAACTGCCGATGCGAGGACGCTACCTGAGCCTGCAGCTCACAGTGGATGGATGCAAGAGCACATTGCCTTCAGCGAAGGAGGCGACGTTCCCACGCGACGTGAATGGAGCGATACGGCCAGGACCGTTTATTCTGCGACCTAAGGCCGTGTACTTCGGCGCGGATCTGAAGGTGGAGAACAACCGGCTGGAGGCGATTCGCATACAGGATCCCAATGTTCACACTGGGGGGCAGGTGGTTTCGGCGATGCCGGCGGCGCACTGCGAGGATATGCGGCTGGAAGCGCTGGTCAACTTCTATATTGCCGACACGGCAAAGAGTCCGCTGCCGCTGAAGGCTGACGAGGAGTTGTGGATTGAAGTGACGGTGCCGCCGAACGGTCCGCCGCGGCCTTTGCAACTGGCACTGAAGCGGGATGGGACGTGGAAGCCACTGGGGATGGAATGATGGCAATGGTGGGTTTTCATCCCACCCTAAACACCCAACCACCCCATCGACTAGGACCCATCGGTGGGGATCCCGGTTACCGGGGTTGGGATAGGGCACCCCGCGTTCTGAATCCCCATTAAAAGGAGTATGGGATGAGTGAGGCAGAGAGGTTGGTGAAGGAACGGGAACCAACTGCACGTGAGCACTGGAAGCAAGGCGAGATGCCGATTTGCGAGATCATCACTGCAAAGGGAAAGCAGTTGGGTTTCGCGCGCAATGTTCCGTCGCGGCCGCTCAATGAAACGATCGATGCAGCGTGGCGAGACGCCGCAGACCGGATCGAAGGGAAGTGAGGTACGAGCCAGTATTAGCTGAGTCAGGCTTCGTCCGCGAGGTTGAGGTCGATCAGGCCCTCGGGGAGAGCCATTTCGATGCGGCGGGCGGCGAGGTCGATGCGACGGATATAGCTTTTGGCAAACGGGACGAGGGTTTCTCCGCGCGGGCCGTGCAGGACCAGCAGCGGCGCAGCGCCGGCAGTACGGTCGATTTCATCGATTTCGCCGAGGATGCAGGGGACGGCGCGGCCAACTTCGACGAGAGTGCAGCCGATGAGGTCGTCGATGTACACCTCGTCGTCGGGTAGCTGGACTCGCTGTGCGCGTGGGATGGCGACGATGAGGCCTTTGAGCGCCTCGGCGGCAGATATGGAATCGATGCCGGAGAAGTGAAGGACGATGCCGCCTTTATGGAGCCAGTGGTTGGTGAGTTCAGCGGCGCGCGCGTGCGTTGCCGAATCCTTGTCATCCCAGGTCTCAGAATCGAGACCTGGGGCACCCGCCCGCAAACTCGCGGGAAGCAACCATAGCTGGCGGCGCTCGACGAACTTTTGAGGGAAATCGGTGAGGAGCTCGGCGAAAACTTCGCCTTTGCGTCCCTGCGTGCGCCGAATCCGCGCCAACCAGACCCAGTCTGAAGGTGATTGCGGGGCGGTCATTCCGGCCAACGACTTTCGCCGGGCGCACAAGAGGCCGCCATGCTAGGCTGTCTCCACATATAGGGGTGCGTGTCGCCGGGAGCGGATTTTTCTGAGTTCCAGGAGCGACGAGTGACGGATACCGGGTGTCTCCTAGCGAGGAGCGACAACGGAATCGGGAAAATCGGCCCTGGCCCTCCGGGTTGCGGCGCAAATCGCGTCATACTTCGTTGTCGCCCTAGGCTGTGGGGCCCGCCACAGCCGTCGTCCTCCGCCTCGTCTGACACGGTTTCTGCTCGCAACGGCGCGCACCCCTAGATGTGGATACAACCTAGGCTTCGTCGCCCTCTTCAAGGATGTCGAGCGTGTAGCGGTGGTGCAACTTCATGCTGACGGCACTCAGGATCGTACGCACCGAACGGGCGGTGCGGCCCTGCTTGCCGATGACCTTGCCCACGTCAGGGCCTGCGACGCGGAGCTTGAGAACGGTGTTCTCATCCCGGTCTACAGATTCGACTTCAACGGCGTTTGGCTCATCCACCAGGGCCCGCGCGATTTCGCGGACCAATTCATCTACCTGCACCATATCAACCTGGGTCATGATCTTGCACCTGACCTTCTACGTACGTAATTTGGTGACTCTGAGATTGATCGGAATCGTATCACGTAAGCGCGCTCACAGCAATGGGTTATACGCCGGCGACGGCTGGGTTGAACCGAGATGGCCCTCGCCGCATCGTGTCACGAGAGCAACGGAAGTTCAAGCCGCGGCCGGATCGGAAACCTGAGCCGCCGGCTCTGTCGCAACCGGCGCCGGGTTCTTGGTGACGAGCTTTTCGAGGGTAGAAGAGAGCTGAGCACCCTTGCTGCGCCAATAGGCGATCCGCTCGTGCTTGAGATCGACCGTGGCGGGGCTGGTGCGAGGATTATAGGTGCCAACAACTTCGATGGAGCGGCCGTTGCGGGCGCGGTCCTTTTCGATGACGACAATCCGATAATAGGGTTGCTTGCGGGCGCCAAACGCGCCAAACGAATCATGACCACGGTGAAGGAGATCCTTTCAACTTTCAGAACTATGCGACGATTCTTTTGAAATGTGTCCCGCGGCGGCTTGAGTGAGCCCGCACACCACAACAACGGCCAGACGAATGCGCCCGGCGGCACACATCACAACACCCAAGTATCGCCGAAAGCGGGGGTTTGAGGCAAATTCCCTGCGGACCATTCAAAATAGAATGGGGATGAAAAACCGCGGTGCCCTCCGTTCTGCCGGCAAAGCGCTCGCTTATGATGACAAAGCTGCCTCTAGTTTCGACTGATGTATGGAAGATGGAAGGACGGTCCGGTACGCGGAAAATGAATCGTGAGTATCACAAGTGGCATTCCGAGCGGCTGGGCCGCGAGATGGAGATGCTTCTCTTCGGCCATGCCGGACAGCCGGTTCTCGTGTTTCCCACCTCGGGCGGACGGTTTTACGATTTTGAGGACCGCGGGATGATCGCTGCAGTGGGGGAAAAGGTCCGCGCCGGTCAATTGCAGTTGTTCTGCGTAGACTCTGTGGACAAGGAAAGCTGGTATAACAGCCAAATCCCTCCGTGGCAGCGCATCGCACGGCACATGCAGTTTGAGGAGTACCTGCTCAAGGAGGTGGTGCTGATGATTCGGGACAAGAACCAGGATCAGCGGCTTCTGGCGCTCGGAATCAGTTTTGGCGGATATCACGCGGTGAACATCGCGCTGCGGCATCCGGGCGTCTTCAGCGGCTTTCTGGCGCTGTCCGGAACGTTCGATCTATCAGGTTTTCTCGATGGGTTCTACAACCAGGATTGCCATTCGCACCTGCCCACTCACTACCTGCCGGAACTCAATGATCGGTGGTTCTTCGATCGGTACGGCAAAGCGACCTACGTGCTGGCGACCGGGTGGGACGACCACTGCCTGGCGCAGAACCAGAATCTGGACCGCATCCTGAGCGCCAAGGAAATTCCGCATCAGCTCCACATTTGGGACTCAACTAACTCGCACGACTGGCCGACGTGGCAGCGGATGGCACAGCAGTATCTGTGAGACAGGGACCGAGGGACAAAGGGGAACGAGTGAACAGGGAACAGGAGCGCGTGCTTGCGGAGTTTTTCTGAGAGGATGATGCGATGAGCAAAGCGAATCCGTACGAGGAGTTTCTGGGCGGGAGGTCAGTAGAGGCGATTCTGGCTGCCACGGCGGGCGTAATCGGTGAGCAACTGGATGCGATTGGGCCGCACAAGACGGACGAGCGGCCTGCGCCCGGCAAGTGGAGCGCGGCAGAGATTGTATGCCATCTCGCGGATTGCGAGTTGGTTTTTGGATTCCGGTTGAGGCAGACGTTGGCCGAGGATTCGCCGACCATCCAGCCATTCGACCAGGACAATTGGGCAGCGAGGTATCCTGGCATACCGGCCGACCAGGCGCTCGATGCGTTTCGTGCGCTTCGGGACTGGAATCTGCGGCTGATTCGCGCGGCATTGCCGGCAGGCGCGAACAGGCCGGTGACGCATCCCGAGCGAGGAACGATGACATTCCAGACCATCGTAGAAACGATGGCGGGACACGACCTGAATCATCTGGGCCAGTTGAGGAGACTCGCAGAGCAGGGTTGAGTCATACCCACACAGGGCCACCGGGGTGCTAGGGGTGCCTGCGATGGAGAGCCGATCGCTCGCCGTCGGTAGCCGGGAGCATAACTGTTCCAACCACTGGCAGTCGGCTTCCGGCCACGTGCTCGCGGATGTAAGCTGTTTTCTAGAGCAAAACCAGAGTTACCGTATCCTGTTCGGCGTTCTTCAAGGTCGCCGCTCCCTGTTGGTCGCGTCGACCCTAGTTCAGTGACTCCGCGACACACCTACTCTGGTTTTTCTGTAACAACGGTGCTATGAAAAAGATCGGCATATTGTTTGGCGTCGAGAATAGTTTCCCGAGCGCGTTTGTGGAAAGAGTCAATGCTCGGAACCCGGCCGGGATTCGGGCTGAGTTTGTGCAGACCGGCGCGGTGCAATTGGGAAAGATTCCAGATTACTCGGTGATCGTCGACCGGATTTCGCACGATATTCCGTTTTATCGCGCGATGCTGAAGCAGGCCGCGCTGAACGGAACGACCGTCATCAACAATCCCTTTTGGAGCTCGGCCGACGACAAGTTCTTCAATTACACACTGGCTGCGCGGCTGGGCGTGGCTGTGCCGCCCACTGCGCTGCTGCCGCACAAGGAGCATCCCAACGAGACCAGCGGAAAATCGATGCGCAACCTCGAGTATCCGCTGGACTGGGACAGCGTGTTTGCGGCCATCGGAGAGCACGGGTTTCTGAAGCCGATCGACAGCGGGGGGTGGCGCAATGTGTACGAGGTGCGCGGGCGAGAGGAGTTCTTCCGCGCGTACGACCGATCGCGCGACCTGTGCATGGTGTACCAGAAGGCCATTCACTTTACCGAGTACTATCGCTGCTGCGTGGTGGCGCGGAGGAAAGTGCGGATCATGCTCTACGATCCGCGGCGGCCGCATGCCGAGCGCTACCAGAAAGGCTCGGCGCGAGCGACGACGTTTCAGGCGCGGCGGCTTTTCATGCGCATGGAGGAGGACGCACTGAAGCTTTGCCGCGGGCTGGGCTACGACCTGAACACGGTGGAGTTCGCGGTGGAGAACGGCATTCCATACGCGATTGACTTCATGAATCCCGTGCCGGATGCCGATGTGAACTCGGTGGGAGAGCGGAACTTTGAGTGGATTGTGGAGCAGGTTGCCGAGATGGCGATTGCCAGGGCCAAGGAGGCGCCGCGAGCCATGGGATTGCGCTTGCCGGCGCTCGATGGCGCGGCACGCGCGATAAAAAAGCAGCGTGCCGCACATGGCCGGTGATTGAGCTTCGGGTTCAACTTTCCTTTTTTCGAAACTCACCGGTAACGGACTTGAAGGTCACGGTGAAAGGAACGCCCGTTTCCTCTTTCAAACGCTTCCTTGAAGCTAAATAAGAAGACGACCCATCGCATCGGGAAATGCCCTTGAAAATCCGGGTTTTCTCTCGATCCATGTATGATGTTTTCAGTCTCGCTGGTCGTGAGCGCGGCCGCTCTCCCGTCTGACAGCCCTGAAGAATTCATCGATTGATAAACAAAGCATCCTTTGCTGTTCGTGAATCCAGCCTATGATTTGCCGGAGAAACGATTCTATGTCTACCAGCTGCTATGAGATTGCTTTTGAGCATGCGACGAACGAGATCGCCGAAATCGACGCTGAGATTGAGCGACTGACCAACAGGAAAGAACTGCTTGAAAAACTTCTGGAGCCGTTAAAGCTTCTGGTTCGCGAATCCGGTTCAGGCGCATTCCCTTCCAGGGTTTTGGAGGGTTCGAACACCGAATCCGCCGCGACAGAAACGGCCGCACAGGTATCGCCTGTCGTGTTGTTGATGGACGTTTCGGAACCCGAACCCGGCCTGTCTGAAGCTTCAGTTCCCATGATGGAGCCGGAAGTGGATGAGACGAACGTCGACGACGCAATGGGAAACAGGGGATCCATCTCCAACGAAGAGGTTGCCGAGCTCGCGTACCGGTTTTGGAACGAGCGTGGCCAGGTTCACGGCTATCACCAAACGGATTGGTTCAGGGCCGCGCACGAACTTCAAAACTCCGCTGATTCGCCCGAACAAGACAACGCCGCCGAGCGCTAGGTTGTATCCACATATAGGGGTGCGTGTTGCCGGGAGCGGATTTTTCCGAGTTCCAGAAGCGACGAGTGACGGATACCGGGTGTCTCCTAGCGAGGAGCGACAACGAAATCGGGAAAATCGGCCCCGGCCCTCCGGGTTGCGGCGAAAATCGCGTCATACTTCGCTGTCGTCCTAGGCTGTGGACCCGCCACAGCCGTCGTCCTCCGCCTCATCTCCACCCCACGGATCAAAGACCAATCCGCGGGGACCCCGGTGTCTGACACGGTTTCTGCTCGCAACGACGCGCACCACTATATGTGGATACAACCTAGGCTACGGAGTCGTCTTCGGCGTTCGCGGGGCACCCGTCGAAAGACGAGATGAAAATCCCGCTTCGACTTCGGTTTTGTGTACCAAACCCGCCATATCGCGCGCCGCGCGGGCTCGCCTACACTCGACTTCAGAATGGCGAGCGCTCCTCCATCACAGGCATCGAGCTATCGCGGACGCCTGGCGCCCTCGCCCACGGGCTATTTGCACGTAGGCCACGCCAGAACATTCTGGACGGCCTTTCAGCGTGCGCGCGAGGCCGGCGGCACGCTGGTGATGCGCATGGAGGATCTCGACCCCGATCGCAGCCGCGCCAACTACGCCGAAGCTGCGCTTGAGGATCTGCGCTGGCTGGGGATTCGCTGGCAGGAAGGACCCGACAAAGGCGGTCCGTTTGTTCCGTATGTGCAGAGCAAGCGCCGCGTCTTCTACCTGGCTGCCTGGCGCAGACTGTTGCGCAGCGGCCGCTTGTTCCCCTGCCGCTGTTCGCGGAAGGACCTGGCAAATGCCGTGGTAGCTCCGCACGAGCGCGTGCAGACGGGGAGCGGCGGCGGAAAATTCGACAAGGAGGACGAAGAGCCGCTCTATCCCGGCACCTGCCGCAAGTTTATGGGTGGATCGCCGCAGCTTCCCGGTCCCACCGCCAACGAGCTTGAGATGCCGGGAAATATCAACTGGCGTTTTCGCGTTCCGGACGGCGAGGTGATCGAGTTTGTCGATGGCAACCTGGGGCCGCAGCGATTCGTCGCCGGAGTGGATTTTGGCGACTTTGTGGTTTGGCGGCGCGATGGCGTGCCTAGCTACCAGCTTGCATGTGTCGCTGACGACGCGGAGATGCAGATCACTGAAGTGGTTCGCGGGGCCGATCTGCTCATGTCAACCGCTCGCCAAATCCTGCTCAACCGGGTACTGGGACTCGACGATCCCGCCTGGTACCATTGCCGCCTGGTTGTGGACCACAATGGCCGGCGGCTGGCAAAGCGTCATGACGCGTTGAGCCTGCGTGCCCTGCGCCAGCGCGGCCTGACACCCATGAATATCCTTTCAGCGGAGCTTCCCGTGGAATTGTAAGTTTGCCAGTCGGCATCCGGCGGGGCTGCAACTTCAACAGGATGCGCCGCATGGGGACCTTACTGTACCATCGTTGACGGGAGATTCACGTCTCGGCGCGTGCATCGCGTCACGGCCTCACTACCGACGATCTGCCATGCATGAAGAGCCGAACCATCGCCTGAACCCTCTCCGCAGCGCGCCAAACATGCTTACTCTTCTGCGAATCTGCCTGGCGCCATTCCTTGTGACGGCGATCCTCGAGGGGCACTACGCGCTCAGCTTTTCGCTCTTTGTCGCAGCGGGATTGACCGACGCGTTCGACGGATTGCTGGCTCGCGTCTTAAAGCAGCGCTCCATGCTCGGCCAATATCTCGATCCGGTGGCCGATAAGCTGCTGCTCAGCACGCTTTTTCTTGTGCTTTTGTACAAGGGACTAATGCCACTCACCGTAACGGTGATGGTCTTCAGCCGGGATCTGGGCATCCTGGTGATTTCGGCGCTGCTTTATGCGGCTGTGGGCCGGCGCGACTTTCGTCCCAGCATCTTCGGCAAGGCAAACACGCTCGCCCAGATCGTTGCGGTGGCAGCGGTTCTGCTCCACCAGCTCACGACGGCCTCTTGGGTCACTGCATCTCGCGCAGTTGCCCTCGACCTTACGATTGCGCTCACGGTGATTTCGGGACTGCATTACGCATGGACTGTGTCGCGTCGCAGCGGCACAGCAGCGGCTATCGGCGCCGCATCGAAAGATTGATCGCGGCCCGGCGGCGCTAGGAGTCGTCGGGGAGATCTCCGGTTCCAGCCGTGTCTTCAATTTCCATATCGCGAAATTCTTCGGAATCGAAGACCTCTCCACACTCCAGGCACTCGACAAACTCCGTGTCTTCGTGCCGGGAAACGATCCGAACCTTGGGGTGTCTGCAGGCGGTTGCCATCGTTCTCAGGGCTTGGTGAATTTACAGCAATTCCAGAGTCGCTGCTCCTTTCCGATCGAGGTTAAGGACGGCAATTTACGATCTGATCATCCAACTCCACTTCGGCTGCGAAGGCCAGTCACCCATGGGTCCCTGGGCTTGGGATGCCGGCTTCGCCATCTGGTCGCTGTGGAGTTGCTATATGTGCTCTTTCCGCCAGATTGTAGCTGGCTTTTGGCCGATTGCAAACGGATTTTTCATGAATCCGCGATTCAAGGGGCCATGATTCCCCACCCTGGCCTGCAAGTCATTCGCTTGAAAGGCAGATTCAATCGGACGTATACTAAATACGGACCTTTCAAGTCGCATATTCGATGCTAAAGCTTACGAAAAAGGCCGATTACGGGCTGATGGCGCTCAAGTTCCTGGCCGAGCATCCTGAGACGCCCGCTCTTAGCGCCAAAGATGTCGCTGACGCTTACGGAATCCCTGCGCAACTGCTGGCTAAGATTCTGCAGCGGCTCACGAAGGTTGGCTTGCTTCGGTCACACGCCGGGATGAACGGGGGGTACGCCCTGGCCCGCGACGCGCGCCAAATCTCGGCCTTCGAAGTGATTCATGCCATTGACGGGCCGTTGTTTATTACCTCCTGCTTCAAGGGCGCAAAGTCCTGCGATCTCACCCCCAGCTGCACGATTAAGGAACCGCTGGCGCGCGTCAACGAGACGATTACGGGGGTTTTGAAGAGCATCAGCATCCACGACCTGGCGGATCAGGAGCATGTCGCCGGAAAGCGGCGCGAAAACCAGGGGTTGGTCGCTTTGACGCTATAAGGGTCGAAAGAGCCTCACTGGCGATGTTGGCGCGCCGGCAGCTCCGCCCCAAAGCCGATTCCGCCGATGATGCACTGGGAGATGGTGACCGGAATGATCACGGTTGCAACGCAAGTGAAGGCGCCGGCCGGGCTACAACTGCCTATCTATACGGGCAACCAGGCTATGGCGCCATGGTCCCCAGCGGAAAAGGGAACAAGGGGCCAGGGAACAAGTTAATGTTGGCTGAGCATGGAACCCCAGGCGGGTTATGAGCAACGAGAGCAAAATCCGATTGGCGCGGTGGATTTCGATTCCAGTGGTGATTCTTGGGTTGCGCTTCATGGGCGGGGGCAAGGGTTGGGATTATCTGGTCGATCATGTCTGGCTGGCGGTGGTGCTCCCGTTCGTGGGACTGTTCGTGCTCCTTTTTTGGCGGGGCATGTACATTCATTCCCGGCGAGCGCGGGAAGACGACCTAAAGATAGGCAGCGCGCGGAGCGCAAAGCCCTGAAGAGAAGCATCGACGGACAGGCGCGGCGAATCAAATGGGGTGTGATGATCGGGCAGGGAAGCGAAAGAACGATTTCGTAACCGCGCTGGTCGAAGCGGTGAACTGAAGTTGTTTTGAAAAGGCTTGGCACTCTGAGAGCCGATCACATACAAGCAAGTCGGGGCTCGCTCCCGAGGAAACGATGAGAGATTATGGAAAATTTTGTCACAATTGACTCGAAAGCCTCGCAAGACATTGCCGCGCCGCAGCCCGATGCGGCACGAGCGCCGGCGCACGATTTGGAGGTCACTCCTGCGGCCGTTAAGCGCATCCGCGTCATCCTGGCGAAGGAAGAAATCTCACCTGAGGAAGGCGGACTGCGGCTCGGCGTGAAGGGTGGCGGCTGTTCGGGAATGTCTTATGCCATCGGCTTCGACGCCCATCCCCGCGAGCGCGACCGTATCTTCACTTTCGACGGCCTCCGCATCTTCATCGATCCCAAAAGCTTCGTGTATCTCCAGGGGATGACGCTCGACTACGAGGAGACGCTGATCCGCCAGGGATTCAATTTCATCAATCCGAATTCGACGAAGTCCTGCGGCTGTGGTTCGTCTTTTTCTGTCTAGTTTTGTTCGTGAACATTGTTCGTGTCAGGCCAGCAGGATGTTGAAAGCCCTCGAACCCTCGGTTCCCGTTGTTCTCTGGTCTGGCCTGTCGCGCTTAACGAATCTGCGCTTCTCTCTCCGCATTGCGACGAGACTCAACCTCCTTCAGGCAGCGACCTTTTTCCGTTTTCAGCCTTGAAGCCGCAATTGAACATCGATTTGGCCTCGCTGGAACACGAGCTTCACCGGTTCCTTCGCAGGCTGCGTCCTGACCGTTTTGCCTGCGCCAAAGAGCTCGTTTCACAACGGAGCACGATTCCGAGTAAATCAGGTTAATTTCCGCGCAAGATGTGGACGTTTGGCAGACAGGAGTGGTACAAAAGACGCGACGATCTCCTGCGCTGGGCTGCGGCGCCGGCGATTCGAGTGGGATGCTGTTTGGCTGTGCCATGATTTGCCATGATCTCAGATCCCCAAAACGGTGCTCATTCATTCAGCCCTGAAGATCGCTTGAGGGTGTTGGAAGGCGCCGCGGCAAGTTCGAATCTGAAGCGCGCAGCGCGGCTGCGAGAGTTCCTCCTTTACATAGGTCGAAAATCGATCGAAGACAACGTTGCCGATCTGCACGAGCAGGAAATCGGGCATACCGTCTTCGGCCGCAAGGAGTCCTACGATACCAGCCAGGACAACATTGTCAGGGTGAGTGCGACTGAGTTACGAAAGCGCGTAGACACATATTTTGCTACGGAAGGCAAAGATGAGCCGCTTATATTCGAGATTCCGCGCGGGAGCTACACGCCTGTGTTCCGCATGCGGTTACAAGAGGCGCGCGAACCCGGAGCGGACACGCAATTCGAGAAGGCCGGCCATGATCTGGCCAGCGCGCTTGCGGCACTGCGCCACGCGAGGCTGGCTGTGGCGCTTCTTTCAGTTGTCGCTGTTGCGCTGGCAATTGCCTGCCTGATGCTGTGGTGGCAGATTCGATCCATGCACTAATTCGCTATTCGCTCCCTTTCAGCGCCTTCTCGATGCCTGCTTCCGCCAGCGGCGCCATGATTCCATATCCGGCGGGGAGCGGATGCACGCCGTCCCGGCTCAAGTCTTTCGGCAATCCGCCCTGTGCGTCCTTCATTGCCGAGTAATAGTCGACGTACACATAGTGCCTGGCCATCGCATAACCTCCGATCCAGGCATTCAGAATGGCGATCTTGGGTGCGGGATCGTGGCCAGGCGCCCACCAAAAGTCGAGCGCCGGAAGCACCGAGCACAATACGACTCGGATCCCGTTTGCCTTTGCCAGGTCGGACATGGATGCAATGTTTTCCTCGGTCTCCTCAAGCGTCATTGGTCCCGTGTTTCCGGCGATGTCGTTCGTTCCGCCAAGAATCACCACAACTTTCGGCTTCAAATCGATGACGTCCCGGCGGAAACGCAACAACATTTGCGGCGTCGTCTGGCCGCTGATGCCCCGGTTGATGTACGGCTTGCCGGGGAACGACTGGTCGACCTTCCATCCTGCGGTGATGCTGTCGCCCATGAAAACCACGCGATTCTCGCCAGGAGCGGGCGGACCAAATTTCACATCGGCCTCCTTGAAGTGCTCCAAGTCGCCGAAATCCACCAACAATTGTTTGTCGTGCGCGATCCAATAGGCATTGCCAGGGTGCCCGGAGGGCGAAGTTTGCGGCGAAGCTGCTGCCTGCGCGGCGGGCGCATTGGCCCCGGAGGCAGACGCCGGCTGTTGAGGTCGTGACATCGTGGCGGCGAAAAGGCCGGCCATCACCGCAACGATCAGCAATCTTGCGCGAAGGTTCCACCGATCCATGGAAGTGCTCCAATCTTTGGGGGAGCATGCGCACGAGCCAGGCGAACAGTCTCACTTCTGCGCGCTTTCGATTGTAGGCAATGGCGCCCTCCAAATGCCAACGCGGCCGACGAAAGGCATCGCAGACCTTGCGCGCTAGAATTCAGATATGTCTGCAACCGCCATCTCGCCCGATGTTCTCACCAAATACGAACCCGTCATCGGACTTGAAGTGCATGTGCAACTTCTCACCGCGAGCAAGGCGTTTTGCGGTTGCGCCAACCGCTTTGGAGCCGGCCCCAACACAAATGTCTGTCCGGTCTGCCTGGGGCTGCCGGGAGCGCTGCCGGTGCTTAACGCGAAGGCAGTGGAATTCGCCACACTCGCTGCGCTGGCGCTTAATTGCGAAGTCCGCGAGCGGTCGATTTTCGCACGCAAGAACTATTTTTATCCCGATCTGCCCAAGGGCTACCAGATTTCGCAGTACGACAAGCCGATTGCCGAGCATGGCTGGATCGATGTTCCCGCGGCGAGCGGCGGCACAAAGCGAATCGGCATCACGCGGCTGCATATGGAAGAGGACGCAGGAAAGAGCCTGCATGAAGGCTTTCCCGACTCGGCCACGCGCACCTATCTCGATCTGAACCGTTGTGGCACGCCGCTGATCGAAATCGTGAGCGAGCCCGACATTCGCACGCCCGACGAGGCCTTCGAATACCTCACGCGCCTCAAAGAGATCCTGCTCTACACCGGCGTCTCCGACTGCAATATGGAAGAGGGTTCGCTGCGCTGCGATGCCAACGTGAGCGTGCGCCCAAAAGGCCAGGAAAAGCTCGGTACGAAAGCCGAAGTAAAAAACGTCAACAGCTTCAAGTTCATCCGCGCGGCGCTTGAATACGAAATCGAGCGCCAGATCGACGTGATCGAATCGGGTGGAAAGCGTTGTGCAGGAGACTCGCCTCTACAACGCAGACGAGGGCCGCACCTATCCGATGCGTTCCAAGGAGCAGGCGCACGACTACCGATATTTCCCTGAGCCGGATTTGCCGCCTTTGGTGATTACGCCCGAGTTTATCGCCGGAATGAAGGCGAAGCTGCCCGAACTGCCCGAGGCACGGCGCAAGCGCATGATCGCCGAATATGTATTGACTGAAATGGATGCGCACACGCTCACGGCTTCCCGCGAGATTGCCGATGGTTTTGAAGCTGCGGCAAAGACCGCCCGAAGTCCGCGCCGCGTGGCCAACGTTTTATTGAACGAGGTGGAAGGACGGCTCAAAGCGCTAGGTGTCGAGCTGGATCAATCTCCCGTGACGATGGCTGGAATTGTGCTGGCTGCAGACCTGCTCGATGAAGGCAAAATCAGCTCAAAACAGATGAAACAGCTGTTCGACGAGAGCTTTGAAAAGGGCGAGGACTTCGGAACGGTTTACGAGCGCGAGAAGCCGCAGCAGATCACCGACTCCGCGGCCATCGAAAAGATGATCGACGAGGTGATCGCGGCCAATCCCAAACAAGTGGAGCAATACCGCGCCGGCAAAAAGACGGTTGCGGGATTCTTTGTTGGCCAGGTGATGCGCGCGTCGAAAGGTCAAGCCAATCCCGCGCTACTGAACGAGCTGGTTCAAAAGAAGCTTGAAGGATGAAGGAAACGTGGCCCGCACTGTTCTTTAGCGCTGCGAGTTGTGTCGCCGCTAACTTTGTTGCCGCCAACCCGGCACGGCCGCGCCAATTTACTTTAGTTTCAGATCCGAGATAAAGTCTTTGCGTGCGTCCCACGAACTGACCGTTTTGACGGCGCTTTTCTTTCCGTCTTTTTCAGCCCACAAATCGAAATCGATGCTCATATCGACCTGCGCAAAATTGAAATGACCATCCGACGTAGAGTCATAGCTGCGGATGGTTTTGGTCCGTGAGTTCTTCAAAAAAACGGTTGCGCCGGAAACGGGCTCGGAGTCGGCATTCAAAACGGATCCTCTCACCGTGCGCATGCCGATGTTCTGGGCCAGTACAGCGGGAGCCAGCAGGGCATCGTGCGAACCACCAGTAACAGCCACGAACGCCAAGACGCCAATTATTCCTCTAGCCAGCCACCTTGCCCGGCCCATTGCTACTCCTCCTCGTCTTCTTCGAAGAGATCGTCTTCCTCTTCAATTCCCTCTTCCACGCGTGCCAGTTCCAGTGGCTCAACCCCAACCACCTCGAATTCAGATCCGCACTCCTCGCAGGTGACGATATCACCTTCCTCCAGCTCGTCGACTTCCATGTCCAGGTCGTTTTCGCATTCAGGGCAGCTGGGCATAGTCGCATCCTCACTTTCTAATCCAAATCATATTGCGGGATAATCATAATGAGCAGCCACCGCTAGTTTTAGTGACGGACCGCCCTCCGGTCAAGAGCCCCAATCCAGTCGAGCGAGCACATCTGTTTTGAAGGATACAGCTTTCGCATGCCTTGAAGAATGCGGCATACTACTTGCGCGGGCCGTTGCTGCAGGTGTTGTGCAAGCACAGTGTGGAGGGTTCCGGCAATCGCGAACATCATGACATTGACCCGCTGGAGCATTTACCCTGTTGATTGCGATGCCAAGATTCGGCTCCAGCATGCTCGCCTTCCCCGACTTCAGGGGCGCCACACGCCGCCTGATCCTCGCCAACCTCGCTGCGTATTTTGCACTTTTAATCGGAGGCCTGGCCTTCTCCTCCGCAACGGCGCAGCTTGCCGGCTCCCTGGTTTTCAATCCGTCCGCCTTTCTGCACGGGGCTCTGTGGCAACCGATCACATACAGCCTCATACATCCCGGCCTGCTTGGCACTCTATTTGAATTGTTGTCGCTGTGGTTCCTTTCCGGATTTCTTGAAGGTTTTCACGACGCCAATTGGGTGATAAGTCTCTACGTAGTCTCTGTACTTGGTACCGCGGCAGCGGCACTGGTCCTCTACCTTGTCGCAGGCACATTGGCCCCTTCGCCCCTTGGCGTTCCACTTCCGCTCTACGGCTGCTTTGGGGGAATCTTCGGACTACTCGCTGCGATCGGATTGCTATATGGCGATACGCAATTCATGCTCTTTCCTTTGCCGATCGGCATCAAGGCGCGCTACCTCGTCGTGATCTATGCACTGGTTGCAGTCGCCATGCTGTTCGGCCAGGAACGGATGTACGCTTTTGCGCAACTGGGTGGCGCTTTGGCGGGGTTGGCTTTTGTGCGCATGGCTCCGCGCCGCGGAATGGCAATCCTGTTCAGCGAAAACTTGTACGGAATGCGCAACCGCTACTACCGCTGGAAGCGGAGGCGCGCCGCGCGCAAGTTCGAGGTCTACATGCGCCGGCAGGGCCGTACCGTCAAGTTCGACGGCCAGGGCCGGCTGATTGACGAAGATAGCGAAGACAAGAAGAAATGGAATTGAAGAAGGCAGCGAGCAGAGAACAGACCCATGATGCGCGCCCTCGCGCGGATGTCATCGAGGGCGGCCGGAGTTAGCAGGACCGAGACGATAGAATTGATCCCGAAATGTCAAACAAGATCGCGTTTCTCTTTCCAGGACAGGGTTCACAGGCCGTCGGAATGGGCCGGGACCTCGCCGATCGCTTTCCTTTAGCCGCACAAACTTTCGCTGAGGCAGATGCGGCGCTCAAATTCTCTATTTCCAAACTCTGTTTCGAAGGCCCCGAAGAAGAACTGCGCCTGACCGAAAACACACAACCGGCCATCATGGCGGTGAGCATAGGCGCGGCCCGCGTCCTCGCCGAACACGGTATTGAGCCGGCGCTTGCGGCGGGACACTCGTTGGGGGAGTGGTCGGCGCACGTCGTTGCCGGCACGCTCTCATTTGCCGATGCGCTGCGCGCCGTGAAAGCCCGCGGCGCAGCGATGCAAAAGGCTGTTCCCGCGGGGCAGGGAGCCATGGCTGCCGTGCTCGCTCTCGACGCCGCGCAGGTCGCCGAGGCTTGCGCAGAAGCCGCTCGTGAAACCGGCCTCGTTGTGCAGGCCGCCAATCTCAACTCGCCCGGTCAGACTGTCATCTCCGGCGCGGTTGCAGCGGTTGAAAAGGCCGCCGCAATCTGCAAAGCCAAAGGCGCTCGCCGCACCGTCATGCTGCCGGTCAGCGCTCCTTTCCACTGTGCGCTGATGCAGCCGGCGCAAGAAGAAGTTGCGAAGGTGCTTGGCGGGATTGCGATTCACGATCCGCGAATTCCGGTGGCTGCCAACGTCACCGGCACACTCGTCACAACTGCCGACGCCGCGCGCGACGCGGTGATTCATCAGGTCACCGGAGCGGTGCGCTGGGTCGATTGCGTGGCGGCGCTCAAATCAGCCAGCGCGGAGATTTTCGTCGAAGTGGGCCCGGGGAAAGTCCTCTGCGGCCTGCTCAAGCAGATCGATCCTGCGCTGAAGTCGATGAATGTGGAAGACGCGGCGAGCCTGGAGAAGACGCTGGCGGAGCTGCAGCATAGCGCTTAAGCCATCTCGGAAGTGTGGCACGAACCGCGGCTGGCTTAGAAGAAAGTCGGCGAAATCCAGCGCAGTCTCTTTCGGAACGTCACGGGAGTCTGCGTGTCGGCGGCTTGCGTGGCCTTCCGGGCTCGGGTACGCTTGGTTCGCACAAAAAACGCTGAAGTGTTCGCGGCTTCGCGCGCTGATCCCCCTTTGAGGAGCAAATATGTCCCGGCCGATCTTCTGGAATTCCGCGTCCATCCTTCTTGCTGCACTGGTTCTTTCTTGCGGCGCAATCCATGCGCAGGGCCCCGCGGCGCAGGAGAAACTCGACACCGCAATTTTGCAGGATGCGCCAGCGGTGCCACAGATGGTGGTGGACCCCGATGGCACGCTTCACTTTGGCCCTCGCACCGTTCCGCCGCCGGCGCTTGAGAGTCCTGAAGCCAGAGAGACCTATGCGCGCCAGATGTTGCGCCAAGCTGCGGCCTCAGCGACGCGCGGTGGGCTGGCTGCGGTGCGAGCCGGTGCGACGGTGGAACCGCAGACACCAGGATGGAGCAAAGCAGAAGCTCTCAAGATTTATCCGGTCGTGGAAGAACACTCGAAGATTGGGGGCGTGAATGTCACCGTCTATTCGCCGAAGGTGATTCCCGCAAAGAATCGCAGAAAAGTCGTAATGGAGTTCGAGATCGACGCAGAAGCGATCGCGGTTGCGAGCCTTGGCCAGCTCAAGGTGATTAAAGTCGATTATCGAGGCGGAGGGCCGTCGATCCCTGGGAATGAGGACATCGTCGCGGTGTATCGCGAATTGTTGAAGACTTACAAACCGAGAAGCATCGGCATGTTTGGAGCGTCGGGCGGGTGCACACTCGCGCAGACCACGATTCTTTGGCTGGCGCACTTGAAACTTCCGCTGCCTGGCGCCGTGGGGCTGAACACTTGTTCGGGCGGATCGAATCCCGGTGATGCGCGGTATACCTTGAACGGCCTGGACGCGTCGCTTTCGACCGCCTTCTCGGGACGGCCGCCCGTTGGAGGCCGCAACACCGTTCCGCGCACACCCGACGAACCACCCGCCACCTCGCTCGATGGCGAAATCCCGAAAGGTTATCCACCCGCCTTTCTTCTTTCCGGCACGCGCGACATGTGCCTGAGCGAAACCGTGCTTCTGCACCGCAAGCTGCGCAACGCGGGAGTAGATGCCGATCTTAACATCTTCGAGGGCATGTGGCATGTGTTTTGGGAAAACCCGGACTTGCCCGAATCGCATGAGGCCATGAGCGCGGAAGCAGACTTCTTTAATCGTCGTTTGGAGTAACACGGGCTTAGATTCCGTGTCGCGCAAATGGCGTGGAGGGTTTCGTCAGACGACGGCGAGTTCTCGAAGCAGAAACGCATAATCCAGCGCAATCTCTTTCAGGTAGTCGTAGCGGCCGCTCGCGCCGCCGTGCCCTGCTTGCATATTGGTCACCAGCAGGAGTGGATTGGAATCCGTCTTGAGTGTGCGCAGTTTCGCCACGTATTTCGCGGGCTCCCAGTACATCACCTGGCTGTCGTGCAAACTGGTCTTCACCAGCATCGCAGGATAGCTCGCCGCCTTCAGATTGTCGTATGGCGAGTAGCTAAGCATGTAGCGAAAATACTCTTCCTGGTTGGGGTCGCCCCACTCCTCATACTCGGGAACGGTGAGCGGCAGGGAAGCATCGAGCATCGTATTCATGACGTCGACGAACGGCACGTGCGACACCACGGCGCGAAACAGGTCCGGCCGCAGGTTTGCGACCGCGCCCATCAATAGGCCGCCGGCCGATCCGCCCTCGATCGCCACGCGCTTCGGATCTCCATACCCGCCGTTGGTCAGCGCCTGGACGCACGCAATGAAATCAGTAAACGTGTTGCGCTTCACAAGCATCTTGCCGGCATCGTGCCACGGTTTGCCCAGGTCGCCGCCACCACGGATATGCGCGTAGGCCATCACCACGCCGCGATCGAGCAGGCTCAGACGGTTCGAACTGAAGCCGAGAGGAAGCGAATATCCATATGATCCGTAGCCGTAGACGTAAAGTGGGTTCTTCCCCGGCCCGCGTTTGGCGAACTTGTCGAACTTGTCCTTCCGATACACGATCGACATAGGAACTTCGACGCCATCCGAAGCCTTTGCATGAATGCGGTCGCTCGCGTAGAGAGTGCGGTCGAAGCCGCCGGGAATCTCGAGCTGTTTCAGCAGGACGGATGCGCCGGTCCTCACGTCGTACTCATAGACTGAACTCGGAGTGACCAACGACTGGTACGCGTAACGGAACGTTGTCGTCTGAAAGATGCGGTTGATGTGCGGATGGGCGCTGTAGGCCGGTTCAGGAAAGGCAATCTCGCCTGCCGGCGCAGCTTCGGTGCCCTCGCTGGCAAACTTCCACAGCCGCAATCGCGGCAGTCCGTCCTCGCGCTCGCAAGCAATGAAGAAGCCGGCGAAGAGGTCCACATCTTCGAGCATGACTGCGTCGCGGTGCGGGATCAGTTCCGTCCAGTGCTCGCGGTCCGGAGTCGCTTCCGGGGCCGTCACCAGCCGGAAGTTGCGACCGCGATCGTTCGTCCGGATGAACCACCGTCCGTTGCGATGGTCGACAGAGTACTCATGTTCATCCTCACGCGGCGCAATCACGGTAAAGCTGCCCATTGGATCGATCGCGGCCAGCACGCGCGCTTCACTTGTCGTGTGGCTCGCCGATTCCAGCACCAGATACCTGCCGTCGCGCGTACGCCCGGCTGCGATGTTGAACCGCTCATCGTCATCCTGATAAACAAGCACATCGCCGGCGTGCGGAGAGCCCAGCAAGTGCCGCCAAAGCTGGTACTGCCGTTTTTGCTGCTCGTCCTCGACTGTGTAGAAGAGCGCGCGGTCAGCAACACCAGCCATGGAGACCTGTCGCTTGGGGTCCGGGTTGTCCGCAGCCCAGACCACCGAGCCGACACGCTCGACTTCACCGGGCAGCGTCTCGCCGGTGCTCAGATCCTTGATGTGCAGCGAATATTGCCGGAATCCAGTGGTGTCAACGGTGTAAGCCAGCCAGCGGCCGTCATCGCTGATGTCCGTCGCGCCAATGGCGAAAAACGGGTGCCCCTGTGCAAGAACATTCCCGTCCAGCAGCACTTCTTCGGCGGAATCCGCACCCGGCCCCTCCGCTGTTCCCCGTTTGCGGCAAAAGATTCCATACTGCAGCCCCTCTTCGGTGCGGCTGTAGTACCACCAATCGCCATCGCGGTGGGGAACCGAAACGTCTGTCTGCTTAATGTGGCTGAGCATCTCCTGGTAAAGCTCTTCGCGCAGTTCGGCCAGAGGAGCCATGGCCGCGTCGGCGTAGGCATTCTCGGCCTCCAAGTACGCGGTCACATCGGGATTCTCTTTATCGCGCAGCCACGCGTAGTCATCTGACAACGTGACGCCATGGATCGTGGTTTCTGAATGGATCTTGCGCGCGACCGCGGGTGAGGGAAGCTGATTCTCGTTCATTGCTCTCCCAGTTTACCCGTTTCGGATTGACTGTGACCAGCGACAAACTGTACAGTTAGAATAAGTGGAGTGAAGAGTTCATGCCGTCCCCTACAATCGCGCCTAACGTCACCATCATCTCCGCACTGCACGCGCGCGCAAATTTTGGGAGGCTACTGGACCAATTGCAGTCCGAGCGCAGCTCGCTGGTGATTGAAAAGCGCGGAACACCGCGCGCCGTCTTGCTCAGTCTTCAGGAATACATGCGACTGGCTGCCCCGGAACCGGAGATTCTGCGGATCATCGGCGAAGAGTCGAAACGAAAAGGGACCAGCAAACTGACCTCCCGCCAAATCGACAGGGTCATCCAGTCGACCAGAGCGCGAACGAAATAGCGCTCATGCTGGCATTGCGTCTCGTCATCGATACGAACGTGCTGGTTTCAGCGGCCCTTAAACCGGAAAGTCTGCAGCGGACCGTATTTCTAATCGCCATCACAAAACCGGCCCGCCTCTACGTTTCACAGGCTATTCTCATGGAGTATGCGGAGGTGCTGGCACGGCCAGAACTTCACATTCGCAAAGGCGCCCGGCTGCAGTTGCTCGATCTCCTCAGGAACCGCAGTTTTGCCGCTTCACCCCGTCAACGTCTCCAAGTCACGAGCGATCCCGATGACAACAAGTTCATCGAATGTGCTGACGCCTCCCGGGCGGACTACTTCATTACCGGTAACCGCAAACACTTTCGACGGTTTTGGAAGGGAACTAAAGTGATTTCGCCGCGTGAATTCATCGAAATCGCAGCACCGCATCTGCTTGGAGGCTGAGCGAGGTGCGGGAGCTTCCGGCAGCACGCCCGCGTACAATTGAATCAGATGAACGGCTTTCGTCCCGCGCGCTCGGCGCTTTTCCGGCTGCTGTCAGCGGCCTTTTTCGTGCTTCCTGCCATTACCTTGCAGGCTCAGAGCGTTGCCAGCCTTCCCCAGCCCACCGATTACGTCAGCGATTTTGCCCATGTGCTTTCGCCCGAGGCAATTGCGCGGCTCGATTCGATCTGCACGCAGCTTGACCACTCTGCCGCACACGCGCAGGTTGCCGTGGTCACCGTACACGATTTGAACGGAGACACCGCAGACGACTACGCCAACAATCTTGAAGACCATTGGAAGATGGGCAACAAGGGCGAGAACCGCTATGCCATGGTGCTATTGGCGGTGGCCGACCACAAATATCGCATCGAGGTTGGGTACGGATTGGAAGGAATCCTGCCCGACGGCAAGGTTGGCGACATCGGCCGCGAGATGGTTCCCGACCTGCGCGCCAGCGACTACGACGGAGCCATGACGCTTGCGGTTGGCGAAATCGCTCAAGTGATCGCTGCCGACGCGCACATCACGATTCAGGATCAGGCCGCGCAAGACAGTGAGCCGGTTCCAGCCGGAGAGCCCGCGCCTCACCGACCAGGGTTCCTTGGGGTTCTGCAGTTTGCCATCTTCGCGATCTTCATTCTTCTTTACCTGCTTCGCGTTTTCGGCAGCTTTGGCCTGTTTGGCGCCTGGGGGTTGGGACTCTTGACGGGCGGAATCGCGGGCAGAGGCGGTAGAAGCGGCTTTGGTGGAGGCGGTTTCGGGGGCGGGGGTGGCGGCGGTTCCGGCTTCGGAGGATTCGGCGGGGGTGGCGGCGGTTTTGGCGGGGGCGGCGCTGGAGGGAGCTGGTGAAAAGCACCTTCAAGCTACGAGCTTCCAGCTGCTAGCCTGTACGTGCGTTGGCGAAATGCCCGAGGCCAGAACGATGAGCGACTTTTGTACAAGGCGAGGTTACCTGTTTTCAAATCAGGCTTTCATTCGAGAAGAAAGGGCTAGCAGTTAGCAGCTGTCTTTTAAGGAGAAGCGAACGATATGAGCAAGGGACTTGGAATTGCGCTGGCCGTGGTGGGCGTCCTGCTTCTGGTAGTCTTCATGGTCTTCGGCAGCTATGTAAGCGCCAGGAACCAGATGGTAGGCAAAGATCAGGCAGTGAAAGCCGCGTGGTCCGAGGTGGATGTGCAGATGGAGCGGCGCGCCGACCTGATCCCCAACCTGGTGGAGACGGTGAAGGGGTTCACCAAAGAGGAGAGTACCGTGTTTGGCGATATCGCCAACGCCCGCGCGGGCATGTTAAACGCGCAAGGGCCGGCAGGAAAAATTGCGGCTTACAACCAGATGGATGGGGCCATCGGCCACCTTTTGCTGCTGACCGAGAACTATCCGCAACTGCGCTCCAGCGACCAGTTTATGCGCTTGCAGGACGAGCTTGCCGGCAGCGAAAATCGTGTCGCCGTGGCGCGCAAGCGCTACAACGATGCGCTGCAGGATTACAACACATTTGTGCTCCAGTTCCCCAACAACATTTGGGCGGGGATTGCCGGCTACCACCAGAACAATGCGTACTTTGAGGCCAGCGCGGCAGCGCAGCAGGTGCCCAAGGTCAGCTTCTAAACGGGAACTTTTCCGGCGTTCGCGGCTATAGCACGGGGCGTGAGCCCGACTGCTGCGGGCGGCCGCGCGATACCGGATCCGGAAGAGACACAAAAAGGCCATTCCGCATGCGCTGGATGGCCTTTTGTGCAACAAACCGGATTGGAATCAGGCTACTTGAAGGATGCGATCGCGCTGGCTTCGTCGTCGTAGATGTCGAAGACGGTGTAGAGCTTCGTCAATTGCAGCAGGTCATGGACCTTCTTGGTCAATTTCAGAAGCTTCAGGCTCGCGCCCTGATTTTTGGCCGTGGTGTAGGCGCTTACCAGTTCTCCAAGCCCTGAGCTATCGATATAGTTCACATCGCCGAGATCGAGCAGGATGCGCCGCTGTCCTTTGCCGATCAGGTCGCGAATGGCATCGCGCAACTGCACGCTGCCCTCGCCCAGTGTAATCCGCCCGCTTAGATCCAAAACAGTCACGCCATCCACTTCACGGGAAGCTATTGCAAGTGCCACGGAAATTCCTCCTTATCTGTAATTCGGTTATAGCATCTTTGCGGCCGCCCGCTTTGCGGAAAACACGCAGCTGGCCCGCCGGCGGGGAAGATCGACAGTTTACGCTTCTCCCGCAGTCTCGCCACGATACTAGGTCTTGCCCCCCGACGACGCCAAATGCTTGATCAACGTCAACTCGGTGCCGGGATGCAATTGTCGAAAGTGTACCTCATCCATGAGCGAACGGATAAGGAAGATCCCGCGACCTGTGCCGCGAAGAAGATTCTCAGCCGCGAGGGGGTCCGGCAATCGCTCGGGATCGAATCCGTGCCCCTGGTCGGCAATGGTAAAAACGAGATTGTTGCCAGTATTCTCGAAGGAAACGTCGATGTGACGTGACGGGTCGTACTCGTTGCCGTGGAGCACGGCGTTGATGGCAGCCTCGCGCACGGCCATGGCAATGTGGAAGCGCTGATCCTCGTCCAGGCCGGCCTCGGTGGCCAATCGGTCGGCGGCTGCTTCCACTTCACTGACACTTTCCATGGTAGAGCTGAGCCGGAAACTCCGCCGTTCTCCACTAGATCCACTCACCGGACTTTTTCCGCCTCCGCCGTGGCAGGTTGGCAAGGTGCGCCCTGGCCCCTAAGCCTAGCTGGCAGTTTCAAGTCTGGACGCGGTTGTGTCAAGGCGGAATCTTCTGGCCCGCAGGTACCAATGGTTCAAAGGCCATCAGCAATTCGCGATGCTACCCGCGGCAGATCGTCGCGCGAACGGCGGTAAACTCAATTTCGAGGGTCTACACTCAACTCATGGAGCAGCGAACAGACACGCACCCAGAGACGCGAAATGACCAGCGCAGTCCGAACCGAGTAAGTCTGACTGTATTGTTGGGGATTCCGGTTACTGACTCTGAAGGTCGTCTGCGCGGAAAGCTCAAAGATGTTGTGGTAGCAACTGGACCGGACGGCGGCAAGGTCGCCGGCATCGTGCTGAAAACCCGAAGCGGCCTGTCGATGGTGCCCTCACAGGATGTGATCGAAACTCCGGCAGGCACGCTCGAGTTACGCTCGACCGATGCGCTCGCGCCGCTCAAGGATGAAGGCAATTACCTCTTCCTGCAGCGGGATCTCGTTGACCGCCAGATTATCGACATCAACGGCCGCAAGGTGGTTCGCGCAAACGATGTCGATCTGGAATGGTCCGGCCACGGCGCGACGCACCATCTGCGCGTGGCCGAGGTCGAAGTAGGTCTAAGCGGGGCGCTCCGCCGTGTTCTTAAGGGGATTTTGCCACGAACCAAACTCGAGTCCATCTCCCGTAAGTTCAGTGCGCGCGCGATTCCATGGCAGTTTGTGGACCTGATTGAGCCCGATCCTGCGCGGCGCGTGAAGCTGCGCATCGAGCACGAGCGATTGGCCGACATTCACCCCTCTGACCTCGCAGATATTCTTGAAGATCTGGCGCCGGCAGAACGGGAAGCGATCTTCAACTCGCTTGACGAAGAAGTGGCCGCCGAAACCCTCGAAGAGGTCGAGCCCAAGTTGCAAAAGGCGCTGCTGGAGACGCTCGACGACGAGCGCATCGCCGACATCGTGGAAGAAATGGATCCGGGCGCGGCAGCCGACCTGCTGTCGGAGCTGCCCGAGGATCAATCCGACGCCATCCTCGAAGAGATGGAGCCGGAAGAGCGGCAAGAGGTTGAAGAGCTTCTCGAGTTCGATGAGCACTCGGCGGCCGGCTACATGACGACGGGGTTCGTCTACCTCGGGGCGGACGCGACCGTGGCGCAGGCCGTGCAGGCGCTGCGCAGCTTCGAGGGCGACCCGGAAAGTGTGACAGAAATCTTTCTCCTCGATGAAAAGCGTGTCCTGCGCGGAGTGGTTCCGCTGGCACGGCTGGTGATGGCGCAGCCTGAGACTCATTTGAATGTGCTGACCGAGCCCCGCGTGCTCTCCTGCCCGGCTGACATGAAGGAGAACGAGCTGGCCGAGTTGTTCGATAAGTACAATCTGCATGCGCTTCCCGTTGTTGACTCGCAGGGCCGCATGGTTGGCGTGGTCCGCGCCGAGCAGGTCATCAGCTTCCTGCGCGAGAAACTGTAAGCGGGTTTCTCGTTCGGTCGAGTGGAGTGGCCGTGCGCGCCAGCCGCGTAGCCTGGAAAGAACCCTGAAAACAAAGCGCTGGCGCTTATGACGCGCGAAATGCGTGCAGCCGGCGCCGCCTGGTGTGTTGCGTGCGGAAGATTCGCCTCTTGCGCACCCACCACGCTAGAATTGCGGCCGCAAACCAGACGAAAATAGCCAGCAGAAACACGACGATTGTTTCCAGCCGCGGCAAACACAGCCAGCACACGACAGCAAAACCTGCCAGCCCGATCGATCCGAGTGCCGCTCCCGCCGCGTCCACTCCGGCCACGGTGCGTCCGCGCATGGTGCCGTCCAGGCCTGCCTTGGCCTTGTGCCTGCGCTCGTGCGCCTCCACCAGGCTGGCGCCGGCGGGGAAAATCGCCGGAAAAGCCAGGAACAAGCCGCCAATCTGCGGTCCAAAGCGCTGGGCAATCAGGCCTGCGGCCACGCACACTCCGCCCCCGAACACGAATCGGATTGCCCATTCATGCGCGCGGATACCCTTGATTGCTGCCAGTCTGGCCTGCACGATCATGGCTATCGTCCCACCATCCAGAGCAAAGCGAAGGATACGCCAAACCACACCGGCAGAAGCGCCACCGTAGCTCCCAGGGCGGAAATCTTGATGCGGATCAGGAACCAACTCGCTGTGCTTGCGTAGCAGAAGAATCCGATGGCGCCAAACACCATCGAATGCGCTTCTATGGCCGCGTAAACCTGGCCGGAATGCGCGATGGTGATCCCGATGGTGGCGAGCGCGATGGACGGCGCGGCGCCGAAGAGCCCCGCAAAGCTCTTCGGCTTGAAAATCTCCGCCAGCACGGCGAAGAAGGAGACCACTGAGCCGCCGATCAGGAAACGGAAGACGAGTTCAGCCATTGTTGGCCTTCCAGCCGCTGATTTATGCGGCCCGCCGGGCCTGCTTGATCAGGTGTTCGGCCTTGGCGTTGTTTTTGCATCCCAGCAGCTTGTACTCTTTGCCCTGAAGCCGGTGGTAGTTCACGAAGAACTCCTCCAGTTCTTTCATGAATGTCCTGGGAAGATCCTCCCATCGCTTGATGTTCGCGTAGAGGTGATTGGCGTCAGCGACGGCCAGTAGCCTGTCATTGCGAGTCTTCTTTTTGCCTTCAACCTGCTCGCCTTCGATCACGCCGATGAGCCGCGAACGGACCACCACTCCTGGGTAGGCCGGCTCGTCCATCAGCAGAAGCACGTCCAGCGGGTCGCCATCCGGCGCCAGGGTCTGCGGCAGGAACCCAAAGTCATAGGGGAACGTCATCCCCGCCGGCAAAACTCTCTTGAGAGAAAAAACTCGCTGGTCCGGATCGAAAGCGAACTTGTTGCGGCTTCCCTTCGGCGTCTCAACGATGACCTGCAACAATCCCTCGCGCTTTTCGAGGGGCTCCAGCCCGGTTGGATTGGCAAGGCCGTTTCCTCGGTTTTTCCCCACGTCCGCGCTCCTCTCATTCACACAGCATGAATAAAGACATAGAGCCAAGCGCCAGCCTTTCGGTTGCTTGCCGGCGAAGCAGGGCTTTGGCGGTGCGCTGCGCGGTTATCCCTCAAGTGATCCCAAATTCGGCTCATTGTGAGCAAAATAGCTCACACCTGATCCCACATTCGGACTAGTCTAGGAGAAAATACCCGGATTTATCCGGACATGTGAAAGAATTGAAACATGTTCCAGTTTCCAAGAATTATTCAGGGGGGCATGGGTGTAGGTGTCTCCAATTGGCGCCTCGCCCAAGCTGTATCAAGGCTCGGCCAGCTTGGCGTCGTTTCTGGCACCGCGCTCGATTGTGTTTTTGCACGCCGGCTCGCCGATGGCGATCAGGGGGGCCACATGCGCAGGGGACTGGATGCATTTCCTTTTCCCGGGATGGCGAGACGCATCTGGGACGAGTACTTCGTTCCGGGCGGCAGGCCACTGGGCACTCCCTATCCGTCGTTGCCCTTGCACCAGCGGCAGAGTCATCGCAAGCTGGTTGAGTTATGCATGGTCAGCAACTTCGTTGAAGTGTTCCTGGCAAAGGAAGGTCACAAGAATCCGGTAGGCATCAACTATCTTGAGAAAGTACAGATGCCTCACCTGTATTCGCTCTATGGAGCCATGCTTGCGGGAGTGGGCTATGTGCTGATGGGCGCGGGAATCCCGTTGCACATCCCCGGCGTGCTTGACGCCTTAGTGGCGCAGCACGCAGCCGAATACCGCCTGGCGGTGACCGGCGCAGCACAGGGCCAGATGGCCGACCAGGACATGCAGATGCGCCTCGATCCTGCAGAGTACGCGGAAGGCCCTTTGCCCGTGCTTGATCGTCCAAAGTTTCTCGCCATCGTATCTTCGAACACGCTGGCTGCCACCATGCTGCGGCGCGCCACCGGCCGCGTTGACGGACTGGTGATTGAAAGCCCGACCGCGGGCGGCCACAACGCGCCTCCCCGGGGTAAGCTCCAGCTCAACGCAGCCGGCGAGCCTGTTTACGGTGAGCGCGACCGGGTCGACATCGCCGAGCTGCGCACATTGGGCGTTCCTTTCTGGCTGGCAGGCGGATATGGCCACCCGGCAAAGCTGCGCGAGGCCCTCGAACAGGGCGCGACCGGGGTGCAAGTGGGCACTGCGTTTGCGTTCAGCCGCGAATCCGGCATGCAGCCCGATTTGAAGAACAGGCTCCTGGCCCATGCCGCGGCAGGGGTGGGCCAGGTCTTTACCGATCCCCTGGCGTCGCCTACCGGCTTTCCCTTTAAGGTTGCGCGGCTTGAATCTACCTCGTCAAACACGCGGGTTTACCAGGAACGGACGCGGGTGTGCGATTTGGGCTACCTGAGAGAGCCCTACGCCTCGGGCGACGGCAAAATTGCGTATCGCTGTTCCGCCGAGCCCGTGGACACTTATCTGGCCAAGGGCGGCAAGATCGAGGACACGGAAGGACGCAAGTGCCTGTGCAACGCTCTGCTCGCCAATATTGGCCTCGCCCAGGTGCGCAAGGGCGGCATGGTCGAACCGGCGCTCATCACCGTGGGGGACGATCTGAATACGATCGCGCAGTTTATGGGCTCCGGCCGGCAAAGCTACAGCGCCGAGGATGTCGTCCGGTCCCTGTTGAGCATGGCTGAGGCAGAGGCGGCAAGGCCCGCCGAGGCGATCCCGGCCGTCGCCGTCGCGTAGCCGACAAGCGCTGGAGCGCCTGGGCACTGCGGTCTATCCTGTGTCTTCATCAGCCAGCATCTCGCCCAGCCGGTCGAGCTTGCGCTCCCAGCCTGTCCGGTGATCGCGAATCCATTGCTCAAGGGCGCGAAACCCCACAGCCTCAAGCCGGCAAGTGCGCACGCGGCCCAGTTTCTCCGTGCGTACAAGGCATGCGTCTTCCAGGATCTGCAGGTGCTGCATTACAGCGGTCAGGGTCACTCCCAACGGCTCCGCCAACCTGGAAACCGACTGCGGTCTCTCGACTAGCGCATCGAGAATCGCTCGACGGGTGGGATCTCCGAGCGCGTGGAAGAGGCGATCGAAATCGATGCGACGATCGTCGATGCGATGGGGCGTCATTGCGTGGGCTCTCTCTTATTAACTACTGCGCCAGCTCTTTCCCCAGCCGGTCGATGAGGCTGCGCCAGCCCATTTCGATCATCTTCACGCCATCGGGCCAGTCAATGTACGTCCCCTGATGGGTGAGAATCACATCGGTGCCTTGCTCTGCGGGCACGAACTCGAAGGTTGCGAGCATCACCGCAATGGGCTTTCCGTTCAGAGACATCCTGGTGGTCATCACGATCCGTTTCTCTTCCAAAATGTCCTGATAGGTGCTTTCGTTCGCAATCTCCGATCCCGCGATCGGATGGCCGTCGTTGAAGCGATACCGGAATCGTTCGCTTCCGCCCAAACGAAAATCCATATGGAAATCCTGGATTTCGTGGTCGCCTTCTGCATACCAGCGGCGCTTGAGAGCGGGCTGCGCGAAAGCAGAGAAGACGCGCGGCGGGCGCTGGGGAAAGTTGCGTTCGATGACAAATGTGCTGTGGATGGTTTCCGAATCAGTTACGGGCATGGAGTTCCTCCGTCAGGGGAAATGGTGAAGCAATGACTTCAGTATTATCCAGCCACGGAAAATAGTCAAGCGAAAACTTCAGTAATTTTGTTGGGCCAATATCGGCCACATTTTCGGTCGAGTTTCCTTGCAGTATGGGCTGCTAGCCCACGGCCGCCACTGCCTTTGGCCCGCCTACCGCAAACACCCTGGGAACGCGATCCGCCGGCGCAGGCAGGGCAGGAAACGCCGCGTGAGGCTCGGTCTGATACCAATAGGCAGTTGAAAAGAAATTGTCGGAGCGGTCATTGGCAGTTCCGTGCTCGATCGTCACTTTGATGGACTTCTCAAATGCAATCGGGCTTTCAAGATGCCAACGGTAAAGGCAATAGCGGCCGCCAATTCGCTCGGGATCGACAATATACGGTGCGCCCTGGTGCTGGTTTGCAAATGCCTGGCCGCCGAAATCCCAGGCGCCATTGAAATAATCTTCAGTCCCCGTACCGTTGATGGTTGGCGGGTCGTCGCCATCGACAAAGAACATGTCGTCGCCTTCGCCAAACCATCCGTTTTCGTTCTGCAATACAGCCTGCGTTACGCCAATGAAGTGTCCTTTACCTACGGCCTCGAGAAACACGTAGTTGTCTCGCCCGCTCAGGTTCTTTCCGTCGCTCACGACGCCTTTGCACGGCGTGGCCTGCCGGTACTGCGCATGGAATCGGCCCAGCCCACCGGGAAGGCTTGGCAGCGCCACGTAATCAATCGCGAAGTAGAGACTGCGCACTGGCACCGGTCCCTCATTGGTCACCGAGATGCGCGCAGCGGTGGCGAAGGGCATCTGGAAATACGAGTTGAGCGCTTTGACCGGCGCCACGGCCAGCAGCGCTGACTGGTAGACGAAATATTCACCCAAACCCAGCCCGAAAAAATCTCCAATAGGCACTTCAATCGAGGGCGCGCTCTCACTATCCCACCACGCGCGCAGCACGAGATTCTTTAAATGCATCGGGTCTGGCGAGTTGATGGTAAACCACGCATGCGTCACGACACCCGCGCCCTGCACATCCAGTACCGTGGCCGCTTGTCCAGGCTCGACGGTGACCCAATCGGCATTGCCCCCCGTGCGGTCCCAGCTTGAAGAGCGGAGGTTCCTGTAGTTGCGCAGGCGGGCGAGCGCAAAGAGTTCTTCCTGCGCGCCTGCTTCCGCCGTTAAAGGTTCTTGAGCTCCAGCCGGCGCTGCATTCATTCCTACGAGCGCCGCTGCGGAAATTCCTGTCGCTGCCGCAAGTCCGCCGAGAATTCTGCGCCTTCCGCGGAAATTCTCTTTGGCATCAAATGGGTGCATACGCTTCCTCCTGAGGCTCTGCGCCGTGAAAGCGTATTGTAATTCCGCAACGGGCGCTAAAAGACAATCCAGAAACCTGGAGGCGATCGACGCTCGTCGTCGATGCTCACCTTCAATTTTTCATGGCCGGGGTTCTCGCAAATGGCTCTGGCCTGCTATGGTCAGTGAGGAAAACTTTTTCCGCACATCCAGGACTGCAATGAATCCTCCATAGGAACTCGCATACCCATGTGGAAGCGCTGGCGAATCCGGATCCTGCTGTTTCTGGCCGTCCTCGGCCCCGGATTCATTACCGCCAATGTCGATAACGACTCCGGCGGAATCCTCACCTACTCGCAAGCCGGCGCGCAATACGGATACACGCTTCTGTGGACCATGATTCCCATCACCATCGCGCTGATCGTGGTGCAGGAGATGTGCGCCCGCATGGGCGTCGTGACCGGCAAGGGTTTAAGCGATCTTATCCGCGAGGAATTCGGCCTGCGCATCACGTTCGTGCTCATGGTTCTGCTGGTTGTCGTCAACTACACCAACGTCGTCACCGAGTTCATCGGCATCGCGGGCTCGCTGCATCTTTTCCATGTGTCCAAATTCATCTCTGTGCCGATTTGTGCTGTCCTGGTCTGGTTTCTCGTGCTGCGCGGCGATTACAAGAGCACCGAAAAGATCTTCCTGATTGCTTCACTAGTTTATATTGCATATATTTTTGCCGGGGTTCTGGCGCAGCCCAGTTGGCACGAGTCGCTGGTTGCCACCGTTCAGTTGCCGGCAAAGTCGGTATGGCGCGACAAGGCCTATCTCTATATGGCCGTCGGCGTGGTTGGCACCACCATTGCACCCTGGATGCAGTTCTATCTCCAGTCGTCCATCGTAGAGAAGGGAATTGGCGTCAAGGACTATCCGGCCTCGCGCCTCGATGTGATTGTCGGCATGCTTCTTCACCGATATCATCGCCTGGTTCATCGTGGTGGCCTGCGCGGCAACGCTATTCGTGCACGGCATGGGAGCCATCCAGGTGGCCGCGGACGCCGCAGAGGCCATGCGCCCTCTGGCTGGCGACTACGCCTTCGTCCTGTTCGCCTTCGGGCTTTTCAACGCCTCGCTTTTCGCCGCGTCGATCTTGCCGCTCTCCACGGCCTACACTGTTTGCGAAGGACTGGGTGTCGAGTCCGGCGTTGATAAAAGCTTCAAGGAAGCGCCGTTTTTCTATTGGCTCTATGCACTGCTCATTGCCGGTGGGGCCATCACGGTTCTGGTTCTGCCCGACGCACAGCTGATCAACGTCGCCATTTTTTCGCAGGTGCTTAACGGCGTGCTGCTGCCGGTGGTCATCATTCTCATGCTGATGCTCATCAATCGCACCGACCTGATGGGCGAGCACAAGAACTCACGACTCTGGAACGTGATCGCGTGGGGCACCAGCATCATCGTCATCGGCATGACGTTTGCGATGCTGTGGGGTATGATGCCGGGACACTGAGGTGAGGAATGAAGCTTCCGAACGCCGAAGCCTCGATTGTCGAGATTGAGAAGCTGGAAGAGTATTGCCTGAGTCCTACGCATCCCCGTGGACGGCACAAGGCGCGCGTCTTTCAATCCCTCCTGGGGATGACCGCTTCTCATGCGGAAGAACTCCGCGCAGCGCTGCTGGATGCAGCTCTAAAAGAAAATGCGACTCCGGGAGTCTCAGATCGCTACGGCACCCGGTACACAATCGACTTTGAGATGAAGCGCGGCGAGCTGACACCCAACATTCGCAGTTGCTGGATCGTCCGCAGCGGTGAGATCGCTCCGCGATTTACCACGTGCTATATTCTTTAGGTTGAGGGCGTATGGAATTGGAACTTCTTTCCGAGGTAGCCGTGTTGAAGGACATACCTGAGAAGGGACTTGTCCGCGGCCAGGTTGGAACCATCGTTGAACTGCTCGCCCCCTCCGTGGCCGAAGTCGAGTTCAGCGACGATCAAGGGCACACCTACGCCATGATCGCATTGCGCTCGGAGGAGTTGATTCGCCTCCACCACCGGCCCCACCAGCGGGTTGCCTAGTCACGGCGCAGGCCCGCGCGTCCTGCGGAACTCCCGAGTCTTACACTGGAGCAAGATCGGCCGGGTGCCCCACTCTCGGCGCGTCTTTGTTTTTGCGCCTAGGGTGGGACTCAGGTATTCACGCGGTTAGAAACTTACGCCGCGGCCAGCCGCTTGAGCCGAATGCGCCCAGCCGGAATCTGCGCAAGATCGTACTGGGCCTGCTGCGTAATCCAGCTTTCCGCGCTGCCTCCAAAGACCTGGGAAAGCCGGATCGCCATCTCCGGCGAAATGCCGCGCTTGCCGTTCACCAGTTCTGAAAGTGTCGTGCGCGTGACGCCCAGGGCTCGCGCCGCCTCCGTGATAGTAAGACCGAGCGGCTCAATGCACTCCGAGAGAACAACGCTGCCGGGATGCGGTGGATTCTTCATGGGCATGGGAAAACCTCCTCAGTGGTAATCGAGATAGTCGACTTCAAACGCATGGCCCTCAACAAATCGAAAGATCACCCGCCAATTGGCTCGAACCGTGACCGCCATGAAGCCGCGCAACTGGCCCTTTAGCGAATGCAAGTTGAGTCCCGGTAGATTCATATCCTCTACTGAGCCGGCTGCATCCAGGCGCGCGAGGATGTTGCGCAGTTTGACCAGATGTTCCGCCGCAACGCCGCGAGCGTCATCGTCCTCATAGAGGCGTTTCAGCCCCTTGTGGCGGAAGGATCGAATCATACGCAAGTGTAATGCGTAACGTAACGGATATCAAGTGGATTTCTTGCGCGCCCGCTAGGAACCTCGCCTTACAGTACTTTCCCGCCGCCAGATCCTTGATCAGCCCGCGGTCGGCAGCCAGAAAATCGTAGCCGGGCAGGTCTTCGAGCTTCACCCAGCGCACCTGCTGATAGATCTGGTTATCGATCTCGCCGCTGAACTCCCGCACCGTGAAGAACTGCAAGTCGACGGCGCCGCCGCGGCGATAGTGATGGCGGATTCGCGTCACGGCTGGGCCGACCTCGGCGCGAATTCCGAGCTCCTCTGACAGCTCGCGGGCCAGCGCCTGCTGCGGGCTTTCGCCCGGCTCAATCTTTCCGCCGGGAAACTCCCAGAGCGATGCCATGGGCTGATCCGGCCGCCGCTGGCCGATCAGCACTTCTTTGTCGCGCACAATCAGCGCCGCCGCCACAAAGCGCAAGGCGGGTCCGGGAGCATGTGTACTGGACTTTGGCTGCCCCTGTTCCACACTTCGAGTGTAAACGAAACAAAAGAGATATCAGGCATTGGAATTGAGGATGTATTACCGGCTGCACGGACGGGTATTGAAGGCGAGATATAATGCTGATCGGTTCAGGAAAGCAGGCCCGACTCTCCCGCCACTTCAGATTCAACGCCCTCGGCGGCTTTGGGTCTGAAGTAGCCCCAGCCCCGTTTTGCCCCCGCCTCCAGCAGCGCCGGCGACGGATTCACCGGAAACGGGCAGCGCGCCATCTCCAGCATCGCCAGGTCATGAATCGAGTTGCCGAAAACCGCATCCGGAGCCGGCAATCCCACGCGCTTGAGTGCCGTCGCCTTTGCCGGGACCGGTAGGAACGTCAACAATTTCGCTGGTGATGATTCCGTCGGCCACGCGCACTTCGGCGGCCAGAATGCGCTCATTTGGAATTCCGAAATCGCGCAAGCCTTCGGCGATCACCCAGCGGTTGGTCGAGCTTACCGCCCATAATTCGATCTCGGCCTTGCTGCATCCTAGCCACCAGAGCGGCCATTTCCGCGAAAATTCGCTCGCGCACAAACTTGTTCACATATCGCGCAGCAGCATCTTGCAGCTCTTCGTCGCGCAATCCGGCGTACATCTGCACCATTTCGCCGCACATCGCTTCTTCGCTCACATTGCCCGCGCGATAGGCGCGATAACGCGTGTCGATCCAGTCCTGAGTCGATCGCGACACCAACCCCTGCTCCAGCGACCAGGCCATAAATCCGTAGCCTGCGTCGCCGCTCCACAGCGTTCCGTCGCAATCGAATACCGCGGCCTTGGGTTTGCACTCGAATACCAGCCGCTCAAATTCTTCGGCGGTCCATTGGAGAGCTTCGGATTGCGCAAGTTGATTTCGACTCTTGCTCGAACGATTCATCCAATTCTATTTTCGTCGATTCGGCTCGACTTTGCACGGGGAGCGGACGCGCCGAGGTTAATAAACGATGTACCACGCCTTCGGCGCTCAATTTCGTGGCGATCATTCCGTCGCAGGCAATTCCGGCTCCAAAACCTCCACGCGAATCTTCGCGATGCGCCGCGCGTCCATTTCCACCACGGTCAGGCGCCGTCCTTCAAACTCCACCGACTCTCCGGGTTCGGGAATGTGTCCCAGCCGCGCCAGCACAAATCCTGCGAGCGTTTCCACTCCGCCATCGCGCGGCAGGCTCCAGTGCATCTGCGTTTCCAGGTCGCGCAGATTTACAGTGCCATCCATCAGCACCGCTCCGCCGGCGCTGGTCGAGCACCGGATGCGATGGCGTATCGAATTCATCTTCCATTTCGCCTGCCAGCTGCTCGATCGCGTCCTCCGCCGTCACCAGCCCGACCGTCGATCCGTACTCATCCACCGCGATGGCCAGATGCCGCCGGTGCTGCTTAAAATCGCGCAGCAGGTCGAGCGTCGACTTGGATTCCGGCACCACGAGAACCTCGTGCATGATCTGGGTGAGACGCAGGCCGCTTTGCGGCGCTACGGGCGAGGCAGTTGACCTGCCGAAATAGAACAGCCGCGCCAGGTCCCGGGTATACACCGCGCCCACAATGTGTTCGGGGCCGCGCGCGTCGTCGTAAACCGGAATGCGCGAGTGGTTGCGGATGAAGGCTCGAGCACAGGCTTCCTCGACCGTCAAGTTCGACGGCAGAGAGAAGATCTTCTGCCGTGGGGTCATGATCTCGCGCACAGGCACGTCACCCAGTTCCAGCGCGCGGTGCACCAATGTCTCCTGAAATTCCGGCAGCACGCCCAGCCGCCGGGCAGACGTTGCAATCAACTTCAATTCTTCCGCCGAGTGGACGGCAGCGGCGCGCTCCGTCGTGGGGATATCGAAGCCGCGCAGAATCGCGGCTGCCGAGCGGCTCAGCAAGCGCACGATGGGCCGCGTCACGGCCATGAACACCAGCATGGGAGGCGCAATCGCCACAGCCAGTGCCTCGGTGCGCTGCAAAGCCAGCCCTTTCGGCACCAACTCGCCGGCCACCACATGGAGGTAAGTGATCAGCGCGAATCCAACGACTACGGCGGTTACGTTTGCGTAAATCTTTGCGTCCGGCAGCGCGCTCATCCAGCCCGCAAGAATCTGCGCAGCCAGTGGCTCGCCGAGCCAGCCCAACGCCAGAGAGCAAAGCGTTACGCCCAGTTGCACAGCGGGCAGCAGGTCGTCGAGGTTTTGCTGCAGCCGCCGCACGGCCCTGGCTCCTGGGACGCGCCCTGCCAGCAACTGTTCCACCCGAGTGTCGCGGAGCGAAACGAGTGCGAACTCGGCAGCCACAAAGTAGGCATTGGCCAAAATCAGCATGGCCACAGCGACCGGCTTGAACAGCAGCAACCTGTGCATCCCGGTCAGAGGATAGCATCGTCTACGGCTCGGGACAGCCAAACGACAAATTACTGAATCAACTTTGTTTCTTGCATTTTCAGGGAACCGTCAGGGCGGAAGCTGCGTAATGACTCGGAGGATCGCTGTGCATTCAGCGAACCGTGGAAGGATCGAGGAACCTAATGAAGAATCTTCTTTTGGGAATCGCGGCTTTAATGGCTGTCGCGGTGCTTGGAGCGGCTCCCGTCCGGGCGGCTGAGGCAACCTTTGAGCGCGACCTGGCAGTCACCGGCAGAGTTGACGTGGCGGTCAAAACCGGTTCAGGTTCGATTCACCTCTCTGTCGGCCCTTCCGGGCGCGTGCACATCTTCGGCCGCGTGAAATCGAACTGGGGTGGAAATGACCAAGAGGTGCAAGAGATTGCGGCCCATCCGGGCATTGAGCAAACGGGCAACATTGTGCGCATCGGAGAAGTGCGCCGGAATCTGAACAATATAAGCATCGAATATGAGATCCAGGCCCCCGCCGATTCTTTTCTCGACGCAGGGACGGGCTCAGGCAGCATTTACGACGATGGTGTCGGGTCTGACGCGAAGTTGAATACCGGCTCCGGCTCGATTCACGCTACGGGGCTCGAGGGCAGCTTTACGCTTGGAACGGGTTCGGGCACTATCTACGCAGAGCAGGTGGGCAGCGGCGAAGTGAAGGCACAGACCGGTTCCGGCTCGATCGAGCTGAAGAACGTGCATGGGGGACTGAACGCTCATACCGGATCGGGCAGCATCAGGGTTGCCGGGACGCCCTCAAATGCGTGGAGGCTCGATACCGGTTCGGGTAGCGTGGAGTTGTGGACTGGCGGTGCTTCAGTCACTCTCGATGCCGGAACCGGTTCGGGCGGCATTCACTGCGACCGCGAGATTACGACCGAGGGATCTTTCGAGAGGCACCATCTGAAGGGGAATATTGGCGGGGGTGGGCCTGCTGTGCGCGTCCATACAGGCTCGGGCAGCATTCGAATCCATTGAGTTCGTCGGCGCCGAGAGTGAAGTTCTCGAGTTACTGGCCGTAGGCGCTCCCCAGTCCGCGCGTCGCCGGTTCGGCGGCCGGTGCTACGGAATGAAGTAAAACGGGTCAGGATACTTGACTGAAAGCTCCGCTTCCGGTTTGCCCCTGAGGTCGCTCCATTGATCGCCAACGTTCAGCGCAAGGGTGTACCCCTGGGTGGCGATCTCAGCGCGCGTTTGCTGCTTGAACTCGCCGATCTTCTGTTCGCTGGTTGCCGCCGGGCGCATCACCAGCAGACTCCAACGATCGAATCCCTGGGAGCGCAGATTGCGCTCCGTCGCCGCTCGCTCAGTTTCCAGGCGACCAGTAATAAAAAAGATGGTCACACCCAGCCGTTGGGCCTCCTTATATAAGCGCAGGGTTCCCGGAATCGCGGTGGCCTGCGCGGTTTGCACCCAGGCATCGAACGCGGCCGGCTTGTACGCGAAATCCGCGCCTGTCTGCTCTATGTAATTTGAAAGTGTTGTCTCGTCGATGTCGAGAATCAGGGCCAGTTTCTTATTGGTGCTGCGATGAGCGACGCGACGGCGAAGGAACGCGATGGCGCGATCGGCCTGCCGGTCGATGTCATGCTCGTAGCAGCCGCATTTGCAGGTGCAGTCGTGGTACTCCCTCAGTTCCTGCTTGAGCTTGTCCAGGTTGGGAATGCGCTCAGCCGTGGCGTCGTTGCTGAATCGTGGCTGCTGCGAGGCTGCGCAGTTCAGGCTCGTCGCAAAACAAAGCAGAACGGCGCAGATCGCCAGGGATTTCTTCAAAATTTCCACTCCTCTCCGCGGCTTCAGTCGCTTCGTCTCATTATGCTGCGCGGCAGGCTGTCCGGGCTATGCTCGCCGCCCGTTACACTAAACCCATGATCCGTGTTTTTCACCCGATTCCTGCCGAGCGTTTGAGGCTGCTCGTCTTCGATCTCGACGGCACCCTGATCGATTCGGCGCAGGACTTATGCAACAGCGTCAATGCGGCGCTCAAAGAGTTTGAACTCGGCCCACTGCCCGATCCAGCGATTGCCGGTTTCGTCGGCAACGGAGCGCCCATGCTCATGCGCCGGTCGCTGGGACTGGCCGGCAGCCTGCCTCTCGACCAGGTTGACGAGGATCTCTTTTCCAAGGCCTACGGATTCTTTTTGCAGTACTACCGCGAACACAAGCTCGACTTCACCTACGCCTACGAAGGTGTTCTGGACGCGTTGAAGGCCCTGCACGAGCTGCACGACGCTCCCAGCGGGCCGTCAAGAACGATGGCCGTGCTTACCAACAAGCCGGTTCGCCCCGCGCGCGGAATCTGCGAGGGGCTGGGCCTGGCCGGCTACTTCCTCCACATCTACGGCGGCGACAGCTTTCCTCAAAAGAAGCCCGACCCATTCGGCCTGCGCTCACTGATGGAAGAAACCGGCTCGACGCCCGAGGAGACCGTGATGATCGGCGACAGCCAGGTTGACGTGCAGACCGCGCGGAACGCCGGAGCGTGGTCGCTCGGCTGTTCGTTTGGCTTTGGTCCGCAAAATCTTATGGATACTCCCCCCGACGTCCTCGTGGACTCTGCCGCGGAGTGGACCCGGGCGCTCACCCCCGCGACCGCCGGGAACTTTCCTCCGGCGTCGCGCGTATAGTGAGTTGGTAGCGAGGCTGACCCGTCCATGCGCAGGAGATATTTCGCCCTCTGTTTCCTCGGCGCCGCCCTGGTGGCTGCGGCTGTGCCGGCTTATGCCGAACAGGACGTCGTCCAATTCTTCCGCAACATCGATGTCAGCGCCAACGAACCGATTAAAGACGCTGTTTGCTTCTTCTGCAACGTCCACATTGAAGGCAACGCCGAGGGCGACATTGTTGTTTTCTTCGGGAACGTGCGTCTGAACGGCGAGGCGCACCACGACGTAGTCGATTTCTTCGGCAATGTTTCGGTCGCCGACAATTCAAACATCGGCGACGACCTTGTTTCCTTCTTCGGCTCGGTACATCTGGGCGAGAACGTCGTCGTGCACAAAGACGCGGTTGCGATCTTCGGCGCCGTGCATGCACCCCCTTCGACATCGGTTGGCGGCGATCGCGTCTCCATCTCGCCCTGGATCTTCTTCGGCCCCCTGCTGGTTCTGATTCTCTTGATCTACCTCATCGTCCACGAGGTTCAGACCCGCAACACGCGCCAGTACGCGCAGTATTACCCGATGCCGCCGCGTCGATAAGAAGCGAACCGACGCGATACGCTGTTTGCATGAACGATTTAAGTATGCCGGC
>CAWAJH010000009.1:0-458813 GCA_963782285.1 uncultured Acidobacteriaceae bacterium
GAGCGTGTTTGGCTCTGTTGACATCCTCGGCACTCTGCAGTTCCGGCGCGGCAGAAGCGGGTTAAGCTGAAACTGCTCTGGCTGTTTGCATTCCGTATGGCCGAGGTTGGATTGGTGCGATTTGCCCGGCTGGCGCTCGATGTCAGCGGGAGAGTGTTGCCCGCGCAGCGGACCAAGTTCAGCAAGCGGCAGTTTACGCAGCCGCAACTGCTGGCTGTGCTTTGCCTGATGCGCTACGAGGATTGGACCTTTCGCGAGGCTGAGGTTCGGCTGGGTGAGCACGCGGAATTGCGATCTGCCCTCGCATTGAACTCCGTTCCCGACTACACCACGCTGTATCGCTTTCTGGTCCGGCTTGATCCGGCCGATGTGGCGCGGGTGATGAAGGAGATCGTACGCCGTATGCCCGGGAGGTGGCGAAGTCCGGCCACGGTAGCCGTCGATGCCACCGGGCTGTCGCAGGCCGCGGTGAGCAGTTATTTCATCCGCCGTGTAGAGCACTTCGGCCAGAAGCAGCGCACCTGGAAACATTGGCTGAAGTGGCTCGCCGTGGTCGATGTAGAGCGGCAACTCATCCTGGCTCAGTGGGCTCGTCAAGCACCGTGGAACGACTGTGCCACCCTACCTATCCTGGTGGGCCAGGCGCATGAACATACTCCCATCGGCTGCGTGCTGGCCGACGCCGAGTTCGACTCCGAGCGCAATCACACCTTCTGCCGCGAGCAACTCCAGGCTCAAAGCATCATCCCGGCCAAACGCCGCTCCAGTTGCAGGGCATCCGGTGTGCGCCTCCAGATGCGCGAGAACTTCCCCACAGAACAGTATGGGAAACGTTCCTTGATCGAAAGTGTCTTCTCAGCCGTGAAGCGCAAACTCTCCTGCCGGGCGCCCGGCAGAACCCTGCACACTCAATCCCGCCAAGCACTCCTCCTTGGATTAGCCTTCGATCTTTACCGCCTCTAGCTGCCTGTCGTTTCACTGCTCGCAGAGAGGATGTCAACAGAGCCAGCGTGTTTCATAAATAGGTTCGACCTCAAGCGGGGTACTTTCGCTATAGAGGTTTGTTTTGTTGAGCTTCTTGTATGGTCAAGAAGCGGTTTGAGTTGTTGACGGATGCGCTGTGGGCGTTAATTGAGCCACTGTTGCCTGAGCCGAGACGGCGCAAGGATAATCGTGGCCGGCCCGTCGGCCTCGAATCGGGCCTGTCTGAAAGGCATATTGGGGGTACTCAGGACGGGCGCGGCGTGGCGGTTTCTGCCGGATAAGTATCCTTCAACACCCACCTGCTGGCGTCGTCTGAAGCAGTGGGAAGAGCAGGGTGTCTGGCTCGATGCCTGGCGAGCGCTGCTTGGGCGCTGGGGGCGAAGGCTTATTGCAGTGGGAAGAGAGTTTTCTGGATGGCAGTTTTGCGCCCGCCAAAAAGGGAGCTCTGCAGTCGGTAAAACCAAGCGCGGCAAGGGCGCGAAGTGGATGGTACTGGTCGACGGTCAAGGTTTTCCGTTGGGAGTTCGGCTTGAAAGTGCCTATCCGGGAAAAGCTACGCTTGCGGAAGCCACGCTGGCCGAAGTCCGCATCCCAAGAGCCAAGGGCCGACCGCGGCAAAATGGTGACCGACCAGCAGGCTGTCATGCAGGCCCGATGTAACGCTTGCGTATCGAAGCCCATCGATTTCAAGTTACTAAGCGCCATCTGCAACTATTCCTTTCTGACCTTTCCTCTGAAGGCTGAGAATGCGACTCTCTCGGAAAACGCGCCATGCTCTGCAACAGCAAGCACAGTACACTAGCTTTGCACTTGCAGCCAGAACGGGTTGTCGGTGGCGCGCACCTCATCATGACAGCGTAAGAGATAGCGCGGTTACATTCACAAACGCGGATTCGCGGACGGAATGAATATTGGATTCAACAAGCTTTTCGCTCCGACCGTGAGGTGCAAAATACCAAATGTAGAATTTGAAGGTGATGGTGGTTCTGTGCCGGATTACCGGAGAATCACTTCGGCGATCATTCGCGGATGACCGGATGGAGCCCAACGAACGCCGTGCCATTTTTGCTGAGTGGTTGCGAGTAAGGTGGAATATGGAAGTGGCGGACCGGCTGCTCTTGGGGCTGGAGTCACGCTAAGCTAGAATTCCTGCAAACTGGCATAACCCCTGCCCCCCGACGATATACTGCATCGGGCTGCTGCTGTAGTTCTCCGCATTTATGACGCAGTAGCTACTAATGGATCTGGCCGCGAATTTCGCCACCTGGATGCGCCTTGGTGTGAACGTTGACGTAGGCGTTCCCAGCCTTGATGTCGTCCACAAGATCCGCGATTGTCTTGCCCTCGAGCGGGCCCCGGAGATCGGCGGCGGTGATGGCCCCACGGGCCAATACGCCGGTGAATTCACCATTCTTCGCCACGGCAGGCGGATGCGAGGGATAGAGCCAGACGGCGACAGGGCCATCCTTGCCCGCGGGAGCGATATGAATGTGGGCCATTGAGACGTCGTCGATATCCGCCACGTTGAGGCGATAATTCAAGCTTTCGCCGCTCTTGCTCAAGACGAAAGTGGCCCTGCCATGCCCTGGCGTGTCGATCGGTGGAGATTGTTCCTTGCCCCCAAGGGTGGCGTGAAACGTGGCGCCCTGAGCAACAACGAGGGGAACGAAAAGAACCGCGAAAGCGAAGAGAAACGTGAGCCTCTGTGCGTGTTTCATCGTAGCGACCTCCTCGCACCTTATTAAACCACGCTTTTAACGGGAATCCCCATTTTTGCGGCCCAATCGCAGCCAGTGTACACCCCGTCGCCTCCTGACGATCTGGCCAGCGGCATTTTGAATGCCATCATGGATGCGCTGGCGGCGCATTCGACGATGAGCAAGCAGGCCCTGGAGTCATAAAAAGTGCGCAGCGGGCTGAGGGATGTGCTGCTCGGACCGGCTCAGTTGTATGAAGCGCTGCGGGCCAAAGGCGAAGCTCCGCAGTTGGGAGATGAGAAGTAGAATTTAAAGCCTAGAAACGAGTTTGGAGATACTGACGCCGAACCCAATGGCGATAATTTCCATGGTTGGCAGGCAAACGTTCTTTTCCCCTCGTTCCATGTCTGAAATGTAGCTGCGGTCTACGCCAAGCTCATCGGCCAGGTTCACCCAATTGGCACGCCGCCGCATCCCTTGCCTCTGCGGTGAAGGATTCGCTGATGGATGGGAGCGGCGTGTCGATGGGCGCAAAGTTCGTGAGTTCGCCGTGAACGGACGGCTCTGTCTCCGGGCCGGTAGTGCTGCAGTTTGAATTGCCACAGACGCTCGGCGCTGGACGGATCGGCGTAATAGGTGTCCATGAAAACAGGCAGAGAATTGGCGTGGCGTAAAGAAGGGTGGTTCGAGGGTTGGGTATGTACGGTTTGCAGTTGGGTGCGTCCACATCCGCGCTTGATCGGCAATACCGAGATTCCCTCTAGGGACGTTGGGGAAGCCTTTGATGCACACGTCTGTGCAAAATATCCTCACCCAAAGCATCGTAAGCGTACGTCCTTCCCCTTCTATCTCTGAGAAGCGTCGAGCGTGAAGATCGGTACATGGGACATGCGGCCAGAATCTGCTCGGCGTGATGAATGGAACGAAGCCCTAGCTGGAAATGGCTGGAGTCTGCGCTTTCAGGCTGTAGGGTCGGTGGTGTGCTTGAAGATGGTCACTGACTCCGCTTGTGGGCCCTTCTGTCCTTCGACTATGTCGAACTCGACCTCATCGCCCTCTTTCAGCGTCTTGTATCCAGCCGACTGAATTGCAGAATAATGGACGAATACATCCGGCCCGTCGTCACGTCCGATGAATCCGTAGCCTTTGGCGTTGTTAAACCACTTAACAAGTCCTTTGTACTGAGCCAAGAGTTCCTGCCTTCTCTGCCCGGAATCTCCGTTTTATTTTCCCTGATGCATCAATATACCCCCATTTGCCTTCCAACACATGCTTGACGAGTCAATCGCCATAACCTACATGGGTTTCTAATCACGAAAATGTCCCCGGAACTCCCGGCATTGGCGCACCCTTAAACATAGGAAGTTCTCCTGACCATCTACAGCCACCCGGTGGCAAGCAGTTCAGGAATATTTCTGCGCCTGGCTTCTTCCCCGCCTTCTCGAAATCAATAATCACTTCTATGCGCTTTCCGAAGTTGGGCATACGAAGAAGAAGTTCGGATGGAAAGCTATCGGCACGGCGGGATGGAACGGAACCGGCATGGTGGTCAGATTATAGGCTTGCTTCGCTACACGCGATTCGGGCGGTGATGCGCGTTGCTATGGAGTGGGTCTATCGGCTGCGATGCGCCGTAGTTCTTCGACTCGTTGCAAGGCAGCTTCTAGCACCATCAGGCGGTGGAGGAGAAGCTCATGAATGTCGTTCCGACCACGAACAAAGGAAGCCCCGTCATCCTTATTGACCACAAGGTGCAGTGTCAGGCTGACTGGGACTAGTGAATGCTCTTTCATGTGAGGTGTCGAGAGAGTGTCATGCTGTTCAAATGGAAGATGTGCGTCCCATCACAATGGATTGTTTGCAGGCTTGTCTACGGCGCGGGGATTTCGCTCAGTGTCAACCCATCTTCTCCGCTTGGCCATGAATAACAATCTCGCCCTTGGCAGCATACGTCCATCCGTACCCTACAATGCCAAGATGAACTTTGCCGTCCATGAGAGCCCCTACACGTGCAACACGACCGTGCCAAGGCTCAGACCGTGTATCGTTTGCACTGAGCGTGACAATATCGTCCCGGTTTGGAACCCAATCCTCGATGGTATTTCTCCAGAAATCCTCTGACGGGGTAGATGCTGCTATTTTCTTGAACTGCTGTATGTGACACCCGATACTCAAGGGCAATATTCGTGTACCATCTACGAAGCTAAAGACTGCTTCATCGGCACTGGTTCCGTAGATTCTCCGACAGCATCGAATCTTTCGACAATTTTCTTGAGATACTCCAGCTTCGACGGATCGCATTTGTGGTTTCGGTTGGATGAATCCAAGTCAGCCTCGCAAGTCGCGGTGGCGACAATAACGAAGCATTTCTCGCAAATGGAATCTGTGGTGCCGTCTGGATTGGCTCGGCGAACAAAATCAAGTTGGGGCGACGACGCCATGGTCAACCTCCGAGGGGAAACGTAGGGTGGTGGGATTGCAGCGTGGAGGTGGACTCTGTTTGAACCCGTTGGCGCTTCGGTTGGAATTGCGGGAGCCTGTGTACTGGATTCTAGTCCGCACATGATGTCCTAGTCTCAAAGCGAACGCGCTTAACATGTCTGTGGGAACAGAGGTTACGCTTCGCTCGGCATTGCTTGCAGTGTTGCTCACCCTTCAGTTCTCTATCACGGAAGTCCATGTCTCCCCCCTTCTCTCTTCGGAATTGCCCGCGACAAATGCCGCACGTTCGATTGATGGTGAACCCTTTGCACGGTGATCCGGAAGAGGGTCACGCCCGCTGTTTCTTCGCCACCAATTGAGTCGGCCAGCCCAACAATACCTCAGAAGGCCGGTATCGGCTTTGCTTCCCACACAGTGGGCAGGTGACAATTATTGACTGGAAGGGGAACTCCTTCGCACCGGTGGGAACAGCCCGGTGACAGTCTTTGCAGGTGACGACGAACTGCTTGCGTTTTTGCATCACAAACCTGAGGCGTATCGGGTAGAGTCAACCTTCGCTTACACGGGATGGCGGTTCACATCTTCGCAGGGTGTCATCTCGGTGGGCTTTGGCAAAGCGGATTGAACGGGTTTCTGCCGTGCCCTTTCTTTCTCTATCTTGTGCTTCTGAAACGCTGCGACTAATTTCTGGTGTTGTTCCTTGACAGTGCCAATATAACCGGCAAGTTGGAGTACTGCCCCACACGAGCACGCGGCCTTCGTAACCCGCCAGTCGGTTCTCTCAAGCACAATCGGTTCATGCTTCATGCTTCACCATATCCACAGACTACGGTCACGCCACTTTCTGAAAGCATGCTCGACAAAGCACGGGTCTGCCCTGCGTTGGTTTGAAGGGAACGGTTGTCTCCAAGCCACACTGAGCGCAGGTTGTGCGCGTCTCTGGACGCACTCTTTTCGTTCCACGGGCGCGATTCGCCTTGCACTGCTTGCAGTGTTTCGGGTCGTTCGTAAACTGTTTGTCGTGGAAGAAAAGTTGCTCACCCGCTGTAAACACAAACTCGGCTCCGCAATCCACGCACGTCAATTGTCTGTCAACGAAGTCCATGATCGCTCTCGCCAGTCGTGACGCTTGCTCAGAGGCTGCGCTGGAGTCTTAAGGATTCCTCCCAACGCGAAAGCCCCTCGTTTCCGAGAGGCTCTGTGCCAGTTCAAAGGAAAGGGTACAGCGTGCCATGACGTTATCCTGCCGCAGAGCAGTTTACTGTGACACATATCACATTCGATGGATCGAAGCGCAGCTATAGTCCCATCAGTGCGCCCTCTCTGGTTCAAGCTACGGAGACGAATAGAACCTTAATGTCGATCCGGGGTTCCGGGGCGCATCTACTGGAGTCCGGCCTTGTATGATTTCTCACTAGAATTCGAGTGTCCGATATGCGGAGCACCACCCAAAGAAAAGTGCTCCACGCTGAGTGGAAATTTCCGTTCTGAATCTCACACTGAACGCCAGACGGATCGGTGGAGATCAGGCGTTCCCCGCTGAGAAGCTTAGAGTACACACGTCTGATGCTGTTGCGGCTTGGAAATCGGGTAGTTGGTCAGTTTGAATCCAGAGGCTCTTCAACACGTTGTCGGATGGGTTCCAGCAATAGCAACTCCTCCACGACATATCCGCCTATCGTTATATCCGAGAACGTCACCATCAGGCCGTTCTCCCTGTCAGTTTCAACTATCCGGATTTTGATGTCGTTGTTCATGGCAAAGAAAATACCCCTCTGCCAAGTAGCTGACTGTTCTTTTTTGCACACTCTATTTAGACAGTGCGGTTCCGAATGAGCGAAGCGTTTGGAAAAGTACAAGAGGATGCACCGGCTTGGGGAGTATTTCGAATTTGTAACCCCGAGACAGGGCATCTTGAACGAGAGCACTTGACTCGTTGTCCCCGGAGACTAGAAGAACCTTACATTTGGGAAGAAGCTTGCGGATTTCAATTGCGGCCTCAATGCCGTTCATCTGCGGCATCACGACACCTGTCACGAGGAAGTCGAACTCCCGGTTACGGGCAAGTTCGAGTCCCGTTTCACCGCTGTACGCAACCGTCGCCTCAAAGCCATCCATATTCAGCACCATGGCAACAGTGTTAGCCACTGCCGAATCGTCATCAATAACAAGAATATGAGGTGTCATAGCTGCACTCTAATTTTGGATTGTTGAGTCTTCTTGATCTTCACTCGTTCTCGAATTGGCCTAAGCTGGAGTAGCTCCTCAACCACGTATCCGCCAGTCGTCCCGTCCGAAAACGTCACTATAAGCCCGTCGTTACCATCCAATTCGACCGCCAGCACGTGAATTTCGACGCTTCACCCTGCGACTGATTGCATATGGAGGGAATGGCTGGCTGTTCAGAATTGCTCACATTGCAAGTTCAAGCTCCGCCCGATGAACTCTTATGGCGCGGTGTAAACAGCAATAACCTCTTGCACATAAGATCAATTGCGCCACGGGTAGCACTCTAGGAACTTGTTGAAATAGGTACCCGTTGTGGGTCGGAGGTTCGCTGCCATTCGTCTAACAGGCATGCGTGGAGATGAGCGGATTCAGGACGGTATGTTCAGCTATGTATCGTTGGAGCAGCGAGTGCCTCAGGATCACCCATTGCGTGCAGTCCGCAAGCTGACGGATAGGGTGTTGCAGACCTTGAGCGCGGAGTTCGATGCGTTGTATGCCGATTCGGGCCGCCCGTCGATTGCGCCGGAGTACATTCTTCGGGCTCTGTTGTTGCAGGTGTTTTATTCTGTGCGTTCGGAGCGGCTGCTGGTTGAGCAGATCGACTACAACCTTCTGTTTCGCTGGTTTGTGGGTCTTGGCATGGACGACGCGGTATGGAATCATGCGGTGTTTTCGAAGAACCGCGACCGGTTGCTGACTTCCGAAGTGGCGCAGCAGTTCTTTTCCGAAGTGAACAAGCATGCCAAGCGCTTTATGAGCGACGAACACTTCACCGTCGATGGAACGCTGATCCAGGCATGGGCCTCGCAGAAGAGCTTTCGCTCCAAGGACGGCTCCGATGACGGTGATGGTACGAATTTCCACGGCCAGAAGCGATCGAACAAGACGCATGAATCGACCACCGACACCGATGCGCGACTGTACAAGAAGAGCTACGGCAAAGAGTCGAAGCTGAGTTATCTGGGCCATGCGCTGGTGGAGAACCGCAACGGTCTGATCGCCGCGGCGATGGTGACGCATGCCGACGGTTATGCCGAGCGCGATGCGGCGCTGTTGATGCTTGCCGAAAAGCAGGCGGGCCGCTCACGCCGCATTACGGTGGGCGCTGACAAGGCTTACGACACGAAAGATTTCGTCAGCACGGTGCGGGAGTTGAATGTGACGCCGCACGTCACCAGGAACGACAAAGGCCGCGCAAGCAACCTGGATCGCAGAACCACTCGCCAGCCCGGCTATGCCGTCAGCCTGAGCCGGCGTTGGCTGGTGGAGAAGGGCTTTGGCTGGCTGAAACAAACCGGCCCGCTGCGCCAGGTCAAGTTGCGAGGCCTGGAGAAAGTGGACTGGCTGTTCGTCTTCAGTTGCGCGGCGCACAATCTGATCCGGCTGCCGCGACTGATGGCTCAACCACCGACAACACTCAGGGCGCAGTGTGCCTGAACAACGGTTGCAGGCCGAGGGAATGATCCCCTGAGGCTCGCAAACCTCTATAAACACCAGCCAAAACCGCATTTCAAGCAGATTTTGGACGACACGAAACGAAAGCCGCCAGTAAAGACGCTACTATTAGGCGAATTTCAACGAGTTCCTAGGCCGCCTGGAACACGGACAGAACACGGACAGCCTGCACCGAGATCGCAGCAGTGCAGGTGCACCGCTTCTCACAACTCCTTTGGAATTTTTGGTTTATTGGTGGCGGAGGGCAGGATCGAACTGCCGACCTTGGGGTTATGAATCCCACGCTCTAACCATCTGAGCTACTCCGCCGGGAGGAGGCTCCGGCGGCACAATCGCGCTCAAGAGCCAATTTCGATGATAAGGGGGTAGCGAAGGCAGGTCAAACTGCACCGGACGCGCGTTTATTGCGACAATTGCCTCAGAATATCCGCAGTCTTCCGGAGCGTTTTCATGCTTACCCTTCTGCACATCGACTCCAGCCCTCGCACCGAATCTATCTCCAGCCGTCTCGCGGCCGCCTTTGTGCGCCGATGGCAGAAAGACAGCCCCAACGGCAAGGTCATCCACCACAACACCACGCACGAAAACATCCCGTATCTTGACGAGGCCATGGTCGATGCGTACGTCACCCCGCGCGCCGCGCTCACGCCCGAGCAAGGACGGACGCTGGCCTGCTCCGACAAGTTTGTTGACGAGCTGCTCGCAGCCGATGTTATTGTGCTCGGCGTGCCCATGTGGAACCTTTCGATTCCCGCCTCGCTCAAAGCGTGGATCGACATGATCGTCCGCGAAGGGCGCACCTTTGCCTTTTCCGCCCAGGGTGTCGCCCCGCTGGTGCGGGCGGGCAAAAGAGTTTACGTATTCACGGGGCGCGGGGGCGCCTATCCTGCGGGATCGCCCTTCCATTCGCTCGACCATCAGGAGCCCTATCTGCGTGCGATTCTCAGCGTCATCGGGCTTACAGATATCGAGTTCGTCCACGCCGAGCATCAGAGCGAGGGACCTGAAGCCGCTGCCGAAGGCCTCGCTGTTGCGCAAAGACTGTTGGAATCCATCGCGGCCTGAGGCCGTCGCGGGCCGTGCCTGCCCGATCCATTTAAACTCGACTGCATGAGTTCCCTGCGCATTGCAGCCGTCATTCCTGCGCGGCTCCATTCCACGCGGATGACGCGCAAAGTGCTGCGGCCCATCGCCGGTCGGCCCCTGGTGGAATGGGTGTGGCGCGCTGCGCACGCGAGCGGCCTCATGAATCCTGTTGTTGTTGCGACCGATGCCGATGAAGTCGCCGAAGCCTGCCGCGCCGCATCGATCCCAGTGGTCATGACTTCATCGTCATGCCCCAGCGGCAGCGACCGGGTGAGGGAAGCGGCCCGCCAGATCGACGCCGATATCTACGTCAACATCCAAGGCGATGAGCCTACGCTTACGCCTGACTTTTTCCCGCCGCTGCTCGGGCTTTTCGACAGACCACGCGTCGAGGTCGCAACCCTTTCCGTCCCATGCCCGCCTGAGGAATTCACCAATCCCAACGCCGTCAAAGTCGTCACGGCGCTCGATGGCCGGGCGCTGTTCTTCTCTCGCGCGACGATCCCCGTTGACCGCGACACCACGGGCTTTACCGGCTACCGAAAGCATCTCGGCATTTACGCCTACCGCAAAGCCGCGCTGGAACGCTTTGCCGACCTCCCGCCGTCGCCTCTCGAAAAACTGGAACGGCTGGAACAATTACGCTTCCTTGAAAACGGGATCCAGATCTATGTGGCTGACGCGCCAAGGGACACCATCGGCGTGGACACGGAAGAGGATTTGACGAGAGCCGAGGTTCTGCTGAAGCAGATGCAAGTTCGATAAAAGCCGCATCTGCCTCAAAAAGAATCAAAAAGGATCACAGGGCCGCCGTTAATTTGTGCCCGTGTCCTTGCCCACCACGAGAATCTGGAACGACCCCGGAATCATCGGCGGGCGCGGCATCCGCATGAATGCCGGGCGATTGTCAGGAGGAGCGCCTGCCGGTGGCGGCGGAGGGGGCGGCGGTGTTGGTCCGTATTCGGCTGTGATCAGGTAAAGATTGCCGGTCTTGTTATCCAGCGTGATGGTCTTGGCCCGGGCCGGAGTGAACACTGTCTGCTCCACGGCGAAGTCGGTCGGCGAACTTTCCTTTACCACCGTGATCGTTCCGTCGCCCTGCGAACTGAAGGCCTCCATCGTTTCGGGATTGAAGGTGACGCCGTCACAACCCACTCCGGTGGGCAGGTCGGTGATGATGTGTCCATCGGAGGCCGAGAGAATGACCATGTTGCTCTTCTCGCGGCAAGCGGCGAAGAGGATGTTGTTTTTGGCGTCGAGCGCCAGGCCCGCGCAGCCGCTGCCGCGGCTGGAAACGTCGTATTTGCCCACCATCTTCATGGTGTTCGCGTCGATCACGGCAATGGCGGCTTTGTCCTCAATGTCAACGTAGATCTTTCCGTGCCCGTCGGTAGCTGCCTCCTCGGGTGCTCCACCGATGTCGATGGTGCCCAGAATGGAGCCGTCATTATCGTCGATCACGGTAATGTTCGGTTCGGAGTGGCTCAGCACATAGAAGTGATGATTGTAGGGGTCGTTCAAGTACCCGTCGGGATTGCCTTCAACATCGATCTTCTTGATGATCGCGAAGGTCTTGGCATCGAACATCGTGACCGGCTTCGAAGTAGCAAATCCATGGCCCGTCGCCGTATCCACGGCGCCGCCGTGCCCGCTCGTGCCGGGAATGTCGCCGACTTGGGCCAGCGTGTCGAGATTGAAGACACCGATGTGGCCGGCGGGGCCGGAGCGCGCAACGAACAGGTTGCGGCCATCCGGGTCGGCGGTCACGTAGTCGAGGCCGCCATCTCCGCCCACGAGTTGAATCTTGAGAACCTTGTACGGCCCGTTGGCTTGGGCGTTAGCAAGCGCGGAAATGGAGAAGAGGGCGGCGAGCGCCGCGATGACAATCTGATTGCGTGACACAGGGACACCTCCATAGACGACCTAGCTTCGTTCCTGGCCGCCGGAGCGGTTCCAGACCAGGTGACGCGTCATTTCTTGCGCAGAACGAGGATACAAGGTTACGCATACCCATGGTTGTGAATGACGGGGGCAAACACAGGGCGCGGCCCGCGTGCCATGGCGCTGCCGCGATTGTGGGCCGGCGCAATCGGAATTGCGCGCAAGAATCGGAGTGCGTCGTAAGCGGCGATCGGCGAATATGATTTCCATGAGCAGCATTCCGCAAATCGCGATCACAGACACCATGCCTAGAAGCCCCATTCCGCCGGCTGCTGTTACAGAAGGCATCGATCCCAAAGCCGCGTGGGCCGACACCGCGTGGAAGCAGCTCCTGGCGCGCGACCACGATGCGCGGTTCATTTACGGAGTGACGACGACTGGCGTGTTTTGCCGGCCGGGTTGCGCAAGCCGCCGGCCGTTGCGCGCCAATGTGCGCTTCTTTTCTACGCCGGCCGAGGCGCAGGCAGCCGGATTTCGCCCCTGCACGCGGTGTCATCCGCGGCGCACTGCGTGGGGCAGACCCTTGGAACAAATCCGCGGTTATATTGAACGCCATCTTGACCGGCCTGTGCGCTTGCATGAGCTGGGCCGCGTTGCCGGATTGAGCCCATTTACCGTGCAGCGGCTCTTTAAGCGCGAGATGGGCGTAAGCCCGCTCGAATATCAGCGCGCCCTCAGGGCAGGCGCGCTGCGCGTAGCACTCAAGAAAGGAGAGCCGGTGACCGAAGCCATCTACACCGCAGGATTCGGCTCGTCGAGCCGCGCCTATGAAGGGAACCAGCTGGGCATGACGCCGGCGCGCTTCGCACAGGGTGGGCGAGGCGAAAGCATCGGGTTCGCCTCCGCGCGGTCGCCGTTTGGCTGGATCGTGGTGGGCGCGACGAAGCGCGGCCTCTGCTGGCTTTCGCTGGCCGGCACCAAGGGCGAGGCGGAAGCGAGTCTGCGCAGCGAGTTTCCCGCGGCAAACGCTGCGCCGCGATCCTTCGCTTTCGCGCTGGGTGGACGCTGCACTCGCGTTCGTTCGCGAGGGTGCGGATCTCGTCCGAAGCCCCGCGCCGCCGCGCATGCCGGAGCCGCTCGATTTGCGCGGAACCGTTTTCCAACTGCGCGTGTGGCAGGCGCTGCGGCAGATTCCCCGCGGCGAAACGCGCAGCTACAGCCAATTGGCGCGCGAGATGGGCGATCCCAAAGCGACGCGCGCTGTGGCTCGCGCCTGCGCCGTCAACCGCGTGGCAGTGCTCGTGCCATGCCATCGCGTGGTGGGCGCCAACGGCTCGCTCACCGGTTATCGCTGGGGAGTCGAGCGGAAGCGCCAGATTCTCGAAGCTGAACGCGGCTGACGCGCCCAGCTTCCATCCTTTAGCGGTCGAAGCGGCGACCGAAAGGATGGGAGCCGTACCCGATTACAGCCGGAATCCACCGGCGGCATGAATGGCCTGGCCATTTACCCAGGCCGATTCGTCCGAAGCCAGGAATGCGGCGATGGATGCGATGTCCTGGGGCTGGCCTACGCGGCCCAGCGGTGTGCGCTGCACGGTTTCCTTTTCAAAGTCGCTGCCAATCAGGCCCGCTGCCTGCACTCCCTCGGTGATGACCATGCCGGGATTCACTGAGTTCACACGAATCTTCTTCGGGCCCAGCTCCTGAGCCAGCGCGGCACTGACTGAATCCACTGCACCCTTGGTCGCGCTATAAACCGCGCCGCCGCCGATTCCATCGGCTGCCACTGAGCCGATATTGACGATGCTCCCGCCCGCCGGGTTGAAGTGCGCAACGGCGGCCTGAGTGGTGAGCAGCAAGCCCAGGACGTTAAGGTTGAACTGCTTGTGGAAGTGGTCGGGAGTGATTTGCTCCAGCGCGCCAAACTCGTAGACGCCGGCGTTGTTGACGAGAATATCGATGGGGCCCAGTTGCGCGGCAACTTTCTTGACCATGGGGCCAATCGCATCGGGGTCGCCCAGATTTGCCTGCACCGCGACGGCCTTGCCGCCCTCGGCCTCGATCTCCGCCACCACCTTCTCTGCGGCGGCCTTGCTGCCTGAGTAGTTGACCGCTACTGCAGCGCCGCGCGCCGCCAGTTCGCGGGCGATGCCCGCGCCAATTCCCTTGGAAGCACCTGTAACCAGCGCCACTTTGCCTTTAAGACTGCTCATCGTATCCCTCCGGGGTTCGAATCGTCGTTACTTCGACGGTTCGACAACTATCGAGTTGATGGCCGAGCCGGAAGAAAGGATTCAGTGAGGATGTAAAAATCGCTTGAAAGGAGTTTCAGGGGCGAGGGCAGCCGGCCAGTTCCAGCGCGGAGAGGGTGCGGGCGAGAGACTCCAGAACTCCAGGCCGCAGCGTGAGATAAGCGAACTTACCCTCGCGGCGGACCTCGATGAGCCCGGCCGTCTCCAACTCTTTTACATGGTGCGAGAGCGTCGGCGCCGAGATCGAGAGGGCAGTCAGCGCCTGGGCACAGGCCAGCGGGCAACCGGCCTTGGCAATTCTCTCCAGGAGCTCAAAGCGGTGTGGATCGGCGAGCGCCTTGAGGATCATGCCCCGCTGAGACTGGGAGACGCGGCGTAATTTGGGCTCTGCTGAAGGTGTACCGCTGCTTCGAGTGGGTCTAGTCATGGAGTACGCCTAGTCATGCTGCAGGGCTTCCATCGGAGAAAGACGCCCGGCACGCCAAGCCGGAACCGCCCCGGCAATCAGTCCGGCGAGCATCGCAATACCCACCGCCTCCAGAAGGAGCGGCCAGCTCACAGATGACGAGATGATGCTTGCCGTCTGCGGCAAAACCGAGAGCACGCGCAGGGCGCACCATCCAATCACGATGCCAAGCAGGCCTCCACCCAGGCCCAGCGCGGCCGCCTCCAACTGGATGAGCGCCAGGACGTGCCACCGCTTCCAGCCCATGGCGCGTAAAATTCCGATCTCGCGCGTGCGCTCGAAGACCGACATCACCATGGTGTTCGCAATGCCGAGAATACCGATAATGATGGCGAGGGCGGAGGTACCCCAGGCGGAAGCCTGGGCCATTTTGACAATCTGATTGTCGCTGGCGCGCTCTGCCGCCGGTACCGCGTTTAGCCCGGGTACGGCGGCGTCGATCTCAGCTTCCGCTTGCTTCATGTACTGATCCCACGGTTCGCCGCGAGGTGCAGGTCGCAGACGCACATGGACCGTTGATGCCTTGCCCTGCAAACTTGTCAGTTGCTGCAACTGGTCGAGCGGCATGATCAGCGCATCGGCCTCGAGCGTAGATGCGCCATGGTAGATTCCCGACACCGTAAACTGTGTGCCCTGAATCTCAAGCGTATCGCCCGGCTTCTTTTTCAGATCCTGAGCGAGCAGGTCGCCCAGCATCACCTCGGGCCGGCTATCTTGAAAGCGTTGCCCCTCCAAAATCTTCAACGAACTGAATTCGAAGGAATCGGCTTCCCAGCCGTAAACCAGCGCAGTTACATCGGGAGTCAGGTCCATGACGTTAAAAATCATGGGCGCGGCATCAGCCACATCGGGCAGCTGCCGGATCTTTGCCGCCGCGGACTCATTCAGCGAGGTATTCACAAAGGTCCCGCGAATCACGGCGACGTCGATTCCGCTTGAGGAGTAAATACGCAGCCATTGCTGCTCGAAGGCGCGGGAGAAGCCCACCAGTCCCACAAATGCGCCGACCGCCATGCCAATTCCGCACAGCGTCAAGAACGTCCTGAGCCGCCGCCGAAGCAGATTCTTCCAAACAAATCCCGTGAACGTGAGGGTTGTAGCCATGCGGCTGCTTTTGGTCCTTTTGTCTTCGGATTGCGAATGGCATGCCACTTGATCAGCAACATCGACGTCGCCCGTTCAGAATATGGGTTCGGCGAAGGTTTTGCCAATTTCCGGCCCGCGTTCAGATCGAATTGACGACCGCTTCACGACACGCGAGCGAAGAACCCATAAAATATAGCTTTGGGGGCAAAACCGTTGGCGACAGCCGAAGAAGCAGCCGTTTTTGTGCGAAGTCAGGCGCAGACTCCCGATCGATTGCCGATGCGGGCAGCTTTGGCGCTGGCCGGCATTTTTACCGCGCTCACCTTCCTCGTTCATTTTGGAAGCTCGCTGTGGGGCGCGCATCTCGGCTACGGATTTTTCCGCGACGAGCTCTATTTTCTGGTTTGCGGGCATCATCTGGCATGGGGTTACGTAGACCAGGCGCCGATGGTTGCTTTGCAGGCGCGACTGGCTGAGTTGCTCTTCGGCATTTCGCCCACCGGCGATCGCTTCTTCAGCTTTCTCGCCGGCGGAGTGACCGTCGGCCTGGCCGGCCTGCTCACCTGGCAGTTTGGCGGGCGGCGCCCTGCGCAAATCCTGGCCATGACCTGCGTGATGGCGGCTCCGGTCTTCCTGGGAACCTCGAATTACCTCTCGATGAACTCTTTCGAGCCCTGCTTCTGGATGGGCGCACTTTTCTTTGTCCTGCGTTTGGCCGATGGCTCAGCCAAACCCCGCGCATGGTTGCTCTTCGGTCTCCTGGCCGGGCTGGGCATCGAGAACAAGCAGTCAACGGTCTTCTTTCTCGTCGCGCTGCTGGCGGGCTTGTTGCTCAGCCCGCAGCGCCGCATCCTGCGTTCGCGTGCCTGCGCCGCCGGCGTCGCGGTCCTCATTCTCGTGGCCCTGCCAAATTTTCTATGGCAGTGGGTCCATCACTTCCCCACTTATGAGTTTCTCAACACCGTCGAACACACCGACAAGAATCTGCAGCACACGCCGCTGGTCTTCCTCTTCCAGCAGGTCCAGGTGCTGCTTTATTCCACCGCGCCACTTTGGATCGGCGGCCTGGTCTGGCTCGGATTCTCGAAACGGGCTCGTGCCTGGCGTTTCGTCGCCATCACCTACCTGTTGTTCCTCGCGATGATGATGGCGATGCATGCGAAGCACTATTACCTCGCGCCGATTTACCCGGTTCTATTTGCGGCAGGCGCTGTAGGCTTTGCGGAGCTCGTCCGTCGACCCTGGGCAGTGAAGACGTATTCGGTCGTCCTCGGCCTGACGCTCGTCATCTTCACCGGTCCCGTCACCCTCACGATTCTGCCGCCCAGCATATACAACGCCTATACCGGGCCCTTCGCTCCCGATTCGGTGAGGATGGAAAAATTCACCAGCCCGCTGCCGCAAATTCTCTCCGACCGCTTCGGCTGGCCGCAGATGGTCGAGGGATTTGCCGCGCGCTACAACGCTCTGCCGCCCGACGTCCGCGCGCACACTGCGATCTTCTGCGACAACTACGGCGAAGCCAGCGCGGTGAACATTCTGGGCCGCAAATACGGCCTGCCCACCGCGATCAGCGGCCATCACAATTACTTTTACTGGGGATGGAACGGCTATACCGGCGAGTCGGTGCTCACCCTGGGCGACAGTCGTGACGAGTACACGAACGATTATGCCGAGGTGATCGACCTGGGCGCGTTTAACGCTCCGTGGACCATGGACTACGAGCACAAGCACTACTTCTGGCTACGCGGTCGCAAGCAGCCGTTCGCCGTTGATTGGGCAAAGATCAAATTCTGGTATTGAGCGGCGCGTGGTCGCGGAACCCGCTCAACAAACTGAACAGCAACTCCGACGGCGACGGAGCAGAATGCGATTGGGATTAACGCAGTTTGTTGGCTACCGCGAGCAGCGTCTGGAACTGCGGCGTCTCGGGCTCTTTGTCGACGACGGCGGCTTCGACCTGGCAGAAGCCGGCGTTCTGCAGCATCGATTCGAGTTCCGCTTCGCTGAAGCCAAGCCACTCGTCGGCGTAGAGTTCGCGCGCTTCTTCAAAGCGGTGCTTGGCCAGATCGAGAATCACGATGCGGCCGCCGGGCACGAGAATCCGCGCCGCTTCGGCCAGCGCGCGCTCGGGATGCAGCGCGTGATGCAGCGACTGCGAGAAGAAGACGAGATCGACTTCGCCATCGCCGATGGGAATCTCTTCCATGTCGCCGAGCCGGTAGTCGATATTTTTGACGCCGTGGCGTGGAGCCTGCTCGCGGCCCACTTCGATCATTTTGGCGGAAGAATCGACCGCGATGACTTTCTTTGCGCGCTGCGCCAGCAGGAGCGCGAAAGCTCCCTCGCCCGCGCCCAGGTCGGCGATGACCAGCGGCGGCATCAGGCGCAGAAGGGCTTCGGCCAGGCTCTTCCACGATTTGCCGGGAACGTAATCCTTGCCGAGGCGGCCGGCCACGCTGTCGAAGAAGGCGCGCATTTTGTCCTGGCGCTTTTTCACCACGCGGCGCATGGCGGCCTGGTCGGCGGCGGCTTCGGGGATTTCTGCTCCGGCTTTGGCGAGAAACTCGTCCAAAAGGGCGCCCGCGCTAGAGGCGCTCAGGCGGTAGAGGCTGCTCTTGCCGGTGCGGCGGTCTTCGACCAGGTCCGCCTGCTTGAGCTGCGAAAGGTGCGTGGAGATCGTGCTTTGGCCCATGGCCAGGATCTCCTGCAGCTCGGCCACGGAGAGCTCTTCGCCCTTTAGAAGCAACAGGATACGTAGCCGGTTGGGATCGGCTACCACGCTTAACGTTTTGATGATTGACGCCATTCAGGAATTCTGCTACATATCAATATATCACGATACGACGATATAAGGAGATTGCATGGCAACCGCAACCCTGGAAAATGTCGAAAACCGAATACAAAGTGGCTGATCTGGGCCTGGCCGATTGGGGCCGCAAAGAGATCGTCATCGCCGAGCAGGAGATGCCGGGACTGATGGCGATCCGCAACAAGTATGCGGCGGAGAAGCCGCTGGCCGGCGTGCGCATGACCGGCTCGCTGCACATGACCATTCAGACGGCGGTGCTGATTGAGACGCTGGTGAGCCTGGGCGCGGAAGTGCGCTGGGCGAGCTGCAACATCTTCTCGACGCAGGATCACGCGGCGGCGGCGATTGCGGCGGCGGGCGTTCCGGTGTTTGCGTGGAAGGGCGAGACGCTGGAAGAGTACTGGGAGTGCACGTATCGCGCGCTCACCCACAAGGGCGGCAAAGGGCCGCAGCTGATCGTCGACGACGGCGGCGACGCGACGCTGCTGATCCACAAGGGCTATGAACTGGAAAACGGCGACAAGTGGGTCGATACGCCGAGCGGCAACCACGAAGAGCAGGTGATCAAGGACCTGCTGAAGAAGGTCTACGCCGAGGACAAGCAGCACTGGCACAAGGTCGTAGGACTGGCGCGGCGTTTCGGAAGAGACGACGACCGGCGTGCACCGGCTCTACAAGATGATGGAGCAGGGCAAGCTGCTGGTTCCGGCGATCAACGTGAACGACTCGGTGACCAAGAGCAAGTTCGACAATCTCTACGGCTGCCGCGAGTCGCTGGCCGACGGCATCAAGCGCGCGACGGACGTGATGGTGGCGGGCAAGGTCGCGGTGATCTGCGGCTACGGCGACGTGGGCAAGGGCTCGTCGCACTCGCTGCGCGGCATGGGCGCGCGCGTGGTGGTGACGGAGATCGATCCCATCAACGCGCTGCAGGCGGCGATGGAAGGCTTCGAAGTGACCACGGTCGAAGACACGCTGGGCCGCGGCGACATCTACGTTACCTGCACGGGCAACACCGACATCATCACGCTCGAGCACATGGAGAAGATGAAGGACCAGGCGATCGTCTGCAACATCGGCCACTTCGACAACGAGATCCAGATCGACCGGCTGAACGAGGCGAAGGGCGTGACGAAGATCAACATCAAGCCGCAGGTGGACAAGTACACGTTCCCCGATGGGCACTGCGATCTTCATCCTGGCCGAGGGCGGCTGGTGAACCTGGGCTGCGCGACGGGCCATCCGAGCTTTGTGATGTCGAACAGCTTTGCCAACCAGACGCTGGCGCAGCTCGACCTGTGGAAGAACAGGGACAGCTACAAGGTGGACGTCTACATGCTGCCCAAGAAGCTGGACGAAGAAGTGGCGCGGCTGCATCTCGAGAAGATCGGCGTGAAGCTGACCAAGCTCAGCGAGAAGCAGGCCGACTACATCGGCGTGCCGGTGGAAGGGCCGTACAAGGCGGAGAACTACAGGTACTAGAGATCAGGGGTCAGGTTATCAGGGGTCAGAGAATACAGCAGCGGCCAAGACAATTCATCGCGCACCGAACCCCGATTCCTGAACCACTGATCACCTGAAACCTGAGCCCTATGTCATCACCTCTCAGCATTTTCGTTCGAGTTGGGTCCGCCGCGCACGCCTGAGGCGCAGGCGAAGCTGCCTGCAGTGATTGCGCAGCTGGCCGCAGTGCAAGCCGGACTATTTCTCCGTCACCTACGGCGCCGGCGGTTCCGACCAGGAAGGCACCTACGAGACCATCTTGCGGTGGTCGAGCACTGCCGGCATTGAAGCTGCGCCGCACCTGACCTGCGTGGGCTCGACGCGCGCGCATGTCGCCGCACAGCTCGAGCGCTATCGCGAGGCGGGCGTGAAGCGCATCGTGGCGCTGCGCGGCGATCTGCCGGCCACGGCGATGAGCGCCGTCGGCGCCGGGCGAATTCCACTACGCTAGCGAGCTGGTCAGCTTCATCCGCGAAGAGCACGGCAATGCCTTCAAGATCGAAGTGGCCGCGTATCCCGAGATGCATCCGCAGGCAACGGGCCCAGCGAGGACTTCGAGAACTTCCGCCGCAAGGTGGAAGCGGGCGCGGACGCCGCGCTGACGCAGCTCTTCTACAACGCCGACGCCTACTTCGACTTCATGGAGCGCTGCGCCAAGGCCGGCATCAAGATTCCCATCGTGCCCGGCATCATGCCCATCACCGGCTACGCCAACACCGTGCGCTTCTGCATCGGGCTGCGGCGCCGACCTGCCGCGCTGGATTCGGCTGCGGCTGGAAGAGCTGCAGGACGACAAGCCGGCGCTGCTCGACTTCGGCCTCAGCGTGGTGACGCGGCTATGCGAAACGCTGCTGCGCGGCGGCGCGCCCGGACTGCACTTCTACACCATCAACCAGGCCGGCCCGACGCTGCGGCTGTGGAAGAGCCTTGGATTGAGCATCCCCGCGTAAGAGGTGCCGACCTGTGCACCGTCCTCTGGCGAAAAAGCAAACACAACTACGGGATAAGCGGTATGATCTTGGCGGCGATGGCGCCTGCAACTTCCCTGTGCTGAAACCTTTTCATTTGTTGGCTTCTTTCGTAAGAAAGACCGGTACGAGGTACGTACGCGAAACTTCGTGAAAGTCCGGGCTGGGCGAGTGCCAGAAAACCACAGTGCGTTCTCCGGCATCGAGTTCAGTGGCGGGAAATTCGAGGTGAGGCGAATCCGATGGAAATTCACTCAAATCCTGCGCCCCAAGGGGAGTCAAAGCCGCATCGGCTCGGAATCTGGAAGTTCGTTTTCGTTGCCATTTTTTTCATCCTGCTTTTCCTGCTCGGCGACAGCATGGTGCAGCACCGTTTCTTCTCCGGCGGACGGGTGCATGACAACGGATCGATTGGGCAATAGCTGAGGGCTGAACGGCCCGGCGCGGACGCTTTCCGGTTACTCTTGAGTCGTCTGGCAATTGACTTGACTCTGTTCTGGAGGCGTTCGGCGACATGTCCCACCACTGGTTTTCTCTCATTTCACAGTACTCGAGCGTCGTCGGTTTCATGATCGGGCTTCCGGTCTTGGCGGGAACCTACTATGAGTCGCTGAAAGCGCGGCAGGAGGCGCGGCGCGCACGCGAGGGACTCTACAGCCTGAACTGCCTGGAGTTTGTCGCCGGTGATGGCAGTTGCATCAACCTGGTGCCGCTCGTGACATTGCACTCGCTCCCGCGCGCGGGCGATGTGATTCTTTTGCCCGGCGATGGAAAAGGCATTGACGGAGAGTTTCTGGCTGGCGCATACCTCGTCGAGAAGGTGGAGCATTTTTACACTCGCGCTGAGTACAAAGGCTGCCGGCCGCAGGAAGCCCGCCTGACCAAGGCCGTGGCGCAGGTGACTTCATTGAATCCGGCAATGACGGTGTGAGCTCTGCATAGAAGACGCTTCAGCGAAACTTACTTGTGCCCGTTCGCCCGGCGCCATATTCGCCAAACTGCATTGTGGAGCAGCCGGGTCTGCTCTGCCTTGAGGGCGCGGTACGAGTCGCGCAACGTAGATATCGAACTCCGGCGGCCAGCCGATGGTTGAACGGCGCTCGGCGTAATCGCCCTCGGCCCACTTTGAGAGCAGTGCTTTATAGCCCACCACGTGCGTGACAAAGTCGAGCAGGCACTGCGGCATCTGCTCTTCGACGATCAGGTGCGCATTCTCAATGATGATCTTCTCGCGAACGTCGTTCAGGGGCATGAAGATCGTGGTCATCCACAGCGCCCACTCTTTCAGGTCCTCGTCGCGGATGGGATGGCACTGCGTTTTGCCCTGCTTGGCAAGCAGCGACTTGTAGGCGATGTTGCCGGCGACCGTGGCCACGTAGAGCGGGCCATAAAACTCGTTCAGGCGCTGGTTCACCAGGCGCAGCCGGTCGGCGCGGCGCGCCATCATGCGGTTGCTCATGAATGTGACCAGATAGCCGGCGAAGGCCAGGATGATGGTGAGCACGGCCGCGTTTTGCAGGGTATTCGTGCTCAGAAAAGCCGAGGGATCCAGGGTGTCCATAGGTGGATTGGCAACTTTGCCCGAAGTATACGCGGGTGGAGACGGGAAGGGCAGTGATGGGAAGCAAGGGAACGAGGGCAGCAGGGAAGAGGGGCGTCGGCCGGCGAGGCCCCAACCTCAATCGTGCCGCGTGCCGGGCTGTGCCGGCATTGTGCGCTGGCGTGACAAGCACAACCACGCCTTTGCGCCGTGACTATGGAACTCGACCGATCGCAAATCGACGATCTCCAGTGCAGGCTCGATGGCGAGGGCGACCTCACGTGCAGTACGCCGCGGTGGACCGATCTCGCGCGGCGGTCCCTCGGTGCTGCCGATGAGGCTCAACCAGAGGCCACCTGGCGCCAGCACGGCAGCGACCTGTGCAGCGAATCGCTGTCTCTCGCCTGGTTCATCGAAAACGTGAAAGCACCCGCGGTCGAAAACGAACTGAAAGGTGCCATCGGGCTGCGGAGCTTCGAGGAAATCCAATGCAGCGAAACGGCAGCGCAGAGCGCGTCCCGCCATTTTGGCGCCGGCCCTTTCGACGGCGAGCGGCGAGATATCGACTCCGAGTACGTCGAAACCGCGCTCCGCCATCCAGATTGAATTCGTGCCGGTACCTGCTCCAATCTCAAGCGCCCGGCTTGGGTTTACCGCGCCCGAATTGACGAACTCGACGAGCAATGGCTCTGGTTGTCCGGTGTCCCAGGGGAGTTGTCCCGAGGCGTAACTCTCGTTCCATGGTGGGTGCGGCGCCATGATACGAGTTTAGCTTGATCCGCGGCGGCGTTCTGGATGCTTGCTAGCGCGACTTGTGTGCGGGAACGAGTTTTGCCGTTTCGGGAACGACTTTGATCTCGAACAGTTTCGGCCAGAGCTTGCCGGTGACAAAGAGCCGGTCGTGCCCGGCGTCATATGCGATGCCGTTGAGTACCGCTTCGGGATCGGAGCGCTGATCGGCGCGTAGAAGGCCGCTGAGGTCGATCCAACCGAGGACGCGGCCGGTGGCCGGTGAAATGCGGACGATGCGGTCAGTGTGCCAGACGTTGGCGTAAATCTCTCCACGCACATACTCGAGCTCATTGAGTTCGTCTACCGGAGCCCCGTCGATCTTTGACCACAATGTGTCGGACTTCGCGAAACGTCTGCGGATCGAGAAAACGCAAGGTCGATGTGCCGTCGCTCAGGATCAGATCTCGACCATCCTCCGTCAGGCCCCAGCCTTCGCCCTCGTAGTGAAAAGTGCGCAGCTGGCGGAAGCTGAAGCGGTCGTAAACGAAGCCGATGTGCGCCAGCCAGGTAAGCTGCACGAGAGTGCTACCCCACGCGGCGAGTCCTTCGCCAAAATACTTTGCAGGTACGGGAGCCGTTTGCAGCACGCGTCCGGTTTCCAGGTCATCCATGCGCAACGAAGACCGGCCATTCAGGCCGGTGCTTTCGTAGAGGTGCCCGTCCACATAGACGAGGCCCTGCGTGTATGCCTGGGGATCGTGCGGATAGGTGTGAACGATGCGATAAGCATCGACCGGCGTCTGCGCAAGCAAAACAGCCGGGACAGCGAAAGTGAGGGCGATAATGCAGCGATAAACGAAGGAAATGCGCATGGAGAAAAAATGAGAGCTAATCCGCGGGCCCGGCGTCGTTGGCCACTGCAACTTGGACGGGCGGATTGCTAGTTAGTTTGGTATCCATGATCAGTATCGTACGGGCTTCGCGGCCGATGGCACTGCCGAATCATTCTTTGAGCAGTCCGCCGTGAAACTGTCCGAAATGCCGTGACATACTGATCGAGATGGCCAGCATACCTGCACCGACCGCGGCAGCCTGGCCAAAATCGTGCAGGTCGAATTGGCCAATGTGCAAGATCAGCAGGTAGGCAACAGCGAGGTTGAAGAATCCCCACACCACGTTCACCGTCGATGAGGAAAGGCCTTTACCGGGCGGCTTGGCGAAGGGGCTTTGAAATGGCCGGCCAGAGACGCCATTGATGAGATGAGGAAGCGTGTTTGCGAAAAATGCGCCACCGAAGAAGTAAGCCAGATAGTTGTACCAGTGCATAATCGACCCCTTTTGATTGACGGCCAATATCGTAGCAGACTCTAATTTGTGCCGAGATAGATAAACCGGGCGAGAAACAACGCTGCGATCACGTAGAGCAGCCAATCCTGGCGGCGAACTTGCGGGCGAAGAGGTGCAGAACGGCCCAGGCGATGATGCCGAAGCCAAGGCCGTTGGCAATGGAATAGGTAAACGGAATAAGCACCAGCGTGAGGAACGCGGGAACGGCGACCAGCGGATCGTGCCATTGAATCTCGGTGACGGTGGCCAGCATGAGCGAGCCCACGAGGATGAGCGCGGGCGCGGTGGCGGCTGAAGGCACAACTCCGATGAATGGCGCGGCCACAATGGCGCCCAGAAACAGCAGGCCGGTGACAATGGCGGTTACGCCGGAGCGGCCGCCGGCTGCCACGCCTGCGGTGGACTCCACATAACTGGTCACCGTGGACGTGCCGGTGAACGAGCCGAAGACTGTCGCCGTGGCATCCGCAAAGAGAATGTGATTCAGCCGGGGAATGGAGTGGTCGGCGCCGATGAGCCCGGCCCGCTTGGTGACAGCGACCAGAGTGCCCAGGTTATCGAAGAGATCGACGAAGAAGAAGACGAAGATGATTTCGAGCAGTCCCTTGTTGAGCGCGCCCATGATGTTCAGCTTGAACGCGGTTGCGGCCAGTGCGTGGATCCCGCCGTTCGATGGCGTCCAGTGGACCAGATGCATCACCCAGGCAATGCCGGTGACCGTGAGCACGCCAATGAGGATGGAGCCTTTCACTTTCCTGACTTCCAAAGCGACCATCAGGATGAGGCCAAGGAGCGCGAGATAGGCGGTGGGATTGCGGATGTTGCCCATGCCGACGAGCGTATTGGGGTCGCGCACGACAAGGCCTGCGTGCTGAAAGCCGATGAATGCGATGAAGAGGCCGATGCCGCCGGCGACTGCTGCGTAAAGCTGGTGGGGAATGGCGCGCAGAATCATCTGCCGGATGCCAATGGCGGTGATGGCGAGAAAGATGACGCCGGAAATAAAGACCGCGCCCAGCGCCGTTTGCCAGGGGATGTGCATCTTGAGGCAGACGGTGTAGGTGAAATAGGCGTTCAGGCCCATGCCCGGCGCAAGCGCGATGGGGTAGCGCGCGATGATGCCCATCAGGATGGAGCCGAAGGCCGCGGAAAGGCAGGTGGCTGCGGTGACCGCAGGCAGCGGCAGACCCGCATCGGCCAGGATGGCGGGATTGACCAGCACGATGTACGCCATCGTCAGGAACGTCGTTACGCCGGCCAGGATCTCGGTGCGCCAGTTGGTGCCGAGTTCTTTGAATTCAAAATAGGCTTCGATTCGCTTGAGCATCGGTGGATGGTTGCGAGCGGTTCTAGAGCATGTTATTAACTTTTCCGCGGGAGGCGCCGGGAGGCGAATTTTCTCAATTCGAGAAGCGAGGAGCGACGAATATCGGGAATCTTCGAGCGACGAGCGACCAAGAAGTGGGGAAATTCGACCCCGGCCCGAAGGGTTGCGGCGGAAATCGGCCCATACTTCGTTGTCGTCCTCGGCAGTGGACCCGCCACAGCCATCGTCCTCCGTCTCATCTCCACCCCACAGACCAAAGACCAGTCCGTAGGGACCCCGGTGTCTGAACCGATTTTCGCTCGCAACGCCCACCGCGCGAAAGTTAATAACAGGTTCTAGTTAGGAAAACATACTCACGGCTGAATGCAAAGCGATTTGTGTGTCCGGTTTTTCTTTGCTTAGCGCGTTGGAGTTGCTAACATGAAAAATCCGATGAACCCGAATCTGCGAAAACGCGGCCGACTGGTCCCCGTACTGAGGGCAGTGATCGAGGTTGCGTTTATTGTGTTTCTCTTCTATTCCAACCTGCTGATGGGAGAGTTTACACGTCGCAACGCGCCGGGCAAGACACTGATGCAGGCCCTGTTCAACATCTTCACGCCGACGAATCTTGTCATTGCTGTGATTTCGGCGTGCATCGGGTACATAGTTTTCGAATATCTGCGCAAGAGGCTCTGATTTTTGCCAGGGAGGCACAAGCCGAAGCTTGGATCTGGCATATTCCAAGAATGCCAGCTTGCCGTCACGATGCGCGAGTCAGCCCGGTGAGGCTAATTGAGCAGCTTCGCAGCGTCCTTGGCGAAGTAGGTGACGATGAAGTCGGCGCCGGCGCGGCGAATGCCAATGAGCGATTCGAGCATGGCGCGATTCTGATCGAGCCAGCCCTTTTGGAAGGCGGCATGCAGCATCGAGTATTCGCCGGAGACCTGGTAGGCGCCGATGGGCACGCCAAAGCGCTCGCGAGCGGCGCGCACCACGTCGAGGTAAGGCATGGCGGGCTTCATCAGAATCATGTCGGCGCCTTCTTCGAGGTCGAGCTCGATCTCCCGCATCGCTTCGCGGAGGTTAGCGCCATCCATCTGATAGCTTCTGCGATCGCCGAACTGCGGCGCTGAGTCGGCAGCCTCGCGGAATGGCCCATAGAACGCCGACGCGAACTTCGAAGCGTAGCTGAGGATAGGCGTTTGCGCGAAGCCAGCTCCGTCGAGGGCGCTGCGAATCGCGGCCACGCGGCCGTCCATCATGTCGCTGGGAGCCACAACGTCTGCGCCTGCCATGGCCTGGCTGACGGCGGTGCGGGCAAGCAACTCGAGGGTAGGATCGTTGTCTACGTCGAAGCTGTCGCCCGATTTGACGACCACGCCGCAGTGGCCGTGGCTGGTGTACTCGCAGAGGCAGACATCGGCGATGAGGACCAGCCTTTTCGAAGCGTCGGATTGTTTGAGAGCGCGAAGCGCCTGCTGCACGATCCCGTCGTCTTCCCAAGCTCCGGTGCCTTGTTCGTCCTTTGACTCGGGGAGCCCGAAGAGAAGCAATCCCGCGATCCCGAGCTTCGCGGCCTCTTCTGCCTCGAGAACGGCCTCGTCTACCGAGAGATTGAAGACACCGGGCATCGAGCCAATCGGATTCCTCACGCCCTTGCCGGGACAGATAAAGAGCGGGTAAATCAGATCGCCGGGCTCCAGCGTGGTCTCGCGAACCAGCGCGCGCAACGGCTCGCTGCGGCGCAGCCGCCGCATCCGATTGGCTGGGAAGGTCATGGATCGATTTTAAAGCAGGGACCGAGGGAACGAGGGAACAAAGGAACGAGGGGCCGAGAAGACGCCGGAAAGCAGAATAAGCGAGACGGTAAGTGAGCGAGCCAGCAAGAAAGTGAGTCGGCGGTCAGCGTGCGCGAAGCTTTCCGGCGCTCACGGCATGGTGGGGCCATCAAGCCCCGCACTTATCTTCGCCGCGGTAAGGGGAACATCCCTAAGGAGCGCCTTGTGTGCCTCGCTTCGATGGGGTATCCAAGGATTTGTATTGCCACAGGCAGATGCGATGCATTAGATTTTGTTTCGATTAAACTTGATTCGTCCCACTTTAAACGGCTTCCCAAATTTAAGCCCGCCAGGAGAGAACTTCATCATGCGCCAAATTGCCGCCGTTGTATTCCTCGGCTCGTTCGTCACCGCTGCCATCGCCCAGCAGCCCACCCCTGCGCCAACGCCCCGTCGCGCGCCCGCTCCCCTGCAGGTCCCCAATCCCCACTACGTCACCATCGTACTCACCCAGGACGTAAACGCCCCCGCTGACGCCACCTGGGCGCGTGTCGGCAAGTTCTGTGACATCGGTGAATGGGCATTCCCCGATTGCAAGCTCATCCAAGGCGACGGGGGCTTCGCCTCCGAGCGCAGCATCGTCGATGAGGTCCTGGTCGGCAAAACGGACCACAGCTACACCTACGCCCAGCCTGTCCGCAAAGATGTGGTGTATAACCTCTACCGCGGCACACTTGAAGTGGAGCCCGTCACCACCGAAACGTCGCGCCTCGTTTACACCTTGTTTTACGACAACAGCATGCTGGCTGACGATGCCGCGCGCGACGTCGAAATCGCCAACCGCAAGAAGCGTTTCACTGCTTTCCTCGTCAACATGAAGACGCTCGCTGAAGGCGGCCAGGTTCCAGCGTCCGCTAAAGAGGCAACGCCGCCCCCTGCTCCCAAACCGGAAGACCTGCAGACGCCCGACCCCCACTACATCTCCATTCCCATGACCATCGACGTCAACGCGCCCGTCGACGCCGTGTGGGCCCGCATCGGGAAATACTGCGATATCGGCGAGTGGGGCATCCCCAACTGCACAATCCTCTCCGGCGATGGCACCAGCCTGGGCACGGTCCGCAGCATCGGAAACGAAGTGATGGTAGCCAAGACCAAGTACAGCTACATCTATACTCAGCCCGTTCGCGAAGGCGTCCCGTACATCATGTACAACGGCACCCTGGAAGCGGTGCCCCTCACCGACAAAACCACGCGCCTCAACTACACGTTGGTCTACGACAACAGCAACCTCGCCGACGATGCCGCCCGCCAGAAGGACCTGGACAACCGCCGGACCCGCTTTACCAAGATGCTGGAGAACATGAAAGTTCTCTCGGAAGGAGGAACCCTTCCAGCCGGCGCTCTCGGTGGTGGCGGCGCAACCCGCCCCGCTGCTCCGCAACAATAGCAGCCCCGATGCAAACAAGAGCTTCCCACTCGGGCATCATCTCCGTAGTGAGTGAACCGACCAAGCCTGGCGGCCGCGAGATCCGCTTTTGCAGCTGGGCGTCCCGAGCGATCTTCTTGGAAACGTCAATGCCGGTGATAGAAACCAGTTAGTTTCCCGCTGCGCTCCGTTCGGGATGACAGCGCGCCAGCTTTTCAGAGTTGCTCGTAGAGCGTCGAGTTCCGGTAGCCGAGCAGGATGATCAGAGTGGCAATCCCGAGCGCCGTGCCGAACGGGATCTTGATGAGGCTCACGATGGCGGCAATGATCGCCACGATGCGTCCCCACTCGGTGTGCTCCAGCAGGCCCCATCCGGCGACAGCGCACAAAACCACGCGGGCGGCGAGGAAGAGCCAGGCAAAATGCAGCGCCACGGGAAAGACCCAGGTCGGCGGCATAGGCCCGTGCGTCCATGAACCGAAAGCTCCCGAAAGGAACGCATGCGCAAAAGCCAGTCCGGCGAAGCCGAAGATCAAGGATAATCCGGCCCAAACCAGCCATAGGATGCCTAGCACCCTGACTTTGCCGGCATAGCTCGACAAAACGAACCGGGGATCGAACCCGGGGGGCACGATGGGCGCGACCGGACGCCCGCATCGAGGGCAAAATCCCTGTCCCGGTTCAATGGCCTGACCACATCCGCTGCAAAACATGGCGCCTCCTTTGCCTTGGAATAGGGATACGCAGAAGGGGGAAAGAAGGTTCCAGGAGACCCCAGGATCTTGTGTTCAGTGGAGCTAGGGAAATTAGCTGGTCTAGCGGAGTCTGCTACCCTCCCCAAACGCAAAAAGTGCGTTTAGGATGGGCACCCGCGCGTCACACCGAACCCCAGGGCCGCATTCAGTTGGGGCACCTACCCTTTCGAGATGCTTTCCTTGCAGATTTCTTACGATTTGCATGAAACAATCTAAGTTGCAATGCAGGCTTCTGTGATGACCAAACTTGCGGCCGGAGAGACACTGGACCACTACCGCCTTGATGCGGAGGTCGCGCACAGCGGCATGTCCACGCTTTTTCGCGCCACGGATCTGCGCAACGGACGGCAAGTGGCCGTAAAGGTCCCGCACCCGGAGATGGAAGCCGACCCCGTTCTTATCGAGCGCTTCCGGCGCGAGGAGCAGATCGGCCAGGAGATCGACCACCCCGGCATCGTGAAGACTTACGACGGCGAAGAGCGCAGCCGTCGCTACATGGTTATCGAGTGGGTAGATGGCCGGCTGCTGCGGGCGATTCTGAATGAACACGGGAAGCTGCCCGTGGAACGGGCGGTCGCGCTCACGCTGGCGATTTGCGACGCGCTCGACACCATGCACAAGCACGGCGTGGTCCACCGCGACCTGAAACCGGAAAACATCATGGTGGATGCCCAGGACCGCATCAAGATCATCGATTTCGGCATTGCGTTGAAGGAAGATGCGCGGCGCATTACTCATGCAACCATGACGCCTGCGCTTGGTACGCCCGACTACATCTCACCTGAGCAGGTGAAGGGCCAGCACGGCGACCAGCGCAGCGACATATACGCGCTCGGCGCGATGCTTTACGAGATGCTGACCGGCCAACCGCCGTTCGTGGGATCGAATCCGCTGGCCGTGATGAACGAGCGCTTATTGATCGACCCCAAGCCGGCGCGCGAGCTCAACCCGGAGATTTCGCCCGAGCTTGAGGAGGTTCTCTTTCGCGCCATGGAGCGCGACCCGCGGCATCGCTACTCGACGGCTGCGGAGATGGCTTGGGAGCTGGAGCATCAGGAACTGGTTGGCGTCGACAGCGCGGGCCGGCGGCCGGCATTGCACAGGCGATTGCCTGTCAGGAAGATTCTGATGTACGCCAGCCTGGCGCTGGTGCCCGCGATGCTGTTTATCGTGATGCTGCTGCTGGCGCGTCGCTAATCTTTCTATCGAAACACCGTCAAGAATCCCGCCCCTAAGCAAAGGAATGCGCGTACTCTGGTTGCGTTCGGCAAAATTGCCGGTCAAACAGGCGCGCGATCACGGGGGAGCCAATGAAGCTGCAGAAAATCATCCCATTGATTCTGGTGCTGGTGCCTGCGTTCACCGCGGTGCAGGCTAAGACAAAAAAGCCCTACAAATTGCCCGCAGCGTTCAACATGGCACAGTTCGTCTGGGTGGAAGCGGTGGATGGCCAGGAGTTTAACCCGCGGCTCATTCCTGAGGATCGCCAGGCGATCGGCGACTTGTACAAGGCTCTTTACGACTGGAAGCGCTACATGGTGGTTGCGAACCGCGACCGGGCCGACCTGATCTTTGTCGTGCGCAAGGGGCGTCTCGCCGAATCAGGCGTGGGCATCCAGGCCGGCAACGGACCGGTGGTTGCTCCGGGAGGGCGCGCCGGGGGGCCGGTTCCTGCGGGGGGACCAATGCCAGGTAATGGCGTTGCGGTCGGCGCTGAGGTGGGACCACCGGATGATCTTCTTGAGGTCTACCAGCGGAACCCGAATGACACTCAAGGCGTGCTTCTCTGGCAGCGCACCCAAGCCGATGGCCTTGACCATCCCGATGTCCCTCTCTTCAAACAATTGAAGAGATGAAATAGAGCACGATTACCCGGTCCAGACCGCGAGCAAATCGTCGAAGCCCTGATCAGGCGGGCACGCGCTTGAGGGTGGGCAATACTCCGATTCCAGTCACTTTCTGCGCCCCGTGATTACGCGGGTAGGCGGTTAAGGACCGCGCTGGCGCGGCGAAACCAGGGCCGTTCGCGGCGGCGCAGGTAGCCGGGCATGGTCGGCTTCTTGTCGAGCACTTTCTGCGCCCAATGGCGGGCTTCGGCGGTGCGGCCTTCCGAGGCGAGGAAATCTGCGAAATTCAAAAAGGTTTCGGAGAGCGTCGATCGCTCCAGCGCCTGGCGGAACATCGCTTCGGCTTTCTGCTTTTTGCCCGGTTTGTGCATAGGCGTGGGCAAGCAGCCCCGCCCCGCGATAAAAATCGTGGTCCGGCTCCTTCTGCACCGTCATTTCAAGATCGGGCAACGCGCCGGTGGCGTCGCCCAGGAGCAGCGCGCAGACGCCCCGGCGGTAAAAGCAGTCGAGCGTGTCGGAATGGGCGGCGATGGCCCTGTTGTACGCATCGCGCGCCGCCTGCAACTTGCCCTCGTCCATGTAGAGGTCGCCAAGCTCCTCGAAGTTCCCTACGGATGGGTTGTCGTGAATTTCAATAAGGAGCTGGGAGATGCGTTTGCGTCGCGGAAATCTCTTAAACGATTGCCGCAGCAGTCCGAGATCGGGCAGAACCTCGACAAACAGATAAATCAGCGCGCCCAGGGGGCCGAGGAAGACGATGATGAAGATCCAATAGATATCGGGCCGGCGGCGAATGAAGTGGACGATCGCCGCGATCTGCAGCAGCAGACCCCACGGGTAAAACAGAGAGCCAATCAATCCCATGCACTTTCAATTCTCATGCGGCGTTGTGGAGCTTCGGGAGCCATTTTACCCGGGGTCTGTTCTTAACTTTCCCACGACCGCGCGAAGGTGAATAACAAGCTCTAGCGATAGGATTCGTCGCGGTGAATGACGAAGTCCGGATAAGCTCCGCCGCCAAGCTCGTGCAGGTCCATGCCCATGCGTTCGCCGTCGGGATCGACGCGGAAAGGAACGAAGCGGTTGAGGAGCGCAAAGAGCAGATAGACGAGCGGGAAAATGACGCCGAGCAGCGCGGCGATGCCGACGAGTTGCGCCATGAGCTGTCCCGGCTGCGGTGCAGAAAAGGCCCGCCGCAAATAATCCCCAAAGTCCGGCAGCGCCGTGAACGGTGATGGCGCCGGAGGGATCGTCGATGGAGACGGCCAGCTCGAGCAGCTCAACCAACAGCGGCGTGAAGATGCCGGCGAAGGCGCCGACAAAGATGGATTCGCCGGGAGTGGCAATGGCGGCACAGGCACTTGAGGCAACGAGGCCGGCCAGCCATCCATTGGCGCATAGGCTGGCATCGGGCTTGCCGAAGCGAACGCGGGTGAAAACGAAAGTAGCGATGATGGCCGCAGAGGCGGAGAGCAGGGTATTGATGGCCGTGCCCGGCAGCGCGGCGAGCGGTGCATGCAGCCAGAGGATGGCGCCGGCGGCGTTCCAGGCCAGCCAGCCCACAAGCGCCAGCAGGCAGCCGAACAACACATAGACGGCATTGTGGCCGGGCATCGCGGTCGAAAGGCCCTCTCTGGGGAATTTGCCGCGGCGCGGTCCGGCGATCCAGACCACGGCCAGCGCGCTCAGGCCGCCGAGAGCGTGCACGGTGGCCGCGCCGCCGACATCGAGAAAACCGTCGCCCAGCGAAAAGTTCGCGCCCAGCGCGGCGAGCCATCCGCCGGCCCAGATCCAATGCGCGGCCAGCGGGAAGACGATGGCGGCGAGAATCGCAGCAGAGGCGCAGCCGGCCGCGAGCCGCCAGCGGTCCGCTCCCGAGCCCCAGGGCAACATCGCCGCCATGGCGACGGCCAGGAACTCGAAGAGCAGCGCAAGCTGAGCCTGCGGCGCGGCCGAGCCAAGCCCGCGCAGAAGAAATGGGCCAGGCCGAGCACGCCCCAGGTCTTGCCTGCCGGCATGAATGACGACTTCGATGTTGCCCAGAGTTCCCGTGAATGATGCGCCGACCAGTGCGAAGACAATGGCGGCGACCGCCACGAGGCGAGATTGCCGAGCAGGGCCTGCGCGGCCGAGCGCGAGCGGCCCAGGCCGGTATTGATGAGCGCCACGCCGGCGATGGCCAGCGGCGCAAGCAGCAGCAGCGCGAGAGTGAGCGCGAAATACGGCTTCGCTCATGCCGATATTGGGGCGACAGGGATGGTATCGGCAGGATTCATGGGCGGCTGGCTCCCCGCGCCAGGCATGTGCCCGCGTACGGCGACGCCAAGTCCCATGGCCTCAACCGCCAGACCGCAAAGAACAAACACGATCCGCCGCGCGGGGTCGGGAAACAGCACCAGCGCGGCGAGAGTGAGAACGAATCCGGCGGGCATCACCAGCAGTCCGGCATATTTCATCGTCTTTCCTTTTCGGAATTCGGATTCTGATGGAGGGCCGCTACTCCGTCCCAGAAGTCAGATGGAGCGGGCCCGCGATCGCGAGGATGCTTTGAGACAGACGAAAAAGCGAGTGTAAAATCCTTCATGAATTTTAAAGCATTCGATTCGGAGACCCGGCGATGGCGATCGCGGGATCTGCGATCGGTTCACAGTGCTGGGAGCGCCCGGTCGCCTTTACGGATTCCTTTCGGATTGCGGGAAATAATGGCCCGTGAGGATTCGACTTGATATCCGGCGCGCAGGCTTCTTGCGCTGATTCTCGGCGTCGTTTACGCTCGCCGATGTCGCGTTGTTGCTCATCCTGAACGCCGCTCCCAGGCTGTTTCTCCGGCGAGCCAGCCACGATCCTGGCGGCGTTCGCCCTGGCGATGATCGCGGTGGCCTACCTGATCTTTCAGTGGACGAAGCGGCCGGCGCCGTTGGAGTTGGCGAAGGCAATCCTGCTTGCGGCTGCATTTCTGTTTTGGGCGGCGAACCAGTTCTGGCCGAATCTGCCGCAGGCGGTGCTATTCAATGACATTGCGATTGGGCTTTTCGTCCTGGACGTGTTCCTGGTGATATTGGACTGGCCGCAAGCGCCGGCGGAAACGTCATTCGCAGAATGCGATTACGGTGGCACTGTGGCGCGATTTTCCGGCAGGTGCTGTGGCCGCGGCGACTGTAGCGAGCGTGCTGCTGATGGCGAACTGAAGAGGTTGACCTCGGAAGGTGCTACGTATCCGTCGCGGTTTCTGACCAGCGATTCTCCGGAGCGTATCCGCAGAGCCAGTTGAACGCCTTGTGCCGCTCCATCGCAATCGAGGTGAGCCGGCTCAATTCCTCCTCCGAAACGTCGTGAAACGCTTTTCCGAAGGCGGGAAAGTCATTCTCAATCGCCCGAGCAAAAACACCCTCCTCCGCAGCTTTTACGGCCGTGAGACGGATGACCTCTGTGATGGTCGTCCCGTCGGGCAGAGCATCGGGAATCTTCTTCGTAGCCAGCAGCATTTGCGTCCTGCACCGCCAATGCCAAAGCTCCGCCCAATCGCGCTGCTTTTCGATCTCCGCCTGCGGCCGCAATGCCGCTAGCCGAATGAGGTCGCGCGCCTTTTCGCCCTTCGGGAACTGATTCAAGTTGGGATCGACTTCCTGATCGTACGCGGGAATCTGCTCCCTGTGTCCAAGAGCCCACAGCAGGCACATGATCGACTCCGCCAGCCAACTCGCATCGATGCGCTGGCGCATGGTGGTTTCAAACACGCCTGCCAGCATGAACTCGCGCTCGATGTCTTCGAAGTAGTCCCAAAGACCAGCCGCCTTGATTTTTTCAACGTGCTGGTCAAAATGCTGTTGCAGGCCGCTGGCGAGCTGCTTCCTGTCGTCTTCTTTGGTAAATCGCGCCAGCAACTCGGCAGGAGGGGTTGCGCGCACTTTGAGGAAGATGTGCGACAGGACAATGGCTCGCTGCATTGCGGCGCTTGCTGGTCTTCAGGCGGAGGCATGGCGCCACAATAGCACGCCTGTGCGTCTGCCCTGCCTGAAATCCGGCTGCAGGTCTAGCGCACTGTGCCTCGGGCGTGTTATTTTATTTGGCGTCACACCAACCTCTGGTTTGCAACCCCCTGGAGGCGCGGTGATGGTTTCCCCAAATTCGCTCTTATCACATTCGATTTTGTTTTCAGTGGGTTGCAAAACCAGTTTTCCCGAATTTTTTTGAGATTTTGCGCTCGACGTATATTGCGCGTCGGGGGCGGGCTGCTATATTGAAATTTCGGGCTTCCCCGCCCCGCCGCTGAATTCTACCGAAGAGCGTTTCTTGTACATAACCTATGTGACCGCGAGCACTGCGGCGCATACAAAAACGAAAATCAAACCGGGATTCGTTCATGGCGCAAATCTTCGACCGCAGCTCCAATGCACTGGCTCGCATGAGCCTGGTGCTGACGGGGTTGATCGTGATTGCCCTGGGGGTCACGCTGGATCAGTTGCAGCGCTCGCCGTGGGTCACGCGGCAGGGCCAGCGCGCCGATCAGCCGGTTCCCTTCAGCCACAAGCATCACGTGCAGGGCCTGGGCCTGCAGTGCCAGTACTGCCACACCACGGTGGAGAAGTCGAGCTACGCCGGCATTCCTCCCACGCGGACCTGCATGAACTGCCACGCGCAGATCTGGACCAATGCGCAATTGCTGGAGCCGGTGCGGCAGAGCTGGTACACCGGCCAGTCGATTCCCTGGATCAAGGTGCACGACCTTCCCGACTTCGTTTACTTCAACCATGAGATTCACGTGAACAAGGGCATCGGCTGCGAAAGCTGCCACGGCCGCGTGGACGAGATGCCGCTGATGTACGCGCAGAACACGCTGCAGATGGAGTGGTGCCTGGACTGCCATCGCAATCCGGCGAAGAATCTGCGGCCCACGAGCCAGATCTACAACATGGCGTGGGAGAGCCCGGCGGAGGATCAGTCCGGTGTGGTGCGCGGCGACGGAAGACAGGCCGGACGTGCCGACGGCGCAGAGCGTGAGCTGCACGACCCGAAATCCCAGCACGACGCAGGGCGCAGCCGGCTGCAGAGATGGCTGCGCTGCAACTGCCCGCCGGGTGCAGCGGAGTGGCAGGCGATGTTGCTCCTGCTGCGATGCCTGCCGCATTGCCCCGAGTACGAGAAGTTCACCAGCCAGGATGAGCTGGGCCACTTCCTGCTGGATCACTACAAGATTCGCACGCCGAAGGATCTGACCAGCTGCGAGGTGTGCCACCGATGAGCGCAACAAGAAGCAATTCGCCGGCGGTGGAGAAGCCGATGGGGAATGCCGTGAGCGACGCGAACCAGAGCGCGAGCATGATTGGGCCGCGCATACCGAGAATTCACGCACCCATGACGCTTGAAGCGGTGCGCCAGAGCTGAAGGGCGCGAAGGGCAAGAAGTACTGGCGGTCGCTCGATGAGCTGGCCAATACGCCGGAGTTTCAGGCGGCGGTGGAGCGCGAGTTTCCCTCGGCGGCGCAGGAGTGGGTCGATCCGGTTTCGCGCCGCGGCTTCCTGAAGTTGATGGGCGCATCGATGGCGCTGGCCGGGCTGGCCGGTTGCACCAAGCAGCCCGATGAGCCGATTTATCCCTACGTCAAGGCGCCGGAAGACCTGGTTCTGGGCAAGCCGATGTACTTTGCCACGGCGCACCCGTTCACGACCGGCGCGGTGCCGCTGCTGGTAAAGAGCGACGAGTTCCGGCCCATCAAGATCGACGGCAATCCCGAGCACGCGTACAACCACGGCGGGTCCGATCCGTATTCGCAGGGCACGCTGCTCGATCTCTACGATCCCGACCGCTCGCAGCATGTGACCTATCGAAGGCGAGGCGCGGGAATGGGCGGAGTTTGCCGAGGCGCTTCTCGGCAAAGTTGCTTCGACCAAGGATGGCACCGGCATCTACTTCCTGAGCGCGACCATCACTTCGCCGACGCTGGCGCGGCAGTGGAAGGAAGTGCAGAAGGCGTATCCGAAGGCGAAGCTGGTGCAGTACGATCCCGCGCTTGCCGGAACGTTTCTGGCGAACGGGACGAACGTTCAGTACGACCTGAGCGGCGCCGACGTGATCGTTTCGCTCGATGCGGATTTTATTTCCGGCGCGGCCTATCCCGGGCTTTCATCAAGTCTGGTGCGCGACTACGCCGACCGGCGCAAGCAGCCGGAAAACGGCATGAACCGGCTCTACGCGGTGGAGAGCACGCCGACCACGACCGGCATGAAGGCCGAGCACCGGCTGGGCTTCGCGCCAGCGAGATTCCGGCATTTGCTGCGGCTTTGGCGCAGGCAGTGGGCGTTGCCGGCGTGAATCCGCCTGCCTATACGTGGACCGACGAGCAGCAGAAATTTCTTGCCGCACTGGCGAAGGATCTGAAGGCCAATGCGGGCAAGAGCGCCGTGATTCCGGGGCTCTATCAGGATCCGTCGGTTGCGGCGCTGGCGCTGGCCATCAACAACGCGCTCGGCAATGTGGGCAAAACCGTGTTTGCCGCATCGAGCCGGCGATTCCGCTGCCCAGCGATCAGCTGGGCGACTTCAAGGCGCTGGTGGCCGATCTCAATGCGGGCAAGGTGGATTGGCTGGTCATTCTGAATGCGAATCCGATCTACGACGCGCCTGCCGATCTGGATTTCCCGACGGCTTTCAACAAGGCCAAGATCGTCGCGCATCTGGGCTCGCACTACGACGAGACGGGCCAGCTGTCGCACTGGCATGTTCCTGCCGCGCACTATCTGGAATTCTGGTCCGATGCGCGCGCCTACGACGGCACGGTTTCGATCGTGCAGCCCATGATCGATCCGCTCTACGGCGGCCACACGGCGCACGATGTTTTCCAGACGCTGCTGAATGAGCCGCTGCTGAGCGCGTACGATGCGGTGCGCGAAACGTGGCGGCCCGCGCTCGAGAAGAAGGGCGACTTCGAGACTGGCTGGCGCAAGGCGCTGCACGATGGCTGGATTGCGGACACGGCATATGACAAGACGGCCAGTTCCGCGACGGGCAAAAAAGCTGAAAGCTACACGGTTCCCGCGCCAACGCCAAAGGACTCACTCGAAATCATCTTCCGGCCCGATCCGACAGTCTACGACGGCCGCTGGAATAACGTGGGCTGGCTGCAGGAGCTGCCCAAGCCCGTCACGAACCTGAGCTGGGACAACGCCGCGATTGTTTCCGGCGCCACGCTGGAAAAGCTGGGACTGGAAGAAGACGACATCGTCGAGCTGTGCGTGGGTAACGGCAAAGTGAAGGCGCCGGTCATGGTCGCGCCGGGCCATCCCGATAATTCGGTGACTGTTTATCTCGGATACGGCCGCGAGTTCGCAGGCCGCGTGGGTTCGGGGCAGGGTTTCAACGCGTATCTGATTCGCAACACCTGGGCGCCGCTCTACGCCGTCGGCTCAATTCGCAAGGTCGAGGGCAAGTGGGGCATCGCGATCACCAAGAGCCACTACCAGGATCACCGCGCGAAATCCCTGCTGGGGCAAGGAAGCGGCGACAACTCGCTCGAAGGCGACGAGGCGCTGGGTCCTCGCGGCATCATTCGCTACGCCACGCTCGATGAGTTCAAGGCCAATCCGAATTTCGCCCACGAAGGCGACAGTCACGAGACGCCTAATTACGACACGTCGCTCTTCCCCAACTGGCCGTACAACGAGGCCAACGCCTGGGCCATGTCGATCGACATGAACAGCTGCACGGGCTGCAACGCGTGCATCGTGAGCTGTTATGCCGAGAACAACATTGCAGTGGTGGGCAAGCAGCAGGTGCGCATCGGCCGCAACATGCAGTGGATCCGCATCGACACCTACTTCGAGGGCGATCTGGCCGCGCCGCGCGCACACTTCCAGCCCATGAACTGCCAGCAGTGCGAGAATGCGCCCTGCGAGCAGGTCTGCCCGGTGGGCGCAACCACTCACACGCCGGAAGGCCTGAACATGATGGTCTACAACCGCTGCGTGGGTACGCGCTACTGCTCGAACAACTGTCCTTACAAGGTGCGCCGGTTCAACTTCCTGCTCTTCTCCGATTACGAGACCGAGAGCCTGAAGCTGATGCGCAACCCCGACGTGACGGTGCGTTCGCGCGGCGTGATGGAAAAGTGCAGCTACTGCGTGCAGCGCATCCAGGAAGCTAAGATACGCGCTGACAAGGAAAATCGCAACATCCGCGACGGCGAGATCGTGACGGCATGCCAGCAGGCCTGCCCGGCGAATGCGATCGTCTTCGGCAACAAGAACGATCCCAATAGCCATGTTTCCAAGCTGCGAGCGCAGCAACGCAACTACCAGGTGATTGCCGACATCAATACGCGTCCGCGGACAACGTATATTGCAGAGGTTTTGAATCTGAACCAGGAACTTGAAGAGACGCCGGTGACGCACGAACCGGCAAAGGGTTGAATTCACGATGGCGACCAGGGAAGTGAAACCCAACGATCCCGCGATCGATCCCGCAACCGGAGAATACCGGGTCATTGCCCCGGGCCAGACGTTCGGGTCGATCACTGAGAAGATAGTGCGCATTGTGCTCACCCCGCACACGCCGATGGGGTGGTTTGCCGTTTTCGCCATCGCTGGCGGCGGAGCCACGATGCTCATGGTGGCTCTGACGTGGCTGTTCCTGAAGGGCGTGGGCATCTGGGCGTATCACGCAGCCGGTCGCCTGGGGCTTCGCCATCATCAACTTCGTCTGGTGGATCGGAATCGGCCACGCCGGCACGCTGATCTCGGCGATTCTGCTGCTCTTCAAGCAGGGCTGGCGCAACTCCATCAGCCGCTTTGCCGAGGCCATGACCATCTTCGCCGTGATCTGTGCGGCGATGTTTCCGCTCATTCACGTGGGCCGGCCGTGGCTGGGGTATTGGATGCTGCCGCTGCCTCTGACTATGACGGTGTGGCCGCAGTTCCGTTCGCCGCTGGAGTGGGACGTGTTCGCGGTGTCAACCTACGCCACGATCTCCCTGGTCTTCTGGTATATCGGCATGGTTCCGGATCTGGGCACGTTTCGCGATCGCGCGCAATCCAAGGTGGCGAAGTATTTCTACGGCATGCTGAGCCTGGGATGGCGTGGTTCGGTGCGCCACTGGATGCGCTACGAGACCGCCGCTCTTCTTCTGTCGGGTTTGGCCACGCCGCTGGTGCTCTCGGTACACACGGTTATCAGCTTCGATTTCGCGGTCGCGGTTCTGCCGGGCTGGCACACGACGATTTTCCCGCCGTACTTTGTTGCGGGCGCCATTTACTCCGGCTTCGCGATGGTGCTCACGCTGGCCATTCCGCTGCGCAAGTTCTATCACCTAGAGTCGCTGGTGACCGAGCGGCACATCGACAATATGGGCAAGGTGATGCTGGTCACGGGATTCATTGTTTGCTACGGCTATGGCATGGAAGCCTTCATGGCCTGGTACTCGGCCGATCACTGGGAGGCTTTCACCTTCTGGAATCGCGCCTTCGGGCCGATGGGGTGGTCCTACTGGCTGCTAATCACTTTCAACCTGGCGATTCCGCTGACTACGCTATGGTCGCGCAAGCTGCGCACCAACATCGCATTTATGTTCGTTCTCTCCATCATCGTCAACACCGGTATGTGGTTTGAGCGTTTCGTCATCATCGTCACGAGTCTTGACGCGCGACTTCCTGCCCTCATCCTGGGGTACTTACCGGGCTACGAAGTGGGACTACATGACCTTCTTCGGAACGCTGGGGCTGTTTGCCTTCCTGTTCATGTTGTTTGTTCGCTTTTTGCCCATGATTCCGATGAACGAAGTTCGCATGTTGCTGCCGGGCGCCAAGATCAAGCCCAAGGTGGCCGCGGAGGCTGGTGACTAATATGCCTGCTCGCGAAGGAACCTACGGCCTGCTGGCCGAATTCGAAACGCCGGGCGATCTGGTGCGAGCCGCGCGGCAGGCGCGCCAGGACGGCTGGCGACGCCTGGACTGCTATACGCCGTATCCGGTGGAGGAGGCGGCGGAGGCGATCGGCTTCCATCGCAACAAGGTCCCGCTCGTCACTCTCATCGGTGGCCTGTTGGGTGGCGCGGCCGATGTTCTCGCTTGGAGACCTGGATCTCCGTGCTGGCCTATCCGATCAACATAGCCGGCCGTCCCACATATTCATGGCCGGCCTTCCTGATTCCAGCGTACGAGTGGACCATTCTCTGGGCAGGACTTTCGGCTGCATTTGGCATGTTGGCGCTGTGCGGGTTTCCGTCGCTCTACCATCCACTTTTCAATGCGCCGAATTTTCGCGATGGCGCGACGACCGACAAGTTCTTTCTGTGTCTTGAGGCGCTCGATCCGAAGTTCGACCTGGCTGAGACCAAGGCGTATCTGGCAAATTTCGGACCCAGTTCTGTGGTGGAGGTGGAGTACTGATGACGACGAGCCTCCATTGGGAGCAGGGATCAGGGGTCACGGAACGGGTGTCAAAGAGCGATCCGGGACTGTCGCGCGCGTCGCGTGTTTGCGATGTTGGGTCTGGCTTCGCTGCTGCTCGCCGCCGGTTGCCGCCAGGACATGCAAAACGAGCCCAAGATGATTCCGCAGCGTGGTTCCGATTTCTTCGCCGATCATCGCGGAGCGCGCCCGCAGGTTTTGGACACGGTGGCACGCGGCGAGTTGCAACAGGATAGCTACTTTTACACCGGCGTGGTGCAGGGACCAAACGGTTACAAGCAGGAACTGAACCAGATGCCGTTTCCGGTCACAATGGAAGTTCTGAAGCGGGGGCAGGAGCGATTCAACATCTATTGCACGCCCTGCCACTCACGGGTTGGCAACGGGTTCGGCGAGATTGTGGAGCGCGGCTTTAAGCCGGCCGCCAATCTACATGACCAGGTGCACATGGCGCAGCCCATTTCGCATTACTTTTACGTAATGACGCATGGCTACGGCGCCATGCCTGACTACTCGGCGCAACTAACGCCTGCTGATCGTTGGGCCGTGGCAGCATATATCCGCGCCCTGCAGTTGAGCCAGGCAGCTACGGCAAATGATGTTCCGGCAGGAGTGCAGGTCGAAAGCCTGAAGGATCTAGCTGCGGCCGAGGGGCATCCCGAGTACGCGGAGCCGTGGCCCATGCCATCGACGGCGATCCAGGCAACTCCGCCCATCGCCAGTGAGGGAATGCCGGGAATGGCTCCGGCTTACCCGGCAAATCCGGTGATTACGATTCCGGTAACCAAAGCGGCCCCTGCGGCCCAGAAGTGAGGACGCCAAGGAATGGCTAACGAATCGCACGCATCGTCGCATGCCCGGCAACTTCCCGCGGAGCTCGGCGCGCCCGCCTTCGTTGACGGCTGGAGGAACCGTGCGCTGATGACGGGTGCAGTCTTCTCGATCATTGCCGTGATTCTGGCGTTTCTCGGCCAGTCCCAGGATCGGTTTGGGCTGGGATCATTTTCTGCGCGCCTGGACCATGGGCACGATGATCACCTGGGGATTTGCGATCGGCGGGCTCACCATGCTCATGGTGCAGTACTGCTCGGGAGGCAAGTGGGGCCTGCTGCTGCGGCGGCCGTTCGAGGCCATGAGCCGAACCTGGCCGCTGATCGTTCGTCTATTGGCTGGTCATGGCGGTATTCATGAAGCGGCTTTACCTCTGGGCGAATCCGCAGATGGTCGCCGACCGGCGTGAAGAAGGGGCTGATCACGCCATCGAAGCTCGAGGCGATCGAGCATTGCATCGATTTCAAGAAGCCCATGCTGAACCCGGGCGCGTTCTGGTGGGTGAGCCTGCTCTGCTTCGCCATCTGGGCCTTTTATGCCATTCGGCTGAACGCGCTTGCCCTCAAGCGCGACAGCGAGGGTCCCGAGACCACACCCTATTGGATCAAGAAGTTTGAAAACATCAGCGGCCCCGGCATCCTGGTCTACTCCGTCACGATGACGGCGGCGGCGATCTACTGGGTGATGTCGATGGACGTGACTTGGTTCTCGACGGTTTACGGCCTGCTATTTCTGGTCGAGCAGGGCTCTCAGGTGCTCGCTTTCGGCATCATCGTTGCTCATGTCGCTATCCAAGGCCGAACCGTTCAAGACCATCCTGCGGCAGACCGAGCAGCACGACCTGGGCAAGTTCACGTTTGCCTTCGTCATGCTGAACATTTACCTGGCCTTCGGGCAGTTTCTCATCATCTGGTCGGGCAACCTGCCTAACGAGATCAATTGGTACCTCGATCGCATTCGCGGCGGCTGGGGCGTGATCATCACCCTCGATTTCATCTTCCACTGGCTGATTCCGTTCACGCTGCTGCTGTCGCGCGATCTGAAGCGCAACAAGAAGCGGCTGATCCTGGTGTGCCAGATCATGATTTTCGCCATGGCGGTGAACCAGTTCTGGCTCATCGAGCCGAACTTCAAAGATGCCGCGCGCAACCTGCATTTCAGCTGGGGAATTCTCGAGTACATTGCCGTGCCCGTCGCGATGGTCTGCTTTCTGGATTGCCTATTTCTGCACGAGCCTGAAGAGCGGCCGCTGGTGCAGGTGAACGATCCGCATCTGGCGGAGATTCTGGAGCCTGAACATGCCCACGCATAACGAACCCGACTCCCGGACACGAGCCGGATGCAAGCACAAAGATCGATGCGTCCGCGGGCTACGAGCGAGCGACGCGAACGTAACGGGGATTGTTGTGTTCCTCACCTCGCTGGGAATCTTTGCGGTGGTACCGCGGTGCTGTCCTACGGGATGGGCAAGGTCATCAACGCGCATCTGAACAAGGAAGACGGACCCAACAGCAAGTGGACCAAGACGGTGGACATTCGCCAACTCGGCAATCTGCCATCGAACCCGGAGATGCAAAACAAGGTTGCGCAGATGATGCAGACCTTTCCCACGCCGCGCGTGCAGACGGACGACGGCGATCAGGACGTCGCCGACCTGCATGCGCGCGAGGACCTGCTGCTCGAACAACTACACCTGGATCGATCAATCGAAGGGACGGTAAGAATCCCCATCGAGCGCGCCATGGAGATTGGTTGCGCAACATGGGTTGCCGGTGGCGGCGCCTGTGCAAGCACAACCGCTGATGACCGGCGACAGTAAACCAACGGTGACGATGCCGCTGACCAATGGATTTGCGCCCACCGGCTTTGAGCAGGAACAGGCGCAGTCTGAAGCCGTCAGGACGCAGCAGGCAGAACAGAAATAGGACGCGAGATCCCGGGTTTTCGGGCCCTCAGCCGAAACGCATTCCAGGAAACAAGATGCAGTTTCTTGAATGAAAGCAAGAAGAGGGAAGAAGGGGAGCAAAGATCATGCAGTCGAGCAGCACAATCCGGAAAAGCTGGCGCGCCGCGGCGATGGCCTCAGCGGGCGCGATTGTGCTCATGATGGGCGCGCAGCAGGTGACGGCGCAGATCTCGACGTACGGCGCCAAGGGCCTGCCTGCCATGACGTCGGCGATGAGCAGCCAGGGGGGGCAGGTGGATAACCCGCCGGCGATCCTGAAGAGCGTGGGGATCGACCAGCACCTGAACTATCAACTTCCGCTCGATCTCACATTTACCGACGACACTGGCAAGCTAGTTCCACTCCGCACATACTTCGGCAAGGTTCCCGCTATCTTTCTGCTGGTTTATTACCGCTGCCCGATGCTTTGTTCCGAAGAGCTGGAGGGATTGACGAGCGCGCTGAAGATGATCAGCTTCCGGCCGGGCAAGGACTTCAACATCATGGTGATCAGCATCGACCCGGAGGAGACGCCGGCGATGGCCGCGGCCAAAAAAGCCGAGTATCTGAAGATGTACGGGCACCCGGAGACCGCGGACGGCTGGCACTTTATGACCGGGACGCAGGCGAACATCGACCAGATCACGTCGGCGGTCGGTTTCAGGTACGTCAAGCTGAAGGTGCCAGGGTCGAATGTTACGCAGTTTGCACACGCAAGCGCTCTGGAGATTGTGACTCCACAAGGCAAAGTGGCGCAGTACTACATGGGGGTCGAGTATTCGCCCAAGGACATGCTGCTGGGGCTGGACGAGGCTTCGTCGAACCAGATCGGATCGCCGGTCGACAACATCCTGACATACTGCTACCACTACGATCCCACGACCAATACTCACGATCTCATCATCTCGCGAGTGGTGCAGATTGGCGGGCTGTTTACGGTGCTGATATTGGGAGGATTCATGTTGGTCATGTTTCGCCGCGACTACCAGCATCCAGATGCAATTGGCATAGGCCCGCACAGGACACCGAAGAAGGTGAACGGATAAAGGAATGGACCATATCAGCCCAGTACTTTGGCAGTTCCTCGACAAGTGGTTGGAGCACTTCTCGCTCTTTCCACCCGAGGCTTCGAAGGTCGCCGCGGAGAGCGACGCGCTCTATTTCTTCATGGTTCTTGTGAGCCTGGTCGGGCTTACGCTGGTCGTGCTGCTGATCGTGGCTTTCGCTATCCTGTACAACAAGAAGCGCCATCCCCAGGCGATCCAGATTGAAGGCTCGACCATCCTAGAAGCCACCTGGACCATCATCCCGCTGGGCCTCTTCCTGGTGATGTTCGTATGGGGCGCGCTCCTGTATTTCCGCATCTACACACCGCCGGCCAACGCCATGAATATCTACGTGGTGGGCAAGCAGTGGATGTGGAAGATCGAACACCCCGGCGGCCAGCACGAGATCAACATGCTTCACGTTCCTACCGGCCGCGCCATTCAGTTGACGATTATCTCGCAGGACGTCTTTCACAGCTTTTCGATTCCGGCGTTCCGGGTGAAGCGCGAGGCGATTCCAGGGCGGTACACCACCGTGTGGTTTGAGGCCACCAAGCCGGGCACCTATCACCTTTTCTGCACTCAATACTGCGGCACCAACCACTCGCAGATGATTGGCGAAGTGGTTGTGATGACACCCGACGACTTCAAGCAATGGCTGGCGGGGTCAACCAGCGGCAATTCTCTGGCTATGGATGGTGAACGGTTATTCGCCAGTCTGAGTTGCAACGCCTGCCATAACACACGCCCCGATGCGCGCGGTCCGAACCTGGTGGGCGTTTACGGCTCGCAACTGGCGCTGGCCAACGGGCAGACGGTGACCGCCGACGACGCGTACCTGCGCCAGGCGATTCTGGACCCCTCGACGCACATCACGCAGGGATATACGCCGATTATGCCCACTTACCAGGGACAGGTAAGCGAAGAAGGCGTGATTGCGCTGGTCGAATTCATCAAGAATCTGCACACCGACTATCGTCTTGCTGAGACTCTCAACACCACAGATATAGCGCCGAATCAACAAAAGGCGCCGGTCATGGGCCAACCACCCGCCGCGCAGAAGGAGGTCAAGCCATGAGTGCTGCCACCATCGTCACTCTTCCCGATCAGTCAACGGCCAGGATTCCCAAAATGAATTTCCTGACCAAGGAGAACGGCCTGCTGAGCTGGCTCCTCACAGGCGACCACAAGCGGATCGCTACGCTGTACCTGATCTCGATTACGTTTTTCTTCTTCATCGGCGGAGCGATGGCAGGCCTGATCCGCCTGGAATTACTGACGCCGCAAAGCGACCTGATGGCCACCGACACCTATAACAAGGTGTTCACGATGCACGGTCTTATCATGGTCTTCCTGTTCCTGGTTCCGTCGGTGCCGGCCACAATCGGCAATTTCCTTGTGCCCATGATGGTGGGCGCGAAGGACCTGGCACTGCCCAAGATCAACCTGCTGAGCTGGTATTTATATGTCCTCGCCGGCGGCATGATGCTCTACACGATGATGGTCGGCGGCGTCGACACCGGCTGGACCTTCACCACGCCGCTCTCGACCCACTACCTGAACACGCACGTCATCTCCGCAGGCCTGGCGGTGTTTGTAGCCGGCTTCAGTTCCATCTTCACGGGCCTGAACTTCATCGTCACCATCCACAAGATGCGCTGCCCCGGCATGACGTGGTTCCGGTTGCCGCTGTTCATCTGGTCGAACTACGCTGCCAGTCATCCTCATGGTGCTGGGTACGCCGGTGCTGGCCATCACCCTGGTGCTGGTTGTGCTGGAGCGCACGGTGCACATCGGCGTCTTCGATCCCGCCTTACGGAGGCGACCCGCTCCTCTTCCAGCACTTGTTCTGGTTCTATTCCCATCCCGCCGTTTACATCATGATTCTGCCCGGCATGGGCGTGATCTCCGAGGTGATTTCCACCTTCAGCCGCAAACGCGTCTTCGGCTATACCGCCGTCGCCTTTTCTTCGGTGGCGATTGCGGTCTTCGCATTCTTCGTCTGGGCCCACCACATGTTCATCATGGGCATCTCAAACTACGCCGCGCTGGTCTTCTCGCTTCTCACCATGCTGGTTGCGGTGCCTTCGGCCATCAAGATCTTCAACTGGTCGTTCACCCTCTACAAGGGTTCCATCACTTTCGAGACGCCCATGCTGTACGCCATCGGATTCATGGGCCTGTTCACCATCGGCGGCATGACCGGCGTCTTTCTCGGCATCCACGGGCACCGATATTCACCTCACCGAAACCTACTTCGTGGTGGCCCACTTCCATTTCGTCATGGTGGGCGGAATGTTGATGGCCTTCCTTTCGGGCATCCATTTCTGGTGGCCGAAGATGGACGGGGCGCATGTATCCGGAGAAGATCTCGCAACTGGCGGCGCTGACCACGTTCATCGGCTTCAATCTCACGTTCTTCCCGCAGTTCATTGTCGGCACGCTGGGCATGCCGCGGCGCTACGCAGCCTATCCGCCGGAGTTCCAGGTCCTGAATGTCTTTTCAACCGCGGGCGCAACCGTTCTCGGCGTCGGCTACCTGCTGCCGATTCTTTACCTGACTTGGTCGCTGAAGTACGGCGCCATCGCCGGTGACAACCCGTGGCAGGCGACGGGACTGGAATGGCAGACGCAGTCTCCGCCGCTCACGGAAAACTTTGTCGAGATTCCCATCATGGATCACGAGGCCTACGACTACGAGTGGCTTGAGCGCCAGCAGCAGAAAGAGGTAGCCAGTGTCGGATAGCACCGCAGTTGCCGGCGGCGCGCTGGCGGAAGAACATCACGAGCATCCGTCGTACCAGCGTCACCATTTTGAGACGGTGGATCAGCAGTTCGACGCCACCAACTTCGCCATGTGGCTCTTCCTGCTCACCGAAGTCATGTTCTTCGGCGGCCTGTTCATGGCTTACCTGCTCATGCGCAACTGGTACTATCCCGCCTTCGTCGAAGCCTCGCACCAGTTGAGCATCTTCTGGGGTACTGCGAACACCGCGGTTCTCATTATCTCCAGCTTCACCATGGCCATGGCCGTCTGGTCCGCCGCAGATGCGCCGCCAGGGACTGCTGCTGCTTTTTCCTCGGCCTCACGTTCGTGCTGGGCATGTGTTTCCTCGGCATCAAGGGTATCGAGTGGCACGAGAAGTGGGAAAAGCACCACATTCCCGGCATTCACAATTACAGCGAAGCAGCGTTCTTGAATCCAGCATCCGATCAGGAAGTGTACAAGGAGTATCACGACAAGCCGCTATCACCGGCTATGGCGCAGAAGACGGAGCAGTATTTCTTCCTCTACTTCGCCATGACCGGCATGCACGCCTTGCATATGGTGATCGGCATCGGTCATCCTGGGATTCATCTTCTTCCGCGCGCGAACCGGCGCCTACACGAACGGGCATTACACGTTCATCGAGAACTTCGGGCTTTACTGGCACTTTGTCGATATCATCTGGATTTTTCTCTTCCCATTGCTTTACCTGATCAGCAGATATTGAAGGAATCATGGCATGAGCGAAAACAGCGGACACACGGAACAAGACGGCAACGACCAGCACCATATTGTCAGCCCGGTTATTTACGCGACGATTCTTTTGGCGCTCCTCGTGGCCACCGCAACGACGGTCTGGGTGTCCTACATCGACCTGGGCGAATGGCAAATCGCCCCAGGCGTCACGCTTTTCTGGAATCCGGTTGTAGCGCTGGCCATCGCCTGCACCAAGATGACCCTCGTCGTGCTCTTCTTCATGCACATCAAGTACAGCCGCAGGCTCACCAAGCTGACCGTGCTCTCTGGCTTGTTCATTTTTTTGACGCTGATCGGGATGACGCTCACCGATTACATGAGCCGGGCATGGGGGCGGTGGTAGAAGAGCAGTTGTCAGTTGTCAGTGATCAGCGCGAGGGCCGCCTAAGGGCGGCCCAAAGTGCGTTTGGGTGCGCGATCGTCGCAGAAACAAGCAGAGGTGGGTGCGGGGTTTGCCTCATGCAAAAATCGGTTGCGAATATTGACGTGACGGAATCGAGGACAGATGCGCCCTGCTTGAGTGCAACGAAATCATCCTGGATGGCGAGCGGCTCGTTGAGAATGGAGGCAGAGGCCGCACGTGATCACCGCAACACGCGAGTGGCAATTCCTGATGAACTCGTCGCGCTCGCCGATCGCCCGCGCGTCTTTGTCCGCCGCGCCGGCCCATCGCGCAAGCGCGCCCGCTCAGTCGTCTACTGGATGCAGCGGGCAATGCGCATCGTCGATAATGCTGCGCTCGACTGTGGCGATTGAAGCCGGCAATCTGCTCGGCCTGCCTGTCGTGGTTTACTTCGGCGTCATTCCGAATTACCCAAACGCCAACCTGCGCCACTATCACTTTCTGCAGCAGGGATTGCGCGACGTAGCAGAGGATGCGGCACAGCGCGGGATCGGCTTTGTCGTCCGCCGCGCCCCGAATACCCTCGAAGCCTTTCTCGAGGAGGTGCAGGCGGCGCTTCTCATCGGCGACGAGAATCCCTGCCGCGAGCCCGAACGCTGGCGGCGTGTGCTTGCCCGCCGCCTCAGAATCCCATACTGGACCGTCGATGCCGACGTCGTCGTCCCTTCGCGGATCTTCAACCGCAGCTTTGCTCTTCTGCATCACTTCCGGCCGCACCTCAAGGCCGAGCTGCCGAAGTTTCTCGTCGCTCAGAGAAAGATCGAACCGCTCTATCAATGGAAGCCGCCCCAAAACCTCGCCAGCTTCCCGCTTTCGCAGGACATCACCGCCGGTTTCAGCCAGCTCGACCGCTCCGTTAAGCCCGTCGACAGCTTTACCGGCGGATCGCACGCCGCGCTCAAGCGGCTTCAGCGAGTTCATCCGCGATGACCTCGCCGCTTACGACGACGAATCGTAACCACCCCGAGATTGCAGGCACGAGCCGCCTGTCGCCCTATCTTCACTTCGGCAACATCGGCCCGCTGACGATTGCGCTGGCGGTCGAGAAGGCCGAGAAGTCCGGCAAAATCTCGTCCACGACAAGTGAGAGATTTCTCGAGCAACTGATCGGCTGGCGCGAGCTTGCAGTCTTGTTTGTCCGGCACGAGCCGAATTACGACAACTGGGAATGCGCTGCGCCCTGGGCTCGGAAGACGCTCCTCGAACACGCTGCCGACCCGCGCCCTCGTCGCTACTCCTTCGATCAACTTGAGCGTGGCGAGACCCACGACGATCTGTGGAACGCCGCGCAGCGCGAAATGGTCGTGACCGGATGGATGCACAACTTCATGCGCATGTACTGGGCCAAGAAGATTCTCGAATGGGCGCCGGACCCGGCAACAGCTTTCGATTGGGCCGTCATCCTCAACGACCGGTACGAACTCGATGGCCGCGATCCCAATGGCTACGCGGGGATTGCGTGGGCTATCGTGGGCAAGCTCGATCGCCCCTGGTTCAATCGGCCGGTGTTCGGCCTGGTGCGCCCCATGGCCAGCAAGTCGTTCGCGCGGAAGTTCGACGCCGAGGCCTACATCCGGCAGAACAGCAAGAACTGCTGACTTCGCTGGCGCCGCTCACCCGGCCCACCGCATGTATCCGGCATCACACTTCGACCCGTTCCGGGTGGTCCTATAATGGGCCGCAGTCTCATTCCCGGAAGTTGCGTGTTTCGTTGAGCGTTATCCCTTGGATTTCGCGCTCATCCTCATTGGAAGATTTTTACGAATGGGGAAGCCGGAATCTGCCGGCGGATACGCGTGACGAATCCAATGCTCGATCGGAACGACAAGGGCCCACTTCGTAGCGACGGCGCAGGCCGCCACTTTCTTCCTGCGCTTGGGCAGAAACGTCGCCGAGCCTGTTGGGCTCTGGCGTTGTTTGCATGGCTTGTAGCAGTAGTTGACACTGGCCCGGTCGGCGTGGCCCAACAATCCCTTCCGACATCACAAGCTCATCCGGTTTCAAACCAAGAACTCCCGCGCGTTCCTGCGAATGTTCCGCCACGTGTCAGGGAGGCGGAACGCTTTCTTCTTCGGCGTGGATTTGCGCCGGGCAGTCGCGTGATTCCGCGAGGGAACGCTCTTCACCGCTTTCCGCTTCCCGGGATTCCGGTCAATCTGGAAGCTCCGGCTCAGACCGCGGTAGGCTCAACATCGAACTTTACCTGGCAACCTCTCGGCCCTTCCGCCGTCCAAACTCCAAATTTCGGCCTCGTCACGGGCCGCGTGACGGCGCTGGCGCTCGATCCTTCAGATTCCACGGGCAATCGCCTTTACGTCGGAACCACAGGCGGCGGCGCGTGGGTGGCAAACAACGCGGCAGCCACGCCTTCCTCCATCGTTTTTACACCGCTCACTGACAACGTAGCGGCTCTTGGCGGAGCGGTTGATGCCTCAATCAGTATTGGCGCGCTGACGGTGCAGCCGGGTGGAACAGGCGTCATCCTTGCCGGCACGGGCGATCCGAACGACGTCCTCGATTCCTACTATGGCGCCGGCATCCTGCGCTCCGCCGATGGCGGAAACACCTGGAACCTGATCCAGATGACGAGAGACGAGGAGGATGGCCTCAGCGCACAGGACGTGAGCTTTGTGGGCAACGGGTTTGCAGGCTTTGCCTGGAGCACAGTCAATCCGCAGGTGGCAGTGGCTGCGGTTTCGCAGGCCTATGAAAGCACGCTGGTCGATGCAAATCGGGTGAATGTGAGCTACGAGGGCCTTTTTTATTCTTCGGACAGCGGCGCCACATGGCATCTCGCGACGATCACCGATGGCGGCGGCAGCTTGGTACAGGGCCCGCTCGATACGAACTTGTCGCCGAATGGAAACGCCGCAACCGCAGTGGTTTGGAACCCGATCCGGCAGCTCTTCATTGCCGCAGTTCGCTATCACGGCTACTATCAATCGGCAGACGGCATCACCTGGACGCGAATGACCGCACAGCCCGGCGCTGGCCTCACCAAAGCGAAGTGCCCCACGAATTCAGGGACGAACGGCTCCATCGCCTGTTCCATCTACCGCGGCACGCTGGCCGTGAATCCGCAAACCGGCGATACCTTTGCCTGGACAGTGGACCTGAACAACCAGGACCAGGGACTGTGGCAGGACCTGTGCGCGATCGCCGGCGGCAATTGCACCAACGGATCCATCGCGTTTGCCAAACAGTGGAATACGGCGGTGCTTGAGACCAACACCCTTGAAGGCGCCGCGACCATCGCCAACGGAGACTACAACCTCACGCTCGCCGCAGTCCCGTCGCAGCAGGACACGCTCGTGTTGGCGGGCGCCAACGACCTATGGAAATGCAGCCTGGCGATGGGCTGTGCCTGGCGGAATACTACAAACTCCACCACCTGCATGAGCGCACAAGTAGGTGAATTCCAGCACGCGCTGGCGTGGAATCCATCCAATCCGCAGGAGATTTTCGTTGCGAACGACAGCGGGCTCTGGCGCTCGATGGACGCCATCGGCGAAACCGGATCGGCTTGTTCTTCCGCGGATTCCGTACACTTCCAGAACCTGAACGGCAGCCTCGGCTCGCTGGCTGAAGTCGTCAGCATGTCTCCACTGGTGGCTTCTCCTTACAGCCTGATGGCGGGGCTAGGGGTGAATGGAACTGCCGGCGTGAAGAGCACGTCTGCAACCGCCGATTGGCCTCAGATCCTTTCCGGCTACGGTGGGCCAGTGGCCATCGATCCTGTCCACATCAACAACTGGTACGTGAATAACGAGCCCGGTGTCGCAATTTATCGGTGCTCGCAATCCGCTCCCTGCACGCCGGCCGCATTTGGTTCAAGTCCAGTGGTCACGGATGCTGATGTAGACGGCGACGGCGACGCCATGCCAACATCAGCGCCCTTCCTTGTGGATCCGCTGGACTCGACCCAGCTGCTCATTGGAACCTGCCGTGTCTGGCGCGGTCCGACGAACTCGAGCGGCGCATGGGGCGCAAGCAATGCCATCAGTCACATTCTTGACGGCGGCGCAACAAATGCTCCCTGTAGCGGCGACGCGCTCGTGCGGTCCATGGCCGCGATGCCCCTTGCATCCGGAAGTGAAGTCATCTACCTGGGCATGTACGGCGCCGCGAGTTATGGAGCAAATCTGCCTGGGCACGTTTTGAGCACAGTCTTTGATCCATCGTCCAGCAGCGCGCCGGCGTGGACCGATCTCACTTTGAATCCAGTCGCCAATGATGCCCACACACTCAACTACTACGGCCTCGACATTTCCAGCGTGACCATTGATTCGCACGATCCCACCGGCAACACGGTCTATGTGACCGTTGAGGGAATGGAGAACCCTCTGCAGGAGATTCAGGCCGTCTATCGGTCGGCAAATGGAGGGGCGACCTGGACCGATATTACGGCCAACCTGCCCATAGCGCCGGCCAACAGCCTGGCGATCGACCCGCAAAATGCCAACACGGTTTACATCGCCACGGATTCAGGAGCCTATTTCACCACTGAAGTTGCGAATTGCGGGCAGATCCTGTCGAATTGCTGGTCGGCGTTCGGGGCTGGATTACCCGAAGCGCCGGTGGTCGCCCTGAGCGCAGCGCCGGCCGGGGCATCTTCGCAAGTCTTGGTGGCCGGCACGTATGGCCGTGGCTTCTGGCAAGCTCCATTGTGGAGCGCGGGAACGGCTCTCACCACCGCCTCGCCAAGCCCGGCTTCGCTCGCTTTTCCAATGCAGGTCTTCGGCACCGCCGGCAATCCGCTTGCGGTGACGCTCGAAAATACAGGCAGCCTCGCTCTGACGCCTACATCGATTTCGATGAGCGGAAACTTCGCCGAGACGGACAACTGTGTTAATTCGGCGATTGCAGCGGGCGCGAGTTGTACAGTTCAGGTCACATTTGTTCCGCAGGCAACCGGTCCGCTTTCCGGCCAAATGACGATCTTTGGCAACATTTACGGCGGACAGCTTACGGTGGATCTGACCGGAACAGGCGCTCCCACCGGAGTTGTGAGTCTGACGCCTGCGAGCGTGAGCTTCGGTCCAGTCCAGGTGGGAAGCGCATCCACGCCGCTGCCGGTGACAGTCGCAAACGGCAGTGCATCGGCGGTCCCCGTAAGCAACATTTCTGTTACTCCACCATTTGTCATGGCGAGCAATTCCTGCGGGACAAACAGTCTTGCGGCAGACAATGCTTGCCAGTTGCAAGTCGAGTTTGCTCCCACGGTGGCCGGCCCGGCAGGGGGCCTGCTTACCTTCACCGACGCGGCGGGAACGCAGACCGCAGAACTAAGCGGCACCGGAGAAGCAGCTCCAACCGACATTCTGAATCCTCCGTCGCTCGCCTTTCCGGGAACCGTCGAGGGCCAGCTCTCCGCTTTGCAGACGGTAACAATCACCAATATTGGCGGCATGCCACTGACATCGATCTCGATATCGGCGAGCGCGCAGTTTCAGGATTCGAGCAACTGCGTTACACAACTGGCAGCAGGCGCGGTTTGCACTATCAGCGTGCAATTTGCTCCGGCGCAGATGGGCGCAGTGGCAGGCGCGCTGACAATCTCCGATGCCCTGCGCACGCAGACCGTTGCGTTGAGTGGAACGGGGTTGACGCCGCCTGCTTTCACCGTGACGCCGACAGGCTTGACCTTTACCAATCAGCTGCCGGGCGTGCCCAGCGCGCCGCAGGCTCTGACCATCGCAAACACCGGCGGTGCGCCGATGGCCAACATCGGCTTCGAGATCACCGGCGCTGCCGCGGCCAGCTATTCGGTTGCTGCAACCACGTGCGGCGTGCAGCTCGCGAACGGAAGCAGTTGCTCCGTCCAGGTGGTTTTTACGCCCAATGGGACGGGCGTGATCAATGCCACGCTCGCCGTCTCAACTTCCACGCAGGGTGTCGCAGCGATTCCTGTGCCGTTGAACGGATCGGGGCAACTTGCCGCCGGCCTGGCGACGAACCCGACGCAGATTTCGTTTCCCGTGGTCCCCGCGGGCCAATCCAGTGGCGCGCAGGCAATCACCGTCAGCAACTCGTCGAACTACGCGATCGGCTCGGTCGCGCTAGCTGCAGGCGCGCCGTTCAGTGTCACTCAAAACACCTGCACCGGGAGTCTTGCGGCGGGCGCGAATTGCACAGCCTCAATCGTCTTCCAGCCCAGCGCTGGTGGCTCGGCATCTGGAGCGCTCACGGTGAGCTCTGCTGCCGTGGCATCGCCTGCCACCGTCGCGCTCTCGGGAACCGGCTTTGCCTTTGCCGTCTCCATCTCCGGCCCGGCCGGCGTGACAGTGGCGCGGGGCCAGCAAGCCAATTACACACTGGTCATCTCGCCCAGCGGCTCGAGCGGAGCTTTCACCTTCTCGTGTGGAACGCTGCCCGCGAATGCACTCTGCCTCTTCAATCCGGTCACTGAAGCGGTGAGCGCCGGTGTTCAAGGCAACGTTGAGGTGGAAATCTCGACAGGCAATGGCTCCCAGGCTCGCCTGGAACGGCCGGCATTCTGGCATGCGCTCCCGCTGGCCTGCGGTTTGCTGCTCCTGCCACTCGCCGTTCGCCGGCAGCGCAAAATCCTTTGGCTGGCTTTACTGGCTGCGATTCTGACAGGAACCGTAACGAGTTGCACCAGTTCCAGCGGCGGGTCGGGCAGCGGTTCCAGCGGGCAGAGCAGCGGCTCCGGCACGTCGGCAGGAACTTACACGATCCCTGTGAACGTGACTTCGCTGGGGATTACGCAATCGATCAACTTAACCCTGACGGTCGATTGAAAGCCGGAGCCGGGAACGAGTGCGCGGGCAAAGAGGAAATTGTTGACCAGCTATACTTGAGCTTCAGGAATCGACAGCGGAATTCGCACTGAAAGGCGGCGCGATGCCGTTGTGGAGAGAACCAGACCATGGCAACCAAAGTAACCGAGAAGGATGTCGAGCGCGTTGCTGAGCTGGCGCATCTGGAACTGGCGCCCGAGGAGACGGGACGCATGCTCCGCGACCTGAACGCGATTCTCGACTACGTTGCCGAACTGAACGAGCTCGATACCAGGGGCGTGGCGCCACTGGAACAAGTATGCGAGCTTGGCAACCTTGCCGGGTCGAGCGCCCCACGGGCAGACGAGATTGAGCCTTCTTTGCAGCGTGACGTGGTGATGCCCCAGTCCCCCGAATCGGACGGCATCTTCTTCAAAGTGCCGAAGGTGATCGAGAGATAAAGACCAGGGACCAGAAACCTGGGAAGAGGGGATTCGAAGGGAGTGGATTGGAAAGCGAAGTGAAAATCGTCGGGGACCTTGTTGCGAAGCCGAAGACATTCGCCGCTCTGCGCGCGGAGATCGCCGCAGGGCGCACGAAGGCCGCCGATCTCGCCGCCAGCTATTACGAACGAATCGAGAAACTCAATCCTCATCTAAATGTCTATCTGAGCTTGACTAATGACCGCGCCCTTGAGCAGGCTGAGCGAATCGATGCGATGGCGGCCAAAGGCAATCCGCTGCCGCCGCTCGCCGGCATCCCAATCGGCATTAAAGATGTGCTCATGATGCAGGGCGCTCCGTCCACGGCAGGCTCGAAGATTTTGCGGGGCTATCGGCCACCTTACGATTGCACGGCCGTGGCAAGGCTCGAAGCGGCCGGTGCCGTTTTGCTGGGCAAGCTCAACTGCGACGAGTTTGCCATGGGTTCGTCGACCGAAAACTCGGCCTATGGCCCTGTACGCAATCCCGTGGACCCGGAGCGAGTTCCGGGTGGATCGAGCGGTGGCTCTGCTGCCGCCGTTGCGGCTAACCTCGCCGTGGCCACTCTTGGGACCGATACCGGCGGCTCCGTCCGCCAGCCAGCCAGCTTTTGCGGTGTGGTCGGTGTGCTGCCCACCTACGGTCGTGTTTCGCGCTACGGACTGATTGCCTTTGCTTCTTCGCTCGATCGCATCGGCCCGCTCGCCGCGAACGTGCGCGACGCCGCCACTGTGCTCAGCGTCATCGCTGGCCGCGACCCCAAAGATGCAACCAGTTCTCCGGCTCCCGTAGAGGACTACGCTGCGGAGAGCGACAAGCCCGTGGCGGGTCTGCGCATCGGCGTTCCGGCCGAGTATTTCGGCGAAGGGCTCGATCCTGAGGTCGGCGCAGCTATTGAGAAAGGGATTGCCTCTCTTCAAGCTGCCGGCTGCCAGGTAAAACCCATCCACCTTCCCCACACCAAGTACGCTGTTCCAACCTACTATCTGGTTGCGACCGCCGAGGCCAGCGCCAACCTCGCCCGTTTTGACGGTGTGCGGTACGGTTACCGTTCGCCCCACTCTGCGACGCTCTCAGACATGTACAGTCACTCGCGCGAAGAGGGGTTCGGCGCCGAGGTCAAGCGCCGCATCTTTCTCGGCACCTACGCGCTTTCGGCCGGTTATTACGACGCCTACTACCTGAAAGCTCAGCAGGTCCGGCGCATCCTGGCCGAGGAGTTTCTGCGCGCATTTGCCGAGGTGGACGCAATCGTGACCCCTACATCGCCCTTCCCCGCATTCAAACTCGGTGAAAAGGCAGACGATCCGCTCGCCATGTATCTGGCCGATATTTATACCGTTACGGCGAGTCTGGCTGGCATCTGCGGCGTTTCTGTGCCTTGCAGCAAGACCAATGCAGGCCTCCCGGTGGGCATGCAGGTGTTGGCGAGCCACCTTCGCGAGGGCACTGCATTCCGCGTAGCACGCGCTGTAGAGGCGATTGAAAGTTAGGAGTAAGGGCCATGAGGAAGGGAACGGGCTTCGCGATTGGAGTGCTGTCAATTCTGTTGAACTTGGGCGTTCTTTTAAAAGCTGCGGAGCGCAAAACGCACAAAGCGTTTCTGGGCGCGGCCAAGTCGGTACCATACTCCAAACCCGGCGATCCGGCCGGCGCCGCCGCAGGCGAAAACGAGCTCAGGATTCGCGCGTTGCTGGTCGACGGCGTGCCGAAGGAATGGACCACGGGCGATTCGCACGACGTAACGGACAGAAGTTTTGTGGTCAGGCGGGCGATCCGGCTCAACGACGCCCTGCCCGGTGACAAGCAGGAACATTGGGTATGGCAGCGGGGTCCGTGGCTGCTCGTCGATCGCACCACGGGGCACATCACGGCGCTGAAATTGGCCGACTACGACTCCGGTGTGAGCCAGGTGAGCTGGTTCCGCGACTATGGCGCTTATTGCGGCCTGTCATCAAGCGGCAAGAGCCTCTACGCGGTGGTCTCGCAAATCGCCGCTAGAAAGCCTGCGCTGGCTAAAAAACTGGCCGCCTTCGATCCTGGAGATCATCCCAATCCCGCGTGCTCCCCGCCCGACTGGCAGCGCGATCCACTTCGCATTACCTTTCATCCCGCCGGCACGGATGCGGTGAGTTACAACTTCGTTCCCGGCTCCGCGGTGCTGGTGGAAGACACGGGCGACGAAGAAGAGACGCCCGATACGGTTCCGGCAAAGTAGCACCGCAATGGAGCCGCGATTCGGCACATCGCCAAACCTGTTTGATCTTGGGTTGCGGTCTGAAAGGTCCACGGATCTTAAACGACCCATCGATCTGCGGCGTCTCAGCGCTTCTCTTCCTTCCACCAATTCCAGAGAACCCAAAACATGAACCAAATCGCGAAGGCCGCCGGAATCAGCAAGAACTCATCGGGTTTGAATTCCACTGCCAAGGTTGCGACACCTCTCTATGCTTTCGCGCAAGCAGCACTAGCTGAAGCGCTGGAAAGCTCCGTATATCCAGTGGAAGCCGGGTGCAATAAGGGTGGGGTAGCCAATTCATAAAGACTCGATAAAGGGGATGGAAGCCGGAGTACGCGCAGACCGCACCTTGACACCGAACCCACCGCACATTTCTTATCTTTCTAGGCATTCTTTTTGGGCAACCCGGGCGAGATGGGCACGGCGTAAACTGGTTTCTTGCGGCCTGGATTGGAAAGGGATGCTGTGTCGAACAGGAAGCTGGCGGCAGTAGGGTTCGGCGTTGCCTCGGGATAGGGTTCGTTTTTACGTTTCCAGCCTGTGCAGCCAAAACCCTCCTTCCAGAACCCGGGCTAAAAATGACTGTGGCCAGGGTCCTTTCCCGGAGACAAATTCAGAGATCGGGCGCCGGCAAGATGGCCGGGTACGCCTGTGCCCAAGGTCGGCCATCGGCTGACGCGAAGGCGAGCGAAGGACGCGAGCGAACAATGAACGTAGCGACAAGTTTTGCACTGTGGGCGGCCCCCGCCCCAGGGGGGGCGAGCGGCTTTTCCATGCTGCTTCCCATTCTGCTGTTGATCCCGCTGATGTATCTGCTGATGATTCGCCCACAACAAAAGCGGCAAAAGCAGTGGCAGCAGATGCTGGCGGGCATCAAATCCGGCGACCGGGTGACCACGGCGGGCGGTATTCGCGGCACCATTATTTCCATCAAGGACGACTCAATCGTCATTCGCGCAGCTCCCGACAACCTGAAGCTCGAGATCTCCAAAAGCGCGATTGCTACGGTAACCACCCAGGAGGGCTCTGCGAACTCTTAAGGCCTGCGGGTTTTTGGCCTTTTGGACTCGAGAATCGGAACCATGAAAAAGAACCTCAAAAACAAAATTGCCTTGATCGTTGGCGTTCTTGTCATCTGTTTGTACGGTATCTTCGGAATTCCGTCGGGTATTAGTGGAAGCGCCTTGCTCAAGGCCATATCCAACCGGATCCACCTGGGATTGGATCTCCAAGGGGGTGCGCACCTCATCCTGCAGGTGCAGGTCTCCGACGCGATCAACGACGAAACCGACAATGCGATGCAGGATATTGAACAAAGCATGAAAAAGGCGAACCTGAGCTTTTCTCAGGTTTACAAGCCCGATCCGAAAAAACCCGATGTACTCCGCATCGAAGGCACCTCGCCGGCACAATCCGACGCTGTCAGCTCCTTGCTCCAGGGCAACAAGTATTCGAACGAGTACGACCTTTCGGGCGGTTCCGACAATAACTGGACGCTTACGATGAAGCCGATCTACGAAACCGATCTTGACAAGAGAACCGTCGACCAGGCAATCGAGACGATTCGCGATCGCGTGGATGCATTGGGTGTGAGCGAGCCGCTGATTCAAGAATATGGCCTGGGCCAAAACCAGATTCTCGTCGAACTGCCTGGCATCAGCGACCTGGACCAGGTGAAGAGCATCATCAAGTCCACTGCGCGGCTTGAGATTCACGCGGTCGATGGCGGACCTTTTCCCAGCGAAGAAGCGGCACTTGCCAGCGTGAATGGAGCTCTTCCGCCGGAGCAGGAAATATTGCCGTCTTCAGGCGAACTAGCCGGTTCGAACGGCACCGCCTTCTACATCCTGGATCGCACCCCGATTGTGGAGGGCAGCGACTTCCGTTCCGCCGACCCCGGCGTCAACCAGAACACCGGCCAGAGACAGGTGAATTTCACCCTGACCGACGAAGCCGGGGACAAATTCTGGAATTTTACCAGCGCAAATATCGGCCGCAACATGGCCGTGATGATGGGCGGGTCGGTGCGTGAGGTAGCGGTCATCAAAGGCGCCATTCGCGACAGTGGCGAGATTGAGGGCAGCTTCAGCCAGAACGAAGTGATGGAGCTTTCCAAGTTACTGCGTACCGGCGCGCTGCCCGCATCGCTTAACTACATAAACGAGAACACGGTGGGCGCCACGCTGGGCAGAGACTCCATTCGTGAAGGCATCACGGCGGCCGTAGTCGGCTTCGCTCTCGTGATGATATTCATGCTCGTGTATTACAAGGGCTCGGGCATCAACGCCGATCTTGCATTGATTTTGAACCTGGTCATTCTGCTGGGCATCATGGGGCTTTCCAGCGCAATATCTTCAGCTGGGGGTGGAGGCGGCCTGGTGCTCACGTTGACGCTCCCGGGCATTGCCGGCGTAATTCTCACCATCGGCATGGGCGTGGACTCGAACGTACTGATTTTCGAGCGCATTCGCGAAGAGATTCGCGCCGGAAAAGCCGCTTCGGCGGCTGTCGACCAGGGCTTCGCCCGCGCGTGGGTCACGATTCTCGACACGCACGTGACGACCATCGTTTCGGCGGCGATCCTGTTCATGTTCGGCACCGGCCCGGTCAAGGGTTTCGCGACGACACTGACTGTCGGCTTGGCGGCGAACCTGTTCACGGCTGTCTTTGTTTCGAGGGTGATTTTTGAGGCGCATTTGAACCATTTGAAGTCGGGCGAGATGGTCTCGATTTAGAAAGCAGCTTTTGGCTGCCAGCTACTGGCTTCAGGCCAATCTGCGGTTGAGACGGCAATGTTCTGCTTCCGCACGAAAAGCTAGAAGCTGAAAGCTGGAAGCTAAAAGCCAGGAGAAAAAAGTGGAATTCTTTCACAACCCAAGGGTGAACTGGTTAGGTTGGAAGTGGTACTTTCTTGCCTTTTCCATGATTTTCAGTGTGGCCGGCATAGTAAAGATGAGCTGGAACTGGACGCACATCGGCAGCCCCGTGAAATTGGGGGTTGATTTCCAAGGCGGCACTCAGGTCGACGTCAAGTTTTCGAACCCGCCAGATATCGAAGCCATCCGCCACGCCATGGACGAGGCAGGCGTGAAGGGCGCGACGATTCAGATTTTCGGCGACGCGGCAAACCATGAGGTGCTCATCAGCTTGCCGGAGCAAACCAACGAGGCCGCACTCGATGTCGGCCGAGAGGCGATCGAGTCGGCGCTGCAGGAACACTACAACAATCACTTCAACCCCACTACCGGGGTGAAGGTCGATGTGGTGGGACCGACTGTGGGCCATCAACTGGAGAAGCAGGCGACGCTGGCCACGCTCTACTCCATGGCCGGTATGCTCGTTTATCTCTGGTTCCGCTTCCAATTGATTTATGGCGTGGCTGCGGTTGTGGCCTGCTTTCACGACACGCTGATTACCGTCGGAGCGTTCGCGCTCACGGGGCGGGAACTCAGCCTGACGGTCATCGCGGCCATCCTCACCCTGGTGGGCTACTCGATGAACGATACGATCGTCGTCTTCGACCGCATCCGCGAAAACCTGCGCCTGAGTCGCCGCGAACCATTGCCCGACCTGGTGAACCGCAGCATCAACCAAACGCTGAGCAGGACCGTGCTCACTTCGGGCCTGACCTTTCTCACTGTGCTTTCGCTTTTGATATTTGGCGGCCAGGTGTTGAACGGCTTTTCATTCGCGCTTGTCGTGGGAATCCTCATCGGTACCTATTCGTCGATTGCGGTGGCTTCACCCATGCTCGTGGCTTGGCAAGAGTTTCGCTCAGGCAAGGGCAGAGCCGCCTCGCTGCCGGCGGCGAGACGCGCCAAAGCGTGAGGCTTGCGGTTATGAACGGTGGAGGAACAGTTGCGGGTCGAGACAAATTTCCGGGACTCCGGACCATCAAAGGCATTGGAGGCGGTTGCGGCAGGAGAATGGTCTCGGGCCTGGTCGTTGGAGAAACCGAAATTGCACCATTTTTGCAGCACAATATTCGACGCACTTTGCAGCGGCGACTTAGTTCTGCTAAGGTTGTCTCGCTCCTAATGGGCGCGATTTTGCCGCCGGGAACAATTCCCCATCCTGCGGTGTCTAAAATAGGAGTAACAAACCCGATCTCCGAGGCTGGCTATGTTTGAAGACTCAACATTCGAATCCGGGAGAAGGATCAAAACCAAGAGCGGCCGATGGATGCTGTTTACCGGCGCGATCAACGCTGCGGTGCTCATTCTCTTGATCCTGATTCCGTTGATCTATCCTGAGGCGCTTCCGACGGAGTTGATGGCAACCGTGTTGACGTTGCCGCCCCCTCCGCCTCCACCACCGCCGCCACCGCCGCCACCAGAAGTGCACATCGTCCACGTGCAGTCGGAGATGATGAACAATCAACTGACTGCGCCTACAAAGATTCCCAAAAACATCGAGATGGTTTCGTCGAAAGAAGCGCCGCCATCGAGTTTTGGTGTGGCTGGCATGGAAGGCATGGGCGGCAGCGGGTCCGGTGTGATGGGCAGCCTGTTTGGCGATAATGGCGGTCCCAAGGTCAAGGCAGCGGCTCCCAAGAAGGTCAACATCTCGGCCGGTGTGGCCGTGGGTATGCTGATTCAGAAGACCATACCTGTCTATCCGCCGATCGCCAAGGCCGCTCGCGTACAGGGCACGGTTGTGCTGCAGGCCACCATCTCCAAGCAGGGAACCATTCAGGATCTGCGTGTGGTGAACGGGCCGGCCATGCTGCAACAGGCGGCGCTGGACGCCGTGAGACAATGGCGCTACAGGCCTTACCTGCTTAACAATGAGCCGGTTGAGGTTGAGACGACGGTCAACGTGATCTTTACCCTTGGTGGGTAATTGTGCTTCCGGCTCCCTGCGGCGTTTTTTGCAGGGAGCATTGCTTTTGACCGGAACGCGAATCCCCGCGGAAACGTGCTCCGCCGAACCACCCGCCGCGGCGGGTTCAAATCAGTTCATAAGAATCTCCTTAGGAGGAACGATTCAGTGATTCTCGCTCAGCTCGTACACTTCGCTTCGCACACCGTCAGCAGCCTGGCGCTGTTTCAGGAAGACCAAACGGTCAGCTTCAGCCCCATCGGGCTATGGAATCACATGGCATGGATGGCCCGATCCGTGGCTATCCTTCTTTTCATTGAGTCGGTCTGGTCTCTGGCAGTTATGATCGACCGTTACCTTTACTTCTCCGCAGCGCGCAAGCAATCGCGGGAGTTCGCGCCCAAGGTGGCTGGAGCCCTGAAAGAGAACAAGCTCGAGGAAGCCATCAAGATCGCCGACCGCAGCAAGAAATCGCACCTCGCCGAGGTTGTCACCGCGGGTCTCCAGGAGTTCCGCATCTCATCCGGTGCGGCCACTCCTGAGACGATTGAGAGTTCGAGCCGCGCGTTGGAGCGGGCCGAGGCCATCGTTCACGCCAAGCTCAAGAGGGGACTCTCGGTCCTGGCAACCATCGGCTCCACGGCTCCATTCGTCGGACTGTTCGGCACCGTCGTCGGAATTCTGCACGCCTTCCAGCAGATCGCGACCCAGAAGACCTCCGGCATCGGCGCAGTCGCCGGCGGTATCTCGGAGGCTCTGGTCACCACGGCGTTCGGCCTGCTCGTGGCCATCCCTGCCGTCATGGCCTTCAACTATTTCACCGGACGTGTCGAAGCTTTCGACGTGGAGATGGACAACTCCTCGAGCGAACTGATCGACTACTTTATCAAGCAGAGCCACAAGCGCTAAGAGCGAAGCGGCTTGGCTCGGGCGAGACACTGCGTAGGGCAGGAGAAGCCGATCTCTTCCGCCCCGCGATTTGAGATTCGCGCGGGGCGCTTGGTTTAACTGAAAGACCGGAGAAGATCCGGAACAAAATTAACACGCACGGAGCCCCAAAAATGGGAATTGCAGTTCGCAACGAGGGTTCGAAGATTAATTCCAACATCAACGTCACTCCCATGGTCGACGTGATGCTGGTGCTGTTGATCATCTTTATGGTGATCACCCCGATGCTTATGAACAAGGTGGCCATCGACATGGTTACGGTGGACAATGCCATTGCTATGCCCGACGCCGACAAGAGTGACGCCATCGTCGTCGCGGTCACGCGCGATGGAGCGATATTCCTTGGGCAGGACAGGGTCGATCCGAGTCAACTCGGCACCCAGGTGCAGGAGAGGCTTCAGGACAAGACCGACAAGACAATCTTTGTCCGCGCCGATTCACGTGCACAGTACAAAGCCGTCGAAGACGCAATCGACGACGTGCGCACGGCTGGTGTGGAAGAGGTTGGTTTGTTGACGCAAAGGCGCGAAGGCAACCTGGCAGGCAACGGCGGGGAGTAACGCTGAGCAGTGGTCGTTTTAACGAAATTGAGGAAACGAGGAGTTTAAGCCATGGCAATGTCTATGGGATCGGCGGGCGGCAGCATGTCCGAGATCAACGTTACGCCCATGATCGATATCTTGCTGGTGCTGCTGATTATCTTTATGGTCATCGTGCCGACAACGCCGCATGGTCTTGATGCGCTGGTACCCCAGCCCCCCAAGAATCCGCAACAGCAGCAGCAGCCGAACGATCGCACCATCGTGGTTCAGGTGCTGTATCACGCTGGACAACCGCCCGCGTATAAGATCAACGATACCGATGTGACGCATGCCGAATTGCTGCCCAGGCTGACCGAGATCTTTGCCAATCGAGCGGAACGAGTGATGTTTGTCAGGGGCGACGATGATGTAAATTTTGCCGCAATTGCGGATGTAATCGACATCGGCAAGGCTGCCAACGTGGATCATATCGGGTTGATGACGCCCAAGATCCAGCAGGGCCAATAGTCCGGCTGTCTCCGGCGGTTTCTTGCCAGGGACGCAGGTAAAAGAATTTTTGGCCGTTAGTGCGGGACCTCCCGCGCGCGGCCAGTTGCAAGAGATTCCGGGCGCTGCCCGCGGGGCTATGCCTGAAGGAGAAGGATACGAACATGAATGGACCCGCACGATTCTGGGTGTTCGCGGTAAGTCTGTCCGGCATGGTGGTTCTTATGAGCGGGTGCAACCAGCTTCTGGCCCGCGATCAGTTGAACAAAGGTGTGGACTCTTATAAAAGCGCACACTACGACGAAGCCATTGAGCACTTCCAGAAGGCGACCCAACTCGATCCCAACCTTCCGATGGCGAAGACCTACCTGGCTACTGCTCTGGCGCAAGACGTAGTGCCTGGAATGACGACGCCTGAAAATCTAAAAACGGCCGATCAGGCGATCGGCATCTTTGAACAGGTTCTGTCGACCAATCCGAATGATGTGAACAGCATGAAGCAGATCGCCGGCATTTACTTCAGCGTGAATAAGCTGGAAGATGCCAAGACCTGGCAGAAGAAGGTGCTGGATATCGATCCAAAGGATCCCGAGGCCGCCTACACAATCGGCGTGATTGATTGGACTGAAGCGCATAAGAATCTTCTCGCGGCTCTGCAGACGGCCGGTTTCAACGACGACGGTAAAGGGAATCTCAAAGTGCCTAAGAAGGTGATGGACCCGCTGGTCTCTGAAAACGCGCCGCTTGTCGACGAGAGCTTGAAATACCTCAACATGGCTGTGGACAATCGCCCAAATTACGATGACGCCATGGTCTACATGAATCTGGCGTACCGTGCCAAGGCCGACGTCGACTTCGGCAACACATCTGCAGTTAACGACGACCTGGCGCAGGCTCAGGACTGGTCTTCGAAGGCCATGGGGGCGCGCAAGATTAACGAACAGAAAAAGAACACCGGTCCGGGTGGCATCACCATGGGTGGCGGCAGCGAGTAACCTCGGGCTTCATTCTTTCCGTGTGTACCAAGCGGCCTCCGCTCCAAGTGGAGGCCGCTTTTCTTTGTATCCAACCGGCCTTTTCTGAGGTGTGCCTTGATTGATTCAGATCGTCTCGCTCGCATCGTTGTATCTCTGTTTGTCTGCTTCCCTTTCTCAGCTCTCTCCGCGCAAGACTCATTCGTTACCGGAATCGTGCCTCATCCCACGGCGATGCAGGTTCAGCAATCGCCCAACGGCTTCACTGCTCGTGACGATCGCGAAGAGCTTGCAGTTACAGTCTGCGGCGATTCGCTCATTCACGTTACGGCAAGACCCTTGAACTCGCCTGCGCCGGCAGAGTTCCAGCCCTGGATGCTTTCGCAAACAGGAGCCTGCCCCGGCGCGGCTTTCCAGTTCAATGACTCAGACGGAACCGCTACGCTCACGACTGCGCGATTGGTTGTTTCCCTGCCGGAACGCGACGGCAACCTGATCGTCAAAACCGTTCAAGGCGAAACCCTGCTTCACGAACGACCGAATCTGCCGCGGACTTATCTTCCTTCCGACGCGCCGGGGATCTTCCACATCGAGGACCGCTTTGGACCGGACGCAACGGAGGCCTTGTACGGTCTCGGTCAACATCAAAGCGGTATGTTCAATTACCGCGGCGGCCTGGTCGAGCTTGGCCAGAACAACACCGACGTTGCGATCCCCCTGCTGGTATCAAGCAAGGGATACGCCATTTTCTGGAACACAGCCTCCTTCGGTTATGTCGATAATCGCTTTCCACTCGAGCTCAACCTGGAATCGATGGCAGCGCCCGATATCGACTACTACGTCCTTTACGGCCCGCAAATGGACAGCATCATCCATCAATATCGCTCCATGACCGGTCATGTACCGCTGTTTCCCGAGTGGGCTTACGGTTTCTTCCAGTCGAAGGACCGCTACAGGACGCAGGCCGAGATTCTCTCAGTCGCTGAAGGCTATCGCTCCCGCCACATTCCTCTCGATGGGATTGTGCAGGACTGGTTCTGGTGGAAAACAGGCGGCAAAGGCGATCCCGTCTTCAATTCCGGTTACACCGACGTTCCCGCCGAGCTGAACACGCTCCATGACGAGCACATTCACGCCATGATTTCGGCATGGGCCATGATGGACGCGACCGCCGAGGATTACAAAACAATGGTCGGGAAAGGCTTCGAAATTCCGGGCGCGCAAGTCTACGACGCGACCAATCCCGCCGCGCGGGACTTCTTCTGGAACGATTTCGTCGGCAAGCTCTTTGCGCAAGGCTGGGATGCGTTCTGGCTCGACAGCTCGGAGCCCGAGGAGGCGTGGCCACATATCGGAGACGCGATTCTTCGCTATAAGATGCTGCACATCGGCAGCGGCCTGGAATACACCAACATCTATCCCTTTGAGCACACCCTCGGCGTGGCGCAACACTGGCAAGAGGCGACGAAGCAGAAACGCGTCTTCATCCTCACGCGTTCGGCCTTCGCGGGGCAGCAGCGTATCGGCGCCACGGTCTGGTCCGGCGACGTTTACAGCAGCTGGTGGGCGCTGCGCCGCCAGGTTCCCGCAGGCCTCAACTTTGCGCTCTCAGGCTACCCTTACTGGACGACTGACATCGGGGGCTATCACCCGCTGTCTCCTGACCAGGACGACACACCCGCGTATCAGGAACTCTACGCCCGCTGGTTCGAATACGGCGCCTTCTGCCCTATTTTCCGCACCCACGGGCACCGCGACCACAATGAGATGTGGACCTTCCCTCAAGTCTTCCCCACTTTGCTGGCGGTCGATCGCCTGCGGTACAGGCTGCTCCCTTATGTCTACTCGCTGGCCTGGAAGGTCACCAGCGACGATTACACGATCCAGCGCCCACTCGTGATGGATTTCCGTCAGGATCCCGCCACATGGAATATCGGGGATGAATTTCTCTTCGGTCCAGACATGCTGGTAAGCCCGGTGCTTGAGGAACACGCTACGTCGCGCGCAGTCTACCTGCCCTCCGGGGCCGATTGGTACGACTTCTGGACCGGAGATCGCTCCACTGGCGGCAAAAGCATCACGGTCCCGGCTCCGCTCGATCGCATTCCCCTGGATGTAAGAGCGGGATCGATCCTGCCCCTCGGTCCGGTCATTGAATACACCGGCCAAGCCACGGATCCGATTGAGCTGCGCGTCTATCCCGGCGCGGATGCCGACTTCACTCTTTATGAAGACCAGGGTGACAATTACAGCTACGAGTCGGGAGCGCACGCGACGATCCCAGTCCATTGGGACGATGCCACGCGAACCCTCACATTGGGCGCACGACAGGGCAGTTATCCAGGCATGCCCTCGGGCCGCACGTTCAATGCGGTGATTGTGTCGCCAGGTCACGGCGTCGGAGGCGAAGCAACTTCTTCGCCGGACAAAACAATTCAATATTCGGGCGCGAATGTCGCGGCGAAATTCTGAAAACCCGCGCAGGGAGGGCCGGTTCTATTGCTCTCCCTGTTTCAAAACCTGCTCGGCATAGTAATTGCGCACCCGGGCATCGTCCTGCAGCACCTCAATATAGGCTGTTTGGAGCATTTGCTTCTCTGCGTCGTGCAAAGACTGGTGGATGGTCTGCCGCACGTTGGGGTCGCTCAACAGTCTTTGCCCCGCCGGTTCGCGCGCGATCAACTTGTAAATGGCGTATCCCCCGACCGTGTGCCCAGCGCCATTGTCGTAGACGGGAAGCACATCGGTGAATTGATCCGGCTTGAGCTGGCTGACCGCGCTATAAACTTGCGGGTCCGAGCGCAGCACTGACTCTGGCGCGAAACCCATGTCGCCGCCGCTTGACGCGGTGCGCGGATCCTCAGAAAAGTTCATCGCCACCGTCGCGAAATCTTGCCCGCTCTCCAGCCTGCTATACAGTGCCTCAATTTTCTTCTTCGCGTCTGCATCGCCGGTAGCTTTGTTGTTTTGCAGGTTCCCAGCCTGCTGAGCGGGCGCGGTTGTCACTACGATTTGGGCGAGATGATATTGCGGCTCGACGACGTTGAAATCCGATTTGTGCTGCTCGTAAAAGGCCGTGATCTGCGCATCGGTAATGTTGATCTTCGACTCAATTTCCCGGTTGATCAGCTTGGTGTCGGTCAACTGGCGGCGAAGGTCGCGCTTGAATTCGTCCAGAGTCAGGTTACGCTGCTTGAGCATGTTGTCGAACTGTTCCGGGGTATAGGGCTCCTTGATCTCTGTGAGCCGTGCGTTCACGTCTTCATCGCTGGCCGTCAAATTCAGCTTGGCCGCGCGCTGCTGCAGGATTTCGTCCTGGATCATCTGGTGCAGAACGTTGAGGCGCCCGATCTCAGCCTCCTGCGGTGACGGTTTTTGCGGGTTGTCTCCCAGGCTGATCTGGTAGTTTCGCTCGAGATCGGAACGGAGGATCTCCTTGCCATTCACGGTGGCCACTACGTCGGCCGAAGGCGAACGATGGCATCCCGACAAAATGCAGAACGAGGCCCCGCCGATCAAAAGAAGGGCGGAAACTACGAAGCGCGCGCGTAAAAACGAACGACTTGCAAGCGGATTTCTCCTCCGGGGCGCGGCAAAACCCCTGGCATTCAAGAATATATCGCGCAACAAAAGCGCGGAAAGCCCCCAAAGCGCTATTTGCCGGCAACGGTCGAAGCGTCTGAATCTGTACCTGTCCCCGAAGAGGTCTGCGCTGGCGTTGCTGGTGGCTGCTCGCCGGCGGCACGCAGCGCCCGGTCAATCACCATCCACACCTGATCCTGTGGCAATGCGCCGCTGATCCGCTCGCCGTTCACAAACAACACGGGAGTCCCATCGATTCCCAAACCATCCGCTTCTTTCCTCGAGGCAAGCTCCTGGGTTTCGTCCTGCTTCGCAATGCAGGCGTCCAGCCGTGTCTCATCGAGTTTGCCCAGTGTGCCTTCCTGGCGCGCGACGCGATCCAGCGCCGCGAAGCTCTTTGTCAAATCCCGATCCTGCCCCGTGATCTCCTCTGCGTGCGCGTGAAGGTAGTCCACGTAGGTCCAATAGACCTCTCCGCTCTGCGCGGCCAGGCAGTTGGCATTCACGGCGGCGTGCATTGCCCATGGGTGCAATTCGGTGAGGGGGTCGTCCTTGTACACAAACCGCACCATGTTCTTGTAGTGCTCCATCGTCGCCGGAAAGAGTTCCTTGTGCATGGCTGCGCAATAGGGACACTCCAGGTCGTCGAAATTGATGACCGTTACCTTGGCCGCGGGGTTGCCGCGAATTGGCCGGCCTGTGATGGGAATTTCGTCAGCTGGATCCTTGGTGAGATCGAAGGTGCTTAGATGTGCGAGCGTTTTGTTGTCGGATGAGATCAGGAAGTCGATCTCCTGCGACTTTGTCCCCTTCGAGAACGTGACGGGCAGGGATTCATAGCCTGGAAACTGGCTTGGCTTGAGAGTCCCGATGCTAAGGTTGTAGTCCGGCGGCAGTTCGTATTGCGAGCGGACCAACACTTCGATGCGGCGGGTGAGCTCAGGATCGATTCCGGGTGCTGCAGTACTTTGGGCTTTGCAGCCCGCAGTCAGGCCGAGAATTAAGGACATCGCGGCCACAATTCGAATGTGCTGCAAAGTGATTTCCTCTTACGAAAGGATACTCCAAGCGGCCGTATTGCGCGCTCTGGATGCGTCTGTTTTGGCGGCCGCACGTAATCGATGGACGCGCCCCATTGGAAAAGGCAACCAAGCGCAAAACAGCCTAATACGCAGGCGGCAACGACGGATCGCGGAATACCGAATTTGCTCGGCGGATATCGCCCACCGCCCCGAAGTTAGCCAGCGTGAAACTGTAAAGCCATTGCGTTTCGTCACGGCTGGTCGAGCCGATCGTTCCCAGCTCAAATCGCCGATAACCAACGGTGAAGCCGCAACAGTTCCAGTTATAAACTGCCTGCACACCCCCGTATTGCACCTGGTGCTCGACGAAGTCGTAACCGCCATTCACCGCCAGGTTGAACCCGTTTCCGCTCGCCTTTCCGATTTCCAGGAAGGGCTGTAATTGCTGGCTTTTGATCGTTGAGGGTGTGTTGCTCGTGCCGGGAGTCTCGTCGACCGCGTTCAGCAGGGCGTGGCCGATCCCCAGGGTGGTGCGGCCAAAGCTGTAGCCCGCGAACAAATTGTTTGCGGCAAACTTCCCGGCGATGGTGTCGTAGTCCAGATCCCATTCGACGCGGAGGTTGGGGATGGCTTCGAATCTCATGCGCGAATCGATGGGCGCAATGTTTCTTGGCGAGGTTAAAAAGGTAGGCGACATCAGGTCCAGTGTCGCGTCAAAAACGTTGCGCCGGCCCGGAATCAGCGCCCCCCCGAACTTGGGATCGATGAAGTACTCCTGCGCAATTCGCCAGCTCGCCCACTCACGCGGGCTCTCCGGGCAGGAATTCGTGTCCACATCGACCTTGTCCGCCTGCGTTCCCGTCTCGTCCTGCTGGTTGCAAGAATGCTCGTCCGTGGGTCGAAGGTAAAAACGCTGCGTAAGCGAAAAGCCGGCTTCATTCACGTTCGTGGCAACATCCGTGGTATCGAACTGGAGCACATTCCGAGCCTGGGCTCCGATTCCCGTTACGTACCGGTAGTTGAACTCCGATTCGATGACGTGGCGCAACTCGCGGTGCCAGCGGGGCAGCTCGAAATCGCGCTCCAGCGCCGGTGGACGAATGTCGATTGATCCTTCAATGTCCTTCCGGTCCAGCGGATCGTGGCTGATGGTGGATACGATGTTTGTCCCGGTCAAAGTTGGTACCTGGCTGATCGTGTATGCCGTGTCCCGCAGCGCCGCTTCGGGAACAAAGCTCCAGCCACCGACGGAGAACGGCATGGAAAGATGAGGATAGAAATCCAGCCGCGCCACGTTGCGCACGTGAAAGAAGGGTTCCGAGCGATTAAGGTAGCCGATCGACGATCCCAGGCCCCAGTAGAGGGGCGAGCTTCCCAATGGCCGATCCAGCACGTCGTAGCGGACCAGCGGCAGACGCAGGATCTTCACCTCGTTTCCGTTCGAAGTGTTGGCGAACGACTGAAAGCGATCTAGCCACACCGAGGGAAGCAGACCATTGCGATTGTGGGTAAATACAACGTCGCTGGCCACTTCGGAGCTGATGGCCTGCGAATAGTTGTCGTCGAAAACGAGCCTGTACACATAACTCGAGAGGTACTCGGCTGCTCCGGAAATCCGAGTCTGCGGCGACAGATCCTTACGCCCCGACACCGTTACATCCACTCCGCCCTGATTTACCAACTGATTCGTCACCTGGCCTTGTGCGTTGGTGGCGGGTTCTTCGACACCGCGGTCGAGCAGCGCGTTCCAGCGGGCAGTCAAGTGGTCGAGCCCTGGGCCCTTAAAGCGGAAGTCGCCATTTGGCGCCCACCCACGCTTGCTGTAGTATTCCGAGCCGACCACAGCATCCATGCTGCGATTGATCGCCCAATACACCTGCTCGCCGAACGTATAACCGCGAATCGAAGATCCAGTACTGATCACAGGCGTTAGCAAGCCGCTGACTCGCCCGGTCTCGTTCGTGGGGTGGTGCAGGTAAGGAAAGTAGAAGACCGGAATTCCCAGGAACTTGAAATACGCATTCGATGTCGATGCGTTCTTGTTGTCGAGGCTGATGGTATGCGCGATGATCTGCCAGTCGGGATGAGGTAGTCGGCAGTTGGTAATGGAACCGTCGATCACTTTGTACCTGCCCTCGCCGGTCTCAAGCAGCACGCGGCCGGAGAAGAGCAGCGGAGTGGGCGTGGAATACACAATTGTGTGCCCGATGGTGCGCACGCCCTGCGATCCGTTTACGTTGTAAAAGCGCGCGGTGTGCATGTTCAGCCGCATGTCGCCGTGAGTCGCCGTAATGAACACGTCGTTGGGCCCGCCCGTGACCTGCAGGTGTCCGTCCGCTTCGAGTTCGGTGGTGGCGCGATTGTAGGACACTGTGTCGGCTCGAATCAAATAATCGAGGTAGTGGAAGACCACGTTGCCCGTCAATGTGACGGCATCGCCGGCCCACTCCTGGTGCAGCGCTTCCCATTCCACTGGTGTTCCGGTGGATGGCGCCGGTTCCAACGCCGCGACAGGTACCAGTTCTTGCCCGGGATCGTCAGGCAGCGCGTCTGAATTCGGCGCGATCTGATTCTCCGCAGTACCACTCGTCCCACGTTGCACCGCGGGTACCTGTTTGGTTAACACCCCCGAGGTCTGCGCGCTCAGTGGCGCGTGACAGACGGCCAGCACCGTGATAAACACTAGATAGCGAGGACGCATCCGGGAACCATTAAGCTGTAAGGCTCAGCATAACAAAGCAGCCTGCATGCATTAGGACGCGCACCAAGTTGACCTGGTAACTCGTAAAACTCGGGTTGACCGCAAGTTTATGGGTCACGATCCCCTGGCCAAGCCCGTATTTCTCCGTGATCGTCGTTCCTTGGTTCAACGTCAGAATTTGCGTTGCGCCACTCGCACATTGGAGTACGTCGCGGGTAATCTTTTGCGGCGCATGCCGGCATGCTGGATGCGCTGCTGCAGCAGAAGGGACTTGAGGAGCTTTGAGCACATCGGCGAGTACGGCAAGTTTTTCTCCTTCCTGGAAACAAGAAGTCAATCGGCGAATCGCGGCCCACGTTGGCCACAAAGCGCTTTCAGCGCCCCAACCCAGCGCGTCATCTGAAGCCTGGCGGACCTCGACCAGCCGCGCCGCACAAGCTGCGCAGCGAGTCGCCGCGCGTTTTGCCAGTGCTCCCAGCTATAACGAGGTGCTCGCCCGTGATGCGCGCGCGGCCGCGCGCGCCGCTGAGGTCGCTTCAAAGGCAGCGCAGGAGGCGCACGCCGCAGCACAATCGGTTCTCGCCAGCCTCGAGGGCGCTTCAGCGGACGATCGAGAATGGGAATTGCAAGGCGCGTCAGAGGACTCTGATGATATCCGCGCCACTGGAGTGCTGGCGCAGACGCCGCCGGAATCAGATGGAATCATGCTTGTTCAAAATGACGCGTTCGTCGCCGAAGCCGATGAGCCGGGTCGTACTGATGGAAATACCGAACCCGCGCGGGAGCACCCGGAATCGCACAGACGGCGAATCGCCGACGAAGCTCAGAGAGACACTCCACACGATGCTTCTCAGGTTGCTGTGAACGGCGGATCGCCCGGCATCGCAGAACCCATCTACGCCAACCTCATTCATTTTCCACGCGAAGTTGTCGCCACGCGCAAACTGCGCCCGCGCCGGGCCGAGGGCCCGTTCGCTGACGCCACTGCGAGTACGCAGTTAAGCATCTTCGAGGTGGATCCGAGTTCCATCTCAACGGAGCCGGCGTTGGCTCCCGCAAACGTGACGGCTGCTCCCGACTGGATGCGCGCGAAATGGGCGGAAATCGAACTGGACCGGCAACCGCAGAGGGCCATCGCCGAAGAACCCGAGCGGCCTGCATCGCTTGCAGCGGCTTTGATTCCGGCGCCTATGAGCTGGCGCTTGATGGCTTTCTTAGTGGATACAAGCCTGGTCGTTCTGACGTTTCTCGCAGTTGTCAGGCTAGTCGCAGCCAAACTTACGATCCCGATACGTCCTCACACGTTTGAACTGTGCGCGGTGTTGGCCGTGCTGGCGATCGGCGCCGCTTATGAAACGCTCTTTTTTACTCTGGCCAAAGCTACACCGGGCATGAAGTACGCCGGCATCGCTCTCAGCACCTTTGATGGCTACGCTCCGAACCGTGAGCAACGCTCCCGGCGCCTGATGGCGATGCCTCTTTCGGTGCTGCCGCTCGGTCTGGGCTTGCTATGGGCTTTCCTGGACAATGACCTGCTTACTTGGCACGATCGTCTTTCCGAGACCTACCTGCGAAAGCTCTAGACGCAAGAATGGAGCAAAACGGCGGGTTCAAAGACGAGACGCAACGACCTGGATTGTCATTACTAAGTCGGGTCTGTCCGATTTTCTGATTCATCCTGCCAGCGCCCTCAATGCGCTGACACCGGCGCCAATGAGCGCTGTCTCGTCGTCCGGGGCCAGGATTTCCAGCGAGAAGCTCTGCAACGGACTCATTCGGACCATGGTTTCCAGGTGGCTGCGCAGCAAGGGAAGATCCAGAAACCTCACATTGTACCCGGTGAAATAGAAGCGTCCGGGGCCGGCAAGATGAATAAACGAGGCGGTTGCCGCGGCCAGCGCTCGATGCCAAAGGTCGACGAACTCGCGGCACCGCACGTCGCCATTTTTGGCATTGGCAAAAACTTCCTCCGGCTCCAGGTCCAGGAAGCGCATGCGCATGGCGCGGTGACCCACGATGCCCTCGAGGTGGCCGACTCCTCCACATCCGCAATAGCGCTCTTTGGGGTCGAGTGTGACCGTGATGTGCCCACCTTCCCAAACCCCATCCACGTAAGGCCATCGCCCGTACCCGATGCCGTTTCCGATGGTCCAAACGCGAGTGAGTTTGTCGAGCCGGCCTCGCGTAGCGGCTGCTCCGGCAGCAATGGCGTCGGCGTCGTTGGCAACGTGGACCGGCACCTCAATTCCGCGCGCCGCCAGTGTTGCAGCCAGCTCGCGTGCAAAAGGTAACCCTTTTAATTGCTTCAGGTTTGGAGACTCTTCCACTACCCCGTGCCGCACAATCCCGGGAACCGCAACGCCAATTGCATTCACAGCCTTCGCACCCCCGCTCGTTGCCTCTCCGGCAAGCGTGTCGATGTGCTCTGCGACGATGTCGACCAGTTCGCTTGCGGGCATTGCGGCAAGCGCATCCTGAGAATCCGGGTCACTCGGATAACGGAGCAGCTTACCGGTCAACCTCTGATTCTCCAGTCTGCCGCTCACAACATGCTCGGTGATGACAACGCCGATCGCCGTGGTCATTGCACCCTCCTTGGGATGGGAGAGATCTTTCGTTTCGTGATGCCTCCTCGGGGACAACTCGCTCCGGCCGCGAGGCAGGCTTGCTACCCTGCCTGATAGCGGTGCAGACGTCCCAGGCCATTGAATGCCGCTACTTTGTAGCACTCGGCGAGCGTCGGGTAATTGAAAACGGTGTTGATAAAGTAGTCCATCGTCCCATCCAGGGTCATCACCGCCTGGCCAACATGCACCAGCTCGCTGGCACCCTCGCCAATGATATGCACCCCCAGCACCTTGCGCGTGTCACGGTCAAAGATGAGCTTGAGCCTTCCGGTCGTATCGCCGCGTATCTGGCCACGCGCCACCTCGCGGTAGTAGGCCATCCCCACTTCATAGGGAACGTCTTCACCCGTGAGCTGCTCCTCGGTTTTGCCAATGAAGCTAATCTCCGGGATTGTATAGATGCCGTAGGGGTAAAAGCTTGGATTCGAGCTGGATGCCTGATCGCCAAAGGCGCGCACCGCCGCAATCCGTCCCTGTTCCATTGAGACCGAGGCCAGGGAAGGAAAGCCAACCACATCGCCTGCCGCATAAATGTGCTCGACCTTCGTCTGGTAGTGTTCATCCACGGCGATGCGGCCGCGTTTGTCGGCCTCCAAACCTGCAGCGGCAAGGTTCAGATCGTCCACGTTGCCCTGGCGGCCCACAGCGTAAAGCAGGGCATCACCCGAGACCTTTTTCTTGCTCATCAGGTTGGCCACCACAGTTCCCGGAGATGGCTCCTCCACGCTCTCCACTTCTTCGCCCAGGCGCATGGTCACGCGGCTGTCGCGCAGGTGATAGCTCAACGCCTCGATGATCTCCTGATCGGCGAACTCAAGGAGCCGGTTGCGCTTTTCGATCAGCGTCACGCGTACGCCCAGAACCGCGAACATGCAGACGTACTCCACCCCGATGACACCTCCGCCGACCACGATGAGCGACTTGGGCAGCGTCTCCAGGCCCATAATCTGGTCACTGTTAACGATGGTCTTGCCGTTCACGGGAACCTTGTCTGAAGCTGCGGGCTTTGTGCCCACAGCGATGATGATCTGGCCGGCATCGAGCGTGGTGTTGGTCTGTGAGCCTTCCACGTGAATTTTGTGAGGATCGACAAAGTGCGCGACCCCGTGGACAATGTCGATTCCGTTGCGAGAAAGCTGAGCCTCAGTTACGTCCACCTCGGTCTTGATGACGGCCTGTACGCGAAAAGCCAGGTCAGCCATCGTGATCCGTTCTTTCACGCGATAGTTCACGCCGTAGATATTGCGGTAGTTGTAGCCGGACAAATGCAACACGGCTTCGCGCATCGTCTTTGAAGGGATGGTGCCGGTGTTGATGCACACGCCGCCAACCACCTGGCGCGCTTCGACAACGGCAACACGCTTGCCCATCTTGGCCGCCGCCACCGCCGCGCGCTGCCCCGCAGGCCCGGAACCGATGACGACCAGGTCATACTCTACTGCGCTCATGCGTGTCTCTCTTTCGGGTTGGATGGAGTTTTCAGGATCTACCGCAAAAAAGGACCGGACCCTCCGGAAGGGTGGGCCGCAACTTAAGAATAACTGTACCGGAGGCGTGCATGGGAGTGATGAATTGCGCGGCTGGTTCGAGCGGGTCTAACAAGTTGCGCAGGCCGGCAGCGGCGGCGGGTCCTGTGCGACAGGCGGGTTGCTCCGGCAGGCGATTTGGGTTCACCTGCCGGAGCTGCAGTCTGGGTTCCCGCCAGCTCGAACTCACTGGTCTCGATCCTGTACAGGATCAGGTATGCGCGGCGCGCAACGCCGGTTGGGATGGTACCCTCTTCCCGGTTAATCTTCCGCCGCTCTGCGGCTCGCCATCCAATTTGAATTGGCGGATCATGCCGTCCAGTTCCGCGGCCAGAGCGCTCAGGCTCTTTAATGCCTCAACAACTTCTTCGGCTCCCTGCAAGCTCTCGGTGGATAGTTGCGAAATATGCCCCGCCGACTCCGAGATCTCGCCCGCGGCCGAAGTTTGTTCCGTAGCCGCTGTGGCAATCAAATCGATCTGCTGTTCCACCCGTTTCGATGCTTCGATGGTTGCCTCAAGGCTCTGGCGCGCGTTGGATGTCTCTTCCATGCCTTTTTCGACCGCCGCATGGCTCTCCGACATAACTTCGAGTGTCGTGCGCGTCTCCTCTTGAATGCTGCGGATCGTTCCAGCAATCTCTTCGGTAGCGCTCTTGGTGCGCTCCGCCAGCCGCCGTACTTCGCCCGCGACCACGGCGAAGCCGCGCCCATGCTCGCCGGCGCGTGCGGCCTCAATCGCCGCGTTCAGCGCCAGCAGGTTGGTCTGCTCGCTGATCTCCTGGATGACGTTGACTACTTTGCCGATCTCCTGCGACCGGTCAGCCAGCGAGGTCATTTGCTCTGAGACGGTTCGCGTAGCGGCGGCAATCTTCTCCATGGTGACGGCCGCGGCCTGCATCACAGCTCCGCCTTGTTCCGCGGTCTGCGCCGATTCGCGGCTCGCTGCGGCCGCGTTTTCCGCATTATGGCTGATCTCGCCGATGGTCGCCGTCATCTCCTGTGAAGCGGCGGCAATCTGGTTGATCTTGCCCGACTCGGTGCGGGAGTTGCCGGCGCTTTGCACGGCGCGCGTGCTGATCTCGGTGGTTGCTGCTGAAAGCGTCTCGGCTCCTTGCGCTACCGAACGCAGCACGCTGCGCATCTCGGCCGCCAAATGATTGAGCGCCACGCCCAGTCGGCCCAACTCGTCGCTCCCGGTCACTTCTACTTCAAGCGACATATCCTTGGCAGCCAGTTGCTCAAGAGCGGCTACGCCGCGCATGACCCTCGGCGCGATCTCCCGCGTGAGCAACACGCCGGTAAGGCCACAAAGAACGACAATCAGCAGCGTCAGGCCAAGGTTGACCCAGGTGGCGTGATGACTGGAATCGACCGCTCCGCTGGCGCTCGCTTCGCCTCCCTTGATGTTCAGGTCGGCGTCGGCGTTGACCGCGTCCAGTGCTGCATGGAACTGTGCGCTCGCCGAATCGTCGGCAATGAGGTCGCGCGCATCGCCGTTCTTCCCGGCCGAAAGCAACTGGGAGCCCCGGTCGCTCGTCTCTCGGTAGACGGAGTACGCCGATTCGATCTTTTGATAAAGCTCCCGCTCGCCCGGGTAGCTGAGCAACGCCTCGTAGGTCTTCATGCTCGCTTCGAAATCCTGAATGTCCTGATTGCGCCTGGACATATGCTTGGCGATGCACTGCTTATTCTGACAAAGCAGAAGGTCCAGGTCCTCACGGCGCAGATTATTCACGGCGGCCCGGCTCTGGGCAAGCTGGATGATCGAGGGAAGCGCGTCGTCACGGACTTCCACGGATTTGGCGCCGACTGATCGGAACGCAAAGAACGTGTAGCCGCCCTGCAGAATGCTGAGACTGCAAACAATCCCGAAGGCGTAGGTAATTTTGCGAGAAATCGGCTGATTTCTAACCCAGGTCATGGCGCAACCCTTTCCGAGTGATGTTATCGACCCTATCGGCGGAATTGGGCTTGGCTTGAATGCGGGTTCGGCCCTCCACGTGTCAACGCGAAGGACTTCGCGCGGCGAGAACCGCGCTCCACCCTCAACGGATTTCGATGAGCACGGATTCCCAGTCGCGCTTGTCTTTGTCCGAGTCAATCGATATGCTTGGGTCCGCCCGCACGACTCGCGTGTTCTCGGCTGATCTCGCTCATGGCATCGCAGATCGTCTTGTCCCTGCTCCCCTATTCCCTATTCCCTGTTCCTTGTTCTACCCTCGTTACATGGAGTTCAAAGTCAGCGAACTGGAGCGCGAGCCGGTCGATTTCGATCTGGAACTGAAACCGGGTGCGATCGATTTTGGCGGTGAAGCCGAACAAAAAGGTGATCTGGCCTCGTCGGGCCGGTCCGAGGTGATTCATGAGCATCGCGGCCCTAAGGAAATCGTCCCCGATATCCGGCTCAGGGGACGCTTTGCCGGGGCATTCGAGATTCCTTGCGCGCGCTGCATTGAACTGGTTGAAGTCCCGCTCTCTGCCGAATTCGACCTCATCTTCCGTCCCCTGGGCGCCGATGCCGGGGCCCCCGAGCGCTCCATCTCAACGTCGGAGACCGAAATCGGTTATTATCAAAAAGACAGTCTGATGCTTGAAGATGTGCTGCGGGAACAGGTGGTTTTGTCCCTCCCGGTCAGGACGCTGTGCAAGCCCGACTGCAAGGGACTTTGCCCCCGCTGCGGAGCAAATCGAAATACCCAGCCCTGCTCCTGCGATGAGGGTCAAGCCGATCCACGGTGGGAGGCGCTGACTGGGTTGCGCGGCCGGATCAAGTCCTGAAAAATCAATCCTGTAGGACAGGGTGCCCCGCCTTTGGCGTATCTTTGTCTTTGCGCCTATGGTCGGGAAGACGAAGCGGCCGAGCGAGCACGAATCGAAAGGAATTGCACCATGCCGAATCCGAAGAGGCGTCATTCCACGCGCCGCACTGCTCTCCGACGCTCCCACGACTTTCTTACCGCTGTGGGGCTCTCGGAATGCCCGAGCTGCCACGAAAAGAAGCTTCCCCATCGCGCCTGCCCCAAGTGCGGAGCCTACAAGGGCCGCGCCGTGTTGGAAGTGAAGGAAGAGAAGTAACACCTCATTCCGATGCTCACTGACATCGCGCTTGACGCTGTAGGGTCCGACAAAGCTCCCGAGCCGGAGATTCGTGGGGCTATACTCGCCTGCCGCGCATTGCCCGTGCGCGTCCATCTCATCGGGCCCGAGCACGAGCTGCGCGACCTGCTCGATGAGCATCTCGAAGACGAAGATCTGCCCATCGTCATCCACCACGCCTCAGAGCGCATCGGCATGGAGGAAAAGGCGGCTCACGCTGTGCGTTCCAAGCGCGACAGTTCGCTGCGTGTGGGCCTCAAACTGGTGCGCGAAGGCAAGTGCGCAGGCTTTGTGACGGCCGGCAATACCGGCGCGGCCATGGCTACGGCCAAGATGGTGCTGGGCGGCCTGCCTGGCGTGGACCGGCCGGCTTTGGCTACTCCGATGCCCACGTCGAAAGGCAATCCATGCGTTCTGCTCGATGTAGGCGCGAACGTCGATTGCAAGGCACAGAATCTTGAGCAGTTCGCTGTGATGGGAGAAATGTACGCTCGCAGCGTGCTCAAGATCGTACGGCCCCGCGTCGGCCTGCTCTCCATCGGCGAGGAAGAAAGCAAGGGCAACGAGTTGACCCGCGAGGCGCTGCCGCTGCTCAAGGCATTGCCGATTCATTTCATTGGCAACGTAGAGGGCCGCGACATCTTCAACGGCCACGCCGACGTGATCGTTTGCGACGGCTTTGTCGGCAACGTGGCTCTCAAGACCAGCGAAGGCATCGGTCGCTTTGTCCGCGACGTGCTCCGCGAATCGCTCACCCGCACGGTGACCGCGCAGGTGGGTGCGCTGCTTTCGCGCCGGGCCTTCAACGACTTTCGCCGCCGCCTCGACTACACCGAATACGGTGGAGCGCCCCTGCTGGGCGTGCGCGGCGTGTGCATCATTGGCCACGGCTCCTCAAACGAGGTGGCTATTTATAACGGCATCCGTGTCGCTCATGAGTTCTCGCGCTCCGGCACCAACGAGCGCATCGAGCAGGCTTTCGCCGGCAGGCCGAAACATCGCACCGATCACGGCGTAGAGCCCGACGCCACGATTCAATAACCGGCGCCGAAATATCAGCATGCCCGACCAATCTTTTCAACCGCCTTCGTTCGACTGCGCCGCACTGGGCCAGCTTGCATGCCCGGCCTGTTATGGGGACCTGCGGCCGGAAGACGCGTGCCTCGTCTGCACCACCTGCCGCCGCGTTTATCCTGTGATCGACGGCATTCCCGTGCTGATCGTTGAACGCGCGGAATCGCCTGCCGATCAAAACGAATAGAACGACCGGGCTGCATAGTGTTTGTGAGAACTCAACCGCTCCGGTCCGAGATACGGCATCCTAGCGACTCTTGTAGAACGGCCACACAATCATCATCGCCAATGCCGATCGCCACGGCCAGCGCGAGGGCGATGAGGCTGTAGAGCAGCGTCAGGTTGGGACCGCGGGTAGGTTGATCGTCGGAGCTGTCCTTCTCATCAGGCCGCAGGATCTCCGGGTCACTCATACTTCAGCGACTCCACCGGATCCATCTGCGCGGCGCGAGTAGCAGGGACCGTACCAAACACCACGCCCACCACGGTGGCCGCCGTCATGGCGATCAACACGGACAACCAGGAGAACGGAAACTTGTAGTCGGTGAACAAACGAATCGAGAAGGGAAGCGCAAGGCCAACGATGCTGCCCACAATACCCCCCGTGAGTGAAATGAGCACCGCTTCGGTGAGGAATTGCAGCTTGATCTCCCGGTAGGTCGCACCCAAAGCTTTACGGATTCCAATCTCGCGAATGCGCGCACGCACGTTGGCGAGCATGATGTTCATAATGCCGACGCCGCCCACTGCGAGGGTTACAGCCGCCACCAATACCAGGACTGCCGTCAACGCGTCGGCAACCTCCGCCGCCGTGGTCAGCAGTTCGGTCAGCATATAAGGCTTATACACCGAGTTTGGCCGGTGCCGCGACGAGATCACATGCACAATCTGCTTGGAGGCATCGGGCACCTCATTCATGTTCTGCATGGAAAAGTAAATCTGGTTCACGCGATCGGTTCCCGTAAAGAAGCGCGCCACGGTGTAAGGAATCAAAACAGTATCGTCCGTGATCTCCGATTGGCCAAAATCGTTGACTGCCTCCTTGAAGACCCCGATGATTTTGAACGGCAGCCCGAGAATCTCAAACGTCTGGCCCACGGCCGCGTCGTAGCTGCCGTAGCGTTCCTTGGCGAACGGTTGCGTCACCACGGCGCACCTGGCGTCGGTGGACTGGTCAATGTCGTCAAAAAAACGGCCATCGGTGACGATGAGATTGCGAATTTGCTGGTACTGCGGGCTTACGCCCAGCACCGTCGTCTCCTTCACGATTCCGCCCGGAAAGGTGAGGCGATTGTGCATGTCCAGGACCGGCGATGAATAGATCACTCCGGGCACCTGCCGGTCCACAGTCTTTTCGTCTTCGATCGTCAGGTAGTCGTTGTATCGGGCGCGCTCCCCTGGGGAGGCTCCTCCGCCGGCATACTCCACCTCGACTTGATTGGTGCCGATCTTCTCCAGCAGTTGCAGAATGTACTGCTTGCCGGTCATGCCGATCGTGACGACCAGGATCACGGACGCTGTGCCAATCACCATTCCCAACGCGGTCAGCATAAAGCGCATCTTGCTGGCGCGAAAGCTGTCCATTGACATCTTTAGAATCTCGCTCATCATCATGGTTTGGCGGGCGCTCAAAAGCGTCTGCTCAAACGCGCGAGACCGGGCCTGTTCGGTGACGGGATTCATCGTCTCCCAGGGGGATTAGACTCTCGAATACAAGGAGCGGGTTCTGAAATTCCTGAACCACGCCGGCTCGAGACGGGACGGGAGCCTTCCCCAGCTCATAGATTACGCGCTTGGCAGCGCTATTTGAACCCGTTACTGAACGGATTCAGGCCGAAAAAGGGGACGGTTTGAAATCGCGCCGGCCTCAATTCACGCCGGCCGAACCGCTGCCTGCCTTGCGGATCGACGTCCAGCGCAGCGTCTCAGGCTACGATCTTCGATTGAAGGTTACGCCAAAGCGCCGCCAGCGCCTCCAATGGCACGGCTTCTGCACGGGCTTTCCGGTCGATTCCCACTTCGGCCAGGGCTGCTTCACCGGATCCGGCGGCGATTCCGGCTGCGCGCAGGTTGTTCACAAGCGTTTTGCGTTTTTGCGCAAATGCCTGCCGCACAAACCGTAGAAAACCATTCTCAGCGACCCCCAACTCGGTGAATCGCGGCGCAAACCGCCAGCGAAACACCGAGGAATGAACCTTTGGCGGAGGGGAAAAAGCCGATGGCGGCAGCGTGAACAGGTGTTCGATCGGCCCATACATCTGTACCGTCGCCGAGAGCACACCGTAATCGTGTGAGCCCGGTGTGGCAGTGACGCGCTCAGCCACCTCCCGTTGCACCATCAGCACGGCCAATTCGAGCGCCGCATGGCTTTGAGCAAGCTTCAGCAAGATCGGTGATGTAATGTAGTACGGCAAATTGCCCGCAACCCGCAGCCTTTGACCCGCCCGCTCCGCCGCCGCAGCGAAATCGAATTGCAAAACATCCTGTTCAACGATTGTGACCCGGTCTGCGCTGAATCGCTCACGCAAATCCGCGGCCAGATCGCGATCCAATTCAATGGCCACCACATGTCCGGCCCGCTCCGCCAACACGTCGGTGATGGCTCCGCCTCCCGGGCCGATCTCCAGTACGGTGCGGTCGGAAAGATCGCCCAGCGCCGCCACAATCTGTCCCGCGGCCTGCGCGTCAATCAAGAAAGTCTGTCCGAGCTTGGGTTTGTTTGGCATGATCGAGAGCGGTTTCGGAAATACTCCTTCCGATCAAGGCGAAATTCAGGATCGTCGCTCCTTGAGGGTCGCGACCGCTTGGCTGCCCTAAATGCGGATATGCCATTTCCAAAACGCTTTACCCGATGGTAGACCAGCTGGAATGGGCATGGAACAAGCTGTGCGGCGCATCTTTGCCGCCACGCTGCTCTAAACTAACCATGTTGCCGCATAGACACATACACAACTCGCGAGGCTCGTTTGCTGATCGACTCCCACGCTCACCTCGATAGTCCGCGCTACGCATCGGACCGCAATGCCATGCTCAACCGCGCGTGGGAGGCAGGTGTGGGCGCAATTCTCTCCATCGGCATTGGCGAAGGTCCGGCGGAAATGCATCAGGCGCTCGACCTATGCCGCGAGTTCAACGGACGGCCTAACGTTCCCCAGGCTCTATGCGAGCGCCGGCATCTATCCCCACTACCACCGTCGCGGCGGACGAGGCCGCATTCGCCAAGCTCGACGCCCTGCTGGCCGAACCCGAGGTCATTGCCTGCGGCGAAATTGGCCTTGACTACTACCACGAGGGCGCCCCGCACGATGTCCAGCGCATGGGGCTCATCCGCCAGCTCGAGATCGCTGCAACGCGCAAGCGGCCCATTCTCATCCACTGCCGGGGCACAAACGAGTCGACGGACGCCTGGGACGATCTTTTCGCGGTCCTCGAAGTACACTGGCGCTCAACTGGTCTGCGAGGCGTCATGCACTGCTTCGGCGGCGGATGGGAGCAGGCGCGCCGCTCGCTGGAACTCGGATTCCTGATCTCATTTGCCGGCAATCTCACTTATCCCAAGGCCCAGCCGCTCCGCGAAGTGGCCGCAAGAATTCCGCTCGATGCGATCCTGGTTGAGACGGATGCGCCCTGGCTGGCTCCGGCTCCCAATCGCGGCCAGCGTAACGAGCCCGCTTTTGTGGTCCAGACCGCTCAGATCCTGGCGCAATTGCTCGGCGTCACCAATGACGAAATTGCCGCCGCAACCACGGCAAACTTCTTTCGGCTGTTTCCTATCCGGCAAGACGTGGGAAACTAATAGCTGGACTGCTGACGGCTACCCCACGGCCGTTCGAGGATTGGAAAGCCATGGCAATGGATAATTCATTCGACATCGTGAGCAAGGTGGACATCCAGGAGGTCCGCAACGCGATCGACCAGGCGATCAAGGAGATTCGCCAGCGCTTCGACCTGAAGGACACCCACTCCGAGGTCAACCTGGAAGGCCAGGACAGTATTCAATTGGCCTCATCCAACGAATACAAGCTCGAAGCCGTGAAGGATATTCTCAGCCAGAAGCTGGTCAAGCGCGGCGTCTCGCTCAAAAACCTGACCTACGACAAGGTCGAACCCGCAGCCGGGCAGCGCGTACGGCAAAAGATCAGCTTGCAGCAGGGCATTCCCGTGGAGAAGGCGAAGGAGATCGTGCGGCTCGTGAAAGATTCAAAAAAGAAGGCGCAGGCCAGCATCCAGGGCGACACCGTTAGAATCACCAGCAAAGACCGCGACGAATTACAGGCGATCATTGCCATGCTGCGGGCCAAAGATCTGGGACTGGAGTTGCAGTTCACGAATTATCGCACCAATTGAGCGGAACCTAGTTTGAATAGATGGTACTTTTTCCCCGGGGCAAAGAGAGAATATGGGCGATCGAAACCGGGGTGTGAGGTCAGGTGGTTCGCCTTTCAACCGGTAAATGCTTTAGAATCGGAGAACTTTGAGCACACTCACCATCGCGACGGCCAGAGAGGTTTTTGAGATGCTCCGCGAGGATCTTGTCGCTGTGGAGCAGGAACTGGGCCGCGACGCCGCATCGAGCGTCAGCACGATCACCGAGATTGCCGAGTATTTGCGCGAGGGCGGCGGCAAGCGCATCCGGCCCTCGCTGCTGCTGCTTGCCGCGCATCAATTTGGATTCTCAAGCCAGAGCATCATCCGGCTCGGCGCCGTGGTGGAGATGCTGCACACTGCCACGCTGGTGCACGATGACATCATCGACGGCGCCGACACGCGCCGCGGCCGGCCCTCGGCGAATACCACCTGGGGCAACGAAAAATGCGTTCTGGCCGGCGACTGGCTCTATATGCAGGCCTTCAAAGTTGCGCTTGAAGAGCGGAATCTGCGCGTTCTCGATCTCCTCATCGGCCTTACCCAGCAGATGGTCGAAGGCGAACTCCTGCAGATTCAAAAGCTCGGCAAGCTCGTCTCCGAAGCCGAGTATTACGATCTGATTTTCCGCAAGACCGCCTGCCTTTTCTCGGTTTCCATGCGGCTTGGCGCGGTATTGGCCGGCGCCACCGAGGCGGAGGAAACACGCATGGCCACCTTCGGACGGGCCGTGGGCCTGGCTTTTCAAATCGTCGATGACGTGCTCGACCTGACGGCCACCGAAGAAGTGCTCGGCAAACCCGTCGCCAGCGATCTGCGCGAAGGCAAAGCCACGCTGGCTGTGATTCATGCCGCCGACCACGGCACTGCCGCCGATCGCAAAGCCATTCACCGCGTTCTCGACGACCGCAGCTTTGAGAATGTGAGCCGGCAGCAGATCCGGGAGATCCTGGTGCGCAACGGGTCGGTCGAATACGCCATGGCCGCCGCCGACCGCTACGCCGAGCAATCGCGCCAGGCGCTCGCGCCGCTGGCCGAAACGGACTACAAGCGCGCCATGCTCTGGGTGCCAGACTTTGTGGTGGCGCGGGAGAAGTGAGCGAACGGCTTAACCGGTAGCTCGTAGCCTGTAGCCAAGGGTGGCAGCAGACAGCAAGCAGCAGAAGAGATAGCTTCGTGCCACAAGCCACCGCCTACAAGCTGAATACACGAATGAGAAAAAACTCCAAATCGCTGTGGACCGCTGTCGATCGCTACTTCGGCGATCTGTTTGCCCCGCACGACGGCGATCTCGCCTCCACGCATCGCGCCAATCGGCAGGCGGGCCTTCCTGCCATCGATGTCTCTCCGCTGCAGGGGAAGTTTCTTCACGTCCTGGTGCAGATCGCGCAGGCGAAGCGCGTGCTCGAGATCGGCACGCTGGGCGGCTACTCCACCATCTGGATGGCGCGCGCCTTGCCTAAAGGCGGCCGCATCGTGACGCTGGAGTTTGAGCCCACGCCACGCCGAGATTGCCCGCGCCAATCTGCACTGTGCCGGCCTGCTCAGCCGCGTTGATATCCGCGTGGGCCCCGCTCTCGACAGCCTGCCTGTCCTGAAGAAATCCGGCGCGGGTCCGTTCGACCTGATCTTCATCGACGCCGACAAAGAGAACAACCCGCAATATCTCAAGTGGGCGCTGAAGCTGTCGCGCCCCGGCACGGTGATCGTTGTCGATAACGTGGCGCGCCACGGGACAGTGATCGACGCCAAAAGCAACGCGGCCGACATCGTGGGCACGCGCCAGTGCCTGAAGATGATGGCCTCCGAGCCGCGACTGAGCGCTGTGGCGCTGCAGACCGTTGGGGTCAAGGGCCTGGATGGTTTCGCGATGGCTGTCGTGCTGCGCTGACCTGCGCTTCATCACAGGGGAGTTTGCATCGCGGAGATCGGAGGCAATACTAGCTTTCCGCCATCAGTGCTTTGCGTGGCGCCGCGATTCTTTCCCCATGATTGCGCGCAGCGCCGCGGCGTATTTCGGCGGCAGCGGATTGCGCTTCAACTGATCGTCGCAGACCACGTGCACCGTTTCGCCTTCGGCCAGGAGCTCCCGCTCTTTTCCCTCTTCGTCGGGTTTGCGCAGAATCTCGTAGGCGAACTTCAGCACCGATCCGCGCAGCATCGCGGGCCGCGTCTCGATCAGAATCTCATCGTCGTAGCGCGCCGGCGCACGGTAGCGGCAGTTCGCTCGAAACCACCGGCAGAATGCAGCCGTGGTCGTTTTCCAGCCGGCTGTAGGCAAGCCCCAGCGAGCGCAGCAGTTCCACGCGGCCCAGCTCAAACCAGACCAGGTAGTTGGCATAGTAGACAATGCCCATCTGATCGGTTTCGGCGTACCGCACACGCACTTGGGTGGTCACCGGCATGTGTCCGCGTTCAGGTCTCAAGTTTCAGGTTCAGGAAAGATTTCGACTCGGCCTCAGGCCGGATACCTGATCCCTGACCCCTGCCCCTGTCTTTCACGGCTTGACGTGCGTGAACGTGCAGCTTGCTCACGTCGTTGAAGATGGATGAAGGCGAAGAAGGCCATCAGCACCACAAAGGCGGCCGTGTAGATTCGCTCTTTGATGACCAGGTTGATGTCGTGGCGCAGCGCGCTCTCGATCAGAAGCAGCAGGATCATGCCGCCGTCGAGGATCGGGAAGGGAAGCAGGTTGAGCATGCCCAGTTGCAGGCTGATCTCGCGCGGCCAGGCCGAACTTGGGTAGCCAGCCGTCCATCTCTGCCGCTTCGCCGGCCGCCTGCGCAATCCCCACCGGTCCCATCAGCTGCGTAACCGAAAGCCGGTGCGTAAACAGCCGCTGCAGCACTTCGCCCACGAGCAGCGAATTGTCTCTTGAAGAAGCCGAGCGACTTGCCAACGGCCGATGACAGCGACAAGGGCTCATCGCGAATGGGAATCGGCACGGCAGCAAAGCCCAGCTTCCATCGCGTATCGAGCTTGGCGGGCGTCGCCGCGATCTGCAGAGTGGCGCCGTTGCGCAGCACGGTCGAGCGTCATCGGCTTGCCCTGCTCCCGATTGCATGTAGGCCAGCAGCGTATTCACGGAATGGAATGCGTGGCCGTCGACGGCTTCGATGGCATCGCCGGCGTGCAGCCCGGCCTGCGCTGCAGGCGTGTCCGGCTCCACCTCCGCCACGCGATCGGGCCGGGCAGAATACTGCGGAGAAATTCCCGTATCGCTCAGGTCGAAATCTGTCGCTCTTGGCGCTGGCCGGCATGTGACAGGCTGAGCGGGATCTGCTTTCCGTCGCGTTCCACCGTCACCGGCACCATCTGATTGGCATTCAATCTGCGCGTGGTCATAGACGTTGTCCCAGTCGGGATTCTTGACGTTGTCGAATTGCGTGATCACGTCGCCGGGCTGGAATCCCGCCGCTGCCGCCGCCGAGTCCGGGGTCACCCACTCCACGGTCGTGGTCTTCACCGTGACCGACGGAACTTCGTTGATGAAGCCGAAGTAGATCAACATCAGCACGAGCGTCAGCAGCAAAATTGGCCATGGGACCGGCAAGCCCGATCAGCATCCGCTGCCAGCGCGGATGCGAGGTGAAGGCGCCGGGATCGTCCTTGGCCGCCTCGGCCACCTCGTGGTACGCCTTGCCGAGGGCCTGCAGGTGCAAACTCGGACTCGGTTTCTCCGGTCATCTTCACAAAGCCGCCCAGCGGCAGCAGGCAGACCTTGTAGTCCGTATCGCCGTATCTTGAAGCCGAACAGGCGCGGTCCAAAGCCGAAGGAGAACGCCTCGACGCGCACCCCGCAGAGCTTGGCCACAATGAAGTGCCCCAACTCGTGCACGATCACCATCACGCCGACGAGGACGATAAAGGCAGCGGCAGAAACCAGAAAGTCATGCATAGATGTGCGGTTATTTCCTTCGGCAAAGCGCGGCCTGCCGCGCTGCGGCTCGTCTGAGCTCAATGCGAGCAGCGCCCGGGCCCGTTCTCGCGCCTCCCGGTCGGCGGCAAGCACCTCCGCGATGGTTGCGGGGTGCGCCTCCGGGGTGGCTGCGAGCACTTTTTCAATTGTACGCGGGATGCCGGTAAAGGAATACGACGTTCGAGGAAGGCTTCCACGGCCACCTCGTCGGCCGCGTTCAGGGCAATGCAGTGCGCTCCGCCTTTTTCCGCCGCCTCAAAGGCCAGCCGCAGGCAGGGGAAGCGCTCGAAGTCCGGCTGCTTCGAATTCGAGATGCCGCAGCGCCGCCAGATCGAAGGTCAGCGTCGACGGCGGCCGCTCCGGCCACGCCAGCGCATACAGGATGGGCAGCCGCATATCGGTCACCGAAATCTGCGCCAGGATCGACCCGTCCACGTACTCCACCAGCGAGTGCACGGTGGATTGCGGATGGATGGTGACCCGCACCTGGCGGGCGTCACGTCGAACAGCCGGCAGGCCTCGATGACCTCGAGCCCCTTGTTCAGCATCGTGGCCGAGTCGATCGTGATGCGCCGGCCCATCACCCAGGTTGGATGCTTCAGCGCCTGCTCGGGCGTGATGGCCTGCGAACTGATCCAGCGGGAGCTGGCGGAACGGCCCTCCCGAGGCCGTCAGCCAGATGGACTTGACTTCGTTGTGCGCGCCCACGCGCAGGCACTGGTGCACGGCGTTGTGCTCGCTGTCGATGGGCAGAATGGGCACATTGCGCTCGCGCGCCGCCGCGGTCAGAATCTCGCCGGCCGCCACCATGCACTCCTTGTTGGCCAGGCCCACGGGCTTTCCCGCCAGGATGGCCGCATGCGTTGCCTCCAGCCCGGCCACGCCCACAATGGCCGAAACCACAAAGTCGGCCTCAGGCAGCGTCGAGCAGGCAATCGTGCCCGCGCGTGCCGTGCACCACTTCGATCCCGCTCACGCCGGCCTTGCGCAGCCGCGCGGCCAGCTCGCCGGCCAGCTCTTCCGTCGCCAGCGAAACCATGCGCGGCCGCCAGCGCACGGCTTGCGCAAAGGCCTCATCGACGTTGCGGCCCGCGGCCAGCGCGGCCACCTGGTAGCGCTCAGGAAACTGCTCAACGATGGAGAGGGTGCTCTGCCCGATGGAGCCGGTGGAACCGAGAATGGCGAGTCGTTTCAAAACAGCTTCTAGCCTCTCAACCTCTCAGCTTCTAGCTCTTTGGATGTCGCTCGGAATCCAGCTGAACTTCACAGCTTGCTTCAGTTTGGCTGATCCATCCGCGATCGACGGGATAAGCTACGCGGAACCGCAATTCCAGCGCTTCAGGCCACTAGCTAGAAGCTGAGAGCTGAGAGCTAGAAGCTGTCTTTAGAACCTCTGGTGAATCACCTGCGCGTACCAGAGCACTGGGCGGCCAGCAGCAGCGCGTCGATGCGGTCCAGCACTGCCGCCGTGGCCCGGCAGCAGGTTGCCTGAGTCCTTCACTCCGGCCGATCGCTTCAGCGCCGACTCCGCCAGATCGCCCACCTGGCCGGCCACGATTGATCAGCGCGGCCAGCACCAGCCAGTACCACAATCTCGTCGGGATACGAGATGACCGCGGAAGGACAGCACGCTCCAGCCAGACAGAACGGCCGAGTTCCACGGCTCCTGCATCAGAGTTGGCAAGCCCCACGAGCGCCGCAGGCGATCAGCACGCTGCCAGCCACCGAAGCAATCGCGCCCTCCCAGGTTTTGCCGGGGCTCAGCTTGGGCGCCATCTTGTGCCGGCCCCACGCGCGGCCGACGTAATAAGCCGCCGTGTCGCCGGCCCACACCACGAAAAGCAGAAACACCACCAGCGAAGGCCCGTTGGCCTGCTCGCGCAGCGTGGGCAGGGCAAGCAGCGTAAGGCCGGTGTAGAGCAGGCAGAAGATCGATGCCGAAGCGTCGGCAATCATCTCCTCGACCGGCTTGAAGAAGGTGCAATAAACCAGCAGGCCCAGGCCCAGAATGCCGAAGAGTCCCGGTGATCAGTCGGGCCACTGGAAGTTGACCGCAAACAGCGCCAGCAGCGCCACCAGCGTCGCAATCCGCGGCGGGTTCGCTCCGCAGCGCCGCTCAGGCCCATGTACTCCCACCCGGCCAGCGCCGCAACTGCCGGCCACGGCCAGCGAAAACAGCCATTGCCACCTGGGCCCGAGAAACACCAGAACCAGGACAATGCGGAATCAGGACCGCGGCTGTAAGGACGCGTTTCATTCAGGGTTGAGAATACACTGCCGGGCCGGACTGCCCAGTTACGGAAGATTTGATTACTCTGCCGACCAATCCTAAAGCGGACGAGGGCTTGAAGTCAAGAGCATATCGAACATTGCGCTCTGCTTGGAGCCAAGCCTTCGGCCTGATTGTTGAGCATTGCAATCGCCTCGGCGGATCCGGTGGCCGGCTTCCAGGTGCATCGCAAGTTGGCTGAGCATGTCGCGATGGTCTTTCGCGACAAAGTCCGCGCGTTTTCCAGAAAGGCCCGTGCTGCAATGACAGCAGTGACGTTGATCGTCAACCGCGATGAAAGGTAGACGCCGCTGTCCAGACCCCATCGACGGTAGCTGATGAGCTCTCCAATCCATCCTGCGCGAAGTGCTCCGCAGCGGAACGGACGATTTGCTTCAGTTGAATCCGCAGCTTGGGCAGAGGATTTGCGATCGCAAGGATTTTCGGGGACACTCCCTAGCCGCGCGATCTTGATTCTTTCGAAATCCTCTTCCACTTCGCCGCCGTCTTCGCCGATGCCGCCGTAGCGGCGCTCGCGGCGCTGGAAGTCGGCGATGGCTTCGAGCAGATGGATGCCGCGGAAGTCCGGCCAGTAGCGCTCGGTGACGAAGATCTCGGTGTAGGCGATCTGCCAGAGCAGGAAGTTCGAAATGCGCAGCTCGCCCGAGGTGCGGATGAGCAGGTCGGGATCGGGCATGTGCGCCGTGTAGAGATGGCGGTGAATGTCTTCTTCGGTGATGTGTTCGGGGTCTGAGGTGCTTGTGCTTCATCTCTGCCGCAAGCCCGCGGAAGGCGTCCACCAGCTCCGAACGGCCGCCGTAGTTCAGGGCCAGCGTCAGCGTGGTGCCGGTGTTGCGCGCCGTGGCTTCTTCGGCCCAGCGCATCTTGTCCTGCACCTCGGGCGGCAGCTCGTGGGTGCGCCCGATGTAGCGCATGCGGACGTTGTTGTCCATCATGCGCTCCACGTTGCTTTCGAGATAGGTCTTGAGCAGGCGCATCAGGAAGCTGACTTCGGCGCGCGGCCGGCGCAGATTGTTTTCCAGCGAAAATGCGTAGAGCGTGAGCCAGGGCAAGCCGATGCGCGAAGCCGTTTCAGTGACCAGTTGCACGCTTTGGCGCCCTGCTGGTGGCCGAGAAAGCGCTTGAGCGAGCGGCGGCCGGCCCAGCGGCCGTTGCCGTCCATGATGATGGCCACATGCTCGGGCAGGCGCTCCGGCTTCAGCGTCGCATAGACGGCGCGCTCCTCCGGGGTCAGCTCATCGATGCGCAGTGTCATGGGAGATGAAGACAAGGACTCGCCTCTAGATTGCATTTGCGGTTTCCACGCGGGCGCCTCGGCGAGCGTCCCGAAGTGGCGCCGACGGCAGTTCACGCGCGGTGGGAGAGATCGGCCGCTGATCGCATGAACAGAATTTCCGGCCGGATTGCGAACACGCCTGCGGCCGGATCCGAGGAGTCACACCATCGACCGTAGCACAAGCGACCATCTGCGCCGCAATTGCGCTTCAGCGCCGCACGCGAACACGTCCATAGGCGCCGGGCTGCCAGGCGATCGCCTCCGGCAGCAGTTGCCGGCCCGTCACCCGAGCGACCGAGCGTCTCGGTGTCGCAGACGCTCTACGCGGTGCGGCGGCGGCCCATGGCCGCGTCCCGCACCGCGCCGAAGAACAGCGTCCGGTGCAGCGAGTCCAGATGCGGCAGCAGCGCGGCAATCTCGGCCAGGAACGGGTCGCCCAGGATCGCGGCGACCTCTTCGTCGCGGCGGCTGCGCGCATCGCGAACCAGTTGGCGAACTTCCACGCCAAGGGCCGTGGCCAGCCGCTCCAGCGATCCCAGGGTGGGAATCGCCTTGCCGTTTTCGATCTTCGAGATGTAGGTGCGCGGCACCTGCATCCGCCCCGCCAATTGCCGCTGGCTCAGGTGGCGCGCCCGGCGAATCTCGCGCACCTGCGCCGGCCACCTGCAAGCCCGGCCTCGCGCTGTCCGGCACCGGCTGGCTGGTCACCAGCTGCGGCGCCAGATGTACAGGCTCCTCGATATCGAGGGGCCTGTGGCACTTTCTGCAAAGAGAGTTGCTGGTCCTGTACTGCATCAGTCTGCAGTAATCACACCGCACCACTTCGCGTGTTTCCACGCTCACTAAAGTGGTTGCCATTGGGATGTGCGGAGTGCCAGAGCGTGGACTCCGGGGTGCTTGATTGCACCACGATATGGTGCTACTTTCGATGAAGTGAACCATAATTGTCAAGTAGAAATTTGGGGTCAAACCGAAGAAATCTCCCATCAGACCCTGAAGAAACCCGGCAGAAACGCGAACCAAATTGATCAACAGGAGTTGGCAAATGACGCGAAACTCAAATGCAATTTGGGCGCGAACAGGCATGGCAACTGCTCACCGAATGGACCCAGAGCGAGAGCCTGCGCAAGCACGCGCTGGCCGTGGAGGCCTGCGTGGCGGCCTACGGCGAAGCAAGAGGCCGATCGGCTGGGGCTCGCGGGCGAGGCGCGCGCGGCGCTGCTCGAGCTCTACTCGACCACCGCCCTGCTCCACGACTTCGACTACGAGCGCCATCCCACCGCCGAAGAGCATCCTTTCGTCGGCGTGCGCGAACTGGAGCGGCTGGGCTGGCCCGAGGAGATGCGCACCGCGATCCTTGGCCACGCGCAGTACTCCGGCGTGCCGCGCGTCACGCATCTGGCCAAGGCCCTGTTTGCCTGCGACGAGCTGGCCGGCTTTCTGACCGCCTGCGCGCTGGTCAAGCCGACCAAGGCGATCGCGGACGTGGAAGTGGCCAGCGTGAAGAAGAAGATGAAGGACAAGGCCTTCGCGCGCGGCGTTCACCGCGAAGACATCGTGCAGGGCGCGGCCGAGCTCGGCGTCGACCTCGACGCCCACATCGGCTTCTGCATTGAGGCGATGAAAAAGCGGGCGGGAGAGCTGGGGCTGTGAACTTTGCGCACTATCGGCACTATTTTTCTTGTTCGGCCTTGCACTTTTGGTCCCTCGGTCGCGCGTTGCCTTCTTTGCGGACCCTGATCCCTGACCGCTGTTATTTGCCCCACACGCCGCTCCTAATCACGCGGCACTCCATCGAGCTTGCCGTTGTACCGATAAAACCAGCACTCCACCTTGCGCCCGTCGCTCAGACTCCACCGTCTGCCGCTCGCGCACAAACTCACTCGTCTCCTGGCGCTTGCGGATCGAATCCTTCGTAATCGTCGAGCTGACGGAAGAATGTTCTCGTCCTCCGGAAGCTCCATCACCGTGCCGGCGATCTTGCTCGCAGCTCTCGCATCGGGCACGGCGCCGGGATAGCGCCCAGATCGTATAGCGCACCGCGCACGAATCCCTCACCTACCGGCCGCAACTTCGCCGCCAGCGTCGCAACCTTCTTCGGCGCGCACCCCGGCTGCAGCGTCCCGTAGGCAAACAGATATTCGCTCATAAATGAGTCAAAAGGAATTCGAATTTGAGATTCTCGGCCGCTTAGGTTGTATGAAAATGAATGCCCCAAGAATCGCGTTTGAGAACTGGGAGACCACGACGATTCGCAGAAATTTACTCCTTCACCGGTTGGACCGGCTTCGTCGCTCGTAATTCCGCAACGATCTCCTTCGCCGCCTTCCGCGCGTCGGCTTCCTTGTCCGGCGGAAAGCTGATGGCCCCCACGCGCGCATGGCCGCCGCCGCCGTAGCGCTCGCAAATCTGCGCCAGGTTCACCATCTTTGCGGGATCGGTCTTTGTCCACGGATTCGATCCGACGGCAACTTTCGTGCGGAAACTCGACTTCGATAGTCCGATCGAGTAAGTTGCGTTCGGATACAGATAATACGGGATGAACTTGTTGAAGCCTTCCAGGGGATGGTCGGTAATGTCGAAAAAGATCGTGCCGTCGCGCTCTTCTGCGCGGTTGCGGATCAGCTCCAGCGCCTGCCGATGCCGCTCAAGCAGCGGAGGCAGCAGGGGCGCAACAAACGGCTGGCGCAGAATCTCGGCGAGCGGCAACTCGGTGAGCAATGGAATCAGCCGCGGAATAAACGCCGGGTCCTCCGTGGATTCGATGATCAGCGTCAGCTTCATTGCCGGCGCGGCCATCTCCACGGCTGCCTCGGGGCTTTCGTACTTGGCTCCGTCCACGATGTCGGCCCAGTGAATCAACTCCGCCACTGGCGCAGTATTGAAGTTGTAGTGCGTCTTGGCAATGTGGGCCAGGAAGCTGGTGCACGAAGTGTAGTTGGGATCGAAAAACTTGCGCGCAGCGCACTGTGGATCGTGCTGGCAAGCTAGAAAGTGCGCTTGATCCTCGGGAGTAAGGAATGCCGATTGATGATGGTCGAACCACCACGTGATCCGCGGCGAGGCTGAATACTTGAAATCCACGATCGCGTTCTCATCGCCACTGAATTCGCTCTCGTCAAACAACGCGCCGGCACGGTGAACGAGCCCGTGGTACTCGTAACTCGCATCGAGCGCGATGCACTCGCGGTGAAATCGCGTAAACAGCGAGGCCGAGCAGGCTCCGTCGAAGCATTTGTCGTGATAGAAGACGCGAACCCGCAAAATCGGGGCTCCTCCTTGTCCTGAGAGCTAAACAACCGGAACTGTTAAGCATCAAGGGATCGGCCCATTGTGTCAAGGCCGGTCGGGGTCAAAGCGCCCGGGCGTCCCATGCCATGAGCCCGACAGAGATGTGGCCCAGGCCACAGGCCTTGAGGCAGCCAATCGTTTACCCTCAAATGAGCCATCCCAAATGACGAACGATGCTGCGCATGCCCGTTACCCGCTCACGCAGGGTGTCAACCCCTGGCTCGTCACGCTTTCCGTGATGCTGCCCACATTTATGGAGGTGCTTGACACGGCGATCGCCTCGGTGGCGCTGCCCTACATTGCCGGCTCGCTCTCCGCCTCGAACTCCGAAGCCACCTGGGTACTTACCAGCTATCTGGTCGCCAATGCGGTCATTTTGCCTGCCTCCAACTGGTTTGCCCGCCGTTTTGGCCGCAAGCGGTTTCTGCTCACTTGCGTCATCATTTTCACCGTGGCGTCGTTCTTCTGCGGCGCGGCCCCATCGCTGACCGTGATTCTTCTGGCCCGCGTAATGCAAGGCGCCGGCGGCGGCGCGCTGCAACCTCTTTCACAATCCATCCTGCTCGAAAGCTTTTCGCTTAAAGATCGTTCCAAGGCCATGGCTGCTTACGGCCTCGGCATCGTTGTCGCGCCCGTGCTCGGTCCTACGCTTGGCGGCTGGCTTACCGATACGTTCAGCTGGCGCTACGCCTTCTACATCAACATCCCGGTCGGAATCCTCGCTGTCATCATGATCAGCCGCTTTGTCCACGATCCGCCCTACATCAAGAACGCTAAAGTCGGGGCATTCGACAACATCGGCTTCGGCCTGCTCGTCGTCTGGACCGGCTGCCTGCAAATCGTGCTCGACAAGGGTCAAGAAGACGATTGGTTTGGCGCGATCTGGGTGCGTTTGGCGGTCGCGGCGCTCATTATTGCGCTCATCGGCTGGATCTGGCGCTCCTGGACCAACCCCAAAGGCCTCGTCGATCTCCACGTCCTCAAAGACCGCAACTTCCGCACCGGTTTAATCATGATCGCCATGCTGGGGATGTGTATCTATATCACCATCGCCATTCTGCCGCTGTATTACCAGGAGATCCTCGGCTACACAGCATTTTCCGCGGGGCTGGTTGTGGGTCCGCGCGGCATTGGCTCTTTTGTCGGGTCGCCCATTATCGGTTTTCTCAATTCCCGCATCGATCCTCGCAAGCTGCTCTGTCTCGGCTTCCTCGGCTTTGCTGTCTGCGCCTTCATCTTCGGTACGGTGAATCTCGACATTGGCCCATATACCCTGCTCATTCCCATCACTCTCACCGGCTTCGCCCTGAGCTTCGTCTTCGTGCCGATGGCCACTTTAGCCACCTCCACCATCTCGCGAAACGACATGGGCAACGCTACCGGCCTCTTCAATATGCTGCGCAACATCGGCGGATCCATCGGGATTGCCATGGCCACCACCGCGCTGATTCGCCGCTCCGCCCTCCATCAGAATGAGATCGGCGCAAACCTCACCTCATCGACCTTCATGCTTCAGCAGAAATCCGGCGCTATCGCTGCCTATCTGACCCGCCATGTCGGCGTCGCCCAGGCGCGTCCCGGCTCGTTCGGCCTGATCTATGGGCTAATGCAGCAGCAAGCTGCTTTGCTCGCTTATGTCGACGTCTTCCGCTGGACCGCGGTTCTAGCCCTGGTCTGCGCTGCCTGCACCTGGATGTTCAAAAAGCCGGCGCCGCATTCCGCTCCTCCACCCGGCGCGCACTAAACCGCGAGGTCACAGCCGACTCCTCCCGCGTCGCAATTGTTATCTTGAGCGAGCGCGCTGCAGGCGGGCGAGTCGAAAGATCTGAGGTTGCATCGGAGCGGCGCCCATCTAATCGGACGGGCGTCAGAAGTTCCGTGCTATCATTCCTGCCAAATAGGCCTAGAACATGAAGCGACATGTTTGTTGCGTCGTACTGATATCTCTTGCAGTAGCATGCCACGCTCAAGCCAGCAAGAATTCCGTCGCGCCAGACCTTAGCAGATTTTCTTCAAATCAGCTGAAAGCGTGTTTCGACGACAAAAGCATCTGCGGCACAGGTGACGTTTACGCGATCTCCGACGAACTCCAAAAAAGACTCCCCAGGCTCTCGACAGCGACTCTCGTAGCCTGCTTCGCTGACTGGAGAATCTGTGGCGTAGGAAATGACCTGGCGACGGGATGGGCCGTTTCAGACGAAGTCGCCCGCCGCGGCGATCCAAATGAGCTGCTGATTCGCTATTGGACCGAGCCGGATGAAGACGTGCGCTACGGAATCGTTCACGTCGCCTTTCATTTCAACACGCCCGAGGTGACAGCCTTCATGAAGAAAGTTCTCGCGGCGGGGAATCGCGGCGAAGACGCACTCTATTGGCCTGCGGATTACCTGGCGAAGAAATGCGATCCCGATGGGCTCAAATGGCTGAGCACACGCAACGACCGGCCCGAAGGCTGCATTGTATTCACGGGCGCGGTGAAGGTATTCGGCAAGTGCCACTACCGTCCCGGTATCCCCTATCTGGTCAACAACTCCCTTCAGGACGCTTGCCTGAACATTGTGGATGATGCCGAAGAAAGCCTGGAGAAGCTCTATCCCGACCATCCGGCGAAGTTCGATACCCTCGAAGCCGTACAGAGATACTACTGTGGCCGTGCTCTTAAAGAGGGCTATCGTGTGGACTGTTCCCCCAACTAGAGCTCGGGGCATCCTCCCACCGCACCCGTCACAGAGGCTCTTTCCAAGCAACCACCCGCCCGCATCCCGCCTCAAATCTTTGAAAGGCAGTGCTCCACTGCCATGGGCCCGTTCGTGCGCCAGATTATCTCGAAAAATTTCTTATCTGCGGGGATACATAATGTCACACCCAACTCGTGAATTAAAGCAAGTTGAATTGGCCATCCACACAGTGATTGAGAGCCTGATCGACAGCCAGGAAGCTCTCGTTGAAATTGGCGAAAAACTCAAGGACCGGACCCTGAGGCACTACTTCCTCTCAGAATCGCTCAGGCGCGCGCAATTTCGTGGCGAGTTGGAGTCGGTGCTTAACCAGGAAGGAGTGAGCGACCTCAGCGAAAGCGGAACCCCGGCCGGCGCCGCGCATCGCGCCTGGGCCAACCTGAAGGCCAGGTTAGGCGGTGGCGATCATACGTTGCTGGTTACTGCCGAAGAAGGCGAGGACGCGGCCAGAGAGGCCTACGACAACGCAATCAATACCTCGAGCCGCTGCCTATACGCCAACTGCTCACCTCGCAGGCCGCTCACATCCAGGAGTCTCACGATTTTATGAAGGCTGCGCTCGAACGCGTGCAGTGAAACGAATATAAAGCCGACCGGAAATACGCCGGGAACGGCAAATCATTGCAGAAAAGCCGCAGGGCGCAGGGCAACCCGCCATCGTGTTCTCGCCTCTATCCCCCTTTGAAGCTGCACCGGTCCTGTGGCTTCATTTTCAGGCAGGGGCGGGAGGTTTTCGCGATTTCCCTCCCTTGCCGGCGGCGAAGGAGAATCGCACTGGCAGCCGCCGGACTCTGCCTGCATCCGTCTGCTCGCGCCGGGCAGAGCAGAACAGAGAGTCAACCTAGCAGCGGCGCAAACCTCTTCAGCTTTTCGTCGTACTCCTCGATTCGCCCCGTCAGGATGTCGTAATACCACCCATGCACGGTGAGCCGCGCATGGGCGAGCGCGCGTTCGACGGCTGGTTGCGATCGCAAATTCTCGAGTTGCGCCACCACGTTGCCGCGAATCACGGCAGCCAGTTCTGCGTTCTCGCCATCTGCCGCATTCAGCGGCTGCTTGTGCCCGAACGCTGCCTCAACGTGATCCAGCCAGCGCCGCGCCTTCGGCAAATTCTCCAGACTCCTGCGATCCAGCGCGGCTTTTAGCGCGCCGCAGTCGGAGTGGCCGCAAACAATCGCATGCCTCACCTTCAGCACATCCACCGCGTACTCGATCGTCGCGGTTACCCCATCCACATCTGGGTTGTTCACGGGCACCACGTTCCCGATGCTGCGCGCAATGAATAGATCTCCCGGCTCGGTGCCAAGAATCAGGTCGGGCAATACACGTGAATCCGCGCAGGTGATGAACAGCCACTCCGGCGACTGCCCCTCCGCCAAGAGATGAAAATGGCTCTTCTTTGCCGGAAACACCTCGGCCAAAAATCGCTTGTGCCCCTCAATCAGTCGATTCATTCTCGCTCAACATCTCCATTTCGATTCCGGCGGGCCTCTTGCGCGTCACGATTACTTGCGGCTTGTCCTTCGACAGCCTAACTCACGCCGCTCGATCCGTCGTGCCGCCCGTCGAGAATGCGACAATCCTAATCGAAGGGAGATCGCTCCCATGTATCGCTTGCAAAAACAATTTTGCGCGTCATTTTTGTCGATCCTGGCGGCCCTTCCTGCCGCCGCGCAATCCGTCGACAACCTGCCGCTCGAACTCCGTAGCCAAGTCGATCGCATCGCCGCGCAGGTGCTTGAGGCCACCGGAGTCCCATCGGCTTCGGTGGCCGTCGTCGAGCATGGCAAACTCGTCTACACGCATGCTTACGGCATGGCGCGCATGGCCACAGGCGCTTCTCCTGCCGTCCCTGCCGCGCCCGGAATGCGCTACTCCATCGGGTCGATCTCGAAGCAATTTACCGCGGCTGCCATCCTCATGTTGCAACAGGAGGGCAAACTCTCCCTCGACGATCCAGTCGGCAAATATATTCCCGGCCTCACGCGCGGAAACGAGGTCACGATCCGGGAGATCCTTTCGCACACTTCCGGCTATCAGGATTTCTGGCCGGAAGACTACGTGATGACCCCCATGCTCAAGCCCACCACTGCGCAGCAGGTCCTCGACGCCTGGGCCAAGAAGCCGCTCGACTTCGAGCCAGGGACGCAATGGCAGTACTCGAACACCAACTACGTCATCGCCGGGCGCATCGTCGAAATCGTTTCCGGCGAGCCCTACTGGGACTTCCTCACTGAGCACATCTTCCGTCCGCTGGGCATGACCTCGGTATGGAACTCCGACCAGCATCCACTCACACAGGCCGACGCCACCGGCTACTATCGCCACGCTCTCGGTCCTCTGCGTCCCGCACCTGAGGAAGGAGCGGGCTGGATGTTCGCTCCGGGTGAGCTGGCCATGACCGCGCACGATCTGGCCATTTGGGACGAGAGCTTGCTCGCGCGATCGGTCCTCAGCCCTGAGAGCTACAAAGAAATGTTGTCTGAGGTCAAACTCAAAAACGGCGAAGGCACGCATTACGGCCTTGGCGTCGACGTGCGCGATCGCAACGGCCATCGCTCCATTGAGCATAGCGGGGAAGTCTCCGGCTTTGTCTCGGAAAACGAAGTATTCATCGACGATGGTGCAGCCGTTGCCGTCCTTACAAACCAGGATGCCGTCAACGCTGCCAGCACGATTGCCCATCTTGCCGCCCCGTTGGTGGCGGGCTTCACGCTCGCCCCCGCCGAGCAGCAGGCGCTCGAGATTTATCGCGGCCTGCAGCAGGGCCGGATCGATCGCAGCCTGCTCGCACCCAACCTGAGCGACTACTTCACGGCGCAGGCCATCGCCGACTTTCAGTCCAGCCTGGCGCCGCTGGGCGAGCCGCTGAGCCTGCGCCAAACCCGCCAGGCGCTTCGCGGCGGCATGACCTTCCGTGCTTTTGAAATCGTCTATCCCGGCAAGCGTCTCGCACTCACCACTTATACCTACCCCGACGGAAAACTTGAACAGTACCTGATCGCGCCGGAAGAATAGGCCCACGATCGCAGTACCCTGCCGTTTCGCGGCCGGCCCGTCAGCGAAAATCGACCAGGAATGAGTTGAGAATAACCACGCCTCCCGGCGAATCTTGAAGTCGGCGCGGCTTGCGTGGGACCTATTGACGTTCTTACGCCATCCTGCCGGGCTAATGCGGCGCACAAAAAGGGCAAAGTTCTCGGAGTAGTCTCCGCCAATCTTGCCCTCTTTTCCTTAAGCCCTGTTCCACTTCTAGCGCGGATCGACGTGCAGCGGTCCCGACAAGGTCATCAGGTCTGCAAACGGTCCGGCTACGCGGTCGCCGCTCACGGGTTTGCCAAAGAAGTCCGAATCGATTCCTTTGAACGGAGGCAGCGCCTTTACGTCGCCTTTCGCCGTCAACGTCAGTTCCAGCGTATCGGGGTCAAGCGATGCCGTGATATCTGCCATCGCTCCGTTCATGTCCCAGCCGCGCTGCTCGCGCCACGACTCCAGATCGTCCCACTCCGGCCGGCTCAGGAAACTTGACGCGCAGAATCGACTGCCCACCTCCGCCTCCGCCCGGGAAGCCCCGCGCAGGGCTCGGGTACACATTGCCATCGGCCTCGTTCTTGCCATTGTTGAACTCAATGGCCGAGCTGTCCGACACCGAAGAACACGTTGTCATGCACCTGCAGGTTGTGCACGTCGTTGGTATGACCGCCGATGGGCCGCGGGCCACCGATGCCTGAAACTGTGTCCACGCAAACCTTATGGCAATCCAGAAACAGGTTGTAGGCAATGATCACGTTGTTGGTGTCGCGAATCAGAATGCCGCCCGTGAGGTCAGAGAAGATGTTGTTGTCGATCTCGTTCAAAACATCGCTGCCCTCAATGTGGATCGCATGTGGATTCACGTCGCCCGGAATATCCGCAAACACATTGCCCGTGATGCGGTCGTTGGCGTTGCCGATGTCGAGCCAGATCCCGTTAGCGTGCCGGATGTGTCGCACCACGTTGTTGCGGAAGAGCAGATTGTGCGCTGTGTGCATCTTGGTGCCGCCCGACTCCGACATCATCGCCGCGCTTTGCCAGCCGATCCATTCGAAGAGGTTCTTCTCCACCAGCACATTCTGCGGGCCGCCGGTTCCGCCCAGTCCCTCAATGCCGCAATAGCGGAATGTGTTTCCGCGAACGATGTCGAAGCCTACCGGTTGCGGCGGACGTGAAGCGCCCCAGTCTTCATTGCCCATGTCGAGCCCTACGCTGTTGGCCCACTCAAACGTGTCGTCTTCAAAGATGAAGTGATTGCCGCGGTTCACTGAGACCATGCCGCGCTGCGGCACCGGGAAACCGTTGCCCGCATGCTGGAACGTGATGCCCTTCACGCGAATGTACGACTGATACCGCTCGGCCGGCGAGAAGATCTGTTCCTGCGTGGTGATCTCGATAGTGTGTTTCGAAGGATCGTCGTCGTTGGCTAGCCGGATGTGCAGGGTCATGCCGTTCATCTCGATCCAGACTTTGCCTGCCTCCGGCTGGAACTCCTTGAAGAGCGGCGTCCAATGGATATCGGTGAAGTAGTTCATCGAGCGCGGCGAAGGCCCGGCCAACTCCTGCGGCGTCTCGACCGGTTCCAGCGGATGGCCATCGACGAAAACCAGCCCGCGGCGGCGAAAATAAGTGCCCATGTTGTCCTGGCCGTAGCGCAGCCAGGTGCGGTTGCCGAGAACGTTATCCACCTCGAATGGGTTGTAGCCGGTGGGGAACCAGGAGGGATCGAGCTTAAGTTCCCACGCCTTCACCGGCTGGTGCGTCACCGGATCGAAGCCAAAGTTCCATCCCTCGCTGGGCTTCCAATCAGTCGACCACGCGCGAGCCCTTGACCACGACTTTCGCGCCCGGCGCGGCCTCGTAGCTGATCATCGCGTCCGGCCCCGTACCGCCGCGCGCCGGGCTGAATGAACTCGCGATAAACGCCTTCGGCAATCACCACGCGCTCGCCGGGCTGCAGCACCTGGGCGGCATGATTGATGGTCTTGAATGGATGATCCTCGGTTCCCGGCCCGTTGTCGTCGGCATTCTTGGCGTTCGCGTCAACGTAGTAGGTTTTGGTGAAATGCAGCGGCTTCTCCCACATGGGGAACTCCGTGCCGTCAGGCAGCGTCGAATTCGAAGCCCACCCTAGAGCACTCGCAAAGCATAGCAAGCTCAGGCAAATCAATATCCGTTTCAAAAGACAGCCTCCCGTCCGGCAGGACTTCAAGGTTCGCCCCTGCCGGCAATGGCATTGTTCCAGTGCGGCCATCGTAAATCGGTTTTCTGGTGTTGTCGAGTTGTCACTGGGCGGGCCTTTAGCACGTTCTTGTTTTCGCGGCCGAGGTGGGGCCGGACGCATCCGTGTTTTCCCGACCCCTGTTTCGTGAAACCCGATCCCTCGCAGAACCTCCGGTAAACTGAAATCAGACCATGTTTGAGAACCTCACCGACAAACTGCAGCGCGTCTTCAAGAATCTTCGCGGCCAGGGCACGCTCACTGAAGAAAACATCGCCGAGGCTCTGCGCGAAATTCGCGTCGCCCTGCTCGAAGCCGACGTCAACCTCAAGGTCGTCAACGAACTGATCGAACACATCCGCGAGAAAGCCATTGGCACCGAAGTTCTTACCGCGCTTTCGCCCTCCGAGCAGGTGGTAAAGATCGTCCGCGACGAGCTCGTCGCTCTGCTCGGCAGAGACACGGCGCGTTTCAACTTCGCCTCCAAGCCGCCTACGGTTATTCTGATGGCCGGCCTGCAAGGCTCCGGCAAAACCACCACCAGCGGCAAGCTGGCCGCCTGGCTCAAAAAGGGCGGCCACCGTCCCATGCTGGTCTCGGTCGACGTCTACCGCCCCGCCGCGCGCGAGCAACTCAAGATCGTCGCCAAGCAAGTAGAGACGCGCCTCTACGAAGGCGACCAGAAAGGTGAGCCGGCCGGCTCCGCGCTGGTCGAGCGGCTTGCCAAAGAAGCCCGCCGCGAAGCCGTCATCATGGGTTGCGACACGCTCATCGTCGACACCGCCGGCCGCCTGCACGTCGACGAAGAACTGATGGCCGAGATGGAGAGCCTGAAAAAGCTCCTCTCGCCGCAGGAGATTCTATTCGTTGCCGACGCCATGACCGGCCAGGACGCCGTGAACTCCGCGCAGGATTTTCATTCTCGTCTTGGACTGACAGGCGTGGTCCTGACGAAGATGGACGGCGACGCGCGCGGCGGCGCGGCTCTGTCGATTCGCCATGTGACCGGCCAGCCCATCAAGTTCATCGGCGTGGGCGAAAAGCCCGACGCCTTCGAGCCGTTTCATCCCGATCGAATTGTGGGCCGCATCCTCGGCATGGGCGACATGCTTTCGCTCATCGAGAAGGCCCAGGACAACGCTCGACCGCAGAAAATCCGAAGAACTGGCCAAGAAAGCGCTGCTCGGCGATGGCTTCTCGCTCGAAGATTTCCGCGAGCAGTTGAAGCAGATCAAGAAGCTCGGCTCCATGGAAAGCATTTTGAAGATGCTGCCCTCGGTCGGCCCCTTTGCGGGCATGCAGCAGGCCGCGGGCCAGGTCGATGAAAAGCAGTTCGTACGCCTCGAGGCCATCATCAACTCCATGACGCCACGGGAGCGCCGCAACCACGAGATCATTTCTGGCTCGCGCCGCAAGCGCATCGCCGCCGGCAGCGGGACCAGCGTGCAGGACGTGAACCAGCTCCTCCGCCAGTACGCGCAGATGGCCAAGATGTTCAAGCAGGTGGGCAAAGGCGGCCTGGCCAAGAGCATGATGCGCGGCGGGCTCGGCGCATTGGGCGGCAGGCAGAGGTTTGGAAGGTAGCCTCACCATGACCGCCCTCCAGGACCAGCTCGACGAGATCACCGCCAACACGCGCCATCTCGTCCAGCCCGAGCGCATGGCCTTGAGCGAGCGCGCCGTCCAGGAACTCTTTGCCTCCGGGATCGAGGAAAAGATCCTGCCCGTCGGCGCAACCGCACCCGAATTCATGCTCCCCGACGCCTCCGGCCGCGCCGTCCGCTCCGCCGATCTGCTCGCCCTGGGGCCGCTCGTCCTCAACTTCTTTCGCGGCCGCTGGTGCCCTTATTGCGTCACCGAAATCGAGGCCTGGCGCGACCTCTTTCCGCGCCTGCGCGAGGCCGGCGTGCTTCTGGCCGCCATCAGCCCCCAGACCACCCGCCAGAGCGACTTCATGGTCGGCCAGCACGGGCTGCCGTTTCCCGTCCTCAGCGACCCCGGCTGCGCCGTCGCCGAGAAATTCGGCCTGGCTTACACCATCCCCGACTACCAGCGCGACTACTTCCGCTCCATCCTGGTCAACATTCCCTTCGTCAATGGAGACGAGACCTGGCGGCTGATCCTGCCCGCCACCTACGTTCTCGGCCAGGATCGGAGAGTCCTTTATGCCCAGGCCTACGCCGACTTCCGCGTCCGCCCTGAGCCGGAGGAGGCGCTTGCCGCCGCGCTGGCGGCCTGCAAGTAGCTCATTTTTCGAGGGATAATCCTATTTCGGTCGAATCGCCAGGCTTAGATCAAATCTGCATCCTCTTTAGGCAAATTGCATCAAACAAGTTGACAGTATTTCACTCAATCTGGCATTCTGCCTGGTGAGTACATTCTCGAACAGGCAGGGATATAACCATGGCAAAGATGATTGGCATTGACCTCGGCACCACCAACTCGTGCGTGGCCGTCCTGGAGGGCGGTGAGCCGAAAGTGATTCCAAATGAGGAGGGTGCGCGCACAACACCCTCTATTGTCGCCTTCGCAAAGAGCGGCGAGCGGCTGGTGGGCCAGGTGGCCAAGCGCCAGGCCATCACCAACCCGGAGAACACCATCTTCTCCATCAAGCGATTCATGGGCCGCCGCTACGACGAAGTCAACGATGAAATGAAGATGGTCCCTTACAGGGTCGTCCAGCAGGGCGACCATGTGGCCGTCGTGGCCCAGGGCAAGGAGTACACTCCGCCGGAAATCTCCGCCATGATCCTGCAAAAGCTCAAGGCCAGCGCCGAAGCCTATCTTGGCACCACGGTCACCGAGGCTGTGATCACCGTCCCGGCCTACTTCAACGACGCCCAGCGCCAGGCCACCAAGGATGCGGGCAAGATCGCCGGCCTCGACGTCAAGCGCATCGTCAACGAGCCGACGGCGGCCGCGCTGGCCTACGGTCTCGACAAGAAGAAGGACGAGACCATCGCCGTTTACGACTTTGGCGGCGGCACGTTCGATATATCGATCCTCGAAGTCGGCGAGGGCGTGATCGAAGTCAAGTCGACCAATGGCGACACGCACCTTGGCGGCGATAATCTTGACCAGCGTATCGTCGATTGGCTGATCGCGGAATTCAAGCAGGAAAACGGACTCGACCTGACCTCAAAGGGCAACGAGATGGCCCTGCAGCGCCTGAAAGATGCCGCGGAGAAAGCCAAGATCGAGCTCTCGACCACCATCGAGACCGAGATCAATCTGCCGTTTATTACGGCAGACGCCTCGGGCCCCAAGCACCTGGTCCGCAAGCTGACTCGCGCCAAGCTCGAGCAGTTGGTTGAGGAACTGATCGACCGCTCCATCGAACCGTGCAAGCGGCTGCATGGCCGACGCCGGCGTCAGCGCCAGCCAGATCGATGAAGTCGTGCTGGTGGGCGGCCAGACTCGCATGCCCAAGATTCAGGAACTCGTGAAGAACCTCTTCGGCAAGGAGCCGCATCGCGGCGTGAATCCCGACGAGGTGGTTGCTATCGGCGCCGCAGTTCAGGCGGGCGTGCTGTCCGGCGACGTCAAGGATCTTCTGCTTCTCGACGTGACACCGCTGACCCTCTCGATCGAGACGCTGGGCGGCGTGGCTACGTCGATGATTCCGCGCAACACCACCATTCCGACCAAGAAGACCGAAACCTTCTCGACGGCGGCCGACTCGCAGACCGAGGTTGAAGTTCACGTGCTTCAGGGTGAGCGGCCGATGGCGGCGCAGAACCGTACCCTGGGCAAGTTCAAGCTGGGCGGAATTCCTCCGGCGCCGCGCGGCGTGCCGCAGATCGAGGTCACCTTCGACATCGATGCCAACGGCATCCTCAACGTGACCGCGAAGGACAACGCCACCGGCAAGGACACGCGCATCACCATCACTTCCAGCTCCGGCCTAGCAAGGAAGAGGTGGAGAAGATGGCCAGGGAAGCCGATGCCCATGCCTCCGAAGACAAGGAGCAGCGCGAGCAGATCGAGGCGCATAACGCGCTCGACGGCCTGGTCTACAACATCGAGAAGATGCTCAAGGACTCGGGCGAAAAAGTGGCTGCGGCCGACAAGACCGACGTGGAAGCGGCTCTGGCCGACGCCAAGAAGACGCTTGAGGGCTCGCCGGCCACAGCCGAGTTGAAATCGGCGCACGAACGAGCTGACCCTCGCCAGCCACAAACTGGCCGAGGCCATGTACAAGGCCAGCGCGCCGCAAGCGGGAGCAGGGCAGGCGACGGGCGGCGCCGCAGGAGCGGCTCCCGGCGGAGAGCAGAAGAAGGACGAGGGCGTGATCGACGCCGAGTACGTGGACGTGGACGAGAAGAAATGAATGGGCTGCCCCAGATCCCTCGCATTTGGGGACCTGGGATGGCACAGGCCGGAAGATCCGGGGTGGGCGATCGCGTCGTCCACCCCAACGTTCGATGGCTGAAATGGCGGGGGGAATATTGTGGGCCCGAGTGAGCCTTTGCCGAAGAAGGCCCACCTCCGTTGGCAGGTCTCGTGCACGTTCAAAAGTTCTGTGCGGTTTAGTCTGATCTAAGATAAGAAAACGCAAATGGCCACAACCACCAACAAAGACTATTACGCAACGCTCGGCGTGAAGAAGACGGCCACGCCGGAGGAGATCCGCAAGGCTTTCCGCAAAGCTGCGCGCAAATACCACCCCGACGTGAATCCCAACGACAAGCGCGCCGAAGAGAAGTTCAAGGAGATCTCCGAAGCCAACGACATTCTGAGCGACGAGAAGAAGCGCAAGATCTACGACCAGGTCGGCTTCTACTCCGACCAGATCGATCCGGCGACAGGCCGAGGCCTACGCGCGCCAGCAGCGGTCGGGCGGACAGCAGCAGCCTCCCATCGACTTTGGCGGCTTCGATTTCACCGGCTTCTCCGGCGGCGGCGTTCCGGGCCAGCAGGAAGGCGCCGGCGGGTCGCGGCTGGGGCAGCTTCAAGGACATCTTCTCCGGCATTTTCACGGGCGCGCAGCATCCGCAGCAGCCGCGCGGCCCGCAGCCCGGCACCGACCTCGAATACCAGGCCACCGTCGACTTCTGGACGGCCATCCGCGGCGGCCAGGCGCGCATCCAGATCAACCGCCAGGAGGCCTGCCCCACCTGCCACGGCCAGGCGCACGTCGGCGGCGAGATGCAGTGCCCTGAGTGCCATGGCACCGGCCAGGTGACGCAGATGGGCGGCCGCATGAAGTTCAACATCACCTGCCCGCGCTGCAATGGAACCGGACAGATCTCCAGCGACTGCCCCACCTGCCACGGCGAGGGGACTGTCATGCGCACCGAGACCGTCGAGTTCCGCATCAAGCCGGGCACGCGCGACGGCCAGCGCATTCGCCTGCAGGGCAAGGGCAATGCGGGCGTCAACGGCGGCCCGCCTGGCGACCTTTTTCTCATCGTGCGCACCGGCACGCATCCGGTCTTCACGCGCGCAGGGCGACGACATTCAGGTCACCGTGCCCGTGACCGTGGCCGAAGCTTCGCTGGGCGCGAAGGTTGAAGTGCCCACCATCGACGGCCGCGCGCAGTTGAAGATTCCGCCTGGCACGCAGAGCGGGCAGAAGCTGCGCATGCGCGAGCGCGGCGTTGAGAGCGCATCGCATCCCGGCCAGCGCGGCGATGAAATCGTCACCGTCGAAGTTGCTGTGCCGCACCTGAACGACGAGCGCAGCCGCGAGATCATGCGCGAGCTGGCCCGCCTCAACCCCGACGACCCGCGCAAGGCGCTGTTCGACAAGCTGTGAAGAACGGGACCGAGGGAACAAGGGACCGAGGCAAAGATTGAACCCAGAAACTCACGGCGGCGACGATGATCTTGAATAAGTTACGCTGATCCCGAGAAACGACCATGGCAACAAAACGCAAATCCAAAGGCGCCTACATGATCTCGGCCGTGGCCGAGATGTACGAGATCCATCCGCAGACTCTGCGCCTCTACGAGCGCGAAGGGCTGCTCAAGCCCTCGCGCACCGAGGGCAATACGCGTCTCTATACCGATGAAGACCTCGAACGCCTCGAGTTCATCCTGAATCTCGCGCGCGACCTCGGCGTCAACATCGCCGGCATCGCCATCATTCTGCAGATGCGCGAGCGCATGGAAGAGATGAACCGCCAGATGCAGAGCTTTGTCGAGTACGTGCGCAGCGAGATGCTCACGCGCTTCCAGCAGGCCGCGCCGGGCCAGCCAGGAGCGATTGTTCCCATCCGCAGGCCGCCGGTCGTCAAGCCGGCCGTTCCTAAAAGGCAGTAGTGGGGGCGATTCCCATCCACACGGCCACAGTCTTTATCCTCGTCGTGATCTTTGCAGCAACACTGATCCGCTCCGCGATCGGGTTCGGCGAAGCGCTCATCGCCGTTCCCTTGCTGGCGTTTTTCATTTCTGTGCGCGTGGCGGCTCCATTGGCGGTACTCGTCTCAATCACGATTGCGGCCATCGTTGTCGTGCAGGACTGGCGGCACATTCACCTTCGAAGCGCGGGCTGGCTGCTTCTGGCCACTTTGTTTGGGCTGCCGTTTGGTCTTCTTCTCCTCATCCACGGCTCGGAGCACCTGATCAAAGCGGGATTGGGCATCCTGATTCTGCTTTTTGCTCTCTTCTGTCTCGCAGGAAGCGCGCGGCTCCATCTCCACCACGACAGCCGATTCTGGCTCCTGATCTGCGGTTTCATCGCGGGCATCCTCGGCGGAGCGTATGGGATCAACGGGCCGCCGCTCGCAATCTACGGGTCCTTGCGCCGCTGGCCGGCGCAGCACTTTCGCGCCACCTTGCAGGCATATTTTCTGCCCGCCAGCATCCTGGGAATGTGCGGTTTTTGGAGCGCGGGATTGTGGACCTCTGAAGTGACCCGAGACTTTCTGCTGTGCCTGCCGGCAGCCATCCCGGCAGTGTTTCTGGGCCGGGCCATTAACCGCAGGCTTTCCGCAGCAGCATTTTTCAAGTACATTTACGGAGCTCTCGCGGCCATCGGGCTGGCATTGCTGATACAGGCTCTTAAACCACTTCCTTGATTGCACTGTCCGCATCCTGCCCATGCCGCTCCGGGCGAGCAGCCGCGACATCGGCGCATATGTTACTCCGCTAACCCGCCGACAGATTTGCTAGCCTGCAGATATTCTGTTATCAGCATGCCCTACGTACTGCTTGGCCTGGCCGTTTTCGGCCTTATCACCTCCACGGTCTTTGCCGGCATTGTGCTGTGGGCGATTCCGGGCTACTTACGCGAGCGTCAGGCCGCTTTGCAGGCTCTCGCCGCGCGCCCGGGATTCACGCCCCCGCTCTCTGTATTCAAACCACTGAGCGGCGCCGACCCTGGCCTCGAGTCCTACCTCGAAACATTTTTCACCCAGGACTATCCTGACTACGAGATTCTTTTCTGCGCCCGCTCGCCTCAAGATCCCGGTCTGGCCATTGCACGCTGTGTTGCCTGGCGCTACCCCGGTGTCCGCGTAAAATTCCTTTTCACTAACGGCCAGCCGGATTACATCAACGACAAAGTAACTTCCATGGAGAGAATTGAGGCTGATGCCGCGCACTCGATCTTTGTGATCAGCGACAGCGACGTCCGAGTTTCGCCGAACTATCTGCGCGCCGTGGCGCTTCCTTTTGCCGACGTACGAACCGGCGGCATGTGCTGCCTCTACCGCGGAGTAGCTGCTCAGGGCGGTCTCTGGGCGCGGCTTGAGGCCGTCGGCATGTCGGTTGAAATGTCTGCCGGCGTCCTCGCAGCCCGAGCCATGGAAGGCATGCAATTCACCCTCGGCCCCACCATGGCCTTCCGTCGCGAAGCCATTCGCCGTATGGGCGGTTTCAAAGTCACCGCCGAATATTGCGCCGACGATTTCGTGCTGGGCAACGAAACCCACAAGCTTGGCCAGGCCGTCGTTCTCAGCCATCACGCGATCGACCACATCGTGCTCAACTCTAGCTTTATCTCCTCACTCAAGCACCAGGTGCGCTGGATGAAGTCCACCCGTTTTTCGCGGCCCAAGGGCCACTTCGGAACCGCACTTACCTTCAGCGTTCCCTTCGGCCTGCTCGGCCTCGCTGCGTGTGCATGGCTCGGCCATCCGGTCTGGGGCTTTGCGCTTTTCGCCTTCGCCATCGCCACGCGGCTCGCGCTCTCTATTGCTGTTGGCGGCCTCGTCGTGCAGGATCCAAGCTGGTTCGGCCTGCTTGTTCTCTACCCGATTCGCGATCTCATGGGATTTTGTTTCTGGGCCGCCAGCTATGCCGGCAGCCACATTCTCTGGCGCGGGCGTGTCTTCGAATTGTTGCCAGGCGGAAAGATGCGTGAGGCGAAGTAACTGATCAGCAGTACACGCTGGTAATAGAACTCGCAAGGGAAGCTGAGAAACACTGCGATTGCGGTCAAAGAATATCCCCACATCCAATCGGAACAACCGGCGGTAACACAATAAAGTCGAATTCCGGTTACTTGTGACTTGTAGATCCCCGTGTGGGTGATTCATCGAGAATCGGAACACCGGTACTATCTGCCTTAACCCGATGACTCCGTTCCGGGCGCAGAAGAAGCGTCGGTGGAACGCGTTGAAGGTTCGATCATCCCCCGGAGGCAGTAGAGATGCAAATGGCACGGTTGAAGGGCTCGCAGATTCTCCTTTTGGGCTGCATGTTTTTTGTCGCGATTGGCACGCTCATGGAGTACACCAATCCGCTCGCCATGACAGACTTCCAGCAGATCTATTTCGGCGCGCGATCCGCGGCCCACCATTACGATCCCTATAACTCCGATGAGATGATGGCCTTCTACCGCGCCGATACAGGCTCGCTTCCGCCTGACAACAGCGTGGTTTCACAAACGTTTCGCGAGATTGTTTTCATTACCCCCAACCTGCCCACGACGCTCTTTCTTGTCGCTCCCCTCGCAGCACTTTCGTTGAAATTGGCCGCTTTCATCTGGATGCTGCTCATCGAAGGTTGTTTCATCTTCGCCTGCGTCCGCATATGGATCTGCTGCACCGCGTCCGCGCCGCGATTCTCCGCGGTTCTGGTCGCACTCCTTCTCGTCAATAGCGGACTTTTGTTGAGCTCCGGCAATTCGGCGGGGCTCGTCATCAGCCTGACGGCGATCGCCGTTTCGTGTTTCATCGAAGAGGAGTTTGTGGTCCTCGGAGTCTGCTGCCTTGCCGTCGCACTGGTCATTAAGCCGCATGATGCGGGACCTGTATGGCTCTACTTCCTTTTGGTGGGCGGCAGCCAACGTAAACGCGCGCTGTTTAGTCTCGCCCTGGCCGCCGCGATTACGGTGCCCGCTCTGGTATGGATATCGCATGTATCGCCCCACTGGCTGCCTGAACTCGAGTCAAACCTGGCGGCTGGCCTTGCGCCCGGCGGTCTCAACAATTCCGGACCGGGGACGCTCGGCGGACGCGGCATGGGCATGATTATCAGTTTGCAGGCGCTGTTGACGCTTATCTGGAACAACGCCACGTTTTACAGTCTCGTTTCGTATCTCGTCTGCGGAGTTTTCGCTGTCCTCTGGGCCGTCAAGACGTTGCGGTCGGGATTCTCGCCTCGCATGGCCTGGCTGGCGCTGGCGTCCATTTCGGCGCTCACTATGCTGCCCGTCTATCACAGGACATACGATGCACGCCTTCTCGTGATTTCCATACCCGCTTGCGCAGTGCTTTGGTCTGAAACGGGTTCACTGCGCAGGTGGGCCATGTCGCTCAACCTCGCGGGCATTGTGCTTACGGGCGATCTCTTGTGGATCTGCGTCTTTCAGATCACGCACTACTCGGGAACTTCACTGACCCTGGCGATGATCCCTGCGCCGATTACGCTGCTGGCGGTCGCCGGCTTTTATCTCGCCATTTATTTGCGCAGCCCCGCGCCTGCCATGGTTAAGGCAACACCTGACTCCCGCGAAGAGATTTCGTTGACCGCGTCGTACGCGCGCTAGCGGCTTGAGGCTGGAGTTCGCGTCGAGAATCAGAATGACATCCTGGGCGAAGCTGGGCGCGTTCGTCGCGCCCGGCGAAGTCGAAGGACCAGCATATTGACGACTCTGTCTTGTGCTCTGAATTTCAGAGATGTAGCACTGGAAGCGGTTTCATCAATGGCGGCAGAATCCGACGCAAGCTCTGTCAGAGGCTCAAGCCCTCGATCTTAGCGGCCTCCATCGGCACGACTGAAGTCGTGCCCTGATACAAACCATCAATGAGACGAGTTCGAGGAACCGCTCTCAAAGTGCTGTCCAACCGGCGCTACAGCGGTCGGTCGGTCCACAACGTCTTGTCAGCGATTGTCTGCACCGGAAAGAGCCGCCCGGCCAACACTTCTTCCACGTTGTCGCGGTCTGGATCCTCCGCGAAAATCCACTTGCGTTCGCCGTTGCCCCAAATCGCCTGAAGCCTTTCGTTGCTCAGGAAGATATCGGGTGCATCGGGATAGCACGATCCCCAGAGCAGCGTCGATCCTTCGCTATGCTGGCCGCAGCGCGGCTCAACCAGCAGCGCCGGTCTCCAATGGAAGTAATTGTGCGTATAGAAGATGACCGACGAGCCCGACGACTGATCGCCGTAAATGATGAAGGTGTCGTTCGGCGTGCCGTCCTTCATGATCGTATCGGCCAGTTGCTTCGAGCTCAGCATCGGTTCAAAGCGCGCAAAGGCAATGTGCGCCGCAATCAGGAAAACGGCCATGGTCAACGCCATGCTGACCGTTGCCGCCACGTGCTTTTTCTTGAGGCGCAGCAGCCATCCCACCACCGGTCCGATCAACAAAACAATCGCAGCGATCACTCCCGGCAGACGCAGCGCCGCAAACGAGCGGCCGGTCAGGTCGAAGAGATGCGACATTGACAGCGTGTAATCACCCACGCCGCGATGCGCCAGCAGCGCTCCAATGTCCGGTTCAAAAGGCAAGTTCCGCGAGGTCCACAACTCCCAGCCAAGTGCGACGGCCGAAAACAAACCAATCGCCGCGAATACTCCCTGCGCCCCTGTCAACCAGCCCGTTGTGATCCTGCGCCCGCCATTTCCGGCACCGCGCCCTTCCTCAATCTCTGCAATCACCCCCGCGATCAACATCAGGAGCGGCGGCCACACAGGGAACGTGTAGTACTCCTGGTTGGTCGAGATTGAAAAGAACAACAGCGTCCACGCTGAGAACAAACTCAACAGCCAGATCGTGCGTGCGCGGAACTTTACTCGCAGCACATACGTCGCCACATCCTCGCGCATCGCGTGATCCAGATAAAAGTCCACCGTCTGGCCTGCATCGTGGCGCAGATGCTTGAGCCACGTGCGGCGCGTCTTCCATGCAACCGCCACCATCGCCGGCAGGAAAATGCTCCACGGGAAGATCCACACCAAGTGAGCCAGCCAGTACCAGCTCGCCGGCATTTTGTTGTAATCATGCGGATAGCGGAGGCCAAAGAAGCGCAGCACATGCTCGTTGATGAAATAGAAGTAGAAGAATCCGTGAACATTGCCAAGCGTCGGATGATTGCCCACGGGATGCCCCTGGTCCGGGTTCGCCAATCCGCATAGAATGTGCCACGGTGCGCCGACCGCAAGGAAGACCAGCAGTCCGCTTACCGGCTTCAGGAGCCGCCAGCGCCGCCATTGCCCGGTCAAAAGCAGGTAAGGAATGGCAGCTCCCGCATAGAACACGGGGGCGATCAGTCCCTTGGTCAAGAGCGCCAGCGCCACACAAGCCCATGCCCAGTAGATGCGGAGCGGTCTGTTGTCTTCGAGACTCGTGATCAGGGCGTAGAGCGCGATCAGCAAAAGCAGCGCCAGGATTGATTCCGGAATAACGAAGCGCGTAAACAGAAACGGACCGATCGATGTGAGCACACCGAGCCCCGCATAAAGCCCGGCGCGGTCACCCCATGCCCTCCGCGCCCACAGCCACGAGAACCACGTCAGTCCGAGCATTGCCAGTGCATTCGGTAGATGCGTGGCAAACGTGTTCTGGCCGAAGATCTTGTACATTCCAGCCACGACCCAATAGGGCAGGGGGGGTTTTTCAATATAGCGGATGCCGTCAATTTTTGAAGTGATCAGATTGCCCGTTTCGGCCATGCCCTGCGCCGCCTGGGCATGCGCGGCGTCCACGTCGTCCAGCAGTGGAGGCGAAAACAACGAGGCAAAATAAACTGCGATGAAAATGGCCGCAAAAAGTAGCCACACCGCGCCGGTTGAGGGCGCCTGCCGCGGCCGGTCGATGGTGATCCCCATCCCCGAAGCCATGTTCGTGGTGATGTTCTTGCCTGGGCTCATTCTGATCCTGGCTCTCAGATTCAGGATACCAGCCAAATTCCTGCGACTTTTCACAGAGTCGCGGCGCATGAGACGCCGCCTGTACGGCCCAACGGAAGGGAACCACAGCGTATGAATCGATCGATGACGCAGTCAGCGATGCAGTCATCGATGTGCCGGGGACTATAATTCCCGCGGGTTCAAGTGGCGGCTTACGCGGCTGGCTTGAAAGCCTCGCCCAGCATTCAACGCCTGGGCTAGCCACGAATCGAAATGGTCACGAGAAACGAGAGGAAGATAACGATGAAAGCAGCGGCGGCAAGAAGGTTTACATACATGGTCGTCACAGGTTGCCTGATGGCTGGGACGGTGCTGGCGATGGGCTCATTGAAGGCTGTGGCCCAACCGGCTCCTGCCGCGAAGATTGCGCTGCCGCCGATGGGGTGGTCATCGTGGAACTCTTTCTCGAACACCATTAATTCCGATGTGGCCAGGGCGCAGGCCGAAGCCATGCTCAAAACCGGCCTCAAGAATGCTGGATATGAGTACGTGAATATCGACGAAGGCTGGTGGCTGGGTGAGCGCGACGCGCAAGGCAACATTGTGGTCGATCCCAAGGCTTGGCCCGCGCTGCAGGCCGGGGAGAGTGCCGGTGACATGAGCAACATCGTCCGATTCATCCACAGCCTGGGGTTGAAGGCGGGAATCTATACAGACGCAGGCAAGGATGGCTGCTCCATGTCTCCGGATCTTGGCCCGGCGTATTTCAACACCGGCAGCGAAGGCCATTACGACCAGGATTTTCTCCAGTTTGCCCGCTGGGGCTTCGACTACGTGAAGGTGGATTGGTGCGGCGGCAACAAGGAGAACCTCGATCCGCAGCAGCAGTACGGCGAGATTGCCCGAGCCCTCGCGCGAGCCGAGCAGATCACGGGCCGACAGCTCTACTTCTCGATATGTAACTGGGGCAAGCAGAGCCCCTGGACCTGGGGGCCGGGAGTGGGTGGCGGAATGCAGTCCATCTGGCGAACGAGTGGAGACATCGTAGCGCCCGTTGTTGCCAGTGGCGAACACGCGGGGCGAAAAGTTGCCTTCGACAAGATGCTGTCAAACTTCGACCAGGGGATTCACCCGGAAGCCGAGCATACCGGCTTTTATAACGACCCCGACATGATGGTCCTGGGAATGCCCGGGATGAACGCGGACCGCGATCGGCTGCACATGGCCCTATGGGCGATCTCGGGAGCGCCGTTGCTTGTCGGGGCCGATCTCACTCGCCTCGATGCCGAATCGCTTGCAGCGTTGACGAACCACGACGCGATCCGCATCGATCAGGACGCGCTGGGACTGCAGGCGGTAAAGGTGCGGGAACTGAGTCCGGGCCTTGAGGTCTGGTCGAAGTTCCTCATCACGCCGGGCGAGCGGGCGGTGTTGCTGCTCAACCGCACCTACTTCCCGGCTCCGATGAGCGTGCAATGGGCTGACCTGAGTTTGTCTGGCGAGACGGCGACCGTGCGCGAGGTATGGACGGCCAAGGACCTTGGAAGCATGAGCCATGCGTACGACACAACTGTGCCGGCGCAGGGCGGCATTCTGCTGCTCGTCAGAGGAATCGAAGGCAGTCCGCAGCACTACGCTCCGGCAGCGAAGGAAACCGAGGAAGACAAGGCCGTCCGCGATATGGAAACGCGATTCACTGGCGTTGCTTCACAAAGCAACCAGTGGGCGCCGGTGCGGATCACTTACAGGAATCCTGGCGCGGTGCCTCGGCTCGTGGATTTAACGGTAAACGGGCAACGCACGACACGGGTTGCGTTCCCGCCTACTGGCGTCGACGCGGGCTCAGTGTGGGTCCAGGCACATCTTGACAGGCCGGGAACTGCCAACACGCTCGAATTTGCCGACAACTTTGGGCCTGGCGTCGCGATGGAAGGAATCGACGTCTATTGACGTCGATGCGCAGGTGGAAACGGCCGTTGTAAGGTCCGCACGAGCCCACCGCGGCACAACGTTCTCACTCCTGCGGGGCTCTCCGAATCGCGCTCTTCATCTTTTCCGGCCTGCGCGAACGACCCGGCGGTAAGCGGCGAGTTGCCTGCCTTCTGAAGTGGGACTGCTGAATTTTGTGCCTGCGACGCGCCGGCCTTCGGCTCAGGGGCGAATCCCGCCCTTTCGCGAAAGGATGGGGCAACCCGCTGTCGCTAAAATCAAGACAGTGCCACTTCCCTTCGCTCAGTCGCAGATTCAAGATCAAGCCCCGCTTCAGATTGCGGGTGCCGACCGAATCTATAGTGCCCCGCGGCCGATTGCACTCTGGCATTTGACGAGCCTCGATGCTCCGTCAGTTGCAATCGCGTGGTCGCTGGGGTTTGCATGGGCTGCCCACATTCAACTTGCCTGGCAGGTTCTTCTGATTTTGGCGCTGACGACGTGGTGGATTTATGCGTGCGATCGCCTGCTGGATGCGCGCGCCGGCTTTCGCCTGCGTGATCCGGTAAAGCTCCAGGAGCGCCACTACTTTCATTGGCGGCATCGTCGCCTATTTGCGCCTTTGGCTGTAGCTGCTGGATGCGCTTGCGCGACGATTGCGTTGGTTTTTCTGCCTCCGATTGTGCGCGAGAATGGATCGATCCTGGCTGTGGCTTCATTCGCATATTTTTCCGGCGTTCACACCAAACATGAAGCGCCGGGGATTTCTGCATTGTTTCCGTCGCTCGTGAGCAAGGAGTTCCTCGTCGGCGTGTTGTTCGCCGCAGGCTGCATCCTGCCGGCGTGGTCGCGCTTCCCTCACGCTGCGACAGAGGAATCCTCGCTGTGGCAGCTTTGGATCCCTGGAGTCTACTTCGCGATATTGGTGTGGCTGAACTGCTGGCGCATTGCGAGATGGGAGTCAGCAAGCACCCAGACCGCAGCGCCGCAAAGTGCGGTTCCAAAAGATCGGGCCTTTGTTCCCATCACCGCAGCAGGTCTGGTGGCGTTCGCTGGCCTGTTGCTTGCCGTCGTCGCTCCCGGATCCGAAAATCGATCAGGCGCGTTGCTTTCCGCGGGTGCGGTAAGCGCATTCCTGCTCGGGCTGCTGGACTGCGCACGGCCACGCATGACGGCATTGGCGCTGCGAGCCTCCGCGGATCTGGCAATGCTGACACCTCTGGTTCTGCTGCTGCGATGAATTCCGTCACGGAAGTCCGAAATTCAGTAGCGGCCCGAAAGTCGGCTACGAACTTCGATCGTTTGGCGCGCGCGTACCGCTGGATGGAGTACTTCACCTTTGGGCCGTGGCTCGAACGCTGCCGCTATGCCTATCTCAAAGAACTTGACGGATGCCGGCGCGCTCTTGTGTTCGGCGACGGCGACGGCCGGTTTACGGCGAAGCTGCTCGCCGTGAATCGGGCCATTGAAATCGATGCAGTGGACTCAAGCACGGTCATGTTGCATGCGCTTCTCCGCCGTGCCGGGCGAGAGGCCAATCGTCTGCAAAGCCATTGCATCGATGCCCGCGATTGGGAGCAGCGGGAGGCGGACTATGACCTGGTGGTGACGCACTTCTTTCTCGATTGCTTCGGCACGGAGGAGGTCGAAGCTTTGGCAGAGCGTGTTCGTGCCGCGGTTTCTCCTACGGCGCGATGGGTGGTCTCGGAGTTTGCGATCCCGGAGGGATGGTTTGGACGGTTAGTCGCCAGGCCGATGGTCTGGATGCTGTATCGGGCTTTCGGCTTGCTGACCGGGCTTGGCGTTCGCACCCTGCCCGATCATCGGGCGGCCTTGCGCAACGCCGGGTTCATGCTTCAGGAGAGCCGTTCGTGGATGAATGGGCTGCTGGCCAGCGAGATCTGGGGGGTAGGACTAGGCCGGCTGCCCGACAAGCCAATGTTACATATTTGTTAAAATCGAAGAAGCAAGGAGTTCGGCTCTGCCGCTCGAGTCCCCGCCGAAGCAATCCCATGATCCTCTACCTGATGCGCCATGCGAATGCTGGAATCTTCCGTGAGAACCCTGCGCTCGATGCCAAACGGGGACTCATCAAGGAAGGCAAGGAGCAGTGCATTCTGATGGCGCGGGTGCTGGGGGCTGTGAAGGCTCCGGTCGATGTGATCGTGTCGAGCCCTTTGAAGCGCGCCAGGCAGACGGCGCAGTTGGTGGGCACTGAGCTTGGATATGACGCACAGGTCGAAGTCAGCCCTGCATTGGGATTGGATGCGAGCTACGCGGATTTCCAACAAATGCTGGCGAAGTATACCGACCGCGACGGAGTTCTCGTGGTGGGACATAACCCCAATCTGTTCCAGTTTATCGGTCGCCTGATCACCGGCAACGGCGGCGCGGCGATCCGCATGAGGAAAGGTTCGATCGCCTGCGTTCGCGCCGACAGCCACCCCCCGCGCCTGCAGTGGGTTCTCGATCCGCGCAGTGCGCGAGCCATTTACGCGAGCGTGACGAAGAGCTCGCGGCCGAAGACCTCGCGGAAGTAGGCCGCCTCTTTGCGGAGCGACCACAACTCCAGTTCCGCGCCGGTGCGCCCCGGGTACAGCTCCAGATAAACTCGCTTCGGGTAGGTCCTCGTTCCCACGCGGAGAACGTCGGAGGCGCGGTCCTGATTGAGCGCGACTGCCAAACGCAACAGCACAACGGCGCGATGCACGTTCTTGTGCTCGTCGGTGGGAATGTTGCGAAGGGCGCGATCGCCTGGCTGGGGGCGGCTCTTGCCTAGGTAGCGGGCGATGGCCGAGACCAGCGTGCGTTGCAGTTGCGTATAGCCGTAGATTTCAGAGCTGGAAATGATGTACTGCGCGTGCCGGTGATGACCCTGGTGATTAATGAACTTGCCGGTATCGCGGAGGACGGCGGCCGCGGCAAGCCAGCTTTCGTATTCCGGCGGCAAATCGTGCAGGGCCTTAATTTCGTGGAAAAGCTGAAGAGCATGGGCGCGCACCGGTTCGGCATGGCGGGTATCGACGCCGTAGCGGCGCGCGGTGCCGAGGACGCTCTCCCAGCGCTCGTGCTCGAATTCGCGATGAGCCTTGGCGCGCGCGTCCTGCTGGGCTAGCATTTGTGCGAGAATGCCGTCGCGCAAGCCGAGCGGCGAGTAACGGAAGCCCGGCAGACCGAAAGTCTCGAGGATCTCGGCATAGACGAGCGCTCCGGCAACAATAATCTCAGCACGGCGCGGGCCGATGCCGGGAACAGCTTCGCGTTCCGGCAGGGACATTTTGGCGAGTTTGCCGGCCAGCTTGCGCACCGCGCGCACTGGAACCATACCGGCAAGAATGGCGGAGCGATTCTCCGCATGGTTGCGGCTGGAAGTTGTTTTGGCTGATTTTCTATTGCTGCCTTTGCCGTTTTTCGCGCTAGCCAGGCAAGCAGCGGAGAGTGCGGCTGCGGTGCCGGAAGTGGCGATGACCAGTGGTGTGCGGCCGGGCTGAAGCTTGCGGTGGGCACGGCGGAGTTCGCTCGAGATCAACCGAAACATACGCGCCAGACCGTCGGCGGGCGGCGGATCGGTGGCGAGAAATTGCTCGGTGAGCCGGACGGCGCCGAGCGGAAGGCTGACCGTTTCCTTGATGCGTTTGTGCTCGGAGAGCGTGAGTTCGCAGCTTCCGCCACCAAGATCGAGAAGCAGGACGCGGCCCCCGGCGCCCGGTTCTGCGCCAGTGACGCCAAGGTGAATCAGACGGCCTTCTTCAAGCCCGGAGATGATCTCCATGTTCCAGCCGGTCTCCGCTTTGACCCAGGCCTGAAAGGCGGCGGCATTGCGGGCGTCGCGTAACGCCGCGGTGGCAACCACGCGAATGCGGTCGACGCCGTGCGTCTGCACCGTGCGCAGGAATCGCTTGAGCGTGCGCAGCGTTGCGGCCATGGCCTCGGGAGAGATGAGCCCCGAGTCGAAGACGCTGCCCCCGAGGCGAGTGACCTCACGATCTTCAGCGATGGTTTTGAGCCGGTGCGCCTGCACGCGGGCGATTTTCAGTCTGCAGGAGTTGGAACCGATGTCGATGGCAGCAAAAGTCGGCATGAAGGATTACGAAGCACTCCCTGGCGTGAGAATCGACCCATCGTCAAGATACACGACGGCGGTGTGTGGATGGGGAGGGGTTTAGGCTGCGAGAAATGCGGGAGGCATATTCATCTGCGAAAAGAGTTGTGGTGTCGACACAGATCGGTTGTGGATGTGAGGAGAAAGGTGTGGCGGAATTTGACGGGTTCCAGGCGATGGTGCTGAAGGCGAGGCTCTGCTGATGGCGCAGTTCAGCGGCAAGGTGATTCCGGCGCGGCTGCTCCCTGAAACAGTCGGCTTACAGCCGGCATTTGGAAACGCGCAGCAATGGGATACACTGAGTCGGCCCTTAACGCGGCTCAGGAATATCACCTCAAAACGCGGGAACAGAATGCGATGGAGCCGGAGATGCGGCGAATGCACCAATCAATCGGAGTTGGTCCGCTCCGCGAGAGCGAGCTTGAAGAAGCGGGCCGGATTGTTCGAGTGGCATTCGGCACGTTTTTGGGTCTCCCCAATCCATTGGAATTCATGGGCGATCGCGATTTTCTTACGCCGCGCTGGGGCGCTCGCAACACCGTGGTCCTGGCGGCGCGGCAACGCGGAACCCTCCTCGGATCGAACGTCATCACGCGCTGGGGCTCGTTTGGCTTTTTCGGGCCGCTCACAGTTTCGCCCGACTACTGGGATCACGGCGTCGCTCAACTGCTCCTGTCGGCTACCATGAAGGTCTTCCGCCGTTGGGGCGTCGCGCACAGCGGGCTGTTTACCTTCCCGAACAGTCCCAGGCACATCGGGCTTTATCAGAAATTCGGCTACTGGCCCGGCAATCTTACGGCTCTCATGAAATACACGCCGCAGGCGCCTGCATTGGCATTTGCGAAAGACGCCCGGATGCCGGTCTTGCTATCCGCACTCAGTCAGCGCGAAATGCGGCGGGCGATCGACGGCTGCGCGAAACTGGCAAATGGGAACGGGAAAGGCCTCGACCTGAGCGACGAAATCCGTGCCGTCCTCGCACAGCGCCTCGGCGACATTCTCCTGGTCCATGGCGCGCGCACAATCGATGCTTTCGCCGTGTGCATGAATGGCGCCGGCTCTGAAGGCGGAGCGCGAACGTGTTATGTCAAGTTCGCTGCGGCGCGCGGCGGGCGCGGCAGTAGAGAGCGATTCGATCGTTTGCTGGACGCCATTGATGCGTTCGCTTTGGCGCGAAATGCGGAGGTCGAAACCGGCGTGAGCCTCGCCTGCGAAGATGCGTTCCGCCGCATGCGCTCGCACGGCTTTCGCATGATCACGCTGGGTGTTGCCATGCACAGCCCGCACGGCAAGACCTACAACCGGTCGGGCGCATATATCCTTGGGGACTGGCGTTGAAGGCCGGCTACCCAGTCGGCGGCAGAATGAATTGCCGCTCCTAAGCCCAGGTGCAGAACGCGGAAGTGAAATCAAATTTCCAGCTCTTCGGATTCGCGCATCTCACCATTCTTTGCGCCGTGCTGCTGCTTGCGGCCGTCCTCGCGTTGCTGCAGCGGCGTTTGCCACTGGGGACCAAGGTTCTGCGCTTCGATTTGGCATCGGTGCTTCTCGCCGATGCTCTTTGGTGGGACGGGTTCCTGGCCTGGCATCGCCAACTCTAAGCAGTCGCCGACCGCGCAGCCAACCGCAAGCTTGGTTACCTTTGGGTGACATCCATCCGCCAAGCCGGGTCGCCAGTCCTGATTTGGGCCAACCCAACCGCTTACCAAAGTTCGATAAGTCTGATTACTTCTCGGCTTTTGGAGCTAAGATGTCTCTTATATTGGGATTGGACGGCTGTGCCATGAATACAACGTTAATTCGGGAGGACCTCGTCGGACTTGTCATCGACGGCCGATTCCCCCTCCTCCAGCGGCTGGGCAGTTCCAGGGGATCGAGCGTCTTCTTGACCGAATTCGGCGATTCACACGATTCACAACAGAAAGCCACCATCAAGCTCATTCCAGCCGATTTTGAGGGCGTTGAGATACGTCTGGCTGCCTGGGAGGCGGCCCAAAAACTCTCCCATCCGAACCTGGCGCAAATCTTTGCCCATGGTCGTTGTGAGCTCGATTCCGGACCAATGCTCTACATCGTGTCAGAGTTCGCCGACGAGGTGCTCGCCGGGATTCTGCCTGATCGTGCATTGACCCCGCAGGAGGCCCGCGAGATGCTGGGCCCAGCGCTCAATGCGCTCTCCTATTTGCATGAAAAAGGATTCGTTCATGGCCATTTGAAGCCGTCGAACATCTTGGCCGTTGGCGACAAGCTGAAGCTTTCGGTGGATAGCCTCGTCTTTGAAGAGACAAGCCGAAAACCCATCACCCGAAGGAACCATCTCAGAACGAACCGTATATGACGCGCCGGAAACCACGCAGGGTCCGATCGGCGCTGCCTCGGACATCTGGTCGCTGGGCGCAACGCTCATCGAAGCGTTCGCGCAGCGCCCACCCGCCTGGGATCACAATCCAGCTCAAATCCCGGTTGTTCCGGAGTCGGTTCCTCAACCTTTCGCCATGATCGCTCGGCAGTGTCTTCGCATCGATCCCGCGCGCCGTTGCACAATTGACCAAATCAATTCCCGTTTACAGCCGCCGTCAACGCACCCGGTCACACTAGAACAGGTGGACAAGGAGACGATCGCCCGCCGCCGCCTGGGCGTCTCCCTCGGTGCAGCCGCAGTATTGCTCGTGACCATCGCCATCTGGGCGGCTTACGAGTTCCATCACGAGCCATCATCGCCCACGGCCGACGAGCAAAGTGCCTCTGTCGCATCGCCGGTACCAGCGGCAACTCCGCAGGCGACGACGCCGGCTGCTTCGACTGAAACTCAGACAGAAGTAGCGTCTGCGTCTCCAAATTCGCCTGCTGCGACTCAACCTCCTCCGGCTTCACAGCCTGCAGCCGTTCCTTCCAGCGCACCAGCCGCCGTTCCCGCGGCAACACCGGTGCAGTCTTTATCCGCTGCTCCGATAGAGGCTCCAACGTCGCCCATTGCTCAATCTGAGCCCTCGCCTGCCGCCACGCCCTCGTCCGGCGAGGCAACGGTGAAGGGCCAAGTTTCGCATCAGGTTCAACCTGACGTTCTGGCCAGTGCCATGAGGACGATTTCCGGCACCGTTAAGGTTGCGGTTCGAGTTTCTGTCGATTCAGCCGGTCATGTGACGAACGCCGACGTTGACTCCGCGGGGCCCAGCAAGTACTTCGCCAACAAAGCGCTCGAAGCTGCGCGCCAATTCGCCTTCCAGCCTGCTGACGTCGCCGGTCAGGCCGTCGGGAGCGCCTGGATCCTGCATTTTGATTTCAAGCAAAGCGGAGTCGCCGTGAGTGCCGAAGAGACTACGCCGTAGCTGCGGCACATCACTCCTCGACGCTTACCCTGAAGCGAAACCGGATCTTCGGGGGTCGTCCCACCGTGGCATCCTCTGGGCATAGCGCCCTCCACGAAAAGGTGGGATTTACGGCCTCAGTCCGCAGCCGTCTCAGTCCGCTCCCTGGCTTTGGCCCCGCGCTTCCCTTCCGGCGCGGGTATCGCATCCAGATCCGTCTTTCCTTCGGCCAGGCGCATCAGGAATTCCTGGCTTGAGAAAACTGCCGCGTCCTTCATCAGCTTGCTGGCGCGCACGTAGCTGCCATCGGGCTGCTGGATGCGGGCTTTCACGGTGTCGGCCATGTAAGCAGGCAGAATTTCCCCGTGAATGCGCGCCATGACTGCCGGATCGCGAACCGGAAAGACAACCTCGCAGCGCTCGAAGAGGTTGCGCGGCATCCAGTCCGCCGAACCAAGGTAGATTTCGTCATTGCCGCCGTTGGCAAAGTGGAAGATCCGCGAGTGCTCCAGGAACCGCCCCACGATCGAGCGCACGCGAATCCGCTCCGACAAGCCCTTTCACGCCAGGCCGCAGGATGCACAGCCCGCGAATGATCAGGTCGATCTCCACGCCCGCCTGCGACGCCTGGTAAAGCGCCTGGATGATCGAAGGCTCCAGCAGCGCATTCATCTTGGCCACGATGTGCGCCGGCCGCCCCGCCTGCGCATGCTCCTGCTCGCGGCGGATGAGGCGCAGAAAGCTCTCCGCCATGGTCAGCGGAGCCACCAGCAGCGGGCTGTAGTCGTCGAGCTCCGCGTGCGCGGTCAGGTAATTGAAGACCATGTGCACGCGCTCGGCGATCTGCGGGTCGCTGGTCAGCAGGCTCAAGTCGGTATAGAAGCGCGCGGTGTCGGGGTTGTAGTTGCCCGTGCCGAGATGGCAGTAGCGGCGCGTCACGCCGTCCTCGTCGCGGCGCACCAGCATGGCCAGCTTGCAGTGCGTCTTCAGCCCCACCACGCCGTGAAAGACCTGCACGCCGGCGTCTTCCATGCTGCGCGCCCAGCGAATGTTCGAGGCCTCGTCGAAGCGCGCCATCAGCTCCACCACCACCGTCGCTTCCTTGGTCGCGCCGGCTTCGGTCAGCGCCTGGAACATCGGCGAGTCGTGGCTGGTGCGGTAGAGCGTCTGCTTCATCGGTCACCACCGCCGGGTCCTGCGCGCCCTGCTGGACGAACTCGACCACCGGATCGTACGAATCGTAGGGATGGTGCAGCAGAATGTCGCGATGCCGCAGCTCGTCGAAGATTCCTGTCGACTTGCGGCTCAGGATCAGCGGCTTGGGCGTAAACGGCTGGAACTTCAGCTCCGGCCGCTGCACGTCGCCGTAGAAGAACATCAGGCGCGACAGGTTTACCGGGCCTTCGCAGCGAAAAACCTGGTTCTCATCGAGCTCGAAATTCACGCGCAGCCGCTCCACAATCTCCGGGTCCGCGCCCGCTTCTATCTCCAGCCGCACCGCGTCGCCTTTGCGCCGGTTGTGCAGCTCCACGCGAATCGTTTCCAGCAGCGACCGCGCCTCTTCCTCCTCGAAGTAGAGGTTCGAGTTGCGCGTTACGCGGAACGATGCGGAGGCCAGCACCGCATATCCGCGGTACATGCCCGCAAGATGCTGCTCAATCAGGTCCTGCAGCAGCAGGTAATCGTGGTGGCCCTGGCCGGCGGGCAGGCGAACAAACCGGGGCAGCGCACGCGGCACCGTCACCACGCCCAGCACCTGCGGCCCGGAGCTGCGCCGCTTGGCCCGCAGCAGCAGAGCCAGGCACAGCGCCTTGTTCAGCACGCGCGGAAACGGATGTGCGGGATCGATCGAGATCGGCGTCAGCAGCGGATCAACCTCGCGCTGAAAGTAGCCGCGAGCAAACTCGCGGGCGTCGTCGCTCAGTTCATCCCACTCCAGCAGGCGAATGCCCTGCTTGCGCAGCTCCGGCAGCAGCTGCTTGTTCCAGCAGCGATATTGCGCTGCCACAAAGCTGTGAATCTCGGCGGTCAGGGCGGCAAGCGATTCGTCTGGCCGCAGGCCGTCGTAGCCCGGCTCGCGATAGCCGTCTTCAATCCGCTGCATCAGGCCGGCCTGCCGGATTTCGACATACTCATCCAGGTTCGAGCCCGTGATCGCCAGAAACTTGACGCGCTCCAACAACGGGTTTGGCGCGTCCTCCGCCTCTTCCAGCACACGGCGATTGAACTGCATCCAGGAATAGTCCCGTCCGTTGAAAAGCTTTGTTTTCTGTGTACTTCTGGCCATTCGTCCTTCTCAAACGCTGTCTTGGAAGTCTACGCCGATTTGGCTCTCCCGCGAAACTCCGGCTTCGTCTCCCGAAGCTGCAACATTCCGGCTATCGATCTGCCCCCCCATTCATCCCAGATCCGATTGGGAGTGACTTTCCATTGCCGCTGCGGCCTCCCGACATGCCATGCATACAAGATGCGGCCCCGCGGAGTTGTTAAATGCAGAAGAAAAGCGCCGGGATCACCATTCCGGCGCCCTCTTCAGCGCCGCAAGTTTAGTATGGACTCTCGTGGAATTTCGAACTTTGTTGGCACGAAAGACCCAATGAAATCCGTCGACCGTCGCTCCGTCCTTCGCTACGCTGGGATCATGACCGCCTCCCTGGCGCTCCGCAAAGGCCTTTGGGCATCGTTTGCCGCACAGAACAGCTCAGCCGGCACTGCAACCGCCAAAACCGAATACGGCTCGATCAGCGGGGCGCAGGAGAACGGCATCAACGTCTTCCGCTCCGTCCCCTACGGCGGCGACACGTTCCCGGTGCGCTTCCAGGCGCCGCGGGCTCCCACTCCGTGGACCGGCGTCAAGGCGTGCGACGCATTCACCACCCGCGCTCCTCAGTTGGCTGCGCTTCGCGGGCTCGCGGCCGTTCACACCATCGATATTCCGTTCATGTTCGACAATCTCGATGCAGCGCCGGGTTAGGTCGGCTCTTCGCCTGAAGATCTGTCGGCCGCCCAACCTCTTGCCGATGCCATGTCGGGCATGCTCGTTCATTACGCTGCGACCGGAAACCCGAACCATCCCGGTTTGCCCGTCTGGCCCGCCTACGATCTGAAAGAGCGCAACACGATGATCTGGGACAACCCTTCGCGCATTGAGCAAGACCCTCGCGGCGAAGAACGCCGCTATGCGGCCGGTTCACCCTACCGGCAACCGGGCACCTACTGACGCGTCGTAGCATCATTCCCGCCAGGCAGAGAAAATGTCGAATCGCGGTTGCCGCTCGCTCATCCAAGACGGCCTCAACAAACGGCAAACCAAAGCCCGGGACTGATTCGATACACTAGATTTAAGAACCGCGCTGCGCTTTAAGAGCATCCATTTCTGGTAAAGCCATTTTGATGCGGCCGCATTCGCCGTTCTTGAGCCAGGTTCAATTTGCCAAATCATTCCACAAATAGCACGAACCGTTCCTGTGCCGCAGGTATCCTGTTGGGCTTTGCCCTTTCGGCCTCCGGGTTCGCACGGGCGCAGACTGCGACCATACCGCCTCCGCCGGCTCCGACGCCCCCCTCCGCCTCCAGCTTTCAGGGCAGCGTGACGAAGGGCGAAGCATCGCCGCAGCCGATCGACGTTTCGCTCGACAACGCCATCCAGCGCGGCTTGCAGGCCAATCTGGGAATCATTCTTAGCGGCACGCAAACGGCCGGAGCGCGTGCCCAGCGGCTGAGCCAGTTGCAATCGCTGCTCCCTTCGGTGGACTTCGCCGCCAAGGAAACCGTGATGCAAACCGACTTGCCCGCCGAAGGACTGCGTATCCCCGGCTTTCCGGTCATCATCGGCCCGTTCGGCTACACCGATCTCCGCGCCTCTCTCGATTGGTCGGTGGTCAACGTGTCTTCGCTGCGGGATTATCTGGCTGCCCGCCACAACTTTGCCGCTTCGCAGCTCTCAGCCCAGGATGCGCGCGATTTGGTCGTGCTGACAGTCGGCAATGCGTACCTGCTTGTGCTCGCCGACCAGACCGAAGTGAGCAGCGCCGAAGCGCAGGTGGCCACTTCGAAGATCTCGCTCGATCAAGCGGTCGCCAATCATGAGGCGGGCACCGCACCGTTGCTCGACGAACTTCGCGCGCGCGTGGACTACCAATCGCTCGAGCAGCAGTTGATCGCAGCCCAGGATGCGCTTGAAAAAGACAAGCTCGCATTGGCGCGCACCATCGGCCTGCCGTTGGCGCAGAGCTTTAACCTGAGCGACAACGTCCCTTACGAGCCCTTTGACACTCTTGATCCCAATGCGCTGATCAAGCAGGCCGAAGCCAATCGCAAGGATCTGGCGGCGCTGGTGGAAGAAACCGCCGCAGCCACCGAACAGCGCAAAGCGGCAACGGCCGCGCGCCTGCCCGCCGTCGAGGCCAACGCCGATTACGGCGACATCGGACCAACTCTGGGGCATTCTCACGGAACCGTCGATGCCACAGCTTCGGTGACCGTTCCCGTCTTCGCAGAGTTTGCCCTGCGCGGATTGGCGCAACAGGCACAGGCGCAGCTTGACACTACAAAGGCGCAGTTGAGCGACGAACAGGCGCAGATTGAAGCTGACGTGCGCGACGCCCTGCTCGATATCGCCTCGGCGCAAAAGCAAGTCGAAGTTGCGCAGTCCAGTAAGGAGCTTGCCAGTGAAGCTCTCAAAGAGGCCCAGGAGCGCTACGCCAACGGTGTCAGCGACAATCTGGCCGTGAGCCAGGCGCAGCAATCCGTCGCCCAGGCCGACAATCAATACGTGGCCAGCCTCTACCGCGACAACCTTGCCAAATTGAGCCTCGCCCGCGCGCTGGGTGATGGTCAGAACTACAGGAAGTACCTAGGAGGGAAGTGAACGTGGCGGATCCAAACCCAACACCGGAACCCAATGAATCGGCTGCAGAGACCGAGATCGAGGCGCCGCGGTCCCGCCGCAGGGGAATTGTCTTTGTCGCGATCGTTGTGGTGGTACTCATCGGTCTCGGCATCTGGTGGCGCTCCACTTACACCGAAGACACCGACGACGCGCAGGTCAATGGTCACCTCATCCAGATCAGTTCGCGAATCGCCGGCCACGTCACCAGGGTGTACGTGGACGAGAATCAGTTGGTCAAGAAGGGCGACCCGATCGTCGATCTTGACCCGAGCGACTACCAGGTCGCAGTCGAGAATGCCGAGGCCGCTCTGGCCAGCGCCAAAGCCAACGCCGCTGCTGCGAGGGTAAATGTGCCCATCATCACGGCCAATACCGGCAGCAATTTGCGTTCGGCCAACGCCGATGTCACCGGTGCGCAGGCTACCGTAGCGCAGGCCGAGGAGCAACTGGATGCGGCCAAAGCACTCGTGGCGCAAGCCCAGGCAAATAACTTCAAGGCACAGTCGGATCTGGAGCGTTACAAGCCGCTCGTGGCCAAAGATGTCATCAGCAAGCAGCAATTCGATGCCGCCGTGGCAGCCGCGGACGCCTCAAAGGCCGCGCTCGCCGATTCACTCGCCAGCCAGCAAGCCGCCCAGGACGCTATCCGCGTGGCTCACGAACGCGTGACGCAGGCGCAGGCGTCGCAGAAATATGCTGAGACCGCTCCGCAACAAATCGCCGCGCAGGACGCCAAAGCCAAGCAGGCCGAAGCCCAGGTCCAGCAGGCCCAGGCCCAGCTCGATCAAGCCAAACTCAACTTGAGCTATACAAAAATCGTCGCGCCCGTGGACGGCATCATCACACGCAAGAGCGTGGAGATCGATCAAAACGTCTCTGCCGGCCAGAACCTGATGACCCTCGTCTCTCTTGAGGATCTCTGGGTGACCGCCAACTTTAAAGAGACGCAACTGCGTCACATGCAGGCCGGCCAGTCCGTCGACATTCACGTCGACGCCACCGGCAAAGACTACTCGGGTCGCGTCACGCAGATCGGCGGCGCAACGGGTTCTGTGCTTTCGCTCTTCCCGCCGGAAAATGCCACCGGCAACTACGTCAAAGTCGTGCAGCGCATCCCCGTGCGCATCGACTTCACCGACCTCGCCAAAGAGGACCCGAACCACCAGCTCCGCCCCGGGCTCTCGCTCGAGCCCAAGGTCCGCGTGAAGAACTGATCCCCGGCCCTTCACCCGCTTCATCGGTTGCCCAACCCTTCCGGCGATCTTTGCCGGAAGGGCGGGCCTCAGCCCCGATCCAGGGCCAAAATCTGCAACCATCGCGTCAAGATAGCTCTTCAACACGGTCCAGTGGCTTGCGCTTTCTCGTCGACTCTTTCTCCATCGGCCCCCTCGGGGATGAGTGTCTCATTGAAGGAGGAGACCGGGTAATCTGGACCTCTACGAGTCTCAAAAAACACAACGGCTTGACCCACTGCTTACCCTGGCCGGGGGCAGGGAATGGTGGCATTTCGGTTCGCGCAATCTGTGCTTCAAAAAACGAGATTTGCGACTCCGGCGAATCACTCCTGTAACTGAGTATTCCTGGCCGGCTCGGCAATCGGCGTATGCACGCCCGCCGATGCCTCTGCATATGTTTGCTTGCCTGTGATAAAGTGCCTTCTGAGCAAAAACCTGCCTTGCCGGCGTTGCGTAATGCGAACAAGGCGTTGCAGAATACCCATTCGGATCGAAAGCCGGATGTTACAAATATGCGTCTGCGCAAGTCCGTCGGACGTCACTCTGTAATACGGGGGAAATCTACATGAGGAAGCTCCAGCTGTTTCTGTGGGCTGCGCTGGTCTCGCTCGTCTCTGGCGGAGTCTCGTCGGCACAACAGAGTTGGACCACGTGGCACGACTATCTTGGGAGTCCGGAGAGCGCGCACTATTCATCTTTGAAGCAGATCAATACCCACAATATCGATAAGTTGGATCTTGCATGGAAGTTCCCGACCGGGGACGACATGACCTACACGTTCAGCCCGCTGGTGGTCGGTAACATGGCTTACTTCGCCGCGGAGCAGGGTGCGCTGGTTGCGGTGGATGCGACCACCGGCAAGCAACTGTGGGTTCATCCCTTCCTTTCCCCAGGTTCCGCGCCATCCCGCTTTGGCGGCATCGCCGGCCTGCGCGGCATCACTTTCTGGCAGAGCGAGGACGGAAAAGACCAGCGCCTCATCGTCGAGGCCGAAGGCTTCCTGCAGGAACTCGACGCGCACACGGGCGATCCCGTCGACTCGTTCGCCGATCACGGCAAGCTCGACCTAAAAGAGGGCATCGACCGCCCCACCAGGCCGCTCGCTTCCCGCACTCCCGGCCGCGTCTACAAGGACATCATCATCCTCGGCAGCGCAACCGGAGAAGGATACCTCGCTCCTCCCGGCGATATCCGGGCCTTCAGCGCGGTTACCGGCAAGCTCACCTGGGTTTTCCATACGGTTCCGCGTCCCGGCGAGTTCGGCTACGACACCTGGCCAAAAGATGCTTATAAATACATGGGCGGCGTGGACTCCTGGGGCGAAATCACTGTCGATGAAAAGCACGGCATCGTATTTGTTCCGCTAGCGTCTGCCAAATACGAGCTCTATGGGGGCGACCGCCCGGGCAATAACCTCTATGCCGATTGTCTCGTGGCTCTCGATGCCAACACGGGCCAGAAGCTTTGGTATTACCAGACCGTTCACCACGATCTCTGGGACTTCGATCTGAACGCGGCCCCCCAACTCGTCACCGTGAAACACGACGGCAAGATGGTCGATGCCGTTGCGACCGCATCGAAGAACGGCTTCCTCTTTGTGTTCGACCGGCTCACGGGAAAGCCGCTGTGGCCCATCGTCGAGCGTCCCGTTCCGCAGAGTGACGTGCCTGGTGAAGTGACATCGAAAACGCAGCCCTTTCCCACGGCACCGCCCCCGTTCGCCAAGCAGGGAATGACGATCGCAGACATGTACACAGGGTTCATGCGCCCTGACGAAATCCCCTGGTGGAAAAACCGCCTGTCGAATGCGAGAACCGGCTTCTTTCAACCGCCATCCCTCAACATCGACACCCTCAATGTTCCCAGTGTGAATGGTGGCGCCCTGTTTTTTGGTAGCGGTGCCGATCCGACCAACGGCACAGTCTACATCTTGGCCCGCAACATGCCGTCCATCGTCAAGCTCGTGCCCGAGGGGCAATCGACCACCCCGAACGCGGGCGGATTGATTCCCAGCCGCCCACCCAACGCCGGCGGGCAACGGCGCCGCTCCGGCTTCCCCACGCCTGAGGAGATGGGCCGCGCCGTCTACGAGCAGAACTGCCAGGCCTGCCATGGCGCAGAGCTGCAGGGCGATCGCGGTCCTGCCCTCAATACAGTCGTCAGCAGCATCGGTGCGCAGCAAACCCTCGACACGATCCAGAAGGGCCGCGGTATGATGCCGGCGTTCAGCTCGCTGCCCGAGGGATCCGTCGACTTTCTGATGGCTTTCCTCAAGAATCCCGACCTGGCGCCGCCCGGTTCCGCGCCTTCCTCTGCCATGCAGGCCATGTTCCGGTCCCTCGCCGAGCCTCCTTATCCCGACGATGTTGAGACTCCCAAAGAGCGCTATAAGACGGGCTACGGAAACGAGCCCTACGTGATCGATCCGCCATGGAGCGTACTCACTGCCTACGACCTCAATACCGGCAAGATCAAATGGCAGACGCCCTACGGTGGCATTCCGCAGGCGCCTCCAGAGGATCAGATGAAAGGCAATGCTTATCCCAAGAGCGGGCCGGTCATCACGGCCGGAGGGCTCATCCTCTTTGCCGGCAACGATTCCAAGCTCTACGCGCTGGATAGCGCCACGGGCAAGATCATCTTCACCAAGGATCTGCCCAACGGATCGCAGGGCGTGCCCGCCGTCTACGAGGTCAACGGCCGGGAATACATTCTGCTCGCCGTAAGCGGCGGAGGAACGCCCTACCCCGAGGGAGCGTACATGCCGCCCGGCGGCCACATGAATGAGATGGATTGGAAAGGCTATATGGCGTTCGCACTGCCGGAGTCAGACAGCAAGCATTGATCCCGAAGGACGAGTGCCCCGGTCCCTGATCCCTTTCCCTTTCGGTTGTCCCGTCCTTTCGCGCTTTTTGCGAAAGGACGGGCTTTCTCCTCATTGGCCACTGATCACCGATCAGTTCTGCATCCCGCGCACCGCGTCTTCCAGGCTCTTCTCGTAGCCGGCGATGATCTTGTCCCACGCCGCGTTTGCTTCTTCATCCACAACGCGGCGCCCTGGCTCGGCGTCAAACCACGCGATCGTGCGCTCGATGCCTTCGACAAATGGAACCCTGGCGCAGTAGCCGGGAACAAAGCGTTTAATCTTGCTGTTATCGAAGACAACGCTCGCCGCTTTGTCTCCTGTGAGGCTGCCGACCAGCTCGGGCTTGCACGCGCCGAGGTAATCCGAAGCGATGTGGACGATCTCGGGCTTAATGCCGGCGGCCTGTGCTGTGATCGCGTAGATCTGATCCCAGGTCAGCACTTCGTCGCTCGTGATGTGAAACGGATGGCCAATGGCTTGCCGATTTCCAAGCAGGCCCACCAGCCCATGCGCGAAATCGCTGTTATGCGTCACCACCCACAAGGACGAGCCGTCGCCGGGAACGATCAGTTTCTTCCCGCGCCGCATGCGGTCCACCGCCGTATACGACTTCTGCCAGCTATTGATCGCGAGAACGATTTGCGTGTCTCCGTAGGTGAGCGAGGGGCGCACGATGGTGATAGGAAAGCCGGCTTCCCGGTATTCCTGCATCAGCCGTTCTTCGCAAGCGATCTTGTCGCGCGAGTATTGCCAATAAGGATTGGCGAGCGGCGTCGACTCCGTAATCAGGTAGTGGCTGACCGGCTTCTGATATGCGCTTGCCGAGCCGATGAAGATGTACTGGTCGGTGCGATCGCGGAAGAGCCGGATGTCCCGCTCCACGTGTTCTGGAGAGAAGGCAATCCAGTTGACCACTGCGTCGAACTTTTCGCCGTCGAGCGCCTGTCGCGCCGCCGCCTCGTCGCCAATGTCGGCCACAATGGTACGAACAGATTCGGGAATGCTGGCGGCGCGTTGACCACGCCGCACCAGTGTCAGCTCAATGCCGCGTTCCACCGCCAGCTTCGTGCACGCTGTGCTGATAATTCCCGTGCCGCCGATAAAAAGAACCTTCATCTGTCCTCCGCAGTTCGCCTTGCCGGCGAAGAGACAGATTATCAGCCGCGCCCAAATCCCGAGTGCCCTATTCAAGCTTTGCTTAGGTAGGATATCGTCCGCTTCTGCGGGCAAAAGACGACGCACCTGCCGGCGCTCGATCGATGAGCGAATCGGTGAGTTGTGATTTTCTCCGTTGCTCTGCAGATTGAGACATTTGCGGGCCGCATCGATGGACCTCGGTGTTGCCGGCCATCACGAACGAGACGGAATGCATCTGTATCTCTGTAAGAATGCCGTCTTCGCATTCAGAGGGAGTGCCAGCTTCGCGGTTCGTTTCATCGCCTGCCCCAATGCGGTTCGTTTTTGTCTGGTTTGGAGGAGGATCAATGCGCGCTCAGACAACGACTGAGCAAGTACCAACGCGGGTTCGTAAAATTGCACAGCGCTATCCTAGCCGCATTGCACTCCGGGAGAGCCAGCGGCTTCTCAATTATCGGGACCTTGATTGCCTGGCGGATCGCTTCGTTCACTACCTACTCTCTCGCGGAGTTCAGCACGGCGACGTTGTCGCACTTTGCATGCCACGTTCTGTCGACTGGGCGGTGGCGGCTCTCGGCATTTTGCGGCTTGGTGCTGCCTACATGCCGCTGGACACTTCCTGGCCCGATGCGCGGCTGTGCTTTGCTCTGCAGAATTCCGGCGCAAAGGCCGTGGTTGCCGAAGGGGCTTTGCTCGACCGTCTACACTGTGGGATTCACGAGATCGATATCCTCGACGATGCGTGGCGCCACTTTCCGAGTGAGCCCGCCTTCCTTCAACCCGGTTCAGCCGAGTGATCTCGCCTATGTCATTTACACATCCGGTTCCACAGGAGATCCGAAGGGCGTAGAGATTACGCACGCAAACCTTTCCCATCTCATCAACTGGCATTTGAAAGATTTTCGCCTCACGCACAGAGATCGAACGAGTCACTTGGCGAGTCTGGGCTTTGACGCCGCCGTGTGGGAGATATGGCCTACGCTTTGCGCCGGCGCGACTCTCTGCATTGCGAGTGACCCCGTCCGCCTTTCGACCGATCTACTCCAGCAGTGGCTCATCAAGGAGCAAATCACCATTTCCTTCGTTCCAACCATTCAGGCAACGGCATTGATCGATAGGGAATGGCCTTCGCGGACCGCCTTGCGATTCATGCTCACGGGAGCGGATGTTCTTCCACGAGGCCCGCGCAAGCGCATTCCCTTTGTTCTGGTAAATAATTATGGCCCGACGGAATGTACTGTCGTTGCAACTTCCGGTCCGAGTGACGGTCGGATCAGACCGTATTCCGACGATCGGAAAGCCTATCCGCGGCGCCAGGATTTACCTGCTCGACGTCGATGGCGAGCCGGTTCCAGATGGCGAACATCGGAGAGATCTACATCGGCGGAGACGGAGTAGGGCGAGGATATAGAGATCTTCCAGACGAGACCCGATTCGCGTTTCTTCCGGACCCGTTTTCTTCTGTTCCGGGTGCTCGCATGTACAGGACGGGAGATTTGGGTGTACGGCGCGGCAACGGTGAAATCGAGTTCCGGGGCCGCATTGATCGCCAGGTGAAGATATACGGAAAGCGCGTCGAACTGAATGAAATCGACAGCGTTCTTGCTCGTCACCAGGATATTTCGTTCGCTACAACCCAGGCTCGAGTTGGTTCGCGTGGAGAGATTCGCCTCATTGCCTATGTCGTGGCCAAGAGTGACGACGTCGGCTCTCTCGGCGGATCTGTTACGAAAACATCTCTCTCAGACGCTGCCATCGTACATGGTGCCTGCGCATTTTGTACGGCTGCCTTCGATCCCGCTCCTCACGAATGGAAAACTAGATCAAAAGACGCTCGAAATGGGCTCTCCATTCGACCTTGGTACTCGATTGATGACAGGGTGGCAGTCGCAACTCGGGGATCGGTTGTTGACGCTGATGCAGGAACTGCTCAACGATCCTGCTCTCTCCAAAGAAGACGATTTCTTCCTGGCGGGCGGACACTCGCTCCTCGGCATGCAACTCATTCTCCGAATCGAGGAAGAGTTTGGCGCGGAACTTTCGTTACAGCAGATTCTTGAGTACCCCACAGTCAATCAACTCAGCGCTGAAATTGAATGGGCTCTCGACCCCGTGCGCAAAGCAGCAGAGCCCCCGCCGGCTGACGATTCCCATGTTCAAGCGGCTCATAGCGGACTCAATGCAGCGAGCCGAGAAACCCAGCTTGGCAATCGGTCGCTTCTAACGACATCGACGTCGAGCTTGGCCGCGTTCCAAAGGTTACAATCTCTCTCCGAATGAACGGACTTCCAGCGGGTATAGCGGTTCTCCAGCCGAATGCCAACCGGGGGATTATCTTCTGGATTCATTATCTGCACGGAAATCTCGCGAGGGCGATCGGCCAGCGAATATGGTTTCTTCGCCATCCGCTTAACCTTGGAGGATCTTGCAGTATTGGGACGGTGGCCTTCAGCACAAGCCATCGCTCGCTGCATGGTAAAGAAAATTTTGCAGATTCAACCCGACGGCCCCTATGTGATTGGAGGAATGTGCCTCGGAGGAATCCTTGCGTACGAAATCGCCTCTCAGCTTCGCGCGGCCGGCCATGAAGTTTCTCTTCTCATCATGGTTGATGCATGGAATCCTCGTTATCGCCCGGAATATCGATCCTTCCGCGAGATTCTCGCTCATGCAAAATATCTGGTTGACCGGGCTCGCAAACTTGGGATGCAGGAAAACTCTGCAATTCGCCTGCAAAGATTTCACTCGACAGCTGCCCAGGAGCTGCTTCGCGCCTTAGCTAAGACTCAGGTGGAGAAGACACAGGAAATCGTTGAATCGGCGGGGCTCTCTTATCGTCCCCAACGTTACGCCGGCCCCGTACTCCTGGTGCTTGCATCCGATTGCTCCCCACACAAACATCCGGAACAAGGATGGCGCGGCCTCGTGGACGGCTCATTTACAACCCTGACGGTGGATGGTCACCACAGCGAACTGGCGCAGCCGCCAACGGTGGTTCAAGTCGCAGAGGCAATCCTTTCGCATCTTGTCTCCACGCCGGCAAAAGTGAAACAGGCGGCATCGGAGGAGCTCCCTGACCCTCGAGCACAACTGAAGTGAATCCCATTCCCTTCTGACTCGAGACTCTTATTCTCCGCTTTGCGGCCAGACCTGCTAACCCGAGGAGAAACGGAATCCTGGGCAGGCAGCCACTTGAGAACTACAATGGGTGCCACGCCAGCGTCAAATCGATTATGCCAACAGCGATAGACAAGGACCTCAGCCTTCTGCGCCTCCTTTCTCCGGAGGTTTTGGAGCACCCGCATGTACTTTACAAGGCGCTCCGCGAGTATGATCCCGTCCATTGGGACCCCTATACGCATGCGTGGGTAGTTACCACCTATCGCGAGTCAGTTCAGGTAGCTGTCCGATTTCTCGTCTGAGCGAATACCGTCGGCTGCCTATCTCGACAAACTCGGCTTAACGGTTATGAGGCCATTTAGTGAAATGATGCGTATGCAAATGATGTTTATGGATGGACCGAAGCATAAACAACTGCGAGGCATCTGCTCTTCGGCATTCATGCCCAACCGAGTCGAAAAATTAGGAGAAGAAATCGAATCGACTGCAAATGGTTTGCTCGATGCCGTTGCAGCGAGTGGTCAATTGGACCTGATCGCAGATTTCGCCGATCCGTTGCCATCGATCGTTACGGCTCGCCGCATGGGCATACCGCTCGAGGATCGAGCGCAGGTGCATATCTGGATCCGCGATCTATCCGAGCTTTTCGGTAACTTTCAACACGATCCGGAACGCTTGGCAATCTCTTTTATCACAGTTTGCAGAGCTTGAAGTCTTATCTGAACGGCATATTGCGGAGTCCCCAGGAGCATACAACGACCGGCATGATTCAAGCGCTCGCAACGGCACGCGTGGATGGCTCCCCGCTCTCTACCGATGAGATCGTCGCAAACATCATCATCACTCTCGTCGGCGGACATGAAACAACGACCAATCTCATTGCCAGCGGATTTCTGACCTTAATGCAGAATCAGGATGCCTTCGAGCAACTGCGCCGTCACCCTGAGTTGATCGACACCGCTGTGGAGGAACTCCTGCGGTATGAATCTCCGGTTCAGCACACGGCTCGTATCGCGCCGTGCGATCTCGAACTAGGTGGGAAGAAGATCGCAAAAGGAGATCGAGTCGTCGTCGTGCTGGCTGCCGCCAACCGGGACCCCGCTAAGTTTGTCGATCCGGATACGCTCGACCTCGCGCGTGCTGACAACCGGCACCTGGCGTTCGGCTGGGCACCGCATTTTTGCTTTGGCGCCGCACTCGCCCGCATGGAAGCGCAAATTGCGTTCCCTCTTTTGTTCCGGAGGCTGGTCAATCCGCGCCTGACTGATTCGCGCCTGGCGTGGCGGCATAATGCAGGATTGCGCGGCCTCACTCGACTTCCGATTGCTTTCGACACGTCCTCTGACAATTAACTAGCCGCATCTTTACAATCGAGAAGAGGGACGCCGGCATGTGTTCGATTTCGAACAGGGGTCTTCGTTTTTGGACATTGGAGCGGTGTCTGGCGCACGGTAACTCCCTGATTCCAGGTTGCGCTGATTGGCGGGTCGCTTGCAGGAACAGTGTGTTCGGAATCTCCATAATAGGAGCATGAACATGTTCCGCGACATCCGATATGCGGCGCGACAACTACGCAAATCGCTGGGATTTACGCTGACAGCGCTGCTAACGTTGGCGCTGGCGATTGGCGCCAATGCCATTGTGTTCAGCGTGTTGAATGCGCTGGTTCTGCACCCGCTGAATGTGCCCCAGGCGAAGAGCTTCTATATGGTACAGCGGTTTTGGGAAGGTTGGGCGGAGCCGTCGCCGTCCCAGTCATACCCCAACTACCTTGACCTGCGCGACCGCAATCAATCATTCGTCTCGCTCGCGGCCTACGACATCGCAGGCGCGGTGGGAGTGAAGACCGGCGAGGCAACTCCGTCGGCGGCATGGCCGTATGCGGTGAGCGGGAATTATTTCGAGGCGCTTGGAATCCAGCCATATCTGGGGCGTTTTTTCGGCACCGCCGACGAGCACGGCGATAACAGCGTGCCATACATCGTGCTGGCTTATGCGTATTGGCAGAGCCATTTTGACGGCGATCCGCAAGTGGTGGGACGAACTGTCCAGGTGAACGGACATAACTTTACGATTTTGGGCGTCGCCCCGCCGGGGTTTCGCGGGACGGAACTGTTTTTTGCTCCGGCGTTCTTTATGCCGATCGTCGATATGCCACAGATCACCACGGACTGGAATCCTCTGCACGAGAGGGCGTCAAATTTCACGTGGGTGGTGGGGCATCTGAAGCCGGGCGTGACGCCGGCAGAGGCCGCTGCCGACCTGAACACAATTGCGGCGTCGCTCGCAAAGACCTACACCAAGGACGATTCGGGATTGAAATTTAGTTTGGCACAGCCGGGGCTGGTGGGCGACACGCTGGGACAGCCGGCGCGGGCATTCATGCTGGGACTGCTGCTGCTTGCAGGGCTCATTTTGCTGGCAGCGTGCGCGAACCTGGGCAGCCTGTTTGCGGCACGGGCGGCGGACCGCTCGCGAGAGATCGCGGTGCGGATGGCGCTGGGTTCGCGGCGAGGGCTGGTGGTGCGGCAACTGCTGACTGAGGCTGTGCTGGTCTCACTCGCGGGCGGTGCCCTGGGAATGTTTGCGAGCGTGACGATTCTGCGCTGGCTGAGCGCATGGAACCCGATACCCAATCTGCCGATCAATGTGCCGGTGAATCCGGATGTGAAAACCTACGCGGTGGCGCTGGGTCTGGCGCTGCTCAGCGGATTCCTCTTCGGGATGGCTCCTGTGCGGCAGGTGCTGCGCGCCGATCCGTGGCAGGTGATCCGGAGCGGCCCGCTGGGCGCGGGGATGAGGCGGTTCACGCTTCGTGATCTGCTGCTGGTGGCACAGATTGCGATCTGCGCGGTGCTGGTGACCTCTTCGCTGGTCGCTGTGCGGGGGCTGGTTCGCTCGCTGCGCAGCGATTTTGGATTTCAGCCGCGCGGGGCCACGCTCGTGGCCGCGGCACTCGGCATGGCCGGCATCACCGGCGATCAGCAGCAGACTGTGGAAAAGCAGATGCTGACCGCGGTGTCGGAGATTCCCGGCGTCACCGCGGTGGGCTACTCGGACCGGCTGCCACTCAACGCGGGAGGAAACGACTCGTGCGTGTTTTACGACAAGGACTCGGATTACGAGGTGACGAATTGCCGTGCTGACGCGGAGCAGTTCGACGTATCGCCGGATTATTTCAGAGCGGCGGAGACGGCTATGCTCGCGGGCCGCACATTTACGCTTGACGACGCAAAAGGCGCTTCGCGGGTGGCGGTGGTCAACCGCGAGTTCGCGCGGAAGATGTTCGGGTCGGTGGAGAATGCGGTCGGCAAAGATTACAAGAAGTGGGGCGGTGAGCGGGTACAGGTGGTGGGAGTCGTGGAAGACGGGAAGTACGAATCGCTTACGGAGGACCAGAAGCCGGCGATGTTCTACTCGTTCCTGCAACAGCCGACGGGGAACGTATGGCTGGTAGTGCGTTCGCGGCGCGATGCGGAAGAGACAGCCGCAGCGCTGCGAGAGACGATGAGGGGACTCGAGCCCGGATTGCCGATACGGATCGACACCTGGGATCAGGAGCTAAGCTGGGCGCTGTTCCCTGCGCGCGTAGCCACGGTGTCACTGGGAGTTCTCGGGCTCCTCGGCGCAATGCTGGCGGTCACGGGCATCTTCGGCATGGCGTCCTACGTGGTCAGTAAGCGGCTGCGCGAGCTGGGCATCCGCGTGGCGTTGGGCGCGCGACAACAGGAGGTGCTGCGCACAGCGCTGGGACGCGTATTTCGACTGCTGGCCTTTGGGTCGGCGACGGGAATTCTGCTCGGCGTGCTGGCGACAAAGTTGCTGTCTTACATTGTGTATCAGGCCTCGCCCAAAGACCCAATAGTGCTCGGCGGCGTCATAGTGGCCATGCTGCTGCTTGGGCTCACTGCCGCATCGATCCCAGCACGCCGCGCCCTTACCGTTGACCCGATGATTCTGCTGCGCGAAGAATAGCTAACTGTCGGCCGCCTCGGATCGGAATCTTGAGAATATGGTGCCGTCGAGGTGGTCAATTGCGCGCTTTGCCCGCGGCGCCTCCATTTAGACTTAATTCCGGCACTCCCATGAAAGACTCCATCAACGTTTCGAAGGAGAACTACCTCAAGGCCATCCTTGAAGCCGAGGCCGAAGGCCGCCAGGTGATTCCCGCAATGCTGGCGCACTGGCTTGAGGTGTCGGCGCCGGCGGTGACCATGGCGCTCAAGCGGCTGAAGCGCGACGGCTTGCGTCAAGGCCGGCGAGGACGGCATTGTGCGCCTCACCCCGGCAGGCCGCGAAACGGCCTATCATACCGCGCTGCGCCATCACCTGATCGAGCGCATGTTGAGCGAAGTCTTCGGCATGGAGTGGCACGAGATCCATGAAGAAGCGGAGCGGCTGGAGCACGCCGTCTCGCCGGCTTTCGAAGCCAAGCTGCGCGAGAAGCTGGGCGAAGGCGGCGCCTGCCCTCACGGCAACGCCGTGCTGCCGGTGAGTCCCGCCGAGCGGAAGCGCCGCGGCGAAATGCAGCTCTCCCAGGCTGCCGAGGGCAAGCGCTACACCGTCATCAGCCTGCAGGAGCGCGACCCCAAGCTGCTGAAGTTTCTGCACGGGGCCGGCATCGGGCCCGGCAAAAGCCTCCGCGTGGTGAGCCAGAACTACGACCAAACCGTCTTGATTGAACTGCCTACGGGAAACTCCATCCTGGGCCGTCCGGCCGCCGAGGCAGTCTGGCTACGGCTGGAGAGATAGGGAACGGGGAGCAGGCAATAGAACCTTTGGAATCTGAGGATTGCCCGCAGTAAGCGAGACCCCGAATTTCACGGTAATGTAACATAAAAATTATCATTAACCATAATTAAGAACCTGTGCCATACTGGGGTTGAGAGAAGTTCCCAGTCTCTTTTACCCGGGAAAACTGTGGCCACAGAAGTCGTAACTCGAACCGTAGCTGCCGAGCCCTCCCTGCCCGAGGTCCATTCGAGCGTCGGCGTCTCGCGCTCGCCGTTGTACTGGCGCCGCTTGCTCGCGTTTTTGGGGCCAGGATTTCTGATTTCGGTGGGCTACATGGATCCGGGCAACTGGGCTACCGACATTGCCGGAGGCGCGCGCTTCGGTTATACGCTGCTGTTCGTCATCATGCTCTCGAACCTGATGGCGATTCTGCTGCAGAGTCTCTCGCTCAAACTGGGCGTGGCCACAGAGCGCGATCTTGCGCAGCTTTGTAATGAGAGCTACGGACGCACAACGAGTTTCGTGCTGTGGCTGCTCGCCGAGATCGGCATTGCGGCATGCGATCTGGCCGAAGTCATCGGCTCCGCCATTGCGCTCGAACTCCTCTTCCACATCCCGCTGTTCTATGGCGTGCTGATCACCGGACTCGACGTCCTGATCATCCTTTTCCTGCAGCGCTGGGGCTTCCGCTACGTCGAGGCGTTGGTCATCACGCTCATCGGGACGATCATTGTGCTCTTTGGCTTGCAGATGTTTCTCTCACGGCCCGATTATCTTCCCATCCTACGGAATCTTGTGGTGCCGTCGCCCTCCATCGTCACCAACACCGCCATGCTTTACATTGCCATCGGCATCCTAGGCGCGACGGTGATGCCGCACAATCTTTATCTGCATTCGTCGATCGTGCAGAGCCGCCAATACGAGCGTACGTCCACGGGCAAGCGCGAAGCCATCCACATGGCCAACATGGACTCGGCGCCTGGCGCTGATGATCGCGCTATTTGTGAATGCGGCCATTCTCATCGTTGCGGCTGCGGTGTTTTATCGCAGCGGGCACTTTGAGGTCGCAGCGATTCAGGATGCCTACAAGCTGCTGAGCCCGCTGCTGGGCGCGACCTGGGCGAGCACGATTTTCGCCATCGCGCTTCTCGCCAGCGGCCAGAACTCTTCCATCACCGGCACCCTCGCCGGCCAGGTGGTCATGGAAGGATTCATCCACATCCGCGTGTCGCCGTGGCTCCGGCGGCTGATCACGCGATCGCTGGCCATTATTCCGACGATTATCGTGGTCGCGTTCATGGGCGAGCAGGGAACCGAGAAGCTGCTCATCCTGAGCCAGGTGATTCTCTCCTTCCAACTCAGCTTTGCCGTGGTTCCGCTGGTGATGTTTACAGGCGACCGGAAAAAGATGGGTGAATTTGTGAACGGGCGCGGCTTGCAGGCGCTGGCATGGGTGACCGCGGTGCTGATCGCCGGCCTGAACGTCTGGCTGCTGCTGGAAACGTTCATGGGAGCTTGACTCTCCGCAACCTTCCCCATTTTCCCGGAGGCCATTTTGAAACGCAGCAAGACAACCCGCATTCTGCTAGCGTTTTCGGTTCTGTTAACTACGGTTAACTGCAGCGGGATCGCCGCGCAAAGCGGCACGTCGAGCGCGATTTCGGGCACGGTAATCGACATATCGGGCGCCGCGCTGCCCAATGCCGAAGTCTCCGCCACTGAAGTTGACACCAAGGCCGTCCGCACCGAGAAAACCGGCGCCGATGGCCGATTCGTCTTCTCCCAGGTCAATCCCGGAACTTATATGTTGACCGTCCGGGCCAATGGCTTCGCGACGCAAACCTCGCAGCCGGTTGCGGTCGAGGTGGGCCGGACAGCTTCACTCAACTTCAATCTCGCGGTCTCGGCGGCGGCACAGACGGTGGAGGTCACCGCACAGCAAGCACTCTTGAGCCTCAACAACCCCAACACTACCACTACCCTCGAAGCGAAGACCATCGCGAGACTGCCCAATCCCGGCCAGGACTTCACCTACATCGCTCAGTTCGCGCCGGGCGCACTGATGAACACCGCCGGCTCCTCCAACGACGCCAAGGCCGCGGGCGGTTACGGCAATGTCGAATTCAACGGCCTGCCGGCAACTTCGAACGGCTACATCCTCGACGGCTACGACACCAACGATCCCTGGCTGGGCCTCAACATCGGCCTCTCCACCAATCTCGTGATCGGCCTCGACGCAGTCGAGCAGGCCACGGTGAACACCAACTCTTACTCCGTCGATCAGGGCCGGTATGGCGCATCGCAGGTGAACTACTTCACCAAGTCGGGAACCAACCAATTTCACGGCGACCTCTACGAGATCTGGAACGGCTCGCTCTTCAACGCGGAAGATTATTTCCTCCACGCCAATGACACGCCGGGCAACATGGCACACAAGCCGCGCTCGAACGTAAACGAGTTTGGCGTGAGCCTGGGCGGGCCCATCCGCAAAGACAAGCTCTTTTTCTTTACGCGCATTACGAAGGCGTCCGCATCGCGCTTCCGCTCGTTTCGCAGGCTGGTTGCGCCTTCGCCGGCGTACCAGCAATATGTGCTCAGCCAACTTCCGCTCGGCGGCGCCGACCCGATCACCGGAACCACGCTCCCCGCCGAGCCCGCGGAGGTGCCGTTCTACCGGTCGATGTTCGCTCTTTATCGCAACACTGCGGGAACGCCGGTTCCGCTCAGTTCCTGCCCGCTCGACGCGAGCGGCGCGCTGCTCTCCGGTCGCAATCCAGCGGCAGCCTATTTGACGGCAGCGGCTGCGCCAACCAGCGCGAGGAGTCGCTTCAGAACAGCGACAGCGAAAATCTGATCGTCGTCAAGATCGATCACACCATCGGCGCCAACGACACCGTCTGGTACCGCTTTCAGCAGGACACCGGCCTGCAGGCCGCCTACACCGATCCCATCAATCCGATCTTCAACTCCTATTCTCCGCAGCCGCAGCGCACGCTGGTGGCCGGTTACACGCACGTCTTCCGACCCAATCTCGTCAACCAGTTCAATCCCGGCGCAAGCTGGTACTCGAGCATCTTCGAGCCCAACAACTACGCGCAGGTGCTGCAGACCTTCCCCATCGTGCTCGCTGGCGGGCAGCAACGATGCGCCGTTCACCACCATCGGCGGCAACAACAACACCTATCCGCAGGGCCGCAAGGTGACGCAATGGCAGATCAACGACAACCTCGACTGGACGCGCGGCAAGCAGGCGTACCGATTCGGCATCAACACTCGCCGCATCGACGTGAGCGACTACGATCTGGGCGAGGGCAGCGTGCCCACTGCTGTCTACAACGATCTCGCCGAGTTCACCTACGGCGCGGCCTATACAGAGAGCCAGACATTTCCCATCTCGCTCAACGAGCGCATCGCCGCGGGCAATCTCGACCTCTACGCGATGGATACCTATAAGCCCACCCCACGCGCCACGCTCATCGCTGGTCTGCGCGACCACGTGGAACACCGATCCTGTGAATCAACAGCGCCTCTTCGCGCGCCCCGCCGGATCGTTTCTCGATCTTTCGCACAACGTCGACCAGCCGCTCGATCAGGCCATTCAAACCGGGGTGCGCAGCTCTGTTTCCCGTCCACGCCGCTGCATTGTCTGGCAGCCCGCGCGTCAGCTGGCGTATCAGGTTGCGCCGGGAATCGTCGTCCACCTCGGCTTCGGCGTCTTCAACGACATCATTCCCGCTCAGATTGCCGATCTCGCCGCCACCAACGCGCCTTACGCGCCCACCTTTGTCGGCGGCATCGGCGGCCAGGTGGGCGGAGTAGCCATCGCGCCCGGCGTGCCGGAACAGCGCCGCGGACGCGGCAGCGAACGCCAACCGTCAGTTTCAGTCGCTCTTCAGCTCCGGTGAGCCGTCCTGCGCGGCAACTCGCCGTCGGCTCACCGTCTGCCCTCTCGCCGTCAGCCTCAACACCTTTCCGACAGGCACGCTCAAGACGCCGTATTACTACCAGTACAACTTCGGCATCGAGCAGAAATTGGGCGCGCACGGCGCGGTGCGCATCGATTATGTCGGCACGCGCGGACTCCACGAGCCTTTTCAGGTCGGCCTCAACGGCTACCAGACGGTTTGCGCCGGGTGCTTTGCGCCCTACCCTTACGCGCAGCCGCTCGACCAGCGATTCGGCAGCGTCAACGAGTTCCGCACCGATGCCAGCAGCAACTACTCCGGCTTGCAGGCCAGCCTCACCGAGCAGCTCGCAGTCTCTCACGCTGCGCGCCAACTACACTTTCAGCCATTGCCTCGACGAGGTCTCGAACGGCGGCCTGCTCCCGTTTTCAACACAGGGGATTCTCTCGCCCGCTGCCCGGCGAGCTCAGCCGCCAATACGGCAACTGCGACTACGACGTGCGCCACAACCTCTCCGCCTTCGGCATCTATCGCAATTCCGTTCAGCTCCAGGCACGCTCCGTTGCGCGCGCTCTTTCGCAACTGGTCGTTCTCGGAAACTGCGTTCCTGCACTACCGGCTTGCCGTTCACCGTGCTCAGCCAGCCCTACACGGCCGACGGCAACGGCGTCTTTCAGGCCAACTGGCCCGCAGTTTGCGCGCCGCATATCCGGGCGAGCCGCTCTACCGCAAATCGCCAATCCCCGGCGTAACCGTTGCCGGAACGCGGCAATGGCTGAATCCCGACGCCTTTGTCTCCGTCGTCGATCCCACCACCGGCGCCTGCACGGGCGGAGATTCCGCCGCCAACTGCCAGTTCGGCGACTGCAGCGCGCAACACCGTGCGCGGGCCGCACTTCACTGACTCCGACATTTACCTTTCGCGCCGGTTTCCGATCCGGGAGAATGCCTCGTTCCGCTTCGACGTGCAGATGTTCAATGTCTTCAACCATCCCAACTTCGCTCTGCCCAGCAGCGTCCAGGCCGGCGTTCCCGGCGAATACATTCCGCCCAGGTTCGGCACCCTGGAGAGCACGATCTCGCCGCCGACCGGGCTGCTTGGCGTTGGCCTGGGAGGCGACAGCTCGCCGCGCATGATCGCCTTTCAGGGCCGGATCGATTTCTAATTCTCAGAGGGCTGAGAAAGTGATTGATAAATAGACACTTGCACCAAAGAGGAGCCAGTCAATTGGTGCTCTTTGCCCGGGCGGTAACGTGGTTACCAAATCACACATATTGGTTATTGCAGTACCCTGCCACCCATGATCCAATGTTGTTGATTTCCTCGGGCTTACCCTCCATAGCCTCGGGACCGGGGACCTATTTGGCGAGCGAAGCAATCCAACTCGATTCCAACGACGTCGGTGCGTCGGGAAGTCCGCAACCGCAGGCGGGCGAACCCGTTAGCGGCTATAAGTTCGTGTCGAACGCCGCCGCTGCGCAGGCCCGAACCGAGGAACTCTATGCTTTTCGCGCCACCATGGCGGCGGCTGAGCCGCAGCCGAGTGCCCAACCGGCAAAGACGCCCCCTCCCGTGATGCGTCTCGTTGTCTACGGCGCCATCGGCGTGGCGCTCATATTGCTCCTTGTGGTCGCCTTTCTCAGGTTCCCCTCTCTCACGAACTCTTTGAGCGGGGCGAAACCGCCGGTCCTTTACATCGATCTTGGAAACCGCAGGTTCGATCCCGCCGGACTATCGGGCCGGCTGATCGTACGTTGGGAAGGAAAACCCAGCTACGAGCTTTACCTCGATCCCGTCGATCAACAAAATACCGCCGGATTTCAAGTCGTGGCGCAGAATTCCACTAACCCGCTGGTTGTTGTCGTTCGGATGCTCGATTCCGCGGGTACGGTCGCCTGCCAAAAGGAGATCGACTTCCCGGCTCCCGCAGAGCCTGGCGCAGCTCCCGATCCGACGCAGGCATTTTTGTCAAAGACCACTGCCGCCGGAGACACGATACGCGATCTGGCCGGCCCCGACGGGCAAGTTGCCGAGATGACGACAACCGGGCCTTTGCCCTGTTCGCTGAGTGCGTATGAGGGCATTGCGGCATGGGATTTCGTCGCCAACTTCCCAACCGTTGCCGGCCAGGAAAATCAACTGAAGCACGACGACGCGAAGAGCGCGGAACTCAACTCGCGGAGATTGCATTCCGCTGCCGGCTGGCGATTGAGTCCCGTGCATTTCCAGCGTCTGCCCGCAACCATTGAGGGCGACGACGTGATCGTGGGCGACAATCCCACGCGCGGAACCGTCGATACCAGCAGCGGGCGCGAGTTCTCGCTTGGAGCCGGGGGATCGCCCTCCCTCGCGTCAGAGTGGCAGATCTTTCCTTCTGCCATTCACTACCGGTGCGAAAAAACGGGTGTTTGCATGCTCACCCGTCTGAGCTCACGCACCATGCTGCAAGCACGCCTGGTGCGATAAGGCGCTCTCCGGCAACCATCCGCCATTCTTAGTGCATTTTAAGTTGGCCTTTCTTTGAGAAAGCCGCTTTGCTTTTTTGCCGCGGTCCGGACTCTCAGGAGATTCGAAGCACTTGCATTTCGCGGATTCTTGTCGTCCGTGACTCTCTCGCACCGACTGCTCTTGTAACATGTAGGCGATGCACGTCCTTTCCGCCGCCGAGATGCAGGCCTGCGACCGCGCAACTACCGAGCGGCTCGGAGTTCCCTCGATCGACCTGATGCGCGCGGCCTCTTCGGCTGTGTCATACTTCGCGCGACGTCATTTCCCCAACGCGCGACGCGTCACGGTGCTCTGCGGTCGCGGCAACAATGGCGGCGACGGCATGATGACGGCGCGCCTGCTGGGCGAAGCAGGTTTGGAAGTAACGACTCTGCTCCTCGGTGCTTCTGAAGGGCTTAAGGGCGACGCGGCGCACGCCTGGCGCGAGCTCAATGCCGGATTGAGTGGAACGGTCGCAACCATTGGCGCGACGGCCGATCTCGAACGGCACGACGCCGCGCTCGATGCCGATCTCATCGTCGATGCCGTCCTGGGCACGGGCTTCAAGCCGCCGTTGAAAGGACTGGCGCTGGGAGTGCTCGAGTGGTTGCGGCGCAGTCACGCGCCAATCCTGGCGGTCGATCTGCCGTCCGGTTGGCCTGCCGACGAAACCAGCGCCCGCGTCAACGATCCCGTTTTTCCTGCCGATGCCGTGGTCACATTCACTGCGCCGAAACCTGCACACGTCTTCGGGCAACTCACTCGCCGCTGGGATCAGCCCATTGTCGTCGCTCCGATCGGGTCGCCGGACGAAGCGATCGTCTCCGCTCTCGACATCGATTGGGCCGGTTCTTCGCTGGCGCTTGCCCAAAGCCCGCGCGCAGCCGCGGCCAATAAGGGCAATTTTGGCCACGTGCTCGTGGTGGGCGGAGCGTTTGGGGCCGCGGGCGGCAAAGCCGGCGCGCCGGCCATGGTGGCGCTCGCTGCATTGCGCTCAGGAGCAGGCCTTGTCACGGCTGCAGTTCCCGCGCCTGCATTGCCGGTTGTTGGATCCTTCGTTCCGGAGCTGATGACCTGGCCGCTTGCCGCGACCACAAGCGGTGAGATCTCGGCAAGAAATCTGGCGCAGAAACAAATTGCGGCACTGACCGAAGGCAAAACCGTCCTTGCGATCGGCCCCGGCATCGGACAAAGTCCAGACACTGCCGAGTTCACGGCCGGATTTCTCTCCTCTACGCATCTTCCCGCCGTTATCGATGCCGATGCTCTGAACATTCTCGCCGCCAAATCGGCTCTCCTGGCCAAACTCTCCCGCAAAGGCAAGCGGGTTCTCGTGCTCACGCCTCATCCTGGAGAAATGGCGCGGCTTGCGGGAACCACTGTCGCGGAAGTTCAGGCCAACCGGCTCGAAACGGCGCGCAGTTTTGCCCGGCGCCACTCGGTAACGCTTGTGCTCAAAGGCGCGCGAACTCTCATCGCGCATCCCGATGGCCACGTCGCCGTGAACACCACCGGCAATCCGGGAATGGCAAAGGGCGGCAGCGGCGACCTGCTCACGGGCCTCATCGCCGGGCTGCTCGCGCAATATCCTCACGACGTATCGCGTGCTGTCGAAGCCGCAGTCTATCTGCACGGGCTGGCCGCGGATATGGCTGTGAGCGAAGGCGACGAGCATACTTTGCTGGCGACGAACTCTCTCGCGCACCTCGCGCAGGCGTTCCAATCCGGGGCGCACCGAATTGATGCGATCGGCCAGAAGGGTTATGTTTGGTTGCAGGGGGGCACTGCGTGCGGCAGACCGGAGACGCATGCAGCGGATTGAAGACGCGTGCGGCCGACTTAGGACCCACGCGCCGGATCAATCGCCGGGATCGGCGGGCGCAAGCTGGATCGAGTAGACTCAGACTGCATAAAGCAAATGTCAACGGGGGCTGAGCAATGACCAACGCCGCGGCGACTGCGGAAGGAAGAGTTCACGAGTACACAACGCAGAATGGCGCCGACACCGTCGCCGTCGGCCGCAAACTCGCCGCTTTGCTCAAGCCACCGCAACTTCTGCTGCTTCGTGGCGAGTTGGGCACGGGCAAGACCACCTTGGTGAAAGGGATTGCGCAGGCCCTGGACGCAGCCGAGCCCGACGAAGTGACCAGCCCCACTTTCACGCTGGTGCACGAATATGACGGGACGCGCGGCGGCAAACCGGTCAAGCTCTATCATCTCGATGTCTATCGCCTCGAAAGCGAGCGCCAGCTTGAGACTCTCGGTCTCGACGATCTGCTGACTCCCGATGCGCTGGTGGTGGTGGAGTGGGGCGAAAAGTTCAAAAGCATCCGCAAGCGGGCCACGGGCGAAATTGTGATCGAATCAGTCGGCGGCGACGCGCGCAAGATCACGGTGACGCTAAAAGATGCGGTGAGTTAGCCGGTCGGTGAGTCGGCAAGTCTGCCGCTCGCATGGTTTGATACAAGTTCATCAGAAAAGCATGAACAGAATTCCCTTCGATGAAGTACAGAAGACCCTCGCCGCCGTCTTGCGCAGACTGGGCTTCGCGCCCGGTCGCGCCGATACCTGCGCGCGCTTGTTCGCCGAAACCACGCGCGACGGCGTCTACACACACGGCATCAACCGATTTCCACGTTTTGTGGCCACGATCCGCAACGGCCGCGTCGATCCCGGCGCAGAGCCTGAAGTCGTAGCTCGTTTTGGCGCGCTGGAACGCTGGGATGGTCACTGCGGCCCTGGCAACATTAACGCACTCGCAGCCATGGATCGCGCCATCGCACTCGGCCGCGATCATGGGATCGGCTGCGTGGCGTTAGCCAACACGAACCATTGGATGCGCGCCGGGACCTACGGCTGGCAGGCCGCCGATGCCGGCCTGATCGGGATCTGCTGGACGAACACCATGGCCAATCTGCCGCCGTGGGGCGGAGCCGAGCGGGTCATCGGCAACAATCCGCTGGTCATCGCGGTGCCGCGTCCGGCCGGCCATGTGGTCCTCGATATCGCCATGTCGCAGTTTTCCTACGGAACACTGGAGAGCTATAAGAAGCGCGGCGAAATGCTGCCGTTCGACGGTGGATTCGATTCGGAGGGAAATCTCACACGCGATCCCGCCGCGATCGAACAATCCTGGCGTCCGCTGCCAATCGGCTACTGGAAGGGTTCAGGGCTCTCCGTCATGCTCGACATGGTGGCTGCCATGATGTCGCTTGGCCAGGCGACGCACCAGATTCCCGCGGACCCTCTGCTTGAGACGAGCGTCTCGCAATGTTTCTGACTTTGAATCCGATGGCTTTGAGCGCTACCGCGGGATTCGCTCCGGATCCCGCGGACATCGCCGACGGCATCGTTGCCTCTCTTAAGAATTGCCCGACCGCTGCGCATCACGCCGCGGTACGCTATCCGGGTGAGCAGACGCTGCATATGCGCGCGGAAAACTCGAAGCTTGGCCTGCCGGTTGAGCCGGCGGTTTGGGACGAGATTCTTGCAATGTAAGATCGCTCGACGGCCTCAGTACCCCATAATGTTGTAGCCGCAATCGACGTACAACGTCTCGCCTGTCACCGCGCTTGCCAGGTCGCTGGCCAGGTAGAGTGCCGTGCCGCCCACTTCGCTTTGATCCACGTTGCGGTGCAGCGGCGAGCGCTCGGCGTGAGACTTGAGCATGTCGCCCAGCGCGCCCACGCCGCGAGCAGCCAGGGTCTTGATCGGCCCAGCAGAGATGGCGTTGACGCGAATGTTCCTGGGCCCAAGCTCATACGCCAGATAACGAACGGCGGACTCGAGTGAAGCTTTGGCAAGTGCCATCACGTTATAGTGGGGAACCACTTTTTCGGCGGCGTAGTAGGTGAGCGTGATCATGCTGCCGCCCTCGGTCATCAAGGGCACGGCGCCGCGGGCCACGGCAATGAGCGAGTAGACGCTCACGTCGTGCGCAATGCGGAATCCGTCGCGGCTGGTGTTGATGAACTCACCCTTCAGCTCTTCAGCCGGTGCGTAAGCGACCGCATGCACCAGGATCTGGATTTTTCCGTATTTTTCTTTGAGCGCGGCAAAGAGAGCGTCGATCTGCTGGTCGTTGGAGACATCGCACTGAAAGCCGTCGGCGCCGGAGAGTTCGTTGATCAGGTCTTCGGCTTCGGCCTTCATGCGCTCGTTCTGGTAGCAGATGGCAAGGGTTGCTCCGGCCTCGTGGAGTTTTTGCGCGATGCCCCAGGCGATCGACCGTTTGTTGGCCAATCCGAAGACCACGGCCGTCTTGCCTGACAGATTGATCATGCTGTTTTAAGTTCCTCCGAGGGATGACTCCGAAAGGTAAAAGAACGGAGTTGCGTTTTTCAGAATACCAGAGCGGATTTCGATTCAGTTCACGCTTTCTGTGTTCGATCGACGTGACTTCAGCCGCCCAGGTCGACCAACTCCACGCGCCCTACGGGGCGCCCGAGGAATCGCGAGCCGAGCCGTTCGAACTTCTCCACTGAATCGGTAGCAAAGCAGCGGATCTCAGTCTGCGGAGCGGAGCTCGCGACCTCTCCCACCCTACCGGAATTCACTGCCGCGGCTTCAGGTAGAATTGGGCACCCGGAAGGTTGGTTCAAGAGTTCCGCCGCAGCCTCCGCGGCCGATTCGGCTGAATCGATGACCCGGGCGCCGGGCCGAACCGCGCCTTCGAATAGAGACCGCAGCAAAGGGTAGTGTGTGCAGCCAAGGACGAGAGTATCCGGAACCATGCTGTGTGCTGCGGCCTCGGCACGAAGCTCATTCAGATATACGTCGATGACCTCGGCAGTGACCGGATGATCGATCCAGCCCTCTTCGACCAGTGGCACGAGCAATGGGCAAGCTTTTTCAATGACGCGCAGGCCGAGGGCCTGGCAAGCGGCCGTGTAAGCGCGGCTGTGAACTGTTGCCTCGGTCGCGATTACCAGGACGTCGCCGGTCTTCGACGCGGCGCGGGCAGCGGCAGCGCCAGGCTCGATCACGCCGAGAACAGGAATCGTCACGGCCTCCTGAATTGCGTCGAGCGCCAGCGCGCTGGCCGTGTTACAGGCGATTACCAGAAACTCCGCCCCCTGTTCGCGGACCAGAAACTGGGCACTCTGCGCAGCGTAGCGCGCAATTGTGCGACGGGATTTCGAGCCATACGGCAGTCGCGCGGTGTCACCTAAAAAGGCAAAACGCGCACCGGGCAGCCGCTCAATCAACGCGCGCAACACCGTCAATCCGCCAAAACCCGAGTCGAATACGCCGATGGTGGGAGACGTGGTTGTTTTTGATGTCATCACGGGTGGGCCCCCTCGGTGGGCGTGGTTTCGGCGGTAAGATAAGTGCGCGTCAGGTCGGCGTGACCGGCGAGTGTGGACCGTTGCTGGCCATCGACAAGAAATCGCACCTCGGAGATTTCGGGAAAGTTGGAATGAAGCGTTGCGCAAATCGAAAGGATTGTGAGCGTCTCGGTTTCAAGTCCGGAGGGATGGCCTGCGGTAAAGGCGCTTGTCAGGTTGACGATCGCCAGTTCGCTCCTTGACGCCGAACCCGTTTGCCCGGTGCCGCTTGAATCCGTTGCCGTAGCGTGAAGGCCGTCGGCTGAGTTGGCATGATTCGCGCCACTCGCCACGATGGGCATGAGAAACACCTGCGCGATGGAACTGGCGCCGCCAGGCGCCGGATGGGTCGAGCCAGGGGCAGCGTAAAGATCGAGCAACTTGCCCAGCACGGCCCGCGCACTGGCCTCGGGGTTCTGCGGCAAGGGAAGCAAAAGATCTCGCGCTGTCACGGAGTTGTCCGCATCATTGGCTACCATCAGCGTGACCTGCTCGGCGGGCGCCACTTGCGGCGCTTTCGTCGGGGTCGACTCCTGGCTCTCCAGTAGCCGCTTGTGAGCGCGATCCAGAGTGGTCCAGAGCACGGCGCCCAGGGTGATCGATGCGATCAGCAGAAAAACGAAAAGGATCGTCTGATGGCGGGGAATCACGGCTTTGATCCTCCCCGGTCCTCTGCCCGCCATTCGACCAGCGCCGCGGCCAGAGCATCGGCCACGCGGGCCTGGTAATCCGGGTCATCCAGGTTGGCTTTTCCAGGCTGATCCCCAGACTGATCGGATGACTTCTCCGGCGTGATCTCAACTGCCACCGTGGGACAGGTCATGCTGTCGATCCCGGGCAGCGCGATGCGCCCCAGTGTAACGGGCACACCGGCGTGAGTCAGCGCCGAATTGATCGTTCCGGCGAGAGAGAGGCTGCTCGGAATCCACGCGGCCTGCGCGGTCTTCCACGGAAGGAACGGCGCCGGCTCGACGGGCGCAAGTGAAGAAACAAAAACGTGGACGCCAGAGCCGCTTGCCGACGCGTGCAGGCTCAGGCATGCCTGGGCGTTAGCGCGGTTGGCGATCTCCGCGCGCTGGTCGGCACTGACCGTTATGTCGGAATCTCGCGTAGTCACCACCATGATTCCGCGCGCCATCAGCAGCGAGCGCAGCTTCACGCTCATCGCCAGCGTATACGTCTTCTCCGGTTCGCTGCCAAGGCGGGCGCCGGCGTCGTCGCCCCCGTGGGCCGCATCCAAAACTACCGCGTAACGGCCTGCCGGTTGCGATTGCGCGATAAGAGCCGAGGCGCCAACCAGACATGCAACGGCCAGCGCGGCGCTGATGCCTCCGGTCTTCCTCATCTTTCCCTTTAGAGACACATTCAGGTGCGGCAGCGGAATCCGCACCCGTTCCCGCACCCACTCACTCCAGCGCATAAATAGCCAGGCCGCTCAGCAGCTTGGGATAGAAGTCAGTGGATTTTTGCGGCATCACTTCGCCGGCGAAGGCCACCTCTTTGAGCTGCTCCATGGTCACGGGATTGGTGAGAAAACCGACGTCGGCTTCGCCTTTGCGCACCTGTTCCACTGCTTCCTGGGCATCGCGCAGGTAGCGCAGATTGGTCTGTTCGCGTACTTTTTCGGCGTCCAGACCGAGAAGGCGATCGAGGATGATGGTGTGCAATTGGGTCAGGTCGAGCGGCTTCTGGCGTTCGGGCAGGCCGGCTAACGCGGTCGCCATCGCCTCCGGCCTCGCGCGCAGCAGGAAATCGCCGCTGCGAGTTGCGGCGACAAAGGCAGTGCCCTTCTGTCGGCGCAAAATGTCGATGAACTGGTCGGCTTCGCACTGCGGAAGCGGCTCCACTGTGAAGTATTCTCTGGCGGCGGCTCTAAACCTGGCCGGGTCGAAGCTTTTGATGCTGTGCACCACGCGATGGGTCGGCAAGATTACCAGGCCATCGGAGTCCATATTCACGAAGGTCATCATGGCGGCCGCCTCGGGAACCTCGGGTTGAGACACTTGCTGGCTCCGGAACTCACCTTTGGCGGGTCCGCCGCTCGCGTGCCCTTTTGCGTAATTCAGCGCCGTTTCGTAACGGTGATGTCCATCGGCGATGATGAGCTTCTTGTCGGCCATGGCAGTGGTCAGCAGACTGATTACCGGCAGGCTGTTGATGCGCCACAGCCGGTGCACCACCCCGTACTCATCCGTCACCTCGGCGTCCGCCGCGCCGTTGCCTTCGTAGAGTATCTTTTCCACGCTGCCCGCCGGGTCAGAGTAGAGCATGAATATCTGGCCAAAATGGGCCCGAGTTGATTTGAGCAGGTTCAAGCGGTCGCTCTTGGGTTTCGAGAGCGTTTGCTCATGCCGGAAGACGACTTGCTCGGAGTAGTCGTGCAGCTTGCCCAGGGCAATAAATCCCCGCCGCTCCTTCACCGTCTCGGTTCCAGGCACCTTGAAGCGCTGCGCGTAGGCAAAGACACACGGCTCATGTTCCTGAATCAGCACGCCTTGCTCGCGCCAGGAGAGAAAATCGCGCGCTGCACGCGTATAGACGTTTTCACCGCCATCGGCGTCAAATAACTCAGGCAGTCCCAGAATGATGCGGACAAGGGTGAATGGGCTGCGCTGGTAATAAGCCTGCTGCATGGCCGGCGAGATCTTATCGTAGGGCTGCGTCACCACGTCTTGCAGGCGAACTGCGGAGGGATTGTAGCGCCAGGCGCGGAAGGGATAAATGCGAGCCATCAAGAAGGTCGTACTCCCCGTTCAAACGGTGGAATTAAGAACCCCGTCTGACGTCACAGACGGTGAGGCAACGGGGTGCTAGGCTTGATTTTATCTCAGGATGCAGACACGTCCCGGTGCGGCGTTTCTGATACCGTGATGCGGGAACGCCGGGGGTTGGACCCCTCGGCCAGAGCCTCATGTAGCGTGTTACTATCGCGTTCTAACCCATGGTGCAGCATGACGACGCTTCCCCATCAGCGTTTAATCCAAAAGGGTGACGGCAAAGGTGCGTTGCTTTTGCGGCGGATATGGATTTGCGTTCTGGCCCTGCACTTTTGCCTCATTTATGCCCGCGCCCAGGAAGACCCGCTCAATAAAGTCCATGTACAACCTTCCGGCGGGGCGGAGACCCCGGCCGCAGAGCCCTCCGGCGCCGAAGCGGCTCCCGAAACCGGACCGACATCGCTTCGGATCCATCCCGGGTCGTTCCTGCGCATGAATGTGGACATGGTGCTGGTACCGGTCACGGTCACCGACCCGCTGAACCGTCTGGTCACGGGTCTCGAAAAAGAAGACTTTCAAATTTACGAGAACAACGCTACCCAAAACATCACAAGCTTTGCCAGCGAAGACGCCCCGGTTTCCATCGGGATCATCTTCGACCTTTCCGGATCGATGAGTTCGAAGCTGGTGCGCGCCAAAGATGCGATCCTGCAGTTCATCAAAACTGCGAATCCGCAGGATGAGTTTTTCGTCATCGGATTTAACGACCGTCCGGAACTGATTGAGGACTTCACCAGTTCCGTCGAGGATATCGAGGCGCGCCTGGCCAATGTACAGGCAGGCCATCGTACCGCGTTGCTCGACGCGATCTACTACGGCGTCACCAAAATGAAAGAAGCTCATCATGAACGCAAGGCGCTGCTGGTGGTTTCCGATGGCGGAGACAACCGCTCGCGGTTTACCGAGGGAGAGGTTCGGGCAGCGGTACGGGAGGCCGACGTGGAAATCTATTCTATCGGCATCTTCGATCCCTACGCGCCCACGCCCGAGGAGCGCACTGGCCCGCAGCTTCTCGACGACATCAGCTCATCGACGGGCGGTCGCCTCTTCCGCGTCGATGATGTGGACGAATTGAGCGACATCGCTGAAAAGATTTCAACCGAGCTGCGAAACCAATATGTGATCGGCTACAAACCCAAAGATCTAACCCGAGACGGTAAGTGGCGTAAAGTGAGGGTAAAGGTTGATCCTCCTCCGGGACTGCCACCGCTTACGGTTTATGCTCGCACCGGGTATTATGCGCCTCTTCAATAAAGCGGCAATCGCCGCGCTGTTTACGGCGTCTGGGCTTCTGCTTCAGGCGCAATCGACCCCCGCCACGACCGGCGCGGCGCAAGCGAATCCCGCTGCGCCGCTCAGCGTGGACACGGATCCGGTCCGCTCGCCGGACGCTCTTGCGCCCGCTCCCACCAACGGCCCCCTCCGCAAAGAAGGCCAGGGTTACCTGCTGCGCACTGATGTGGAAGAGGTGGTGCTCAACGCCACTGTCCTCGATGGCGACCAACAACTGGTGCAGAACCTGACCAAGGACGACTTTCAGGTCTTGGAAGACGGCGTCAAGCAGAACATCATCAGCTTCCAGCACACCGACCTTCCTGTCTCCATGGGCCTGGTCATCGACAACTCTGGCTCGATGTACCGCAAGCGGCCATCGGTAAACAAGAGCGCCCTCGACCTGGTTCTGGCTTCGAATCCGGAGGATGAGGCTTTCGTTGTGAACTTCTCCGATGAGGCCTTTATCGATTGCGAATTCACATCGAACATCAACAGGCTGCGCGAGGGTCTGTCGCACATTGACTCGCGTGGTGGCACGGCACTTTATGACGCCGTGGTCGCGTCTGCGGACAAACTCGCGGCCGACGCCAAGCGGCCCAAGCAAGTCATCATCCTCATTACGGATGGAGAAGACAATGCATCGAGCCTGAACCTGGAGCAGACCATTCATCGCGTGCAGGAGTTTTCCGGCCCCGAGATTTACTCCATTGGATTGCTCTTTGGCGATGAAATGAGCCGCGCTGAAGTGCGCCACGCACGCCGTGCGCTCGAGATGCTCTCCGGTGAAACCGGCGGAGTGGCCTTCTTCCCGAAATCGATTGAAGAGGTCGATCAGATCGCCGCCGAAGTCGCGCGCGATATTCGCAGCCAGTACACCATCGGCTATCACTCGACGAAGCCCACAACCGTGCCTGGTTTTCGCAAGATCGAGGTAACCGCCGAATCCAAGGGTACGGGGAAACTTACTGTCCGCACGAAGACCGGCTATTTCCCCTCTGTGCGCCCGTCCAAACAAACCGCCGAGGTCACGAAGTAGAACGTCGGGGGGCGGCATGCGACGCAACGCGATTCCCAGAGAGCGATCATCCTGAGCGAAAGTCTCATTTCTTTTCCCAAATCGCACAATGATCGGTCATCCTGAGCGAGGTCGCCATAGCGACCGAGTCGACGGACCTGCATTTGATTTTTGCCTCGCAGCGCGCGATAATCCTTGATCTCGGGTTCACTTCAATGCACGAACGCTACTACTATACCTACGTCGTGGCCAGCAGAAGTCTCACGCTCTACATCGGAATGACGGGTGATCTCGACAAGGGGATCTTCAAGCACAAGAACAAGCTCTACGAAGGTTTTTCGGCCACCTACAACTGCGATCGCTTGGGTGTGGTTCGAGCGATATGCGCATGCCGGCAGCGCGATTGCGCGCGAAAAACAATTGAAGGGATGGACGAGAGCCAAGAAGATTGCGCTGATCAGGAAGAGCAATCCGACTTGGATCGATTTGAGTGAATGTTGGTATACGCCGGAGGAATTGTTGGGCGCGACGAGCTAAATGCAGGTCCTTCGACTCACCGTCCGCTAACGCGGACGACTCGCTCAGGATGACCGATCATTTCAGGATTTGCTCTGACGTTTAATTCTCGGCTGGGGAAGCAGCAAGACAAGGGGGGGAACGATTGCATTCTGAGCGAGTTACGGCAACCCCTCCCGTTGCCCGATCTACGCCGAATCCTCGGATCGCCCTCAATCCAACTCACCAAAGAGTTCACTGATCCGTGCTCCCCTGCTCCCTGCAGCCCGTGAGTTGGCCACGATAAGCTAGAAGCAGGAGCTAATCGTTCAGAGCTGAATCATGCCTCAGTACAAATACTCAACTCTTGCCGTTCATGCCGGCCAGCACTGCGATCCCCAGACGGGCGCGGTGAATGTGCCGATTTACCTCTCTTCCACATTCGAACTCACCGGCATCGGAAGCGACCGGGGCTGGGATTATTCCCGCGCCGGGAACCCCACACGCGACCGGCTGGAAATGGCCGTGGCCGTTCTTGAGGGCGGCTCCAGCGGTCATGCATTCACCACAGGTATGGCCGCAATCTCGGCGCTTGTGGCAATGTTGCACGCCGGCGATCACGTTGTCTGCTCGCGCGACGTGTACGCGGGCACCGTTCGCCTCTTCGACCAGATCGTGAGCGGCTACGGCATCCAGATCGAGTATGTCGACACCAGCAATCTTGCCGCCGTTGAAGCGGCGATCAAGCCTAATACAAAGCTTGTCCACATCGAGACGCCGAGCAATCCGCTCATGGTGCTCACCGACATTGCGGGCGTGGCAAAGATCGCCCACGCGCACGGTGTGGAAGTGAGCGTCGACAACACATTTCTGTCTCCCGCTTTACAGCGCCCACTCGAACTGGGTGCAGACATTGTGATGCACTCCACCACCAAGTACCTTAATGGCCACTCTGACGGCCTCGGGGGTGTGCTGATCGGCTCGAAGCCGGAGCACAAAGAACGCTTCCTCCTGGTGCAAAAGGCGGCCGGCGGCGTGATGTCGCCTTTCGAGTGCTACCTGGTCCTGCGCGGTATCAAGACTTTGCCCGTCCGCATCCGACAGCATGAGGAAAACGGCCGCGCGGTGGCCGAGTTTCTCTCCACGCACCAGAAGGTGAGCAAGCTGGCCTATCCGGGCCTCAAATCGCATCCGCAATACGACTTGGCTGTGAAGCAACAGAAAGGCTTCGGCTCGATGATGAGTTTCGAGCTCAAGAACCGCGAAGAAGCAGCGCGATTCCTGACGGCGATCAAGATCTTCACCAACGCAGAATCGCTGGGCGGTGTGGAGTCGCTGGCCTCGCATTCGGCCACCACCACGCACGGCTCCGTCAGTGAAGAGGTGCGCCGCTCCATGGGCATCAACGAGGGCCGAATCCGGCTCTCCATCGGAATCGAAGACAAGGAAGACCTGATCGCCGATCTCGACCAGGCGCTGGCGGCAGTGTGAGTGGATTCGCGGCTGAACCGCGCCTGATTCTCGCCATTGACACCTGCGGGCCTTCCGGCTCGGTGGCCTTGGGGCGAATTCCGGGCCGCGACCTCGAGATTCTCGGTCAAGTCGAACTGGCCGGACGCACCTATTCGGTCACGCTGGTCTCTGCCGTTGGCGATCTGCTTAAATCTGCCGGCGTGGAGATCCGAGAACTTGGCGGCATCGTCGTGGTTAACGGGCCTGGGAGCTTTACCGGCGTCCGGGTGGGCGTGAGCGCGGCGAAGGGGTTGGCGGAAGGTGCGGGAATCGCAGTGGTTGCCCTGTCGCGCCTCGAGGTGCTTACGCGGAAGTCCGGCGTGCCATCCGCAGTGCTCGACGCGCATCGCGACGAAGTTTTTCTGCGGCTTGAGCGTGTGGGGTCCGCCCCGATAGAGATGCTTGCCGGACCACAGGAGCTTGCGGCCGTTGCGCCCCCGCTGCGCGTGGCCGTGTGCGATGAAGCGCAGGCAGTGCTGGCCGCTGCGTGGCCGGGAACGCAATTAGTCAGCGCACCCGCACCTCTTGCCGCCGATGCCCTCAGGTTGGGTGAGGCGCGCTTGATTGCCGGCGGGGCCGTCGATCTGGCATTGCTTGACGGCAACTACCTCCGTCGCTCCGATGCTGAAATCTTCGGCAAGGACGTGATCGCCCAGCAGGCCGCGGCGGAATCGTGAAGCGGATGGACTTCGACGCCTCAAAGCTGAAGATCGTACCGCTCGATGAGTCGAAGCTTGCAAGCGTCATCCAAATTGCCGAAACCCTTGAGGAAGCGCCGCATTGGCGGCTCGATTCTTACGCCGACTTGATTCGCGCGACGTCTTCGGTTCGCCGGATTGCACTCGTGGCACTTTATGACTCGACTGAAGAAGTGGCCGGCTTTGTGATCGCATCCGTGATACCGCCCGATGCAGAACTTGAGAGTATTGGCGTGACCGGAGCATTGCAGCGCCGCGGGGTGGGCAGGCGGCTCATGCGGGCCCTGATGAGGGATCTCGATCAATCGGCAATCCGAAAGCTTCATCTTGAAGTTCGCTCCTCCAACTCGACCGCGTTGGCATTCTACCGATCTATCGGCTTCATCCAGACAGGCATTCGTCGCAGCTACTACACTGATCCGGCTGAAGATGCCATGCTCATGGAGCTTAGGCTGAAGTAGTTTCCACGGGCGGTTCGCCGCATCCGTTCGGATGCCCGCCTGCATGTCGACGGGCGCGAGGTCTGGCCGGTTCTGCGACACAGTAACGCTGACTTGCTCCGAAATTCACAGCTTTCGGTTACTGCCGGCGGAATTCCGGCTTGCCGATTGTCCTGCTTTGGCGATATATGTAAATGTTCAGAGAAAATCGGCGGATCGCTTCAGCCTGGATCGAACCGCCGCACCTGGAGGTGCTTGATGGACGAAATACAGGGTTTTACGCTGAGCGATGAGATCGATCGCCTGCACGCAGAACATCGCCGCTACGCTCAGCGTTTGGATGAGTTGGTTCAAAAGCCCTACCTCACAGAGGACGAACAGCTCGAAGAAGTTCGCCTCAAGAAGCTCAAGCTCCATGCCAAGGACCTGATCTTCGCGTTGGAGCGCCGCATGGCGCCCGCCGTCGCCTAGATCGCGATTCACTGGTTTTCAGGCAGCTTGCCGCAAAGAACGCCCGGTCGGCGCGAGGTTGTCGGGTGTGTCCCTCGTAACCTCCCTTCTTACAGCTAAATTCTTGAATCGCCGTATAATCGTTGGGGACGATGGTTCGCGACGGTTACATCTACGGTTGCAGCTTGCTGGCGGTAGCTGCGGCGCTCAAATGGTTTACAGGCGGTTGGGCGTGGGGCATCATCCCCGCTCTTCTGGCCGTGTTTTTCCTTTGGTTCTTCCGCGATCCGCAGCGCGCCATTCCTGCCGGGAACGGGATAATCGTGTCGCCCGGCGATGGGCAGGTCACCGAAACAGCCTCTATCATCACCCCCGAAGGCCCCCGTCAACGGATCAGCATCTTTCTCAGCGTCTTTGACGTGCACGTTAACCGCTCCCCCATCAGTGGCGTGCTGAGTCAAGTTCGATATCGGAAGGGCAGTTTTCTCAATGCCATGAATCCCGCCTCGGCCGAGCGCAACGAGCAGAACATGGTCACGGTGCGCGGTCAGGCCGCTGACGCGGGATTCGAAGTAACATTCAAGCAGATCGCCGGTCTGCTGGCGCGGCGAATCGTCTTTCGCTTTCAAGAGGGACAAACGGTGGAGCGGGGCCAGCGTGTCGGCCTCATCAAATTCGGCTCGCGCGTAGATGTCCTTCTTCCGGCCGTGGCGGAGGTGCAAGTGAGGGTTGGCCAGCGGGTTCGGGGCGGCGCAAGCGTCCTGGCCGTGATGCCGGTGGTCGCTGCAGCCGCCAGAACATCGGCCGGCGGCTTGGGAACGGCCGAGCCCGCCGAACCTGTGCTCCGCAGCGGAGGACGTGCGTGAATCACCTCAATCCAGTTCAAACCAGGGCCCGAAATCAAGCGCGTCTGCGCCGAGGCATGTATCTCCTCCCTTCGCTCTTCACCGCCGGCAGCTTGGGCGCAGGGTACTTTTCCATTACGCAAACCATAGCGGCTATCACACGCGATACACCGATGCACCTGGATTGGGCGGCAATCGCCATCCTTTTTGCCATTCCTTTCGACGCGCTCGATGGCCGCATCGCGCGCATGACCAACACCGCCAGCGACTTTGGCCGTGAATTAGACTCGCTTGCCGATGTGATCACCTTCGGCATGGCGCCCAGCCTGCTTGCCTTTGTGTGGGGATTTCACTTCCTTCCGGATTCGTTGAATGCTCAGCTCAGGATGCACCTCATTCAGGCTGGGGCCTTCATCTGCTTCCTGTTTCTTCTCGGCGGGGCTTCGCGCCTCGCGCGTTTCAACATCAGCCACGACGCCCAGCCGCGCAATCCCGGCCGGCCCGATCGCAAATACTTCGTCGGAATGCCCATTCCCGCGGCCGCCTGGCTGATTGCCGCCAGCGTGCATCTTTGCTATGGCATTCCCAATCCCTACTGGTACATGGCCATTCCCTGGCTCATCATGGTCGGTCTCACCGCGTTTTTGATGGTCAGCACCTGGCGCTTCTGGTCGGCCAAGGAGATCAATCTCACCCGCAGGCATCCCTTCCAATTGCTCGTGGTGATCGCAATTATTGCTTATATCGCGATTCGTTATTCGAACGTCGTCATGTTTCTGGGAGCGCTCACGTACATGTTCTCGGGTATTTGGGCGCGTACCGCGTATGGATGGCAAAGACGCCGTCGCGGAAGGCCGGTGGCACCTGCAATTCCCCCAGGCGCAGAGCATGAATCGCTCGGGTCTCGGTTGTGAGGGTAGTTTTGCTTTCGCGATAATGGCATTGCGAAAAGTGAATGCCGCTTTTCTCTTCCGCATGCCCGGCTTTGACTTTCTGACTGCCGGCTCGCTCAAGTTCTGTCTCAAGGAGTCCTGTGTACAAGATTGCAATCGCCGGGGCCTCGACCCTCTTAGGCCGTGAGTTGAAGGATGTTCTTTCGGAGTCTCCGCTTGCGGATTCCAAGTTTGCCTTGCTCGACGAAGAGGACGCGCAGGGGCAATTGGATCAGGTGGGCGATGAGGCCACCTTCATCCAGGCTGTCAGAGCGGATGCCTTCGAACAGGCCGACTTTTCTTTCTTCTGCGGCCCTCAGAGTCTCACGCGCAAACATTGGCGCCAGGCTCTGCAGTCGGGTTCCACGGTGCTCGATCTCTCCGGCGCCCTCGATCAGGAAACCGGCGTCCTGGTACGCGCACCCTGGCTGGGAACCGAGGCAGCGGCCGTCGATCTTTTTACCCCCGCGGTGGTACCCGCCCACCCTGCGGTCGTCACGCTGGCGCTGCTCCTCGATCGACTGCAACGTATTGTCCCTGTCCGCTTTGCCGCCGCAACGGTCCTTGAGCCGGCCAGCGAGTTTGGCCGTGCTGCCATGGATGAGCTGCACGAGCAAACCGTGAACCTGCTGAGCTTCCAGACGCTGCCGCGCGCCATCTACGATGCCCAGGCGGCTTATAACCTGCTGTGCGGCATGGGTGAAGGCGCCACCATTAGCCTATCCGAAGTTGACGCTCGGATTCGTCGTCAGTACGAAGCGCTCACCGCCGGGCGTGGTCCGTCACTCGCCGTCCAGGTCATCCACGCCCCAGTCTTCCACGGCCTCGCCTTTTCCATCGCAGTTGATCTGGAGCGGGCCGCCGAGATCGCAGCGCTCGAAGAGGCCCTCACCAGCGAACATGTCGAACTGATCCTCGAAGACACCGATTCGCCGTCGAATCTGGCGGCAACTGGACAGGACAACATTCTTGTCCGCCTGCGCCCGGAGCCGCTTCCGCGCCACGCTGGATGGGCCACCCGGATTTGGCTGTGGGCGGCCGCCGACAACCTTCGCCTCAACGCGCAAAACGCCGTCGAGTGCGCGCTCGATCTGCGCCGCCTGCGCCCGCAGGGCACCGTGCAATAGCTCACCCAGCGCAGCACCGGTGCCACAACTGAACAATGTAGCTGTCCGTCATTCCGGCGATGTAGTCTGCTACGGTGCGCGCCAGCCCCTCAGTGGGAATCTGAGCGAGGTGATCAGGCGGCATCAGGACCGGCTCGGCCATCAGCTTCTGAAATAGCTGAATTACAACTTCTTCCGCGCGCAAATGCTCGTGTTCCTGTTCCGCTGAGTTGTAAAGGTTCGCATAGAGGAACTCCTTGATCGAGATACGCTGAGCCTCCATTGACGCACCCAGTCGAGCCAACCTGTGCGGGGCACACCGAATATCGGTGAGTGTCGTAGCGCCGATCGCATTCACGCAGGCGCGCACTTCTACGATCAAATCGGTGACAAATGCGTTCAGAACCCATCGCAGAGCCTCATAGGCCACCGATCTGCGAGCTGCCCCGGGGTAGGTATTCAGCGCGGCATTGTAGAAGTCCCGAAACAAAGGCGAGGCCTCGCGCACCTGATCGAGCTCCAGGATGCCTGAGTCGAGACCGTCATCCAGATCGGCGGTCAAGTACGCAATCTCGTCGGCGACGTCGATCAACTGTGCTTCCAAAGGTGGAAACTCGTCGAGAAAATAACTTGCCAGGCTGGGCTGGTCCGCCTCACGGTAATCGCGGGAGTGTTTCACAATCCCCTCACGAACCGCGAGTGTCAGGTTAAGCCCGCGAAAGCCGGGATAGCGTTCCTCGAACCAGGTAACAATCCGCAGTGCGTGAAGGTTATGGTCAAAGCTGAGACCGTGAGCGCGAAGCGCGCGATCGAGAGCCTTTTCGCCCGCGTGGCCGAATGGAGGATGTCCGATGTCATGCGCCAGCGCCAGCGCTTCGGCAAGCTCCGAATTGAGCCCCAGAGCCGAAGCCACGGTTCGCGAGATCTGGGTCACTTCCAGCGTATGTGTTAACCGGCTGCGAAAGTGGTCCGAGAGGCCTTCGGTGGGCAAGCGCATGAAAACCTGCGTCTTACCTGCCAGTCTGCGAAAGGCGCGCGCGTGCAAGATGCGTGCGGCATCACGCGCAAACGGGGTACGATAGGCGTGCGGCGGCTCAGGCTGAACGCGTTCCGCCAGATTGCCCTCTTCGTTTTCACAAACAGCAATTCCCGCCGGTAACTGAGTCTCAGATTCTTGTTTTTCCAAAGTCATGCCTGCGGCCCCACCACCCACGTTTGGTTATATCGCAAACGGGGTGGAGCGCAGCGACCAACACCGATCTGTGTTCGCAATCACCATGCTTTGCTTCCTGCGGCTGCTATAAAAACATTTTGCGCCGGAGAATGGACAACGCCGAGTTCGTGGGAGTACGATCCTGCCGGATTTTTGAGGGGTTGGAACTCGGTCTATAAAAACCGGAGCGGTTTTTGCCGCAAAGCCTGCGTGCCAGTTGCGGTTCGATCGAATCTTAAGCGGAGGATGCAATGAAGCCAATCAAATGGATGGCGGCGGCGCTCACAGCGCTGGCGATAGTGTTGATCCCGGGGTGCGCAAGGCACTCGGAGAAAGAGGTTTATTACCTGGTTGCGGGCAACATGTCCAGGGCGTACTGGCAAACTGCGGTCGCAGGGTTCAAAAAGGCTGGTTCCGAATACGGTGTAACAGCCAAGACGGCTGGCCCGGACGACTACGATCCTCAGGCTGAGTTGGCTGAACTCCAGAAGGCCGTCGCGGCCAAGCCGGCAGGGATCCTGATCTCCGTGATCGACGCTGCCGTGCTGCAGCAGGGCATCGACGCGGCGGTGAGCGCGGGGATCCCTGTTATTACGGTCGATTCCGACGCGGCCACAAGCAAGAGGCTCTATTTCATCGGCACAAATAACCTTGAAGCGGGCCGGCTGGGCGGCCGGCGTGTCGTTGAGAAACTGTCAGGAAAAGGAAATGTTGTTTTCTTCACGATCGCCGGCCAGTCCAACACTGAAGAGCGTCTGAAGGGTTTCAAGGACGTCTTCTCCACTCAGCCCGCCATCAAGATCGTGGAAGTCGTCGATATCAAGGGCGCTCCGGTTTCTGCCTTCGATCGAACTCAACAGTTCCTGGCTCTCACCGGGGATAAGAAGATCGACGCTTTTGTGTGCCTCGACTCCGCATCGGGCAAGATGGTGGCCGATGCCGTCAAGCGCACCGGAGACACAGAGCAGACTCGTCGTTGCCTGGGATGTTGACCCTGATACTCTGCAGGCAATCAAGGATGGGACGATCGACACGACCATTGCGCAGAAGCCCTTCACCATGGGCTACGTAGGGCTCAAGGCTTTGGACGAGGTATTTCACAATCCGCCCGCGGAGTTCGGCAAAGACTATAGCTCCGATGCTTTCGCGCCCTATCCGGTGCTTGTGGATACGGGTACGGCATTAGTGGATAAGAGCAACGTGGACGGCTACCTGGCTGCTGCGCAGGCCCACGCGCAATAGAGAGACACTGAAAGGCGAAAAGGCAATCGTGGCCATCTTCTCGAAAGGGCGCCGTATTTGACTGCCCGAGAAGGCCGACCGGTGAATCGGCCGGTTTCGTTACATCAACCGCCTACTCGGGCTTTACCTGTCCCACGGAGCTCTCTTCTTTAGCGAGCCTCACGCGCGCGCTTTCCAGCTTCTTCTGCACCTTGGTCACGTCGCCGGGTTCAACATCGGCGGGCTCCGATTTGGCGAAATCGGCAAGCGACAACTCCCACTGAGCGGCTGCCAGCCGGATGCGGCCAGTCTTCTCATAGAGATCGCCGAGGTGCATGTGCACGGTCGGGTCGGTCTGGTCGCGATTGACGGCCTGGCGCAGGTTATCCTCGGCCAGTTCGTACTCGCCCATCTTGAAGTACACCCAACCCAGGGAGTCCAGATATGCGCCGTTCATCGGCTCGATTTCGAACTGCCTTCTGGATCATCTTCAGTGCCTCGGGCAGCTTGATCCCCTTGTCGGCCCACATGTATCCCAGGTAGTTGAGGGTCATGGTGTTCTCAGGGTCCAGCTCCAGCGCCTGGTGGAAATACTGCTCCGCCTGATCCGAATGCTTCTGCCGTTCCGCCAGTTCGCCCCTCATGAAGAGAAGGTAGGTGCGGTCATCCTTTTTGGTCGACAGCGGCTCCACTTTATCCAATGCGTCCTCGGCGTCCTTCCAGCGGTGCAGGCGAACGTTGATCTGCGCGATCGCAAGCCATACACCACGCTGGTCGTCAGGGCTCGCCCCGTTGAGCATGCTTTTGGCCATGGCCAAGCCATCATCGGGATGCCCCTGATCGGCCATTTCGCCCGCCAGCATCAGCTTAAGATCCCGGTTCTTTGGATCGGAAGCCGCCGCCTTCTTTGCAACATCCAAGCGACTTATCGAACTCATGCGCGCTACGGTAAGCGTCGACCTCTTCCTGATAACCGCGCACTGCGTAGCTGCCGCCCATGTCGATCATCTTCTGGTAGGCCGCAATCGCATCGTCGGTTTTGTTCTCTTCCAGGTAGACTCCTCCCAGGTGCTCCAGGAAGACGCTGCGGTTGGTCTTCTCTTCGTCGGTGTAAGCGCCGTTGGCGTGCGAAGTAGCGTCGACCATCTCCTGGTAGGTCTTCGCGGCGTCGTCAAAGCGGCCCAGAATGTCGAGCAGAAGACCCTCGTTAAAGCCCGCTTCCAGGGAACTGGGATCGAGCTTGCGAGCCTTGTGGATGGTGGCCAGAGCGTCCTGGTAGTTGCTCTGCCGCCGCTGAATCTCGGCGATATGGACCAGCGCATCGAGAGAATTGTCGGGATCGGCCTCGGCCAAGCGCCTTATATTCCTTCAGAGCTTCGTCGAGCTGGTCGTTGCTCAGCAGAGCCTGCGCCAGCGCATCCATGGTCTGCGGGTCGCCCGGCTCCATATCTTCTGCGCGCTGGTAGGCGGCGATCGCGTCTTTGGGCTGCTTCAATTGGTCATAGAGCGCGCCCAGCGTAAACTCCATCTTCGGCGTGCGGCCGTCCTCGGGAACCGCTGTAATCGCCGTCACGGCCTGGCTCATGTTCCCGCTCTCGGCATAAAGCCGCGCCAGGTTCAGCACCACCTCTTCCGACTCTGGTTCAATGGCTTGCGCGGTCTTGAACTCGGCTTCGGCCTTGTCGGCTGGTGCTTCACCGTGTAGAGCTGCCCCAGCACCATGTGATCTTCCACGCTCTTGGGTTGCAGGGCCACGATCTTCTGGAATTCGGCAATCGCCTGGTCGAGCACATTCGCTGAAGGCGAAGTCGAGGAAACGCCGTTATCCGCCTGGCCGAGCTCGCGGCAGATAGATCCGTCCCAGCAGCCGGTGTGCGTCGATATCGTCGGGCGAGTTCTTCAACATCGCGCGCGCCGTTACCTCGGCATCATGCACGCGGCCTACCCGGAAGTAAAGATCGGCCAGCTCGATGTTCAGCTCCGCCGAATCGGGGTCGTCGTTGAGCGCCATCTTGTACTCTTCGATGGCTTTGTTGACCTCGTCCGACCGGCCTTCCGAGGTGGCGTCATCCTCGTAGATGCTGGCCATCGCCAGGTGGTAGTACGCCTGGGCCCGCTTTGATTCCGTTGCCGTCATCGGCGCCAGGCTGCTTGGAGCCGAGCGTCGCATCGCCATTCGGCGTTCCGGTCACTGGGCTGCCCTGGGCGTTCACGTACGCAATCGGCAGAAGGAAGACCACAGCGGCCAAGAACTTGGCCCCCGTCTTAGGCATTGAAAGGATATGTGTCATCATGTAGGGAATTCCGACGCTCTCAGCCGGCAAACGATCGAAGCACTGTGCCAAACCTAAGCGCGGCGCAGGCAGTTCTTCTGAGCAGCCCTGCCTGTTGTTAAAGACGATTCTACGCGCCATTAGTCGCGAATGCGCGGCAGATTCCTGGATTTTCGCCGGGGTAAGCGAAGCCGTAACGCCTCATCGGCCATCCTGGCCCCGAATGATACGGGTTTCAGCACATTACTTCAGTGCCTGAAGTGTCGTATCCCTGTGAAGACCATCGCCAAGCCCAGCTTGTCGGCCGCCGCAATCACTTCGTCGTCGCGGACCGAGCCGCCGGGCTGAATCACCGCAGTTGCTCCGGCCTGGGCAACCGCCTCCAGACCGTCGGGGAAGGGAAAGAATGCGTCCGATGCCGCCACGCAGCCTTTCAGCGGCAGAACAGCCTTCATTGCGCCGAACCTGGCCGCATCCACACGGCTCATTTGTCCCGCGCCCACGCCCAGCGTCTGCCCATCGCGCGCATAGACGATCGCATTCGACTTCACGTGCTTGCACACGCGCCAGGCAAACAGCAGCGAGCGCAGTTCCTCGGCTGTAGGCGGACGCCACGTCACCACCTTCAGCTCCGATTCCGTGACGCGGCCCGTATCGGCATCCTGCAGCAGCAACCCTCCCGACACGTTCTTCACCACCGGTTTTACCGGCGCGGATTTCACCTCCACGAGCCGCAGATTCTTCTTGGCGGCAAATCGCTCGCGTGCTTCGGGCGAAAAGGCCGGGCGCCGCGATGGCTTCAACAAATAGCTTGGCGATTTCCTCGGCTGCGGCGCCATCCACCTCGCGATTGATCCCGATCACCCCCCCAAAAGCCGAAACCGGATCGCACTCGAGAGCCTTCCGGTACGCCTCGAGAAGGGTGTTCGCTGTCGCTGCGCCGCAAGGATTGGTATGCTTCACGATGATGACGGCCGGTTCTTCAAACTCCTGCGCCAGCTCCCAGCAAGCGTCCAGATCCACGAGGTTGTTAAAGCTCAGCTCCTTGCCCTGCAACTGCTTCGCTCCCGCAATCCCCAGACCGCTTCCGTCTGCGTAAAGCGCCGCGCGCTGATGCGGATTCTCGCCGTAACGCAACGTCTGCGCCAGCGGCAGGTTGATCCGCAGCGTGGGTGGCAGTTCCGCGTCGCTTATCGCTGCCGGAGCATCGGCCGCCGGAGCTTCTGCAATCCGTTCGAGCGTGCCAGCGATGGCCGCATCGTAAGCCGCGGTCAGTGCGAAAGCTTGTTTGGCCAGCCGCCACCTTGTTGCCCGGCTCAACGCCCCCCCAACGGCCTTCAACTCATCACGTCAGCGCCGCGTAATCCTCTGGGCGCGTCACAATCGCCACATCTTCAAAATTCTTGGCCGCAGATCGCACCATCGACGGGCCCCCGATATCGATGTTTTCGATCAGGTGCCCAAACGCTACTCCCGGCTGTGCCGCGGTCTTCTCAAACGCGTAGAGGTTCACCACCACCATGTCGATAGGCTCGATGCCGTGCTCTTTCACGGCAGCCTCGTGCGACGCCTTGCCGCGGATGTAAAGCAGCCCCCCATGCACGCGAGGGTGCAGCGTCTTCACGCGGCCGTCCAGCATTTCGGGAAAGCCTGTCAATTCGCTGATGTCCTTGACCTTCAGGCCAGCCTCGCGCAGCGCCTTCGCCGTCCCGCCCGTCGAAACCAGCTCGGTCCCAAAGCCGGCCAGTGCCCGCGCAAACTCTACAAGGCCCGTCTTATCAGTCACACTCAGCAGTGCGCGCCGGATCGGTTTCGCATCCGTTGCGACCGAATTCCTCTCCAAACTCACCATTCTCCTCCTCGTTTTCAACAATCCTGGACTAGTGAAGCTACTCTCCGCGGACCAAACTCCAGATTAAATGGCGCGGTTGGGGCCAGGTTGCGAACAAGGTATGCCTCTGCGTTGCGACATTCTTTCAGTCCTGATGCGCGCGCAATGCGGCGGCCAACACTTTGTAACCGCCAATGCATTAAAGTGGTGATATGGGAAGTAATTCCTCGTTTCCCCAGCCGGAGCTGCTTCCGCCGGTCGGCGAGTATGTGCCGCCACCCCCACCCCGGCCGCGGCGCGGATGGGCCTCTGCGCCAGCCACGTATCTGCTTGTCGGCATCAACTGCGCCGTATTTCTGGCGATGGTGGCGCACGGGGTCAGTGCCTTCAGTCCCAGCATCGATCAACTCATGCACTGGGGGGCCGACAACGCCGGCAATGTGCTCGTGTATGGCGAATGGTGGCGCATCGTCACCGCCATGTTCGTTCACGTTGGCATTCTGCACCTGGCCACCAACATGTGGTGCCTATGGAACCTGGGACTTCTCGCCGAGCCGCTGATGGGCTCGTTCGGCTTGTTCGCGGCGTACATTCTGACCGGTGCCGCAGGCAACCTGCTTTCCACCTTCTACAACTGGGTTCGGCCCATCCACGAAGGTGGAAACATCCTGTTTCCGGCAGGCGCGGGAGCTTCGGGAGCGGTCTTTGGAATCGCCGGCGCCTTGATCGTGCTTCTCAAGTCGAAGCGTCTGCCTGTGCCGGCTTTCGAACTCAAGCGGCTCCGCAAGTCTGTCATTTACTTTGCAGCGATCAACCTCGTCATCGGTTTTTCCATCAATCTCGGCACCGACGTCATCGGTTCAGGCTTGCACATCGACAACTGGGCGCACCTCGGTGGCTTCAGCTACGGTTTGCTCTTCGCCGCCCCGCTGGTGCCGCGTATCGGCTCGCCGCGCAGCGTCTTTGAAACGCGCATGCGCCTCGCGGTCGTGGCTATGGTCACCCTGCTCGTGCTCTTCGGGTTCTACGTAGCCCACTTACTGCCGCCGCAAAGCTGAGTTGAGCACCGTGGCGCCGTTGCCCTGTCTCAACGCGCTACGCTTCCCTGGGAAGTCAAAGCCGATCGCCGAGTCCTGAAACCAGGCCGTTGACCCTGTTCTCTATCGCACCGCCGTCGCGGCGAACTTCTTGATCATGGCCAGCAGCAGCTTGCGGTCGCTGTCGTTCAGGTTTGAGGAGTAGCGGCGAATCTGCGTCAGAAAGCGCAGTTCGTCATCGTAGAGGTTTTGCGTGTTCATTTGCCGCGCCAGGGTGTCGCTGGCAAAGAACTGCGCAATCGGCAGATCGAGAGCGTGGGCAATCTTTGCCAGCGTGTCAAGCGAGGGAACCGTATGTCCGTTCTCCACGCGCGACAAATAGCAGCGCAAGAGGCCGGTTTTCTTTTCAATGTCGCCTTGCGACAGCCCCTTCTGCAGCCGGTAAGCGCGAATCGTGGTGCCGATCTTCATCATCGATATGCGTCCTCATCTGGCGCTTACCACCGTTTACTCCTGTGGTAGCAATCAGGAAACTATTAGCTTAAGAGTTAACATGCGCCCTCCGGGATGGCAAGTGCGAGGTTACCTTCCCCGTTAACTCCCTGCGCCGGTCTGGCGTCGCTCAGCGGGCTGCCCCCCCTTGCACCGCGCGCGTAAACCTTGGGACGGTCAGTTCCGTCAGATTGAATGCAAGCACAAAAAACAAGTACAACGATGGCAGGGTGTTTGAATGCAGGTGGCGGGCGTGATACGTGCATATGCACTGGGGATTCTTGTTGCTGGAGGTCTGACGGCATGGCCCCAGGTTCCAGAGAAGACCGGCACTGCTGTTGCGCCATCGAGCGTTTCGCCCGCAGCTTCGCAATCCCCTGAGTCCGCAGTCGCAGCCGGCGGCATCGTTCACGGCGTTGTGAAGAGCGGAAACATTCCTCTGCCCGGCGTTACCGTGACCGCGCAAAACACTCTCACCGGCAAACGCTACTCCACCACCACCGACATCACCGGCGCGTGGTCCCTGCGAATTCCGCAAAATGGCCGCTATGTCATTCGCACCCAGTTCGCAGCCTTCGCGATGGGAGACCAGGAAGCTGTTCTGAATGCCGCGAACCACGACCAGTTGGTGAATTTCCAACTCATCCTGGCCTCACGCGCAGCAGAGCTGGAGCAGCAACAGGGGCAGAACAGGCTCGCCAAAGCAGGGGCGGGCAAGAGCCGCGCCAAATGGCAGGAAACGCGCCCGAGAGCGTGAACCTGATGGATGCCATCACCGGCGACACCGACACCGGCGCTGGAACGGTGGGTAATATCGGCGCTTCCTTGCCTTCGATCGCCGAGAACTCCGACTTCAGCGACGAGTCGGTGGCGATCAGCGGCCAGGCCGGCCAGGTGAGCGCACTTGCCGGCCTCGACATGGACCGTGTGCGCGACGCCGTGCAGACGATTCAGATGCAAGGGGGATTGAACGGGCAGGGTCCGCAGGGAGCTGAAGCGGCGGTTGCCGGCCAGGGCGGGCTCTTCGGCGGCTTCGGCGGTGGCGGAGGATTTGGCGGGGCCTTTGGCGGCGGTGGCTTCGGTGGAGGCGGCGGTTTTGGCGGCCGCGGTGGTGGCGGTGGCGGTGGAGGATTCGGAGGTCGTGGAGGTGGTGGAGGCGGCCGCGGCAACTTCCGTGGCTTCAATCCCGCTCAGCCTCACGGCGCAGTCTTCTGGGAAGGAAGCAACTCAGCGCTCAATGCGCTGCCGTTTTCGCTGCAGGGCCAGCCGCAGCAACAGCCGGCGAATGGTTCCAACCGCTTCGGCCTCACGTTCATGAGCGCGCCGTATATTCCGCACCTCACCAAGCCCAGCGGCAAGGATACTGTTTTCCTTACGCTCTCCGGCACGCGCTCATCCTCTCCCGACGACTTTTACGCCACGGTTCCCACCGATGCGGAGCGCGCTGGCGATTTCTCCGCGGCAGGATTGCCGCCGATCTACGACCCGGCCACTTTGCGGCAATTCACATATAACGCCACGCCCAATGTCATTCCTCCGCTGCGCATTGCTTCGCAGGCCAAGGCGTTGCTCGCGTATTATCCTGAGCCAAATCTTCCAGCAGGCAACGCGCTCAACTACAACTACCACCTGCTCACCACCGGGCAATCGAACACCACGCAGGCCGGCGTTCGCTATATGCGCAGCCTGGGCGCCAACGCCACGCAGCCGGGCGGGCGCGGAGGCTTCGGCGGATTCGGCCGCCGCGGCGGTTCGCAGAACCAGGGCCTGCGCCAGAGCATCAACCTCAACTACAACTGGGCCCACTCCGCATCTGACAGCGTGAACATCTTTCCGCAACTGGGCGGCAAAAGCGCTTCCGATTCCGACTCCGTGCAGGCCGGCTATACCGTCGGCTATCACCGCATCACCAGCATCTCCAACGTCAACTGGAACCGCAGCAACAGCAACACAACCAACTTCTTCACCAACACCTCGATCAATCCCGCCGCGGCCGGAGGCATCACGGTCCCCAACAACAGTCCACTTAACTACGGGCTGCCCGGCATTTCGCTCTCTAACTTCCAGGGGCTCAGCGAAACGCAGCCCAACTTCGCCATCTCGCAGACCATTTCATTCTCCGAGGTCCTGAGCTGGATTCACGGCAAGCACAACCTGCGCTTTGGCGGCGATTACCGCCGCGTGCATCGCGACTTTCTCGCCGGCTCGCAACGCCACGGGAAGCTTCACCTTTACCGGCCTCTTCACTCAGGATCTCGCGAATGGTCAGGCGGTGCCGGGCACAGGCTCGTCGCTCGCCGATTTTCTGCTCGGGCTGCCGCAAGCCACAACGCTGAACTCTTCAGTGGCTAAGAGCTATTTGCGCGACAACGTCTACGATGCCTACGCAATGGACGATTGGCGCGTGCTGCCTTCGCTCACGCTCAACTACGGCGTGCGCTGGGAGTTCTTTGCGCCCTACACCGAGAAGTACGGCCGTCTCGCGGAAGTACTTACCAATCCCGACCAGGGATTCACCAGCGAAACCGAAGTCAGCTCCGGCGCATCCGGATTGCCCGGCTCGCTCGTATTCCCGTGGCACAAGGCCTTTGCACCGCGCGTGGGGCTCGCGTGGCGCGTGCCGAAGGTGAAGAACACCGTGGTGCGCGCGGGCTTTGGCATGAACTACACCGTCGGCGAGTACGCAGGCTTTGCCAACACCATGGCGCACCAGCCGCCCTTCACCAACGAGCAGACCAACGAAGAAGCCGTCGGCGGCAGCCCGTCCACCGCCTGCGTGCAAACGGATTCCTGCTTCACGCTGGCCAACGGATTTCCCGCGCCCGCGACTGTGGGCAACTACGCGCTCAATCCGCATTACGGACTGCCTTATGTGATGGCCTGGAACCTGGACATTCAAAAGACGCTGCCGCTGGGCATCGTGATGAATCTCGGCTACAACGGATCGCGTTCGAACCATCTTGATGTCAAGCTCGCGCCGCGCGCCGTGCCGGGCAGCATCGGCACGAACCCGGCCGCTCTGGTCTTCAACTACGACGAGGCCGAAGCCTTTTACAAGATGAACGCCGCAACGGTGCGGGTGAACAAGCGGCTATCCAGCGGCAGTAGCGCTGGGCGCAAATTACCAGTACTCGCACGCCATCGACGATGCCACCTCGGTCAACGGAAGCGGCGGCTCGGTGGTGCAGAACTGGCAGGATCTGGCGGCTGAGGAAGGAAACTCGGTGCTCGACCTGCGCCATCAGGTGAGCGGCACGTATCTTTTCGAGCTGCCCTTCGGCTCTGACAAGCGCTGGGTGACTACCGGCGTGGGTTCGCACATTCTCGAGGGCTTCTCCGTCTCCGGCAGCTTCAACTTCGCCACCGGCGCATGGCTCACGCCCACATATACGTTCAACACCACCAACGTCGAGTGCGGCACGGCGGGGTCGCTGCGCCTCAATCGCCTGCCGGGAACTTCCATCACGGCAGGCGGCGGCACTCTGCATCAGTGGTTCAATACAGCGGCCTATCAGGAGCCGGCTGCAAACACCAGTTTTCCCTGCGCGGCATTCGGTAACGCGCCGCGCAATTCCATTGAAGGTCCGGGAACAGTCTCGAACAACATGGCACTGTCCAAGACCGTTCAGATGGGCGAAACCCGCAGCCTGGAGATGCGCGCCACCATCAGCAACGTCTTTAATACTGTGCAATACGGCGCGTGAACACAACGGAAGGCACGCCGCAATTCGGCGAAGTGACTTCAGTAGGCCAGATGCGGCAATTTCAGTTCACGGCAAGATTCAGGTTTTGAAGAACAGCTTTTAGCTATTAGCTCTCAGCGTATAGCTTGATGGCGGGTTGAATAAGGCCTGAAGGCCGCGGAAAGGGATCGATGAGGGACTGGCGAAAAAGGGTGAGCGCAATGCTTGCGTTGCTGGCGTTGAACGCCGCCGGTGCGTCGCCCATTTTCGCGCAAACCTCTACCCAGGTCTCCAACACGCCGCAGGGCGGATTTGTACTTAAGGCCAACGCCGATCTCGTGCTCACCAATGTTGTCGCACGCGACGCCAAGACCGGCGAACTGGTGAAGGGCCTGAAGCAGAGCGACTTCAAGATTTACGAAAACGGAAAAGAGCAGCAGATCTCGACGCTTCGACTTTGAAAGCGTCGACATGGCCACGCCGCTCCAGGAAGCCACGGTGAGCGGACTCGCTGCCGGCCCCGCCGGTAGCAAAGCCGTCGTGGTCGCCAAGCCGGAGGAACTGCGCAACCACGGCTTATCGTCATGTTCTTCGACCTCACATCGATGCAGCCCGAGGATCTGGAGCGCAGCGTCGATGCGGCGCAGGCCTTCCTGCGCACGAAAATGCAGCCCGCCGACCTGGTCGCGCTGGTTTCGCTCGGCGACACGCTCACCGTCGACCAGGATTTTACCGCCGACAAGAACGCGCTCATCCGCGAAGTGGGCGCCTACAACGGCACCGAGGGCCAGGGCTTTGCCGAAGGCGCCAACTCGAACTCAAACCAGGTGGAAGACACCACGGCTTACACGCCCGACGAAAGCGAGTACAACGACCTCAACACCGATCGCGAACTGTTTGCCCTGCGAGCCATCTCGCAGTCGCTGGCCAAGATCAACGAGAAGAAGTCGCTGCTCTACTTCTCCGGCGGCATTTCGCGCGACGGCATTGAGAACGAAGCTTCGCTGCGCGCGGCCATCAATGCCGCGGTGCGCGCCGACCTGGCGATTTACAGCGTCGACACGCGCGGCCTGCAGGCCATCGGCCCGCTGGGCGACGCCTCCACCGGCAGCCTGCGCGGCCAGGGAGCTTTCAACGGCGGCGCGCTGCTCAACAACATGAACCAGAACTTCGCCACTCAGGAAGTGATGGCTACGCTCTCCACCGACACCGGCGGCAAAGCATTCTTCGATTCCAACGACTTCATGCCCGCTTTCCTGCAGGTGCAGAAAGATACTTCGGCCTACTACGCCATCGGCTTTCACTCCACGAACCCGGCGCGCGACGGCAAGTATCGAAAGCTGACGGTCAAGATCGACCGTCCCGGCATCAAGCTCGAATACCGGCCCGGCTACTACGCGCCTGCGGACTTCAAGCACTCCGGCAAAGAAGACCGCGAGCAGGAACTGCAGGATGAGCTTGCCAGCGATCTGCCCGCTACCGACATCGCCGTCTACATGGACGCCATGTACTTCCGGCTCGACGCCAATCGCTACTTCATGCCCGTTTCACTCGTCGTGCCCGGCTCGCAGATTCCGTTTGTAAAGGGCGGCGACAAGGATAAGGCCACGCTCGACATTATCGGTGCCGTCATCGACGACGCCAAGCGCCCAGTGGGCCGCGTGCGCGAGACCGTCCCGCTCAAGCTGGACGCATCGCTGCAGGCGCGGCAGAAAAATATCCAGTACACCACGAGCTTCAATCTGCCCCCGGGAAAGTACGAGATCAAATTCGTGGTGCGCGAAAACGAGACCGGGCGCATGGGCTCGTTCATCGCCGACGTGACGCTTCCCGATCTCAAGAAGGCTCCGCTAAAGATGAGTTCCATCGTTCTCGCCTCGCAGCGCGAGCCAAGCAAGAAAGCCGATCCGCTGGTGCGCAACGGCGAGGAGTACGTGCCCAATATCAGCCACGTCTTCCGCCAGGACCAGCACATGTATCTGCTCTACGAGGTCTACGATCCCGCGCACGAGAAAGCCGCTGAAAACGCGATCAAGGAAACAAAGGCCGGCATCGATCTGCTCAGCAGCCTGGAATTGATCCAGGGATCGACCAAGGTTTACGAAACGCCGATCGTCCAGGCTAAGTCGATCAACGTCGAAGATCGGGACGCAGTGTCCATCGAGCTCGATGTGCCGCTCAGCGGCCTCAAGCCTGGCGCGTATGTATGCCAGTTGAATGTGATCGACGATGCTGCGGGCAGCTTCGCTTTTCCCCGCTTTGCGGTGCTCGTGCGCGAGCCTTCCGCTGCGCCCACGACGACGCCATCGACTACACCGCCGGCAGTGCAATCAACGTCGGCAGGCGACTCCGAATAAGACCGGAGGCGCCCGCCCGATTCGCATTTGAGCTGCAAAAAGGGCGGGCGGCTCTCAAGCTCGCTTCAGCAAGCGAACAATCACCACCAGGATGATCGCACCGCCTATCGCGATCAGGGTGCTGTAAATGAATCCTCCGCTCGGGTCCAGCCCGAGATGCCGCGCGATAAATCCCCCCACAATGGCGCCGGCAATGCCCAGCAAGATGTCCACAATAAAGCCGTAGCCGGAGCCCTTCATGATTTTGCCGGTGAGCCAGCCCGCGATCAGGCCGGCCACAATCCATGCAATGATCCCCATATTTCCCTCCTCTAAGGTTCATTTCCTGCGTCGCGGGCGCGGGGGAAGCCTCCATTTTCGGGAGACCAGGGACCCGAATATCGCAGAGGTGGATTTATACCACGCCTCGGGCATTCCGAGCTACAAGGAATTGTCTTTTGCTAATGGGTTTTTGGCGCGTTCTGTTGCGCGACTGAGGCGCCACCATACGGACAGTGCCGGCACCCCGATCCGCAGCAATATCCGCGTTTCAAATGATAGGCAGCGGTGAACACCATCAGCGGGCCTTCGAAGTAGTAGTCCTCCGGATCGAGGCCGGGCGGGGGCTGTGGCGCGGCACTGGGCGGGCGCTGATCCATACGCTTATTCTCTCGTACGTTCCGTTGCCCCCGTCCTTTCCGCGGCTTTTCGGTGGAAAGGGTGGGGCACCCCATCACCCCGTCGCTCGATACAATCGACTCATGGCCCTTACAGCGCAGGACCGCGCCCGCAAGATCAAAATCATTCTCTTCGACGTCGATGGCGTACTCACCGACGGCACCATCTGGCTCGTCCCTGGGCGCCCTTCCGAGGGCATTTCGGAGCAAATTCGTGGTAAAGAGGGATCGATCGGCCACGCTGTTCACTCCGACACCATGACGGAAGCCAAAGGCTACAGCGCACACGACGGCACCGCGATCTCGCTGGCGCGCCTGGGCGGACTCAAGTGCGGCGTCATCACCAAGCGCATCAGCGAAACTGTGGCGACGCGCGCCCGCGACCTCAAGCTTGAGTTTGTTTATCAGGGTAGTGCCTTCAAGATGCAGGCCATTCGCGAAATCGTGCAAAAAGAGGGAGTTGCGCTCGACGAAATCTGCTACGTGGGCGACGACGTGATCGATCTTCCGGCCATGCGCGAGGTCGGATTCGCCATTGCGGTGGCCAATGCGCGCGGACGCGTCAAAACCGAAGCGCACTACGTCACGCCAAACTCCGGCGGCTACGGCGCGGGGCGCGATGCCGTCGAGTTCATTCTCGAAGCCAAGGGGATTCTGGACAGGTGCATCGAGTCGTACATCGACGAGCGCAATCCCATCCCTCCCTCGATGGATATTGGCCGCGGCGGCGACTTGAAGTAGCGGCGGAGGCCGCGGTGCTAGCGAATTGAGCGGGGCCGGAAGGCGTTTCTACTTTGCCGCACACTGATGCTGCTGTCCTTTGCGCATCGGGCGACTTCGGTTGGGAAGAACTTCAGATGAAGACGAACAACAAAGCTGTGATCCTCCTCAGCGGCGGTCTCGATTCCGCCACGGTCCTCGCCATAGCCAAATCCGAGGGCTACGAACTGTACGCCCTGTCGTTTTCCTACGGCCAGCGCCACGTGTGGGAACTCGAAGCTGCCAAGCGAGTTGCTGCCTCGATCGGCGTTTCGGAACATCGCATAGCCGTCATCGATTTGCGCGCCTTTGGCGGTTCAGCCCTCACCGCCGACATCGAAGTTCCCAAGGGCCGCGCAACCCAGCAGATGGCCCACGGCATCCCAATTACATATGTCCCAGCTCGAAATACGATCTTTCTCGCCTTCGCGTTGGCGTGGGCCGAGGTGCTAGGCGCGAACGATATATTTCTCGGCGTAAATGCGCTAGACTATTCGGGCTATCCCGACTGCCGTCCTGAATTCATCGTTGCCTTTGAGAAGATGGCAAACCTGGCGACCAAAGCCGGCGTAGAAGGGCCGCCTGTCGCTGAAAATTCACACTCCGCTCATTGCGCTCACCAAGGCGGAAATCATTCGCCTTGGACGTGAGTTGGGCGTCGATTACGGGTTGACCAGCAGTTGCTACGATCCCTCTCCAGATGGCGCGCCGTGCGGCCAATGCGACTCTTGCCTTCTGCGGCAAAAGGGCTTCTGGGAAAACGGGATCCAGGATCCGTTGCCATATCGAAAGGACTAGGTACAGGTCCCCATCACAACTTTCGGCTCGCGGGTGGTTTCATACGAACGAACCCGAAGCCGAAAGATGAGCGCTGAAAGCTGTTTTTATGAGCTACGCAGTCAAAGAGATCTACTACACCTTACAGGGTGAAGGCGCGCAGACCGGCCGCGCGGCAGTTTTTTGCCGTTTTGCCGGATGCAATCTCTGGTCGGGGCGCGAGCAGGACCGCGCATCGGCAATCTGCAAGTTCTGCGACACCGATTTTGCCGGCACCGACGGCCGCGGCGGCGGGCACTTTGCGTCTTCCGAGGCTCTTGCGGCGGCCATCGAGCGAAAATGGCCCGCTGGCGGTGGGTCGACCGAGCGATTCGTCGTGTGCACCGGCGGCGAGCCTCTCTTACAGCTCGATGCTGACTTGATTAGCGCGCTGCACGATCTCGGCTTCGAGATCGCAGTGGAGACCAACGGAACCATCGAGGCTCCAGAAGGTCTCGACTGGATCTGCGTAAGTCCCAAGGCCGGCGCGGAGTTCAAGCAGCGCAGCGGGGACGAGCTTAAACTGATCTATCCCCAGCGTGGCGCCGAACCGGCTGCGTTTGAGGGTCTCCCATTCCGCCACTTCTTCCTGCAGCCCATGGATGGGCCCGCCCGCGAGCTCAACACCACGCTTGCACTCAGTTATTGCCTCGATCATCCGCGCTGGCGGCTAAGCCTGCAGACGCATAAGCTCATCGGCATCCCTTAAAGCCAGGAAGCAGGGAGTAGCCAGTAGGGTATAGGGCGCAGGTCGGCCGATTTCGGTAGACGAAGGCGAGTTATGAACGAAGGTCCTCCACTCCCTATTGGCTAATCCCTACTTCCTCGTTCTTCTGCTTCTGTCAACCAGCCGCGCTTCAGCTTCTCCGCCGGTATGCTCGACAGGTATGGCTTGATATCGAGCACTGGTGTTCCATCCAGCATGTCCACTCCGCGCACCTGCAGAGCCGCACCATCGCGGCTCAACAACTCCACCACCGTCAGCCCGATCGGATTCGGCCTCCGCGGTGACCGCGTGGCAAACACGCCGTGCGGCCGTTTTTCGTCGGCAGGTGGGTGGGCAATCAGGTCGAATCCCTCGGCGCGGTCGAACTCCCAAAGCACAAACAAGTGGGAGAACCCCTCAATGTCTTTCAGACCCGCTTCGTATTCGCGCAGCAGCTCAATGACGCCTTCGGCCTCGTGTTTGGCGCCAATTCCTTTTGGAATGGAGGAAGTCTCACGGAATGGACTGCGAATAAAGCCAATCGGCTGGGCGGTAAACATCTTTTTGCTCGCTCCCATCTCTTATCGTAATTGCGCTGACAATCGGGTCGGGCTCCGTCTACAATGGGCCGGTCCCTTTTTTAAACAGGCACTGCCGCCGCTTTGCATGCATTGTTTTTGAGCTGTCGAATCGTTTGAACCGTTGCCAGAGAGGAGTCCGATCATGTGTAACTCCGCGCATCCCCACGTCCACCCTCATTCCCATGAAGAGACGCATTCCCACCCTCACGCCGCTTCCGCCGCTCAACACAATCATGTTGAGCCCGGTTCGCGCCGCGATTTTCTCCGCATGTTGATGGGCACTGCTTTGGTCGGCGCCTCGGCGCTGGAGTTGGCATACCATCGCGCCGCCTGGGCCAACGCGGCCGCGCCATCCGCCGCCGGAAATCTCTTCGACTTGCAAAAGGCCGCGGAAGGAATTTTTTTCGCGCATGCGCATCCCCAAGCACAGGTCAACTGCAACGCTGCAATCTTCGTGCGTTCCAAAGACGTCGTGGTCGTCGATGCGCACTCCAAGCCTTCGGCCGCGGCTTCTCTCATCCATCAAATCCGGAGCGAAATCAGTGATAAGCCCGTTCGCTTCGTGATCAATACGCACTTTCATTGGGATCACACGCAGGGCGACCACGCCTACCGCGCCGCATTCACGCCCATCGACTTCATCGCCAGCTCGGCAACCAAGCGACTCATGTCCGACATGGCCGTTCAGCGGGTCAAAGATTCGCTCGATGCCGTACCGCCGCGAGTCGAGCAGTTGCACAAACGGGCGGAGGCCTCCCACGATCCGGCCGAGAAGGCCTTTTGCGCAGACCAGATCAGGCAGCTTCAGGCCTATCAATCCGAGCTCAGCCATTACACGCTGGAGCTGCCCACGATCACCTTCGATAAAACCTATCTGCTGCAGGATCCTGCCTTCGACCTCCATCTCGAGTTTCACGGCCACGCGCACACAGCGGGAGACATCTTCGTCTTCTGTCCAAGCCGCCGCGTGGTAGCCACAGGCGACGCAAGCCATGGCTGGCTCCCCAACATAGCCGATGGTTTTCCTCGCGCCTGGCCGCAGACCATCGACGAAGTAGCCAAGGCCGACTTCAAGTATGTGCTCGGCGGTCACGGACCGATGCGGCCGGATCGGATCTTTATGATGGGCCAGCGCAATTACATTGAGGAGCTGACCGAGAGAGTTGCCACAGCAAAACAAGCTGGCCAGTCTCTCGAAGAAATGCAGAAGCGGATCACAGTCGCCTCACTCAAATCGCTGCAGGCAAACCATTACGGCGAGCTTCTTGCGCATGTGCTCGATGTCAGCAATCCCCACTATGGCCCTATGCCACCGCTGCAGAACGGCGTGAACGGCAACATTGCCGACGTCAACAAGAATCTCGATCGGGTTTAGCTGGATCAAATAGATGGCCAGGTTGGACCCGAGGCAGGGGCAGTCGCTAATGGCTATTCCCGGCATTGACGCCGCGGGATCGTCCTCGAAGGCCGCCACCTGGCGGGGCTGAAGGCCGCGTCAATGACCTTACCGAATGCCCTCCACTTCGAATTCATCAACCAGATTATTCATGAGACCAAAATCTCACACCCTCGTGACCGGGAACACTTCAACTGCATCCGGTGTCTAAATGAAAGAACATCCGTGCGAAAGGCCTAGGGTCATTGAATGCGAAAGGCTTTGGGGCTATTGCAACAGGGTCAGCAATACGCATTGAGCGGAAAACCGGCCGCAAAGGACAGCAACAACGGGTATCGAACCATCTGCTCAAGCCGACGACGGCTCACTGAGCGATGTGACGGGAGCAGGTGCAAAGAATGCCTGTATTGCGGTAACGTGGGAGGGCAGGGAGTTGCAGGTAGACCTCACCATGGGCAATGTTGCGGGTGCGCTGACGTTTCAATCGGACGAGGCGGCCCTCGTAGAAGAATTGCGGGCCGGCTCAGAGCAGGCTTTTGCGTGGCTCATCGCGCACTATCATCAGCCGCTCTACTCGTTGCTCGCGCGCACCGTGCGCAACCGCGCCGACGCCGCCGACCTCACGCAGGAGGTATTCGTCAAAATCTTCCGTGGAATTCAGGGTTTCCACGGTGAATCGTCGCTGCGCACATGGATTTACCGCATTGCGCTGCGCGAGGCATCAAACCAGCGGCGCTGGTGGATGCGGCATCAACAACAGGAGTTTCCCATCGAGCAGGAATTGATGGTGGCGGAGGGGCGTACGCCGATTTGTCTGAAAGAGATGCTGGTCGATCCTGCTGAGTCGCCCTATGATCGGGCCCTGCACGAGGAGAACCGGGTGCGAGTGGAGCGAGCGTTGCGCCAGGTGCCTGAGCCGTTTCGCACCACCGTGATCCTGCGCGACATTGAGGGATTTGTCTACGAAGAGATAGCCGCCATGCTGGGCGTGAATTTAGGAACGGTCAAGTCGCGGCTCACGCGCGGGCGCGCCAGTTTGAAGGCGTTGCTCATGGCAGCAGAGCACGGCTCGCGGCCTGATGCGCTGACAGGGGTCGAGTTGCCCCTGGGAGAGGAGGCGCGATGAACGGCTGCCATCAAGTGCACGCTGGTTTTGCAGATTATTTGGATGGCCGGTTGAGCGGACGTGAGATGCAGGAGATCGATGCGCATCTGCAGGGATGCCCGGAATGTGCGTCGGAATGGGAGTCGCTGTGCGCGCTGCAAACCTCGCTCGCGGATCTCCGGCAAGTGCCCGAGCCGGCAGACCTGCCCCTGCGCATTCGCGTCGCAGTCAGCCAGGAAAGGGCTCGCAGCCGCAGAAGCGTATTCACGGTTTGGGGGCTCGCATGGAAAAACACGGTGGGGCCTTTCCTGCTTCAGGCCAGTGCCGGCTTTGCCAGCGCGGTGCTGTTGATGGGAACGGTGATCGTGCTGGTCACTATGTTTGCTCAGCCCCACACGGCGCAAGCCACACCCGACCAGCCCCTGGGAGACGCCACCGGCCCACGCCTGCTCTATTTCTCCAGTGCTCCGGGCAGCAATGAGGCAGGCGCCATTTCCAGCCCTATGGTCGTTGAAGCCTACGTCAACGATGAAGGCGAAGTCTACGATTACCGCATTGTCTCCGGTCCCGATGATGCCGCGACCCGCTCGCAAGTGGAGAACCTGCTCCTCTTCAGCCGCTTTGCGCCGGCCCGCTTCTTTGGTCAGCCGGTTCGCGGCCTTGCAGTGCTCTCGTTCGCCGGAATATCGGTTCGCGGATAAGAGCCTTCCTTCGCCCCTGAGAAAAGGGCCGGCTTTCCAAGCCGGCCTTTCTCTGTTCTTTTCTGGTAAAAGAGCCCACGCGCTCGCGTGGGTGCGTCCCTTTAGAAGTGGTGAGAGATACTCGCAATCACCGTGTAGTCGGAGAAGAATGCGTCTCCATTCGTAATGTTGTACTGAATCTCAGGCACGCTGGGCGGCCGATCGCGGTAGATTGCCCAGGGACCATTCACAGTAAGGGTGTATCTCTTGTAGGTGAACATGAATCCGGGATCGAACGAGAAGATGAAACCTGGACGCCGGAAACCGTCGCTGGCTCCAATCAGGTCGCGCACCGGGACGCCTTCACCACGCACACCTGCGCTGAACGCCAACTGTCTGATTTTCGGAACCTGCTGCACCAGCCCGCCGCGATAGAGGTACTGATCTGTTGCCGACATGATGCCCTGACCGGGCTGAGTGCGAAACGTCGATACACCGTTTGTGTCCGCGGGACTGAACAGGTAATTTCCCTGCGCGTACGCAGTCGCGCTGCGCCAAAGCCGCTTGTACGCCTGCGTTCCGACGCTGAATGCCCAGGTCCCATCCCCGGGCTGTAACGACTGATCCGCTGTAGCGATCACAGTTTTGCCGTTCAACGTGGCAGCTCCGGTGGCATCGTCTTTTCCAGTGGGCATTTTCAGTTGCGCGTTGACGGCAATATTGCCGCCGCTCTCCGTGGGAGGCCGGAAGATCCACGACTGGACACCAACCGTGATGTCACCCACTCCGCTGACCCTGAAGATTCCCGTCGGCGGATACACCTGGTTGCGCGATCCATTGAACACGGGGACGTCGGCGATCAAGCTCCACCGATGCGAAAGGTCGTACTCGATGCCGACATCGAAGAGATTCTGGTGGTTTCGCACCGCGTTCGGCCTGGGAATTTCGTCGCTGCCCTGGAAGTATTTGTTGGAGTTGAATTCCCGGTAGCCGATATCGACGGTCAGGTTGTGAATCCAGCTATGGCCGCCGTCTGACGACGCATCTGCGCCCGCGCCGGTCATCAACTCGTCGAAGCTGCGCTGATTGCTATGTGCGGCAACGCATCCCTGAGCAAAAGCCCATTGCGCGCCGATCCCAATGAACGCCAGCGCAATCGACACGATCCTGCGGTTGACTAATGACATAGTTGACCTCCTGAAAAGCGATCTGTGAGTCGGCCGACGGGGAAATGGGCCGCAGATCGCAAAACCTTTGAATGAGTCATGACATTACATGACCGCAAAACAGTTGTCCTCAACCTTTCGATGGGGAATTCTCTCGACCCTGTTCGGGTGGTTGCGGATGCGGGGCATCGACTGCGGGCAACGTTGAGTACCATTCTGTTAATCTGAATGCGCTTTCCGAAAGCAGTGAGGGGTTCTATGCGCATACGTGAATTGGCAATCGGTGCGGTATTGGGAATGGGGTCACTTGCTGTAGCAGCGCAGATGGGATCGGCCGGGAAAGAGGCGCTTCCTGCAGCCGGAACCCTGGCGACGCCGGCGCAGGCATTCGAATCCCAACTTGGCGTGATCGACTACGAGATGATGGGTGTAGTGAAGGCGATGCCGGCGGAAAAGTATTCGTTCGCCCCCAGTGCAGCCATCTTTGTTCCCGGGCAGCAAACGGAGTTCAAAGGCGTACGGACCTTCGCCCAGCAGGCCACCCATGTGGCTGAGGCAAACTACTTCTTCTACGGGATCGTCAGCGGCTTGAAACCCGACTTGGATCCATCGTCGATCGAAAGGCTCACCAGGAAGGAAGACGTGGTCGCTGCACTGGCTGGATCTTTCCAATTCGCGCACAAGGCGATTGCGACTCTTACAGCCGCGAATGCATTTGAAGTGGTCAAGTCGCCGGAGCCGGGATTCCAGACCCGCGCCACCCTTGCCGGGTTCGGCATAGCCCATGCCAACGATCATTACGGCCAAATGGTCGAATACCTGCGGATGAACGGCCTAATCCCTCCGGCCAGCGCGAAGTAGCGCATTTCAAAAAAATCGAGCTGTGCAAGGCGGGCTCCAGGGATCCTTTCATTTGAATCAGGGCAGGCCGCGCGAACAGCCGACCCAACTCCCGCGGATGGGAACGGCAATGCGGAGCCCGAATGCTGCCCGCGATGATTGGCCCCGAAAGCGGGCGGCGCTGTGACTGCGGCTACGATCGGGTGTGCAGGCCGGTGAACGCTGGCCCAAAAAACTGTGAGACTGTGAAACTGTGGCCGCAAGTTGTTGATTGTACTGGGGCCCACAGTTTCACAGCCATTTTAAAAATTTTTGGGAGGGGTGCTAGCAGGGGTTTGCTCCGCCATTTGGCGCAGCATTTTGCCGACGATGCACGAGACGGAGGTCATGTGCTTTGCGGCCCAGATGCGGGCCCGGTAATAGGTTTCGGTGGGTACAGTTACGGTTATGTTTTTCATTGGCATCTACGCTCATCTTGATTGTGCAGGAAACGGCGATATCGCCTGCAAAGCTAAGTGGCTTGAATGGAGCGAGTCACGGGACGAGGGGCTTGACTGAAAGAGGGCGTAGCGGGTGCGATGGGCAGGTGAGGGAGCAAAGACCATCCCGCCCTAACAAGTTAGGACGGGGCACCCTTTTCGTAGGGTGGGCCACCCGCCAAGACTGAGGAGTCCAGGCAAAAACATCCGAATGGGACGCCCACTGTGATAGCGCGTGCGGGGATGTTTATCAACGAGTCATTCCGGTTAGGCGGTTATTCGACAGCAAACCTTTTCTCGACAGACTACAATGCCGGTAAGCAGGGACAAGGGGAATAGGGAAGGCATTTCAGGTCAAATGGCGATTATAAGATCAAAAGTCGCCCCCAGAATTTCCCTTGCGTGGATATGCCTCGTTATACTCACCGGCTCATCCATTTCACAGAGCCCTCCTCCACCGATGGCTGCTGATGCAACTCCCAGCTTTGAAGTGGCCACGATCAAACCCAGTAAGCCCGAAGAGTCGCGTTCGGTGATGGTGTTCGGAACCCAACTGCGCACTACAGGAACCTCGCTCGTCGACTTGCTGATGTTTGCCTACTCCGTCCATTCACTTCAGATTGTTGAAGGGCCTGCGTGGATCAGAACCGACAAATACGACCTTGTCGTACAACCCGATCTCCCGGGCAGGCCAAGCTCAGCCCAGATGCGTTCCATCTTGCAAAAGCTGCTCGCGGATCGTTTTCAGCTCACAATTCATCATGGCAGCAGGAAAATGGAGGTATATGCCATCGTGGTGGCAAAACACGGACCACTCCTTACCCCCACAACGGCAACAGCAGCAGCCATAAATACAGCCACGATCGGATTCTCCGATGGCGCAATGACCTTTAGAGACGCGACCGTGCCGGAGTTTGCCAGCTTGTTGCAGCGTTATGTCCAATTGGAGTGGCCAGTGGTCGATCATACCCACATCGAAGGGAAGTATGACTTTAAGCTATCGTGGACGCCGGACTCGTCGCAGTTCGGGGGCCACTCTCCCTTTCCCTTCAAAAACGATGCTCCGGATATATTCGCTGCCATGGAGGAACAACTCGGACTCAATCTAAAGCCAGTGAAAGAGCCTACGGATGTTCTCGTCATCGACAGTGTGAGCAGACCTTCAGACAACTAAACGCGCCTGCTGGCCCGTGCATCAGTTCGTGTTCGTTCCTGCTGGCTGGTCGCCCATCCGTACATAACCGGCCGGTTATATACGAGTAGCCGGTCATTCAGGTGTAACCGACAAATTGCCTCGGGGCGAGCGAAAGTTGACGCCAGTGCGTCGATATAATCGCAGCCACCAACTCATCGGCCGGCCGAGATATACCGCTGCGCGCTCAGGGGGCAACGCGTGACAATCATGACCTTTCGTTTATTTGCGAGCTTTATCGTAGCGATGGCGCTCGCGGGAAATGCTTGGCTCGCGGCACAAGTTGCACAAGCAGTCGCAGCCGGCAGTGAGTCATCGCCGCTGATCGTTGGCCATCCCTTCTCCGCGACCAAGTTCGCGCGCAGTGTGACAGTCCTTCCCGACGGCAAACAGCAGTTTCTCCGTAACGAACGCTACCCCTCGCGGATTGCGCGTGATGCAGATGGGCGAGTGATGATGCAGACGGTTCATACCGACAATTTGCAACCGGAGTGCGATCATTTGGAACTGCGCGATCCGCCTGTTTGCCCTGATTGGGGGGTCTTTGTCATCGACCCGGTGGCGCACACGGTCATCCATTGGGGTGAAGGCGAATGGGCGGCCCGCGTCGCAGTTAATTTCCCCCTCACAGAGGCGCGGCTCGAACAAACTGCAGAACTTACCACAGCGCTGCCTGCGCTTGGACCGGACTTTACCGATGCAGACGGCAAGGTGAGCAAGATGGACCTGGGCGACAAGGTCATCGAGGGCATTCGGGCGCACGGCGTCCGATGGACACTGCGTTATGACACGAATCAAGACGGCCAGACAATTCAACGGACGCGCATTCACGAGGTGTGGGCATCGGAAGAGATGCAACTCATCATTCGCGTTATCGACGGCGATCCGAACGGAGAAGAGAGCAGGTGGGGGCTCGAGAAGATCTCGGTCGAGCCTAAAAATGCGTTGTTCCGGCCACCGGACGGATACGAGATGCAGCACCGCAGTCTTGGCCCATTGGAAGGGCAAGATTGGGGAGTGAACGATTTCGAATATCTGAGATTGTGGTTTGAGAAATAGCCCTGTTTGGGCGGTACCCGTGACCGACCACCGCAACGGCACCGCTGGGGCAGCGAGGCCTTGGGCGTGTGACTTCCAATGTTTTCTCAGCTTTGGCGGATGCCCAGAGGGCCTAAATCTTGATCCCGACGAGTTGCCGGTCACTCGGAACTTTCCCAAATTCCAAGCCAATCAGTTTTCTGACGGCATCTCAGCGTGGTCGATCACGATGGTATCGAGCGGGCCCTTTATTGGTTTCAGCTCGAACCCGAGCTGTTCTTTGACGGCGGCGAAGACCGATGGCTCGCTCGCCTGCGGAGCACTCACTTCGGTAGTGGAAGGATTCGTCGTGTCCACCGGAGCCCAATGCAGCGCGATAGTGTAATAACCTGCGAGCCCCGTCTGATCCACAACCTTTCGTCCGAGATCGTTTCGCGCAGAACCGCCCAGACTTGAGGCAAATTGCGCCATTGTGCATCCCTGCATCTCGATCACGCCTCTGCCGCCTCCTTTGTTCACGCAAATCACACCAAGCACCGGACTTTTCCGAAGGTCCTCTTGTTTCGTCTCCTCAACCTTCGGTCCGCCCTTAGCCACCGCAAGCGCGTACAGTGGAAACTCCTTTTGCTCATGATGTACGACCAACTTGAAGCGATCGGCCAGGAGTTGCTGCAGCATGGCTTGGCGCTGTTCTTGGGCGAGGCTGGGGTATTGCGACACATCGTACTTCGCCTCGATGTCAAAGCGTGCCTTGTCCAGCCACGCCGGTCCGCCCGACCAAAGATCACTGTCGTAGATTCCGTACGCCTCATGCAGAGCCCAAAAGAGCGTCACATCCGTCGCGTGCACCCCATCGGCAGTGAAGTACATATTCCAACGCGGGTTAGGATTGGTATCTCGTCGGATGCTGGCAACTTCGAACGTAGGAGCGCCGGCGGGTGTGGCCGCAGTTTGAGCAAACAGCGGACAATGCGCGATCGCTAGATCGGCTATTGTCGCGAGCACAAGTTGCTTGAGACTTCCGTGGTCCATCCGTCCTTTCCCCGCTGACCAACCTTACTGAGAGACGTTTCATCGATGCTGACCGCTCGACTTTTCTGTTACCTTCCAACTCTTTTTGCGTTATTGGCGGTTTGTCGCCCACCCGGAAGTTTCACGTTTGACAATATTTCGCCGCAGGTGTTGATCAATTGGTCATTTCCGGGTGGCCGGTAATACAAACGGAACCCAACGCAGCGGCTTTCGCGCCGAATTAAACGATCACTCGGATTAAGGCTTCGCTGGATGCTTTGAAAGAAACTTGATTCGGCATGCCGGCAGCGGGACGGGAAGATGTCAGCGGGACGTCGAGCGAAAGAACACCGTCAACCTTGCCATAAGGAGCGAGGCTATGGGATATGCAATATTGGGCGCGGCGCTGTCTCGTGCAGCTGGCGAATCATACGTCGATATACAATCGTGAGGCGGTTCGTGCTGCTAATTCCTTGAAACCAAGCCTTAGTGCTGACCAATCCGGATGGCCCGAAGTTCTTGCCACGGTCACTGAGTGCAATTATGACTTCGGTGCAGGGCGAGCGCTTGCCTTCGGCATCCCTACCAGCAAGCACTTCCTCATCCACTACAACTATTTTGCCAACGGAGAGTTCCATAGCGGCGAGCTTAGGTCAGTCAAGCCCATTCCACAGGGCCATCTATTCCCCATTCGTTATGATCCCGACGCGCCACATGAGCATAAGCATGCTCTCTCAACCGCATCCAGCAATCGAAATCCAATCCTCGTTACTGGCATTGTCGGCTCGTTCATCCTTTTGTTCCTCTGGCTCGTAATTCTACGCGGCTGTCACTAGCAGGGTGTATTCACGAATTCAGCAGAGAGATTTCTGATCGTTTGCCTGTAAAACGTCCCAGGGTCAGGAAATGGAGTAGTGGTTGGATCGTCGTCGATTCGGGTAGAACGCCATTTTCGGGGTTAGTTCCGCATCGGCGGTAATAGTCCCACAATCCTCTCTCTGCTTGTCATCCTGAGCCGCAGGCGAAGGATCTGCAGTTGTTCTTCATCACATCCCATTCCGCCATTTCAGCCCACGATCGATGCATGCACAAGGGCTCCTATTGCACCTGCATGATGGCCAGCCGAAGCCGAACGCTCTATGTCGGGGTGACGGGTGATCTGCTCAAACGCGTATTCCAGCACAAATGGAAAGAGCATGAAGGCTTCACAGCGCGATACAACTGCGATCGGCTGATCTGGTTTGAACGCCATCAAGATGTGCAAAGAGCCATCGCTCGGGAGAAGGAACTGAAGGGATGGAGACGAGCCCGAAAAATCGCACTCATTGAATCAGCAAATCCTACGTGGGCCGATCTCAGCCGGGATTGGTACGACTGTGAGCCTGCCGATTATCGTCGGGCGCTCGATCGCATGAACTCATGAAAGCAACTGCAGATCCTTCGCCTTCGGCTCAGGATGACAACGCGTTGGAGAGCAGAGCGAGTGTGCAGGATTTGGGGCGCGGGAGGGTTGGTCGCCGATCCGGAAGTCATTGAAATTTGGCTGGAGGGCCGCGCGAAAGGCAACTGCAGATCCTTCGCCTTCGGCTCAGGATGACAACGCGTTGGAGAGCAGAGCGAGTGTGCAGGATTTGGATCGCGGTAGGGTTGTCGCCGATCCGGAAGTCATTGAAATTTGGCTGGAGGGCCGCGCGAAAGGCAACTGCAGATCCTTCGCCTTCGGCTCAGGATGACAACGCGTTGGAGAGCAGAGCGAGTGCAGGATTTGGATCGCGGGAGTGTGGTCGGCAATCCGGAAGGTCTATTTCAGATAACAATATGCTCAAAGGTTAACTACTTCGCTATTTCCGGAATGCCGGTGACACATCAACAATGCTGGGGTTTGTAGGAGGTCTGTTTCCGACGCCGTTTTCTCTCCTCCAGCGCCCGTTCTATTGGCTCGCGCGCTCCATCATGACGGGGAGCGTAATGGATCCCATACGGCCCGAGTTTTCGTCGACCACAATGATCCGCGTGGTGCCGAAGTTCTGCTTGTGGTCGATATATTCGGCAAACGGGATCCCGTCCTGCAAAATCTTTTGATAGGTGGCAGGCTTCAGGTTGAGAACCAACGTTTGCTCCTTCGCCTGTGCGCGTGTTCTTGTGTCATCGCGCTGCACGAGAAAGATGTCGAGTTTGTCCTTCCAGAGATCGCCTATCTGCTGCAGCCCAATGTCAGTGGCTGCAATGTTCAGCGAGATGGCGACGCCCTCCGAGGCGTGATCCCAGTGCGCATTGAGGCCGATTTCGGTTTCGTCCTGCGGCTGCCAGACCGCCTGTGCCATTCGGTCTTTCAGCGTCGAAGGCTCTTTGGTGTAGAGATAACCGGTGCGGAAGCGCAGTTTCATCCCGGGTCGTGCGGGTACGGCGACGGTGATCTGGTGATACTTGCCGTCCGGCTGGGTATCGGGCGAGAAGCTGAGAAGATAAGCGGCATCGCCATCCGCAACTACGCTGTCGAGCTCGCCAAGCACGTTGCCCGACCGCCGGAACGACTGGCCCCCGGTGGCCTGCGCCAGATGCTGGATGGCCGGCCGAACCGCGTGCGTGTCCTGCTGCATCTCTGCTATTCCTCGCCCATCGATCGGCGTGGGAGGCGCTCCCGCAGTCTCGTTGACCAACGCAGGGTTTAGCCCGACGGAGTTGGCCTGGAGGCTCGCATCCGTCGCAGTTGCCTCCAACTGCGAAACATCCAGCGGATAGAGACTTACATGCGCGTCGTTGAGAGCCTCCTCAATGCCAAGGTTGAAAGCGTCAATCGTATTCTGACCCCGTTCGTTGCCGGGCGCCTGATCGGACCAGTTCGCCAGCACGTTATCGCTCGCCACCCAGACGAGATTCTTATGGCCGGGGATGGCATTCAGGTTTGCAGCGACTCCGATCAGGGCCGCAAGCGCGTCGCGCTGCGGAGTCTGGCCCTCCTTCGACAGCTTTGGATCGGGAGTGGTATTTCCGCCATAGTTCACCATAGCGGTGCTTAGTGGGTCGGCGGTCGCTGAATACATCCCGCCCATATTCCCGTTGACATACTGCTGTCCGTCAGGGGAGTCAACATAGTCAAAGCTCTGGCGAGTGCGCGTTTCCTCCTCCTGCGCTCGCTGAAGATCCTGTGCCGTCGGCACCCATTTGCGCAGCACGGAGCTCAGGGCAGCGTGGTCGGTGGTTTCTTCAGCCAGGATGCGAAATCCGGGGCCGGTCCGGAGGTAAAGGGCCACGGGCTGAGATTCGGGCAAACGATCAAGGAACTTGAGAATCTGCTGGCGCGCGTAGGTCAAATCAAGGAAGCCAACACTGCTTTCATCGAGGAGGAGGATAGTCGAACTCGCGAGGAGCTCCGCTTGAGCAGGCTGCACAGCGGGGCTACCCAAAGCCTCGGGGCGATTGGAGTAGACAGCTCCCTGTACCGTGGTTGCAGAGCCTTGCGCCTTTGGCGATGCAGCGCCGCTCACGCGGCTGAGCGACCTCGGAGCCTGCTTCCTGCCGTTGTCGTAAATTTCGAAATCTTTCATCGTGAGGCCGGTGACAGGATGACCCTTTTGGTCAAATGCAGTGACATCCACATCGACGAGGCGCGTGTTTACCTTCAGGGCAAAGCCGGGATTGCCGGAGGGCGTCGGGAGAGGCCCAGTCTTCTCCGGAAAAGGCGCGGGCGCGACAACGGCCATTTCAGGCGCGGAGGAGGCCGGTGACGGCGAAGTAGTTGCTGCAGCAGGTTGCGGCGCTGCGGACGCGGCGTTCAACTGCGTTGTCGCCGGAGCAGCATTCGCACTCTTCCCAGCGCCATCGGCGACGGCTGTAACGTCACTGGGCGCGGCCGATGGGGCAGATCCACCCGTTTCGTTGGCTTGCGTCGTCAGAGCCGCTGAAGGTGATTTCGTCGAATTGGAAGAAGCATCTGCGGGCGCGCTTGAGATCGATCCGCCCGGGGAGTTGCCAGCGGTGAGAATCTGTGCGTCGGCGCGAAAGAGGTGATAGTTGTCAAAGGTGGTCTCGTTCAGCAAGGTTTGCAGAGGCGCGCCCTCTCCGGTTTCATTGGCCGTGGTCGCCTGGTCCATGGACAAAATGCGCTGGTGTTCGGGCGCAATGCGGTTGAACTCCCCCGGAGCCCGAGAGACGGAGACACTCCGAACCGGGCAAAAATACCTCTTTCCGCCCAACTCAACCGGCCCGTATTCCACCATCAAATCCGCCTCAGCGATTTCCGCCCCTTTTTCCAGGTCGGCAATCAGCGTCATCCGAAGAATGGTGCCGTTGGACGGATCGATCGTAAGCTCGCCATGGTAGGCCGAGAACTCCTGGAAAATCAGGCGGCCTCTGATGCAGCAGAATTCCACCTGGTAATGCGATGCAGCCTTGGGCACATCGAAACGAAACACGGACTTCAGGTCAGTCTCGCCCTGTTCCCAATGGCTCCATCTCAAGTTGCCCTTCGGCAGATCTCCGTACACAACTGGAAAAATCGGACCGAATTCGCCCGAACGTGATCATGCCGGTTGCCACTGAACTTGAACCACCCGGTTGCGCTGCTTGCTTCTGAACAAGTTCCTGGCCGTCCTGATAGAGCACCGTTTCCACGGACCGGCTGACCGGATGCAGCGGCTGGTAGGGAACCATCGTATCTGTGCTTTCGTCCCGCAGTCCGGGCGGGATAGTCTTCAAACCGGATCGTGTCCCGATTCGCAAAGAGGTTCGGCATTTGGTGAAGGGTGGCTTGAACGTGATCGATGGATTTGGCAATGATTTCGCGTTGCTGCGCGACGCTCGGCACCGGCTGATTCGGAATCTCCGTCGGCGGAGGATTGAGGAATTCGGACTGATCCGCGAGTGCCACCAACGCCCGGCGTGAATCGGGCCCGGGGAGCGACGCTTCAAAAGAAGCGAGTTTGTTGGCGCTCAACCGTTCTGTAAGCTGCAGGTCGAAGAGCTTTTCAGCCACCTTGGCGTCACTTTGCTTGCCGAATGAAGCGACCTCGCCGCTCAATTGTTGAACAGTTACACTCTTGACGGCGCGGGCTTGCGTTGCCGCCAGCAAAGCCAGGAGCAGGAAGAGCGTAGCGCTGCGCATGGAGACCTCACGGGGGACTCGTAAAGTGTAGTCTTGTGAGAACCCAACGGCAATTAGACGGCTCTCGAAGGCGTTGGTCTTTGAACGCAAGAATGCTGAATTCTGACCCACAATTTGTAGGCACATAGCGGTTGGTTAGCTACCCGAAGATTGCTCTTTCGATAACAGGCACTGCTTCCGATGCGATTCTGGTAAAGGGGGTGAACTTCCTCCTCTGTATTGCTGCCCCCTGGCGCCGTTTGACGGGATAGGAGACAGGGGCCGGGAAAAGTGCACCCCCCTCCAGAAGCCAAATGTCTGAATGGAAAAGGAAATTCGTCCACACCGAAACAACCCACCCGGTCGTTTACCAAATAGTAATTTCTGCGTAGCCTGTCACTCGCCCACTTGTATGATTCTTCTTGTTGAATTGGATGATTTTGCATTCCCAAGTCTCGGCTTCTACGAGGCGTGGACTTCGGAGATGAATCGGAGGATTTATGTCACGGCTCCTGCGACATGCTCTGCCCCTTTCGTTGTGCTTGCCGCTGATACTGTGTGTACTTTGTCAAGCGCAAGACTCCAATAATCGCTCCGTCTCGATCCTCCAGAGCGCGGCTGAGGCTGGAAATCCAGACGTTCAAGCAAAGATGGGGCAGGTTTTGCTTTTGGGGACAGGCATCACGAAGGACCCAGCGAAAGGATTTCAATGGTCTTATGAGGCCGCACTTGCAGGTAGCTCATTGGGAGCGAGGATGGTTGGATATGCCTACAGCTTCGGCGTGGGAGTTGGGCAGAATCGGCAAGCTGCGTTCGAATGGCTATGGATTGCGGCGCTCCGCGGCGATGGGGTGTCCCAACGGTTAGTCGTCAGCTTCTATCGTGATGGCAAGTACGCGGGGAAGGACCTGACCATTGCATACGCTTGGGTCCTTATTCGAAAGGCGGCAGGGGACAAACGAATGGCAACTGTCGCGGCTTCCTTGGAGGCCAGCATCCTTGCTGATCAAAAAACAGAAGCGGTCGCGCTCGCGGATGCTTGGGCTAGAAACAAGGATCATATCATGCCCTTTCACTCGAAGTGGTACTTCGAACATTCCGCAGAGAGCGAAATGCTCCAGCCCGAACATCAGCCGATTTCGAAGCCGACCACCTCATGCAGTCCAGGACACTGGGTGATTAGCAACCTTGACGGCGGGAAATACATAAAGCTCGAAGATGGTTCGCTTTGGGAAATAGATGACGTCGATACAGTTGACTCCGGGTTGTGGCTTGAGGCCGACGAAATTACCATCTGTTCTGGAAAGTTGATTAACGCTGACGACAACACATCTGCCGGTGCGAGGAGGGTCCACTAGGAAGCAATCGCAACTTGATTTAGCTATCCAAGCACGTCACGATTGAGAGTTAGTATGGATGCGTGGGGTGAAGCCGTTTCTTATTTGCCCTTTAGATTATTAGGGGGGATCAATCAAATGAAAAAGCAGGAAATCGTAGGCTCAGCGATTGTTTTTGATGATGCTTATACAGGTGAGGAACGATACGGGCAAGTTGGCCGCGTGCACGGCAACGTTGCAGTGATTAGCCTCATCACCAAAGACGAAGCCGGTCCAGCGCCCACTAGAATAAAGACGAGAGCCGACAGCCGCGTCGCTGCACTCACTCATGGCACCGGTCTCATCGAATAGAAACCAATGCGCTGATTCATCGCTACTCTTCACTCTATGACGAGTATCGAGCAACAATTAAAACAGTTACATGCAGCGCTCGCGGAGATGCAGGTCCTCTTCCTGGGATGGATGTAAATATTACTTCTCACTTTGACGGCTTTATTGACTTCTGCATGGCATTGTCCGCGAACAATGCGCGCCAAATCATCTTTCCTGCCCCGCGTTCCTTTGTCAGATAATCAAACAAGGGCTCGAAGCAATATGGCCTTTTGTAAAACAAGCGCCAAGCTTCCCGCCGTGATAAATAGGCAGTCAAGTCTGCAGCTTGCAGTGCGGGAAAATGTTCGTCATCTGCAAAACTCAAAGAGATGGTTTTCTTGCGAATATCGGGATCAGCTTCTCTCAAACCCAGATAATGCTGAAAACATTTCCATGCGGTTTCCGCGTCCTCGTCACAAATGATGCTGATTTGGTCGTCTGCGCCTGCATAGTCAGATAGCTCCATGACTCCACGAGCGAAGGCCAAATAATAGGGGTTCGTCGGACTTCCCATTCCCTTCACAACAGTCGGGTCCAGAGCTTTAAACCCCGGTACATCCCACGCCTGAATAATTCCGATCTCCAGATGATCATTCATGCAATCTGCGAACTGCTTAAGGATGTTGATTGTATCTTTGAATGTGCGATTGGCAGGAATACTTGGACATACTTCAATGTTTAGGTCAGAAATCTCCTTCATGTGTAAAGAGGGCAGTCCGAAGTGTCGAAGAAGTTCCTTCCATTCGTCATCGAATTTGGCCAGCGCGGATTGCTTAACACACACACCGGAGAAAGAAATTGCGGGGGCATCATTCATCTTCCCGCTTTCGTCAAAATAGCAGTTAATGACGGCCACAAGTGACGACCTTTCGAGCACTTGGAATGAAGGCTTCGCCGAAATCCTCTCCCGTTCTGCATTTCACGCTGAGATAGTCATGCCGCCGATCAGTGCGACTGAAATGCAGTTTCAAGAAAATCAATGAAAAATGTCTTGATGTCGTTTTTGAGATCATAGGTAAACACATGCATGACGCCGCTCGCGTACCGAATCTGATCGTAAAAATCATCCGCGCTTCTGAATCCCATCGGAGTCTTAGTCGAGGCTGAAATTCCAAATCGACCGATGAGGTTTCGACCACTAACAATCGCACTTATCTTCACGAAGCATCCGAGCCAGTCTCCGTAAAGGTCGGTGTCGCCCGACTGCACTAGAACAATGTTTCCACTTACCCCATCTGGGATTCCAATCCAGCCCCCACCAATGAGTTTACGACCGCGCAAAGTTATGCTCGTTTCCCGGGCGGGAAAAAAGAAGCAATTTATCTGACTGTGTCCAGCAAGACGGTAGATAGCATCACCAGCACGCCTCTCTACTTCGATTTTTCCACCTTGGAATTGCACGTTGAAATCGTCCACGATCTCTTGCCAAGTGTTAATGAGTAATTCACATGAAGTTTTATAAAGATCATTCTTCCGAATCTCCTCATTCCGCCGTCTCTCTGCCTCAACGGTTTGTCGGTCTCGCTCATCTTTTCGCTGTATAGCCGAAGAAATTGCCACCGCTAGTCCACTGTTCGATTCTACTTTTTCGTTTGTTAAATTGAGCTTTTGGAGCACGTCGCTCCAATCCGGTCTGTCCTGCGGGCGCTTGGACAACATTCGATCTACCAACTGCGCAATATTTGAACCCACTTCTGGGCGAACAGTCCGCAGTGATGTCGGAATTTTCGTTAAATGAGCAGTAGACCACTCTTGCCAGTCAGACGGATTGCGAATCGATGCTAACAACGGATGCGTCAGTGACACAATTTCGTAGAAAATCAAGCCAGCAGAATAGACGTCGATCTTCGTTGTATTGGCCTCAAATCGCCAACTCTCGGGAGCCTTGTAGCGAAAGTGCTGAATTCCTTTGAAAGTATGTGCTCTCGTGCTCTCCTCGACAAGTTTCGATATCCCGAAGTCCCCGATCTTTAACTGTGACGACAATACAAAAATATTGTCGGGCTTTAAATCCCGATGAATTAGAACACTATTGATTGCTTGGCATCCGAGAGCAATTTCCAACATCAATCGCCTAGAGCGATCAACATCTATCAGCTCCCCTGCCTTTCGCTGCTTTTCGATGAGGTCTGCTAGAGTTCCACCCTCGGCCAACTCTGAAATTAGATACGGTCCGAAGGTGTCGGATTGTCCCACATAGAGAAGCTGCAGAACGTTGTCGTGTTTTACTAGCGATGCTGAACGAGCCTCGTTGAGGAAAGCAAATGGAAGCTGTGAAGCCGTGAAGTTTTCTTGATATATGAACTTGATGGCAACATTATGTCCTGCCGAGTTTTCGGCCCGGAACACCTCTCCAAACCCGCCACGTCCCAAGAACGCAGAGATTACGTAGATACCATCTTCCGGCCCAACAATCTCAGCACCTAACCGCGAATCGAGCGACACAGCAGCCTCACTTTCATCTTAGGGAAAACTAGGTGCCCGATTCGATATCGAAGTCGAATTGGGACGAATCCGCGTCGGTCCATCAGGTTCGGGAAATTATTTAGCGCAAGAGACCTATACCTCGCAAGGATTTCTCTAGCGTTTCCCGATTGCGTGGATGTGGGCGTGACTTTCCTGTTCGCCAGTTGATTATACTTCGGCGTGAAAACGGGGTATGCTCGCACAGCTTGGACAGGGAACTCTGATTCAATGCTGACCTGATCTTGAGTTCCCAATCGTCGCGGCTTGGGTCAACGAATTCGGTGTAAGCATCTGCTGCGGAATGGATTAACCCCGCATCGATTTCCTCAAGCTCATTCGATTCCTTTCCGATGAATCTGATTCGCTCGATAGCGACGTGTCGGCGCTGGAGCAATCCACGTGTGTCTTTTTCGCAAATATTTCCTTCCGAATCGGTGCATTTGGGTTCTGCATGAAATTCATACTCGGAAATCACATCTCCAAACGTTTTCACGCTCGCTGTTTGCCTGCTCGAAAAATGCTGCGAGGCGGAAATTCGGAATGATTTCCCTGAATATTGATCGATCCATTTCATTTGAGACCACTTTGTGGGGTTTGTTTCATAGGGCGCAATCAGATGGAAGCGCGTTGGATCAATACCGACAGGATGGCCCATTGGTCCCACGTGGCAACTCAGCAAGAAATTGAAGGGCTTGATTTGCTGCGAGTAGTCCGCTTTTGAATTCAGATTGCCCAGTGCACGAAGAATCGCCGGATTGCTCACAGTGACGCGCCCTACGGCTGGAGTGTTTTGAAATGGAATTGGGCGCGTTCGCTTGGCGGTCGCTGGATTCAATATTCCTTGCCACACATGCGCAATCCACTCTCTGTCTTCGTGCTCCGGATCGATGGGATTCAGTAGATGACCGAGCCCGTGTTCAGACCAGTGATTGTCGCTGCTATTCCTTCCTTTCCTAAGTAGTTCCGATGCACCTCGATTGTTGCGGAGAAAAAGCGCATAGCGCTTTGCTGAAATTGCGTAGCACCAAAGTTGCCGCTGATCCCCAGTCTCAGGGTTAAAGTTGTCCCCTTCAATCTTGAGAATTGATCCGAGAACGGCAGATTTGTCATACGGGTTTAGCAATTTGAACCGTTTGGCAATTCCCTCTACTTCGATCCAGGAAAGAGCCTTGACCGCTTTTGTTCCATCTCTCTTTCGTCGGTTTCCTCCCGGACAATCGACGAGCCCAGCGCGTTCGGTGGCAACAATCGCCATTGAGTCGGTATCTTCCATCGCATATGTGCCGCCGAGATCGGTGACACTTTTTTCGAGTAGTGCGAGCATCAGCCGTGCCGCGCCAGTGATCAGAGAGGCAAAGGGCGAAAAGCAGAATTCTCCGGGAATCTCTGGATTGTGCACTCGACACGAAAACGGTTCTGCATCCAAACCGTGACAATGAACCAACACTCTTTCACTTGAGTCCTGGCGATTCATTTCGGCATAAATGCCATAGCTCGCCGAATTCGCCAGCACCTTCAGAGCTTTATCAAGCCGTTCTCTTTCTATGCCTGAAAGGTCCGTTCTGAAAGAGAGTCGTTTCCGTTCTTCAATTACAACTCGAAAGAAATCTTGTTCTCGCGGATCAACTTCGATCTTCCCGCGCAGTTTAGTTGGTCGCAAATTAGGTATTGTCCCATGAGGCTCAAGAATGAACGAGTCAATAATTTGCGGAATGCGCCCGGTCAGGATGACAGATGCAACAACATCCGGCAGGGAAAACCAGAGAGCATCTTTTGAATCGTTGGCATAAAGGTAATTGATGCCGACTTGCCAATCGTTTGTTGCAGGGTTGTATTTGCAGCGTGACGGCAGAATATCCCCCTGTGGCACGACACGAACAAAGGCTGTCAATTGCTCCCATGTGCTTTGCTTGAATAAGCCATCGACTGTTATCCGTTTCAGAAGCGATTCAATTTCGTTGTTGCAGCCTGTTCGTATTTTGATTTCATTTGAAATTACGAATTGCCAGAGATTCAAGAGGCTGTTGACCGTGGAATACATCGATAGAAAGTCTGTATAAACGACAGGCACAGCGAGCTTTCTGATATGAGCGCTTGTCCTACCTCCGAAAAATGCCGTTTGAGCATAGCCGATAAATGGCTGCAAATTGTGCTGCCTGTCCAGCACCGGAGCAATGCCCATCGTGCGCAAGTATGCTTTGCCGTTTGACGCAGGCGAAAACGCACTTGTCGCCCGGAGTTGAATTGGATGCCGGTCAAATTCTTGCAGCAACTTTTCAGCCAATTCCGCAGTTGCTTCAACATCCCTTCGGCAATAGTCAATGTAGTGTTCGGTGATTTTGCCGTGTTCCGTCATTTCTGTTTTTCCATGCTCAACCCCAAAAGCGTCGCACGCAGATTTGAGCGAGTGGGCTCGGTCCAACGCAAATGCGAGTGTGCGAAGATCAAGGAAATTTCCCCGAAATGTTCTCGCTTTTCCAGTGTTTTTGTCGGTGTCCAGGTCATAGCTGTCTGGGCTCTTTCTGGCCGTGAACCCAATTAGGGCGCGTTTGCTGTCAATATGTCTGATTCCGATTCGAGGCCGGAATGCATTTCTCTTCCGGCGCCCCTTCTTGTCAACATATGACCAGAGCCCAATCGAGAATCCTCCCGAGAATTCTCCTCTGGATGGTGCGACATCGAAACCAATGCGTGACAGATCAAAAGGAAGGTTGAAGCCAACGACCAAACACCTGGCCTTGTATGCGGCACGAAAAAGATCATCAAGAAATTCATCTAGCGACAACACGTCAAGTGTGCGGCGGCCATGCTGCGCAACATTTGCTGAATGGTTTGCTGCATACTTTTTCAACGCTGTGATTTCAGCCTTGGATAAATCGCGCGCATGAAAAAGAGCTTCGCGGACACACTGCCCCTCAACGATGAACCGGAAGCATCCAAACAGCAGACTTTGCGTCGCATCTGTCCGGGTCTCTGTGTCAAAGACGAGCATTGCACTGGGGCGATGCCACGGCGGATGCACTCTCGGTCTGCGTGTCTCTCCATCAACTTCAGGGTAAGCACGAATTGCGATGTCAAGAGGAATGGGCTCACGCACTAGAAAAGCTCTATCGCCGTTTTGCTGTGTACCTGATTTTCAAAACTCGCCAGTAGTTCTCCCCGAACTCGCAGACCAATACCTCATGTAGCGCTTCCAGGAGTTCTGCAACCCAATAAATGAGCTTGTCGATCAAATAGATGACCGTATCGCAGAAGCCGCGAATGCAAGCGGCGGCAGCGAGCAATGGAGAGCCCGTTGGATTCTCGCGTGTTTCCTTCGGCCAGTCGTACATGGCGGGGGTCAAGATGGAGCGATGATCGTTTGCAGGCAATGGGACCGTTAGATCATGATTTGCCCGCCCAGCAACGTGATGGTGGTCCATGACAGACAACCCTTTCTTCTTGCGTTGACATTCCGCGCAAATCACGGAATCTGAACCTGCAATGAGTGCTTCGGGCTGTGGTTCTCCACACGTACACTTTTTGTCGAGCCCGACACGCCGTTGCGCACGATTTCGGCGGAGTTCTTTTCCGATTGGGTCACGTGTAGGGATTCTGTTTTGCATTAGGCTGCGCTCCTGTATAGAGATTCAAATGACAGGACTCCGGCTGATCCAAGCTTCTGTAGTACCGCTAGGTCCGTCACTAGGAACTTGTTGAAATAGGTACCCGTTGTGCGGCTCGGAGGTTCGCTGCCATTCGTCTAACAGGCATGCGTGGAGATGAGCGGATTCAGGACGGGATGTTCAGCTATGTATCGTTGGAGCAGCGAGTGCCTCAGGATCATCCATTGCGTGCAGTTCGCAAGCTGACGGATACGGTGTTGCGGACGTTGAGCGCGGAGTTCGATGCGTTGTATGCCGACTCGGGCCGCCCGTCGATTGCGCCGGAGTACATTCTGCGGGCGCTGTTGTTGCAGGTGTTTTATTCTGTGCGTTCGGAGCGGCTGCTGGTTGAGCAGATCGACTACAACCTTCTGTTTCGCTGGTTTGTGGGTCTTGGCATGGACGACGCGGTATGGAACCATGCGGTGTTTTCGAAGAACCGCGACCGGTTGCTGACTTCCGAAGTGGCGCAGCAGTTCTTTGCCGAAGTGAACAAGCATGCCAAGCGGTTTATGAGCGACGAGCACTTCACCGTGGATGGCACGCTGATCCAGGCATGGGCCTCGCAGAAGAGCTTTCGCTCCAAGGACGGCTCCGATGACGGCGACGGTACGAATTTCCACGGCCAGAAGCGATCGAACAAGACGCATGAATCGACCACCGATACCGATGCGCGACTGTACAAGAAGAGCTACGGCAAGGAGTCGAAGCTGAGTTATCTGGGCCATGCGCTGGTGGAGAACCGCAACGGTCTGATCGCCGCGGCGATGGTGACGCATGCCGACGGTTATGCCGAGCGCGATGCGGCGCTGTTGATGCTTGACCGAAAAGCAGGCAGGGCCGCTCACGCCGCATTACGGTGGGCGCTGACAAGGCTTACGACACGAAGGATTTCGTCAGCACGGTGCGGGAGTTGAATGTGACGCCGCACGTCACGAAGAACGACAAGGGCCGCAGCAAGCAACCTGGATCGCAGAACCACTCGCCAGCCCGGCTATGCCGTCAGCCTGAGCCGGCGATGGCTGATGGAGAAGGGCTTTGGCTGGCTGAAGCAAACCGGCCCGCTGCGCCAGGTCAAGTTGCGAGGCCTGGAGAAAGTGGACTGGCTGTTCGTCTTCAGTTGCGCGGCGCACAATCTGATCCGGCTGCCGCGACTGATGGCTCAACCACCGGCAACACTCAGGGCGCAGTGTGCCTGAACAACGGTTGCAGGCTCGAGGGAATGATCCCCTGAGGCTCGCAAACCTCTATAAACACCAGGCCAAAACCGTATTTCAAGCAGATTTTGGACGGACACGAAACGAAAGCCGCCAGTAAAGACGCTACAATTAGGCGAATTTCAACGAGTTCCTAGCTTGATCCGGTTGCCTTTTTCGTCTAGAAGTTTCATGCGACGGAATTTCTTCAGCTTGGATGAATCGCCCGTCCGCAGATATTTCTGAACAGCGTCGCTGTATTCAGCAATCTTGCTGGCAATGTCTGAGCCGCGCACGGCCACCTCCGTCAAACCGTTCGGGGTCGGAACAACAAGCACTCGGAGCAGTTTGTCGCTGGCCTTTGCAACGTAGCGACCGCTCTTTGTCTTCCGCAGCGATGATCCTGCGCGGGACCGAACCAAACGCGGATCAAGGCCAAACTCGCGCGAGGCTTTGGTGAGTGAGACACCTTCAGATCGCATCTTTGCAATCACGTGAACTACTCTGTTCCAGGTCTCCTGTTGGTTATCAGGAAGGGCAAAGAATTGCTTTGACGTTCGAGGCCGCTGGACTTTTCTTTTGGCGGCAGTCGGTGATTTCTGATCCGATTTCGTGCTTTTGCTTTTCGTCGCCTTTTTGTTAGCGCCTTTCTTTGGCGCGGCTGTTCGCTGGCTCAGTTGCTTAGGAATTGTCAGTCTGCCCTTTGTTGTCTTTGTGCTCATGGTACCGAGGCTCGGTGACTGCGTGGATTTGCGCTTCAAGCTTTTCTTCTTTGCCATTTCGGTTTCCTTTCGACGTTCACATTTGAAGTACGCTCGGCATTGTGAATGATCGGTTGAGTCTCAACAAGTGGCCCCGAATTGCTTCTTGTGGCGCAAATCAGATGGGGTGTTTTAACTCGCCCGAGTCAAAAGGGTCCGAGGGTTTTGACTCGTTGCACCAGAACCAAAAGAGGGTTTTTGGTAGTCTTGGAGCGCACGAGACCAAAGGAGGCATTTCGATTGAAACCAGAAACGCAAACGGCAATCCTCAACACAGCCACAAGAGTTTTCACAGATATAGGCAAAGCTCTTGGCGCAGAGTCTGCGGGTTACGAAGAGGGCATTCGCGTCTTCGGCGAATACGGAAGCAAAACAATATTTGAGGTTGTCGCAGAGTTCCTTAGGAAAGTCGCACCTGTTGTGGGAAGCGAGCACACATTGACACCCGAGACGATTCAAGGCTTCGTACATGCAATGGAAACTCGCGAAAAGGCAGAACTTGTCTTGTCGGAATTAGGAGACCCGAATCCAAGGTTGTTTCAATGGACGCTCAAAGAAGTCTCAAGATTCCCCTCTGAACTGCGCAGGCTACTGACTGAATTTTCCCAGGAGCTTCCCCAACCACCGGGGGGTCGGAAAAGGGTGTTCAAGACGCCGGGAGCCGAACGCAAAGCTCGCGCAGAAGTGATTCAGCTAATGACCGATGAGGGTTTGAATTTCCCTGCCGCGAAAAGAAGGTATGCGCGCGAGAATGGCTTTAGCTTATCGTCAGTCCAAAGACTCTTTAGAGGAGAAAAAGGCGTGGGAAAAAATCAGGAAGAGCACTAAAATATAAGTACGGGCCTGCACCTGTTACTAGCAGGCGACAGGCCCTGACCACCAAAGGAGATTGGACTCCAATGGCAGCTACTCAAACCGTAGCGCAGCTACCCGACTTGCGCAAAGTGAATACGGTCAGCCTTCCTGAATGCTCCCACCTGAAATCTTCGACCCTAAAACCTCGTCATGGAGTAATCACTCTATCCGGCTACGGCATCGGCGTTCGCGTGGATCGTGGACACCTGATTCTCGAAGATGGAATTGGCGCTGAACGAAGTCACTGCCGATTGCCGCGAGTCGATCACGGGCTCAAGCGGCTTGTCGTGATCGGGTCCGATGGCATGGTCTCATTAGGTGCCCTGCGATGGCTCGCTGATCAAAACGCTTCGTTTATGATGCTGGATCGTGACGGGTCAGTGCTAATAACAACCGGGCCTGTGCGTTCCTCCGATGCAAAGCTCCGACGGGCTCAGGCGATGGCTCTCGAAAATGGGGCCGCGTTGCGGATCAGCCGCGATCTGATAGACCGGAAACTCGCGGGCCAAGAGAGGGTAGCAAGTGACGGGCTCGGAAATGAGGCCGCAGCTTCTGCGATACGCCGACTCCGTTCCGATCTGGCCGGTGCCCAGTCAATCGATACAGTTCGGCTCATCGAATCACAAGCCGCTAGAGTTTATTGGTCAGCATGGCGCATACTGCCGATCATGTTCCCGAAGTGTGATCTGAGGCGCATCCCCGAGCATTGGCGCGCGTTCGGATCGCGGGTCTCGCCGCTCACCGGATCGCCGCGCCTTGCCACGAATCCAGCGAATTCAATCTTGAACTATCTCTATGCCGTGCTTGAAGCAGAGACGCGACTCGCCGCCGCGACACTAGGGCTTGATCCTGGGATCGGAGTTCTGCACGTCGATACACACTATCGCGACAGCTTGGCATGTGACTTGATGGAACCGATTCGGCCCGATGTCGATGCATTCGTGCTGAACTGGCTGAGACGTGACCCTTTGCCGCGCTCCAACTTCTTTGAGCAACGAGACGGAAACTGTCGATTGATGGCGGCTTTTGCATCGACTCTGTCTCAGACCGCTGCGACGTGGGCGCGATTGGTTGCGCCTATTGCCGAATGGTTCGCGCGAGAGATCAGCAACTCGGGAATCAAGCGTCCATACAATGTTCCCGCACGGCTCACGCAGGGCAACAAGCGAGAAGTGAGGGGCGGAAATCCACTTCCCGCAGCGAATTCATCATTCACGCCGAAGAGACTCTGTCGCGATTGCGGGAGAGAGATTGCCTATCGCGCCTCTCACTGCAAATCGTGCGTGAAGGGAATTCTGTCCGCTCACATCACCGAGGCCGCGCAAGCTGGAAGAATTGCTGCCCAGTCTGTCAGTGCTCAGATCAAGCGAGCGGCTACGCAGAAGACGAACGCACGGGCGCGATATGATTGGAAACCTTCGGATCAGCCGGATTGGCTCACGAGCGAGTTCTACGTCAAGAATGTTCAACCTGGCCTTGCCTCTATCTCCGGTTCGGTCATAGCGAAGCGACTCAATGTGTCATACAGTTACGCGGATGACATTCGGAAAGGGCGGATGCCGCATCCGAGACATTGGAAAGGTTTGGCCGAAATGACGAACACGACTGGAAAACAAACTGAGCAACATGATTTTGCATTTTCCGGCAGGGCGCAACACGCTAATGGAAACCCCTTCAAGGTAACTTGAGGCCTTTCGGCGGCTTGGGAGCCTTGAGCAGAGTCTCCATCCGTAACAAAAACTCAGAGGGCCGCACATTCAAAGCGTTCGCCAATTTCACAAGCGAACGTACTGTAGGGTTGCGAATCCCCCGCTCCAAAAGACTGATGTACGTCCGATCAAATCCGCTTTCGAAGGCCAACTCTTCCTGCGACATCTCGCGTTTGATTCGAATTTCGCGAATGGCTTCGCCGATAGCCCTCTCAGGGCCAAGCTTGGGTTGGATTTGCCTGCGTGGACGTTGTCTCACGTAAGCAATGCTGCTATTCTCGAAGACGATAATCCCACGGACTATGGTCTACATTTTCCTTTAGCAGCGAACAGGAGATGTCGAGATGCAGTTCTGGAATAAACTGGCAACTGTCCCATCATTGCGCGGCGCTGGTTTCTTCGGAGTCACGGCACTGATCTTGATTACCGGTTGTCATCGAGACATCTCAGGGTCCTACCTCGCGACTGATCAGAACTCAGTTGCTTGGCTCCAGTTGGTACGCACTCCAGACAATCATTTGACCGGCCAACTGGCGGCATCCATCATGAAACCGGACGGCACAATCGAACAGAGCAACGTATCCGTTAGCGGGGCGGTAGACGGTGAGAATCTGACGCTTTCCGGGTCAGGTTTCCTCGGCTTGCAGTCATTCATTCTGGCTGGAACAGTCAACGGCGACACGCTCACGCTCACGGGTGCACAACCCATCCCCATTACATTCAAACGCTCCGCACTCCCCGTATATCAGCAGCAAATCGCAGCTCTGAACACGCGCTCCCAGGGAGTCTTGAAGGAAAGGACCGCTGCTGAAGCTCGGCAAAGAGCCGCTGATGCTCAGCAGAGAGCTACCGAAGCTCAGAAGATGGAGGATGCTGAAACTCAGCAGATAGCCGAACGGGTCGCTGCACAGGCCCAGCAGAGAGCATTTGAGTTACAAGCGAAGTTCGTCTCAGATATCGATCGGCTCATCGGGGAAATGGCGCGATTCGTTTCAATGGCTGACTCGCGTCTAGATAGGTTCCAAGGGTCAGAGAAAGAATATGAAGCGATTACTGCAAAGATTGGAGAGTATGTTGCGAGAGAGCGGCAACTCGCCGGGAATCCGAATGCGTCAGTCGCGCGCGGTCAGCTTTACAACGCAACAATACAGGCGTCGAATGCAACTGAGCAGTTGCACAACCAAACTGAATCGATTAAAAGCTCGTTTGAGGGAAAGATTACGCCACTGTCGGATCAGGCAAAATACTCTGAGCAGCAATGCCGCGATGCCGCGTCCGACAATGGCAGGTTTACCCAGGCAGAGGTTCAAAACATCAATGCAGCTTGTCAGCGACTAGAGAGCGCATTGATTCCTTTCCGCCAAAAATACGATCGATCAACTGCGGGTCTGTCCCATCTTGAAGATGTCTATCGGCGGGAGCGCGACGCGCAACAGAGGCTCGTCCAGGAGTCACAGAAATTGGAATAGATTTTTTGTCGAGAATAGGTCTTCCAGTAACACTCCGAAAGTCGCGCACGGATTAGGCTAAAACGTTTATTACGCTGTCGCGTGAGACTACCGGAGAGCCTTGCTTAAAGCTGACAAATCGGCGGTCAATTCTTCGCCTCTTCGAATATCGCGCAAGGCAATGAAATCGTAGTTTTCGTCGATTCGAGTGTTTGGCCTCCTAGATTCATTCATGAACCAAGCAGGGGTCAATCGGTTGAAAGATACAGGGCATCCATAGCCTCGTTTTGAGATGATTGCGAACTCATCGTAAAGAGCACGCGCGGGACCTGATTTGGGAATCGCCTTAGCATCCTTCCAGCAAACCTCCTCATTCTCGCCAGCAAAGATTTTGGTATCTTTGGGGATTCCCTTGATCGCAAATACGCCGATGCCCGACCTGCTCCGTTTTGATGGTCTGAGCCTTGCGTAAACACCCTTATGAGGGACGTCCTGGACTGAATCACGATACGAGGTTGCAAGCGACCTGCCGAGCCCCTCAAGGTCGGGGAAAATTGTCGTTTCATCGACACCATAGTCTTGAAGTTCATGGAATATTCCTCCAACAACTTGGCCGGAATAACAATCCTCATTAGGCACGGGCTTCTGCCCCCGAAGAAACGATTAAAGGCTGCGTTTTTCCTACCATGAACCGTAAAGCATGATTTTTGGTTACTGATCCGCCGCGCTATGTGTGTCGGGAAAATAGCGACCGGCTCAGGCGGAATGCTTTTCTTTGTCCATCGTTCCGGCAACCACGGAGTGACCTTTTCAGCGTCTTTTGGGTTTGCTCCTGGTGCACTTGGGGCAAACACTTCTCTCCTTCCAAGTACCCTCTCATTTAACGAGTAAGCATCGAGTGCCCAAACACAAGAATCGTAATACCCCGGATTATCGCGGACTGCGAAATATAGTGCGATTGCTGGGCTCTCTGTCCAATCTAAAAGTCTCGTCGGCGCTCCGTAGTGCTGCATCAAGAAGTAGAAGTCCCAGTTATTGTCTCTAGCTGGCAGTGCTTCTGCGCTATTAAGCGCGGGAGCCCGAATGGCAAACTCTTCTCTGATTTCATCCTCCGTTTCTCGGTCAAACTTTCCGATACGAAAGATGCTGGGAATGAGTTTCCAGTGTTTTCGTTGGTGACCTCTGAACCAAGGCCGAGCATTATCATCCGGTTCAAATTCCCATTCGGTCCTAATTTTCCCAACGGTTCGGAAGAAACTGTCAAGGGATTCCGCTTTGTATTCTGTCTTGACTGGTCTGGCCATTAAGAATAGCCTCCGAGTTACTTAACGGGTCTGAATCCTAGCAACCAGCATAATCATCCGAATAATTCTTCAAAGGTTGCTGCATCATAATGCTTCAGGCGGTCGGCAAATTCGTTTACGTAAAACATGTCCGGCGAGAAACGCTGAGCACGCACACGAATCGAGAACTGAGGAGCATCCTTGTTCAGATCGAATATCACCATCCCAACTCCGAAGAGCATGCACAATGACTCCAATCGGCTCTGGTCTTCCTCGGTGAGAGTCTTTGGCATTGCAATGTAAGTTTTGGTTGAAAAAAGCCGATAGGCTACAGCCTGACCGAATGCCACTACAGGTTGCTGCGGGTCAATCTTGATTTCTGCTGACTACGATCTCGATGGGAAACTTAATGAGGTTGCTTGCTAGCGGCTTATAGATGCCCACCACATCGGGCGTTCCCCATTTCGATTTCAGACCAGCACCACCTAACGAAGCGACTTCAGTGACCTCATCCAAGTCGTTTTTCAACCAGTCGGCGAATGGCTGATAAAAATCCGACTCCTTGATTTTGTTCCCACTAGGTGCAATCTGCTCCGTGCTGCCAAGCTCATCAGTCTCGTTCCCGGCTTTCGCAATTGGCGTGTAAAGACCTCGGCTTGGTTTGGCGATCTCGTTGGGAAATATCGTGTCGAGGTTCCATACTGAGCCATGAATGGTGTTTACTGGAGTCTCCGGTGTCTGCTCGGCAGATTCTCTCGACGAGTGCGCTGTAGCGAATTCCTCCAGGGTTCTCGTTGACGATAGAACAAGCAAGCTTTTGAATGTCTTTGACTGAGAGTTTCGCCATGCAGGAATAATACCTATGCGCGCAGAAGGGGGCAGTGGCGGGGGGGGTGCACTTTTCCCGGCCCCTGTCTCCTATCCCTGGCGCCGTTTGACCCCTTCTCTGCGTCTAACTAGACTTGCAGCAGGGTCTTTTCATGTCACGGCGTTTCCTGCAATCTTCGGCAATCACCATCGCGGCCCTTTTCCTTCTTTTCGCCGGCTTCTACGCGGATTCCGCAGGGGCGCAGTCCTCGAGCAGCTCGTCCAGCCAGAGTTCGTCCAGCCAGAGTTCTTCGAGCCGGAGTTCGTCTTCCTCGCAGATGTTTGCCCAGGAAAAGGCGCCCACGCTGGTAGATGCCGCCGGGCCGACCATCTCGCTCATCAGCTCGGAGCCGGTATTCATCATGGCGGCGGCGCTGAACGCCTGCGGCTACGACGAAGGCCTGGACCAGAGCGACCCCATCCGCAAGCACATCCGCGACGAGATGAACCAGGCCTTTACGCAAAGCGAGGACGCCCGCAACAAGCGCGACGCACTTTGTCTCTACATCGCGCAGCACCGCATGACCGGCACCGCGCGCGACATTTCGCAGTACATCTCGCTGGCCCTTTACCTCACCCCTCCTCCCGGATTGGAACTCACGGCGGACCTGACCGAGATGCCGCCCGATTCAACGCAGGTGGCAGACATTCTGCCCGTGCTGCGCGCGTTTGCGGCCGCGGTCGATCTCCACGGCATATGGCTTGTAACGCACCATACCTACGACGACGAAATCGACCAGCTGCACGATCCGCTGACGCGAATGATGGTGGCCACGAATATCTATCTGAAGATGCCGCCTCCCACCTACGATGGGCGCCGGTTCATCGTGGTGGTGGAGCCTCAGCTTTCGCCCAGCATGGTGAATGCGCGCCTCTACGGCGCTGACTATGTGGTGGTCGTCTCGCCCGTCAACGCCAACATCCCCATGAACGACGTGCGCCACACCTATCTGCACTACATCATCGATCCCATGCTGCTTGCGCGCACCGACGCGCTGAGCCGCGAGCAGCCGATTCTGAAGGAGATTCGCGATGCGCCTTTGGATTTTCGCTTCCGATCCGATCCGGTGGTCCTGACCATCGAATGCCTGATCAAAGCGATCGAGGCGCGGACCATGGACACGGGCATTCCCGAGTACAAGATTCCTGCAGGCGTCGACCGCTCGCAGTTGCCGCGCTACGAACATGAGCGCGAGCTTTATCAACAAAAAGTGGATGCCGCGAAATGGGTCGCCGTGCAGCACGATATGGCGCAGGGATTCGTGCTCACCCAGTATTTCTACGAGCAGATGATCCAGTTCGAGAAAGATCCTTCAAGCCTGAAAGACACGATCGGCGAGATGGTCTACGGCATGGATATCGATCAGCAGGTGCATCGCGCGCGCGCCACTACGTTCGACAAGGCGGCGGATGAGGACGTATTGCAGCGTAGCAAGCCGCGCCAGTTGACAGGCCTGGATCTGGCCGAGGCAAAGCTCGCGTCGGGCGATGTGAACACGGCTGCGGCCATGGCCCAGAAGGCGCTCGCCAACCAGTCTGACACCCTCGCGTCAACGGCCGATGCGGCACATGCCCATTTCATCCTGGCGCGTGTCGATCTGTTGACAGGGCATCCCGACCAGGCAGTCGACGATTTTCAGAAAACCATTGCAACCAGCAAACAATTGCGCCTGCTCGCCTGGTCGCATATCTATCTCGGCCGCATGCTCGATCTCGAGTGCAAGCGCGACGAAGCCCTGGCTGAATACAAGGAGGCGCTGGCCGTCCGCGACGGTCAACTGGATACCCGGCTCGCTGCCGAGCGCGGCGTGAAGGCGGCTTACGCCGCACCCGGCCATGAGCACGACTGCGACGACGAAGCGGGTGACAATGCGCCCGCAGCGACAGGTCCCCAAACAGGGGCAAACGGCCGGCAAGGCGCGACGAAGCCCCAATAATTCCCCGATCTGCTACTTCGTGAAGACCGTGCGCGTTCAAAACCCCGTGATAGAGGAGATTCCCATCCGGTGAAATCGGTACGCAATCGGTCAAAATGCTATTAACGGCAAAACCAGAGTTACTGTGCTCTGGGTTGCTGTCTTCATGGTCGCTGTGCCCTGTTGGTCATGGCGACTTAGCTTAAGCGGGCTCCGGATACACCTACACTGGTTTTGCGATAGAAAGGTCGAAATCGGGCGAAGCAATTGGCAGCAGATCTCAAACCTCTTGAAACCGAACTGGGACATGAATTCTCGAATCCTGAACTGCTGGTGTGCGCGCTCACGCATCGATCTCTGGCGCATGAGCTCGCGCAGGCAGATCGAAGCGAGGTTTCTGTAAGCGATAACGAGCGCCTCGAATTTCTGGGCGACGCTGTGCTTAGCCTGGTCGTCGCCGATGCGCTTTTCGCGCTGCATCCCGAATGGCACGAGGGGGAGTTGACGCGTGTGCGTTCGGGCCTGGTGAGCCGGCAGCACATGGCTCTGGTGGCTGAGGCAATCGGTCTCGGCAAGTATCTTCGCCTGAGCCGCGGCGAAGAACGCAGCGGATTGCGCCGCCGGAGCACAGTGCTTTCAAATACCATGGAAGCCGTGATGGGGGCGCTGTTTCTGGACGGCGGCCTGGAGCCGGCGCGGGCCTTTGCCCGCCGCTACGTGATGGGCGAAGCCGCCGACCGGCTCGCTCTCGAGTTGCGTTCTGGCGCCGCCCTCGGCAACTTCAAATCCGCGCTGCAGGAGCGTTTGCAGGCGGCACGGGCGGGCACACCGGTGTATCGCGTCAAAAGTGAAAGCGGTCCCGATCACCACAAGCGCTTTCTCGTCGAGGTCCGCCTGAAAGCCGAAGCCGGAACGCCGGGCAAGCCGCTGGCGCGAGGCATGGGGCGCACCAAGAAACTCGCCGAGCAGGATGCTGCGCGCCGCGCCCTCGACATTCTGTCGAATTCCGATCGCGTGGATGCCGGCGCGGGTTCCGTGATTCAATCGAAGGAAGAGGAACCCTCCCCACAATGAGCACGCCGGCTCCGGCACCGCTCCCGCTCCAGCACCCAATGTCGCATGCGCGCGCGCATTTTCCTGGCTTTCCGCATGTCATCGCATCGCTGCTGCAAACCGTAGTGATCGCGCTGTTCGCGCTCACGTTTCTGCTGCAGCCGCTCCTTATTCCATCGGAAAGCATGGAGCGCACGCTGCTGGTAGGCGATTTTCTTCTCTTCAATAAACAGGTTTTTGCGCCCTCCGGACGGCTGGGCAAGTGGCTCCTCCCGTATCGGCCTGTTGAGCGCGGCGACATCGTCGTGTTCCATCACCCCGAGCCGCCCCTGCTCATTAAGAGAGTCGTCGGCGTCCCTGGCGACCGGCTGCGGATCGTTCATGGGCAGGTGTACGTGAACGGAGTCGCGCTCAATCAGCCATACGCCGTCTTCGAACCCGCGCCTCCGGACCCGGCCCGTGAAAACTTTCCAGCAAATGTGTACACCGATCCCGATGTCGATCCCGATTGGTGGCATCAGATGCAAAGCCTCGTCCACAATGGCGAACTGGTGATACCCGCAGGAGAGTACTTCGTTCTGGGCGACAATCGCAATCACAGCCTGGATTCCCGCTACTGGGGATTTGTCCCACGGCGAGCCATCGTGGCGAGTCCGCTGGTCATTTATTTCTCGCTCACACGGCGCTCGACTACTGACGCGCAAGCCAACGCCCAGCCAGCCCTGGATGATAGACTCGGACACGAAAGGGAACTCGCTGAACGTCTCACGGAATTTGCGCGTTGGGGCCGTATTTTCCGCGTCGTGCATTGAATTGATTCGTTGATTCGACCTTGGAATCGAAGCAATCCATCAAAGAGTAGAAGAATGTCGAAGAAGAAAACGCGAGCACCCAAAGAATCTTCCCAAACCCAACCTGAAGCCGCTTCCGACAGCGTGGAGGAGACACCGTTTGAAGCGGTGGCCAGCATCTGCTCGGTGCTCGTGGTTGGCCTGTTCATTCTCACTTTTATTGCGCAAAATTTTGTCATTCCTTCCGGTTCGATGGAGAACACGCTCCTGGTCGGCGATCACCTGGTCGTCGACCGCATCACGCTGGCTCCGCCCACCAAGTGGATGCCGCTTGTGTACTACCGCGAGCCAAGGCACGACGACGTCATCGTCTTCATCAAGCCCGTCGCCGAGCCCGAGCCCGACGCCGAGGGCAAACCGCAATACTTCTTCCTGGTCAAGCGGCTCATCGGGCAGCCCGGCGACCGTCTCCACCTACGAAACGGCATCGTTATTCTCAATGACGTCGCGCAGCCCCAGCCGTTTGCGCAACCCACAACGCCTGATAATTACCAGGAATTCCTCGACGAATTTCCCTCCGTGCCGCCCTACCCGCAGCCTGGCGGCGCGACCGAAGGCTGGGCCATCGACTTTCCCAACCACGTCGTCGATGGCAATCTCGTCGTTCCGCAGGGCAAGTACTTCATGATGGGCGACAACCGGCACGACAGCCTCGACTCGCGCTTCTGGGGATTTGTTCCCCGGCAAAACATCATCGGCCGGCCGCTGTTCAACTACTGGTCGTTCAAGACGCCGGAATCGGTTTACGAGCAGCCGGGCCTTGCCTCGCGCCTCCAGTGGATGGCCCATGTTGTCCTGCACTTCTTCACCGATACGCGCTGGAAACGCACGTTTCACGTGATCCACTGACGATGCCGAAACCTGTTTCAGCCACCGCAGCCGAAGGGCCTGTAACCGGACAGGAGCCCGGCGAGACGTTTTATGAGTCGATTGCCGGCATCTGTTCAGTGCTTGTTGTTGGTCTGTTTGTCCTCACGTTCATCGCCCAAAACATGGTCATCCCTTCGGGCTCGATGGAGAATACACTGCTGGTGGGCGATCATCTGGTTGTCGATCACATCACGCTGGCGCCGCCCACCAAATGGATCGAGCCGCTGGTGTATTATCGCGAGCCGCGGCGCGGAGATGTGGTGGTTTTCATCAAGCCGGTGTTTTCGCCCGGCGACCCAACAGACGCTGATGGTCGTCCGGCGGAAATGGATCTGGTGAAGCGTCTCATCGCCGTACCGGGCGATCACGTTCACCTGCACGACGGCATTGTGATCCTGAACGGCGTGGCTCAGGCGGAGCCTCATGCCCAGCCCACCACGCCGGGAAACTTCAATGAGTTTCTCGATGATTTTCCGGCTGTACCTCCCGCGGATATTCCCGGGTCGACCGAATCGTGGGATGTGGCTTTTCCGAAATACGTCCACGACGGCGATCTTGTGGTGCCGCCGGGTATGTACTTTATGATGGGCGACAATCGACACAATAGCGAGGATTCACGCTACTGGGGATTTGCGCCGCGCGCCAATATACTTGGCCGGCCTCTGTTCAATTACTGGTCGTTTGAAACTCCCGAGTCCGCCTACGAACAGACCGGCCTTGCCGCGCACCTGCAGTCGATGGCGCATGTTGCCCTGCACTTTTTTACCGACACCCGCTGGAAACGCACCTTCCACCACACGCGCTAGCACTCTGACCGCATGAATTCGTACTATCAGTTTCGCGATTCCCAGGTCTCAAAATCGAGACCTGGGGCACCCCCAATCGACACCTGGCACCCCCATTGGTACAAAACCAAGCGGTCAGAAACCTAGCTCTTAGGCCACCGCTGCCAACCTTGGGCGGCGACTAAGAAGTGACGACGGAACCCTGCGCACTGCTGATAAACAGCTAAAATCGACTCATACAATGACCACCGTCGCCGAAGGCAACAAGCGAGTGCGTGGGCGGCTGCGGACGGCCTTTGCAGCGGTCGCCATTCTCGTGTTGTTGCTGGTGGTGCCGCCGCTCATCAACATCAACCACTACCGCGGCCGCATCACGGAACTCATTTCCCGGTCGTTGGGCCGTCCGGTGCGCTTGTCGTCCGTCCAGGTTCGGCTTTTGCCGTGGCCTGGATTCGAGATTTCCGATTTAAGCGTCGCCGAGGATCCCGCTTATGGCGCCGAGCCGGTGCTTCACGCCAGCACAGTGGTTGCTTCCATCCGCCTGCTCGAACTTCTGCGCGGCCGCGTCGAGATTGGGAAGATCAGCGTGGATGAAGCCAGCCTTAACGTTGTACGCGCCGGGCCCGGCCAGTGGAATCTCGATCCCCTTTTTCGGACTGCCGCAGAAAAGGCAGAGCCCGCATCCGGTGCGCGCAGTGCGCCGCGATTGCCGTATCTTGAAGCCACCAATTCGCGAATTGACTTCAAGGACGGGGTAGAAAAGCTTCCGTTTTCTCTGGTCGACGCCGATCTCTCTTTCTGGCAGGAGAACTCCGGCGAGTGGCGTATTCGCTTGCGCGCCCAGCCCGCCCGCACCGACGTAAGCCTGTACCAGGAGGAAACCGGAATCGTCCGCATTGAGGCCAGCTTTCGCCGCGCGACTTCGCTCAGTCAAATGCCCTTGCATGTGGATCTCGACTGGCGGCAGGCGCAGTTGGGCCAGCTCGCCCGCATCGTAATCGGCTCTGACCCAGGCTGGCGCGGCGACCTGACCGGCGAGCTGCACCTCGACGGCACTCCCGACACGGCGCAGGTGACCATGAGGCTCCGCGCCTCCGGTGTTCACCGCGCCGAATTCACCCCTGCTTCAACGCTCGACTTCGACGCCAATTGCGCATTTGTCTACCACTACGCGCAGCGCAGCCTCCAGAAGCTGACTTGCGACTCGCCTCTCGGTGACGGCAGCCTCCATTTGACGGGAGAGATGCCGGGCGAAAACCTTCCGCCAGAGTTTGCCCTAGTACTCGATCGCATTCCGGTGGATGCCGCCCTCGATGCCCTGCGAACGCTCCGCAGCGGGCTCGCACCCGATCTAGACGCAAAAGGTACAGTGAGCGGCAACATCGTCTACGCAGTCAACGTGGCCGGCAGCGCCCAGCCCGCGAAGCCAGCCAATCCGCCCAGAAAACCTCATGGCAAAATCGCTCCTGAAGAGACTGGCCCTCTCACCGGCAAGCTAATCGTCTCGAGTCTTGTTCTGAGCGGCGGAGGACTCACGCGACCCCTCCTCGCGCCGAAGATTTCGCTGGAACCGGTTACGGCGTCGCACGGTTCTCCTAGCGCCCTGGCCGGAACCGTCGCCATCCCCGCCGGCGGGACCGAGCCGCTTACGTTCAACGTCCGCCTGGCGCGCTCCGGCTACAGGGTTGGCGTGGGCGGCCAGGCCGGAATTGCCCGGGCCAGAGAAATCGCGCGCGCGGCCGGCATTCCGGGGACGGATGTTCTCGCATCGCTGGCCGGCGAACCCATCGCTGTCGATCTCACTGCAACCGGACCATGGCTGGCTCCCGAGCAGTTTTCACTCATCGACGGCGCCTCTACTGCATCGGCTCCTGTTGCCCAGCAGCCGCAATCTCCAGATGGATCGGGCAGTCTCACAACCGAAGCCCCTGGCGCCGACACCCTCACCGGGACTGTCACGCTGCGCAACGCCAACTGGAAGGCCGATTATCTCGCCAACCACGTTGAAATCTCTGAAGCCACATTGCATTTCGACAACGGCGTTCTCAACTGGGATCCGGTCGCCTTCTCCTACGGCCCGCTGAAGGGAACGGCAAGCCTCGCAATGCCGTTGGAATGTCCTTCCGATCAACTCGCGCTTCAGGCCGCGCCGCAACCCTGTCCCGCGCAACTTCAAATGCATTTCGGCGATCTCGACGCAGGCGCTTTGGAAACGGCTCTGCTGGGCGCGCGCGAAAAAGGAACTTTGCTTTCCGATCTCATCGATCGATTCGATCCCTCCAAGGCCCCACCCTGGCCGCAGCTTGAGGGTACCTTAACCGCGGATTCGCTCGTCCTCGGCCCGGTCGAGCTTCAGCATCTATCGGCTGCCGTCCAGATTCTTCCCGCCTCTGCCCAAATCACCAGCCTCGACGCCAATGTTTTCGGTGGCAGCGTGAGTGCCACCGGATCGCTTTTGAAGCCCGCCACCGTTCAGGAGAAGCCCGACTACACCTTCGAAGGGGATTTCCAAAAGCTCAACGTCGCCGATGTCGGGCGCGTTTTGGGTCTGCTCTGGACCGGCCAGCCGCTCGCCGGCCACGGCAAAGTCGAACTTTCTGGATACACGGACAGAGATCTTGCGGCCTCGGCCAAGGGCACGCTTCACTTCGAAGCCAGAAATGGCTCCATCGCCGCCGTTGTGCAGCCGGCTCTTCCAAAGAATGCGGCTGGCGACGCACCCGAACCCGCCCTGGTTCCCGCCGCGCTGACACGCTTTGACCACCTCACGGCCGACGCCACAATCGGAAACGGCGCCATTACGCTTGGCCAGACTCGAGTCACGTCCGGTGCGAAAAAGAAATTGGTTGAGGCGTCGATCACGTTTGGGGAACCGCCGAAGGTGATTTTTGCTGTGCCGAAGTCCAGCGCCGCGAAACGATAATTCTTGAAGTGCGAAATCTAATGAATGCGGTCCAATAATATGACTGCGTGATGAGTGGGCATCGAGCTGCGTGGAGAATGTGGAGCGGTACGCTTTCCGTTGGCGTAGCTGCCGCGTACTTCATGTGTGTTTCGGCGAGCGCGCAAGTTATCGCAGGCCCTGCTGCCGGAGAGACTGCAAACGAACCGCCAAATGTACGACCTGACCTCACATTTGACGTGGTTTCGATTCGGCCCAGCAAACCCAACCCCGACATTCGGATGTTTGGATTAGTTCCGGGCGGAGACGAATATCGCGCGATAGGAATGCCGTTGGGAGTCACAGCGTTGTTGGCCTACTTCCCGTTTGCGCTTGGGAGGAGGGAGCGTCTCATCAACGCTCCGAGCTGGTTGTGGAATGACAATTACGACTTTGTTGGCAAGGTGGGTGAAGCCGACCTGCCTGCGTGGGAGAAGCTTTCCCGGCGCGCTTTCGCCGAAGAGCGGAATCCGATGCTTCAGATAGTGTTGCAGAACGCTTTTGCAGATCGGTGCAAGCTCGTCGTTCATCGTATCCCTGCGGTCGCCGACGGCTATGCTCTGGTTATCGCGAGTCATGGGGTCAACCGGAAGAACCTCGCCGATTCGCGGCCAGACGATGTCATTCCGAAGATGGCACAGAGAATTGGCCTCGGCGGCAGGATGGTCCCAATCCTGTCTTCGGACGACCCGGTCGTGCACTTCTATCAAACTTCGATGGGGTCGCTGGCCATGGAATTGTCACTTTTTGGCGCACCAGTTGTGGACCAGACGCGGCTAGCCGGAGAATTCGACTTCGCTGTGACGCGATTAAGCATTGAAGGTAATCCGGCTGCGGATTGGGATTTGGCCACGCTCGGCCTTAAAATCATCCCCGTCAAAATTCCGACTGAGAGTATTGTCATCGATCACATCGAAAGACCCTCGCCGAATTAGACATTCGGCTGGTCGCCTTTTGCACTCGCTAAAATCGACTTGTGAGATCTCCCATTTCCATTCACTGCCGCGGCATCCTCTTCGACATGGATGGCATTTTGATTTCGTCGATCGGGTCGGTGGAGCGCAGCTGGACGAAATGGGCGGAACTTCGCGGTGTCGATCCGGCGCTGACTCGCAGAACCGCCCATGGCCGCCGCGCCATCGAGACCATCGAACTCCTACGCCCCGATCTCGATGCCGAAGCCGATTTGAGAGTTATCGAGGACATCGAGGTCGCCGACAATGAGGGCCTGGCCGTTCTTCCCGGTGTCGCGGGACTCCTCGCTGCCGTGCCTCCCGATTGCTGGGCGGTTGTCACCAGCGCCACTGAGCGCATTGCCCGCGTCCGACTGGCTGCGAGCGGCATTCCACTGCCTTCGCGCCTCGTTGCTGCAGATCACATAACGCGCGGCAAGCCGCATCCCGAGCCATTCCTCGCCGGCGCGGCTCTGCTCGGCATCGCGCCTGTCGATTGTGTAGTTTTTGAAGACTCGGCCTCGGGCGCCAAAGCGGGCCGCAACGCTGGATGCACCGTGGTGGCGACGACCTTCTCTCATCGTGCCGAAACGCTGGAGGCTGCACACTACGTCGTCCGCGATCTCACCAGCGTGAGCGTCGATGCGGTTGGAGGGACGCTGGCGCTGAAGTTGACGCCGCTTGAAAGAGAAAAGTGAACAGGGATCAGGGAACAGGGGCAGGGAACAGGGGCAGGGAACAGCCGAAATCCGAGTGCAAACAGATGACAGCTAAAAGCTAAAACCTAAGCGCTAACGGCTAAAAGCTCGAGGCAGGCGGCCGGCAGCCAAAAGCTGAAACCTGCTCCTACTCGCTGGCTTCAATCCGCCGTCCGTGTGGATCTTGCAACGGCCGCGTGTTCATCTTGAATAGTCTCGCGAAGGCTCTCAACTGTTCGCGGCTTAGACTCAGGTCTGCCTCGAACATATACCAGTGAACGCCTTCGGTGCAGGGCGGCGTCAATTCGCTCCCGACATAGGTCCAATACCCGCGGTCAACCGGCAACAGGCCGCCGGGGTTCACCATGTCAGCGATCTTCGTGCTGGTTCCCGGAGTGGCGGGCAAGTGGTCAAAAATCGACGCCAGCAACGCATTGGGAAAACCACGGTCCTGGTTCAAACGCACGGCCACAATCGCGATCTTGCCGTCGTCGCTGCGATGCACCAGGTCCACTTCCATGTCGCTGAGCTTGCCCTTCACCGCGTGCTCGCTGGGGTGGTGAAAGTCGAGCTCGACCAGGTTGTAGTGCACGCCGTTCGCCACCAGTGTGCTGCCGGGATCGACATGCGCAACGATGCCATGTCCGGTATTGACGAGTGTCATCGGCCCGGCGATGTAGTGGAACTCGAGCGGCTTGAGCGAAGAGTTCAGGCGCGCTCCACGCATATCGAGAGGCGATTGCTCGTGCCCCTTCGAACAGGCTTCGTAGGCTCGGTCAAGCCTGCCCCAGACCAGCGGGCCGGCTTTTCCCTCGTAGGACCAGTTGGCGCCGCTTTGCGCGGCGCAGATCGTCGCAAAACCAAACAGAAAAGCGGCAGGTAAATGAAGGCGCATAAGTTTCTCCGAAAAAACCAGGTGTGACCGCCCCCGCAAATTCTAAGCTATCGGCATCCGAAGCAAAAAATGGGACCCGCCGAGGCGGATCCCACTTTGACTCTGGAGCGATGCCAGGCTCGGTCCTTTTAACGCGCCTTCGCCGCCGCAGCCACTCCGGCCTGCTCGGCGAGCTTGGCGGCCTTCTCTGTTGACTCCCAGGTAAACTCCGGTTCGGTTCGACCGAAGTGCCCGTAGGCCGCGGTCTTCTGGTAGATAGGCCGGCGCAGGTTCAGAGACTCGATGATGCCCTTCGGGGTGAGCGAGAAGTTCTTGCGGATGAGTTCCGTGAGCTTCGCCTCGCTCAACTTGCCGGTGCCAAAGGTTTCCACCAGCACGCTCACCGGCTCAGCCACGCCAATGGCGTAGGCAAGCTGCACCTCCGCGCGGCCGGCCAGCCCTGCGGCCACAATGTTCTTGGCAATGTGGCGGGCCATGTAGGCAGCCGAGCGGTCCACCTTGGTCGGGTCCTTGCCCGAGAAGGCGCCGCCGCCGTGGCGTCCCATGCCGCCATAGGTGTCCACGATAATCTTGCGACCCGTGAGACCTGTGTCGCCCATCGGGCCGCCAATCACAAATCGTCCCGTCGGATTGATGTGGTACTTGGTGTGCTCGTCCAGCCACTTGGCCGGGAGCACGGCCTGGATCACGTGCTTGAGGATGTCTGCGTGCAGCTCTTCGTTGCTTACGCTCTCTGAATGCTGGCTCGAGATCACAACGGCGTCAATCCGCGCCGGCTTTCCGTTTTCGTCGTATTCCACTGTGACCTGGCTCTTGCCGTCAGGTCGCAGGTAGGGCAGCTTGCCGTTCTTGCGAACATGACTGAGCTGCCGGCAGAGCTTATGCGCTAGAGAGATCGGCGCGGGCATCAGCTCCGGCGTCTCGTCCGAGGCATAGCCAAACATCATGCCCTGGTCGCCGGCCCCGCCCGTGTCAACGCCCTGGGCAATGTCGCCCGACTGTTTGTTGATGCTCGAGATCACCGCGCAGGTGTTCGAATCGAATCCGTAGAGCGCATTGTCGTAGCCAATGGAGGCCACCACTCCGCGCACCAGGCTCTGGAAATCGACATAGGCCTTCGTGGTAATTTCGCCTGCAATCACGACCAGTCCGGTGGCCGTCAGGGTTTCCGCCGCCACACGACTGTAGGGATCCTGATCGAGGCATGCATCGAGAATGGCATCCGACACCTGGTCGGCAATCTTGTCCGGATGGCCTTCGGTAACCGACTCAGAGGTAAACAAAAATCGATCGCTCAACTTCACACTCCTTCTCGTGTCTACGGGTTCAACTAAGGTCTTGCGCCATGGGCCGATGCGACCGTCAAGCAGGGCCGCCTGGGCCTCCCTGACTCAGCGAACCGCATTGATAAAAGCCCGCTATGCAGCCGCTGCCAACCGGGATTCCTGCCTCAGCAGGCTCGACTCCGATTGCGCATTCCCTCCCATGGTACTGGTGCAGGCGGGTTGGCGGCAAAAGCCTGCAGCGTATGGCAAGCATTCGACGTTCAACGGGCTATTAGGGGTCCTGACCGGATCACCCATCGTGCGCCGACGGAGCCAGAATCAGGAGAGAATGCGAGTCAACATGTCGCGGGTCTGGATGTACGCAGCTTGACTCGCAAGAGCCGTTCCATGTCCGGGGAGCATCGAATGCCACCACCCCACACGGACGCCCACGTAACGCACGGTGAAGAACGCGGCGATTGCCACCACCAACGCCAACAGGATCGCGCCAATCCAGCGCAGGCGCATTTGGGCCGCTTCGCGACGTAGAATCCGAGCCTTGCCCACATTGGAGGCGAACTTCGTCCAGTTGCGGTCGTCGTCGATCATCTGGCCGGAGGCACCGTAGGCCTGGAGAAAACGCTCGGTCCAATCCTGTTGATCGAGGCCAAGTGCGCTGGCGTAGCCGCGAACGATTCCCTTGCTCAAAATGCCGCCCGGCAGCAGGCGAAACCTCTCCTGCTCCAGCGCCTGCAGGTGGCGTTGACTGATCTTGGTAACCGCCGAGATGTCTTCCAGCGCAATGCCGCGCGCGAGGCGCTCTTTGCGCAGGTCTTCTCCGAAAGTTCCCATCGGCGTCTGAAGTACGGGCATAAACCCCCAACGGGTGTCCCACTTAAATTTTACCTTCACGATAACCCGGTTTCGCCTCGAGTCAAAGCCCGTTCTGGGTTAAAGGACGGTTGTGGACTCACCAACGTAACGTGTGCTTTAGCAAGCAATTCCGGGTCCAAAGCGGCTCCCGGCTCCGGACTGTTACCCTGAGGGCAGCGCTTTTGGGTCCCGGATTCCCGATTTGCGTTCCAAAATGAATAAATTGATCTTCGCGAACCTGCTGCATCGCCCCCTGCGCTCCGTCATCAGTGTGCTTGCCGTGGCCATTGAAGTGATTATGATTCTGTCGATTGTGGCTATCTTCATGGGGTTCCTGAACTCCCAGGCGGAGCGTACCAACGGCATCGGTGCCGACCTTATGCTGTTGCCCTCTAACGCCAGCCTTTTCAATGGCGTAAGCGGCGCCTCCATGCCAATCCGAGACGTAGAGGCGCTGCGCCGATTGTCCCATGTCACAATCGTGTCGCCCGCCATTGAGCACCTGTCCACGAGCGGTAATGTCGAGATTCTCTATGGCATCGACTATGAGAGTTTCGATGCCTTGAAGCCTTTCTCTTTTCTCTCCGGCGGGCGGTTTACGGGGCCGAATGACGTGATCGTCGACAACATCTTTGCGGCGAGCCGCAATCCCAATACGGCAAAGCCCTACGAGGTGGGCGATACCATCAAGATTCTCGATCGTCCGTTTCGCATTTCGGGGATCGTCGAACAGGGCAAGGGAGGGCGCAAGTTGATTCCCCTCGACACCATGCAGCAGCTTATCGGCGCCCAGGGCATGGCCTCGGTTTTCTTCATCAAATGCGACAGCCCGGCCAACGATGACGCGGTGATGCAGGAGATTCGTTCGACGCGCGGTTTTCAGGACAACACACTGACCACTGTAGATAGCTGGCTCGACCAGATGACACCGAACAAGATTCCCGGGTTTAATCTTGCTCTCGAAATTGTCACAGGCATTGCCGTCATGATCGGTTTTCTGGTGATCTTCCAGTCGATGTACACCGCGGTGCTTGAGCGCACGCGCGAGATCGGCATCCTCAAGTCGATGGGCGCGTCAAGGGCGACGATTGTGGGCGTGGTGCTGCGCGAGTGCGCGCTGCTGGCAATCGGCGGGGTTGTGGTGGGTATTGCAGGAACTTATGGCGTGCAGCTTGGGATGCATCACTTCTTTCCCACGCAGACCTTCGACATCACATCTTTGTGGATCGGCTACGCCGCAGCGATCGCCTTCGTGGGATCGATTTGCGGCGCGCTCTATCCGGCGTGGATGGCTGCCCGCAAAGACCCCATCGACGCGCTCGCATACGAATAGCATGCGCGGTTTTTCCTTGCCCGATAAATCATTTCTTTACGGGATTTTGACGCTTTTTCCACTCCGATGTGTGATAGGCTGGGCACGACTCATCGCATCTTTGGAAGTTATAGCCACTGCATCATTGCAGAGCGAGCTACGACGTCCCGCTCAGGGTTGAACTATAAGTCTACGGGCGGGTTGGCTCTTTCGCCGCATTGTCCTCACCTTACGGCACTGCTTTCGTTTCTTCCAAAGGTGAAAACACATCTATTCAGCCCTTAAGGAGAGCCTATGACAAAGCTATGGAGTTTCTTTCCCCAGCGAATTCTCGCCGCGATCGCATTGACGGCGTTTTTCGTGGTATTTGCCGGAGTATCTGCACATGCCCAAACCTCTGGCGCTGGCACCATCAACGGAACCGTGATGGACCCGAACCAGGCGGCAATCCCCGGAGCCTCGGTGACAGTCACGGATACTGACACCGGCGTTGCGCACGATTACACAACCGATTCGCGCCGGTCTTTACGCGGCGCCGTTCCTGCTTCCGGGCCACTACGAAGTCGAGGCCAGCGGCCACCAACTTCGGCAAGGTGCAAGAGAAGGGCATTACGCTGCTCGTCGGCCAGACGCTCACATCAATCTGACGCTGAAGGTGAGCGCAGCGACCACCACGGTTGAAGTCTCCGGCACGCAATCAGATTCTGGACACGCGAAAAGACCGAAGTTTCGCAGGTGATGGACGCGAAGCTGGTGGCGAATATGCCGGTGAATGCGCGCAACTGGAGCGACTTTGTGCTGCTGACGCCGAACGTGACGCAGGACGGCACGACGGCCTGATCAGCTTCCACGGCATCAGCGGCCTTTACAACCAGAACTACGTAGACGGCGCAAACAACAACCAGATGCTGTTCTCCGAGGCGCGCGGCCGCGCCAGCGGCGCCCCCTATGTTTACTCGCTCGACTCCATCAAGGAGTTCCAGGCGGAGACCTCGAATTACTCCGTCGAATTCGGGCAGGCGGCCGGCGGCCAGGTGAACGCGATCACCAAGAGCGGCACCGACAACCTGCATGGCGACCTGTTCTACTACCTGCGCTACCCGACGCTGAACGCGCTTGATCCGTATCGCCAAGTGGAACTGCTCTGTACAGGCGCGGCCAGCAATCCGCTGCGTCGCCGCCACTCTGCTGACGCAGCCGATCCACCAGCAGAACCAGTTCGGCGGCTCGGTGGGCGGCCCGTTCATGAAGGACAGGCTGTTTTACTTCTTCACCTATGACGGCTTCCGCCGCGTGGGCCGCGTCCTCTACTCCAACACCAACACCATCACGCTGACGCCGACGCCGAGAAACAACTGCCGGCACCGTCATCTCGCCGACGCAGTGCCCGGCGACAGTCACCAGCACGCATGTGCACTGCCGGCATCCAGTTCCTGATCAACGTGGGCGAGGCGGCGCCCGTCGCGCTATGCGAAGCAGAACCTCTTCTTCCCGCGCCTGGACTACCACATCAACGCAAGAACGACGCCTTCATCGACTTCAACTGGGCCGACTTCGGTTCAACCAACGGCTATACCTCGACGCCGACAATTTCCAACAGCTCGCCGACGACCAACGGTCCGACGTACTACCACGAGCGCTTCCTGGTCGGCGGATTGACCACGACGCATCACCAACCGATGGTGAACGAGGTCCACGGCCAGTGGGGCCGCGACCTGGAAACAGCGGGCGCAAACGACGCCGGCCCCGTCGTGGCCATCGGCGCGGTCACCTTCGGCATGCCCAACGCTCTGCCCCGCATTGCCGAGCCCGACGAGCATCGCATTCAGGTCACCGATGTTCTCGAGCTGGTCGAAGGGCCGTCACACCTTCAAGTTCGGCGGCGACATCAACAACGTTCACGAAGTGATGATCAACCTCTTCCAGGGCGGCGGCATCTACAGCTACGGCGACACCAACAATGCCGCCAAGTTCCCCGACTGGATCGCGGACGCCTTCGCAGGGCCAGTCCGGCGATACCGATCCCTACGCCGGCTACCACTACAACACCTTTGTCCAGACCGTCGACGAGGTGAACACCAAGGCCGGCACGCAGGGCAAAGACGACTTCTGGATGAAGATGTTCGATTTCTTTGCCGAGGACACCTGGGAGGTGAACCGCAAGCTGACGGTCACCGTCGGCAGTGCGTTACGATGTTCAGCTCACGCCGTCACCGGGCCTGATCAACAACAACTACGATCCGATCTCCGCCGAATACACCAAGAGCATCAAGAATGTGCTGGACCGCGTGCAGCCGCGCATCGGCTTCTCCTGGAGCCGTGGAGCCGGGCACAGTGGTGCGCGGCGGATACGGAATGTTCTCCGCGCTCAACCAGGGCAGCACCTACTACGCCATGCGCGTGGAAAACGGCGTCGTCCAGGTGAACTACAACTACACCGGCTGCAAATCGAGCTGCACCGGGTTCAATACAGGCGCCACCGAGCAGTATCCGAATGTTCCTTTCCTGCCACCGGCCCATCGCTGTCCACGGCTCTGATTCCCTCCGGCGGCGCGGCTCCTGCGGTGAAGGGCCCCAGCAACCTGGGCACGCAGAGCTTCCACGGTCTCGATCCTAACTTCGTTCCGCCTTATTCGCACGAGATGGATCTGTCTGTTGGAGCAGCTGATGCCGGGCAAGATCTCGCTTATCGATCGGCTACGTCGGCACCCGCGGCATGCGGCTGCCGGTCTTCCTCGATGCGAAGCTGATCGGCCAGACGCCGCACGGGATCGACCTACAACGTCGTGGACTGCGAACGGCAATCTGATCAAGCAGATCACCGTGCCGGTCTATCTGCCCACCGACCGCCGCTATCTGGTCTCGAGCGCGGCACAGAATGCAAGCTCACAGCTGTCGACCTTCAACACCGGCTTCAGCGTGGCCAACACCTGGTACAACGCCATGGCCGTGACCGTGAAGCGGCCCTTCCAGAACGGATTGGAAGTGCTCGCCAACTACACCTGGGCGCGCGCGACCGACACCGGCCAGGTGGGCGGCAACAGCGGCACCTTCTACGGCGGCGACGTACCGCTCGATCCCAACAACATCCGCCTCGAGAACGGTCCTTCGGACACCGACATCCGCAACCGCTTCACACATCAGCTTCGTCTATCAGCCGACCTGGCATATCGCGAATACTCTGGCGCGTAACGTTGTGGACGGCTGGGCTCTCTCCGGCAGCGAGATCGCTTCCGCCGGGGAGCCTGTCTATATGGGCATCTCCGGCATAAGCGGCACCATCTACTGCGGTTCCACCAGCCTCCACGAGCTATGCCGACGACGGCGGCATCTACGGCGGCGCGATGAGCTCAAGCTCCGGTCGGGGCACCAACGGCCGCCCGCCTTACATTGGCCGCAACAGCATTCCCATGCCGGGCTTCAACGACGTGGATTTGCGGCTTGCGCGCACGTTCGCGATCCACGAAGGAATGTCGCTGGCTTTCGGCCTCGACGCCTTCAACGTGGTGAATCAGACCATCGTTCAGGGCGTGAACTCCACTTACAGCGCACTATACGGCCGCTACCAGCAGCATTTCGCTGCCCTCGGGCAGCACAGTGAGTCTGCTCGGCGACGGGCGCCGCGCCCTCGAGCTCCTCGCTGCAGGGCTGCTTCAGCCCCTATACCGGAACCGGCGCGAACGCATTCAACGTACAGACGACGACCACCGGCAACCTCTACGGCCCGCGCCAACTGCAGCTCTCGGCCAAGTTCACCTTTTAACCGGGACTGTCTGGCTCATCAGGGCGGCGGCTTCGGCTGCCGCCCTTTTTGCGCTTCCCAATTACAGTTTGATCGGCGGTCTCACCTTGATCGGCGATACTTGAGAGTTGGGTTTCCCGCCTTCAGCGAGCTTTCGTTGCGCTGGTGAGCCCGGAATCCGCTGGGCAGCCATGCAAGCTGAGACACAAAATCTGGTTTCGATCGACGCAATTCGCGCCGCCGCGGCGCGCATTGCGTCCATCGCCATGAAAACGCCGCTGGTTCGCGCGCAGTTTCCCGGCGTCTCCGGCTACGGCGCCGGCCAGGAGATCTGGCTCAAGGCCGAGAGCCTGCAGCCCATCGGCGCGTTCAAGATTCGCGGCGCTGCGAACAAGATTCTGCAGCTCACGCCCGCGGAAATCGCCCGCGGCGTCATCACCTATTCGAGCGGCAACCATGCCCAGGGCGTGGCCTACGCGGCGCGCGAAGTGGGCGCCAAGGCCGTGATCGTGATGCCCTCGAATGCGCCGGCCATCAAGCGCGCGGCCACGCTCGCGCTGGGCGCTGAAATCGTCGACGTCGGCGTGGCCTCAAGCGAGCGGCTGGCCAAGGCCGAAGAACTGGTCCGCGAGCACGGATACGTCGTCATTCCGCCCTACGACGACGAGCAGATCATCGCCGGGCAGGCAACCTGCGGCCTGGAAATTGTCGAGGAACTGCCCGGATGTCGATCTCGTCGTCTCGCCGGTCTCGGGCGGCGGCCTGCTGAGCGGCGTTGCCGCGGCAGTCAAGCAGCTCAGTCCGCAAACCAAGGTCTTCGGCGTCGAGCCGGAGTTGGCCGGCGATACGGCGGAGAGCTTTCGCACCGGCGAGATCGTCACCTGGCCGGCGGAAATGACCAGCCGCACCCTTGCCGACGGTTTGCGCACACAAAGCGTGGGCGTGCGCAACTTCGCTCACATCCAGGCGTTTGTCGACGGCATCATCACCGTGACCGAAGCCGAGATTCGCGCCGCCATGCGCGCCATCGTCGCCGCTACGCGCCTGGTGCCCGAGCCCAGCGGCGCAGTTTCAACAGCCGCGTTGCTCTTCCACGCCGATCAGCTGCCGCCCTACCGCAAGGCCGTGGCCGTGGTCAGCGGCGGCAACGTCGATCCGGCACTTCTGGCGCAGGTGCTCACCGAAAGCCTAACCTAGCGTCGTTCAACTATGATTCTTTCTGTGATGAAGCCGCGCATTTTCGCTTTCTGCGCTCTCACCCTCGGGGCCGCGCTCGCGTGCGCCGCATTGCCGGCTGCCGGCCAAAAACGGCCGCAGGAGCAGGTCAAACCCATGGCCGGCCCGCGCGCCACGGTCCTGCGCGATCACTTCGCTCTATATTTCGCCCGACACCGGCTCGCAGCGAGTTGACAAAGTGCAAATCGGCCGCGAGATGGTGGTCGCGGAAAAGAGCGGGTCCTGGATGCGCGTCTACGCGAATACCGATATTCAGGAACAGTACAGCGACCGGGACACCCCGATGGTTGGCAGCGATGAAACGCCGCCGCCTATCTCCGGGTGGATGCAGGCAAAGGGAGTGGTGGAAGAGACCACGCCCAACGGCGACCAGATCATCATGGGCGCGGCAGCCAACGAGGAAGCGCTGGCCTCCGATCCGCGCGGCCCGGCCAATGCCGCCCAAAGCGCGCGCCTGCTTTATCGCCGCGTCGCCGAGATGTTTCCCAACTCGCCGCTCGCGCCCGAAGCTGCATGGCGCGCCGCCGACATTCAATGGCAGATTCAAAAGGCCGACGCCTCAACGCTGCCCTCAGCTCACGAGAAGAGTCCTCTTTTCCGTGAAGGGATGGACGAAGACGCGCTGCGCAAAGTGATCAAGTACTATCCGCGCACACGCTGGGCGGCTTTCGCGGCCTTTGACCTCATCGACAACAAGCTTTGCGGCGACTGGCAGGGCTCCGAGCAGTGCCCTGAGAAAGAGGCGGATATCTATCTCAAATACGCCGACGAATATCCCGACGGCCCGCGCACCGCGCGGGCGCTTTACGAGGCGGTGTATCGCTTGGCAGTGCTCAAAGACATGTACGCCGCCGACCGCGACGACCGCAAGAGCAACGACGCCCACAACCAGGCGCGCACAGTGGCCGCGCAGCTCAAGGCCCACTTTGCCGATTCCGACTATTCCTTGCGCGCGGGTGCGCTGGTGTACAAATTGGATCAGGGTGTTCCTGTTTATGGCATTGACCTGGAGTGAGTTCCTCACGGCCTCCCGGTTCGTTTCCTGATTCGCCGACAGACACGTATTGACAGCAACCGGGAGGCTTTTTGAGCCCTTATCTTTTGTCCATTCTCTTGGGAATCGTGGAGGGTTTGACCGAGTTTTTGCCTGTCAGTTCCACGGCCCACCTGCGCATTGCAGAAGCATTGATGAAGATTCCGCTCGACGATCCCTACTGGGTCATGTACACGATCGTCATTCAGGTGGGCGCCATCTTCGCGCTGTGCCTGCTCTTTCTCGATCGCATTCTCAATTTCATGCGCACTTTTCCCGAGGGTGAAAAAGGCGATCGCAACTGGCTCACCCATCCCATTTCGCTCACACTCATTGCCTTTGCCTGCACTTCGGCGCCCGCGCTCCTGCTGCGTAAGTGGAGCGAGAAGAATCTGGGCAGCATCAGAGCCATGGCCATCGCGCTGCTCCTGGGCGGCATCGTTATGTGGGTGGTTGACGTGTGGAGCGAGCGCTATGACGCGAACACCACGCACGTGGAGGAGATGACGCTGCCGCAGGCGGTCTGGATCGGGCTTTGCCAAACGCTCTCTGCCATCTTTCCCGGCACGTCGCGCTCCATGTCGACCATCGCTGCCGGCCAGCTTGCCGGCCTCGACCGCCCCACGGCTCTCGAGTTCAGCTTTCTTCTTTCCATTCCCACCATGATCGCCGCCACCGGATGGGATCTGCTCAAAGAGATTCATGGCAGCAAAGCCGCCGGAGCTGCCGGCGCGGTTGCGGCGCATGTCGTGATGAACCATGAGCGCTGGGTCGTGCTCATCATCGGCACGGTCGTGTCCTTCGTCGTCGCGCTGGGCGTGGTCGAGTGGTTCCTTCACTGGGTGCGCAGGCACGGCTTCATCCCGTTCGCCATTTACCGCATTTTGCTGGGCGGATGGCTGCTGATCTGGGGCGCGAAGTACATTGGCGGCTGAACTTGTCGCGCGCTTCCTCCGGGGGGTTAACATCTTGGTTCCCCCTCCTGGCTTGTGACTCGATTCGCCTCCGCTGCCGCCGAGAATAAGAATTGCTCTGGGACGATTTGTTTGCTCCCAGCCGTCGGCTCATAAGTTCTTTTGTGCCGGTCTGGGAGCCGAGTCACCCACGCCATGAAGCCCATCTCGCATTGTTTTATCGCCTACGCGCAGCCGCCCCTTGAACATGTTTCTCGGGATCGTGCTCCTTTTGGTCTCGCTGCTTCTTCTCCTTGCTCTCGCCAGCTATCACCCGACCGATCCGTCGTTGAATACATCCCCCGATCTAGCGGCACCTCGCAACTGGGTTGGTCTTTTCGGCGCCTACATCGCCGATCTGCTTCTCCAGTCGCTTGGCCTGACCTCGTTCCTGCTTCCTATTTGGATGGGCGGCGTGGGCTGGACCTGGATGCGTTCGCGTCCCGGCGGGTCGCCCATCCTTCGCGGGATGGGAACTCTGCTCGCTTTGGTTTTTCTCCCCGCTGTCTTTGGCCTCTTGCCCTGGCACTGGCGGTGGTTGCACGCCGTTCCGGTGGAAGGCGTAGCCGGTCGTCTGATGGCGGGCTTTCTCGTGGTCTATCTGAATGTTCAGGGCGCGTGGCTGGTTGCGGCGGCGCTCGCGGCGTGCGGTCTTTACTTCGCATCGGCCATCAGCTTCTCGGTCGTTCGCGAGAGCATCTCCGAGCACTGGGTCACAGTTTCAGCCTGGCTCGATCGCTGGCGTGCCCGGCGCGAAGAGCGTGCCGAAGGCGAGTCGCTGCGTGAAGAAGGGAAGCAGCCGATCCCGTTTTCGCAGCGCACTGCGGCAATCTGGCGAGATGGCCGAAGAGGAACCGCCCGCCCGGCGCACCAACCGTTTTCTGGCGTTCTTTACTCGCAACCGCGCGCCGCAACAGGATCCACTCGATGAGATTCCAGCCTTCCGGCGCGAACGTTTCGAGCAGCCTGAAGACGCGATTCCCGTCACCCAGACGCGAAAACCGAGCATTTGGGAACGCAGCGAACCGGGCCCGGTGTCCGCTGCGCCCTCCCCTGCGGCGATTATGCCGCACGCGCCGCCTCGCGCTGTCCCCGCTCAGCCTGTCGCGGCGCAGCCCGCCGCCGCGCATCCTGTCGAGCAGTGGATGTCGCGCACTCACGAACCAGCTACCGCGACACCGCAACGCGCCCCCGGCGAAATCGCCATTCATGGCCGCGCCGATGCTGAAGTTCGCACCGTCACAGTCGCTCCCAAGAATGTGAGTGGCTTCAAGCTTCCATCGAGCACTTTGCTGAGTGCAGGCGAGGGCCCGCAATCGGTGCGTGAAGACGAACTGCGCGAAGAGGCCAAAGTCCTGGTTGAAAAATGCGCCGAGTTCGATGTGCGCGGCCAGGTTGTGCAGATCAATCCCGGTCCGATGGTGACCACGTTCGAATTCAAGCCTGAAGCCGGCGTGAAATACTCGCGCGTCACCGGGCTGGCCGACGATCTCTGCCTTGCCATGCGCGCCGAAAGCATTCTGATCGAGCGCATGGCCGGCAAAAGCACCGTGGGCATCCAGGTGCCGAATCACGAGCGCGAAACCATCCACCTGCGCGACATGATCGAAAGCGAAACCTTTGCCCGCGCCCGCTCGCGCCTGACGCTCTCGATGGGCAAAGACATCAACGGCCGCATCGTCACAGCCGACCTGGCCTCGATGCCGCATGTGCTGATCGCCGGCTCAACCGGTTCGGGCAAATCGGTGGCCATCAATGCCATGATCATGAGCCTGCTCTATCGCACCACGCCGAGCCAGGTGCGCCTCATCCTGGTGGATCCCAAGCGCGTCGAGCTGGGCATGTACGAGGGCATTCCGCACCTCTTTACGCCCATCATCACCGAGCCCAAGCTGGCCGCCAACGCGCTGCGCAACGCCGTACGCGAAATGGAGCGCCGCCTCAAGCTGCTGGCCTCGCGCAGCGTGCGCAATATCGACCAGTACAACAAGCTCTTCGAGAGCTCCATGCCCTCGCTCTTCGACGACGGCGAGCAGGCAGAGCCGCTGCCCTACATCATCATCATCATCGACGAACTCGCCGACCTGATGATGCTCGATCGCGCCAATGTGGAAGAATCCGTCACGCGCCTTGCGCAGATGGCCCGCGCCGTCGGCATTCACCTGATTCTCGCCACGCAGCGTCCCAGCGTCGACGTCATCACCGGCCTCATCAAGGCCAACGTTCCCACGCGCATCAGCTTCCGCCTCGCCACCAAGGTCGACTCGCGCACCATTCTCGACACCAACGGAGCAGAGGCGCTTTTGGGCCGCGGCGACATGCTCTTTCTGCCGCCGGGAACCAGCCGCCTGATGCGCCTGCACGCGCCGTATGTGAGCGAGAAAGAAACCGCCGCGGTCGTCGATTTCTGGAAGGCTCAGGGCCAGGCCGAGTACGTCGAAGGCTTCCTCGAATCGCCGAAGGACGAGCGAACCGGCTTTGAAAGCTCGAACGACGATCCCGACGAAAACGATCCCATGTTCGACGATGCGGTACGGCTGGTCTTCGAGTTCGGCAAGGCTTCAACGTCGCTGCTGCAGCGGCGGTTGCGCATCGGCTACGGCCGCGCCGCGCATTTGATCGACTTGATGGAACGCGACGGCCTGGTCGGCGCCGCCGACGGCCCTCGTCCCCGCGAGCTGCTCAAAGCTCCCGGCTGGCTGCACGAAATCTCCGCCGTCAACGAATAGCGAGCGCATCCCGAGCGGCGCGCGTCCAACCATAAGAGGAGGCTCGCGCGATGCGGAGAGTCCTGGCCTTTTGTCTGCTCGTCTGCCTCCCGCTTGCCGCGCAGGTCGCTCCCATCCCCACTGCCACCGATCTGCCCGGCTCCCCGTTCTTCATTAAGAAAACATGGTTCATCGGCGGCACAGGCGCCTGGGACTACCTGACCCTCGATCCCGCCGCGCAGTTGCTCTACATCGCGCACGGCCAGAATGTGCAGGTGGTCGATATCAACTCCGGCTCCGTCGTCGCCCAGATTCCCGGCTTCCGCGAGGCTCATGAGATTGCGCTCGACGATACGGGCGATTACGGCTACGTCAGCGACGGCCCGGCGGGTGACGTCGCGGTCTTTGACCGGCATACTTTTAGAGTCCAGTCCGTCATTTCCATTTACTGTTCTCCCCGCTCGCTGGCGTTTGAGCCCCGCAGCAAGCTTGTCTTCGCCATCTGCGGCGCAAGTTCCGCGGCCGCTGTGCCACCCGGGGCCGGATCGCGCGCTAATGCGAATCAGCAACCGGCAAATCTCTCGGGCACATCGCATGTCGTCGCCATCGACGCAACCAGCAGAGCGGTTCTCGCCGACATCGACGTCGCCGGCGATTTTCGCTTTGCTGCGCCCGATGGCGTGGGCGAGGTTTGGGTCACCGTCGGACCCGTCACCCAGGCCTACGCCGTCGATCACAGAGCCGTCAGCGATTCCTTTCCGCCGCGAATCGCTATGCTCGACGCTTCAGCCATCGCAGCCGCGGCGCAGAGCAATGCCGAGAAACAGTCCCCGGGCGCCTCGGCAAACCAGACCTTGTTTGTCGATCTGAGTCATGAGGCGCATCCCGCTTCGCTCATTCACTTTCTCCGGCTCCCGGCTGCCTGCACAAACCCGCAGGGCCTCGCCGTCGATGGCAGAGATCACCGGTTGTTCGCGGCCTGTGATAACCAGCAATTCATGGTCCTCAGCGCCAACACAGGCGCTGCTCTCGCCGCGCTCACCACCGGCCCCGGCGACGACGTCATCGGATACGACCCTGACCGCGGCTTGATCTTTGTTGCCAACGGCTCGGGCTATGGAAGCCTGACCATCATTCGTCAGGATGCAACTACCGACAGCTACGCCGTCATTCAGAACTTGCCTACGGAGGAGCGCGCGCGAACCTTCGCCGTTGATCCGTCGTCAGGCAATGTGTATCTCGTCACTGACTTTCACGGCGCGGATCTTACCAAACCGGGCGGCATCGGCACTCTCAAGATGATTCCAGTCCCCGGTAGCTTTCAAGTGCTTGTCGTCGGCCACTGAAACGGGCTCGGGAGCAGCGCTGCCATTTGCACACTCAGATTGCCGCGACATTAAACACCAACGCACCCAGAACTTGGATCTTGCCTTCTGGACCAGGAGTCGAACTTGATCCGCAGCGTGAAAGAAGCGGCGGCCCGAAAAGCAGCCACTGCGGATCCAGGATTCCGGCGCGCTTCTAAATGAGTAGACCGGGAACCACTGGGGGAATATGGTACACTTCCCGAGGTAAACGCTTACCCGGTGCTTCAAGAAGCTCCCGTACTCTCCGCTTTGCCGAAGATATTGGCGCGCAAGAATTCTCCTTTCAAGAGGTTCAGCCTGCCGCTTGACAAGTGTCCGAGTAAAGCAATTTACTTGAGGGCGACTCTCAAAGGCCTCCACGGCCGGATTATCGCTCTCCAGGGGAACGTGCATGTTCGGATTTGCGCCCGTCTCAATTGCCATCGGCCTGCCAGGCTCCTTGCCGGCGCTGCTTGCCTTTGCTGCAGAGCCCCTCGCCCATCTGCGCGCCCTCGATATTGCCGTCATCGCCATCTACTTCGCCATGGTGCTCTGGATCGGCTTCTATCTCAAGGGCCGCTCCAACACCGGCGAAGAGTTCTTCATGGCTGGCCGCGAGATGACCGCGTGGATCGCGGGTCTGAGCTTCGTCTCCGCCAACCTGGGTTCGCTGGAACTGATGGGCTGGGCCGGCTCCGCCTACCAGTACGGCATTCTCGCCACCCACTGGTACTGGATCGGCGCCATCCCCGCCATGCTTTTCCTCGGCCTGATGATGATGCCCTTCTACTACGTCTGCAAAACCCACTCCGTTCCCGGCTATCTCGAACCTGCGCTACGGCGGGCAAGCCCGCAGCGTAGCCGCCATCGCCTTCGCCACCGAAATGATCCTCATGAGCGGCGTCAACATGTTCGCCATGGCCGTGGTCATGAAGGTCGTGCTCGGTTGGGATTTGAACTTCTCCATCATCGTCTCGCTCGGTTGCCGTCGCCATCTATGTCGGCCTGGGCGGCCTGCGTTCGGCCATCTTCAACGAGGTGCTGCAATTCGTGCTCATCTGGGGCGGCGCGCTGCTGGTCCCTATCCTGGGCCTCGTCCAGGCCGGCGGAGTCAGCGGCCTGAAGGCGAAGATGATCCAAAACATGCAGTCCGTGATTCTTCTGTTGCGCCTGACAGCTACTTCCACGTCTGGCGCGATACCGGCCATTTCGCCGCCAATCCCATGGGCGTGCACTGGACGGGAATCGTCTTCGGCCTCGGTTTCGTCATCAGCTTCGGCTACTGGACCACCGACTTTCTCGTCGTCCAGCGCGTGCTTGCCGCGCATAACCTGCGCGCCGCGCGCATGGCGCCCATCATCGGCTCGTTCTTCAAGATGGCCGTTCCCTTCATCGTGATTCTGCCCGGCCTGCTCGGCCTCGTGCTCCTGCAGAATCCCGACGGCAGCCGCCGACAGCTCGTGGGTGAAGATGTCGTCGCAGCCTGCCGCAGGCCTCTGGCGGCGGGCTCAGCGATCCTGCGGCCTGTTCGGCGGCCATGGCCAAAACCACCCTCACCGCCCGCTTACCAGCAGAAAGTTCTCAGCGGCGCTCCCGATGCCGAGCTGCACACCTACAACCAGGCGCTGCCGCTGATGATGGTGCGTTACCTGGGGCCCGGACTTCTCGGCCTCGGCATCACCGCGCTCATCGCCGGTTTCATGAGCGGCATGGCCGGCAACGTCAGCGCCTTCTCCACCGTCTGGACCTACGACATCTACAGGCCGCTCATCAACAAGAAAGGCTCCGACAGCCACTATGTCCTGGTCGGCCGACTCTCGATCCTGATCGGCGTCCTCGTCTCCATCGGCGCCGCATATCTGGTGCAGCAATTCCACGGCATCATGGACTATGTGCAGGCGCTGTTCAGCATCTTCGTCGCGCCGCTCCTCGCCGCCATTCTCTTTGGCATGTTCTGGAAGCGCGCCACGCGCCTGGCCGGCTTTCTCGGCCTGCTCCTCGGCATCGTCTTTTCTGCCGGCCTGTTTGTGTGGGTCAAGCTGAATCCCGCGGCGCTCGCCACCGTGGCGCTTTCGCCCGACGCCAAGCCCATGGCCGAAAATGTCTTTCGCGCTCTGTGGGCGTTCCTGTTTGCAACCATCGTGATCGTCGTGGTCAGCATGTTCACCAAGCCGCGGCCGGTTGCGGAGCTCGAAGGTCTGGTCTACGGCGCAACCGCTCTGCCAACTGAGGAGCCTGCGCCATGGTACAAGCGGGAGTGGGCATGGGCGACCGTTTCAATCGTGATCTTCGTTGCGCTCAATATCATCTTCTGGTAGGCGGAAAAAGGGATCGAAAGGCGCAGAAGTTCGCGCGCAGAAGAGAAGGGGGCATAAACAGCATGCACGGTTCGGGAATTCCAATCTGGTTTTTTATTGGCGTACTGCTCGTGATCTACGGCGTCATGATTTTCGGGTACGGAGTGGTTGAATGGACGACCGGCAGCTACCCGGCGGGCGTGCAGTTGACCAATCTGCACACGCCTGTCTGGTGGGGTGGATTGTTGACCGTGTTGGGCATTCTTTATGTGGTCAAGTTCCGTCCCGGACGCACGTAGGAATCGGGGCCGGTATCTGCGGTCGAGTTTCTTTGCAAGGGCGCGGATCGGATCGCGCCGCAGGAATAAAGAGTTCTATGGGGCATTCGCCCTCCAGGATGAGCCGCGGAAGCGGCAACGGTTAAAGGAGCAAGAACATGGCAGCGCATCGCAAGATGACATTCGGCATCGTCGTAGGCAATCGTGGCTTTTTCCCTCATCACCTCGCCAAAACCGGACGTGAGGAAATCATTTCCGTCCTCGAAGCCGCCGGCGCAACACCCATCGTCCTCACCCCCGAAGAATCGAATTACGGCGCTGTCGAAACCTATACCGAAGCGCAGCGCTGCGCCGAGCTCTTCAAGAAACACGCTGAAGAGATCGACGGCATCATTGTCACGCTGCCCAACTTCGGCGAAGAGCGCGGCATCGTCGACGCCATCCGTCTCTCCGGACTTCGCGTTCCCGTGCTCGTCCAGGCCACGCCCGACCGCTCCGATACCATGACCATTGCCAACCGCCGCGATAGTTTCTGCGGCAAGATGAGCTGCTGCAACAACATGATGCAGTACGGCATTCCCTACTCGCTCACCACGCTGCACACCGAGTCGCTCACCTCGCCCGAATTCAAAGCCGACCTGGAGTGGTTCTCCCAGGTTTGCCGCGTCGTGAAGGGACTCAAGAACCTCCGCATCGGCGCGATGGGCGCGCGCCCCACCGCATTCAACACCGTCCGCTACTCCGAGCGCATCTTCGAAACCAGCGGCATCACTATTGAGACCATCGACCTCTCCGAGATCTTCGGTCGCATCAATCGCATGAAAGACAACGACGATGCGGCGCAGGCCAAGCTCGCCGAAATCAAGAAATACGTCACCACCGCCGGCATCCCCGATGCTGCGCTGCTGAAGATGGCCAAGCTGGGTGCTGTCGTCGACGGCTGGATGAAGCAGGCTCACGTGACCATCAGCGCCGTGCAGTGCTGGACCTCGATGGAAGAGTTCTTCGGCGTCGTCCCCTGCACGATCATGAGCATGATGAGCAATAACCTCATTCCCTCCGCATGCGAGGTGGACGTCCCCGGCGTGCTGAGCATGTATATGATGGCTCTGGCCAGCCAAACGCCCTCGGCGCTTCTCGATTGGAACAACAATTACGGAAGCGATCCCAACAAGTGCGTCTGCTTCCACTGCTCCAACCTGCCGAAGCACTTCTTCAAGGAGGTGCGCATGGACTACCAGGAGATCATTGCCGGCACAGTGGGCAAGGAAAACACCTTCGGCACTTGCGTAGGCCGCGTCAAATCCGGCGCGATGAGCTTTGCGCGCTACTCCACCGACGATCGCCGCGGCATCGTCCGCGGTTATACCGGAGCGGGGAAATTCACCGACGATCCTCTCGAAACCTTCGGTGGCGCCGGCGTCGCCGAAATCCCGCAACTGCAGAAGCTGCTCAAGTACATCTGCCGCGAGGGCTTTGAGCATCACGTGGCCGCGAACTTCAGCGATGTATCGAAGTCCGTCCACGAAGCTGCGCGCTACCTTGGCTGGGAGAGCCACTACCATCCGGCGCTTGAAGAATAGGTATGCTGCGAAACTTCGCTCACAGAAAAGGCCCCATGAAGGGGCCTTTTCTCTTGGTCTCTAACCGCTTGGATCAGTACCCAGGAGTGGGTGCCCCAGGTCTCGATCTTGAGACCCGGGAACAATGATCTTTAGATTGGGGATTGCACGGCCAGGAAACTAACGTGCTGACTTACCGGCTTGCTGACTCGCTTCGCTTGGTTGCAACGTCAACCGCGCCGCCAGCACCACCAGCGCAGCCCACAGCACGTCGGCCCCGAGCAGATGCAGCACCTGGAGCCAGAGCGGCGCAAGCATCACCACGTCGAGAATACCCAGCCCATACTGCACCGCAAAAAGAATCAGCACCAGCAACGCAAGGCTGCGATTATCCCAATGCGTCTTTCGCTGCGCGGCCTTGACAACCAGCCATATGAGAAACGCGCCGGCCAGAAAGGCGACCGTTGGATGAGTCCAGCGCCAGCGCAGCAGCCACCCACTGGTTGCAGAAAAATCCTGCCGCAGCGCTGCACTCAATGACGTCGCGGGAAAAAGCGTGTCGCCCAATGCCGCCAGCGATCCCGTCACGCCCACGGCCAGCAGCAGAACCACAGCCGCAATCGCCGCGAAGGGCGCGGTCACGCGAACCCTCCCACGCAGGTATCCCGCCCTGCGGCTGAGCAGATGTGCGGTGAGTGTGAGCGCGGCCAGCAGCAGCAGAGTATTCGTAAAATGCAGCGCGAGATACGGTGCGCGCAGCGGTGAGCGGCTCTGCGCGGTCAGTCCCAGCTTCACCAGGAACGCGCCCAGAATCGCTTCCACCAGTGTAAAGACGACCGAGGCCACACTTGCCGCCCGCGCCAGATGCTCGCGTGCAGTCGTCCTGAAGATCCACACCATCAACCCGACAACCGAGAAAAACGAAATCCCGCTGGTGATGCGATGCGTGAACTCGATGAGAGTGTCCAAGCTCGGCGAATGCTGAATTACCGTGCCGTTGCAGAGCGGCCAATGATTGCCGCATCCGTCGCCTGCGCCGGTCGCGCGGGTGACCGCTCCCCACAGGATCACGGCAATGAAATAAGCCAACACTCCCCACGCAAACCGCCGCAAAGCCAGCGAGGGAAGGCGATGAGTGGGTACAGGAACAGCGGTAGCAGACATAAAAGATGACTCCGCAATTAACCCACCAGTGTAGAACAAGGAGATGCTGGCGCAGGTTGCAGCGACGTTTGAAGTTAGAGTATACTACGTCTTACCTGGAGGTAAGACGCATGGCGTACATCGCAACTGTCAGTTCGAAAGGGCAACTTGTGATTCCGGCGGAAATACGGAAGAAATATCGGATAAAGGCAGGAAGCCGGGTTGCGGTCGAGGATTACGGCGGAGAGATCAAGTTGAATCCCAATCCTTACGACGCCCTCTTGGCACTTCGCGGCAAGTTCGCGCATTACCCACTCGAGAGGGACCTTATGGAAGAGCGCCGCAAGTGGGATGAGCGGCTGGAGTCCATGTGAAACAGTACGTCCTCGACGCGATCGCCGTCCATCGTTTTCTGACAAAAGGTCCGGGTATCGAACGCCTCGACAGGCTTTTTGCGGAGGCGCAACGGGGCGAGGCGAGTCTGTCGATGTCTGTGATCAACCGCGGCGAAGTCCTCTACAATCTGGCGAAACGGGCGGGCATGCTGGAGGCCGCAAGAGCGCTGCGCACCATTTCCCATTATGTTGAGTCGGTCGATGTGACGGAAGAGCATGCGAATGGAGCTGCTACTCTGAAGTTTATTTATAAGCTGGGTTACGCAGACTGCTTTGCGGCCGATCTCGCGATGAGGAGAGGCGCAACTCTCGTGACCGCCGACCAGGATTTCGTGAAGCTCGGGAAGAAGTTGAAAGTACTGGCTTTGCCGAGGCATGCTCAATGACACTTGAAGAGCTGGATGAATCTTTGCCCAACGGCCTACACGACGCGCGGATTAAGGCACTGACGCATGATTATGAAAGCGCAACCGTCAAGTTAAGGGTCGAGATACTATTTGGATCGCCAAGCGATCCCCGCCGGAAATATATCGTTACCGCGACGGTGAGATTCTGTTTCATCAGGCTGTTCTTTGTTCCATTGAGACGCCAGAAAATGAGAGGATTATCGGGCACCCGGGAAGCATTTGGTTCCAGTTCTCAAGAACGGAGCCGGGAGTTTTACCGGAGAAAATCACAACTTCTCTTCCCCCAAATCCACTTTGCTACTCACTTTATATTCTTGAATGGGTGTCCCGAATCTACATTGCCGCTGCCAACGTGAGCTTTTCGTGGGCCGACCCCACCGAAGCTGCGGCGGCGCCATAAGGTATCGGTTCTGGCTGCGAACTGAGTGATTGGCATTCAGAACGATTCGATTGCGGTACTCACCGGCCCAGCAGCCGCACCACATGATTGACAATCATCAGGTCTTCGAGCGGCGGGAGCACACGCACCGTCACCGGGGAATTCTCAGCGGAGATGACTGCAGCGCCGCGCACGTTGTTGCGAGCCGAATCAAGCTTAATTCCCAGCCCGCCCAGCCCTGCGCAGATCTCGGCGCGCGAGGCAATGTCGTTTTCGCCAATTCCGCCCGTGAAGACCAGCATGTCGAGGCCGTCGAGCTCTGCAACGTAGCTGCCAATCCATCGCGCGATCGTCCAGCAGAACTTATCCACTGCCAGACGCGCCTTCGTGTTGCCGCCCTCAATGGCTTCGCGCAGATCGCGCATGTCGTTCGAGAGCTCGCTCACGCCGAGCAGCCCAGATTGTTTGCTGACCACGGTTTCCAGTTTTTCGGCGGCGTCGGCGGTGTTGGGCGTGGTCTCGGCAAGCTTTTTCAGAATAAAAATCAGCACACCCGGATCGATATCGCCGGTGCGCGAACCGCTGATAATGCCGCCCGTTGGCGTCAGGCCCATTGAAGTGTCAATGCATTGCCCCTTGCGGATCGCCGAAATCGACGCACCATTGCCCAGGTGCGCCACAACCAGCTTTTCCGGCACATTGGGCTGAAGTTGATACACGATCGATTCGTACGAGATGCCGTGATAGCCGTACTTGCGCACACCCATGGCCACATATTCCGTGGGAATCGGCATGCGCGTGGCCACCTCAGGCAGCGTGCGGTGAAAGTACGTGTCGAGAATGGCAAAGTTTGGAATGCCGGGGAAGAGGCGCAGCGCCTCGCGCATGATATAGACCGCAATCGGCGTGTGCAGAGGCGCCAATGCCGCATAGCTTTCAATCTCATCGATCAGTTCCGGCGTGATGCGCTGGTTCTCGCGTACCGTGGGCCCTCCGCACACCGTGCGGTGCCCGATCGCTGCCGGGGCAGGGAACTTGCCGGAGTGTAATGCGTCGACTACCAACTGGAACGCCACGGAACGGCTGGGCAACGCCGGTGTTTGATCCACCAGTTTCTTGCCGCCGGCATCCTTGATCCAGAACTTGCCCAGATCGGTGCCGATCCCGTCGACTGCTCCTTCAAAGAGCCTTGTGCGTTCGTCTTTGCCGGCTTCGTACAGCGAAAACTTGATGGAAGAAGAACCACTATTTAGAACCAACACTGGCAATGAAGACATGAATGAAAATACCTTTCGAAAGTTTGAGCAGTAGCTGGACGCTCGCAGCCAGTAGCCTGCAGCAGGTAGATAAAGACCAACAGCTACTGGCTACAAGCTACTGGCTAGCTTTCCCCGGCCAGCGCCAATCCTTAATTTCCGGCATATCGTCGCCGTTCTCCGATACATAGAGCTTGTGGCGTTGAATCGCCTCGGAGTACCACTGCTGCGCCGCATCCACCTGCGCCGCGAGCCGCGGTACGCGGTGGATCGCGTCAAGCGTAAGTTGAAAACGGTCGATATTGTTGAGCACACACATGTCAAAAGGAGTCGTCGTCGTGCCTTCCTCCTTGTATCCGCGCACATGCAATTGATCGTGGTTGTGCCGGCGGTAAGTCAGCCGGTGAATCCCCCACGGATAGCCGTGAAATGCAAAGATCGTCGGCACGGCCGGCGGAAAAATCCGGTCATAGTCTTCATCCGACAACCCATGCGGATGCTCCGACTGCGGCTGCAGCGTCATCAGATCCACCACGTTCACCACGCGGATGCGCAGATCGGGAACCCGTTCGCGCAGCAGGCACACCGCTGCCAGGGCCTCCATCGTCGGCACGTCTCCGCAGCAGGCGATCACCACCTCGGGTTTGCCCGCATCGTTCGACGCCCATTGCCACACGCCCATCCCTATGGTGCAGTGCTCGATCGCCTCGTCCATCGAGAGCCACTGCGGCGCCGGCTGCTTGCCCGCCACAATGAGGTTGATGTAGTTGCGGCTGCGCAGGCAGTGGTCGGCCACTGAAAGCAGCGTGTTCGCATCGGGCGGCAGGTAAATCCGCACCACGTCGGCCTTTTTGTTCACCAGGTGATCGATGAACCCCGGATCCTGGTGCGAAAACCCATTGTGATCCTGCCGCCACACCAGCGAGCTGAGCAGATAATTCAGCGAAGCGATCGGCTTGCGCCACGGAATTTCGTGCGTGGTCTTCAGCCACTTGGCGTGCTGGTTCACCATCGAATCCACAATATGAATAAACGCCTCATAGCAGTTGAAGAATCCATGCCGCCCGGTCAGCAGATATCCCTCAAGCCAACCCTCGCAAAGGTGCTCGCTCAGCACCTCCATCACGCGTCCCGTAGGCGATAGCTGCTCGTCCACCGGCAGCGTCGCCGCCATCCATCTCTTGCCCGTTCCGGTAATCACGTCCTGAAGACGATTTGAGGCGGTTTCGTCCGGGCCGAAGACGCGGAAGTTCTTCTGGTCCACGTTGCCCTGCATCACGTCGTGCAAGTACTTGCCCAGCACGCGCGTTGACTCCACATCCTCCGCGCCGCGCACTCCGATCTTCACTGCGAAGTCGCGAAAATTCGGCAGATTCAGCGGCTGCAGCAGCAAGCCGCCATTCGCATGCGCATTCATGCCCATGCGCAGCCGGCCCTTCGGTGGAATCTCCGCCAAATCCGCGCGCAGCCGTCCCTTCGCGTCGAACAACTCCTCGGGCTTGTAGCTGCGCATCCAGTCTTCCAGTTGCTGCAGGTGCTCCGGCTTCTCGCGCAGTTCGCTCAGCGGCACCTGGTGTGCGCGCCAGGTGTTCTCCACCGGCTTGCCGTCCACAAACTTCGGTCCTGTCCATCCCTTCGGCGTCCGCAAAATCAGCATCGGCCAGGCCGGCCGCTCCCTCGATCCGCCTTCGCGCGCTGCTTTCTGGATTGCCGCGATGCGATCGAAGAGCATATCGAACATCGCAGCTGTCTTCTGATGCATCTCCATCGGCTCGTCACCCTCAAGCGTGTAGGGATCATAGCCGTAGCCGCGCATCAGCTCTTCGAGCTCGCTATGCGGAATGCGCGCCAGCACCGTCGGATTCGCAATCTTGTATCCGTTCAGGTGCAAAATGGGCAGCACCGCGCCGTCCGTAGCCGGATTCAGAAACTTGTTCGAATGCCAGCTTGTCGCTAGCGGCCCGGTCTCACTCTCGCCGTCTCCCACAACGCACGCCACAATCAGGCTCGGATTGTCGAAAGCCGCGCCGTAAGCATGCACCAGCGAGTAACCAAGTTCGCCGCCTTCATGAATCGATCCTGGCGTCTCCGGAGCTACGTGGCTCGGAATCCCGTAAGGCCAGCTGAATTGCCGGAACAGCCGCTTGATGCCGTCCTTGTCCTGTCCAATGTACGGATAAATCTCGGAATAAGAGCCTTCGAGATAGGTGTTCGCCACCAGCCCGGGTCCGCCGTGCCCAGGCCCGATGACGTACATCATGTTCAGCCCGCGCTCGCGGATCAGCCGGTTCAAATGCAGATACAGAAAATTCAGTCCCGGGGTCGTGCCCCAATGTCCCAGCAGTCGCGGCTTCACATCGTCCAGCGTCAGCGGCCACTCCAGCAACGGATTGTCTTTGAGATAAATCTGGCCGACGGAAAGGTAGTTTGCCGCCCGCCAGTAGGCGTCCATTTTAGCTAACATTTCAGGGTTCAGAGGACCCTGGATCGCTTTCTCGCTCGTCGCGGCTTCGATCATGGCACACCTCGCAAAAGGGGAATTTGCGTACTGCTTCAAGCGTAGCAGCCGCTCTCTGGCGCGAGGGGTGACTCTTATCACAAACCATGAAACATTGATCATGGATTCATCAACATGCAAAGAGACTGGAGAATTAGAGGGAAATCGTCCCGACAGAAGCATAACCGTGAGTCTTGACATGCGCCGTCGTTTAGGGCTTCAATCAGTTGCTGACTTCCCCATGCAGCCGTTCGCACAGGTCGGATGAACGGAGAGGGGAGGCTACGGACCATGAACGTCCTCATCTGGATCGGGCAAATTGCACTGGCCGCAGTTTTTTTCGTGGCAGGGGGATCGAAGATCTTCGCTTATGGGCGAATGGTTCAAACTCTGGAGAGCCTTCCGCGGCGCGGGCGCGTCCAGATGACGCGCGCCCAGGCAGTGTTGATTGGCGTGCTTGAAATCGCCGGAGCGATCTGCGTGGTGATGCCGGCGGCGTTCATGCCTGCAAACCTCGCCCAGGATTATTTGCTGGTCCGGCTTGCAGCCGGCGGACTCGCTCTGCTTATGGTGGGCGCCACCTTATACCATTTCCGTCGCAACGAGCCTGCTGCGCCGTCCGTTACAACTTTTCTCCTTGCCCTGTTCGTCATTGTTGGCCGCTGGCCGCACTAGCGATTAATGGGCCGGAGAAGTCAGAGGTCCGCAACGGCACACGGTCTCCGCCGCGCCTCATGATCCATCACTTCGCATCAAAAGCACTTCTGCGTCAAAAGTACTTCTTCAGCTTCAGCATTTGTTTTTCGAATCCGTACCAGAGAAGGGTGGCCGCCGCAGTGCTCGCGGCTAGCCGGAATGCCACCACCGCCAGGTTCCCAGGGATGCCGTAACGGTCCATTTTCAGGTCGAACCATCCGAAATAGATGAACACGGAGATATGGATCATATAAAGCCCATAGCTGATGCGTCCGTAATAGGCGAGTGGTCCCCGCCGCAGCGCAGCGCTCAACGGGTTGCGCGCGCCGCTTGAAGCAATCGCGGCCACCATGGCTCCGGCAAAGCCCACAGAGAGCGCCGAATCCAGAAACGCGGTTCCGCCTGCGATGGTTGCCGCCGCAGCGAAGCCCAGCACCAGCCCTGCTAGCCCCATCGCGAGCCACGTACGGCGGCTCAACTTCAGCGTGTGCATTCCCAGCGCCAGCAGGCTGCCCCATGCCAGGCCGTCCAGATGAATGAGCGTATGCGTCGGCGTGAGCCACGCGGGATGCCCAAGCCGGAGCGCGGGGGAAGCGACCAGCGCGCCCAGGAGCACCGCCCCCAACATCCACGACTGCCGCAGCCACCGCACCACCGGCGCCCACACAAAGTAGTACTGCTCCTCAATGGCGAGCGCCCAGGTCGGTTCCAGCGCCGGCGGAAGCGAAAGGTGAAAGAGATTCTGAATGCAAAGCAGGTACGCCCACCAGGGCGCGGTCTTGATCGCCTGCCAGACCGGCAGACCGATGAACCACGGTGCATTCAGGTACACCACGATCAGCACAAGCAAATACACCGGCCAGATTCTTAATGCCCGGCGCGCGTGAAAGTTGTGAAAGTAATGCGGCTGGTCGCGCGTGGTGAGAAGAATCGATGTGATCAGAAACCCGCTGAGCACAAAGAACACAATCACGCCCGCCCATCCCCAAAGCGAGGCGCCATAAAGCCACGTGCCCTTGAGGCGCGGATTGCAGTGATAGAGGACCACCCACAGAATCGCCACGCCGCGCATTCCGTCGAGTTCCGGAAGATATTTAGGAAGCCAGCTTGGGCGTTGCATCGGCAAGAAACTAGATTAAGGCATTGGGTAGGCGGCGCCGCACAAACGAATTTTGGATCAATGCGATGGATCTGCGATGCCCACCCTAGCAAAGCTAGGATGTGACACCCCGATTAAAAGCTGATTCCTCGGTCGGCTGTTCCCGGCGATCATCCCGCGGCCAGTTGCCGCGCTCTCTCTGTCGCCCGCATCACCGCCTTGATCAGCGTGACGCGCAATCCGCCTTCTTCCAGTTCCAGGATGCCGTCGATGGTGCATCCCGCCGGAGTAGTTACTGCGTCCTTCAGCAGCGCGGGATGGTAGCCGGTTTCGAGCACCATCTTCGCTGCGCCGTAAGCCGTCTGCGCCGCAAGCTGTGTCGCGGTGTCGCGCGGCAGGCCCACCTTCACGCCGGCCTCGGCCAGCGCCTCAATAATGATGTAGATATAAGCCGGCCCGGAGCCTGACAGCCCGGTTACCGCGTCCATATGTTTTTCGTCCACCAGCACTGTCCGGCCGACGGTTTCGAAAAGGCGCACGGCCAGTTCCATTTGGGCATTGCTCACGATACCGGCCGCGGCACAGCGCAGCCGCGCCGGCGCCAAGCGCCGATGGGGTATTCGGCATGGCGCGAATTACACCGATCTCGATGCCCGCCGCTTCTTCAATGGCGCGCGTCTTCACCGAGGCCGCAAACGAAACCAGAGTCTTCTTGGGCGTCAGCGCCGGCTTGATCTCCGCAATCAAGTCCGGAACCTGGAACGGCTTCACGCCTACCAGGATCAGGTCCGCGTGCTCGACCGCGTGCAGGTTGTTCGTGCTCACGTCTACGCCCCACTGCGTGCTCAGCGCCAGGGCCCGCTCGGCGTGGCTCACCGTGGCATGAATCTTTTCGGCGGCAAAGAGGTTCTCTTTCAGGAATGCCTGCAACAGGATTCCACCCATTTTGCCGGCGCCCAGCACTGCCACGCGAACATGCGGCAATTGCGCAGGAGCCTGCGTTGCCTCGACGGCGATCTCAGCCATTCTCTGTTTCCTCGTTTTCCGACGAATTTCTGCGCCCAGCCCGGGCACATCTCTCAGAATAAGCGTTGCCCGCCGGTTTCCGGTAATCCGTGTGCAATCTTTGCCTCAAACGAAATCCGCCGCGACAATGCGCGGCGGACGTCTGGACAGCACGCCTTGTGTGAAGGGTGCTTTTCTTGCCCCTTATTCGCTGCCAGGGACACCGGCGGGCGAATCTTCCCCGCCGGGCTGGCTTGGTCCCTGCTCTTTACTGGCTCAACTGTGCTTCGTTCGAGAGAAAGCTTTTGAGCGCCGATTCCATATTGTCGTTGCGTTCCCCTGCCGGCCATGCGCTGTTCCATAGCAAGTATCCACCGGGCAGGATCAGGAGCTTCGTTCCATTGGAAACCGCTTCCACGGTCGTCACCACCCACGCATTGTTCTCGAGCAGGATCAGGGGAGCGCTGGCGCCCGAATTCTGCACGGCACGCAAATCGGCCACATGCTCGCCAATGTGCATCACGGCCAGGTTGATGGCTGCACCTTGCAGATGATCCAGGTTAAACATGCAGTTGAACAATGCGCCGTCCGGCGAATCCTTGGTCCCCGGTTCGTCGTCCTTTGGCTCGTTGCTCACGCCGGTGATCACATCCACGCCCGTATGCTCGTTCGGCCTTGCCATAGACGCCGATCGCCTTCTCCATCTCATCTTTCGATGGGTTGGCGGGCATCGAGCCAACCATCTTCTGGATCATGGCGATTGCGGTATTCGCGTCGCTATTGCCGCCAAATCCTCCCACTGGGGGCCCAAAGTCACCTTTCGCCAAATCCTCGACCTTTGAGTAGTCGATCTCCTTCGGCGTCACGTCGGAGACCGACTGCAAAACCAGCCGCGCGGGATAAGCGTTCATGTTTCCGAATCCGCCAAAGCCCGTGATCTTGCCTGAGTCGTCGCGTTTGATCGATGCGTCGGCAACTCCGTCAAGCCGCCCCACCAATGTGGCCGTCACCTCGTAGCGAATGCACCCCAGGCACACTTCCGTGCCCTTCTGGTGCGTCTGCGCCAGCAGCGAGTCGAACTGCTTGAACTCCTTGTCTTTCTGGAGCGTCACCGGGGTGCGCGTGGGTGGCGTAATCTTACCGCTAAAGTTTCGTGCCGGCTGGACGGTACCATCGCCACCGGACCTGCCTTGCCCTTCGTTCCTTGAGGATACGAAAGCCAGATGCCATCTACCTGAAATCCGCAATTCGGATCTTTTGCGTCCTCGATGAACGAACTCGTCGAAGCCGGCACACGACCGTCCCGTGATCCGAACCATCTTCCCGTCAAACGATGCGGGGTTCTTCACGACATCGCACACGGTGGTATCCGTCACCTGCGCGTCGGACCCCCACTCCGAATCCTAAAATCAATCCAGCAAGAATAAGACAACGCTTCATACAATCCTCTCGAGCCGCTCGCTCTGGGCAACGGCAGCAAAATTGAGGCGGCACAAGTCCGCCGTCATTGGGAACTCGAAAGAATATCACGCCGGGAGCTTTGCTTTCTTCGCCCCTGGCAAGACCTAATTGACCGGCGCTGGCGGCGGCGCCTTTTTGCGCCGCGATCCAGGCTTCGATGCGCTGCTCAAGCACATCGAGCGGCAAGGCGCCCGAGTCGATCACCTGGTCGTGAAAGGCGCGAATGTCGAACTTGGGTCGCCAAGCTCCTTTTGCGCTCTGTCGCGTAGCTCCAGAATCTTCAACTGTCCGATCTTGTAGGCCAGCGCCTGGCTGGGCCATGCAATGTAGCGATCGACTTCGGCCTGGATGCTTGGCTCGTCCAATTCGAGTGGTCGTGGAAGTAGTCCACCATCTGCTCGCGGGTCCAGCCTTCGGAGTGGACGCCGGTGTCGACGACAAGGCGAATGGCGCGCCAGATGTCGTCCTCCAGCCGCCCATAATCGGAGTACGGATCCTGGTAGAAGCCGACATCTTTGCCCAGCTGCTCGGCGTAGAGGCCCCAACCCTCAACATAACGCCGTGTAGCTGGCTATATTTGCGGAACTCGGGAATATCCGTCAGCTCCTGCGCAATGGAGATCTGCAGGTGATGCCCGGGAATGCCCTCGTGGTAGGCAATAGCTTCAACGCTATAGAGATTGCGGTTCGTGGCATCGTAGGTGTCGATGAACAAACGCCCGGGGCGGCTGCCGTCGGGCGTGCCCGGCTCATAGTAGGCAGGCGCGGAGGTCTTCGCCAGGTAATCGGGAACCGCGACCACCTCAAACGGCGCCTTCGGCAAGCGCGCCGAAGAATTCCGGCAGCTTGGCCTGCATGGGCTTTAGATAGCCCTGATAGGCGTCGAGCAGCGCCTCGGCCGAGGCAGGGTGCAGCTTGGGATTGGTCTTCAGGCTGGCGCGAAAACTCTTGAGGTCCTTGAAGCCGAGCTTCTGCGCGATGGCCAGCATCGCGGCCTCGTCTTTGGCAACTTCGTCGAGGCCGATCTGGTGAATCTGCTCCGCGGTCAGATTGGTCGTTGTGGTGCGCTTGATCAAAAACTGGTAGTAGCTCGCCCCGTCGGGCAGCGAATCGATGCCCGGCTTTTCGCGCCCCGCCGGAACGTAGCTGACTTCAATGAAGCGCGCGAAGCGCTGATAGGCCGGCAATACCTCCTTTGAGATCGCGTCGAGCATCTCGGAGCTGATGCGCTCCTGCTCCGCGGCCGGAATGGAAGCGGGAAATTTCTTAAGCGGCAGGGCCAGCGGCGAGTCCTCGGGCTTCTGGCCGGCCAGTTCTTTCACCTGGTCCAGCGTCTGCTTGCAGGAGGTATTTCGGCGGCACGCGATGGTCTTCCATGCCGATTTCCATGTTTTCGGTGACCTGCGCGAAGGCTTCGGGCAGCGCGTGCAGCCGCGCGATCCAGTCGTCGTAGTCCTTCACCGTGGTGAAGCTCAACGACGATGCCAGGCGCGGATACGTGGCGTAGATACCGTCCATCTGGTTGACCGGCATCTCCCACTCCTTGAACTCGGCGGCCTCCTCGTCGGTTTCGAAGCGGCGAATCAGCAGATCCTGGCTGGTCTTCTCCTGGTCGGTGAAGCCGGTGGAATCGATGGCGGCAAGGCGCATCAGGAACCGGTCTTCCTGCGCGAGTTCGTCGTTCACGGCCTTCACGGAGTAGTCGCTGACCTGGTCGTTGTAGCGCTTGTCGCCGATGAGCGAAGCGTACTCGGGATCGCGCTTGAGGTGGTCCTCCCAGTAGTCGTGGAAGAGGTCGTTGAGCGCTTTGCGGCGGTCGTCAAGCGAGGCCGGAGCTTGCGGCACGCCGGGCAGAGCCTGCGCGCGGAGGGCGGCACGCGCGGGAAGGAGCGTGGCGATAGAAACCAGGGCAAAGAGAAGGGTTTTATTCACTGCGGCAGATTCCTTGGGCGTGGAGTGGTCTGTTGTTGAGTGTAGCGGAAGGCGGGGAACAAGGGACCAAGGGACCAAGGGAACGAGGGGACGAGGGAACGAGACGGCGAGTCAGCGGGTTTGCGGGCAGGTGGTCATCCGCTGCGAGCGGTCCGCTGGCGATATGCCGACTTGAACGAAGCCGCTGCGGCGGCGGACGCATCCGCGTGCGGTTGAGCCGGCCTTTGTGGCTGGCGGGGTAGTTTGGGACGCAGAGAAGGAGGATTCTCTGTGAACCAACTACGTGAGCTCATGATTGAGGAGTTGCACCGCCGCAACTTCGCCGCCACAACCATTCGCACTTACCTGCACGGCGTTGACACTTCAGCCGCTATTTCCGGCGCCCGCCAGATCAGCTTGGCCCGGAAGACATACGCAAGTATCAGGCAGCGCTGTTCACCCAGTTCAAGTTCAGCCCGAACACGGTCATCCTGCGGCTGGCGTCGCTGCGCTTCTTCTACATTCACGTTTTGAAGCGTGGCTGGAGCATCGCCGAGACGCCCTATCCGAAGAAGGTGCGGCACCTTCCAGGGGTACTCAGCCAGGAAGAAGTCGCGCGACTCATTGAAGCTGCGGACACACCGTTTCATCGCATCCTGCTGATGACTCTCTATGCCACCGGCGCACGTCGCGCAGAAGCAGCCCGCCTCAAGGTCAGCGATATCGACAGCCAGCGGATGGTGGTTCACATCCATGAGGGCAAGGGCGGCAAGGACCGCGATGTCATGCTGAGCCCGAAGCTACTCGAAGAACTGCGCACGTACTGGCGCGGCCTCCGGCGCAAGCCGAAGGAGTGGTTGTTTCCGGGCAATCGCTGGCACACAGCGAGTCATCCTGTGACCACCAAGGTCCTATGGAGCGCCTGTCAGATCGCCGCCGAACGCGCAGGCCTCGATAACAGGCGCATTCATCCGCACACTCTACGGCATTGTTTCGCGACCCATCTACTCGAAGCCGGCGCCGACCTGCGCACCATTCAGATACTGCTCGGGCATCGCGACCTCGAAGTAACGACCATCTATCTGCATCTGTCCCAACGGCATCTCAGCGCGACCGCCAGCCCGCTTGATGCCCTCACGCTCTCTTCCACAGGGAGGACACAAGCACAGTTGAACAACCGGCCTCTCGTGGAGATGGCCGACATTGTTCGCTGTGCCGGGCAGGCATTTGTGGAACACAGCCGCAGGTGGATCAACTGGCAACACCAGAAGGTGTTGCTGGCCATCGTACGCTGCCGCACCGCTGCGCTCGGTGGGCATCGCGACCGCTGCACCGGCTGCGGACATACGGCCAGCGATCTCCTACAACTCGTGCCGAAACAGGCATTGCCCACGATGCCAGGGCAACGCGCGCCGACGCTGGCTCCAGGCGCGCGAACGGGAGCTGTTGCCCACTCGCTACGTCCATGCGGTCTTTACTCTCCCGCGCGAACTGGCTCCGCTCGCATTGCAGAACAAGCGGTTCATCTACAACCTGCTCTTCCATGCCAGCGCTGAGACCCTGCTTGAAGTCGCTCGTGATCCACGGCATCTCGGTGCCGAGATCGGTTTCTTCAGCGTGCTTCACAGCTGGAATCAGCGACTGCAGTTTCATCCGCATGTCCACTGCGTACTTTCCGCCGGCGGTCTGGCTCCGGATCATTCCCGCTGGATCTCCGCTCGGCGTTCCTTCTTTCTGCCCATCGGCGTACTCAGCCGCGTCTTTCGCGGCAAGTTCGTCGCCGGACTCCGCAACGCTTTTCATCGATGGCGAGCTTCAGTTTCACGGCGAGCTTTCTGCCGCTAGCTGCATCCACGCGCCTTCGCTGCATGGTTGCGGGTTCTGTTCCGCCACGACTGGGTCGTCTATTCCAAGCAGCCCTTCGGCGGACCTGAACATGTGCTGCGCTATCTCGGCGCCTACACCCATCGCGTCGCCATCTCCAACTCCAGATTGGTCGCCCTCGCCGATGGCAACGTCACTTTCCGCTGGCGTGATTCCGCTCATGGCAACAAGAAGCGGCTCATGACTCTGGCTGTCAGATGAGTTACTGCGCCGCTTCCTGCTCCATCTGCTGCCGCCCGGTTTCGTGCGCATCCGCAACTTCGGATTCCTCGCCAACCGCAACCGCGCTTCTCTCCTGCCGCTATGCTTCCAACTGCTCAGCGGCACAGAGAGGATGCACTGCTTCGCCGGCATCACCGTCCACCGATCAGACTCATTCACTCTGGAACTGCCCAGCCTGCGGCGCAGCCATGCGCGTCGTCGAACGGCTCTCCGCTGCGCAACTCCTGCTTCGTTCGCCACCTCAACCAGACCGGTGTGCAGCATGAAGCTCTATCTACATCTCCGGCCACGGTCCGTGCTTCGGCGCGTTCGCGGATTCCTTGCCTCATCCGGTCCAAAACGCCTTCGAGGCTAGCCTCTCCAGCCTCTACATCAGATCTCGGCAATGCCAACATGCTGCACCGCATCCTCCCCCATCAAGTCATCAGATCGCCGCCCAACTCTGGTTGTGCCTGAGCCATTTGCATCCGTTCAGACCGATTCAAAGTACATAGGCTTCCATGTGGGCGGCTTCCTTCAAGTCGCTGTATCCGAAGCGCCCCGCTGAAGACTCATGCAACTACGCACAATTGCGTGCGCGGGCGCTCCAGATACAGCACTAAGACTTCTAGGTCGTAATCTGCCCCAGTGGCCGGGTCCGCGGTAATGTGCAGATCGAGAGCAAGCTACTCAAGGTTGGTAACCGTCCGCAATCCACCGAGCGAACAGCTCAATGCGATCCTGAGGCCAGGGGCCTTCTCCTCGTGGTGGTGGCGGCGGCATGACAGCTCCCCCGATGCCGCGAATACGATCGTAAATGATGGCCGCATGGGCCTTGACGTCATCGTAGCTCGCCAGGTTGAACGCCTTACTCATCGCCCGAATGTCTCGCTCGGTGAAAAGTGGGCGAATGTCAGTTTGAAAGCTCGTCGCTTTTGCCATGTTCGTCACCTGTTGGGATGATCCCGTGAAATGCCTTGCCCTTGCCATGGAGTTCATACAAGATCTGGAGCAAACCGCGTATCCGCCCCCTTCTTAAAAACAACATACGCCCGCTTCCACGGCTCGTAATTGGTCAATCGCCATTTGCGTCCAGAGCCGGTATGGTTTTTGCCCAGCAGGGCATCACCATGACGGATGGTGAACGTCTCGCCACAGAAGGTCGCTTCACGCGGCGCGGACCTCCTTCGCATCAGTGTGCCGTCGAATGGATCTCCGCGATGTACCCTCCCGGAAATTGCACGATCGCCGACCTGCGTCCCTCGGACACGAATGGCGGCACGAGAACGCTGACTCCGAGACTTTGCGCTTTTGCCAGAGTCGCCTCCAGATCGTCGACCTCGTAGCCGGTGTTCTCGCGGCCGTAAGGATACGGAAGATGGCCGTCGGTTACGAGCACCTGCATCTTGCCAAAGTTCGACTCGATGCGAATGCGCCGGTAGGTCGGTGTCTGGCCGTCCGATCTCGATTCCCGGAGCCTGCGCCTCGTCGGAGACGACTTTGCCGTGCGAAAATGCAAGGAACGAGCGTGACGAAGCATCGGCGCGATCGCCGGAGATGTAGACCCGATTCTCCGGGATGTGGCGAAACGGCGCGATAGGACGGCGGCGTGAAGTGCCAGTAGAGCTGCATATTCACGCCGCCCGGCCACTGCATGATGGCATCAATGCCAATGGGATCGCGAAAAGGCGCGACGACAATGTCGGCGCCGGCCTGGCGGGCAGCGGCAATGGCCGAATCCATATCGGTGACGAGATAGCCGTTGCGCTCGTCGCCAAAATGGGCCGGGACGGGAGTCGTAAAGCCGAAAAGCGAAACCGTCCCTACGGGAGTCTGCAGCAGCTGGGATGTGGTGCTGCTTGGGGTCGGCGTGACCGTGGCCACTACCTGCTTCGTGCTGGTTCCGCCAAAGGTTCCGAGGAAGCTCATCGTGAAGGCGCCAACGTCGGAAGGAGAAACATATACGTGCGTCGTATCGTACTGCGGAGCGACTGCACAGCCCGCGGGCGGTTCAAGCTCGGTTCCTGCGAATGAGCAGAGCTGCATGCCGCAGCAAGCGGTATGTCCAATGAAACTGGCTCATCCAGTTACCTCCGAAAACTTCACTGCGAGATGATCGATTGCAGGGGTTCGCTCGCTGCCGATCAGGCTGCGCCACGAATAGATGAACACTAGCAGGTCCTGGGTTGACCGGTCATGATGGGTGACGACCATGCGATGTGAGTTGATAGACTTTAGCATTGCACCGCGTTCCCCATGTTTATCGCGGACGGCCTTCTGGATCGTTGACCGGCACGATTTGATCTCCGCCGCCAACGAGCGGCGCCTTTCCGGTATTGTGGGCGCAATGACTGTGCAGAACACGACGACGGGGTCAGGTGCGTTCGTGCGGGCTCTCTCTTGCCTGATTCTGTCTTTTGGCTCTTCATGCCTCTCTTTGCGCAACAAAGCCTGATTCCGCCTTCAGAGGCGGCGCGCCAAAGCGGCCGCCATTCGCCTGATTCGTTACGAAGAGGATTGGAGTTCATTGTGCAATCCGAAGGACGCGCAGCGATTTCCTCGATCCACTGAAGTGCATGTCATTGCGAGCGCTGGGAGAAAGCAGTTATGTGTCGTTAGGCGGCGAATTCCGCGGCGTGTATGAGGATGTTCTGGATGACAACTGGAGCAACACTCCCTACCCGGCCAACTCTTTCTGGCTGGAACGCTTCCAGCTGCACGCCGATGTTCATTTCAATCCACATGTTCGCTTGTTTCTTCAACTGGAAAGTGGGCAGGAGCAGGGCCGGCCAGGGGGGCCGCGTCCCATCGACAAAAAGAATCTCGATTTCCTGAATGCATTTCTTGAGCTGGATCGCGGGAAGAACTCGAAAACTCCTACAGCCTTTCGCATCGGGCGGCAGGAACTGCAATTCGGCTCTGGAAGGCTGGTCGCCGTTCGCGAAGGACCGAACGTGCGACAAGGATTCTATGCCGCGCGAATTACCCAGCAGCTGAATCGCTGGACCCTGGACGCATTCGCCGCCCGGCCCGCCAAGGATAACCCCGGCTTCTTCGACAATGTTCCCTTGCAGACCACCAGCTTCTGGGGCATTTATTCAGAGCGTGCGCTCGGTGGCGATCCCGCCAGAGTGGCGGATTTCTACTATTTTGGACTTGATCGCAAGAGCGCTACCTTCAATAAGGGCACAGCGCGCGAACAGCGGCAAACAGTGGGCGCACGAATCGCTGCAGGAGCTCCGCGGCTCGATGATCTGCGCCTGATGATTCCGCACTACGACATTGAGGCTGTGTATCAGTTCGGCTCGTTCGGCGAAGGATCGATCAAGGCATGGACCGTCGCCTCAGAGCTTGGTGTGACATTGCCGCGCCTGCCTGCGCGGCCGCGCGTCGGCCTTCGTGCCGACGTGGCCAGCGGCGACCACGATCCACACAGCGACAATCTGGGAACCTTCAATCCTTTGTTCCCGATCGGCAACTACTTCGGCGTTCTCTCCGACACCGGCCCGGGGCCCGTCAATTTCTATGACCTTCATCCCAATGTCCGCACCTATTTTCCGCATAACATCAGTGCCGATACAGACTGGGTGATCTGGTGGCGGCAGAGCTTGAACGACGGCATTTACAACGTACCCGGAAATCTCCTTGTACCCTCCAGCAGCAGCCAGGCTCGTTTCGTTGGGCATCGACCCGGAATCGAGGTCCGTTGGCAGCGTGACACCCACTTTTACGTTCAGGGAGACTATGGCGTTTTTTTCGCAGGTCCATTTCTTCACCAGAGCGAACATCCTCACAATCTGAACTACGCCTCAATGTGGATCGGCTATAAATTCTGAAGCACGTGTGACGCTGCTGGGGCATCCGAGGCCTTCCGGGGCGTGAGCAATTCTCAATGAAGGAAGTCCAATCGAACCCTCAATCGGTTTTCATCGGTCCGCAAGGGGCCAGCATTCTTGACTGAGGTCTGAATATCAACTGTTGCCAACAGCCCATGCACTCATTCGTCACAGGTTGGTCTCAAGGAACAGGACCAGTACTGGGAAACGTTAGGTTCCTATCGGGACTGCCCCGGCAGACGAGGCGAGGTTGAGCCCGGCGCATTCGTCCGGGGCGGTTTCGATAGGATCGTTTGAACTGAGCCTGCGGCGTTTGCGGCGGATGCGGTGATCTACTTATGTACTTTCAATCGCGTCGTCCCGCCGATCGTGGCTATTGCGAGCGCGGACCCGAGCCAGCCGAGGGAGAAGAGCCTTTTCAGAGAGCGGAGTTGAGTGCTGCAAGGTGTGCGCGAGTGCCGTATACAGGGTGCGTGAGCAGCGTGCGGGCATAGGATAGCGTTGCAAGCGCGAGCATGCCATGGGGCGACCGGGGTAGATGCATCGTGGGCCATGGATGTTTTATGAGCTGTCAACGCTGGACCTCCGTGGGGTGGCGAGGCTCGGGTGGGACTGGAAGTAAAGTTGAGCACTCGTGAATCGTTCTACGACCAGCATGGTTGCGAAGCAGGCGGGGCAACGCAGCTGGTTGGCCGCATCTGTTGGATCAGTGCGTGCCGTTGCGCCGAGCAACTGGCGGCAGCGTTGGATCTCAGCACTGCGTCTTCGGTTGGCGAACAGTCCGAAGTGGCGGATGCGAACCAGGCCTTTGGGCAGGACGTGAAGAAGGAATCTGCGCAGGAACTCATGGGCAGAAACGGTCATGATCTTCTTCTTGCCACCGTGAGCGTAGTCCCGCCAGCGGAATGACACGCGATCGTTCTCAAAGGCCACGAGTCGATGGTTGGAGATGGCAACGCGATGAGTGTAGCGAGCCAGATAGTTGAGGACATGTTCGGCGCCGCCGAAGGGCGGCTTGGCATAGACGACCCAGTCCTTCTGGCCGAGTTGCCAGAGGAAGTGGCTGAATGCGCCAGGTGAAGCAAGCTGTAGCAGTGAACCGTGGAACTGCAGTCTATCCTGTTCAAACAACTCACGGAGTTGGTCGCAGAACTCGTCGCGGAAGACACGGCTGAGTCGCTTGACGGGCAGGAAGAATCGGCGCGAGGAATCTATCCATCCGGAACCATCGAAGGCGAGGCCGCCAGCGGGAACAATGTAGTGAACGTGGGGATGATGCTCAAGGTTCTGTCCCCACGTGTGGAGCACGCCGAGAAATCCGATATCGGCTCCCAGGTGTCTGGGATGGCGAGCCAGTTCGATCATCGATGCGGCACTGGTGCGGTAGAGCAGATCGTAGAGCAGTCGCTTGTTCTGAAGGATCAGAGCGGAGAGTTCGTGCGGCAAAGTGAAGACGACATGGAAGTACGGAACAGGCAACAGTTCGGCCGAACGAGCGGCCAACCACTTGGCGCGCACGTTGCCCTGGCACTTGGGGCAGTGCCGATTGCGGCATGAGTTGTAAGAGGCGGTCAGATGGCCGCAGCGGACGCACTTATCACGATGACCACCCAGTGCCGCGGTGCGGCACCGGACGATGGCATCGAGCACCTTGCGATGCACCCATGCAAGGTGAGACTTGTGCCCTTCCCAGAATCTGTTGCCCGCTGCGCGGACGATGTCGGCCACCTCGAGGGTGGGCCGGCTCACCGCTTGATCTTCCTCCGGGACCGCTTTACCTCGCTGGGACTGGATACCTCTATCGCTTCCAGCGGACTGGCGACTGCCTGCAGATGGCGACGGGACAGATGCAGGTAGAGTGCCGTGTCGCCGATCTTGGCATGGCCAAGCAGAACCTGGATGGTGCGCAGATCGGCGCCGGCTTCCAGCATGTGGGTCGCGAAGCTGTGCCGAAGTAAATGAGGAGCAACGCGCTTGCTGATGCCGGCGCGCTTACCAGCTTCGTTGACAGCCTTCCACACAACCTTCGGAGTAATGGGCCTATCTGCCCGCCAGTTGTTCACAGTGCCTGGGAACAGGTAGGTCTTGGGCTTCATCCAGCGCCAGTACTCACGCAGAGTCTCCAACAGCTTGGGACTCAATAGAACATCGCGGTCGCGTCCGCCCTTGCCCTTGTGGATACGAATGACCATCCGTTCGCTGTCGACATCCGAGACCTTGAGATGGCACAGTTCCGAGCAGCGGATGCCGGTTGAGTACAGTGTCATCACCATGGTGCGGCGCATCAGGTTCTCCGCCGAATCAATGACCCGTTGAACTTCTTCTGGGCTGAGTACAACGGGCAGTTGCCTGGGGCGCTTGGGAAAGGGGATGTGCTCGGGAAGATACGGGCGTCGCAGCGTCTTGACGTAGAGAAATCGCAAAGCTGCGGTGCACAATGCAATCGTCCCTGCCTGGAGCTTGCGTTCTCGAAACAGATAGGCCTGATACTGCCGGATATGATCCGGGCCCAATCTGTCTGGCGAGCGGTGAAAATGCCTGGAGAAGTCTTCTACCGCGTGCAGGTAGGTGTTGACAGTGTTCTGTGAGTAGTTCCGACGCTGGAGCTCATCCAGCATCTTCTGCCGAAGATGGGTCACAAAAACCTCCTTGTGACCCAAAACTTAAATGGCCTGAAAGGCTGGGGGACCACTGCTGCCGCAGCATCCGCCGCGCCGCAGGCTTAGTTCAAACGCCGCCGGATCCGGGGAAGCAGTCGTCTCTGGATGGTTGGCAACGAGGAGATCAGGCCGAAATGCCTCGGTTGTTGGGCGCGTTTTCCCGAAGAGCAACTGCGGATCTTTCGACTCCGGTCGCCGCGGCGACCTCCGCTCAAGATGACAGACGGAGCGGTGTGGCTTGAGGATGCGGCCGGTTGTTCGGCGCGAAGAGCACACCCGCCCAAGCGAGCTTGAACGGGGCACCCGAACGACGCCCGCTCAAGCGGAGCTTGAACGGGGCACACGGACGACGCCCGCTCAAGCGGAGCTTGAACGGGGCACCCGAACGACGCCCGCTCAAGCAGAGCTTGGAAGGGGCCCACGGAAGACACCCGCCCAAGCAGCGCTTGGACGGGGCACCCAGAATGAGGCAGAGAGCACGCCGGCCCAAGCAGAGCTTGAATAGGCACCCAGAATGAGGCAGAGAGCACGCCTGCTCAAGCAGAGCTCATGTCTTTCGCCCGCTGCGCGGGCTGGGTGACGGGATTGTGCGTTTGGTCCCCAGTCTCGCGACTGGGGCTAGACTCTTTTGCCCGCTAAAGCGGGCAACATCTCGACCAAGCACAGCTTGGACGGGGCACACGGCTAAACAGCCGCGTGTTTGGCGGAGTTTTCCGGGCGCACGATCTGCCAGCTTTCAGGGCAACCGGTCGTGAGATGACACGTTTCCAAGGCGGTGAGCGCGGATGCGCCGGCCAGCAGGCGCGAGAATGCGACGCCTGGAAATTGCTATTACTTGGCTGCCGGGGCCGCGCTCTTGTGCACTGTGAAGATGTGTGCCTGATGACAGGTCACACACGTCTTGCCCTTCAGGAATGGATCAGACTTGAGTTGTGCCACCTGATCGGTGTGACAGGTGTCGCATGCGCTGAACGCCGGCATGCCCGCGAAGTCCTTTGATGTTGGATCGCCATGGCACACGGTGCATTCGATCCCGTTGGCCGCATGCGGGCTGGCTTGCCATTGGTCATACACCGCCTTATGGCAGGTGGCACAGGTATCCCCGGCTGGAATTCCCCGATGGAACACATGCGGTGCTCCATCTTGCTGAGCAATGGCAGGTTGGACGGCAGCAGCCAAAAAGAGAAAAACGAGCAGGGTGGAGCCGAACATACACGCGCGGAACCGATTCACGGGCAAATCTCCTAAGTAGATGTCGAAGTATCGGACTGGCGATGGACGCCGATCAGTGATGCATATCACGTCTCACCGGAATTCGATCTTGGCACCGGCCGCGAGGTCTTGCGAGTCACGCGCAAGCCGGCATTTAGCCTTCCATTCGTCGGATCAGTCCCTGCAAACGCCGCCGGGTCCGGAAAGGCGGCCCGGACTGGATCGACGGCGATACGGAGATTAGGCCGGGAATGCCGCAGTTGATGGCCGTGCGTTTTCCTGAAGAGCAGCCGCGGCTCTTTCGACTCCGCTTCGCTGCGCTCAAGAAGACAGGCCGAGAGGTGTGACTTCAGCTCGTAGCCGGCCGTTCACATTGGAGTAGGCACGCCCGCCCAAGCTGAGCTTGAACGGGGCACCCTGGCAACGCCCCTCCAAGCTGTGCTTGTGTCTTTCGCCCGCTACGCGGGCTGGGTGATGGCGTTGTGCGTTTTGTCCCCAGTCTCGCGACTGGGGCTAGACTCTTCGCCCGCTGAAGCGGGCAATACCCCGCCCAAGCAGAGCTTGAACGGGGCACCCAGTCAAAGTGCAGGGAACAGGGAACAGAGGGAAGCTGAAAATCTCTGATTGCCAGCGGGCTTGCGGTAATCTCTTGCGTGACGTGATCCGCCCGGAACAAATCGCAGATGATTGGCTGGCAGCCCATGACCTGACAGAAATCAGGCATATCTCTCATCTATAAACGGCGCAGATCCGATCGGAGCGTGGGCTGCGTTGGCCGTTCTTGCCAAAAAATGCGCCGGTCGTCGATCCAGTCGGTGGCCCGGGCCGTTATGATGCGATTGATGGTGTAAGTGGCTGATGCGGCCGCCCAGTTAGAGATGGGTCTGGAGGGATCGCATGAGGATGAATCGCCGGGAATTTGTAGCTGCTTTATCGATGTTGGCGGCGAGTTTGGCCAGCGCTGAAGGCGACAAACCTGCCAACCGAAATATCAAGTGGGCGTTGTCTGAAGCGCTGTGGAGATATTATCCTCCCGCTCCCTTTACCGACATGCTGGAGGTGATGCAGGAAACGGGCTTCATCGGCGTTCGCCTTGCCGGCTTTCCGCACGTCCTCAGCGACTACAACTTGACGCACGCGCAGATGCTCAGTGAGGTCTCCAAGCGCAACCTGCATGTGGTGACGATCTCGTGGAATGGCGCGCTGCACGACCCTGCGCAGCGTCAGGCTGTCTCTCGAGCGCCCGCGATGCGATGAAGTTTCTCGCCGACTTTGGCGCCAATCACCTCGTGGTGTTTTCGCCAAGCCGCAAATTGCCGGGGACGCAAACGCCTGCCGCATTTCGCGAGCTGTGCGAGCGCTGCAATCAGATCGGCGAATTGGCCGGCAAATGGGCTTCACGGCGGGCCTGCACAATCACATGGGCCAGATGGTTCAGAATCAGGACGAGGTCGACCGTTTTATGGCCATGACCGATCCCAAGCTGTTCGGCCTCTCGCCGGATACGTGCCATCTGAACCTTGCGGGTTGCGATGTGGTGGGTACGCTGAGCGCTACAAGCATCGCATCCGGTTTCTGGATTACAAGGACTCGAAATGGACGACGCCGACCAAGGATTGGGTGCAGCCGAACGGAAAGGTGTTTCCCAAGGACTCGAGCGGACGCGCGCTTCTTCAACAGCAGCTACGACCTGGGAGACGGGCAAGTCGATTTCCCCGCCTGCCATCGCGTTTTGAAGAGCGTTAATTATCGCGGGTGGATCTGCGTCGATCTTGACACCTCCCGGTTGGGTCCGCTGGCCGACTTTCAGCGCTGCGGCGCCTACATCGTGAACAAACTGGAGCCAATTTACTTATGACGATCACTCGCCGCGAATTCGCATTCGCAGGTCTCGCTGTGGCAGTTTCAGCACCAGCGGCAAAATACCGCATCGTCGACGCCCAGATTCACGTGTGGATCAATGACCCGCATTACCCGTGGGCGGCGGGCACCAAGAATCCGCCCAAAGAGAATCGGACTCCGGCCATGGCCCTGGAATTGATGAAGGCCAACGGCGTGGAGCGGACGGTGATTGCGCAGTACATCGGCTACAAATGGGACAATCGCTACTGCCTCGATTCGATCAAGAAGTACGAGCCATACTTCCGCGGCGTGTGCCGCGTCGATCCCACTGATCCCGCTGCGCCGGATCAACTCTCGCATCTGACTGAGCAAGGATTTCACGGCGTGCGCATCAGCCCCACTGCCGATGCAAGCGGCGACTGGATCAACGGTGCTCTCATGCCGCCGCTGTGGAAGCGCGCCGAGTCGCTCAAGATTCCCATGCAGGTTTACGCGCCCATCACGCGCATGCCCGATCTGGTGCATCTGATCGAGCAATGTCCCGATTTGACCGTTGTGATCGACCACATGGCCGAATGCCCCATTGATCGCCCGCAGGAGCTCGAAAAGCTGATTGCGCTGGCGCGTTATCCGCAGGTCTTCGTCAAGATCTCCCACACATGGTCGATCTCCCGCCAGCCGTATCCCTGGCTCGATGCGCAGGAGTACGTGAAGCGTCTTCACGCGGTCTATGGCCCTCAGCGCCTCATGTGGGCCTCCGATTGGCCTGTGGACCTGAGTTGGACAACTTACGACAAGACGCTGAGCGTCGTCCGCGACGAGATGAAGTTTCTCAACGCAGACGACAAGACCTGGATTCTCGGCAAAACGGCACAGCAGGTTTGGCCGTTTGCGTAAGAGTGGCGCACGTCAATACGCGACCATTGCATCGGCTTTCGGGCAGAATGGTCACCGGATGACTGCCCAATGTGGCGCTGGTATACTCCCCCGGGAGGTCTCCTGTGCAGCGAAGAGATTTTCTAAAGTCCGCACCGCTTGCTGTTCTAATGCCGCAGTTGCCGTCGCTTGTGGCGCAGTTGCGCTCTTCGGTCCAGCTCAAAATCACTGACATCCGCATCGTGAAACTGAAGGTCGTTCGCGAAACCGGCACGATGGAGGCGGCGTGGAATCCAGGAACCGTGACCACCGAGCGCATCGGCGGCGGCTCGGTGATCGAGATTCAAACCGATCAGGGACTTTCGGGCATTGGGCCGGCGATGGACCCAGCCTTTTTGGAGGCGGCCAAGTCTCAGCTCGTCGGCAAGGACCCGTTCAGTATCGAGCAACTGGCCGGGCCGCTGCGCTATTACGTGGGCGGAAGCCCGCGCACAGTTTCGGCCCTCGAGATTGCGCTGTGGGACCTTATCGGCAAAGCGACCGGCCAACCCCTCTACAAACTCTGGGGCGCGGACAAAGATCGGGTACCGGCCTATGCCAGCATGATCCAGCTTTCCACTCCAGAGGAGAGGGCCCGCATGGCGGTCCAGCTCAAATCAGAGGGTTGGAAGGCGATCAAGCTTCGTGCGCATTACCTCACGTTGAAGGAAGATGTGCAACTGATTGAAGAGGTACGCAAAGCGGTCGGCGACGACATGGTGATCATGGTTGACGCCAACCAGGCACAGTCTTTTGGCACGTGGCAGCCCGGAGTGATGTGGGATTTTCGCCGCGCAGTTGAGACCGCGCGGGAACTTGAGCGTTTGAATTGTCTGTGGCTGGAAGAACCGCGTCTGCGCTACGCCTTCGATGAGAATGCCCGGCTGGGCAGCCTCGTCGGCATTCCCATCGCCGGGGGAGAGAACAATCGCGGCGTACACGAATACCGGTGGATTCTCGAACAGAATGTCTTCAGCATCGTGCAACCCGACATCATGGTGGCCGACGGCGTCACAGGCTTTCGTGAAATCGGTGCTCTCGTCCAGGCGCATCATAAGCGATTGATTCCCCATCACGGAGGGGGCAATCTCGGCACCATCGCCCAGCTGCACGCCATCGCCTCGTGGCCGCACTCGCCGTGGATCGAGATCCTCCACGACCCACCCGTCGCTGCGTATACCAATGGCTTTGCCATCATGCAGAACGCCCCGCTGGTGGACAAGGAAGGCTATCTCAACCTGCCGCAAGGTCCGGGTTTGGGCGTGGAGATCAACAAAGATTTGATCGCTGCGTGAACGCGATTTCATCCTCGCGGAGAGCCCCTATTTCAAGCCGGCAACCAGATACAAATCCGAAAGCAGGCGGACATAACCATAAGCGTATGCAGTGCCATCGGGATTGAACAGAACATGACTCATTTCGCAAGTCCCCGGCCCGACGGGGACGGCAATTTCTTTGAAAAACGTTCTTTGGCCGGTGAGGATGTTTAACCGGAAAACTCGAATCAACGATGCGCTGCGCTGAAAGACGTAGAGGAGGCGCGGGTCAGAGGTCCATTCAACCGTTTCTTCGGGCAGCAATCCGGGAATGGCGCGCGGGGCTCCCCCATCGACGGCATAGAGCTGCACTGTGCCCAATTTCATATCGCCGGCGGCGACAAGCTTTCCATCCGGTGAAATCTGGCAATAGCCGATTCCTTCTGGCGTGACGGCACGCGGCATGCCGCCATCGATGTTCTGGATAAAGCAACGGGCGGCGCGTCCGGCCTGGTTTCCCGTGAAAAGAATCTGTTTGCCGTCGGGGAGCCAGTGAATACCCTCTTCATAATGCTGAATGTCATCGCGGTCGATTCGCCTCACGGTTCCGGCTCCGGTGGGCAGCAGGACGAGTTGAGTGTAGGAGACCGTTGCAGCCACCCACTTGCCATCGGGAGAAAAGTCGCCGGCCATGCCTTCGCCCAGCGCGACCGGCTGGGAGCCTGTCATATCGCGCATGGCCACCGTATAGTTTGGGCCACTCTGCTCTCCCTGCTCGTCAAAGAGCAGCGTTTTGCCGTCGCGCGAGATGTCCACGGGAAGCGACCAGTCCTGCCACGAGAGGTCCTGCTCTTTGGTTGCTCCGCGCCCTTCACCCATAATGCCGGCGCGATTGTCATCACGCGTCATCAGGACTCTGCCGTCAGGCGCAATATCCTGCAGCGTCACCCCGCCCAATGCGCGGAAGGCCAGGCGCAGATGACCCAACAAATCTACGGCATAAATCTCGGGCTGCAATCCAGCTCGAGTGGCAGAAAACCACACTTCATTTCCGCTAGAGGACCAGGCCAGTCCCTCCTCGCTCTCCCATCCCGTGGAAAGCACGGTTCTTCGCCCTTCAAGATCGACGACGGAAACCGCGCCTTGGTCGTCGCCTTGGATGGGGTGATCGAGAAACGCGATCTCGCGGCCGTTCGGCGAAACGCGCACGTGGCTGATCCAGCCGGAAGTCTCGTAAAGAACGTGGCCAAGCGGAAACTCAAGCCGCTCTTTGCCTGCTACATCGTGAACCACGGCCAGCGTCTTTCCGTCTGGCGACCAGTCGGCCCAATCCACCCTCTCGGCAATCTGCCGAGGTGTTCCGCCCGTGAGCGGCGCCTGGCCTAGGGTGCCCCTCATCTCCGTCATGAATTTTGGTTCAGCCGGCTGCAGCACAGCCATCTCCCCCGAAGAGGAGACCGCAAGCAGGTCGGTTCCCGTCAAACCCAAAGATCGCGAGCCATGAAATTTCAGGTCGGTCGAGAAGATCCCGACCGGCGCGCCCTCCCAAGCCGCCGCATAGATTACGTTCCGGCCGTCTGGCGCGAACCGGGCAGAATAAACTGTCCCGCGGTTTACCGTGAGGCGCTGAATCTCCGGCGGCTGCTGCGACCTAACGCTGCGGCGCCCAAGCCATACGCCCGCCGCCAGCAGCGCCGCACACATAACGATGGCCAGAGAGACCAACAGCAGACGCTTCGGCGTGCAATTTGCCTGCGGATTTCCGCGTCGCCGTCTGCTGCCGGCGGCAATTTGCGGTTTTACAGGTGCATGTGCCGGCGGGCCTTCCACGGCTGCCACAAAACGATAGCCGCGCCGCGGCACCGTCTCGATAAACGAAGGATTCTCGGCGGAATCGCCTAACGCTGTGCGCAGCTTGCCTACCGCAACATTGACCGCGTGATCGAAGTCCCCATAACTATCATCGGGCCAGATGCGCGACTGCAACTCCTCGCGCGACACAACATTGCCGGGATTCTCCAGCAGAATTTGAAGAACCTTGAACGGCTGGTCCTGGAGCTTGACGCGGCTCCCCGCCTTGCGGATCTCGCCGGCATGCAGGTCGGCCTCGAATTCCCCAAAGCGAACCGTGTGGAACCCATTGTGCGACGGTGACTCTCCGTTCTGGGGAAGTTCAAGCATCGTTGTGTCTACCTCCTCTTGATGCCATATCCTAAGCGCCTTCTTCAACTATTTTCCAGGAGACATTCCTCTCCCGCACATCTCCAGTTTCTCTCCTGTAGCAGAACCAACACTTGATCTTCAATTTAGGCCCGGTGAATTGAGGTACTTAGGGGGCTCGCGCATGATCGCCTCGCAACCTGAGGAGGAGGTCTATGCGCAGCCGTTCTTACTTGCTGATAAGCGTTCTCGCCGGCCTGGCTGCGACCGTCCAAGCCGACGCCAGCGACGTACGCCAGCCGCAGTCAGTTGCGGCGGCGAGCGAAACGGCCGCAACGGTCCGCTTCGATCTTTATCAAGGCTATTGCATCGTTGTGCATGGATCGGCTGGTAACCTGAAAAACCTCAACTTTTGTCCTGGATACCGGCACGATCCATTCAACTTTCAATTCGCGGATCGCGAGAAGACTTAATCTCCGGGACGAAGTGCCCGCCGGCATCGTGATCATGAGCGGCAGGGAGCGAGCCGAAGACGCAATTCTGCCTTCGCTCGAGTTCGGTCCGGTGCGACGGTCCAATCTTCAGATCGTGACTGCCGACCTCTCCTCGTTACAAGGATTGCCGCCGGTTCGCATCGATGCCATCATCGGCCTGGATGTGCTGGGGCCGGTGCCTTTCGTCATTGATTACTCCGCCCGCGTGATCCGCTTCGGGCCGCCCCCGGCCCTGTCGGTCTCCGTTCCGTTGCGGATCGATGGAGGCTTGGCCGTCTTTGACGCCGAGATCGATCACAAGCCTGTACATCTTCTCCTCGACACTGGAGCCTCTTCCCTCGTCCTGTTCAAAACGGATGCGCACGCGGGCCGGGGCGCAGGTGCCGCCGGCCGCGGACCGGGGAGTGCCGGGGACTTCGAGAACAAGCAGGTGTGGCTGCGTAGCCTTAGAGTGGGCCCGGAAGAGTTCCGCCAAAGACCGGCCCTGGTGGCCCGTAACCCCAAACCATCGCAGATCGACTTCGACGGGTTGATGAGTCCGGCGGCGCTCGGCTTCTCCCGGGTCTCAGTTGATCTTGAGGGCGGGGTATTGGCGTTCAGCCGATAAGCCGGTGATGGACTTATAGACGACCGATCCGTAACAGCCTGCATAAAAAAATCTCGCGCATTCGCCGCAGCCAAAGCGGGAAGAGCATCCTCACGTTGAGTAATGGACGGCGAGTCGGCGCCGCCGAATTCGCGCAGGGATTCCGCATTCTCCAAAACGAGCTTTCGCGAAGAGCAATCGCAGATCTCTCGACGCCGCTTTGCCCCGCTCAAGAGGACGGCGCGATGATTTTGGGGCGTTTTTAGCACGGACAAACTCGTGCCCTGTTACAAAACTCCAACTCCTTCATTCTTTCGCCGGGATTGAAGCCGCGCCCTTGCAAAACAGATCATCGTGAAACCAGTTCGAGGCACAGCAGACCGGATTCTTGTGTTCCAGATGAGAATGATTGAACCGCGACGGCCGAATGATCGTATTGCCTCAAGGGTGAGAGTCGCGCGCGAGGACCTGTTCGTTTGCGGACATGAGATGCCAGGCGTGGACGGTTCATGCCCGCTCATTGTTCTGCAAGCTTGAGGCAGGGCTCATTTTTGGCTGGCGAGGTGCCTTGAAGGAATTCCAGCATGAGATGCGATAAGGGTTTCCGATGACGAAAATGTTTCTCGATCTTCGATCGGTGATACGGCAATTGGTGAAGTCGCCGGGATATGCGGTGACAGCTTTGTTGATGCTGGCGTTTGGCATCGGTGCAACGACGGCGATCTTCTCGATTGTGGATGCGGTGCTGCTGCTGCCGCTGCCGTTTCCGGATTCGAGCCGGCTGATGGTGCTGTCGGACCGGCTGGAGGGAGTGAAGTTCGAGGGCAGCAACGAAGTGGGCGTGACGGTGCCGGATATCCGTGATTACACGCGGGACACGCATAGCTTCAGCGCGCTTGGGGGCTACCAGTATTTCGGCTACGAGCTATCGGGGACGGGTGATCCTGCGCACGTGAACGCGGCGCGCATGACGGCGGGCGTGTTTCAGGCGCTGGAAGTGCCTCCGCTGCTGGGCAGGTGGTTTACGGCGGAGGAGGACGAGCAGCACCAGCAGGTGGTGGTGCTGAGCTACGGGACATGGGTCACGCATTTTCATCGCGACCCAAAGGTGCTGGGGACGAAGCTTCTTCTGGATCGCAAGCCATACGTAGTGATTGGCGTGATGCCGCGGGATTTCCAGTTCCCGATGGTGACGGGGCAGTTGTATCGCACGGATCTGTGGGTTCCCATGAGCTTCAGGCCGGATGAGCTTGTGCCCGTGGCCGCGGCGAACTGGAGCTACCAGATGGTGGGGCGGTTGAAGCCGGGAGTGACTGCGGCCGAGGCCGAGAGCGATGCCGAGCGCGTAGCGCAGGAGATCATGCGGGGCTTTCCGGCGATGATCGCGAACCTGCACATCAGCGCGATGGTAAGGGCTTTGCGGGAAGACGACAGTGGAACGCACGCGGCCGCTGCTGCGAATCCTGTTTCTCGCGGTGGCAGTCGTGCTGTTGATTGCCTGCACGAACCTGGCGGGACTGATGCTGGTGAGGGCCATCCGGCGGCAGAGAGAAGTGGCGGTGCGCCTGGCGCTGGGGGCAAGTGCAGCGGCGCTGCTGCGGCAAGCGGTGATGGAGAGTCTGGTGTTGAGTGTGAGTGGAGGCGTCGTGGGACTGGGGCTTGCGGCGGCCGCGCTGCGGGTGGGTAAGAGCATGTTGCCCGAGAGCTTGCCGAGAGTGGACGAGATTGGGCTGAACTGGAGCGTGGTGGGCTTTGCGCTGCTGCTGGGCGTGGCGACGGGGTTGGTTTGCGGGCTGGTCCCCGGCATTTGCGGCATTGCGTACCGACGTGAACACCCACTTGAAAGAAGGGGGAAGAAGCGGTTCGGTGAGCGCGGGGCATGCGCGCTTGCGCTCCGCGCTGGTGATCACGGAAATTGCGATTGCGCTGGTCTTGCTGACGGCTTCGTTCCTGTTGATTCGCAGTTTCGAAAAGATGCGCTCGGTGGATCTGGGCTACCGGCCCGACCACGTGACGACAGCACAGTATTCACTGCCGCGAAAGCAGTATGTGACGCAGACGCAAGCTGACGAGTTCAATCGCGAGCTGCTGGACCGCCTGAGATCGCTGCCCGGAGTGACGGCCGTAGGGACGACGACCGCATTGCCGGCCGACGGCGTGCATAACAACCAGACGTTCGTGGTGGATGGCTACACGCCGCCAAAGGGCGCAGATATGAACCTGGCTACGGTGTCGCAGGTGACCGGGAATTTCTTTCAAGCGGCGGGGATTCCGCTGCTGCGCGGGAGATTCTTCACCAACGACGACGGCGCGGGAAAACTGCTGGTGCTGATTGTGAATCAGAAGCTGGCGCAGCATTTCTGGCCGGGTCAGGACCCCATTGGAAAGCGACTGAGGTTGGGAACGCCGGGGATGCAGACGAATTGGATGACGGTTGTCGGTGAAGTGGCGGATGTGAGACTGGCATCGCCCGACAAGCCGGCGCCCGAGCAGTACTACATGCCGGTGGATCAGCTCACGGAGGACGCGGGAGCATTGGCTTCGCCGACGGATGTGAACGGAAGCTTTGGGTACGTTGTGCTGAGGTCGACTTTGCCGCCCGAGCAGATGGAAAACTCGCTGCGCCAGACTGTGCGCACGATTGATCCGCTGCTGGCGCTTACGCAGGTGGAGACACTGGAGCGGGGAGTCGAGGAAAGCGAGGCCCCGCGGCGCTTCAACACGGTGCTGATCGGCAGCTTTGCGCTTGCGGCGGTGCTGCTGGCGGTGCTGGGAGTCTATAGCGTGATTGCATTCTCGGTGGCGTCGCGGGCACAGGAGATGGCAATCCGGATGGCGCTGGGATCGCAGCGCGGATCTATTGTGCGGCTGGTGCTGCGATCGGGCACAAAGCTGGCGGGGATTGGCTGCGCGATCGGAATTGGCGGGGCCGCGGCGGTTTCAGGATTGCTGCGGTCGCTGCTGTTCGGAGTGAGCCCGCTGGATCCGGTGGTGCTGATTCTGGCAACGGTCTCGATTCTGCTGCTCGCAGCGGCTGCATCGGTGCTGCCGGCGTTCCGGGCGGCATCGGTGAATCCCGTGCTGCTTTTGCGAGGGGAGTAGAATCGGTCCCGGAGATATTCGGAGCGTTCTGCGCGGGTGAGACCTCGGTCGGGAAGGTTTGAAGGAAAGATCAAATGAATCGGAGAAATTTGTATGCAGCGGCTTTGTTGTTTGCGGGTGCCGCTTTACCGCTTTCTGCAGCAATCACGCAACCGGTGAAGGTCGACGGTGGAACGGTTCTTGGGGTTCCGGGAAATGACCCATCGGTTATGACGTTCAAGTCGATCCCATTTGCAGCACCGCCGGTGGGCGATTTGCGCTGGCGCGCGCCGCAGCCCGTCGTGCCGTGGAAAGGGATCCACGCAACAGACAAGTATCCGCCGAGTTGCATCCAGGATATTCCGTCGGCGAATCCTCCGTGGACGTACGAGTTCATGACGCATAACGCGATCGGCGAAGACTGCCTCTACGTGAATGTGTTCACTCCCGCGAGTTCAGCGCAGGAGAAAATGCCGGTATTCGTGTATATCTACGGCGGCGGTTTTCAGCAGGGGTCGACGGCGGTGCCTGTCTACGATGGCGAGGGACTGGCAAAGAAGGGCATGGTTGTGGTCACGTTCAACTATCGCGTGGGCGTGATGGGCTTCTTCGCTTATCCGGAGCTGACGAAAGAGTCGGGTCACGATTCTTCAGGGAACTACGGTCTGCTGGACCAGATTGCGGCGCTCGGCTGGGTGCAGAAGAACATTGCGCAATTTGGCGGCGACGCGAAGAACGTGACCATTGACGGACAATCGGCGGGCGGTGCTTCGGTGCAGGATCTGACTGCATCTCCGCTGGCGCGCGGACTGTTTCAACATGCAATCGTGGAGAGCGGCGGTTCAACTGTGGCGAGAGGCGGAATGGGCGGAGGGGAGACGCTTGCCGCTGCCGAAAACGATGGGGAGAAATTTGCCGAGTTGAAGGGCGCGCACTCGCTGGCCGAGCTTCGCGCGATGAGCTGGCAAAAGCTCATCGAACCGGTCGCCAGCTCCGCAGGCGGATTTCGATTCGCTCCCATTGTGGACGGGTATGTGCTGCCGGGGCCGTTCATGACGGTGATTGCGGAAGGAAAGCAGAACGATGTGGCCACTCTGACGGGAAGCAACCTGGGTGAACTTGGCGGAATCTCCGGTCCAGCGAGGGCTCTGACGCTCAAGGAGTTCCAGGCCAGGGCGCGGCAGCGGTATGGAGATGCCGCGGATGAGTTCCTGAGCCTATATCCTGCCACAACAGACGAGGAAGCGCAGGCTGCACAGAAGCAAAGTGCGATCGATCAAGCACTGGTGGCGCAGTATCTTTGGGCACGAGAGAGGGCGAAGACGGCGAAGACGAAAGTTTATGAGTATTTGTGGGATCACACGCTTCCCGGTCCGGACTCGGCCAGATACGGAGCGTTTCACAGCTCGGAGCTTCCGTACACGCTGAACAATCTCGATACGTCGGATCGGCCGTTCACCGAAGACGATCGACGCATCGCAGCAATGATGTCGTCGTATTGGGCAAACTTTTCGAGAACCGGAGATCCGAATGGGAAGGGACTGCCTTTTTGGCCGGCGGTTGACGACAAGCCGCAAGTGATGGAACTGGGAGACAAGACGCAGGCGGTTCCGTTGGCGAGCAGCGCCGCGAAAGTTCAATTCTTCGAGAAATTCCTGGGGAAAAACGATTAGATCGGTTGCATTGATCCCCGGAGCTGATTCAAAAACGTCCCTCAGCGGCTAAAGCCGCGCTGATTTGCGCCGGTCTACGGCACGAGTAAACTCGTGCCCTTTCACGACATCGAGATTCTCAGCAAGCTGCAGAGCCACACCCTTTCAAAGAGGCGTGTTGTAAGAGCGAAGACGGGCTGTTTTGCCGCGCGAGTGCGCGAGATTGCGAGAGTCCGGCGAATCGCCGTATGATTGGCTCTCGCTGTATTATTGGGGCCACCGTGAAAAAGACCTTATTGTGTGCACTTATTTTCTATCTTTGTCCGGCGATATTTGCAGCATCTCAAATCACCAGCCGGCTTGACGACCCACAGGCCATATATATGGAGGCACCCGCTGCGGGGACGGATAGCTCCGCCGAGCTGCAGGCCGCCATCGACAAATCGGCAGGCGTGTTTCGCGGGGGAATCGTCTTTGTTCCCGAAGGCCACTACACGCTGACGCGTACCATCTACATTTGGCCCAGCGTGCGGGTGATCGGCTACGGCGCCACGCGGCCAGTGTTTGTGCTGCCGCCAAATACGCCGGGCTTTCAGACGGGTATGGGCGTGCTGGTGATGTTCACCGGCCGCTCGCCGAATATGCCGGCGCGCTTCCGCCGCCCCGTTGCATTTCCGCCGCCGGGCACGGTTCCACCGAATAAAGACATCGCCGACGCAGACGAGGACACGTTCTACTCGGCGGTGAGCAACATCGACATTGAGATTGGCGACGGAAACCCGGCGGCAGTGGCAGTGCGCTTCCACGTAGCGCAGCACTCGTTCCTCACGCATATGGATTTTCACCTGGGCTCGGGCCTGGCGGGAATTTACATGGTGGGCAACGAGGCCGAGGACTTGCACTTCTACGGTGGCCGCTACGGAATTCTAAGCGAGCAGACATCGCCGGGCTGGCAGTTCACGCTGATTGACTCGACGTTCGAGGGACAGCGGGAAGCTGCGGTTCGCGAGCATATGGCCGGGCTCACGCTCATCCGCGACAGCTTTCGCAACGTGCCGACAGCGGTGGATATCGATCGCGGGTATTCCGACGAATTATGGGTGAAGGACTCGCGCTTTGAAGACATCAGCGGCCCGACAGTGATGATCAGCCTGGAGCAAAATCCGATGACCGAGATCGGATTTGAGAACGACGTGCTCTCAAATGCTCCGGTGCTGGCGAAGCTGCGCGAAAGCGGCAAAACCATCGCCGGCAAGGGCGCCATCTACCGAGTGAAGGACTTCAACTATGGACTTATCGTTCCCGGCGAAGGGCGGACCGGGACGATCGGCATGAAGTACGAAGCCGTGACGCTGGCTGCGATGCCCGCGCCGCTGCCGCCGGCGATCCGCGCGCTGCCGCCCACCAGCGAATGGGTGAACGTGCACACGCTTGGAGTGAAGGGCGACGGCACCAGCGACGATACCGCAGCCATCCAGCAGGCGATTGACACGCACCAAGTACTCTATTTTCCGATGGGGCGTTACGTGGTGCGCAACACCATCACGCTGAAGCCGGATACTGTGTTGATCGGGCTGCACCCCACGCAGACGCAGATTATGCTGCCTGACGAGACTGCGGGATACCAGGGCGTTGGGGCACCGAAGGCGATCTTGTTTGCGCCGCCGGGTGGCACGAATATTCTGAGCGGGATCGGAATGTTTGCGGGAATCATCGATCTGCGCGCCGTGTCTGTGCTGTGGAAGGCGGGAGAGCAGTCGCTGATCGATGACGTGCGATTTTCCGGCGCGCGCTTTAACCCCGCCGCACCGGAGGCTAACCGCAGCGTGGGAGGAGGAGCAAATGAGGACACGCGCTGGGACGGGCGGTATCCCAGCCTCTGGGTGGCCGACGGTGGCGGAGGCACCTTCGCCGATATCTGGACCCCGGACACGTTTGCGCAAGAGGGCTTTGTGGTAACGAACACCAAAACTCCCGGCCACGTGTACGAGCTTTCGAACGAGCACCACTTGCGCAACGAAATCCGCTTCGACCACGTGGAGAACTGGGACATCAATGCGCCGCAGACCGAAGAGGAAGCCTACACGAGCCCCGAGTCGGTCTCGATTGAGATCGACAACTCGCACAATCTGACCATCGCTAACTACCATGCCTACCGAGTGGCGCGTTCGCGCGCGCCGTTCCCCTCGGCCGTACGCATCTACAACTCGTCGGATCTTCACTTCCGGAACCTGCGCACCAACGCCGAGGCTGGCTGGCCGACCTGCGACGAGAACGGGTGCGGCACTTTTCTCCGAATCAGCAAATATCCCTTCGAAAATTCCGTGCAGGATATGACACATCATCTTGAAGTGCGCGAGCGCGAGTTCGCGGTCCTGGATATTCCTGCGAATCCACCGCAGCCCGCCCCGCCGTCGGCATCGGCGGTGCTGGCTGCGGGAGCGACTGTGAAGAAACTCGAAGACGGCTTTTTCTCGATCGCTGGCGCGGCGGTAGATGCCAAGGGGAAGCTCTATTTTGTGGATCGACACAACCAGCGCATCTATTCCTGGTCACAGGCGGAAGGCATCGAGGTGGAGCGCGACAATCCGCTCGATCCGGTCAATCTGGCCTTCGACAAATCGGGCAACCTGATTGTGATGTCTTCGTCCGGACCAGAAGCCACGGTTTACACTTTCAAGCCGGGAACCTCTGGTGAAGATCTCACGCTGCTCGAGCCGCAGGCCGCGCAGCCGCATCCGCACGCGTCGTTCATTCTGCCCGTGAACTGGTGGGACAACGGCGAGTTCAAAGACCAGCTCAACCTGGATACGCTGGAGTTCAACACGCTGGCCGAGTTATTTGCGGCGGATGCGACAGCGCCGAGGACGCGCGAATATGTGTCGCCGGACGGCAGTACGGTGTTGCTGGCGAGCCGCGTCTTTGAGCAGGGACAGGCGAGCGAGCCCACGAGTTGGCGCTTCAGCGACGATCTTGACACCTACGGATTCATCAGCGCCGAACCCGGCCAGCGCGTGTATGTGAGCAGCGAGGAAGAAGACATGACGTACAGCGGCGTGGTGAAGGACGACGGATCGCTCACCGACCTGAAGCCCTTCGCGCACCGTGGCGGAGAGAGCGTGGCCGCGGACAGCCACGGCAATGTGTACGTGGCCAACGGGCAGATCTTCGTTTACTCGCCGGAGGGCAAGCAGATTGCGGAGATCGACGTGCCGGAGCGCCCGCTGCAACTGATCTTTGGCGGCCCGGACCACAAAACGCTCTTTATCCTGGCGCATCATGCGCTATTCGCGGCGGAGGTGCGGTGAGATTGTTGCTTGCAAATCCCGAAATCGAGACCCGGGGACCCACGTCCCGGCCGTTCCGAGTGGTCTGATCTCTCAGGTGCCAGTTGACAAGGTTTTCCGGGCGCTGTACAAAGGCGGCATCGAGAAAGCGTTTACCGGCCCGCACTGTACGCCCGGTTCACCAAGGCCACAGTAAACCCTTTTTGTAGAGGAGACCTATGAAAAAAGTTGCAATTGCTTTGCTGCTTGTCGCTTCAGGAATCTGCTGGGCGCAGCCCCCGGCCGACTGCAAGCCTAACTCGCTGAATGTTCCGGGAGCTCCGTACCCATGTGTGTTTCCCGACCACCGCGCCATGTTCCGCGTCGCCGCCGCCGATGCTCAGAAAGTGCGCGTCAGCCTGGGCGGCGGGGTTGATCTGACAAAACAAGCGGATGGGCTCTGGTACGCGACCACTGCGCCGATCGTCGTAGGGTTCCACTACTACAAGTTCACCATCGATGGCGCCTCGGTGGACGATCCTGCCACCCAGACATTCTTTGGAAGCGGAACCTGGAGCAGCGCGATTGAGATTCCCGCGGACGACGCCGATTTTTACAGCCACAAGGACGTGCCGCACGGCGTGGTGCGCGACCAGATGTATTTCTCGACGGTGACCCAGCAGTGGCGTCGCTGTTTCATCTACACTCCCCCCGGATATGACGCCAATACGAAAGAGCGCTATCCGGTTCTCTACCTTTTGCATGGCTGGGGAGAAAACGAGTTCGGCTGGACGTTCCAGGGACACGTGAATGACATCATGGACAACCTGCTCGCGGCGGGCAAGACCAAGCCATTTCTGATCGTGATGGACAATTTGAACGCCGTCAAACCGGGCGAGGATGGTTCAATCTACAACGCGCGCGGTGTGCTGACACAAGCGGTACCACAGCCTGAGCCGCCCATGGGCGGACCGGGTGCACCGGGAGCGGGACCGGGCGGACGGAGGCCAGGAGCGGGCGCGGCGGGACGGCCGATGATGCGGCTGAGCACGACGTTCAGCGAGATGATGTTCACCGACCTGATTCCGATGGTGGAGAAAAACTACCGGGTTGCGCCGGGTCGCGATAACCGCGCCATGGCCGGCCTCTCAATGGGCGGAATGCAGACCTACACGACGGGGCTTGAGAATCTGGACAAGTTTGCGTACCTGGGCGGCTTCAGCGGCAACTGCGGCGGGTTCGGCGGCGGTGCGTTCGATCCGAAGACGAGCTGCAGCGGCGCATTTGCCGATCCTGCGGCATTCAACGCGAAGGTCAAGCTGCTCTTCCTGTCAACTGGTTCGGTGGAAGGACCGCGCGTGAAGCAATTCAGCGATGAGCTGACTGCGGCCGGGATTCACAACGTGTACTTCGAGTCTCCGGGGACGGCGCATGAATGGCTGACCTGGCGGCGAGCCTTCGCCGATTTTGCTCCGAGACTGTTCCGGTAACATTGCAGCCTCAGGATTCCGAACGCCCGGCGGCGAGCTGCGGTTCGCCGTCCGGGGTTCGGGACGCGATGAAGGCATGCGTTGTGCACCAAGTTCCAGCCGAAATATGCGGTCTGCCAAAGCTTCGACCCATTCCCCCATTTTTCAGCAAGGAATGGCTCAGGCCGAAAACTGCGCGACAGCGACGGAATGAGCTGGCACTTCAATGAATTCAGAGTTCGAATTGAGGCGAACGGCTTGCGGCGTGACGCGATTCGGTTGGGCGATGCCGTTGTAGGCGTCGGGTGAGTCGCCGCTAAGAACCGTCATCTGGCCCTGGTCACCGCCGGCGAAGTTGTGCAGGTTCAGCTTCCAGTGCGCAGCGGCTTGAGGATGACGATTCACCATCGCGATTGCCACTTGCCTGCCGTCGTTGCTGCAGGTGGCTACGGCATCCAGTGCGTGAACGCTAGACTGGTCGACTTGCAAATTATCAGAGGCGATCTGGCACTCGACCACGTTGGGCTGAAGAAGGTCGGAATACATTTTGAGAACGTGGTACGTGGTGCGCTTGACGATGCCCGCGGGGTGAACGAAAAGCGGGCCGCGAACATTGACCACGGGCGCCATGCACGCCATGGTGACGTATTTGGCCTGGCGCAGGCATCCGTTCAAAAACGACGCGGAAAATACGGCGTCGGCCATGGTGTAGGTTTCGTTGAGGTCGTTGTCGTCGCGCTCGCGAATCTTGTCGACCTGGTCTGCTCCGCCGCCGGGGAAGCCGGGATGATGCCAGCCGCGCAGATTCCACTCGTCGAAAGCGATCTTGATGCGGTCACCGAGACCAGCCTGGTTGAGCAGGTCGACTGCCTTGGCGATCTGCTGCTCGGGGGCCTCGCAGTGCGCGATGCAATGCGGGTAATCCGCGGGATGCGTTCCGTGCTGCCAGAGCGGATCCCAATAGCCGTGGATGGAAATGTAGTCGAGATATTTTCCCGCAGCATTGAGCATGGGCGGCGTCCAGTTGCCTGTAACCGTGGCGGCGGCCAGGATTTTGAGCTCGCTATCCACGGCGCGCATCATCTTCGCGGATTCGCGAACCAGAGGACTCCACTCTTCCACGGTCTTCGCTCCGATTTCACCGCCGAGATAATTCTCGTTGCCGATACTCCAGTACCTGACGTTCAGCGGTTCGACTGACCCGTTGGCTTTGCGCATCCTCGCATAGCGGCCCTGGTCTTTCAGGTTGCAGTACTCGACCCAGTTACTCATTTCTTCTGAAGTTCCGGTGCCTGCATTGGTGCATATGTATGGCTCGGCGCCGACGAGGCGGCACCATTTGACGAACTCATCGGTGCCGAATGTGTTAGGGTCTTCGACGCCCCATGCCTTGTCGAGGCTGGGCTGGCGATCGTGGCCCACGCCGTCGCGCCAATGATACGCAGAGGCGAAACATCCGCCGGGCCAGCGGACAATGGGGACCTTCAATTCGCGCAGCGCCTCGATGACGTCAACACGGAAGCCATTCTTGTCGGCCAAAGGCGATCCAGGCTCGAAGACTCCGCCATAGACCTGGCGTTGGAAGTGTTCGAGGAATTGGCCGAAGAGCATGCGATTGAAGGGCGTTGCGGGGGTTGAGAAGTCAGCGGTCAACTCGCCGGCAAGAGGAGGAGGAGCATCGAGCGCCGCAAGGCTTTTTGCGAAAGTAGTGGCACCGAGAAGAGCGGCGCTGCCTTGGGCGAACTGGCGACGATTCAGCTTGAGCGTGCGATCCGTGGCTTGCATAGCGATCTCTCCGATGAGGAACGCGAATCATTGTACATTCCGGCGGCGCTCGGGTGCTTCTGAAAAGGGGCCTGTGGCGGTGCTGGTTGACTCTGTGTTCCCTATCCACTACTTTGTTGAGCAAACGCGAATCAACAATACCGCGCTTCTGAAAGCAGGTTCTTCTCGCCATGCGATTTCGCCTTTTCGCTGCACTTCTACTCGCCTGCGCGGCAGCCAGCGCCCTTGCACAGGGCGCCGCCACACTGACCATCGATGCAACCAAGCCCGTGGCCAACGTGAGCCCAACACTCTACGGCATCATGACCGAAGAGATCAACCACTCTTACGACGGCGGCCTGTATGCGGAGTTGGTGAGCAACAGAACCTTTCAGATCAACCGCGGCCCGAGCTTGGAAAACTGGACCCTCATTCAGAACGGCAACGCGCAGGCTTGGATCGCGATTGATCCGTCAGCAGGGCCCGGCGCGGCGCTTGCGCACAGCCTGAAGTTTGTGGCGACATCCGCCAGCCTGGGGAATGAAGCAGGTTTCTACAACACCGGCTACTGGGGCATGGCGGTACGTCCCAACACGACTTATAAAGGCTCGTTCTACGCGAAGGCGGAGAATGCGGCGATGGGCGCGCTCGAGATTCGCCCTGTAAACGACAAGACGGGCGCGGTGGCCGCATCGACCACAGTGGCCACGCCTAGCGGCGACTGGCAGAGGTATGAGTTTACGCTCAAGACCGGAGCGATGACTGCGAGCGCCGACAATCACCTCGAGTTTCTCTTTGAGCATCCGGGAAGCGCGTGGTTCCAGCTGATTTCACTGTTCCCGCCCACCTATAAGAACGAAGCAAACGGCAAACGCATCGACCTGATGGAGAAGCTGGCCGCGCTGCATCCGGCGTTTCTGCGTTTCCCGGGCGGCAACTACGTGGAAGGCGACCACATCAGCGAGCGCTACCAGTGGAAGAAGACGATCGGCCCGCTGGTGGACCGGCCCACGCATCCAACGCCGTGGGCCTACCGGTCGTCGGATGGGATCGGATTGCCGGAATTCCTGAACTGGTGCGAGGACCTGCACATGGAGCCACTGCTGGCGGTCTACTCCGGGTATTCGCTGCAAGGGGAGCATGTGACACCGGGGCCGGATCTGGAACCTTACGTCGATGATGCGCTGGACGAGATTGAGTACGTGACCGGCGACGCCGCAACGCGATGGGGCGCCGAACGGGCGAAGGACGGGCATGCCGCGCCATTCGCTTTGCACTTCGTGGAGATCGGCAACGAAGAGTATCACGATCCTTCCGGCACTTACGACGCGCGGTTCGCGCAGTTTTATGCGGCCATCAAGAAGGCGCATCCCGAACTGCAAATCGTGGCGACGGCTCCGGTGCACATGGTACGGCCTGACGTTTTGGATGACAACGACCACGCGCTGCACACGCACTTTTACCGCACGGCGCAGCAGTTTTTTACCGACGTGCACCACTACGACAATTACGATCGCAGCGGCCCGAAGATTCTGGTGGGGGAATGGGCGACGCGTGAGGGCTCGCCGACGACGAACTTGGGAGCGGCGTTGGGCGATGCCGCATGGATGACCGGCCTGGAACGCAATAGCGACATTGTGATCATGGCATCGTACGCGCCGCTCTTCGTGAACGTCAGTCCCGGTGCGATGGAGTGGCCGAGCGATCTGATCGGTTACGACGCGATGACAAGCTTTGGATCGCCGAGCTACTGGGCGCAAACGATGTTCAGCAACCACCTGGGCGACAGGATCCTGGGCACAAGGCTCGATACAACGAACCCGCGGCTATTTGAATCGGCGACTTACAATTCGAAGACGCATCACCTGTTGGTCAAGCTGGTGAATGCGTCGTCGATTGCGCAGGGAGTTGAGATCAAGCTGGATGGTGCGAGGCGCGTGGCGAGCAAAGCTACCGTTACCACACTCAGCGGGAGAACGACGCAGGAGACAAATTCGATCATCGATCCGGCGCGGGTGGTTCCGGTGACGAGCACGATTACGAATGCGGCGCCGAGCTTTAGTTATTCATTGCCAAAGTATTCGATCCAGGTGCTCGATCTTGCGATTGAGTAGGCAGGAAGTAGTTCGAAGGAAAGGTCGGGGTGATCACGGGTGCCGCGAGCGGCAGTACTCGGAGTGTTTGTGATTTTTCGCAAGTGAAGTTCGCCATGGACGAGCGAGGAAGTGAAAAGGCCCCATCGAGGGGTCTTTTCACATTATGGGGGAGGGCTAAATGGGTGCCGCTCGTGCAGGCGGGGGCTCCTCATGAAACTCTATCTTCTTTAGTGATGCAAATTGGCGCGGCCGCGTTGCCTGCCGATCGATGTGAAGCAAAGGATTTCTTGTGAAGCTCACTCGGACGGTGAGTCCGCGTCCTACAATGAGCGGCTCCCGGCGCGAGCGACACTTGTCTTGTGCGTTTCCCAGCCGTTTGGAGGAAAGGATGAATTTCATTCGAGGTACTCTTCTTATTGTTGCCTTGTGCGTGTGGTCCATGGGCAGTGCGGCGCAAGACAACAGGTGGCCGAAGGCCCAGAATTTGCAAAATTGTCTTGACGGGTTTTCCGACTGCAATGCCAAACAGTTAAGTGCGCCCGAAGAGATAGCGCTGGCGAAGGCGAAACTGGATCAGAACTTTGAGAATTGCTACAGCGGTTTTTCCGATTGCGATAGGACGAAGCTGTCAGGACAGGAACGCGCACTGGCGGGGCGCGCGGCCAGTGTCCGGAATTTGGAGAATTGTCTCGAGGGAATGGGAACGTGCAACAAGGCTGACCTGAACGAAGAGGCGCGAACGCTGGTGAACGAGGCCGAACAGATCAGCAAGTTGACATCGTGCATGCAAGGAATCGGAGAATGCAATCTGTCGCAGTTGGGTCCGTGGGAGAAGCAGGCGGTTACGAGCGCAGCGGAAGACCACAACTTCGATAACTGCCTGGAGAACATCGGCCAATGCGACGAATCGAAGCTCGATAACCAGGAGCAAAGGGATGTTGCGCGGACGAGCCAAACGCAGGCATTGGATAGTTGCTTATGGGGAGTGGGGGGCTGCGGGCAAGCGATGAGCAATCCGACAGAGAAACAGGAAGCAAAGAATGCGAAGCCGGTAAAGATGAGGGCGGGAAAAGCGGATTGAATGTTGGGCGAGTGAGCGAGGCAGCGAGTCAGCGAACCGGAAGATCAGCGCAGCACGAGAGAGCGGAGCCCACCCAAGCAAAGGTTGGATGGGGCACCCACAAATCGGTTGGTGATATGGCCCTTTGATGGGCCATTTTTATTGGTAAGCCTGGGAAGGGACCAATGGATTTCGCGGTCGGAAAGAGAAAAGCGCAGTTTTACCGGGCGAGAAGACTCTCATTGGCGAGGATGCGGTAGAGCGTGGAACGGCTGATTGAGAGCTGACGGGCGGCGCGAAGCTTGTTGCCGCGATTGAGGTCGAGGACGAACTGGACGTGATGGCGAATGACGGCGTCAAGGGAGAGGTCGGCGGGGCGGGTTGCGGTGCAGCGGACGCCGAGGCCCGAGCGTCGAACGGCGGGTTGTAATTGGGCTGCGGAACCGTCGGGCAAGGCGAGATCGGAGGGCGGATGACGCCATTTGCGGCTTCGAGGAGCGCCATTTCAAGAACGCTGGAGAGCTCGCGCACGTTGCCGGGCCAGGTATGCTGCAGGAGCCGGGCGAGGGTGCCGGGTGCAAAGCACGACGGGGCGCTGCTGGTAGCGGGCGCAGATGCGGTCGAGCAGGAACTGGGCGAGCGGGGCGATATCTTCGCGGCGCTGGCGCAGCGGAGGGATGGCGAAACGGATCGCGGTGAGGCGGAAGGCGAGGTCGGGAAGAAGTAGGCCCTGGCCGGCCATCTGGCGCAGCGGAGTTTGCGAGGAAGCGAGACGACGGCGCGGCCAGGGGGGCGGTCCTGGAGGGATTTGAGAACGCCGAGGAGCAGGCCCTGTCCGGGAGGGGCGAGCAGGTCAACGCGATCGAGATAGGTGAAGCCGGCGAGCGTGGCAGGGATCGGCGTCGGTGGCCAGCCACTCGCGGGCGTCGCGGCGCTGGAAGGTGGTGCCGGCGAGCGGCGAGCGGCTGAAGAGATAGCGGGCCAGGGTGTGTTTGCCGCAGCCGTGCTCGCCTTCAATGGCGGCGACCTGCAGATGGGGCGCGGCCATTTCAGCCTGCATGAGGAGCTTGCGCCACGCGGCGCTGACGCCAACGACCTGGAAAGCTGATGGTGCGGCACTCATTTCAACGAGCGCAAGGCCGGAGGCAGGGGAGAGCGGTTGGAATTGAGCAGAGCCTTGCATGGGTCTCAACGTACCTCGCCTCCGAACAAGGTGTGGCAATCCGACATACGGTTCATCGGCGAAAGTGAAGAGAACATGAACCCGGGAAAAGCTCCGGATTTCCACCGGGAGCAGGAGCCGAGCGCACTCGCCAGCGAGTGGAAGGTGGCCCTGGAGTTGCATCAGAGCGGTTTCGGAAATACTGTGTCCCGTCAAGGCGGAATTCAAGGCCGTCGCTCCCTGGGTCGCGACGGCTTAGCTGCCCAGAATGCGGATATTCCATTTCCGAATCCACTGTAAGGACCCGTGACAGCAATCACTCGACAGCCGTGTATACGGATGATAGCCTTCCGGTGGCAATTCCCCTGATGGGGCGACGTCTGTTCTGCGGCATCTCCCGGGCAAAAGCGGGTACCGGTACTGCGGATCCGAGGGGTGCGGGGGGCCGTGCGTCAATCGGCTCCGAAACATTAAGCATGGAGGGTTTGTGATTGTCTCAGGTTGGGTGTGCTTCTTTCTCGGCGTGAGCGTGTTTTTGCTCACTATGGCCGCGATTTTTGGGCGGGGAGCGATTGGGTCCGCTATGGGCTGCGTGGATAACCAGAAGAATCTCGGCGAACGCCGAGGAGTTGGCATGGGAGAGCGTATGAGGAGCAGTTTATTGTTGCGGCGCAGAGCGAGAGTTGCGAGCGTCATTGCCGCATTGGTTCTACTTGGTAAAGGCGCGGCTTTTGCGGCGCCTGTGGAGGCGGCCGGAGGCGAAGCCAATCTGAAGCTACCGGATTTGACCCAGGTCCAGTTTTTAGGCATGGATGGCCACAGCCTGCTGATGTACGGGCCATTGTTTTGCATTCTGGGTATGATCTTCGGATTCGTCATGTACGTTCACCTGAAGGGCCTGCCGGTGCATCGATCGATGGGGAAGTTTCGCAGCTGATCTGGGAGACGTGCAAAACCTACCTCTTCACCAGGGCAAATTTCTGCTGATCTGGAGTGCTTCATCGCGGTCGTCATCCTCGCTATACTTCGTCGTGCTTGCTATCACTTCGAGCGCAGCGCGAGTGGTCATCATTCTGCTGTTCAGCGTGCTGGGCATCGCCGGCAGCTACGGCGTGGCGTGGTTCGGCATCCGCATCAATACGCTGTCGCCAATTCGCGCACCGCCTTCGCGGCGCTCAGCGGCAATCCGTATCCGCTGCTATCGGCATTCCGTTGCGCTCCGGCATGAGCATCGGCATGGTGCTCGTCTGCGATTGAACTGCTGATCATGATCTGCATCCTGCTGTTCATTCCGGCGAGACTGGCCGGGCCCTGTTTCATCGGCTTCGCCATCGGCGAATCGCTGGGCGCCGCGGCGCTGCGCATTGCCGGCGGCATTTTCACCAAGATCGCCGACATCGGCTCCGACCTGATGAAAATCGTCTTCAAGCTGCCCGAGGACGATGCGCGGAACCCGGGCGTGATCGCCGACTGCACCGGCGACAACGCCGGCGATACGGTCGGGCCGACGCGCGGACGGTTTTGAAACCTACGGCGTGACCGGCGTGGCGTTGATCGCGTTCATCCTGCTGGCGCTGTCGAAGATCCGCTGATGCAGGTGCAGCTGCTCGTCTGGCTGTTCGTCATGCGCATGCCATGATGGTGATCACGTCGCGGCATTTCGTACTACATCAACGAAGCTGATCGCCAAGGCCACGCTACGGCACAAGATGCGAATTCAATTTCGAAGCGCCGCTGACTTTCCTGGTCTGGCTCACTTCCATCGTTTCGATCATTGCCATGTACCTATCGTGTCACCTATTTCATGATTCCCGACCTGGGCGGCGACCCGACGCTCTGGTGGATACTCTCGAGCATCATCACTTGCGGCACGCTGGCGGGAGCGCTGATTCCGGAATTGATCAAGGTCTTTACCACCACCAAATCCGCGCACGTGCGCGAAGTGGTGACTTCTTCGGAAGACGGCGGCGCTTCGCTCAATATTCTGTCGGGTTTTGTCGCCGGCAATTTTTCGCGCTTTCTGGCTGGGCTTGGTCATGCTGGTGCTGATGGCCGTCTGGCTTACGTCTTGCAGCACGCTGGGCCTGTCGCGTGCCGTGATGCTGGCGCCGCGCCGATTTTTGCCTTCGGTCTGGTGGCTTTCGGCTTCCTCGGCATGGGGCCGGTGACCATCGCCGTGGACTCTTACGGCCCGGTGACGGACAACGCGCAGTCCGTCTACGAACTGTGCCAGATCGAAGCGATGCCGAACATCAAGGCGGAAATCAAGACGCGAGTTCGGCTTCGACGCGGATTTCGAGCGCGCCAAGCAAAACTCGAAAAGGGCGACGGCGCGGGCAACACGTTCAAAGCCACGGCCAAGCCCGTGCTGATCGGCACGGCGGTGGTGGGCGCGACCACGATGGTTTTCGGCATCATCATGCTGCTGACCAACTGGCTCGACCACGAATCGTCGACAAGTTGTCGCTTCTCCACCCGCCATTCCTGCTGGGCCTGCTAGTGGGCGGCGCGGTCATTTACTGGTTCACCGGCGCGTCAACTGCAGGCGGTGACGACCGGCGCTTATCGCGCGGTGGTGTACATCAAGGAGAACATGAAACTTGAGGGCGCGACCAAGGCCTCCAGGAGGACAGCAAGGAAGTGGTCGACATATGCACCAGATACGCGCAGAAAGGGATGTTCAACATTTTCATTGTGGTGTTCTTCTGCGCGCTGGCCTTGCCTTCTTCGATCCGTTCTTCTTTATCGGCTATCTGATCTCGATCGCGTTCTTCGGCCTCTTCCAGGCCATCTTCATGGCCAATGCCGGCGGCGCGTGGGACAACGCCAAGAAGATCGTCGAAGTGGATCTGCAAGCAAAAAGGCACGCGCTCTCATGCCGCCACGGTCGTCGGCGACACGGTGGGCGATCCCTTCAAGGACACTCGTCGGTGGCGCTGAATCCGGTCATCAAGTTCACCACGCTCTTTGGACTGCTGGCAGTTGAGTTAGCAGTTCAACTGACTGCGAGTCATGGCGCGTTTTTGACGCACTCGCTGGCGGCGGTCTTCTTCGCCATCTCGTTTATTTTTGTCTATCGCTCGTTTTACAGTATGCGCATCAAGAACGACTAGGCGTTCGGAAGCTCTCACGCAAAGCGAGAGCGATTGGCAGAGACAGGCAGGAATCCGGCCCCATGTGCGACAGTGCGCAGGGCCGGATTGTTTTTTGCAGAGAGCGGTGCGTCCAACGGGCGAGCCCGTCGGCTAGAGCGTGACTTTGGTAACTTGGCAGCGGTTATCAGAGTGCGGAATCGCCCTATACTTGGGGGCGAGGCGCCATGTCGTGCCAGTGGATCAACCGGATCTTTGAAGTTGACCCGATCTTCGTCTCCTCGAAAGAGAGGGACGAATTCGGCAGCACCGGTGGCGCGGCCAGTACCGTCCGTCCGATGAAAGCACCTTTGCGGGCTCCTGAGCAGGTTCCGCGGGAGGACCCGGACCCGATGACGCTGTTGCGCATTGGCCTCGATGAACATCTCGCCAGCGGAACCAACGACCTGGGTCTCTTTCTGCGTCTGAGAGCCTCCCTCGACAATCTCTCCGGCGAGAATGTGCGGCCTGCCCAAGCGGGCCGGTGACTGAACCGAACCCAACACTCTAAACAACCTAAACAACGCGTGATCGAAAGCGCCTGATTGTCCACATCTGCACAGCCTGGTGCGGCAGATTGCACTGTTTCTGCGCCTTGAATCGCGGATTGTCGAGGGCTAGGCTTTAGGTCGGGAGTCCGGGCGGGAAGAACCCGCTTTTCTCGAGCGCTTTCAAAGCAGATTTGAGCGCACAATGTCGCGCCCCGCAAGGCTGTTCGGAGCTTTCCACAGGCAAATGGCGGTGTTTAGAGAGCTGGTGCCGCGAAATGTGAACAAAATACAAGATGTTGTGGTTTGTGTCTTGACACGCACCATGGACAGCGGTATTTTTTCATCTGCGGCTGTAAACAAACTGTAACGAAAGCAGCGTAAATCGAGCGCTTCCAGAATCCAGTTGCTCCATGCAGCGTCATAGCGAGCGGGCGTTCTCGAGGGTGAGGGTTTCCGCAGCGCAAGAAACTTGAGAGCATAGTGACGAAGGGCAAGCAGGTTACGCCAAAGATCCGTCGAGGGCACTGAAACTCGCGGTGACTTTTATCCCGTTCTCCGTTCGTTTTCATTAAGTTGCATGTGGACCCTCCCCTGGCTCCCGGGCTGGAAGAGGGAAGCTTTCACCCAATTTTGCTCATGGAGAGGAACACGATGAACGAGGCTCAACTACAGACTTCGACTGCTGCCATTCAATCCGGCCCACGGACCCAGAAGGGCCTGACATTTGCGCGCCGGTTTTCACGAGAGGGCGTTTCGCCCTACGACGAGGTGCAGTGGGAGCGGCGGACCGCATCGATCACCGACACCAAGGGCAACACGATCTTCGAGCAGAAGGACGTGGAGGTGCCGGTGGACTGGTCGATGACGGCCACCAATATTGTGGCCTCGAAGTACCTGCACGGGCAGATGGGCACGCCGGAGCGGGAGACGGGCGTGCGCCAACTGGTGGCGCGCGTGGCGGAGACGGTGCGCGACTGGGGCATGGCCGGGCGGCTATTTTGCCACGGCGCTGGATGCCGAGATCTTCCACGACGAGCTGGCGCACATGCTGCTGACGCAGAAGGCGGCGTTCAATTCGCCGGTGTGGTTCAACGTGGGCTGCGACCGGCTGGAGCCGGATGCGGACGGGCAGAACTGGCACTGGGATCCGGTGACGGGCGGCGTGCAGTACTCGGCGACGGGCTACAGGAATCCGCAGTGCTCGGCGTGCTTCATCAACGCCGTGGACGACTCGCTGGATTCGATTCTGACGCTGGCCAAGACCGAGGGCATGCTCTTCAAGTGGGGATCGGGAACGGGGACGAATCTGTCGTCGCTGCGCGGGTCGATGGAGCTGCTTTCGGGCGGCGGCGCAGGCGAGCGGACCGCTGAGCTTTATGCGCGGGTTCGACGCGTTTGCGGGCGTGATCAAGAGCGGCGGCAAGACGCGGCGCGCGGCCAAGATGGTGATCCTGAATGTGGATCACCCGGACATCATGGAGTTCATCGAGTGCAAGGCGAAGGAAGAGGCCAAGGCCTTCACGCTGATCAAGGCCGGCTACGACGGATCGGGGCCGGACTCCGAGGCGTATTCGTCGATCTTCTTCCAGAACGCGAACAACTCGGTGCGGGTGAGCGACGAGTTCATGCGCGCCTACGAGGCCGACGGCGACTTCTCCACTTATACGGTGAAGGGCCACGAGCCGGTGAAGACGCTACAAGGCGCGCGAGATCATGCGCAAGATCGCCGAGTCGACGTGGCTGTGCGGCGATCCGGGGATGCAGTTCGACACCACCATCAACAAGTGGCACACGAGCAAGAACACGGCGCGGATCAATGCGTCGAATCCGTGCAGCGGAGTACATGTTCCTGGATAACTCGGCGTGCAACCTGGCGAGCCTGAACCTGCTGCGGTTCGTCACGCCGGCGGGGACGTTCGATATCCCGGCGTACCGGCACGCGATCTCGGTGATGATCACGGCGATGGAGATCCTGGTGGACAACTCGGGGTATCCGACCGAGGCGATCTCGCGGAACTCGCACGACTACCGGCCGCTGGGGCTGGGCTATGCGAACCTGGGCGCGCTGCTGATGGCGTTCGGGCTGCCGTACGACTCCGAGGCCGGGCGCGACCTGGCCGGCGCGCATGACGGCGATCATGTGCGGGCAGGCGTATCTGCAGTCGGCGATCATTGCGGCGCAGTGCCCGCCGCTGGCTTCGGCCACGCCGCTGACGGCGTCGGTGGAGCACCAGGGCGGAGCGTGCCCTGGGTTCTACGTGAACCGCGAGCCGTTTCTGGACGTGATCCGCATGCACCGCGCCGAGGTGAACAACATCGGCAAGTCGCGGAGCGCGGCAGGCGAGCCGTTCATTGTGCCGCAACTGGAGGCGCTGATCGACGCCAGCCGCGAGAGCTGGGACATGGCGCTGCTCTACGGCGAGCGCTACGGCTATCGCAACTCGCAGATCACGGTGCTGGCGCCGACGGGAACCATCGGCTTCATGATGGATTGCGACACGACGGGCATCGAGCCGGACCTGGCGCTGGTGAAGTACAAGAAGCTGGTGGGCGGCGGCATGATCAAGATCGTGAACAACACCGTGCCTGCGGCGCTGTTCAAGCTGGGCTACTCGAACGATGAAGTGAACGCGATCGTGAGCTACATCGACGCGACGGGCACGATCGAGGGCGCGCCGGGCATCAAGCCGGAGCACCTGGCGGTGTTCGATTGCAGCTTCAAGCCGGCCAAGGGCACGCGGTCGATTCATTACATGGGGCACATCAAGATGATGGCGGCGGCGCAGCCGTTTCTTTCGGGCGCGATTTCGAAGACGGTGAACCTGCCGCACGAGGCCGACCGTGGAAGATGTGGCCGAGGCGTACGCGGAAAGCTGGCGGCAGGGCATCAAGGCGGTGGCGATTTATCGCGACGGATCGAAGGGAACGCAGCCGCTGAACACGAGCATGGACGAGAAGAAGAAGGAGCCGTCGGCGCTGGATGCGGTGGGCGGGCGCGTGCTGAGCCATTTGGCTGCTTCGCAACCCGCGGCGGAAGCTGACCTGAAGGCGCTGGAAGCACACGCCGGCGAGAAGGTGGAAGTGAGCGCGAAGCAACTGTCAGGCCGCGGCTGCCGCGTTCCAGAAAGCGCTGGATGAGATGGCCACAGCTGCGGCTGTGCCGGTGCTGCGGCTGCGCCATCGCTCGATTCCGTGGAGGTGCGCAGAACGGAGGAACAGGACCTGAATGCGCCGCCGCGCGCGATACGCCACCGGCTGCAGGAAGAGCGCGCATCGATCACGCACAAGTTCTCGATCGCCGGGCACGAGGGCTACATCACGGTGGGTCTCTATCCCAACGGGCAGCCGGGCGAGATCTTCATCCGCATGGCCAAGGAGGGATCGACGGTCTCGGGGCTGATGGATGCGTTCGCGACGTCGGTTTCGCTGGCGCTGCAGCACGGCGTGCCGCTGAGGGTGCTGTGCGAGAAGTTTGCGCACACGCGGTTTGAGCCTTCGGGCTGGACGGGCAACGAGCAGATCGGCTACGCGAAGAGCCTGATGGATTACATCTTCCGCTGGCTGAACCTGCGCTTCCTTTCGGGCAGCAGTTGACGCTGTTTGCCGGGCTGGGTCCGAAGGCGCCGCAACTGCCGGCTTCGCCCAGCCTGCTCGAGGAGAGCGAGCAGGAGGAAGGTGTATCCGCTGCAACGAGCAACCAGATGGCGCGGCTGGCGGAGGAGGTGGCGAAGCGGTTGAGCCAGGTGAGCCGGCTGTGGCCATGCCGGCGGAGTGGTTGGCGGCGGGGGCATCGCACCCGAAGTGCAACCGCGGCAAGCACCGCAAGCGCCGCAGACACACGCGCCCACGCAGGTTCCGGGGATGCAGGATCGCGGGCTTTATCACGCGGCCGACGCCATGCGCGAGATGTACGACATGGGCGACGCGCCAAGCTGCAACGTGTGCGGCGCGATCATGGTGCGCAACGGAAGCTGCTACCGCTGCATGAGCTGCGGATCGACGAGCGGATGCAGCTAGGAAATTTCGTTCGCTTTGACTGGAGCAGAGTCCTCTCTGCTCCAGTTTTTCTTTTTTGCGAAGAGATCGTGCCCGTTCTGAGGATGCGAGATCATTTTGTGAACGCTGCGATGAGCAGGCCGTGAAGCTCGAATGGAGGGAACGACGATGCAATTCGACAGGAGACGATTCGTCGAGATGCTGGGAGCGGTGTCGGCCGGCATGGGTCTTATGGCGCGGGCGCAGACACCTGCCGACGAGGCGGCAACTCTGCGGCATCAGACGCGGCCGGCCAATTCCACGATCAACCGCAAGAACCTTGTCGGCACGCAGGTGAAGGCCTACGCGTGGCAGGACGAAGGAATCGACAGGCTGCTCGACAACCTGCAACAGAAGGGAAATGTGAACACGGTCTTTGCCTTCACGTTTCTTACCGACAATGGACGCATCGAAGCAGGCGGCCCGATCAAGCTGCCGGATCACGGCAAATACGGGCGCTCCGATATCGGCGGAGCGTATTTCGATGCCGATGTGAAGTACTTCGCAGACACAACGCTCAAGCTGGGCCACTCTCCGGATGCCTTCAACGTGATCGCGGAGGTCGGCCCGAAGATGAAGGCGCGCGGCATGGACTTCTTTGCCTGGGACTACAACAACACTTCGCCGAACATGACCGCGTTGTTTCCCGGCTTCCAGGACGTGTGCGAAGTGGATATCTATGGACGGCGCACAGACAGTGCTTGCTGGAATCATCCCAACTATCGCGCGCAGCTCACAGCGCGCATCTCGACGTATCTGCTTCAGTATCCCGATGAAGTGGCCGGGATCATATGGGGATGCGAGCGCATGGGGCCGCTCGACAACCTGATCGGCGGCGGATGGTCGACGCCTGGGATCTCCTGCTTCTGCGAGTTCTGCCGCGCCAAGGGGCGCGAGCGCGGCATTGACGCGGAGCGGGCGCGGGCAGGGCTGATTGAGCTTGACAAGCTGTTCGCAGCGGCGAAGAAGCAGGAACGCCCCGCGGATGGCTATTTTGTCAGCTTCTGGCGCATTCTGCTCCAGTATCCGGAGGTCCTGGCCTGGCACACGCTGTGGAACGACAGCTATCACGAGGTGCGCGGCGAACTCTACGGGACGGCGAAGACGCTGGCACCGAAGAAGCCCTTCGGCTTTCACATGGTGCAGAACATCACCTTCAGCCCGTTCTACAGCGCGGCAGACGACTATTCCCGTATCGAGCACTATACGGACTTTGCGAAGATTGCCACCTACTCGAACTGCGGAGGCGAGCGCATGGCCGGATTCATCAGTCATCTAGCCTCGACGATCTTCGCGGATTCGACACCCGAAGTTTTGACGCCTGTTTATTATGACCTGATGGGTTACAAGGAAAAGCCGGTTGCGGAGATTATCCGCGACGGACTGAACGCCGACGATTACATCGGCCATGAGACCAGGCGCGCGATTGCAGACACAAATCACGAGATCCAGCTATACGCCAGCGTTGACATCAATGTGCCCATGCCGACGGGATCGGCGGAATCCACGCCGGATCGGGTGAAGGCCGAGGTGGATGCGGCGCTGGGCGCGGGAGCCGACGGGATCGTGCTGAGCCGCGAGTACACCGAGATGATGCTGGCCAACCTAACCGCGGCGGGCGATGCTTCGCGAGCATTCTTCTCCAAACAGCCCTGATCCGGACCGCGATCTGGTGCGCTGACAAAATTCCACCCGTCGGGTAGGGCGGCAGACGGTTCATCCATCGCCGTATCGAAAGTGAGAATCTTCAACCAAGAACGGGGATTTCAGTTCGCTCATTCGCTCAGTAGCGGATGGCCTCTGCGGGCGACAGAGCGGCATCAGGCCGCATCGGATAGTTGATATGATTCGTAAATTAAAATCCGGGCAATTCCGTTTATATTCGCGAAAGAAGAATCCAGAGACAGGAAAGCGTCGCAACCTCGGCACATTCGCCACGCAGGAACAAGCCAAGCAGCACGAACGCGAAGTGCAGTACTTCAAGAGGCATTAACGCGGGAACGGCTGGGCCGGTTCATGGGATGGCGCTGAAGTGCGCCATCCGGAGCCCGTCATAGGGAGACTGAGCATGGCCAATACAGTGAAGAAGTGGTCGGGAAAGGTGAAGACGGTTTCAACCTATCCGCCGGAAGGGTTGTTCACGAAAGATCCGGAGACCATTGCGCGAACATTGGCTTCGAAGAAAGTGTCCCCGAAGGGGCCCGGCTCAGGTATGAGGATGCTGACGTTCTTTATCAACCGGGCGGGAAAGAATCTGAGCGCCAGGCGTAGGGCCGACCTGAAAAGGGCAAAAGAACTACTTTCAGCACGAGTGAAAGCGGCGCGCCAGCGCAGAAAGAAAGCGGCATGACGGCCGACGAAAACGCTGCCGCGCCCGGTGGTGATTGAGCCGCGGACGGGCCACGGGAGGCGGCCAGTGAGCGCCTCGATGAAAAAAAGGGCTCTTTCCGAGATAGAAACAGGAAACTGCCTCACTGGGCACCGCATCTGACCACCAAGGGAAGTTGTCTCTCACACGTTCACGGAGGCGAAAATGGCCAGTCGCCCCTATTGGTCAGGGCAGCTTAAAATCTCTCTGGTTTCCTTCGGCATTCAGTTGTTTCCGGCAACGGAATCGAATGGCGGTGTGACTTTTCACCAAATCGACCGGGCCACCGGGGAGCGCATCCGGCATTTGAATGTGATCGGTGACAACGAGCCGGTAGAGAATGCCGAGATCGTAAAGGGCTATGAATACAGCAAGGGCAAATACCTTGTGATCGAGCCCGAAGAAATTGCGAAGCTGCGAATCCCGACCAAAAACGTGATCGACGTGCGGCAGTTCGTTAATCTTTCGGATTTGCCGCCCGCTTTGTTTGAGAAGCCGTATTTCGTTGTTCCAGAGCCGAAAGAGTCCGCGGAAGCATTTGCCGTGGTGCGCGCTGCCATGGAAGAAACGGGCAAGGCAGCGCTCGGCGAGATTGCATTCGGCGGGCGGGAACATCTGGTGGCGATTGCCGGGGCCGGCCACGCCCTCGGCATGATGGCTTATATGCTTCGCTACGATACGGAACTGCGCAAGAGCGAGGATTACTTCTCCGAGATTCCACACACTGAAAAGATCGACAAGAAGCAGCTTGCGATGGCGACGCAGCTGATTGAAGCTTATTCGCACCCCCTGGACCTGGATGCGTTCCAGGATGACTATGAGGCCGCTTTGCGCGAGCTGATTGAGGCAAGACAGAAGGATGTACCATTGCCGGCCGAAGGAGAGCGACCCAGGCCTACCAAGGTCATCAACCTCATGGATGCACTGCGAGAGAGCGTGTCAAAGGTCAAGCGGCCCGTTGCCAGTGAGCGGCGGACCGCGAAAGCGGCGCGAAAGGGGCCGATACTTGTGGGAGGGAGCAAGCGCAAGCACCGGGCTGCCTAGCCATGAGCTCTCGAAAGACAACGCGTCCTGCAGATGCCGCGCGAAGCAAGGGTCCACTCACGCGCTACCGCTCGATGCGCGATTTCAAGATCACGTCTGAACCGAGTGGCGGCGGACGCAAACCGCGGCCTAAGGCGACCGAGACGCTCCCGTTTGTAGTGCAGAAGCACGCGGCCACGCGACTGCATTACGACTTCAGGCTTGCGTGGGACGGGGTGCTGAAGAGCTGGGCCGTAACCAAGGGCCCGAGCTACTACCCAGGCGACAAGCGCCTCGCCGTGCAGGTCGAGGATCATCCCCTGGAGTATGGCGACTTCGAAGGGACGATTCCGAAGGGTCAGTACGGCGGCGGCACGGTGATGGTATGGGATAAGGGCTATTGGTCACCGCATGGGGAGGCAAGTGAGGGACTGAGAGACGGACATCTCAAATTCGAGTTACACGGAGAAAAGCTGCGCGGCAACTGGGCACTGATCCGCATGCACGGTCAGAATGGAAGGTCCGAGAAGGCGAATTGGCTTCTAATTAAGGAGAAGGACGAGTTTGCACGCGAGAGTTCGGCGAAGGCGATCACCGAGGAGGCGCCGAATAGCGCGGCCAGCGGCCGCAGCATGGAGGAAATTGCCGCGGCAAATGGGCGCGTATGGAATTCAAATCGCGGCAATGGAAAACTGGCCACCAAGCCGGCGGAGAGCGAAAAGCAGCGCGAGGTTGCAGCGGCAAAGCCGGCGCCTGGACGAAGACATCCCAGCCGAAAGGCGGATCTGAACGGAATTCCGCGCGAGCGATTTCCCGGATTCATTTCACCGCAATTGGCGCAATCAACGACGATGGCACCGCGCGGCAATGACTGGATCCATGAATTGAAGCTGGACGGCTACAGGATTCAGATTGCGGTGCAGACTGAAGAGAAAAAGGGAGAGAAAGCGCGGAAAGCTCGGCTCCTGACGCGAAATGGGCTCGATTGGACCAGCCGGATGCCGGGCATTGCGGACGCGGCGGCCAAGTTGAATGTAACGAGCGCAATCCTGGATGGCGAGGCGGTTGCTCTGGACGAGCGGGGTGTAAGCAACTTCGCCGACCTGCAGGCGGCCTTTCAAGAAGGGCGTCAGAGATTCATCACCTATTTTGCTTTCGATCTGCTGCATCTGGACGGACACAACCTGCGCGACTTGCCGTTGTCGAAACGCAGAGAGATCCTGGAAGGTATTTTGGGCAGGGCAGGCGAAGGGGATCCGATACGATTCAGCGAAGCCATTGCGGGAGACGGGAAGGTTGTCTTCGAAAAGGCCTGCGAACTTGGCGCGGAAGGCATCGTGTCGAAACTCGCATCGGCGAAATACTCGTCGAGCCGCAATGGCGCGTGGCTCAAGTCGAAGTGCCATCTTGAGCAGGAGTTTGCGATCGGTGGGTTTACGCTGCCATCGAAGGGAACTCCTGGAGTGGGCGCACTCTTGCTGGGTTACTACGAAAAAGGGAAACTTCGCTACGCGGGGCGGGCAGGCACAGGATTCACACAGGCCACGCATCGATCGCTGCGAGCGAAACTGGACCGGCTTACAGCGAAGGAAGCGCCTTTTGCCGATGTTCCACACGAGATGCGGCGTGGCGCGCATTGGGTGAAGCCGGAACTGGTTGCGCAAATCGCCTTCTCGACATGGACGCGCGACAATCTGGTGCGGCAGGCGGCCTTCAAAGGATTGCGCGAAGACAAGCCGGCACGCGAAGTGACGCGGGAAAGCGCGGTTTCTCCGGATGGGAGTGCGTCCGGGTCGCCGAGGGTGACGGGAAGCGCAACGCCGAAATTGCTGCGCAATGGAAAGGACACCATGCCCAGGACGGAACTGGCGATCACGCATCCTGACAAAGTGCTGGACCCGGAAAGTGGAATGACGAAGCAAAACCTGGCCGATTATTACGTCGCCGTTGCCGAACATCTGTTGCCTCATATTGCCGACCGGCCGCTGAGTGTTGTGCGCTGTCCGGAGGGCAGCGGCATGCCATGTTTCTTCCAGAAACACGTAGGCACAGGACTTCCGGAAGGGGTGAAGTCCGTTGCCATCAAGAATCGAAAGTCGGGGGAGCAGGAAGATTATCTGACGGTGGATTCCAGCCGGGGATTGGTTGGCCTTGCCCAGATGGGGGTGCTTGAGATTCACCCCTGGGGTTCACGGAACGAGTCGCTAGACAAACCGGACCGCATCGTCTTCGACCTCGATCCCGATGTATCGATTGAATGGAAAACACTTGCCGATGCCGCGCGAGAACTGAGAACGAGGCTAAACAAAGTTCAGTTGAAGAGCTTTCTAAAGGCCACGGGAGGGAAAGGGCTTCATGTGGTTGTCCCCATTCGTCCAGATCATGAGTGGCCGGTCATCAAGGAGTTTGCGCATCAAACGGCCATCGAGATGGAACGCGAACATCCGAACCTTTATGTCACGAAAATGACAAAGGCAACTCGCAAGAACCGCATTTATATTGACTACCTGAGGAATGATCGCGAAGCGACGGCAATCGCGCCGTTTTCACCGCGGGCACGCGCAGGAGTCCCGGTGGCGATGCCGCTCGAATGGAAGGAACTGGATTCAGCAAGAGCGCCGTCGTTTCATGTGCTTGACTTCGCAAAATGGAAGACGCGGTTGCGCAATGATCCGTGGCGCAAGTTGCCCGAGGTCGACCAGAGGTTTCCGGATCTATAGAGATGAGAGTTGATTCAGCGAATTGGGCGACCGCGCGTAATCGTCGGTCCGGGAGGATCGGCCTCTTGACCAACAACGGTGTTGCCAGTGCGATGATGCCGAGAAGCCCGCGCCGAAGGACACAAGTGCTAGGACTGGTTGCAAAACGGGCTTGCGCCGATCTCAAAACTTCCCTCAGGGGCTAAAGCCCGCCATTTATGCGCGTTCTACGGCACGGCTGAAGCCGTGCCCTTTCAAAACCGCATTTATGCAACCAGTTCGAGACTCTCTTCAAATCGAGACATCAAAATATCCATTTGCAAGATTAAAGCGGTGCAAACATTTCTGCTGCTGCGATTGGCGCCGCATACTTGATCCTTGCAATTTTGCACTCTCAAGCAGCGAGAGCAACCACGCGAAATAGGGCTGCATCAACGCAAGGAGTCGAGCAAGCCAATTTCCTAACCCGAAGGAGCGCTATCTATCATGACTGTCGATACCATGGAAAAACTCTTTGTCGAAGAACTAAAGGATCTCCATTCGGCTGAAAAGCAGATCACGAAGACCCTTCCAAAGTTGATTGAGGCAGCAACGTCCACGGAGCTGAAGAAAGCATTCGAGCACCACCTTAAGGAGACCGAAGGCCAGATCGTGAGGCTGGACAAGGCTTTCGAGATGCTGGGAACGCGGCCGAAAGAAAAGACCTGCGACGGGATGAAGGGGATCCTCGCCGAAGGATCCGAGATGCTGCACGAAACGAAGGAAGGCGATGTTCGCGACGTAGCTCTTATTTCGGCGGCGCAGAGGGTCGAGCACTACGAGATGGCTGCTTACGGGAGTGTGCGGGCTTACGCTGAACAGCTCAACAAATCGCAGATTGCCACGCTGCTGCAGGAGACTCTCGAGGAAGAAAAGGCGGCCGACAAAAAATTGACGGAGATTTCTCAAAAGGTCAACAGCAGGGCACAGCACGCGGCCTAGCCAAGAGAACTGAGCGCTGCGTTTCCGATTCAGACCACAGTTTGGCATAGAGCAGTGAAAAGTTCGTTTCGTAAAGAATTGCGAATCTTATCACCGTGCGCGATGCCATGCTGATTTCCGAGGCGCAGCGCATCAAACACTATGAGATTGCCGCGCACGGAGCACTGCGGCAATTCGCGCGGGTTCTCGACCGCGCAGAGGATGAACGGCTGCTTAATGAGACCATCCATGAAAAGGGCGACGCCGACAAGCAGCTTTCAAGCATCGCCGAGCGGGTGAATCCGGCTGCGAAGGCAGCCAAGAGATCGCCGATTGTTCAACGAGGAGTCTTATGAAAACACAATCCGCCCAGGCACTTTCGGGCATTTTTTCCAAGCCCCCCGCGCTGATGGCCGAGCTGCTGTCATCGGAAGAGCTTTTCCCGGGGGGACCAGCCGCAGGATTGCGCGTACTCACCATGTACACGGCTTTCGCCGGAAAACGGCTAAGCCCGTCGCGCCGGCACAGTCTGGAGCGGACCAGGGAATTACTGGTGAGCCGGGCGCTCGGGACAAAACGGCCGCAAGGATAGAGAATCCGGACGCTTCCAGCAAGGATTCGAATCAGGGGTTTGGCCGGGCGAAGAACGGCTCGTGCGGAGTGCAACAAGTCCATGCAAATCCACCAACTGATATCGCCGGAAGATGCGATCCGGCGGGAGGGTAAAAATGAATGCTTCCGATGTGCTTGTCGAAAGACTGATCGAATGGGGAGTGGATACGGTCTTCGGCTTGCCAGGAGACGGCATCAACGGTGTCTTTGAAGCGCTCAGGAAGCAAAAAGACCGCATTCGCTTTATTCACGTGCGGCACGAGGAATCGGCAGCGTTCATGGCATGCGCATACGCCAAGTTCACCGGCCGTCTCGGCGTGTGCGTGGCGACCTCTGGTCCTGGAGGCATCCACTTGCTGAACGGCCTTTATGACGCCAAGATGGACGGCTCGCCAGTGCTGGCAATTACCGGCATGCAGCACAGCGACCTGATTGGAACTTTCACGCAGCAGGACGTAGCGCCCGACAAGCTTTATGTCGACGTCGCCGTGTACAACGAGCGCGTGATGAACGGCGCGCACATGGAGAGCGTGACCGACCTTGCCGTTCGCTCCGCATTGTCGAAGCGGGGAGTTGCGCATTTAACCATACCGGTGGACGTGCAGGTTCAAGCGATGAAGGAAGGCCGCTCTTCGCGCAACCCCGTGAACCACACCACCGCCTCCCCAGCATTCCCTGAGCATCTTCCTTCGCAGGTAGACCTGGAACACGCGGCTGACATTCTAAATCGCGGCAAAAAGATCGCATTCTTGCCGGCCGAGGCGCGCTTCACGCTACCGACGAACTGGAACGTGCTGCGGAGGTCCTGGGCGCGCCGATCATCAAAGCATTGCTCGGTAAAGCCGCGGTTCCGGACGACTGCCCCAACACGACGGGCGGAATCGGCCTGCTTGGCACGGAGCCTTCGCAGGATGCGCTGGAGGCTTGCGATACGCTTTTCATCATCGGTTCATCGTTCCCATACATTGAATTCCTTCCTGCGCCAGGGTCGGTGAAATGCGTGCAGATCGAGCTCGACCCGCAGCGGGTGAGCCTGCGCCACCCGGCCGACGTTGCGCTCGTGGCCGATACGAAGACATGTTTGCGCGCGCTGATTTCGATGCTCCGGCAGCATGGGCGCGAGTTTCTGACTAAGGCGCAGGAGGGCAAGGCGAAATGGCAGAAGTTAATGGAGGAGCGGGGAACGCGGCCGGACAAGCCCATGAAACCGGACGTCGTTGGCTGGGAACTGGGCAAGCGAATTCCGGCAAACGCCATCGTGACGTCAGACTCGGGCACAATTACCACATGGTGGGCGCGTTATGTTCCCGCGCTTCGCGGCCAGAAGCATAGCTGCTCGGGAAATCTTGCGACCATGGCGTGCGGCCTACCCTATGCCATCGCTGCCGCCGTCGCGTTTCCGGATCGCCCTATCTATTGCATCATCGGTGACGGCGGGTTGAGCATGCTTCTCGGCGAGCTGATCACGATTGCCGCTTACAAACTGAACATCAAGATTGTCGTGATCAAGAACAATACGCTCGGCCAGATCAAATGGGAACAGATGGTTTTCCTCGGCAATCCTGAATACGCGTGCGATCTTTATCCAGCTGATTTTGTCATGATCGCGCGAGGCGCCGGGATCGAGGCCGTTCACATCGAGGACGCGGCACAATGCGGGGCGCAACTGGATTCAGCAGTGAACAGACCGGGCCCCGTGCTCATCGAGGCCGCGGTTGACCAATTCACGCCCCCCATGCCGGCGAGGATCAAGGCGTCGCAAGCCATCAAGCTGGCTGAAGCGCTGATGCGAGGCGAACCGAATCGATCGAAGATTGTGCTGACGAACCTCCGCGACTCCGTGCGCGAAATGATCTAGCAGGATTCCGCGCGCATGACGGGGCACTCTAATGAGGAGCGAACCCCCAATCCGGAATGTCAAGTCGACCGCTTATAAAGTGCCCACGGACGCACCGGAAGGGCGCGCGGAATAGATCCCCAGACGACTATTTCGGATTTTCGTCGGGCTGTTTCGCGCCATCCTTGCCGCCCTGCACGGCGCCTTTCGTCGTGTTTTTGGTTTTATTCCACGTCTTCCGAGTGCCCCTCTTCGTCGAGTGGTACGCCTCTTTTGTTCCTTTCTTCACGCCCCTTCCAGTATCTTTGGCGGCGTTCTTTGAATCATGGCCGCATTTTTCATGTCCTGCTTCGCGGTCGTGTTCGAGGTGGACTGTTGGGCGGGTCTGCTCCAGACAGACGACGGAGCAAATACGAGGAGAATCCCTGTCAGGATGGCCGGCATGGTCAGTTTCGCGTTCATACGCGGTGGGATTCCTGAAGGGTGCAAGGAGTTGGCTGCTTAAAATCGGCTCTGACCGAAAATCCACTGCATTGCTGCAAAACCGCTTCGAATTTTCTTCATTCAAAAGGGATTCTCCGCTCCGGGGCGATCACGAGGAAATGCGCTGATTAAAGTTTTGAGGATTCTCTTGAATTTAGATCCTATGCTACGCAATTTCCGGGCAGCTTCCGCGCGGGCCGAGAGATGAAATCGGATAGGTCGAAAACCAGAAGGAGCGCTTCTCACATCTCAGTCAACAGGAAGAGGAAAGGATGACCTCATGCCAAATCGGTCAACCACAGAACGGGCCAAAAGGGATCTACGCGAGGGAAAATCGGCGTCGACGGCGGCTGGAGAATTCGTGCATGAAGAGATCGAGCATGTACGGCAAGGCAAACATGGTGCCCGGTCTTCGAAGCAGGCGGTAGCTATCGGCTTGAGCAAAGCTCGCCGCGCCGGGGTCCCGTTGCCTCCGCCGAAGAAGGGAAAGGCGAAGGAAAGCACGAGAACAAGCGCGAGAAGGGCGTACAACAAAGGTCAAGCAGGTGGAAACGGGAAGCCCTCGCCGCGCGCCTCTCAAGCCCGCAAAAGAGTGCTCAAGAAAGAGTCTCACCATTCGGCTTCACGCAGTGCGCTGTCGGCGCAAACTCGCAGGGCAGCCCGAGGACGGAGCAGCGAAAGCAGGAGTGCTGCGGCTAGAAAAGCTGCGGCAACCAAAGGTAAGGGTGGCCGCCAGGCTGCCGCCGGAAAGGCTGCCCGGACACGCGCGAAGCGCGGCTAGATGCGATTGCACGAGGGAATCAGGCGTTGTCAAAGACGGGAATGGATGCGCCGTGAATGACGCGGGCCTGGTCACTGGCGAGGAAGAGCACGACCTCCGCGATGTCCTCCGGTTTGGGCCATTTAGAAAAGTCTGCTTTGGGCATCGCGCTGCGATTGGCCGCGGTGTCGATGATGCTCGGAAGTATGGAATTGACGCGGACGCCGGTGCCGAGGAGATCGGCGGCGAGCGAGTCCATTAGGGCGACGACGGCGGCTTTTGAAGCGGCATAGGCCGACGCGCCGGCGGCGTGATCCCACGCGGCTTTTGCTGCCACATTGACGATGGCGCCGGATTTGCGCGCGATCATGGGAGGCACGACGGCTTTGGCCAATGCGAAGGACGCGCGCAGATTCAGATTCAGCATGCGCTCGAGGACTTCGGGTTCGAGTTGCCACAGCGGAATGCCGCCAGCATAGCCGCCAACAGTGTTCGCCAGCGCGTCGAGCCGATTGAAGCGGGCGAGGATCTGGGCGACAAGGGTGACGGCGACAGGCGGATCGGTGACGTCTGCTTCGAATCCCACGAGACGGTTCGCAAGGTCGCCTGCCGCCTTCTTGAGGGCAAGGAATTCCTCCTGGTGCCGCCAGGTGACCGCGACGGTGGCGCCGTGCTGGAGAAATGCGAGACTGACCGAGCGGCCTAGCCCGCCAGTGCCGCCGCTGACGAGGACGACTTTCTCAGAGAAATCTGCGCCCATCGGTTGAGTTCCTCGAACCACTTTCCAATCAGTATCCCATGCTGTCGAATCCGATCGTAGCCGGAGATGTTGTGCGAGCCTGGATTCTCTGCCGGAGATAGACGCCGTTGGGCCAATCCAGAGGCGCCCATGGTAGGATGGCTGCGCAGTTTTGAATTTCCGCGAGAGGACGGGCGCGCAGGGCGCTGCGAACAAGGCGCCAGAACTCTGCGAGTCGGGGAGGTTTTATGCGATCTGGAATTGCGTTGGCTGGAGCAGTCGCGCTTTGGATTGTGGGGATTGGTCATTTGCGCGCAATGACGACCCCAATGCTGCGAAATGACAAGGTGGCCGTGAGCGAGTTGACGCTGGCGCCGGGCGAGCGAACGCCGCTCCTGAAAGATCACGCGAGTGCGGTCGTGTATCTGGCGGGCGAAGAGGCGCAGGTGAAGCTAGCGAACGGCACGGAACGGAATGTGACCGTTCAGCGTGGCAAGGCAGTGAACGAGCCGCCGCGCGACGGAGAACTGATTAACACCGGGCATGTGCCTTTGCGGCTGGTGCGTGTGGAGTTTTTGACTGCGGGCCAGCAGGAGACGTGGGGCTTGAAGGGGCTGCCGCCCAATTATCAAATCCTTTTTGAAGACGAGCACAGCCGGACCTACAACATCAGGATTGCGGCGCACGGGTGGAAGCCGCAACACACGCATCACGATCGCGTGGTGGTTTGCCTAAGCGGCGCCAAGCTGGAGCATGTGCTGCCGGATGGGAAGGTTGTGCCTTCAACGCTGAAGACGGATGAGGTCGACTGGCGGCTGGGTCAGACGCACAAAGGACACAACCTTGGCGATACAAATCTTTGGGTTGTAGCGATCGAGCCCAAGTGAGGGGCGTGGGTGCGGATGGAGTTCGGCGGACCGAGATGAAGCTGAGCAGACTGCGATTTATGGCGGCCTCGACGGCGGTTGCCGCAGCATCGATATGTGCCTGGGCGCAAGGCGGCGCCGGCCGGCCGGTATTCAATGTGACGGATTATGGCGCGAAGAACGATGCCTCGGCGCCGGCAACAGATGCTTTCAGGCGGGCGATTGCTGCGGCAAAAGCAGCAGGAGGGGGGACGGTATTTGTGCCGGCTGGGCATTATGTGTCCGGGCCGATTGAAATGATTAGTAACCTGACGCTCGACTTCGATGCGGGGGCGATCGTGGAATTCCCGGCGAGGACGCTGCCGTTTACGCCGGGAAGGCAGCAGGGAATCGAAACCCTGACGCCGGTCCCGCTGATCGGCGGGCACGACCTTGAGAATGTAGCCGTAGTGGGCCGCGGAGTGCTGATGAGCAACAACGCCGACTGGATGAAACTGCACAGCAGGGAGCAGCGAGAGGGTAGCGATCCGGGGAGCGCAAACGGGCCGCATTGGGAGAAGCTGCTGAACGATTTGAACGCGGGCAAGACGATACCGGAAGAAGAGTACGAACAGACGGCAGCAGAGCTGAGGCCGTCGTTTGTGCGTTTCATGAACAGCAAGAACATTCTGATTTCCGGGCTGCGTTTTATCGGTTCGCCGATGTGGACTGTGCACTTGCTTTACAGCGAAAACGCGACGGTTGAGAACCTGGTGATTGAGACGTACCCCGGCGTGCATACCGATGGAATCGTTGTGGACTCGAGCCGTTTTGTGCGGATCGCGAACGACTATATCGACACAGGCGACGACGGGATTGTGATCAAGTCGGGCAAGGACGCGGATGGTCTGCGCGTGAACCGGCCTGCGGAGAATGTAACGATCACGAACTGCACGGTGCATCACGCACACGGGACGGTGACGATCGGGAGCGAGACTTCGGGGAGCGTTCGCAACATTGTGGCGAGCAACATTACGGCGGTCGGCACCGAGAATGGAGCGCGGATCAAGAGCGCGCGGGGCCGCGGCGGGGTGGTGGAGGACGTGCGGTTCGACAACTGGACGATGGAGAATGTTGGCGAAGGAATCGTGGTGACGAACTATTACCTGATGGAGGGCGAGACGCGCAGAAGCGAGGAGCCGGTGTCGAGGACGACTCCGGTTTTTCGCAACATTGCTATGAGCCATATGACGATCGATGGGGCAAAGACGTTGATCGATGTTGAGGGACTGCCGGAGATGCCGATCAAGGGTCTGCACATCAGCGGTGTGATGGGAACAGGCGAGACGGGGATGCGAGCGATCTATACAGACGACCTGGAGCTACACGATGTGGAGCTGAACGTGAAGACCGGGCCTGCGTTCAGCGTGGAGCATGCGAACAGCCCGGAGCTTGACGATGTAACGGAGAGCGAGCCGCTCAAACAGTCGCCGGTGATCCGGCTGGACGATACGACTGGCGCGGTTGTACGGGATTCCAGAGCGTTCAAAGGGACAGACGTCTTTCTTTCCACCGGAATCGGTGAGCTGAAGAAGATTGTGCTGGAGGGGAATGCGCTGGGAGAGGCTACGATTGCAACGCAGGAATCGGAGCGCGGCCGTGGCACGGAATGAAGAAGCGGACGGCGCGAGAAGAATCGAACGGGCGTCTTTTGCATGGTGCGCGTGATAGGATTTGCGGAGATTGCTGAGGGTCAATGTCTGAGACCAGGATGCCTGTACCCCGGCCGACTCATGTGAAGATGTCGCGCCGCGAATGGATCGTCGTGGCTCTCCTTGTGGTTTCGGTGGTGATCAACTACGTTGACCGCAGCAATCTTTCACTGGCCGTTCCGATTCTGGAAAAGCAGTTTTCGATTTCGGCCTATCGGGCCGGCGAACTGCTTGCGGCATTCTTCTGGACCTATGCCCTGGTGCAATTGTTCGGGCTGGCGGGTTGGCTGGCTGACCATTTTCATGCGGGCTGGGTCCTCTTCCTCGGCTACCTGCTGTGGTCGCTGGCCACGGCAGCTACGGGGCTGACAGCGAGTTTTGCCGCGCTGTTCGCCTTCCGGCTGCTATTGGGAATCGGCGAGTCGGTGGCGTATCCGTGCTACTCGCGGATCTTCGCTGTTATGCCGCAGGAGCATCGCGGGCGAGCAAACTCGTTAATCGATGCGGGTACCAAGCTGGGACCGGCGGCAGGCGCGTTTGTGGGCGGGATCGTGCTGGTGCATTTTGGCTGGCGGATTCTGTTTCTGTTCTTTGGAATGGGTGCGCTGGTATGGCTCCCGCTGTGGTATTGGGCGATGCCGCACCGTACGACGAACGACGCGCGGCAGTCGGCGAACCAAAAGACTGAGGACGAGTCTCCGCACGTACTGGCCGCCCGCAGTCTATCGATCCTGGCGATCCTGCGCTTGCCGTGCGCCTGGGGCTCGTTTATCGGCCATTTTTGCGGGAACTACTTTTACTATTTTCTGCTGGCGTGGCTGCCCGCATACCTGGTGCAGGAGCAGCATCTTTCAATCGGCGCGATGTCGCGGTTAACGTCGCTGACATTCACTGCGATTGCCTGCTCGACGCTGGTGTGCGGGTTTGCTTCAGACCGGTTGATTGCGAAAGGCGCATCGCCCAGCATCGTGCGGCGCAGTTTGGCGTCGGGCGGGCTTGTTGTCGCGTCCGCATTGATTCCGTTCTCGATGGTTCGTGGGCATCCATCGCTGGCGATGGGACTGATGGCGCTGGCGGCCGTTGGGCAGGGCGCGTATACGTCGAACCACTGGGCGGTTACGCAGACGCTGGCAGGACCGGAGATGGCGGGGCGCTGGTCGAGCCTGCAAAATGGGTTTGCGAACTTCTCCGGAATCGCGGCGCCGTGGCTGACGGGATTGATTCTTCAGAGAGAAGGAAGCATGCGACTGGCGTTTACCGTGACCGGAGTAGTGACGTTAATCGGCGGAGTGACCTTTGGATTGCTGGTGCGACGGGTGGAGCAGGTTGACTGGGTGGCACTGGCGCGGGGCTGATGGCCTGCCTGGACGTTCCTCATTGTTTTTAGCGTGCGGCGCGGGCTTCGAGTCTGCGGATGGACTTGAGCATCTCGGCAAGCGAGGCTTTGCCGATTTCAGATTCGAAATCTCTCTGCAGACGGTCGAGCGCGGCAATGACGCGCAGGGCGCAGCGCCTGCCCTGCGGCTTAAGCGTGAGGAGGTAAGCGCGGGCGTCGGCGGGATCGATCTTGCGCTGCAGAAACCCCTTTGCCTCAAGCGATGAGACGCAATGGCTGAGATTTCCGCGCGTGGTGGAGAAGGTCTCGGCCAGCTGCGAGGGCTTGACGGGCCGGGGCGCCTCAAAAAACAAAGCCGCGAGCACCAGCGACTCGAGAAAGCCGACGCCGTCGGCGGCAAGCACGCGCGCCGTGAGCGACTCAAAGCGGCGCGCAGCGCGGTTGACGGCAAACATGGGGCTTTCACGAAGGAAGGCGTCGATGCGCATGGGGCGTCAGAATTAAGTTTAGCAGTTCAATTATTCAACACAATACAAAATTGTCGTTTGGAGATGGCTGCAACGCCGGAGATGATGGTGTTCAGGTGGATGTGAAAGCGCAAGCCGGTTTTTGGAGGATCGCGGCGGTTATCTTACTCGCGTGCGCGGTCGCGGCGCTCGAGGCCGCTGCGCAAGATGCCGCGCCGCAGCCCGGAGCGAAGGTGAAGGGGAAGACTGAGACCATGGTCGTGCTGGGCGCGGCTACTCCTGTGCCGCTAGGCGAATCACCGCGCGCGGTGGAGGTGCTGCCGGTAAAGGGCCAATCCCTGGCTGCCGAGTCTCCGCAGGATTTCCTGCGTGAGGACTCATCGATTTTTCTTGAAGAGCGAGGCGCGGGCGGCGGACAGGCGGATCTTGTGCTGCGCGGCGGCAGCTTTGAACAGACGCTGGTGCTGCTGGACGGTTTTCGCATCAATGACGCGCAAACATCGCACCATAATCTCGACCTGCCGGTGCCGCTTGAGGCGATGGACTCGATCCAGGTGTTGGAGGGCGCAGGATCGACACTGCACGGAGTGGATGCTCTGAGCGGAGTGGTTGATTTTCTGACGGCTGCACCGGATCACGATTCGCTATTCCTGCGCGCGGGCGGCGGAAGTTTTGAATCGAACGAGGAGACGCTGATGGGCGGCGCCACGCGCGGGCGGTGGAGCGGGCGCGTGACGGCGGAGCGGAATTTTTCGACGGGGTTTATAACCGATCGCGATTACCGCAATGAAGACGCATCGGCGGAGGGTTGGGCAGGGACGCGGCTGGGCGTGACCGACGTCCTGTTTGCCGCGAGCGACAGAGCATTTGGGGCGAACCAGTTTTACGGAGATTACCCCTCATGGGAGCGGACGAAAGGATGGTTTGGCGGAGTGCGGCAGGAGCTGGGCAGCCAGACCGAGGCGGCGTTTGCGTACCGGCGGCACACGGACGATTTCGTGCTCCTTCGCGATGATCCGGCGATTTATGAGAACAACCATATCGACGGATCGTGGCAAGGGATGTTGCGGCGCACGGAGAATCTGCCTGCGGGAGCGGTGCTGCTGATGGGACTGGAGGCGGATGGCGACAGCATCGACAGCTACAACTTTTCCGGCGGTGTGCGTTCGTTTGCGCTCGGAATTCATGCGCGGAACCGCGGAGCGGGGTACATCGATGTCGACGTGCGGCCGGCCAAGCGGCGCTGGAGCTTGTCGGCCGGGGCGCGCGAAGAGATTTTTTCAGGCGGAGCGCAGGCGGTGTTTTCTCCTGAGCTGGCGGGAAGTTTACGTGCGGCGAACAGCCTGAAGCTGCGGGCCAGCGCTGGATACGGATTCAGGATTCCGACGTATACGGATTTGTATTATTCCGATCCGTCGACACTGGGAAATCCAAATCTGAAGCCGGAGTCGGCGTGGTCCGGCGACGCGGGCGCGGATTGGACGCCATCAAACAAACTTACGCTTTCGGTGACGGGATTCTATTCGCGGCAGCACGACACGATCGATTACTTGAAGAGCCCGATCGTGCCGAATATGTATCTTCCCGCGGGGTGTCCTGCGAACGTGTGGTGTGCGGACAATTTGAACGGACTCAGCTTTGTGGGAGTGGAATCGACGTTTACGTGGATTCCGAAAAGGTCGCTGTTGGTGCGGATTTCCTGGACGGGATTGCATGGGGCACAGAGCGCGCTGCACGGGCTTGAATCGGAATATGTGTTCAATTATCCGGTCGAGAACATTCATGCGGAGTGGAGGTGGGGGCTGGGACACAATTTCGCGATCGACAACACCGTCGAACTCGCAGAGCGCTACCAGCAGACGGTGTACCCGGTGTGGAACGTCGAGGCAACGCATGCGGCGGGGCGGATTCAGCCATATTTGCGGCTCAACAATTTGAGCAACACGGGATACCAGGAGATCACTGGCGTGAACATGCCGTCGCGGGCGATTGTGGGGGGCGTGGCGATAAAGGTCGGACGTTAGAGGCTTGGACAGCATCGACTGAATTACGGTCAGCTGAAATGCGGGTCCTTCGACTCGCTCGCCGGGGCGACCTCGCTCAGGATGACATTTCGTTTTTAACCAGGCATTTGATTCAAGAAGCCAGATGCTTCTTGAAAAAGGCGAGGGTGCGGTCACGAGCTTCTTTGGCCGCGGCGGCGTTGTAGCTGGGGCGCGGATCGCAGTTGAAGGCGTGGCCCGCATCGTACCAATAAATCTCGACTTCAGGGTGCGCTGCGTGAACTGCCTCGGCGACGGCGGGCGGAATGTGCGTGTCCTGGCTGCCGAAGTGAAGCATCACAGGGCAATTGGGTGTTTCGGCCGTGTACTTGCCGATTTGGCCGCCGTAGTAACCCACAGCCGCAGCCGGGTGAAGGCGCGTAGCAGCAAGCCACGCCAGCGAGCCGCCGAAGCAATAGCCGACGACGCCAACTTTCTTGCCTGATTCCTTTGCGGCATAGTCGATGGCCGCGCCAATATCGAGGACAGATTTGTCGGCGTTGAGCTTCGGGATGAGGCTCATCGCGGTCTGCATGTCGGCGTCTTCATAGCCGAGCTCGATGCCCGGTTGAATGCGATCGAAGATGGCGGGTGCGACGGCGAGGAAACCGTCTTTCGCGTAGCCGTCGGCGACAGAGCGGATGTGTGCGTTGACGCCGAAGATTTCCTGAATGACGATGAGCCCGGCGATGGGTTCACCTGCGGGGCGGGCGACGTAGGCGCTCAGTGTTTGGCCGTCCGATGCATGCAGAGTTACTGATTCGCTCAAAAGATCGACCTCCTGTGGCCAATTCAGTATCGGCGGGAGGACGGATGTAGTTCAAGTGGATTGGCGAAGCGAGCTGAGACGATTGGAGGCAAGATGTCGCCCACCCTTTGGTTCGCCGCGGGAACTAAAAGGACGAGGAAGCTGGCGGAGCGGATGGGGCGAAATGGCGCGCGGTTCAGTTTACTCTCGGTGGCTTGGGAGGTGGGGCAAGCATTTTGCGCACGGCGAACTCGTCGCGGACGATGGTCAGGCCGAGGATGCAGCGCTCAAAGCCGTCGGAGAGACGCGCGAACAACGGCGCTTCCTGGGCATATTCGAAGAGATCGAACTGGCTGACGATGTAGTAGCTTTCCTTGCCGGCGCGAATGAGTTCGTCGAGAGTGGGATGGCGATGTCTTCGCCCGCGGGCGGGAGCAGAGGCCTCAGGGTACATGCCGCCGACGAACAGCGAATAGTCGCCGATATATTTGCGCAGAGCGCGCTCGGCATCAAATGAGGAAGCCGAGCCGTTCACGGGGTCGGAGGCGCGCAGCATGTCTTCGAGCTCTTTGATGGGGCGTCCGGTCTCGTCGCGAACCTTGTAGAGATTTTGCGCGTCGGAGAATTCGCAGAGAAGGCGGGCGATGTAGCCCGTCACTTCGGGATCGTGCAGACCCAGCTTGCCCTCGTAGCTGTTGCGAACCGCCTGCTGAAAGAATGGTTCGAGCGGATGAGCCTTAGCCGACATACACACCTCCCGTGAACGGAACCCGAGCAAGTGTGCCTGTGCAGGAATCCTAAAAGTGGCCGTCCCGCGAAGGCGACTACTTACTGAGATGCCATTATGGCTGCGCGCGGACAGCCGGATGACTGCATGGGCTCCGGCTGTTCCAACTCGTGCTGCGCGGGGAACGTGCCAGCCGCGACCCGATTTACATAGCGTTAACACTGAGATTACCGGAAAAGTTGCGTTTGGCAAGAGGGGGAGAGAAGTTTGTTGGCAGTGTAAGAGCTTGATTGCAAAGGATGCTCACTCGAAAGTGGCAGGCGAGAGGACAGCGAGCTAGCAAATCCAGCGGGCCGGCAAGTGAGCCCAGAGCCAAAACGGCGAGCGAACTCAGGGATGGGCAGCCTTTTCAGGTCGGTGGTGGCTGCCGATGGTGCGCCAGAAGGGCTCTATTGCAAGACCAATGAGGGCGTAGGTCATGGCATTCAACAAAATGACCTCGTAGTACGTCATCGGGATGGCGCGGGCGCGGCCGATCGATGAAAGAGGAATGGTGATTGCCAGGAGCATCGAGTGGTTGAAGTCGTAGCGAGGCCCGACGGTCGCGGCGATGAATGCCCAACAGACGGCGACCGCAAAGCCGGCAAAAGCCCAAAGAGCAATGCGCTTCTTCATGGCGAACCTCATTCGAGCCGCGTCGCCAATGGCCGGGTTTGCACTGACGACGCGTAGCTCAACGATCAGACCGCTGCGGGCGCGCGCGACTCAAGCTGGGCGAGGCGATTGGCAAGCAGGGTCTCGAGCTTGACGAGCGCGGCGGAGAAGCCCTCGATGCCTTCCTTCAGCTTGTCGTGCGCCATGCGATCGGCAGCGTGCATGCGCTCGAAGGTGGCATGATCCATGTTGATTCGTTCAATCTCCAGGGATTTGGCCTTTTCGGGGTCAAGCTTGCGCGGCAGATCAGCCTGCGCGGATTCGAGCTCGCCAAGGAGCTGCGGCGAGATGGTGAGCAGATCGCAGCCGGCAAGTTCGGTAATCTCGCCGATGTTGCGAAAGCTGGCGCCCATCACAACTGTTTTATAGCCGAACTTCTTCAGATAGTTGTAAATGCGCGTCACCGATTGTACGCCGGGATCGTCCGCGCCTTTATAGTCCTTGCCCGTGTCCTTTTTGTACCAGTCGAGGATGCGGCCCACGAATGGCGACATGAGCGTGGCGCCCGCATCGGCGACGGCAATGGCCTGATGAAGGCCGAAGAGCAGAGTGAGGTTGCAGTGAATGCCTTCCTTCTCGAGCACTTCGGCGGCGCGAATGCCTTCCCATGTGGAGGCGATTTTGATGAGGATGCGATCGCGGCCGATGTTGGCCTTCTGATAAAGGCCGATGATCTCGCGCGCCTGCGCGATGGTTTTGTCGGTGTCGTAGGAGAGACGCGCGTCAACCTCGGTGGAGACTCGGCCGGGAATGATCTCGAGAATCTTTTTGCCAAAGGCAATCGCAAGACGTTTGAAGGCGAGGTTGGCGACGTCTTTATCGCTGGCGCCGTCGCCGAGGTCTTTGTGAGCTTCAGTCAGAACGCCATCGACAATGGGCTGATACTGCGGCATTTGCGCAGCGGCGGTGATGAGCGAGGGGTTGGTCGTGGCGTCCTGCGGATGAAATTTCTCCATCGCTTCCATGTCGCCGGTGTCGGCTACGACCACGGTGTACCGGCGCAATTGCTCTAATAGATTCTGCGGCATGATTCCTCCTCGGGCAGGGGTCCCGGCTTGCTACGGCACCAGTGTACCTCTTTCTTAGGATGCACCGGGTTAATGCCGGTTGCAATGTGGATGAATCAGGGCGCATCGGCTTCGACGGTGTTGGCGAGGATGCCGAGGCCGGCAATGGAGACTTCGACGCGATCGCCGGCGGAAAGCGGAGCGACGCCGGAGGGAGTTCCCGTGAGGATGAGGTCGCCCGGCTCGAGCGTAAATGCGGCGGTGATATAGCTGAGCAGAACGGGAATGGGAAAGATGAAGTCGAGGGTGGAGGCGTGCTGGCGCAGTTCACCATTTTGGCGTGTCTCAATGGTAAGGCCCGCATCGAGATCGAGTTCGTCGCTGACGATGGGGCCGACGGGGCAGAAGGTGTCGAAGCCTTTGGCGCGAGTCCACTGCGCGTCTTTCTTCTGCAGGTCGCGGGCAGAGATGTCGTTGGCGAGGGTGATGCCGCGGACAACGCTGCGCCAGTTGGCGTCGGGTTTCAGGTTGCGGGTGCGGCGGCCGATGACGAGAGCCAGCTCGCCCTCGAAGTCAACGCGCTCGGAGACAGCGGGCAGACGAACGACGCCGCCGGGAGCGAGCAGAGAAGAGGGCGGTTTGAAAAAGAGCAGCGGTTCGGCCGGCACTTCGTTATTCAGTTCGCGAACATGCTCTCGATAGTTGCGGCCAACGCAGACGATCTTGGAGGGCGTGACGGGCGGAAGCAGATGAGCTTCGCTTAAGAGCATGGGGGCGAAGTCAAATTTGCTGGCGCCGGTTTCGTCGAACGCCACGCGATATGCGAGGTCTTCGGCGGGAGCGGGAGAAAGGCCGGGGATCCAAAGCTCGCCGTTGCGGTCTTCAACGGCACCGTAACGGATTTGGCCTTCAAGAAGAAAGCGGCAATATTTCAAGGGAGGGTCCTCCTTCGTGAGCTCAAGCTAGTCCGCGGGAACGGTTTCATCGGTCTCGACAGAACGCGCACTCTCACGTCCATTTTGCCCGATGGAGCTGACTGCGTATTGATAGGCGCGGCCAGGCTGCACAGTGGCATCGTGCCAGGCAGGGCCGACAATCGGTTGCGCGGGCGAGATGCGCTGCCAGGCGCTCGCTTCAACCCCTGGAGTGAGGTCGCGGCGATAGACGATGTAGCCAGCGAGATCGGCGCTGGTAACAGGAAGCCAACTGAGGTCGATTGCCGGTGGAGCGCCGTTCACGGCGGGAGCGGCTGCGGCGACCAGGCCAGTGGGGACGGCGGGAGGAAAAGTGTTCTCGGCGTCGATGCGCACAGGCGGGCAGAGTGCCGAGGCGAGTTCCAGCGTTTGGCCGTTGACGGTGATGCGAATGACGCGCTGCGCACGATACTCGTAGGTCTCGCCGAAACGGATATGCGTGTCGAGTGCGCGATCGGCTTGCGTGCCGGATTCGACAAGGAGATTTTGCTCGAGTGGCTCGGGCGGCGGCGCGAGCGGGCCTTGCGCGGGCTTCTTCGCAGGGGGTGTGAGGAGCTTGCGTTCGAGGCGGATGGGAGCTGGCGAGGAGCCAGGCGGCGCGGGAGCCCAACTGAGCAGGACGCCATCAGGCCGCATCGCGGCGGTGAAGTCAGACACCGGAGGGGGAGCCGCGCCGGCAAGGATTGGCGCGGCATTGGACAAGCCTGCGGATCGGCCCTTGCGATTGTCGAGCTCGATAAAGTAGGTGAGGATGTGCGGCGAACCGGCGGACAAGTCAGGCGGAAGCGCGTCGGTGAATGAGCCATTGGCGCCGGGAGCCAGTTGAAGCGCCGCGATGGCGGAGCAGGTTGCAGCGGAAAACTGGTTGCGGCAAATGCGCACTGCAACATTCGCCATCAGCAACAATTTGTCGGTGTTGCGGGCAGGCATGGACCAGGCGAGGGTTACGTGGTCTCCGGCGCGGATGGCTGAGAGATCGTTGACGGGCACAGGCAGGTTCAATGAGGGCGGCTGCGGCGCGCCGGGCATGCCGCAACCGGCGAGAGCCGCGACGAAAAGAGCGAGCAATAGCGTTGCAATGCACAAATCCATCCCAGGTCTCAGATTCGAGACCTGGGGCACCCGCGTCGTGAGATTTCCTGATCCGAATTCTCCAACCCTGGCCGCAAAAACAAAGACGCGGCGAGGGCGGGGCGCCCAGCGGTTGTTCGATTGCATCGCGCTATCAGTCTAAAGGAGCGGGCAAGCGCAGTGGCTCGCAGCGGCGTGCTCGAATGCACTTGCCGATCGTTAGAGTCTGCGCAGGTTAGCGAATTTTTCCATCAGCTTCTTGATGCCGTGGCGGGCGAAGAGGACGGTAAGCTTGGCGTCTTCGCCGTCGCCCTCACGCACCAGCACCGTGCCTTCACCGTATTTCGAATGCATGACTCGCTGGCCTTTTTTCAGGCCGGAGGCGCCGTTTGTTTCGGGAATCTGCATTTCAGGACGACTGCCCTTCCCAGGTCTCAGATTCGAGACGGGCGGCACTGGCCGCGCGAACGACCCTGGCTTTCTACCGAAGAAGCGTGCGATGTTATCGAGGCTGCTCTCCGGCACGCGCGCGCTTTCGCCTTTTGGAGGAGCGTCACGGCGGGATGAAAAAGTTGGCGCCGGAGAGGCGTGGGGGATCTCCTGGCTTTCGTCTTCGTAGTTGAAGTGCGGAGGGTGGGAGCCGAACGAGGGCGGCTGGCGGCGTGCTGAGCCGTGGCCCGGCGTGTACGCAGGAGTGGACCAGGAGGCGCTGCGGCTGCCGAGATTTTCAATGAGCTGCGGTGGAACTTCTTCAAGAAAGCGCGAAGGAACGCTGGCTTCAGGAACGTCGGCGCCATAGCGGCGGCGATAGTGGGCGCGGGTGAGGACGAGCGCGTTCATGGCGCGCGTCATGCCGACGTAGCAAAGGCGGCGCTCCTCTTCGAGTTCTTCGGGGCTGTTCAGGGTGCGCGAGTGGGGAAAGAGGCCCTCTTCAAGGCCGGCGAGAAAGACCAGCGGGAATTCCAAGCCCTTGGCGGCGTGGAGCGTCATGAGCGTGACGCGGGCGTTGGGGTCGAACTGATCGGTATCGGAGGCGAGAGCGGCGTGATCGAGAAATTCTGCGAGGGTTTCGCCTCGCTCCTCGGCGTCGTGCGCAGCGTTGGCGAGTTCCTTCAGGTTCTCAATGCGGCTGAAGGCCTCAGGCGTGCCTTCGGTCTCAAGAGCTTTGATGTAGCCGGTGCAGTCGATGAGGAAACGGATGAGCTCGGGAAGAGTGGCAGAGTCGCCGGGCGCGCGGAAGGATTTGGGTTGTTCTTCTCGCGTGGTGGTTGCATCGTTCCCAGGTCTCAAAGGCGAGACCTGGGGCACCCGGATTTCCTGTGTATGCTCGGGCATAACGAGGAATGGCCGGTTTGGCGTGTTGTTGCCCGGTGAGAAATGGGACGCATCGAGGAGCGGAATCTGATTCTCGTCGCCGCCAAAGTGCGCTTCGGCACTATCGAGGTCGGGAATCGCAGGCTCGCTGTCCGAAGAACCGAAACCGAAGCTGGTGTCGGCGCCATCGGCCGCGGATTCGGCCACATCCGTCGCAAGTTTTCCGGCGAAGTCGGGATCCATCATAGCTTGCGCATCGAGAATGAGTTGCCGAAAGGACTCGAGGGCCATGAGCGCGCGCGTGGGGATGAGGCGGCCGGAGATGGCGGCAGCGATGGCGTCCCAGGTGGAGCGGCCGGTTTCAAGCGCCAGGCGTTCCACGGTTTCGAGCGTGGCTTTGCCCACGCCGCGGGCCGGCGTGTTGATGATGCGCTGCAGCGCCATGGAATCGTGCGGATTGCGTATCAGTCGCAAGTAGGCGAGCAGATCCTTGACCTCCGCGCGTTCGTAAAAACTGAAGCCCCCAACCATGGTGTAGCTGATGTTGTAGCGGCGCAGCGCTTCTTCAACCAGGCGCGATTGCGAATTGGTGCGATAGAGGACGGCCGCTGCGCGGTTTTGAGTTTCGGATGAGCTGGGCGCGTTCAGGAACGCGTGGATTTTATCGGCTATGAAAAGCGCTTCGTTTTCGCCGTCTGGTGCTTCGTAGTAGCCGATGAGGGAGCCACCCTGGCGATCGGTCCAGAGCTTTTTGCCTTTGCGACGCAGGTTGTTGGCAACGACGGCGCCGGCAGCTTCCAAAATAATCTGCGTTGATCGGTAGTTCTGCTCGAGGCGGATGATTTGGGCGTTGGGAAAGTCCTGTTCGAACTCGAGGATGTTGCGGATGTCGGCCCCGCGCCAGGAATAGATGCTCTGATCCTCGTCTCCCACAGCGCAGACATTTTTGTGCTCGCCGGCGAGCAGCTTCATCAGCTCGTATTGCGGATGGTTGGTGTCCTGATACTCGTCGACCAATAGATATTGATAGCGGTTCTGGTAGCGAGCGCGGACTTCAGCCGATGCTTTGAGCAGGCGCACGGCTTCGAGGAGCAGGTCGTCGAAGTCCATCGCGTTGTTTTTGCGCAGTTCGTCCTGGTAGGACTTGAAGATGTGCGCGACGCGTTCGCTGGTTGGGTCTTTGGAGCCGAGGAAGTAGTCCTGCGGATCGACCATGTGATTTTTTGCCCAGGAGATGCGGCTCTGGACGGTGCGCGGAGTGAGCTGTTTGGTGTCGAGCCCCATACGCTTCATGATCTGCTTGACTAGCCCCGACTGATCGTTTTCGTCGAAGATGGTGAAGGCGCGGGTGAGGCCACCGCCGGCAGTCTTCAGAGCTTCGATGTCGCGGCGGAGGACGCGCACGCAGAAGGAGTGAAAAGTGGAGATGAGTGGCTTGGCCAGCGAGGAGTGGCCAAGCAATTGATTGACGCGCTCGGCCATTTCGCCGGCTGCCTTGTTGGTAAAGGTGACGGCGAGGATGGAGTCGGGCCCGACGTTTCTCTCCTGGATCAGCCAGGCGATGCGATGGGTAATGACGCGAGTCTTTCCCGATCCGGCGCCGGCCAGGATGAGTAAAGGGCCATCCGTGGCTTGAACGGCGGCACGTTGTTCGGGATTGAGATCGGCGAGGAGCGGGTGCAAAGGGTCGAGTCCTGAGAGACAGAGCGGTTTCCGAAATACTCTATTCAACCGCTGCAGGTCCTTGTTCCAGTTTATCGTCTCTGAGATCGCCTGGGCGATGAGCTCTCAGCGCGCGATTGCGATGGCAAGCAGGCTCTGACCGAAAGGCGGGGCGCAGATATTGAATTCAAACCCGTGTACGACGGGAAAGATGAGGCGGTCGTAGAGCCGGACAGAGGCAACGTCAAAACTCCGCCTTCGCAACAAGCAACAATTCAGCCACCATGCGAAATACCCTGCGAAGTTGAAATAGTGCAGCCTGGCAACCTCGAAGCCGGCAGTTGCGAGCTTGCGGCGCAGCTCAGGACGTTTATAGCGGCGGAAGTGGCCGAAGTCCTTGTCAATCGGCGCATACAGTTCGGGCCGCGCCGGAACAAAAAGGCACAACGCGCCGCTTGCCGGCCGCAGAATCCGATAATAGGCCGCCAATTCTTCATCATCCTTCTCGATGTGCTCGAGAACATTGACGCTGATAACGGAGTTCCATTGGATTTGTGAGCGAAGATCGGCAATCGTTCCCTGATGCACGCCGTGACCTGGAAAACGCTCGCGTAGGCGGGAGCAATAAGCCTCCTCCGGCTCGGTCGAAAGCAACCGTACGATTTCCTTCCGCTGCAAAAGCTCCGCTGTCATCTGCCCTACGCCGGCCCCTACTTCCAGCACATGGCCATTCAGTTGCGGGGCAAATTCTCGGACCAGGGCGCGACGATAGTTTCCGGCCTGTTCGAGTGCGGCGAATTCAAAGTCGTTGGATTGCGTGGATGAAGGCACAATTCAGCTATTTGCTCCAGAAGTTATATTTCAGGATGCACCATAAAGCGCGAAGTCCGTCGCGCCAGCCGATTTTCTTTCCTTCCGCGTAAGTGCGGCCAGTGTAAGTGATGCCCACTTCGTAAATCCGCAGTCCACGTTTCGCTACCTTGGCCGTAATTTCGGGTTCGAAACCGAAGCGGTTTTCCTTGATTTGGATCGCCTGGACCACTTCGCGGCGAAAGGTTTTGTAGCCTGTCTCCATATCTGTCAGGTTCAAATCCGTCGCCATATTAGAAAACATGGTGAGGAAAGCATTGCCCACCGAATGCCAGTAATACAGCACACGGCTGGCGCCGGGACCGCCGCGAAACCTGGATCCGTAGACCACATCGGCTTTGCCAACCAGGATCGGCTCAATCAACAGCCCGTATTCGATCGGATCGTACTCCAGATCGGCGTCCTGGGTAATGACGATGTCGGAAGTGGCGTGCGCGAACCCGGTGCGCAGGGCAGCGCCTTTGCCGCGATTCGTTTCGTGCCGAATCAGTTTGACGCGCGGGTCAGCAACGGCCAGCGGCAGCAGCTGTTCCCAAGTGCCATCCTGCGAGCAGTCGTCGACGACGATCAGTTGCTTGACGGGACGCTGCGCCAGAACTGTCTTAGCAGCTCGGGCTACTGTGGACGCCTCATTGTAGACAGGCATCACCGCCGTCAGGCATGGTTCAATGTCGTCGTTCGATTTCATTGCAGACATACTAGCAGTTCCCGAGAGCGAGACGAATGCCGAATTCCATCGGGAGTAAAGAGGAGTCTCGACCTTGTCATCATTGCCTGCAGAGGATTAGAACGCGCAGGGTATTACCATGCCCGCGCACGCCAATCAGGGCCGCGCGTCAGGCAATTCTCACTCGCGCGCCAGCCTGATTTCGCGTCCATTAACGCACAACGTTGGCAGGAGCCGACGGCGCAACTGCGGGCGCAAGCAAGTTTGTAGCTTCATATAGGATGAGAGCAGCCTGCCGCGGGCGGTTATGCGGACAGCGCTTCACGAAGCAATGGAGTAGCCGGATGGTGAATCCGCGGCGAGATGGACTTTATCTTGTGCTGGTAGGAAGTCTGGTCTTCATTTTCATGGGGGCGGCCCTCGAACAAACGGCTTCCGCACCGCTTGCAGATTTCAGAACCGTCTACTTCGCGTCGCGGACGCTTGCCGGGCAGCACGATCCCTTCCTGGTAAGCGAGGTGACGCCGGTCTATGAGACGGAACGGGACGCACGCACGCCGGATACCCAAAAGAACCGCCAGATCGCAACGCAGAACATTTATCCGCCCAACACTCTATTTCTCGTGATGCCCTTCGCGATGCTGCCGCCCAAGATCGCGGGTGTTGCATGGCTGATTCTCACGTTGGCGAGTTTCATCGTGGCATCGCTCCTGGTGTGGGACCTCAGCGCAGACTATGCGGCCGCTCTTTCCGGTGCTCTCATTGGATTCTTGCTTGCCAATAGCGAACTGCTCGCCGTAACCGGAAATGTTGCCGGTCTTGCGATCAGTTTTTGCGCAGTTGCGGTGTGGTGTTTTGCGCGCCGGCGCTTCATGGCGCTTGGGGTCCTGTGTCTTGCTGTGAGTCTTGCTCTCAAGCCGCACGACACCGGATTAGTGTGGCTCTATTTCCTGCTGGCGGGCGCAGAGCAGCGCAAACGCGCACTGCAATCCCTGCTGGCGTCGTTTGCCCTGAGCGTGCCGGGGCTGGTGTGGGTGTGGCGCGTGGCACCGTACTGGGTCAACGAGTGGAGCATGAACCTGGCGGCTTATTCGGCGCATGGGGGAGTCAACGATCCTGGATGGTCTTCGAGCGGCGGCCACGGACTGGATAAACTGATCAGCCTGCAGGCAGCTTTCAGCTTTTTCCGTGACGAGCCTCGCTTCTACAACCTGGCCACTTACGTTCTTTGCGCGCCGCTGATCTTTTTTCTGGTTTATCTTCTGGTGCGCGGGCGCAATTCGCCGGATCGCCCATGGACGGCTCTTGCGGCAATTGCGGCTCTCAGCCTGCTCCCCATTTATCACCGGCAGCTGGATGCGGCACTGCTATTGCTGGCGATCCCAGGCTGCGTGCTGCTCTGGGAGAAGAACCGAACTGCGGGGCCATACGGGCTCGCAGTTACGGCAACATCATTGGCTTTCACCGGCCCTTTTTCGTCGGCGGTCCTTACGGGCTTGTTCAAGGCGTTGCCGTTGCCCTCGACGCATTGGGCTATGTGGTCCGAGACGGCGCTGCAGGTGCTGCCCGCTCCACTCATTCTTCTCGCAATGGGTGGCTACTATCTGTGGGCCTACGCCCGACGCCTGGATGAACCGGTTGAGCATGTCGAATTGGCACGCGCCGCGGCTGATTCACTGAGCTGACGATGGCCGTCCCGGCAAGATGAGTGCTGCATCTCGAGATCGAAGCTGGCGATCATCTTGCCATGTGAATTTCGGGCTCCTACGCCTCCGTGCGGCGCCAAACTTTCGTTCATCGAGACTGGTTACGCCGGTAAGGAAAAGCCACCACTCTGTCGCGGAATGGTTCACGCGGGCGGCTGGTTCTTTCCGCCTGCGGCGCACTGTTGGGTGCATGCACATGTGTCTGCGAATTCAAACGCGTAGGTGAACGAGGTCGAACTCGCGATCGGGCCGGCGTGGCAACGCCCGTTACTGGCGGTACTCACCATGGTTCTTGCAAACGGAGTACCGGCGAGGGGTGCGCCTTGCATCCGGAGTTGTATGGTTCGGCTCCGGACCGCATGAACATAATGCCGGTTATGAAAACGAATTGCTTTGCCTTGGTTCTCCTTTCCCTGGTGATGTGCTCCGCACCGATCGCGATGGCTGCACCCGGATGCAGCGTACATGCAAAGATGGCAGCGGCCGGACGGGTCTTTGCCAGAGCCAACGAGCATAGCTCCTGGCAGGAGTACCAGAGCATGCAGGACGTTCCTGAACTGAACCTGAACGGCGGATTGGCCGCACAGTTCGTCCAGCACAAGAAAGAGGGCCTCTCCGTGAGGATCGTAAAGCCGGGCCAGAATTACTGGACGTTCACCAGCTACTGCTATGGAAACGATGGCCAGCTTGCCGGAGTGAGCTTCGAAGCCCGCACAGAATTGGGATGGGGATACAGGATGGAAGGAACCGCGTTTCTGGGCGGGTTTAGCGACAACACGCACGAATTCTTCAGGACAAAGGACGGCAAGACGATTGCGCGGCCCGCGGGCGTAAGCGAAGCTCCCGCCGGCCTTCAGCCGACGCTCTATCTGACCGTGGAGCAGCTACCGTTTGCTTCGCTGCTGAAGACGGCGGCGAATCCGAGCGGGAAGCAGAGCGCGGGGCTGGCGATGACGAGTGCGATGAATTGAGGGGGAACTGCGCGATCATGCGCTGCGCTTTTTGGGCGTCGAAGCTAGCGTGCGCCGTCCCTACGGGCCTCTGAAAGCTCTTTGGACTGACTTCCCCACGCCGAGGCGCGGGGCTAACAGGCCTTGCGCCTCCGGCGCGGCGGCTGCGCTCTCGCGGCCTGCGGACCGACGGCCCGAGGTTCGGGAACGGTCAATTTCCATCTCACCGTGACGCCACCGCTTCCCACCCACGCAAAGGAAGCGCGATCAGTCTAAGGATCCAAGATGAGTTTGGCTTGCGGCGGAGATCACAAGCGAGACTTGTTTGCAATTCCTGAGGCCATTTCGCTATCATTCATGGATGTGCGCGAGGGAGACCCCTGCGACTGTCAATTGCACCACGGCTATTAGGCGCTCCCGGAGCAAGGCTGACGCTTCCGCAATAGGCGGGCTGGCAAAAGCGGTGGGAGACGAGGGAAGAATGGCCCACGCGGGCAAGAATATTGCGAAGGCGCGCGCCGCTGTCAACTAAGCCGGCGTATCCGCTGCCTGAAGCAGTGAGTCTCCTGAAGCAAGTGAAGTACGCAAAGTTCGACGAGACCGTCGACCTGACGATGCGTTTGGGCGTGGATACGCGCCACGCCGACCAGATGGTGCGCGGCACAGTGGTGCTGCCGCACGGACTGGGCAAGACCAAGACCGTGGCCGTGATCGCCACCGGCGACCGCCAGAAGGAAGCGACAGGCGGCCGGCGCCGATTTTGTGGGCGGCGAGGAGATGGTGGAGAAGATCCAGAAAGAAAACTGGACCGCCTTCGATGCGCTGATCGCGACGCCGGACATGATGAAGGTGGTGGGCCGGCTGGGCAAGGTGCTGGGACCGAAGGGCCTGATGCCCAATCCCAAGACCGGAACCGTGACCATGGATGTGGCCGCGGCGGTGAAAGAGATCAAGGCCGGCAAGGTGGAGTTTCGCGCCGATAAGACCAGCCTGGTGCACGTGCCGGTGGGCAAGCTGAGCTTCGAACCGCAAAAGCTGATCGACAACGCGACCACGGTGATCACGTCGATTGTGCGCGCCAAGCCCTCGGCGGCCAAGGGCAAGTACATCAGGAGCGTCACGCTGAGCTCGACGATGGGCCCGGGCGTGCCGCTGGATTCGGCGGTAGCCGACGCGGCGGGAAAGAAGCTAAGAGACAGGGGCTCAGGTACTCAGGGACTAGCTAGGTTGGTCTCAGTTGGATTCCGAGATTATCGCCGAAGATGTACAACGCGTGGAGTTCCTGAAGCGCAAGAGATTCGAAACGAGCGCTCATGTGGGCGCGGAAGAGGCAAAGGATCAGAGCAAGGTTCAAAGCGGGGTTTTTCGAGTCGCTGAGTCCCTGAAACCTGAACCCTGATCCTGGTAGCGGAGCGAAGGCAATGGCGATTTCGAAAGCAAAAAAGAACGGAGAAGGTCAAGCTGCTGGCCGCGGAGCTCGAGTCCTCGACCACGGCAATTATCGGCACCTTCAGCAAGCTGACCGTGGCCAAGGATTACGAGTTGCGCAAGGTGATTCGCGAGGCGGGCGGCAAGTATCGCGTGGTGAAGAACAAGCTGGCCGCGATCTCGGGCACGGGCACCCAGGTTGAGGCCGCGCTGAAGGGCCTGAAGGGCGTGAACTCGGTGGCGTTTACCGCGGGCGATCCCGTGGCTCTGGCCAAGGTTTTTGCCAAGTGGGCCGGCGAGAATGCGGCGGAGTTCCAGTTCAAGCTGGGCATCGTGGACGGCAAGCTGCTGAGCGTGGATGAAGTGAAAGTCGCTGGCCACCATGCCGGGCAAGGAAGAGATCTTCTCGAAGCTGCTCTTCCTCATCAATGCTCCGGCGCAGCGGCTGGTTACGGTGCTGAATGCCACGGGCCGCGATCTGGCGGTGGTGCTGGGACAGGGCGTGGAGAAGGAAAAGTTTGCCGCGGCATAAGTGGCGGTCCGCCTTAGTCGCAAAGCATGGCGTAGCGCAGGTGGGGCTTGTAGCTACCAGCTAAAAGCTGACAGGAGCTGCGTTTAAGGGTTTTGGCTGTACAGCAAACGGAAAGGGCGCGGGTCTGGCGCATCGGAAACTTTCCATTGCATGGGGCAGCGATTTGTACGAAGAAACTGACGGGAAAGACGAATTCAAACGGATTTTGATTGGAGAAGAACATGGCGGATATCGCGCAGTTGGAAGAGCAAATTGTGAGCCTGAGCCTGCTGGAAGCGGCGGCTCTGGTGAAGAAGCTGGAAGAGCGGCTCGGCGTTTCGGCTGCGGCTGCGGCACCGGTAATGGTGGCTGGCGGCGGCGCAGGTGCTGCGGCGGCTCCGGCAGCCGAGGAGAAGACCGAGTTTCAGGTCATCCTGAAGGATGCCGGCGCCAATAAGATCAACACCATCAAGGCGGTACGCGAAGTCACCTCGCTGGGTCTGAAGGAAGCCAAGGACCTGGTGGACGGAGCTCCCAAGCCGATCAAGGAAAACGCGACCAAGGACGAGGCCGAAGCCATCAAGAAGAAGTTTGAGGGCGTCGCCACCGTCGAGGTCAAGTAAACGGCACGACACTTGCATACAACGCTGGGGCGCGCTAAGATCTAGATTGTGCGTCTCAGCGGTTTCGCTCATTTATTGCTCGAGCGGAGAGGCGAGGGGGCGGTAAGCGAAGCGTGGCTACACGCGAGCGCACGCCGAACAGGGCAGTGAGAAGCCTCTGGAATGAGCGTGGCGATTTTGTTAAGTAATTTTGATTCAACGGTTTGTCTTGAGGTCAGCAGGGCATCCGTTGATGAAGGTCGGGCAACTGGCAATTCGCGGCAGAAGCGGGTTTTGCGATCGGCGAGGGCAATGGAAGAAAATTCGGAAGGGGGCACAGGCAATCAGCCGCGCTCGTGAGGTGTTGCGTCCTTACGAGCTTTTCGTGTCTTCCAAATGCACCGGGGAGAGGGTTTCAATCATCAAACCGACTAGAGCGCAGGATAACGCCCAGCGGTTTCACGCCTCATTTCAGGTGCTTGCCCGCAGTTCCGCTCCAATCAGTTGTGCGCAGTCTAGCGCAGGTGCCCGGTCAACTGGCAACGTCCACTACGCGTTTTTGACGCGAATCTCACAGAACCCGCCTGACCTGGGTTCTTCCCGGCACTTCGGGGCGAACGCTCTGGATTGCCGGCAGCAAAGCAGCGGGATTGAATCTCAAATTCCGCTCGTCCGTATCTTCGATTTCTTTCGGTAATTCTCCGACGCCGACGAGACTCGGGCGCCGGCCCGGCGCGGCCAGAAACTTGGATGGCGCGCCGAAGCAACGAGACTCAGGAGTGATCATGCCCAACGAGAAGCGCGCGATTCGCAGCCGGCTCGATTTTTCAAAGATTCCCACAGCAACCCAGATTCCCAACCTGATTGAAGTGCAGCGCCGCAGTTACGAGCGGTTCCTCCAAATGGACAAACTGCCCAACGAGCGCGACGATTCGGGCTTGCAGTCGGTATTTGTCTCGGTTTTCCCGATCACCGACTTCCGCGGCATCTCGCAGTTGGACTTTGTCGATTTTTCGATCGGCAACTGGGAGTGCAAGTGCGGACACCTGAAGGGGCTTCACCACCTGCGCACGGCCTGCGTGCATTGCGGGGCGATGGTGATCACGAATCCCTTCCTGCCCGGCGACGTGCTGTGCCAGAAGTGCGGAACATACAACAAAAACACGCCCGATTTCTGCAACAAGTGCGGCGACCCTGTGAGCCTGCAGCTGAAATACGACCAGCAGGAGTGCGAAGAGCGGGGCATGACGTTCTCTGCGCCGTTGAAAGTGACGGTGCGGCTGACCATTTACGACAAGGATGCGGAGACCGGGAATAAGACGATCCGCGACATCAAGGAGCAGGAAGTCTTTTTCGGAGACATTCCGCTGATGACGCCGAACGGGACGTTCATTGTAAACGGCACCGAGCGCGTGATTGTGTCGCAGTTGCACCGCTCGCCGGGTGTCTTTTTTGAAACGGCCAACAACCGTACGTATTTCCTGGGCAAGATTATTCCGTATCGCGGCTCGTGGGTTGAGTTCGAGTTCGACCAGAAGAATACTCTGTACGTGCGCATCGACCGTAAACGCAAATTTTTGGGAACGATCTTCCTGCGCGCGCTGGGACTACGGTCGGACGAAGAGATTCTAAAAACCTTTTATACGGTTGACCGGCTGCAGATCGAAGATGGCAAGCTGTTTTGGGAAGTTCCGCAGGAAAGCGCGAAGAACACCCACCTGGTGGGCGTGAAGCCGGCCCACGCGATTCTGAACGGCAAGGAAGAGATCGCGCACTCCGGCCGCAAGATCACTGCGCACACGTTGAAGGCTATTCGCGCTGCCGGCATCAACAAATTAGAAGTGGAAACCGCTGAACTAGACGGCGCGCTGACGGCCTCCGACGTGGTGGACACGAACACCGGCGAAGTGATTGTGGAGGCTAACGTCGAGCTGACGGCCGACCGGCTGCACAAGGTTCTGGCCGCGGGCGTGACCAATTTTGAGGTGTTCTTCCCCGACCGCGACGACGTGGGCAACATTATTTCGAACACGCTCAAGCGCGACTCTGTGCACAAGCCGGAAGAAGCGCTGATCGAGATCTACCGCAAGCTGCGGCCGGGCGACCCGCCGACGCTGGACACGGCGACAGCGCTCTTCCAGGGCATGTTCTTCGATGCGCGCAAGTACGATTTCTCGCGCGTAGGCCGATTGAAGTTCAACATCAAGCTTTACGAGAACCAGGATGCGACACCGCTGGATCACCGGACGCTGACGCCCGAGGATTTCTACGCGACAATTCGCTACCTGCTCAAGCTGCGCAAGAACATCGGCGTAGTGGACGACATCGACCACCTGGGCAACCGCCGCGTGCGCGCCGTGGGCGAGCTGATGGAGAATCAGTTCCGCATCGGCCTGGTGCGCATGGAGCGGGCCATCAAGGAAAAAATGAGCGTGTATCAGGAGCTGAACACCGCGATGCCGCACGACCTGATCAACGCCAAGCCGGTGATGGCTGCGATCCGCGAGTTCTTCGGCTCGTCGCAGCTCTCGCAGTTTATGGACCAGACCAATCCGCTGTCGGAGATCACGCACAAGCGGCGCCTTTCGGCTCTTGGGCCGGGCGGGTTGTCGCGCGAACGTGCCGGATTTGAAGTGCGCGACGTGCACCCGACGCACTACGGCCGCATCTGCCCGATTGAGACGCCGGAAGGTCCGAACATCGGACTGATCAGCTCGCTGAGCTGCTTCGCGCGGATCAACGAGTACGGATTTATCGAGTCGCCTTACCGCAAGGTGAAGGACTCGAAGATTCTCGATTTTGTTGAGATCGTGAACGCCGGCGAAAGCGGTTTGCGCGTGGGCGACCACACCGAGAAGGATGAAGCGGCGCGGTTGAATGGGCAGTTGAAGAAGGCAGGGAAGCGGACGATCGATTCGATTCCCTTCAGCTTCTATCTGTCGGCGTGGGAAGAGGACCGTCACACCATTGCGCAGGCGAACATCGAGTTCAACGATAAGGGTGAGATCACTGAGGATCTGGTGAACGCACGCCGGCAGGGTAACTTTGTGCTGGTGAACCGGACCGAGGTGGACTACATCGACGTGAGCCCGAAGCAGCTTGTATCGGTGGCTGCATCGCTGGTGCCGTTCCTGGAGCACGACGACGCCAACCGCGCGCTCATGGGCGCGAACATGCAGCGGCAAAGCGTTCCGCTGCTGGCCGCCGAGGCGCCGCTGGTGGGTACGGGCATGGAGGGCGTGACCGCACGCGACTCCGGCGCAGTGATTCTGGCAAAGCGCAACGGCATCGTGGACTCGGTCGATTCCGAGCGCATCATCGTGCGCGTGGAGGGCGAGCATCATCCCACGCAGATGTCGCGCGAGGTGGGATCGGATATTTATCAGCTCATCAAGTTCAAGCGCTCCAACCAGAACACCTGCATCAACCAGAAACCGGTGGTGCGTGAGGGCGATCGGGTGGTGAAGGGCCAGGTGATTGCCGACGGGCCGTGCACGGAGCAGGGCGAACTGGCACTGGGACGCAACGTGCTGGTGGCTTTCATGCCGTGGCGCGGCTACAACTTCGAGGATGCGATCCTGATCAGCGAGCAACTGGTGAAAGAGGATTACTACACCAGCGTTCACATCGAGGAGTTCGAGATCGAGGCGCGCGACACCAAGCTGGGGCCGGAAGAAATCACGCGCGACATTCCCAACGTGAGCGAACATGCGTTGCGCGATCTGGACGAGAGCGGCGTGATCCGCATCGGAGCCCAGATCGGGCACGGCGACATTCTGGTGGGCAAGGTGACGCCGAAGGGCGAGACCCAGTTGACGCCGGAAGAGAAGCTGCTACGCGCCATCTTCGGAGAAAAAGCCGGCGATGTGCGCGATGCGTCGCTGACCTGCCCTCCAGGGATCGAGGGCACGGTGGTCGACGTGCGCATCTTCAGCCGCAAGGGCCAGGAGAAGGACGAGCGTGCCAAACAGATCGAAGCCGAGTACGTGTCCAAACTCGAAAAGAACCTGGGCGACGAGATCCGCATTTTGACCGACGAGAGGTTGAAGCGCCTTGAGGCAATTCTGGGCAGCAAGGAAGTGCTGGCCGACCTGCACGACGAGCGCACCAACAAGCGCCTGCTGACCAAAGGCGCAATTCTTGATCGCGATACCATCGAGCGCATTTCGACGAAGAATCTGAAGCGCATCCGCTACAACGACAAGGATCCGCGGGTGAACGAGCAGATTGACGAGATCGAGGAGATGACGTCGCGGCAGATCGAAGTGTTGCGCAAGATCACGAACGAGAAGGTGGCCAAGCTGCAGAAGGGCGATGAGCTGCCGCCGGGCGTGATCAAGCTGGTGAAGGTGTACGTTGCCATGAAGCGCAAGTTGTCTGTCGGCGACAAGATGGCAGGCCGCCATGGGAACAAGGGCGTGATCGCGCGCATTCTTCCCGAGGAAGACATGCCGTATCTGCCCGACGGAACGCCGGTGGAGATTGTGCTGAATCCGCTGGGCGTGCCGAGCCGCATGAACGTGGGCCAGATTCTGGAGACGCACCTGGGTTGGGCCGCGAACGTGCTTGGCAAGAAAGTCGCCGCGTTCGTCAAAGCCAACTCCGATGCGAACTATGTGCGCGAACAGATGAAAAAGGAGTTCGCGGGAACGGCGACGCTGAATCAGTTGCTGGAACTGGACGATGAAATGCTGCTGCGGGTCACGGCAGGCATGGAGAAGGGCATCTGGTTCGGAACGGCGGTCTTCGACGGTGCACGCGAAGATGAGATCAAGGCGCTGCTGAGCGCGGCTGGGTTGCCGTCTTCGGGCAAAACGGCGCTCTTCGACGGCCTGACGGGCGAACAGTTCGAGCAGCCGGTGACGGTGGGCTACATTTACATGCTCAAGCTGTCGCACCTGGTCGACGACAAGATTCACGCGCGTTCGATCGGGCCGTACTCGCTAATCACGCAACAGCCGCTGGGCGGCAAGGCGCAGTTCGGCGGGCAGCGTTTCGGAGAGATGGAAGTGTGGGCCCTGGAAGCGTACGGAGCGGCCTACATTCTGCAGGAGCTGTTGACCGCGAAGTCCGACGACGTGTATGGCCGCACCAAGATCTACGAGGCCATTGTCAAGGGCGAAGCGGCCATTGAGCCGGGCGTACCGGAGTCGTTCAACGTGTTGATTCGCGAATTGCAATCGCTATGCCTGGACGTGGAATTGATCAAGCGGGCAGACATCGCGAAGAAAGTGCCAACGCCGGAAATGGCGGCAGTGGCGGACTAAAAAGCAGCCAGTCGCCCGTAGCTCGGAGCCAGTAGCTCCGCATCGCTCGTCGAGAAGCAGGAAAATCGGCGATCGCACGAGCTATATGCTACCGGCTACGAGCCAGAAGCTGATTTTCAGGGTCCTTCTTGAAGGCGGTAAACGCCGCCACCCGGGAAGGAAGGATCCCAAAGGAATCCCGGGAAATACCGCGGCGGGCTTGAAAGAGTCTGCCAAGGAGGGTCGCCTTGTTCCGTTCGAACCCGTTTGAGCTTACCAGTCCCATTACCGACTTCGACGCCATCCGCATCATGCTAGCCTCGCCCGAGAAGATCCGCAGCTGGTCGCATGGTGAGGTCACCAAGCCGGAGACCATCAACTACCGTACCTTCAAGCCGGAGCGCGACGGCCTGTTTTGCGCGCGCATCTTTGGCCCGGTGACCGACTGGGAGTGCTTATGCGGCAAATATAAGCGCATGAAGCATCGCGGCGTGATTTGCGATAAGTGCGGTGTAGAAGTGACGGTGAGCAAGGTGCGCCGCGAGCGCATGGGGCATATCGAGCTGGCGTCGCCGTGCTCTCACGTGTGGTTCTTCAAGGGATTGCCGTCGAGAATCGGACACCTGCTGGACATTTCACTACGCGACCTGGAAGGCATTCTCTACTTCGAGTCTTACGTCGTGGTCGATCCCGGCGACGCGCCTGTGCGCGAGCGCGAAATCATCAAGGACGAGGTTCGCTTCCGCGAGCTTGACCAGCAGTTCCGGCCCTCGGGCTTCAAGGCCATGATGGGCGCCGAGGCAATTAAGGAATTGCTCAAGCGCGTCCAGATCGAAGAGCTCGGGATGGAGCTGCGCGAGCGGATGAAGAGCGAGACTTCCGCGCAGAAGAAGCTGAAGTATGCCAAGCGGCTGAAGGTGGTTGAGGCGTTCCGCAAGTCGGCCAACAAGCCGCAGTGGATGATTCTCGACGTGCTGCCGGTCATTCCCCCAGAGCTGCGCCCGCTGGTGCCGCTGGATGGCGGCCGGTTTGCGACGTCGGATTTGAACGACCTTTATCGCCGCGTGATCAACCGCAACAACCGGCTGAAGAAGCTGATGGACCTGCACGCACCGGAAGTGATTGTGCGCAATGAAAAGCGGATGCTGCAGGAAGCTGTCGACGCGCTGTTTGACAACGGCCGCCGCGGCCGCGTATTGCGCGGCGCCAACAACCGCCCGCTCAAGTCGTTGAGCGACACGCTCAAGGGCAAGCAGGGACGCTTCCGGCAGAACCTGCTGGGCAAGCGCGTGGACTACTCCGGCCGATCGGTGATCGTGGTGGGACCTGAGCTGAAGCTGCACCAGTGCGGATTGCCGAAGAAGATGGCGCTGGAGCTGTTCAAGCCGTTCATTTATCACCGGCTGGAGCAGACGGGGCAGTGCACCACCATCAAGCAGGCCAAGGAAATGGTGGAGATGCAGGAGCCGGTGGTGTGGGACATCCTTGAGGAAGTGATCAAGGATCACCCGGTCCTGTTAAACCGCGCCCCCACGCTGCACCGACTGGGCATTCAGGCTTTCGAGCCGGTGCTGGTGGAAGGCAAGGCGATCAAGATTCACCCGCTGGTGTGCACGGCGTTCAATGCCGACTTCGACGGCGACCAGATGGCAGTGCATATTCCGCTATCGCCGGAGGCGCAGATTGAAGCCAGCGTTCTGATGCTGGCCTCGCACAACATTCTGTCGCCGGCCTCGGGACAGCCGATCACAGTGCCCACGCAGGACATGGTTCTCGGCCTGTATTACCTGACCAAGGCCAAGAAGGGTGGCAAGGGCGAAGGACGCGTTTTCGCCAACGTCGAAGAGGTCCTGATGGCCCTCGAGGCGAAGGAGATTGAGACGCTCACCCCCATCCGCCTGCGCTACACGGGCAAAGTGCTGGACATGACGACAGCCTACGACGATCAGGACCTGACGCACACCGATCCCGTCGACTTCGACAAGGAGTATTTGTCGACCACAGTCGGCCGCGTGATCCTGAACGACGCGCTTCCCAGCGGCATGCCGTTTATCAACGGCCTGCTGAAGAAGAAGGGCATCGGACAGCTGGTGAACTATTGCAACCAGAACCTGGGGCTTGAGGTGACGGTGGGCATGCTGGATCGCATCAAGTCGCTGGGCTTCAATTACGCGACGCGCTCCGGACTTTCCGTGGGCCTGGACGACATGGTGATCCCGGAGAGCAAGTACAAAGTGGTGGACGACGCCGACAAGAAGGTGATCGAGGTCCAGAAGCAATATATGGACGGCGCCATCACCAACGGCGAGCGCTCGAACAAGGTGATCCAGATGTGGTCGGCGGTGACGGACCAGGTTGCCGACGAGATGTTCTCGAACATGAAGCGTGCCGACGACGATGGGGCCATGAACCCGATCTACATCATGGCCGATTCGGGCGCCCGCGGATCGAAACAGCAGATCGGCAGTTGAGCGGCATGCGCGGACTGATGGCCAAACCGTCAGGCGAAGTGATTGAGACGCCCATCACGGCAAACTTCCGCGAAGGGCTGACCGTGCTCGAATACTTCATTTCGACGCACGGCGCGCGCAAGGGTCTGGCCGATACCGCGCTGAAGACCGCCGACTCCGGCTACCTGACCCGCCGCCTGGTCGACGTGGCGCAGGACGTAATCGTGACCGAGCAGGATTGCGGCACGCTCGAAGGCATCTACGTCGGCTCGATCGTCGAGTCCGGCGAGATCATCGAGCCGTTGCGCGATCGTATCATCGGCCGCGTGTCGCTGGAGCGCATCAAGGACTACGACGGCAATGTGGTGGTCGAGGTAAACCAGCCTATCGACGAAGACATTGCATCGGCGATTCAGGGCGCGGGCGTGGAGAAGGTGAAGATTCGCTCCGTGCTTACCTGCGAATCGCGGCGCGGCGTTTGCGCGTTGTGCTACGGGCGCAACCTGGGCTCAGGCCGCATGGTCGAGCTGGGTGAAACCTGCGGCGTAATTGCCGCGCAATCGATCGGCGAGCCGGGCACGCAGCTCACGATGCGTACCTTCCACGTGGGCGGCACGGCCAGCCGCGTGCCGGACAAGTCGCGCCTCGACGCCAAGAACAACGGCTTCGTGCGCTTCATCAACCTGAACACGGTGGAAAGCAAGGAAGGCGAACTGGTGGCCATGAACCGCTCCGGCTCGCTGGCCATCGTGGACGAGCGTGGCCGTGAAAAAGAGCGCTACCAGGTGGTCTATGGCGCGCGCCTCCGCGTCCGCGAGGGCTCGGCGTGTGAAGCTGGGCGAAATGCTGGCCGAGTGGGATCCTTACACCTACGCCATTCTCACTGAGATCGGCGGCGCGGTGCAGTTCAAGGATCTGCAGGAAGGCATCACGCTGAACGAAGAAGTGGACGAAGTGACCGGACTTTCGCGCTGGGTGGTTGCCGACTCGCCCGACGAGAAGCGGCAGCCGGCCATCGCGATCAAGGGCGCCAAGAGCGAGCAAGCGTTACCTGCTGCCGCGCGGCGCTCACCTGATGGTGCAGGACGGCGATAACGTGGGACCGGGCGACGTGCTGGCCAAGATTCCCAAGGAGAGCACGCGTACCAAGGACATCACGGGCGGTCTGCCGCGCGTGGTTGAGCTCTTTGAGGCGCGCAAGCCGCGCGAGACCGCGATCATCAGCGAAATCGATGGCGTGGTTCGCTTCGGCGAGGTCTCAAAGGGCCAGCGCAAGATTTACGTGACGGCCGACAACGGCGACGAGAAAGAATACTCGGTGCCGCGCGGCATTCACGTGAACGTGCAGGAGGGCGAGCGGCTGCGCGCCGGCGATCCACTGATGGATGGTCCTTTGAACCCGCACGACATTCTTGCCGTGCTGGGCGAAAAGGAGCTGCAGGCTTACCTGGTGAACGAAATCCAGGAAGTCTACCGGCTGCAGGGCGTGGCCATCAGCGACAAGCACATCGAAGTGATCGTGCGGCAGATGCTGCGCTGGGTGCGCATCGACGAAGTGGGCGATACGAACTTCCTGCTGGAGCAGCAGGTGGACCGCTTCCGCTTCAGGGAAGAGAACGAGCGGTGCTGCAGAACGGAGGCCGTCCGGCAATCGGACGTCCGCTGCTGCTGGGCATCACCAAGGCATCGCTCTCGACCGACAGCTTCATCTCCGCGGCCAGCTTCCAGGAGACGACGCGCGTGCTCACCGAAGCCAGCATCAACGGCGCGGTTGACAATCTGCGCGGGTTGAAGGAGAACGTGATCGTGGGACGGTTGATCCCGGCGGGCACGGGCCTGGAATACTACCGCAACGTACAGCTCTCGCCGGAGCTTGAAGAAGCCGCGGCTCGCGTGCAGCAGGAAGTGCACGCCGAGATCGAAGCCGCCGAGCGCGAGCTGGAGATGATGCGGCAGGAAGGCGAAGCCGAAGAGATGGCCGCGGAATAGGACTGGCCGTCCAGGCGGACCTTTGGACGAACATCTCGTCACAACCAACGGGCCCGGCGCAAGCCGGGCCTTTTCTCTATGCGAGAATCGTGCGTTGGGCCCGCTCTCCTAGTGCACCTGCGGAGTGCGGCCCTTTCCCAGCCTCGAATTGCTTGACGGCGTACATGGCGGCGTCGGCTACGCGCAAAAGGCTGTCGGCGGAATTGGCATCTTCGGGATAGACCGCGATGCCAATGCTGGCGGAGCCGTGCAACTCATATCCGTCTCCCTCGAACGGCTTATCGAAGCAGCATTCAAGGCGTGCGGCGATCTCTTCAACTTCGGTCCGATTGCGGACCTGGGAAACCAGCACCGCGAACTCGTCTCCGCCCAGGCGCGCCAGCGTATCGCCGGGACGCAACTGGCCTTTCATGCGCCGCGTCACTTCCTGCAGATACATGGTCTCCAGCCTGATGTCCATAAGCGTCGTTCACCTGCTTGAAGTCGTTCAGGTCGATGATAGATCAGGCCGAAGATGGCCGCCGTTTGGCGCGCGGATTGAATGTGCGCCGTCAGAGTCTTTTCCATCGCAAAGCGATTCTGCACGTCGGTGAGTAGGTCGAACTCCGAACGGTGCACGAGATCGGAATAGAGCCGCGAGGTTTCAATCGCCAGCGTAGCCAATTCCGCCGCCATGGCCAGGGCCTCGTCCTCGACGGCGCCTGGCTTGGTGCGCGCGTCAAAGGCGGCGAAGATCGAGCCGTGCGACGCACCGGCTCGCGCGGCAATCGTGTGCTCGACGGTGCGCAGCGAAGAGTCAAGTTGCGCGGGGCGGTTGCCCAGTGTTGCACCGCCGACAATCTGGCACCAGCAAGGCGCGCCATTCAGCCGCACGGAAACCAACTCGGTGATTCGCTCCAAAATGCCGGCCAGCGGCTTGGAATGATTGATGGCCTCCAGAATCCGGGCGCGCCGCTGTTCAACATATGCGAGCGATCCAATCTGGCGCCGGTTCTTGCGCTCCAGGTACCAGCCGCGCATGCCAACGGCAAAAACCAGGACGAGCAGCCAAGCGGCGATCAGAACGGCGTTATGAACGTTCAACCAGGGCGGACTGGCAAGCACCGTTATATCGTCGGGGGAACGCATGAGGATATCAAATGGCACTTCGCCATGAAAGGGGTCGGCACTCGACAGCATGCAGATCCCTGTGACGCGAACGTGCGAACCCAGTGGAAGCTGCTTTATGGGGAGGAGAGCCGTGCCGCGGATTGGGCTAGGGTGGCGGAAGATGGCTGAGAAGAGGTCCCCGCCAGTTTGCAGCACATATTCATCTTCGGTGGATTGCCGAACCTCTGCGACCACCGTACCCTCGGTGGACACGAGATCGAATGCTTTGCCGTGCGCCACATTTCCGCCCGTGGCAAGTTCATGCCAGGTGAAGAGCGGCGGGTGAACCGGAGCCGGGACGTAGCTATCCCGGATCTCGCTTCCGGTGAGGGCGAGGAATCCATTCTGCACATCGGGAAATCCAATTGCGTCGGCCCGGTCGCCAATCCGCATAGGAGTGTAGCTTTGGGTTGCGACCCAAAGGCTATGCGATCCATCCTGCAGCACCAGCGCCGATCCCGGCTGATAGTAGGTGACCACTCCCTCGACGCGCATGCGCTGCGATTGATCGACATTTTTGTAGCCCGTGATTACGCGATCCATGGGTGTGGCGCCCAGTGACCACGGGTCAGAGCTGGCATGTTTCAGCACTCTGATTCCATCCAGCGACTGGATATGGAACAGGATGCCCGTTTGCTGCATCTTATTGTCGAACTGCCCAGACACCGCGCCAGTGATCTCGACCCGGGTATCGAGGAGGCCATTGAGCGCGGGTTCGTCGTCGGTGTCGACGTTGGCATCCGCCAGCCCACCATCGATGAGCATCTGCAGGTGGGCTGTAGGTACCGGCGAGCGAGAATCCGGGACAAGGTCGGCCGAGCGAACGACCGCCTGCACTGTGACCAATCTGCAGTCGGTTTCGGCGCGGATCATCTGCTCGAAGGTCGGGTGTTCGGGCTCGGGCAGCGCGTCTCGGCCGATCACCGTAATCTTGAAGCTTTCTATATATGGGCGGAAGCTTGCCCGGGTCGTCCCGAACACCAGGATTCGATCGCCGGGAACAAGTTTGAGACCGGGTTTAGCGTTGACGTAGATTGCAGCATCGCGGTCCTGGACGAACAGATCGTTGTCGAACCCCCGGTAGTAGGAGACCGTAGCTTGAAATGAGACCGGTAGACGCTGGCTCGCCTGCTCGTTGTTGAGATGACGGATGGCTTCGAGGGTCGTCAACTCTCCGGGCGAGGCTGCTCCGGCCGAGGGGATCGCGGAAGAGAGGATGGCCGCCCCAAAGAGAAGACGCTTGATCAGATCGAACGCTGGCACCGTTCCGCTCTCTCCACTCGCACAACACTACCCAAGCGGCAGTCCGCCGAATCCCTCTTGAATGGTATGCCGGAGGGTGCCGGGCTGTCCTCGGCCGAGAACAATATGGGGAATACTCCCACCCATCTTACGCTCAGTAAAATCTGCTGTAATAGCACTTTTGGGGCGCGTGCCGAGTTTTTCACGATTCTGGGCGGGAATCCATCTCCGCGCTCCTGACGGACTGGCGGCCGCCTGCGAAATCGGTACGGGAGGATGCTCACATGACGCCGACGAGCCGAAAACCGCGGTCCAGCTCTACCCGGATGGGCGGGACCCCGCAAAGTGGCACCTCTGCGCTGTCTGGCAGGCGCATTCGCGTCATCGGGGTGCCTTTGGACCTGGGCGCGAGCCGTCGCGGCGTGGATATGGGACCCTCGGCGGTGCGCGTGGCGGGCCTAGAAGCGCGGCTTGAGGCTCTCGGTCACCAGGTGGCCGACGTGGGCAATATCCGCGTGGAAATTGCCGAAACCCAGGCTCCCGGGAGCAAAAATGCTCGCTATCTCAAGGAGATTGCGGCAACCTGCACGCGCACGGCGAAGGCTGTTCTCTCAGCACTGGAGACAGGCACGATTCCGCTGCTGCTGGGAGGCGACCATTCCCTGGCTGCGGGCTCGGTGTCGGGAGTGGCCGAGTTTTATCGTCGGCAGGAACAGAAGATCGGGCTGGTGTGGATCGACGCGCACTCCGACATCAACACCCCCGAAACTTCGCCTTCGGGGAACGTACACGGCATGCCGCTAGCCGCGCTTCTGGGGCTGGGACCCGAGCCGCTCAAGAACATCTTCGGCTTCGCTCCGAAGGTGGCTGCGGAAAACGTGGTGCTGGTCGGCGTGCGCAACGTGGACGCCGCGGAGCGCGAGAATCTGCGCCGCGCCGGCATGACCGGGATTTACACCATGCGCGACATCGACGAGCGGGGCATGCGAACGGTGATGGAAGAAGCTCTGCGCGCAGCGGGCCGCGGTACGGCGGGCTACCATGTCTCGCTCGATATGGATTGGATCGATCCTGTGGATGCGCCAGGAGTGGGCACGCCGGTGCGGGGCGGCGCAACGTATCGCGAGGCGCATTTGGCCATGGAGATTGTCGCCGATCACGGACGGATGCTCAGTTTTGAAGTCGTCGAAGTGAACCCGGTGATCGACGAGCACAACCGCACTGCCGATCTTGCAGTTGAGCTGGCCTGCTCGGCATTTGGGAAGAAGATACTGTGAGAGCAGGGAACAAGGGAACGAGGGAACAAGGCAGAAAGACTCTTCTGTTGTTGAATGGAGTGCGAACCTGTTGTGGCAACGTCGGACGGTAGATTGCGCACCTAAAATCAACTCATGAGCAAAAAGCTTCGGGTGGGAATTCTCTTTGGCGGGCGCAGCGGCGAGCACGAGGTTTCGCTGCTGTCGGCGGCTTCGGTTTTGAAGGCGATTGATCGCGAGAAGTTCGACGTGACGCCGATCGGCATCACGAAGGAGGGCCGCTGGCTGGCGGCTGCGGACGCGAATCATCTTCTGACTGGCAACGCCAGCGCGGTGGCGCGGCGTCTGCGGGCGGGCGATCCCGACGCGACGCCGGGGGCCAAGCTGCTGCAGGAAGGGATTCCGACTCTGATGGCTCCGGAGCCCCGAATCACTGGCACGCTGGGCCAAAAGCAAGGCCGGGACGTCCAGTCCCAGCCCCTGGATGTGGTTTTTCCAGTACTGCACGGCACATTTGGCGAGGACGGAACGATCCAGGGCCTGTTTGAGCTGGCGGGGATTGCCTACGTGGGCTCGGGCGTGCTGGGTTCGGCTGCGGGCATGGACAAGGATGTGATGAAGCGCCTGTTTGTGCAGGCCGGGCTGCCCATTGTGAAGCATGTGACGCTGCTCCGTGCGGAATGGAAGAAATCGCCACGCAAGGCCACCGCACTGGTGGAGCGGACGCTTGCGTATCCCGTATTTGTGAAGCCGGCGAATCTGGGGTCCTCGGTCGGGATTTCAAAGGCGCACAACCGCAAGGAGCTGGGACCGGCGCTGACGCTTGCGGCGAAGTACGACCGCAAGCTGATCGTCGAGCAGGGAGTGGGCGGCAAACCACCCCAGCGACGAAGACCGATCGCTGGGGATCCCGGCGAGGAGCGCGGCGGCAAGCCGGCGGCCCGGGCACGGGAGTTCGAGGTGGCCGTGCTGGGCAACGACGATCCCGAGGCGAGCGTCGTGGGCGAAATCATTCCCGGCAAAGAGTTCTACGATTACGAGGCAAAGTATTTATCCGAAGGCTCGGTGCCAGTGATCCCGGCAAAAATTACGTGCGGCCAGAGCCGAAAGATCCGCGAGATGGCAGTTGCGGCCTTCAAGGCGTGCGACCTGGCGGGGCTGGCGAGAGTCGATTTCCTGATGGAGCCCGATGGCAAGCGGCGCATCTATCTGAACGAAGTGAACACCATGCCGGGGTTCACGCAGATCAGCATGTACCCCAAGCTGTGGGAAGCCACGGGCGTGAACTACAAGGAGCTGATCACGCGGCTGATTGAGCTGGCGCTGGAGCGGCAGGCGGAGAAAAATCGGACGACCTACAGCCGTGAAGAGTGAAAAACAGGGATCAGGGTTCAGGGGTCTGGGATCAGAAAGGCTCCGCCCGGTGTCTAATCCATCAGGACGGCAGGTTGCCTCGGGGACGAGCTGGAATGCACGATCTGACGGCTGATCTCTGATCGGCTGGCCGCTGCCGTATGCTTGATGCGAAGGGACTTATTCCATGACCTTGATGGATGCTCCGAAGTTTGACCCGAAGCGTGAGAAGCGGAGGGCCTGGATCATTCGCAGCTCTGCGACGGGAGTCTTTGTTCTGTTTGTGGCGTGGTGGCTCGTGGCTGGCCGGCCGTACGATTGGCCGTGGAACTGGGATCATTACCTGTTCGGGCGAATTGCCGCAAATCGATTCATGACGGCAATTGTGGACAACGATTTTCAAAAAGCGTACGGCGACTGGTTCCACGACAAGGACTGGCAACAGCATCCGCAAAAGTACGCGACTTATCCGATGAACCGATTCATGGGCGATTGGGGGCCGACGAGTCCGGATAACGAATATGGCCCGATTCGCAGCTACAAGATCGCACTGATCGGGCACTACGGGAACGGCGTGCTCGTCGCGATTCTGATCAACGACCGCAAGAGCAACGCGCTCAACCTCGCGTACGATCCCAAGACCGCCCAGCTCAGCTTTGCACCGCCGGGCGTGAGCCTATACCTGGGACCGTAGCAGCAGGGAACGAGGGAGCAGGGAACAGCGTTCCATTCCGCGCCTGATTCGTCGGCCGTCGTCCGGAGACGTGTGTCTGCGGGCGGGAATTTGCGCTTAACCCTCCGAACCCGACGAGTGTTTTTCTGTTCCCAGATCTTTGATCGCTGCTAGCGCGCAACTTCGGTGAGGATTTCTGTGCCTTTGCTCATGTTGGCGGTGCGCTCAAGCTTGTCCCAGTTGAAGGGCTTGCCGTCAATGGCGCGCATGAGGGTCTTGGCCAGGACCAGTGAGAAGATCTGTCGGTAGGCGAAGCGCTGCAGCCAAATGTGAAATAGCAGCCAGCCGTCGCCCTTGTTGGCCGGGTGGCGCCGCTCAAGGCTGAACGCGACCGACGAGGTGATGAAGTCAATCAACAGGAAGCCGAGGAAGTAAACTACGAGCTTTTCAAAGCTCGCCGCCGAGGCCGCTTCAGGATGATAGTGGCGATTGACCAGATAGTTGACGATGCCCCAGACGAAGAGGAGATCGATGAAGGGCGAAACCAGGGGCAGGAACATCTGGAAGATGAGAATATTGGGCAGCGCGAACAGGCCCATGGCCTTGTTGCGCACAAACGCGGCGCGGTGTTTCCAAATGGCCTGAAGAGTTCCGAATGACCAGCGGAAGCGCTGCCGCATGAGCCCCTTGGCGTTGATGGGGGCTTCGGTAAAGGCCAGGGCGCGGTCTTCGTAGTCGACTTTCCATCCCTGCTCGATCAGGTTCATGGTAAGGTCGGCGTCTTCGGCGACGGTGTTGAGCGGGTAGCCGCCGGCGGCCTTGACCGGCGCGGTGCGCCACGCGCCGATGGCTCCGGGAACGACGGTGACGACGTGAAGCAGATCGAGGGCGCGGCGCTCAAAGTTCTGGCTGGTGATGTATTCCAGCGCCTGCCAGCTTGTCCACAGGTTCACGCGGTTGCCCACCTTGGCGTTGCCGGCCATGGCGCCGATGCGGGGGTCCTGAAAGTGGGGGATGAGTTTGGAGATGGCGTCCGCAGCGATCAGGGTATCGGCATCGATGCCGACGAAAATCTCATCGTCCATGCGGTCAAGCGCGTAGTTGAGGGCGGCGGCTTTGCCTTCGTTCTCCTTGGTGAAAACCTGCACATGTCCGGCAGCGATTTCGCGGGCGTAAGCCGTCTCTGCCGCTTCCAGCGTGCGGTCCTGCGACCCGTCGTCAACGACCATCACGTGGAGGTTTTTGTAATCGGAATTAAGCACCGAGCGAATGGTGCGGACGATGACGGCTTCTTCGTTGTAGGCGGGGATGAGAACGGCCACGCGGGGGCAAAAGCCCTCTGTGGCCCTGCGCCGCAGCCTCAGCAGGCGATCGATAACGGCGAACAGGCCGACGATGACGAGTCTCGCGCTCATGAGGACGTCGCCGACGAAAAACACCAGCACGATGAAGTTGCCAACAATGTCGAGTGCGGAAAAGGCGATGCAATCGGGGATGGTGCGCGCGCGCTGCCAGAAGGTGAGGCGAGGCATGACCTGGGCGGTGGTTTTGCCCATGAGCGCGGAAACGGGCACAAACTCGTAGCCGTGGGCGCGAAGAGCATCAATGAGCGGGCCTAGCGATTCCACGGTTTCCGAACGGTTGCCGCCGCCGTCGTGCATGAGGATGATGGATCCGCGAAACTGCGGCTTGGCCTTCATCGTGTTCAATTGGTTGAGGACCGAATCGATGATTTCCTGGGGCGTCTTCCTGGGATTTTCGTTCCAGTCGTTGGTATCGATTTTGCTGCCGATAATGGTGAGGCCGTCGCGCTGAATGCGCACCACCGGAGCCGCCTCGTCGTCGGTCTCGGGCTCCTCGTCGTTGTCGTAGGGAGGACGGAAGTAGAGCGGCTGCAGGCCGAGCTTGGCCTCGAAGAGGCGCTCGGTGAGATTGATCTCGAGGTCGAGTTGGCGGTTTGAGATCACGCTGATGTCGGGATGCGTCCAGGTGTGGCTACCGATCTCATTGCCTTCGCGCACGATGCGCTGCATCAGCCCGATGTTGTCGGCGGCTTCGTCGCCGATGAGGAAGAAGGTGCCTTTGACGTGCTTCTCTTTCAGGACGTCAAGGATCTTGGGCGTCCACCTCGGATCGGGGCCGTCGTCGAATGTGATGGAAAGCTCTTTGGGATTGTACCCGTATTGTTGGACGGTGTAGGAGTGCGGGTACACATCCATGTGCTCGTCAACGATGAGCTTTTTGCGCGGATCGGGCTCGTCGTCATCGACCTGGACAGTGCGCTCGCCCGGCTGCGGCAGGCCGGTGACGCGGATGATATCGCCATCGCCCTCGGTGTCGACGTCGTGGCCGGGCTGTACCTTGCCCAGCGCTTGCATGGCCGACGGATCGCTGGGGCGGTCCCAGACGTTCCACAGAGAGCTGTCTTCCCAACCGAGCCGCCAAAGTGCGAAGGTCTGCAGACCGAGTTGGCGTGCGGCGCGCATCTCGTCGAGTACCGTGACGCCGTCGAGAAACCACACTACGTGGCGCTGGTTATTGTCCTCGTCGATGTATTCGTAATGGGGATTGAGCGTGTCGTAGTCGAGATCGAGATCGGCATCGGCGTCGGAGGCTTCCTGCCAGGCATCGGAAACCGAAAGATCTTCGGTGTCGAGAACCTGAGGCTTGCGATGGCGTCGATCTTTTGGATTGGGGATCGAAAGCGTCCAGTCGTAGCCGTAGTTGCCCAGTCCGCAGATGATTTTGCTTTTGGGGACGACCTTGAGCACGCGTTCCAGGTTGCCGACAAACCAGGGCTGGCGGCGATTGGCCCCGGATCGCTGGTGGTCTGGTGCTGGTCGTAGTTCATGAGCACAATGCCATCGGAGTTGGCGGCGATGGCTTTGAGGTCGTTGCTCGCTGGTGGCGACGGCGACGTTGACATAGAGCCGGAGATTGCGTGCGTGCATCTGGGCGTAGAGCGCCTGGATAAAACTCAGATAGGCGGGGTCTGCATCGTCGGGAATGCTTTCGATGTCGAGCGAGAGGCCGCGATAGGCAGGATAAGCTGCGAGAAAGCGCATGATCTGTTGAAGAAACGATGCGCTTTTGTCAGGATCTTTGAGGACATTGCCGACCCCCGTGTCCCACTGCTGTGTGCGAGGATTGGAGTTGTTGATGACGGGATAGATTTCCGTGTCTTCCTTGGCTTCCTGGATCACGCGCTTGACCTTGTTCAGGTAGTCGGGATCGTGGATGGTCGAGCCCTGGAACACGGGAACTTCGCGCAGATTGTCGCCGCTCATCATCATCAGCGTGCCATCGGGCGAATCCACGTGCAGCCACGTGGGAAACAGCATGTCGATCTGGTGAATATGCTCTTTGAGCGAGGAGTAGCTGGCGGGGTCGTACTGCACATAGTAGGCGGCCCGCAGGCCTTCGCCGGCGTTCAGAGGAATATCGGAGGGCTTGCGCTCGGTCTTGCGATGCGCAGGACGCTGGTTTCTGATGCGTAGCAGATTGTTTGGGTCCGGCAAGGCCCGGTAATTGTGCCTGGGGATCGGCAACAGCAACTCAGGCATATGCTGGCTGCGAAGTACATTGCAAGATAAAGCCGGCGAGCACCAGCGTAGACACCACGGCCGCCGCATCGAGGATGCGCCGCAGGCGCTTCCAGCGCTTGCGTTCCGGGTCGAAAAAGATCTGTCGGTCGGGCATGTCTTGTCTTTTTGACGCTTTCAAGGAACCGGGGCAAACAAACGGCCACCCTTCAAGAATGCAGCGGCCCCCAGGAGTAAACGGGGAAAGCGCGGAGTTCCCGGATGTGCCGTAGGCTGTACATTAAAAATCGTATGGAAGCTGCGCAAGAGAGTCAATCGACCGCCGGGCAATCCTCGACCCAAAACTCAGGAAAAGCTCGACTTGCGCTCACAATAGGGCTGCCCCTTGTCATAGGCCTTGCCCTCCGAGTTTTGATGCTGAAATGGCTCTTCGAGGCTGAGGGGGACTCTCTGGTCTATGGCAGCCTGGCGAAGAATCTGCTCCTGCACGGGCGCTTTGCGCTCAGTTTGGCCAATGGAGAAATATATTCCACGCTGATCCGACTGCCAGGCTATCCGCTTTTTCTTGCCGTTTGCTTTCGGCTCTTCGGGATAGAGAACTACTATGCCGCGGCATGCGTGCAGATTGTACTGGAGATGCTGGGCTGCCTATTGCTGGCCGACTTTGCGCGACGCATTGCGCCAGCACAGCTCGAGCGCGGCGCAGGACTGGCGACACTCTGGCTTGCGGCGCTGTGTCCGTTCACGGTATCGTACGCCGTGCTGCCGTTGGCGGAAACGCCGACGCTCTTCATGCTGGTGCTGGCCATGTGGGCGGCAGAGCGCTTTCGCGAGAATCCGGGGTGGGCGAATGCTCTCTGGTTCACTTTTGCGGTGACTTGCGCGGCGCTTTTGCGGCCCGACGGAGCGCTGGTTGCCGTGGCATTCGTTCCGGCACTCTTCATCGCGTCGACGCGCGGCGATGGAGTGGGAAGGATTCCACTCCGCAAGGTGATGCGCATGGCCGCGGTGTGCGTGCTGCTGGCACTGGCGCCCTTTGCCGTTTGGACCGCGCGCAACTGGCGCGTGTTTCATGTCTTTCAGCCGCTGGCTCCGCAGTCGGCCACCGATCCCGACGAAAGGCCGAACTTCGGATGGGAGCGATGGGTGAAGACCTGGTGCCTGGATTATGTCTCCACCTACCAGATCTACTGGAATGTGCCATGGGACCAGCTGGATGTGAGCGAGCTGCCGAACCGTGCCTTCGATTCCGCCGCGCAGCGAGCGGAGACGGTCGCTCTGGCGAATGACTACGACCGGAATGGAATGGAGATTACGCCCGGGATCGATGCGCGCTTTGCGCGGCTGGCCGAAGAAAGGATTCATGCGGACCCGCTGCGGTATTACGTGTGGCTGCCGGTTGGCCGCGTGGCCGATATGTGGCTGCGCCCGCGCGTGGAGAATCTGCCCATCGACCTGGACTGGTGGGTGTATGGGCATCACCACGCGGAGACGCGCTTCAGCTGGGCGTGGGCCGTGCTGAATGCGGTGTATCTGCTGCTTGGCGTCGCTGGCCTTTGCGTGCGTCCGCGATTCTGGGGCGCGATGCTCGCTTATATGCTCTTACGCAGCGCGCTGCTGCTCACGGTCGTGGCGCCGGAAGCACGCTACACGCTGGAGTGCTTCCCGATACTATTCGCGCTGGGCGGCATCGCGCTCGCCCGGCTCGCACAGCGGCTTACTTCGCGAAGTTAAAGGCATCCCGCGGCAGAGGCTGATTCACCTTGATATCCGAGTAGGTGCAGACGCGCGACTCCCCATTGCCTTCGTCAAAGACCTGCTTAAGGCTCACAGCACGCGCAGTGTCGAGCCAGATGGTGACTTTGGGGATGTTCTTGCGCACGTCAGGATCTTTAGCGACCAGTTCCAGCTTGTCGGTCTTGACACCATCGATGGTTTCCGTGCCCAAGTACGTGATATTCCATTTGTCCTGTAGATCTTTGCCGCTTGCGCCAAACCCGAGCATCAAGTAGCTCTCATATTTGCTGGCCTGGTTGTAGCTTTTGGCGTCACTCTCTTTGCCGGTGTCGGAAACGCGGAGGGCGCCGCCCGAGAAGATGTATGCCTGTTGCGAGGGCCCGTCGTTGTGCTCCGTGATGTGCGCGGCCATCTGGAAGCTGTTGCCCTTGCGTTCGTAATAGGCCATCCCCGTTTTCACATCCTTGTCGGGGATAGGATCGGTCTGGATGATATCGAATTCGAAGTTTGCGGTCGTGGTGTGAAAGTTCTTCGCCGCAGCATCGAGCCTCTGTAGCACCTGTTGTAGATCGTCGGCCAAGGCCAGCTGGGCCGGCAGCAGCGCAACGGAAAAAACGACGAGAAACAATAATCGCTTTCGCAAATGCATGGCCTTCCTTGTCCAGTTTGATTCTCGATTTGCCACGAAGGATTCGTGGAAAAGAATTACCGGTGAGCCCAGACCTTCCAAACGAGATGGCCTTGTTCGTCGGTTGTGGTATCCACGCTCGACGGAGACGGCATCGCCCATCACAGGCTCGATGGCCTTGCGCAAAGCGTTCTTGGCTTCCTCGTCGGATGCGCCGGCGGGAATGCTCACATCCGCAGCCTGCACGGTGATGATGACGCCGCGGCCGTCGCCGACAACCTGGACAGGATGCACAGGACCCGCAACGGCGGACGGCTTGGCGCCGTAGTCCCACAGGTGCGGGGTGACGAAGATGAACAGCAGAATCAGCGTCACCATGATGTCGTAGTGGAACGATCCGCGCGGGTAGGTCCAGTAGAAATAGCTGGCGAGGATTTGCCGAATGGTCCGCTTGGATGGCCGGCCGGGGTACTTATGGAATTGGATCCGTCTGACGCGGCTCCGCTCGATGTGGATGATGCCATCATGGCTCCCTCACAATTCTATCGAGTCCGCCCATATAGGGACGCAGGATTTCCGGAATAATCACCGAGCCGTCGGCCTGCTGGTAGTTTTCAAGGATAGCGAGCCAGGTGCGGCCGACGGCCAGGCCGCTGCCGTTGAGCGTGTGGACAAATTCGGGCTTGGCCTTTGCGCCTCCTGCAGCAGGGCGGTAGCGGATGTTGGCGCGGCGCGCCTGGAAGGCGTCGAAGTTGGAGCAGGAGGAGATTTCGCGGTAGAGGTTCTGGCCCGGCAGCCAGACTTCGAGGTCGTAGGTTTTGGCGGAGGAGAAGCCAGTGTCGCCAGTGCACAGCAGGACGCGCCGGTAGGGCAGGTTCGAGCGCTTCGAGGATCTCTTCGGCGTTGCGCGTGAGCTGCTCGTGCTGCGCGTCGGACTCTTCGGGGCGCGTGAACTTGACCAGCTCGACTTTCTGGAACTGGTGCTGGCGAATGATGCCGCGCGTATCTTTGCCCGCGGCCCCGGCTTCGGCGCGGAAGCAGGGCGTATACGCGGTAAGCGAGATGGGCAGGCGCGCTTCGTCGAGAATTTCGTCGCGGTAGAGATTGGTGACGGGAACTTCGGCGGTGGGAATGAGCCAGTGGTCGCTGAACCTCGCGAGCTTTCCGAGCTCGTCCGGATACCCGTCCTTCAGTGCCTGCGTAGACTGGATCGCCCTCTTCGATTGCGTCAGCGCAGCGAAACAGATCCTCCGCAAACTTGGGCAACTGGCCGGTGCCGAGCAGACTCTGGAATTGACCATAAACGGCGGCAAAACTTCGTTGTACCCGTGCTTCCGGGTGTGCGTGTCGAGCATGAAGCTGATGAGGGCGCGCTCGAGCCGCGCGCCCGCGCCCATAGTAGACGGCAAAGCGCGCGCCGCTGAGCTTGGCAGCGCGTTCCAGATCGAGGATGCCGAGGGATTCGCCGAGCTCCCAATGCGGCTTGGGCGTGAAATCGAATTTCTTCTGCTCACCCCAGGTTTTAACGACTTTGTTGTCGGATTCAGATTTGCCTTCAGGGACCTCGGGTCGCGTCAGGTTTGGAAGCACGCGATCTTACATCAAAGAATTCCTTGTCCGCAGTGGCGGCCAGTTTACGAAATTCATCGACATTCGCCTTTAGTTCTGCCGCCTTGGTGAGGAGATCACTTGCATCGAGGCCATCTCGCTTACGCTGGGCAATGATCTGGTTGAGCTGATTGATTTCTGAAAGCTTTGTTTCGGCAAAAGTTATGGCTTGACGCCGCGCGAGGATAAGGTTTACGAAGCTGTCGAGCGCTTCTTCTGAGGCGCCCCGCGCGAGTAACTTGGGTCGAACATCTTTCCAGTTCTTGGTTAGAAATTCCGAATCATGCATTTCATGATTAGTTTATCCGACGAAGGCTGAGCCTTCATTTCTTCGTCGTCCATCCAGTGCAGGGGTTCAGCTAACGGCCAAATACCAGGGCCTGAAAGCTCCAAGCCGGCCTTTCAGTCCGCGGCGTTCGGCGCCGGTGGAGTCTGCTTGCTACTTCTTCCTTCCAGCCAGGGAGAGTCTGGTCGCCGGTGATGAGGCGGGCGCCGCGCGTGAAGTTGAAGTAGGTCCAGGCCCAGTTCGATCAGCACCGAGAGCCGGTTGCGGAAGCCGATGAGGAAAAAGATGTGGACGGTGACCCAGGTGAACCATGCGGGAAAGCCGCTCATGTGCGCCTTGAAGGGCCACTTCACATCGGCGACGGCGGCCATGCGGCCGATGGTGGCCATGTCGCCCTTGTCGAAGTAGCGGAAGGCGGGGCGATGCCTTGCCGGCCAGATCGGCGGCGATGATTTCGCCGACGTGGTCGCCCATCTGCATGGCAGGCTGGGCCACGCCGGGAACCTGGCGGCCGTCCTGCTCGAAGTGGGCAAGGTCGCCGAGGACAAAGACCTCGGGCAGCCCGGCGGGTTGAGATGGCCGTCGACGATGACGCAGCCGCGGCGGTCGAGTCGGCGCGCCGAGCAGCTTGCCGAGCGGCGAAGCCTGCACGCCTGCGGCCCAGAGCGTGACGACGGCTTCGATGCGGAGGGGCCGTGCCGAGTTGGCCTCAACCCAGCCGGGGCCGACGCCGGTGACCTGCGTGTTGGTGTGCACCTCGACGCCGAGGCGCTTGAGCGTCGGCTTCGGCCTTGGCGGAAAGATCGGGCGGATACGCGGCCAGCACGCGCGGGCCGCCATCGAGCAGCAGGACGCGGCTCTTGGTGGGATCGATGTGGCGGAAGTCGTGGCGCATGTAGAGCTGCGCAATGTCGCTGATGGCGCCGGCGAGCTCCACGCCGGTGGGGCCGCCGCCGATGACGACGAAGTTGAGCGGGGGATGCCAGCCGTTTTCGACCATCTGCCGCTCGGCCAGCTCGAAGGCGAGCAGGACGCGGCGGCGAATCTCGATGGCGTCTTCAATGGTCTTGAGGCCGGGCGCGAGCGGCTCCCACTGGTCGTTGCCGAAGTAGGAGTGCGTGGCGCCGGTGGCGAGCACGAGATAGTCGTAGCTGAGGCTGAGCGCCGCTGGCCAGCGCCACTTGCCGCGCGGCCGCATCGATGCCGACGACTTCGTCCATCAGCACTTCGGCGTTGCGCTGGTGGCGCAGGATGGAGCGAATGGGCTGGGCGATATCGGCCGGCGACAGCACCGCCAGCGCCACCTGGTAGAGCAGGGGCTGAAAGAGATGATGATTGCGGCGATCGACCACGGTGACATCGACCGGCAGATGCGCAAGTCCGAGCGCCGCGTGAAGGCCGGCAAAGCCCCCGCCGACGATCACGACACGCGGGCGTTTGCCGGAAGATTGCGCCGATGAGTTTGTTTGCCGTTGTGCCAAGCCGGTCACGTTATCACCTTTCAAGAGGCGAGTCAGGAAATGGCGAAACAAAAGCGCGCCCTATCAGAGTGATGCGTGAAACCGGCAAGAAGTGGCAGGCTCATGCAAATTCCGGGGTAAGCGGGGGTTGCCTCCTGTAGCATCCAGCTATGATCGCAGGCGTTTCGTGGGCCTGGTGGGTGGGGTTTCACGCGGTGGTGGCGGCATTGCTGGTGGCGGATTCGTTGCTGCCCATTGGCCCGGACGAGAAGCTTCGTCGCCGGGGCAGTCGCCGGCCGCCGTCGCTATTCGCGGAATGAAAAGGCCTTCATCTGGCTGGGAACCGCGGGCCTGGTGCTGGCTGCGGCGGGATTTGCCTGCTGGATTGCCGTTGCCAGGGCCGGCAGACGGCGCTCGAGTTTGTGGCGGGCTACACCATCGAGGCCTCGCTCAGCGTGGACAATCTCTTTGTGTTCCTGGTGCTCTTTCAGGGGTTCCAGATCGGCCGGAGCGCCAGCATAAGGCGCTGCAATGGGGCATGTGGGGCGCGTTTGTGCTGCGGGCACTGTTTATCGCGGCGGGTTTCACGTTGCTGCGACGATTTGAGTGGATCACGTGGATCTTCGGTTTGTTCCTGCTCTACGCGGCATGGCGGCTGGTGCGCGGCGGCTCGCCGCGCGCGGCGATTCCGCGGTGGATTGTGCGCCTGCAGCCGGCAAAGGGCTCTCTCCTGCCGGTGATTCTCGCGGTGGAGGCTCACCGATCTGCTGTTTGCCACGGACTCGATTCCCGCCGTGCTGTCGGTGACGCACAATCCTTTTGTGGCGTACACGTCGAACGTGGCGGCGATCCTGGGCCTGCGCTCGCTTTACTTCGCGCTGGCGGCGATGCTGGAGCGGTTCCGCTATCTGCATTACGGGCTGGGCGCGATTCTGGCTTTTGCGGCGTTCAAGATGCTCGCTGCGCCGTGGATCGCCGTGCCGGCCACGATGTCGCTCGCGGTGATTGGCGGAATTCTGGCGGTGTGCGCGGTGGGTACAGCGATTTTGGGGGGCAACGATCAGGCGACAGGGACGAGCGACTAGGCGATGGGCCTCGACGGATTCGTCCATCGAGATCTGGGCCAAACCTGATTTCCGCTCCGAGAGGGTTTGCTCGCGCTCGATTCAGGCGGGAAGAGCGAGATGTTGCAGGCGCGACTTGGCACCAGTGCCGTGGGACGAATCAGGAACCGAAACAAGAAACGATCTACCACGATTCGAAGCGGACGATGCGATCGGAGCCGACCGACGAGTGCTTGCGGAAGTTTGCGTCGTCGCGGCGGGGATGGTCGTTGCGGAAGTGCGCGCCGCGGCTTTCGGTGCGGGCCAGTGCGGAGACGAGGATGGCGTGGGCCACGCGGCTCATGGCCTGCGCTTCGCCAGCCGGCGGCTGACGCGGCCCGATGCGGCGATCCCCGCCAGCCCGGCTTCGCATGCGGCCTGCGCGGCGAGACCCCGACGCAATGAAGCTTCTTCGCGCAGCAGGCCGGCATTGGCCCACATGGCGGCTTGCAGAGCGGCGATCAGGTCTTCCAGGTGCTCGGTTTCAACCACGTGCAGATGTTTTGCCGTGGGTGCGGAATCTGCGGCATCGCGAAGCACGAGCGGAAGCGAATCGGAGAGCATGGACTGTGCGGCTCGCGCGCCAAAGACCAGGCCTTCGAGCAGCGAATTGGAAGCGAGGCGATTGGCGCCATGCACGCCGGTGCAGGCCGCTTCGCCCGCCGCGTAGAGTCCCGGCACGCTGGTGCGCCCGCCGAGATCGGTGCGGATGCCTCCCATGAGATAGTGCGCAGCGGGGCGAACGGGAATGAGATCGCGGCGCAGGTCGAGACCATATCGCGCGAGAAAAGCACTGATGCCGGGGAAGCGCGCGGCGGGATCGATGTTGCGCACGTGGCGCATGTCGAGATAGACGGGACGCGGAGGCGACTGGGGGTTTGTGGGATCGGCCACGCCTTCACGGGCGATTGCGCGGGCTACAACATCGCGTGGGGCGAGTTCGAGCAGCGAATGATAACGCTCCATGAAGCGTTCGCCGCGATCATTGCGCAGCCAGGCGCCTTCGCCGCGCAGCGCTTCAGAGATGAGGAAGCGCGGGGCGCCTTCGAGCGCGAGCGCGGTGGGATGGAACTGGTAAAACTCCATGTCGGCCAGTTCTGCGCCGGCCAGTGCCGCCAGGGCGATGCCGTCGCCGGTAGCGACGGCGGGATTTGTGGTGTCGGAGTAGACCTGGCCCGCGCCGCCTGATGCGATGAGTACGGAACGTGCGGCGAGCCGGATGCGGGTCCAGAGGGGCCCCGGCTCTCAGCCCCAGGCGCGAACTGATTTGGCTCGGCGCTGGCCAAATCGGCCCCGATCACGCGGCCATCGGCGACCACAAGCGCGGAGACGCGGGTCCACTCGGCGAAGCGAATTCGTTTATGGACGCGGGCAAATGTAACGAGTGCGCGGCTGATCTCTGCGCCTGTGGCGTCGCCGTTGGCGTGCAGGATGCGGGCCAGGGAATGTGCGCCCTCGCGCGTGCGCAGGAGGGGGCCGCTCCAGCGATCGCCTTCGCTGCCGGCCACGCGATCGAAGTCCGCGCCCCACTCGATGAGCTCCGCAACACGCAGTGGGCCTTCGCTGACGAGCGCTTCGGCCGCGGGGCGATAGACCAGGCCGTCGCCTGCGTTCACCGTGTCTTCAAGGTGCAGGGCAACGTCCTGGTCGCCCTCCATCGCTACGGCAATGCCGCCCTGTGCGTAATGAGTGTTCGATTCGCCGAGGGATTCTTTGGTGACGACAAGAACGTCGCCGTGGCGGGCAAGTTCAACCGCGGCACGAAGTCCGGCAACGCCCGCACCCATTACCAGAAAATCAATCGAGGAGGCCCTGGACATCAACTTTCAGGCTAGCAGGTGGAGGGAGGCAGGGAACAGCGACTTAGAGACCGGCAAGACAGCGGGCCAGCAAGTCAGCGAGTCAGCGCGACGTGCCGGAATTGGCCAACCAGAGAGGATGTTTTCGCACTCGCGACGGAGTCGAAGTGTATGCTGTGTGGCAGACCTTTGGCAGAGATTTTAAGGACCGGATCGCATGGAACTCTACCATGATTTACCACCTGAGGCGGTAAAGATCGTCCTGGTGCTTTTTCTGTCGTTCCTGATCGGGTTGGAACGAGAGGAGCAGAAGGCGGCCGGAGGCAGCTACTTTTTTGGCGGCGTGCGCACGTTTCCGCTGATCGGGCTGATCGGCTACTCCTTAGCGCTGGTTTCAGGCACTCAGCTCCTGCCGCTCACAATCGGTTTCCTGGTGGTTGCGGGCTTTCTGATGCTGTCGTATTGGCACAAGCTCACGCAATCTGCCACGGCAGGTGCGACCACGGAGATTTCAGGGCTCGCGACTTTTCTGGTCGGCGCACTGGTGTGCTACGGGCATTTCTGGATTGCCACCACGCTGGGCGTGGCCAGCCTGCTCCTGCTGGATCTGAAGATCGCACTGGAAAAGCTGGCGTCATCGATTGCCCCGCGCGAGATCCTCACCTTCGCCAAATTCCTGTTCCTCAGCGGCGTGATTTTGCCGGTCCTGCCGAACCAGGAGTTTGGCCGGTTTCACATCAATCCTTTCAAAACGTGGCTGGTGGTGGTTGCGATCAGTGCGATCTCCTACGCCAGCTACGTGCTGCAAAAACTCACCAAGGGACAGGGAGGCATTGTGCTGGCGGCGCTGCTGGGCGGCGCATATTCTTCGACGGTGACGACGGTGGTGCTGGCGCGGCAGGGTAAGGTAGAAAACCAGCCGCACCTGTTCTCGGGCGGAATTCTGATGGCTTCCGGCGTGATGTATCTGCGGCTGACGATTTTGCTGGCGCTCTTCAATCGGCAATTGATGGCTGCGCTTTGGCTGCCGTTTGTGGTGCTCGCGGTGGTCGCTACAGCCTTCGGCTGGTTGTGGACGCGGCGCGCCGATCAGGGTGCGCAGACGGCTGAACGCGAGTTGGGACCGAAGAATCCGCTGGAGCTGACCACCGCGCTCTTGTTTGCCTTGCTTTTCCTGGTAATGCTGGTGGCGACGCAACTGGCCGTCACCTATCTAGGCAAGGGCGGAGTGGATACGCTGGCTGCAATCATGGGCGTGAGCGACGTGGATCCGTTCATCCTGGGCTTGACGCAGGCGGCCGGCACGCTGACACCGGTGAATGTGGCGGCGGGCGCGATCCTGATTGCCGCGGCCAGCAACAACATTGTGAAAGGCATCTACGCGTACAGCCTTGGGGGCAAGAAGACGGGCGCGCTGAGCCTCGGATTTCTTCTGGCGCTCGCGGCAGGCGGACTGGTGCCGCTGATCTGGCTGGGGTGGTAGCGGCGGTGCAGATTGCCGATCGGTGCTAGGATGGTCGCAACTTCCAGGGGAGGAATTGTTGTGGGCCGCACCAGGTGCGTTTTTCTGGGCATTTTCTCGATCATTTTTCAATTTGCGCTGGCGATTCTCGGACGGGGCGGATTTGCGGCTTTCTTTTCCGTTCCTGCGATCCGCGCGATGACCATCGCCACGGTGGGAATCGCCACGGTGGCGTTCTTCGCAGACAGCAACATCAGCTCGGGCATCAAAGAGGACCGCGGCAACCGCTGGGTGCTGAAGGCATTCGCCGGTATCGCGATCCTGCTCACGTTTTTCTCGGCCTATACCGATCGCAATAATTTCTTGACGATCGATGGCGATGCGACGCGCTGGGTGGGGCTGGTTGTCTACGTGATCGGGGCCGTGGTGCGGCTGTGGCCGTGTTTTGTGCTGGGCAAGCGGTTCAGCGGGCTGGTGGCAATTCAGGAGGGGCATAAGCTCGAGACGCACGGCATCTACTCGAAGATTCGCAATCCGAGCTACCTGGGCATGCTGATCAATTCTGCCGGTTGGGCGCTGGTATTCCGGTCGAGCGTGGGGCTGGTGCTGGCGGCATGTCTGCTTGTTCCGCTGGTGGCGCGCATGCACGCCGAGGAGCGGCTGCTGAGCCAGCACTTCGGCTCGGAGTACGACAGGTACTTCAAGCGGACTTGGCGGCTGGTGCCGGGGGTTTATTAGCGGTCAAGTTCCAGGCCCGGGGCATCAGGTGTGGGCCCGGGTGTTGTACGGAATTATCCAATGCGCCAGCACGCCAAAGGAAAAGCTACCAAATTCAAAGAAACACTCCGTAGAATTGTGCGGGAAGAAGTTCGGCGACCGGGCTGAGGGGCAGGAAACTGTCCGCCGCTGAGTTTCTGACCAGAGAAGCGCACACAATGACAGGGAGAGTTTCAATGCATGGAACCAATCGACAAACCGTCGCGGCATTCCTTGTCGCAGCCCTTTCTTCGATCACTGCCTTTGCGCAGGCTGCTCCGCCTCATATTCAAGCCGATGGCGGAATCTCAGGTTCCGGCATGCAGGGCTGGACCACTTTCGGCCAGGCTGATTGGACCGCTCAGGACGGGATTGTGACCGGGCATCCGAAGACACCCGGTGGAGGATGGCTGGTATTCGATCAGTCAATGGCGAATGTCGGCTTTTACACGCAGATCCTTTGCTCCCAGGATTGCGAGGCTGGCATCCTCCTTCGCGCCCAGAAGACGCCAGCCGGCGGGCTCAAGGGGATCTATATTTCGATGGGCACGGCGAACCGGGGGATCTTTGTCCTCACCACGGATGCCGAGGGCCGCGAAATCTCTCGGGTTGCGGTGCCGAAAGGGCACAGTGAGGGCGGACTTCCCAGCCCCAATGCAAACACTCCGCCCGAGATCCAGGCCCTGTTGAAGGCGCGGAGCGAAACCTATCCGTCCCTGCGCGCAATGATCAATTACACCGGTGCGATGGAACCTTTGCGCGAGCCGACTGGCGAGTATCTGCCCCAAGCGTGGAATTCGGTCAACGTCTACCTTTTTCAGGATGCGCTCTATCCATCTGTGAATGGGGCTCGGGAAGGCGCTGGGGCGTTGCCGGACGTGGTTGCGCCGGCGGACCTGGGAGTGTATGGAAAAATCGCGCTGCACGTTGCCGGAAAGGAAGCGGTGCAGTTCAAGAATGTTGAATATAAGGACCTACTGAAGCGCGAACGCCCTGCTGAAACGGTGTCGCCGGATTTCGAGATGCGCCGGCTGGATGGGTTGTTTTACTCCTGGTCGCCCGCGATCGGCGACTTCAATCACGATGGCAAGCTGGACGTCGCTGCCGGACCCTGGATTTATTTGGGCCCTGATTTTACGACTACTGAGGAATACTACACGCCTGTAGCCTACAATCCCACCGCTGATTATCCGCAGCTATCGACTGTGGCATTGGCCCACGACTTCACCGGAGATGGCTGGGACGACATTCTTCAATTTACAGGCAATGCTGGAGAGATTACCGGTTGGCTTTATGTAAATCCCCGCGGCGAGTCCCGCCACTGGGACAAATACAAGGTGCTCGATCTGCTGGCGAACGAAGATACCGAGATGGTGGATCTCTTCGGTGACGGGCAGGTGGAGATTCTGCACGGCGGCCCGAATAATGGGTTGGGCTACTCTCGCCCCGATCCTGCGAATCCGACCGGCAAATGGATTACTACGATGATTGCGCCGCCGGGCCCGTGGGGAGATGTCATGGTGCACGGCTTGGGCTCCGGCGATATCAATGGGGACGGCAGGAAAGATATTCTGACGCCTTACGGCTGGTGGGAACAGCCTCCCCCAGGCACGCAGGGCTACTGGAAATATCACCCTGCCGCATTTTCGAACTTAGGCATTTCACAAGGCGGGCCCGGAGGCTCGACCCTCTGTGTGTTCGATGTGAATGGCGACGGGCTCAACGATGTGGTCAGCGCCCAGCAGGGTCATGGTTTCGGTCTCGCGTGGTTCGAGCAGAAGCGCGACACCGCCGGCAACATCTCTTTTGTGCGCCATTGGATTATGAATAACTGGCTCGATGACAACGCCGGCGGGGTCACGTTCACTGAGCTGCACGCGATGGGTTGCGCCGATATGGACGGCGATGGCATTCCCGATATCGTGACAGGGAAGCGTCAATTCTCACATCTGGACACGTGGGTTGATCCCGACCCCTGGGGAACGCCGGTGCTGTATGTCTATAAGACGGTGCGCGATCGCTCAGCCCCTGGCGGGGTCCGTTTCGAGCCCGAGCTGGTACATAATTTCTCCGGAGTTGGTGCTCGTTTCGACCTGCGCGACATGAATAACGACGGCAAGCCGGATATCGTGACCTCAGGTCCCTATGGCACCTTCATCTTTCTCAATAAAATGCCGGCTGCGCACCATTCCGACGATCGTTGATGCGTGCAGCAGGGAACGCGGCGGAATTGGGGCCAGTGTAGTTGGGCTGTGCGCCTCACGAATGTGTGCAGCGGTCTTCTATCATTGAATTCACTGTGCAAACGATGCGGTAGAGACGACTTCGGCGAAGTATGACCTGTTTGCAGAGGGAAGGTTGCTGGAGGCGCTGGGGCCCGCGATATGAGCGTATGCGCTCGGGAGAGGTGCGCCGGAGATGATTGTGCACAGGGAGCGGAAGCGACCCGGGGCGTGGAGTGATCGGAGGAGGAGCATCGAAGCGCGCTGGTTGATTCCGTTTGCAGCTTCAGAGTGGGTGTGGGAGTGGACGGCCTATGTCCTTGCCAAGTGGACCTTCATTGAGGTGCTGGAATACCTGGAGACGTTCTCGGTGCTGGTGGCGGTGATCTTCTACTTTGCCGAGTCGGGGGATCGCGTGAAACAGAGGCACTACCAAGCATGGCAGGTGATTAACACCGCGCAGGGCAAAGGGGGAAGCGGTGGCCGAATCGAGGCATTGCAGGAATTGAATGCGGACAAAGTTCCGCTTGTAGGCGTCGATGTGTCCGCGGCCTTTTTGCAAGGCGTGCGGCTGGAACATGCCAACCTGGTGCGGGCCGATTTCGGCTCAGCTGATTTGCGCAAAAGCGATATCCGCTTTTCCGACCTGACCAATAGCGATCTAACCTTCGCGAATTTTCGTGGCGGCCGTCTGGACGGCTGCAACCTGACGGATGCCGACCTGCGCCAAGCGGACCTAAATGGGGCCAGCCTGGCAGGCGCCGATTTGTCGGGGGCGGCATTGGACGATGCGGACCTTCGCCACACGGACCTGGAAGGAGCCAAATGGGGGCACTTGAAGAGTGCGAAAGGCGCTAACATCGCGAGCGTGCGGAACGCGCCGGCTGGCTTTGTAGATTGGGCGCTGAAAAACGGAGCGGTGGAGGCGCCCGACGCAGCGGAGTAATCGCCGGCACGGATGTGCCGCATCAAGCGTAGAGGCCCTACTTTTAACCTGAGGTTGCGGAAAAGTTCGAAACGAGTTGAGGACTGCATCCCGGCCGCAGTCCTTTACGATTGAGTCATTGTGCAAACGATACGGGTGGAGACACTATCGGCGAAGTACGACGTGTTTGCGGGCAGCGGGTTGCTCGCAGACCTGGCACCGCGGATGGAACGCGCGATGGGCCGGCTGCCCGGGCGCGTGTTTGTGGTCACGTCGCCGGAGATATGGGCGCTGTGGAATAAACAGTTTTTGCGGTCGTTTGATGAGCCGCCGGTGACACTTTTTCTTCCCCCGGGCGAAGAACACAAGACGGTGAAGAGCGTGGAACGGTTGCTGCGCGAGATGGTGAGAGCTGGCGGCGACCGCGGGGCTCTCTTGATCTGTTTCGGCGGCGGGATCGTGGGCGACCTGGGAGGATTCGTCGCGGCGACGTTCATGCGCGGTATTCCATATGTGCAGGTGCCGACGACATTCCTGGCGCAGGTGGATTCGAGCGTGGGCGGCAAGGTGGGCGTGAATCTGCCCGAAGGAAAGAACCTGGTCGGAAATTTCCTGCAGCCGCGCGCGGTGTTTGCGGATATCGGCGTGCTGGGAACGCTGCCCGACCGCGAGCTGCGCGCGGGACTAATGGAGAGCGTGAAGGCGGGAATGATTCGCGACCGTGCGCTGTTCCGATACATGGAGGAGCACGCGGAGAAGATCCTGGCGCGTGAGCCAAAAGCACTGGAGCGCGTGATTGCGGCGTCGATCCGCATGAAGGCTGACGTGGTGCGGCGCGATGAACGCGAGAGCGGGCTGCGCATGATTTTGAACTTCGGGCACACGGTGGGCCACGCGCTGGAGCAGGCGACGCGCTATAAAGCGATGCTGCACGGCGAGGCGGTGGCGTGGGGCATGGTGGCGGCTCTGGCGCTGGCACGGCGCCGGGGCACGATTACCGGCGCGCAGATGGAGCGGATGGAAAAGCTGGTTTACCGCTACGGGCCGTTGCCGAAGTTGAAGGTGAGTGCGGCGCGCATCATGGCGGCGACCGGCCGCGACAAGAAAAATGTTGGCGGGGTGAGGCGGTTCGTGCTTCCGGTGGGCATTGGCGACGCGGGGGTGGTGGAGGATGTTTCGGCACAGGAACTGGAGGCAGCGGTGAAGTACATGCTGGTGAGGGGAAGGACAGCAGGGACCTAGGGAATAGCCAGTAGGGAGTAGGGAGTAGGGAGTAGAAAGCAATTCAGCAAGCCAGCAAACCGGCGAATCAGCGAGTTGGCAGCTACGATAGACAACCGCAGATCCTTCGCTGCGCTCAGGATGACAAGTCGATTCTCAAGCCCACGATTCAGGCGGCTTGGGCGGTGCGGGCGATCCAGAAGCTGCAAGGCCACACGTTCTTTCCATCGAGTGTGGGCGCGAAGACCTTTAATTCCGGCGGCATGCGATGGAAGCTGCCTTCCCACGCAGGGAAGGCCCGGCGCAGGACATCGGGATGAAATCGCTGCATGGCGCTGCCCGACCACACGACTTTGAAAGCGTAATTGAACGACAGAAAGGCCTCGAGGAGATACTGCTCGGCCCAGAAGCAAAGATTTGTCTTGACGAATTTTTCCGGATAGTCAAGCGGGGCAAAGATGTCGTGGAAGTGGACGAGAACGCCGGGTGCAAGCCGGGGCAGAATCCGCAAACATTCATACAGGACGTCGCTATCCATGGAGACGACATGGCTGGAATCGATGAACAGGATGTCGTTGGCCTTGAGGGACAGGAAAAGGTCGAAGGGTGCGTCCTGCACGCGCGCCGGGATGAGCCGCGTAAGGCCGGGAAGGCCGCGCTTCAGGTACTGCGGAGGGAAGGGCTCGATGGCGGCAAACTCACAGGCGAAGCCGGCCTCTGCATTTTTGCGCATCGCCGCCGCGAGGACCATGGTCGAGTTGCCGCTGCCGATTTCAACTACGCGCTCCGGTTTGCGCTGTCGGACGAAGGCGTAGGCCACTTCGGCATCGACGCGCTCAAAAAAACCGTTGTTAAAGTGAAAACCGTGTCCGTTATGAGCGGCGTCTTCAGGAAAAGCGGTACATTCGCCGGCAAAAGGGAGCAAGTCTTCCTGGAGCCTCGTGACCTGTTCGTCAAGATGAAAGTCGAAAGCCCCGCACTGACGGCATGCGCTCCAATCTTTTTCGCGGAAGGATTTGAGACTGGGAACGGGAAAGTAGAAATGGCGAGGAATGACGCTAACGCCCAGCCCGTCCTGCACGAACTGGAACAACTGGGAGAGCGCAGCCCTCACGGTGGGTCTTCGCATCAGGCTCGTCACGACAGGCACCTCGATATCAAATGACTTACACAGAAAATCGCGCCTCTTTCGAAGCCCTCCCCCGTCGCGGCCTACGGCGTAAGATGCCCGGACATCGGAAAAGGCTTTAAGGTGAAGTTGGAGGCGAACGGCGTGGTGTGTGGCAGAGAAAGGTCTCGAAATGTAACCCGGCCGTCGCGGCAAACATCGATAATGTGTTGGGGCGGACGGCTTCCCGGTTTCTTGTGTTAAAGATCGGTTACAAGCAGTTCACATTTACTCGAGGAGAAGAATGAGCGATCAGCCTGCGTACCGGTGGCTCGACCAGCAGGGCGAGGCGTTTGGCGCCCCCGGCCTGGAGCCACGTTGGACTTCGAGCATCAAAGATGCGGTGGTGACTGCGTACGCGGGATCGAGCCGCATCTGGTTCACGTGTTCGCACGGAATTCTGAACGAGATCTATCACCCCACGATCGATCGCCCGCAGGTACGGGACATGGAGTTCCTGATCACCGACGGAGAGACCTTTGCGCACGAAGAGAAGCGGGACCTGGTGACCACGTTCGAGTACATCGACCCCGAGGCTTTGGGAGTGCGGTACATAAACCGAGATCCGGATGGCCGCTACAGCCTGACCAAGGAGATGATCTGCGATCCGCACCATGGAGTGGTGTTGACGAGAATGCGCCTCGAAGGCCGCGACGATCTGGTGCCGCGGCTGAAGCTTTATGCGCTGCTGGCGCCTCACCTGGACGGCGGAGGAGCGGGCAACTCGGCCCGGGCGTTGGACCTGGCGGGGCACAAAGTGCTGCTGGCGTGGAAAAACAATTGGTCGCTGGTGATGACGGCCAGTTGCGGATTCAACCGGGTGAGCTGCGGGTTTGTGGGCGCAAGCGACGGCTGGCAGGACCTGATGCAGAACTTCGAGATGGATTGGGAGTTCGGGTCAGCGACCAATGGGAACGTGGCTGTGATGGGCGAGATCGACCTGGGGTGCAGCGAGCGGCTAGCCAATGGACTCTTCGGGCAGAATGGGGCCGGCGAGAAACAGATCGGCAATGGAACGGCGATACGCGAGTTTACGCTGGCAATCGGAATTGGCGAAGGCCACCACACGGCCGCGCAAAAGACGATGGGAGCGCTCTCGACGCCGTTCGAGGAACAGCGCGAACGGTTCATCGTGCAGTGGAAGCGGGCGGCGCATCCTGACTGGCTTGCGGCCAAGGCGCAGGACGGCGGCAAGCTGATGCGGGCCAGTCACGCCGTTCTGCTGGCGCACGAGGACAAAATTTACTCTGGCGCGTTTGTGGCGTCGGCCTCAATTCCCTGGGGCCAGTCAAAGGGCGACGCTGACCTGGGCGGGTATCACCTGGTGTGGACGCGCGACATGGTGCAGACGGCGACAGCGTTGCTGGCATGTGGGCGGGCGGAGACGGCACGGCGCGCGCTGGTCTACCTGGCGTGCACGCAGCACCCCGATGGAGGATTTTCACAGAACTTCTGGATTGACGGGACGCCGTATTGGAGCGGGATCCAGCTGGATGAGGTGGCGTTTCCGTTGATCCTGGCATGGAGGCTGTGGAAGGCCGGCGGCCTGGGCGAGCTGAGCGTTTTTCCTTTTATCGAGCGGGCGGCGGGATTCCTGGTACGTCATGCGCCGATTACGTTTCAGGAGCGCTGGGAGGAAAATGCGGGTTACGCGCCGTCGACCCTGGCAGCGGCGATTGGCGGTTTGATTTGCGCGGCGGAGATGGCGCGGGCGCACGAGTCGGCAGAGCTGGGCGAATTCCTTGAAGTATTTGCCGATTGGATCGAAGGACATCTCGAAGACTGGACAGTGACCAATAACGGTGTGCTGGATCCCGAAGTGAAACGGCACTACATGCGCATTCGTCCACCGGAGTGCGGCGAGGCTTATGCGCACGAGGGCTGCGGGAAAGAGTTGCTCTGGCTCGCGAACCGGCCGCCTGGGGCGCGAACGGAGTTTGAGGCGCGCGAGATTATCGATGCGGGATTCCTGGAACTGGTGCGCTATGGGGTGCGGCGGGCCGACGATCCGCTGATTGTGGACTCACTTAAGGTCGTGGATGCAGTGCTGAAGCGCGATCTGCCGCAGGGGCCTGGCTGGCTGCGCTACAACGGCGACGGCTATGGGCAACGGCCAGACGGTGGACCGTATGAAGGATGGGGCCAGGGGCGCGCATGGCCTCTGCTGACGGGAGAACGAGCGCATTACGAACTGGCGGCCGGCAAGGACGTGGCGCCGCTGCTCAGGACATATGAACAATTTGCGAGCTGCGGGCAGTTGCTTCCCGAACAGGTGTGGGATGAAGAGGACAGGCCGGAGCGAAGCCTGTTCAAGGGAAAGCCCGATGGGTCGGCGATGCCGCTGGTGTGGGCGCATGCGGAGTATTTGAAGCTGTTGCGCTCTGCGGTGGATGGCAAAGTGTTTGACCGGATCGATCCGGTGTATGAGCGGTATTGCACTCCGGATGGGCGTAAACGATGCCGGCGCGGCGTGGAGGTTTACAGCCGCAGACGGCCCGTCGGGCAGATGGATGCGGGGAGCACATTGCGGATTCTGGACGAGCAGCGCTTTGAAGTGGTGTGGACCGACGACGGATGGCAGACCAAACACGCGACGGCGAGCCGCCCGCTGGGCAGCGCAGGGTTCAGCGCCGATGTGACGCCGCAGCCGGGCCGCTCGGAATTGGAGTGGACGATGCACTGGCCGGAGAGGGACGCCTGGCTTGGATACAATGTGAAGGTTAGAGTCGATGCTCCATAAAGGTGCTCCGGGCAAATCGCATGCGCTCCCAAAGGGGCAAAGGCCCCGAGAATTTTGCCCAAGTTACGGGACGACTCACGTGGCGCCCTTCAGGAAAGCCGATATTGTCCGGGGGTTTTTCTAAAGTAAACGGAGCAGGCGCGGCTCGCATTTCGAAGAAAGGAATTCTCTGAGTTTTATGGCAACCAGCATCACTTCTCTTTCTCTTGATCAGCTTTCGATTGATACCTTGCGCATGCTCGCCCTGGACGGGGTGGAAAAGGCGAATAGCGGGCATCCGGGAGCGCCACTGGGCTGCGCGCCTATTGCCTATGCGCTGTTTCACAAGGTGATGAAGCACAATCCGGCACACTCGAAATGGGCCGACCGGGATCGCTTTGTGCTTTCGAACGGGCACGCGTCGATGTTGCTGTACGGGACACTGTTTCTGACCGGATACAAAGTCACGCTGGACGATTTGAAGAGCTTCCGCCGGTGGGGATCGAAGACGCCGGGACATCCCGAGTACGGACACACCGACGGGGTGGAAGCGACGACGGGGCCGCTGGGGCAGGGATTCGGAATGGGCGTGGGCATGGCCATCGCGGAGAGGCACCTGGCAGCGACGTATAATCGGCCGGATTTCAATGTGGTGGACCACCATACGTATGTGCTGTGCGGCGACGGCGATCTGATGGAAGGCCTGTCGCATGAGGCGGCTTCGCTGGCTGGAACGTTGGGATTGGGAAAGCTGATTGTTCTGTACGACGATAACCTGATCTCGCTGGACGGGCCGACGAACTGGAGCTTTACCGAAGACGTTTACAAGCGCTTTGAGGCCTACAACTGGCATGTGCAGCGGGTGATGGACGGGAACGATCTGGACGGGATAGAAGCGGCGATTGCGGCGGCGAAGGCTGAGACCGGTAGGCCGTCGCTGATCGGCGTGCGCACGGTAATCGGTTACGGAAGCCCGACTGGCCGGCACAAACAAGGTGCACGGCGAGGCGATGAGCCCGGAAAACGCAGCCGCGACGAAGAAGTTCTTCGGATTCCCTGAGGACCAGAGCTTTTATGTGCCGGAGGATGCGCTGGCTAACTGGCGCGAGGCGGTGAAGCGCGGGGCGGCGGCCGAGGCGGATTGGAACAAGCTGTTTGCGGGATACAAAGCGGCGTTTCCTGAGCAGGCGGCAGAGTTTGAGCGGACGCAGGCGGGCAAACTGAAGGCGGGATGGGAGAAGGCGATTCCGAGCTTTCGGACCCGAGAAGCCGGTGGCCACGCGCAATGCGGGGCAGACGGTGATGAATGCGATCTCCGACGTTGTGCCGGAGTTGTTCGGCGGCGCAGCGGATTTGACGGCATCGACAAAGACGATCTTCAAATCGAGCGCGCATTTTGCGGACGATCCGGCCGGGCGCAATGTGTTTTTCGGCGTGCGCGAGCTGGCCATGTGCGCGGCAGTGAACGGAATGGCGGCGCATGGCGGAGTGCGGCCGTTCGGGTCGACGTTCTTCGTATTTTCCGACTACGCCAAGCCTGCGTTGCGCATCGCAGCCATCATGGAAGTCGGCTCGCTGTTTGTTTTCACGCACGATTCGATCGGCGTGGGCGAGGATGGTCCGACGCATGAGCCGATCGAGCATCTGATGGCGCTGCGCGCGGTGCCGCACATGACGGACTTTCGCCCGGCGGATGCGAACGAAACGGCGGCGGCATGGCGGTTGGCGCTGGAGCGGAAAGGTCCGTGCTTCTTTGCGTTGACGCGGCAGGATGTGCCGGTGATCGACGCAGCGAAGCACGATGTTTTTGCGCGGCGTGAGCAAGGGCGCGTACGTGCTGGAAGACGCGGCCGAATCCGCAGGTGGTGATCATCGGGACGGGTTCAGAGGTTCAACTGGCGCAGGGCGCGGCCAAGCTGCTTGCAGCGGACGGAATCAGCGCACGCGTGGTAAGCATGCCGAGCTGGAAGATTTTCGAGGAGCAAACGGCGGCGTACAAGGCGAGCGTGCTGCCGGCGGGCGTGCCCAAGTTGGCGGTTGAAGCGGGCGCGACGCTGGGCTGGTGGAAGTATGTGGGCACGGACGGCGACGTAGTCGGGCTGGATCGGTTTGGCGCGTCGGCTCAGGGGCCGGTGGTGATGAAGGAACTGGGATTCACGCCGGAGAATGTGGCCGCGAGGGCGAAGAAGCTGGTGAAGCAGTGAGCAGTGGACAGTGATCGGCAGTCAGTTTTTCCCTCGATGGATTCGGTGCTTGTACCTGTTGTGGCTGGATTGATGAGAAACCGAACACTGATAACTGATCATTGACCATTATTCCGAAAGGAACACATCGTGAAACTTGTGATTGCTTCGGATCATGCAGGATTTGCGTTGAAGGAAGAAATGCGCGCCAGGTTGACCGCGGAAGGGCATGAGTTTGTCGACCTGGGAGCATGCAAATACGACCCCGAGGACGACTATCCGGATTTTGCCGAGAGAGTGGGCGAAGCGATCAAGTCGGGCGTTGCGCCGCGCGGGATTCTCATCTGCGGTTCGGGCGTGGGGGTTTGCGTAGCGGCAAACAAGATTCCGGGGATTCGCGCGGGGATCTGCCACGATACGTACTCGGCTCACCAGGGCGTGGAGCACGATGATATGAACGTGCTGGTGCTGGGCGCGCGCATCATCGGCTCAGCGCTGGCCTTCGAATTGGGCCAAACGTTTATTGCGGCGAAGTTTCAGGCGCAAGAGGGCCGATTCGAGAGGCGGTTCAAGAAAGTGCTGGCGATCGAGGCCAAGTATCAGTGTTAGCCGGCAAACCCCGGAGCTGATTGATTTCACCGGGAATCGATAGACCGCCAGTGTACGAATCCTGCGTTAGCGGAAGAAGGGCAGTCGCAGATCCCCGTTCGACGCGCTCGCTTTGCCACACTGCCTCAGGGTAGGCTCTCGACTTTGTTCGACCAAGAGTTCCGCCAAACTCCATTCAGATTCTCGATTCGAACTTCGGGAACACCCCAAAGCTCAGCCTAGCAAGAACGCGCAATGCGCGGGAAAGAGACACCGATGTCCCTCTTCGACGTAATCCTGTTTGACGTGGGCGGAGTACTGTTGACCAACGGATGGGACCACGCAGAACGCGCGGCAGCAGTGGAGCACTTTCATCTGGATGGTCAGGACCTGGAGATCAGGCACGCTGAAGTGATGGCGGCCTGGGAGCGCGGAGAGATCGATCGCAACCAATATCTGGATGCAGCGGTGTTCTATAAGCCGCGCGATTTCTCGCGCGACGAGTTTTTCGATTTTATTCTGGCGCAGTCGCGCGTATTGCCCGGCGGTGCGCTACCGATTCTGGTGGAGGTCGCGGCGGCCAACCGCCATTTTTTGGGCGCGCTGAACAATGAAGCAAGAGAGACGAACGAATTTCGCTTTGGCAAGTTTGAGCTGCGACGTTATTTCAAGGTTGCGCTGAGCTCGTGCTACCTGGGAATGCGCAAACCGGAGCCGGGAATGTACCGCCGGGCGCTGGATATTCTGGGCAGCCGTCCGCAGCGGACGCTGTTTATCGACGACCGTGAAGAGAACGTGTCGGGCGCAAAAGCCGCAGGGATGAAGGCGATTCGGTTTACGGGTGCGGAAGCGCTGCGGAGAGATCTGGGGCAGTTGGGGGTGTTGTGAGATTGCCAGGAGACGGAGGTCTTTATGCAACTAGGTTTAATCGGCCTGGGCAAGATGGGCGGCAACATGGCGGAGCGGCTGAAGCTGGCCGGACACCAGGTGGTGGGCTTTGACTTTAATGCCGATGCGGTGGCGCGGCTAACCAAGGACGGCAATCTTGGAGTTTCGTCTCTTGAGGACCTGGCGAAAAACCTCACGGGCCCGAGAGCCATCTGGATCATGGTGCCGCAGGGCAAGCCGGTGGACGATACGATCGCCAAGCTGGAGCCGTTGCTGAACAAGGGTGACATTCTGATCGATGGTGGCAACTCGTATTACAAGGACTCAATGCGCCGCTACAAAGAGGTGACGGCGAAGGGATTCGAGTTTGTGGATGTGGGGACGTCAGGCGGTGTGTGGGGATTGAAGGAGGGGTACAGCATGATGATCGGCGGCGATCGGGAGCCGGTTGAATATTTGCGTCCCATCTTCGAGGCACTGGCGCCGACCAAAGATAAAGGCTGGGGACATGTGGGCCCTGCGGGCGCGGGGCATTTTGTGAAGATGGTGCACAACGGCATCGAGTACGGGATGATGCAGGCATATGCCGAGGGGTTCACGGTGCTGGAAAAGAAACAGGAGTTCAAGCTGAATCTGCCGCAGGTTGCGCTGATCTGGCGCTACGGCAGCGTGATTCGAAGCTGGCTGCTGGATTTGACGGAGGAGGCGCTTGCGGGCAATCCGACGCTCGATGGCTTGCAGGCCTATGTCGTGGATTCCGGCGAGGGGCGGTGGACGGTGTTCGAAGCGTTCGACCTGAACGTATCGGCACCGGTAATTACTGAGTCGGTGATCCGGCGCATCCGGTCGCGCGAAGAGAACAACTTTACCGACCGCATGCTGGCGATCATGCGCAATGCGTTTGGCGGGCACGCGGTGAAGAAGAGCTAGGGAACAGAGAGAAGCGCCAGATTGCCTGCAACACTTTCCGCCGTTTCGTGTCTAACTCCGAGAGGGGTTGCAGAAACCTCATGCGTCTGTTGTGTTTTCTCCCGTTAGCGGGATGCGTTGCCTTGTTCACGGCGGTTTCGCCGAAGGCTGCGCCTGCCCAGAGCGGCGATTTCGAGATTGCCTCGAACGGCCATGCGGTGGGCACAGCCAGCTTCCAGTTTCACGGCCACACCTCAGGGATACGATTCGAGCTCATTGGTGAAGGTGGCGATGCAGGGATTGGACTTCGCACTCTCAAAGACGGAGCATCTTTCACCGGGGAACGAATTGCAGCACGCGCTGGTGAGCGCGACAGTGAACGGCGAAGCTGTGAACGTGGTGGCGGCGCCGGATTCGGCCCAATTCCTGCTGAACATCTCCGCAAGCGGAAAGAGCACGACCACCCGGCTGGCTGCGCATGACGGCGCCGTGCTGCTACCCGATTTCGATCCCGGCGCCCTGGAGACGCTGCTGACGCTTGCGGTGATGCGGAATAATCGCGATTTGTGGGCGATCGTGCCGAAGCGGGCAGGTTCCATTGATCCGGTGCAACTGGCAACCTATCCCGATCAGCAGGGGACGCTGGATGGCAAGCCGATTGCGGTTCACCACATGGTGGCGACGATTGCCGGGGAAAATACCGATCTTTTCTTTGGGCCGGAGAATCAGCTCCTGCAGGCGGAGCTTCCGCAACCCGGGTTTGCGCTGATTCGCAAGGGGTTTGTGCTGACGCCCCCGGCCAAACCGATTGTCCCACTGAACGGAACGCAGGCCACGCCAAACGCCACGACTTGAAAGGAGCCCGGCCCCCAAACCCTAAATCGCACATATGCGTCCAATTATCAGACAAGTCGGCATCCGCGGAGGTACTCGGAGAAGACTGCGGATCGACGTACACTGGAGATGCTCTCGATTGTCCGCACTCTCCCCCATGTACCGGGCCCGCACTTATCCTGGTTGCGCTGGCTGCGTTCACCGTGGCTTGCGCAAGCGGCGCGGAGGTTTCCGCGACGACGCACCGGAGAACTCCTGCGATAACACACGTGCACGCCGTGCATCGCCGAACGATCCCACGCGAGGTTCATCGCGGGGTTGAAGCGCGGACGCAGCGCCGCGGCGCGGAAAAGCAGACGCCGGAAGAGGTAGGGCGTGCTGCGGGTCTTGCCATGCTTCGCGGGCGCGGGCTCGAGCAAAATCGGACGACTCGCCGGAACCTTGTTTACCGTAGGCGTGGCGCGCGCCCGGAACTCCGGTCGGTAAGCATTCGTACCTCGCCCCACAAGTACAGGGCCGATACTGGCCGGCCCGTTGAAGCCGAACTTGCTACTCCATCCCCGGCTTCGGATACGAGAAGAACGGATCAGGAGGAAACAGCCGCATCGCCAGCAGCGGAATGGCGACGCGACACCGAGTCAAGGAGCGCAGCGAATGAGGCGGTGAACGAACGCGCCGCTCCGAAGCCAACCGAAACGAATGAATACGCAGATCGGGGGCCGGGATTTGCCGACGGCCAGGCACCGCGAGCGAGTCATCCGGAACCAGAAGGCGATGCGTCGATGACGGAGCACCCGGCGGCCGCGCAGAGCACGGCGAGCTACGCTGCCGAAGCTGAGGAAGATGGGACGGACGGTAATTCGGCTACCGAAACCGAGCAGGCATCGTTGTACATTCCACGGGGCGCAATGCCGACTTCCACTTTATGGCACGCTGGCGTCGCTGGAGCGGCAAAACGAGCGCCTGGAGGCGGAAGGTCTGGAGCGGATTGAGGACGAACGCGACCTGGAGGCGCGGATTGCAGACGGAGTGCTGGTGCCTGTACCGGCGTCGGGCGCGCTGACTGTAAATGCGGAATTGCCTGCGAACCACCGATACTGCAGGCCGTGGACGGCAAAGTTCCTGGCTGATTTGGCGCGGGAACACGATGCGGCGTTTCATCGACCTCTCGAAGTGAGCTCCGCAGTCCGCACGGTGGAATATCAACGACGTCTGATGGAAATCAACGGAAACGCGGCCCCGGCGGTAGGCGATCTAGTGAGCCCGCATCTGACCGGCGCCACGATCGATATTGCCAAGAAAGGGATGAGCCGAAGCGAGGTTGAGTGGATGCGCCGGCGGCTGCTGGCGCTCGAGGACGCGGGCAAAATCGACGCCGAAGAAGAGTTTCACCAGGCCTGCTTCCATATCACCGTATACAAGACCTACGCTCCGGCAAGAACGATGCGGCCCTCTTTGAAGGCGACCTCGCCGCAATCGGCCCAAGCAGCGCCAGCTCGCGCCTTCGGCGGCGACGTTGAGGCTGCTACGGGGTTGTAGACCGCTGCGCGCACGACGCCATTCCAATCACCTCACCAAGAAACATTCGATCAAAAGCGCTTACCCGGAGTACAATCGCGGGCACATGCAAAACGCCCGGTGCGCGAAGAGCGAAAAAATCTCTCAAACGGCTGGCGATTGTGCAAAATGAGCGCCGGCTCGGGGCAGACTGGCGGGCAGTGCGCGGGTGCCTTGCGTGAATTTGGAAACGGTTCTCGAAAGGCGAAACCATGAGTGAGATGGGAGTTCATCCTTTGGCCGGTGCAGCGCCGGCGGGCTCCGGCCTTACGCAGTGGCAGCGCGTGGGAGACACATTCACGGCGCCATCGAAGACCTTTGAAGACATCAAGCGCGGCAACAAGAGCTGGTGGCTGCCGCTGATCATCGGCGCATTCTTTACGTATTTATTTTTTGGCGCCGTCGTGCAGAAGATCGGCATGCAGCAGGTGGTAGACAATCAGATTCCGGATGAGTCCCAGATCGCAGGAGCGGATGGCGAAGGCAACGCCGGAGCAGCGCGCGAACTGAGCAACAAGATCTCTGTAGGGATCAACGAAGTGGCGTTCGTCGGCGGGCCGGTGGTCGGGATGATCGGAGTGGCGATTCTCTCGCTGGGGCTTCTGGGCACGATCAATTTTGTTTTCGGCGGCAAGGCGAAGTTCGGGAGCATCTTTCGCAGTTTCTACTACGCGTGGCTGCCGCAGAGCATCAAAGCGCTGCTGGGGACGATTGTGATTTATTCGGGGATGGCGCCGGAGTCATTCAACATCAAGAACTTTGCGCCGACGAATCTGGGCGCGTTTCTCGATCCGGTGGATACGAACAAGGCGCTATACACGCTGGCGACCTCGCTGGACGCGGTGACGATCTGGTCGCTGGTCCTGCTGGGCATGGGAATTGCGATTGTCGCGGGGACGAAGCGCAGTTCTGGTTACATTGCGGTGTTCGGCTGGTGGGCGTTGTTTGTGCTGATCGGCGTGGTGTGGGCCGCGGCGATGGGATGAGCGCGAAAGGCAGCCTTTGCCTTCGCGTTTTGGTTGATAGCCTCGGTTGTAATGATTCGAGGGTTGGTCTATCCCAGGTCTGAAAATCCCGGCCTGGGGCACCCGAGATGGATGGGACGGGCCGACCACAGGAGCGGGAGCCCGCGCTGCTAGAATCGAATAGACCGCGATGCGGCGGACTGCAAGTCGCGCCATGAGCGAGACGTTCGATTCACAAGCAATGACCCTTCGCCTGTTCAACACCCTGACGGGACAACTGGATCCGCTGGAACCTGCCGATGGCAAGGCGCTGCGGATGTATGCCTGCGGGCCGACGGTCTACGACTACGGCCACATCGGGAACTTCCGCACATTTCTGCAGATCGATATTCTGCGCCGCATTTCTGCGGCTGCTGGGGACGCCGGTGCGCCACGTGATGAACATTACCGACGTGGACGACAAGATCATTCGCAACTCAGCCGAGGCGGGTGTTCCCATCGGCGAGTACACGCAGCGATATGTCGATGCGTTTTTCGAGGATATGGAGGCGCTGCGCATCGAACGGCCGGAGACAATTGCGCGCGCCACGGAGCATATTCCGCAGATGGTGGCGCTGGTCGAGAGGCTGGCGGCGCGGGAGCGGCGTACAAGACCGAAGATGGCTCGTGGTATTTCCGGCTGGCGGCGTTTCCGGAGTACGGCAAGCTGAGCAAGAAGGACCTGAGCGGCATGGAAGACGGCGCGCGCGTGGATGTGGACGAGTACGAGAAGGATTCGGCGCGCGACTTTGCGCTGTGGAAGGCGGCCAAGCCGGGCGAGACATCGTGGGAGACGGCGATCGGGCGCGGGCGGCCGGGCTGGCACATCGAGTGCTCGGCGATGGCGATGGAATATCTGGGCGAGAGCTTCGACCTGCACGCCGGCGGCGAAGACCTGATGTTTCCGCACCACGAAAACGAGATTGCGCAGAGCGAGACGGCGACGCACAAGCAGTTTGCGCGGCATTGGATGCATGTGCGCTTCCTGCTGGTGGACGGGCGCAAGATGTCGAAGAGCGAGGGGAATTTCTACACGCTGCGCGATCTGCTGTTGAAGGGATACAAGGCGTCGGCGATCCGGCTGGCGCTGATGTCCGTGCCGTACCGCCATCAGATGAACTTCACTTTCGACGGGCTGGCCGAGAGCTGCGAACGCGATCGAGCGGCTGCGGACGTTTCCATCAGAGGCTGACGGGCACGAAATGGCCGGAGGGGATCACTCACGGAACCGAGGCTATAGATCAAGCCACAGAAGAGCTCGCACAGGAAGCACGCTCAGAAATTCCGTGCAGCGCTGGCCGATGATTTGAATACCGCGGAGGCGCTGGCGCCGTATTTGAGTTGGTCCGCGCGGCGAATACCGAGAGCGGATGCGGGGAATTTTTCTCGGCTTGACGCGAAGCGGTGCTGCCGGTGCTGAAGGATTTCGATGCGGTGTTCGACGTGCTGGAGGACCGCGATGCCGAGCCGACGCGGCGCGCGTTGGAGTGGGCGGAGAAGTCCGGCAGGATGAGCGAGGTAGCGCCTGAGCTGATTGCCGCGCAGTCATTGACCGATGAGGCGATTGAGGCGCTGGTGGCCGAGCGTACCGCGGCAAAGAAGGCGCGCAACTTTGCCCGCGCCGACCAGATTCGCAATGAACTGGCGGAGAAGGGCGTCATGCTCGAAGACTCGAAGGATGGGGTGCGCTGGAAGCGGAAATAGCTTTTAGGGGCAAACGCACCGTTCGAGGGGGCAGAGTCATGATCGAAACCACGCAACAGGCGCACCCCCGCTCGCACGCGCATGCGATTGGCGTAGTGTATCTGAGCTATTTTGCGACGGCGATTCTTGGGTTGTTCCTGAGCAGCCGCAAGCTTCCCGCAGGCGCGATGATGGCGTGGCCCGCGGACGCGCTGTACGCGACGTTGGCGATTCTGCTGTACCGGCTCTTCCGCCCCGCACAACCGCTCTTGGCGCTGGTGGCGACCCTGTGCAGCCTGGCCGGATGCGTCACTGATGGGCTGCACCAACTGCACACGACTGGTATTTCGGGCCAGAGTCCGCTACTGTTCTTCGGGCCGTTCTGCGTGCTGCTGGGCCTGCTGATCCTGCGATCACGGTTTCTGCCGCCCTGGCTTGGTTGGCCCTTGATCGTGGCCGGACTGGGATGGCTCGCGTACCTTATTCCGGAGGTAGCGCAGCATGCGAAAATAGTGATCTTCCCAGTTGGCTTTCTGGCGGAGTTCGTGCTTATGCTCTGGCTCCTGCTGCGGGGAGTGGACGAAGCACGCTGGGTGGAGCAAGGGCATCGAGCGTAACGTTTCAGCAGTGAAGAGTCGCGGCGCTGAGGAGTTGAACAGCTGTTGCCGCAGATGGAACAGTGTTGGGCGGAGGTCGTGCGATAGTTTATGGAAGCGAACGAAGCGCAGGAACTGAAGGAGCACGCCGAGCACGGTGCGCACGAAGAAACCATGCGGCCAGTGGCGTTCACCATGGCCGTGCTGGCGGTGCTGGTGGCGATCGCCACGGTGCTGGGGCATCGAGCGCACACCGAAGCAGTCCTGAACCAGAACAGGGCCACGGACGCATGGAATTTCTACCAGGCGCACAAGATCCGCGCTAACGACACGGAACTGGCAGCCGATCTGCTGGGCGTGGCGGCGATCAACGACAAGGACGGCGCCGCGAAGCTCGAAAAGGCCTACGCGGACCACCAAAAGAAATGGGCCGACGACCTGGATGAGGAGCAGAAGGAAGCCAGCGCGCTGGAAGGCGAAGTAAAGCTGGACGAGAGGCGCGGAGGGCGCTTCGACTTTTCGGAGGCGCTGCTCGAGATCGGGTTGGTGATCACGTCTGTCACGTTGCTGACGCGCAGCCGCATCTATTGGTATCTGGGACTGGTGTTTTCAATCTTCGGTATTGCGTCCGCGCTGTCGGCTTACCTGCTGAAATAGAGAAAGATCATCAACGGGCAGGGCAAGGGGCTGGATGAATGTCTCGGTAGCCGGACTTTTGACCTCGCCGGCCCGGGGCCGAATCGAAGACTTGGCAATGCTTCCATCCTAGCTTGGATTGCCGTTGCGCGTGGAAGTGGAGCTGAAGCGCGTGTTATCCTCGGATTACACGGGGTTTTCATGCAAACGCGCGCTAGTCGGGATTTGCTGCTCGCGCCGGCGGCCAAGCGCTGGTCGCGATCGCGTGCTCGCGGCATTTGCCCGCGAGGGCATTTGCGCGTGCTCCCCACCCGCACACGACCTAGCCTCTTCGGCGGAGACTAGCTCCACACCGCCGAAGATCCTCGCCTTGAGAGCAGCTTCGGAAATAACGATTCGTCAGAGCGCTCACCAAGGTCTTCGCTATCCAACGGATAGCTCAGACTTGAATCCTGACTGCTCGTACCTGATTCCCGAAACTGCTCTTGATGGGCCCAGCGCATGGGTCCGCAAAATTGGATGATTCCGCACGCCGGGATCAGTGGCAGCGCTTCATCTGACATCAGTACACAGATGGATTTCGCGCAGGGCCACGCAAACCGAATCTGCCGAGGAGAGTGTTCCATGACGAAGCAAGAGTTGCATCAACAGTATGGACCGAAACTGGTTTGTCCCCTTCCGGGACCAAAGGCCAGGGCCGTCGTTGCGGCCGACGATCGTCTGATTTCGCCGAGCTATACGCGTTCGTATCCGCTGGTGGCGAAGCGCGGGCGCGGAGTCCGCATCGAAGACACGGACGGGAATGAGTTTCTCGATTTTGCCGCGGGAATTGCCGTGGTTTCGACCGGCCATTGCCATCCCGAGGTGGTTGCCGCAATCCAAAAACAGGCGGCGGAGCTGATTCACATTTCGGGCACAGATTTTTACTACGAAGGATTGACGAACCTCTCTGAGCGCCTTTCGGCTGTTGCGCCCATGCCCGGCCCGCATCGATTTTTTTACGGCAACTCCGGCGCCGAGGCGATTGAGTGCGCGCTGAAGGTGGCGCGCTATCACACGGGCCGCCAGCACATCATCTCGTTTCTGGGTGCGTTTCACGGGCGCACCATGGGCGCGCTCTCGCTTACCGGCTCAAAGCCGCAGCAGAAGCGGCGCTTTTCGCCGCTCGTTCCGGGCGTGACGCATGTGCGCTATCCGTATGTTTATCGCGGATGCACCGGCGGCCCGCAGGAACAAGAGGCATTCAGTCTGGGTTGCGCGCGCTACATCGAAGAGAAGCTGTTCAAGACGATTCTCCCCCCGGAGGAGGTGGCTGCGATTTTCGTCGAGCCCATTCAGGGCGAAGGCGGATTTGTTCCGGCGCCGGCGAACTTTTTGCGGGAACTGCGCGCCATCTGCGACAGGCACGGCATTTTGCTGGTGGTGGATGAGGTGCAATGCGGCTGCGGGCGGACAGGAAAGTGGTGGGCCATCGAGGAATCGGGCGTGGAGCCGGACATCGTTTGCATGGCGAAGGGCATTGCCAGCGGCATGCCGCTGGGCGTATGCATGACGCGCGCGGAGATTATGGATTGGGCGCCCGGTTCGCACGCTTCGACGTTCGGCGGGAATCCGGTTTCGATTGCCGCGGCGCTGGCAACCATGGACATCCTGGAGCGCGAGGCAATCGCGAATGCCGCGACGCGTGGGCGAGTTCATGCTGGAGCGGGTGCAGGGATGGAAGAAGAGCCATCCCGCAGTGGGCGACGTGCGCGGACGCGGCCTGATGATCGGCATCGAGATCGTGAAGGACAAGGCCACGCGCGAGCCGGCCGTGGAACTGCGCAACCGCGTGGAGACGCTGGCCTTCGAACGCGGTCTGATGGTGCTGGGCTGCGGGGAGACTTCGCTGCGGCTTTCGCCGCCGCTCATCGTGAGCAAGGAGGAAGCCACCGTGGCGCTGGACATTCTGGAAGAGGCGCTGAGCGGTCGCGGAAAAGGAATGCGAGCAGAGCGCGGTGGCTGCTGCAACAGCCTGAGGGGCGAACGCACGAAAGTTCGCACCGGTATTGAAGGGCCGCACAGATCTTGGTAATGTGCGGCCCGGTTGGTTGCGAGGTGCAAAGAAGCGTTTCGGGAGCTTAGCCTGTTATGCCGGAGGTTCGTTGCATCCTACGCGAGGAACAACTGCAGATCCTTCGACCCCGTTGGGCCAAGAGACGCGCCAAACGGCTCAGGATGACAATGTCTTGTTGATGCGAACTTCCATTGGAGGAAACTAGTCGATGAGGCGCATGTTCGCGATCTCGGAGGTGCGGTGCGCGGCGCGCTCGAGATTGTGCGCCATCTCCTGTGTGGCGAGGTGCTGCTCCTCGGCGGCGGCGGCCATTTGATGCGAAAGGCCAGAGAGATCTTCGGTTTGGCCGGCGATGCGATCGATGGCCGCAATGGCCGTGGAGATGTCGGTGCCGATGGCTGCGACTTTGGCTTGAATCTCCGCCGTGGCGGCGGCGGTTTGCTCGGCGAGTTTGCGGACTTCGCTGGCCACCACCGCGAAGCCCTTACCGTGAACGCCGGCGCGGGCAGCTTCGATATTCGCGTTCAGGGCCAGCACACTGGTTTGCGTGGCGATGGAGGCGATAAGCTCTGCGACTTTGGCCACGCCGCTGCTCGAGGCCTGCAGGCTGAGAATTGAATCTTTGCTTTCGTCGCTTGCGGCGCGGGATTTTTCAGCGGCCGAAGCGAGATCGCTCGCGTTCTTGGCAATCTCCGCAATGCTGGATTCGATTTCGTGCGTGGCCGTCGCGACCATCTGCAAATTGCCGTTCAAGTGTTCGATGTCGCTGCGCTGCGCCTCCTGCGCTTTTTTTAGCGCGTCGATTGTCTGCTGAGTGCTGATGCCCCAGAGCACGACGACGCCGATGTATTCGCCATGCTCGTCCATCATGGGCTCGATTTCCTGATCGAGCTTTATCGGGTCCCAGCGCGATGGTTGCCTTGTGGGGAAGACGGTGCTTTCCGCCATACTGCTTTGCGCCCAGAATGCGGTCGACATTTTCGGGCGCGCGATGAAAGATGTGGATCGACTTGCCCACGAGCTGATCGACGGGCATAGGCAGATGCTGCTCGAAGGAGTGCAGGGTCTTGCGCGAGGAGCGATTGAGATAGCGAAGGATCAGATCGCGGTCGCAGAACATCGCGTTGCAGGGCAGGGCGTCGAGTGCGAATTCGAAGCTGCGGTCAGTCGGGAGCGCATCGGCGGAGCCGGGTGGTGCGAGCGTGCCCATCGTGACAAACGGCACCGGAACAGGCTCAGGCGTGCCGCGCCCGGCAAAGAGGCCCGCCAACAGACCGTGCGACATGGCTGAATTCTCCTTCACGGTATAGATTCAGTTTCGGTCGAACTGAATGCGCGAATCGCTGCAGGCAGGTTGCGAACTTCCAGGCAGTTCCGGAACGGAACCAGCGGGGCCATTTTGGGAGCGTAGGTGGCATTTGCGCTGTTTGCATGCTGAAGCAGAGAATGGTTGGCGATGCGACGGACGGCGAAATTGCGGATTGGGGCATTTGAACGCGTGCTCAAGGGGCTGGACGAGGTTGCCGCGCGACGCGGGCGGGTACGGGATCAGCCTGCTCATTTGTTAACGGGGATTGAGGGCGAAGAAGCTGCCTTCCTATATTTGCTGCGAAAGGGATACACCGTGGTAGCGCGGCGATGGACAGCGGGCAATGCGCCCGGCGATCTGGATCTGATTGCATGGCAGGGGGCTATTCTCTGTTTCTTCGAGGTGAAGACGAGGACGGCGCGCGATGTGACACCTGCGGAGACCGCGGTTGACGGGCATAAACGCAGCACTCTGCGGCGCCTGGCTCGCCAATATGTGCGCCAGCTACCCGGTGAAAGCGCGCCGCAGATTCGCTTCGATGTGGTCAGCGTGTATCTCGTACCTGGCGAAGCACGCGAATTTGCGCATTTTGAAAATGCATTTGCGTGGGACGAACGGCGGCATTAGCGATCGGCCTGACCCCAGCCGAAACTCCGCGTCGATGAGCTTGAACTGTGTAGTATGGTTGCCAGGATTCCAAGCCGTCGATCGGGCTTCTCAAGGAGTGGAGGGTGCTTTTCAGGATCGAGATGGACCGATTCTGCGCCGCCCTGCCGCGCGACATGCGCCGTCGTCGTTTTAGGTGAAATGCGGCAGCTTGCGAGGCAGGGATTTGTAGTGGAAGAGACGGATTAAGAGAAGGTGCGTCGCGATGATTGCACGATTGTACTTCACAGTTCGGCATTGGAGGATGGCCGCCGACCGAATGGCGCGATGCGCGAGTGAAGTGGCGAGGCTGATCTGGACGGCGTCGATTGCATGCAGCATGGCGTTGGCACAGAGCCCGACGACGACAATCAGCGGCACAGTGTACGATCCGCGCGGAACGAGCGGTCTTCCCCTGCCGAACGTGCTCGTGTACGCCACAACCGATCCAGTTGCGCCGCTTCCATCAGGGGTACAGTGCCTGACTTACCAGGCGCCGACAGGGGTTGTGAGCTACGCGTATACAGCCGTGGATGGGACGTTTGCACTGGACAACATCCCTGAAGGCGCAACCTACACTCTCGTAATCCAGGCGGGCAAGTGGCGCAGACAGTTTCCGGGCGAGGTCGTCGGCAGCGGGCCTGTGACGGGACTTGCGCTCACCATGCCGGCCGACCACACACAGGGCGACATACCGTTGATCGCCATTGTCACCGGATCAGTGGACGGCGTGGAATGCGTGCTGCGCGACATGGGAATTTCAGACACGGAGTTTACCGACGATAACGGAAGCGTCAATCCCGGCGGACATATCCATTTGTACAAGGGCGCGGAAACAGCGGTCTCGCCGGGGGCGCGGTGATCAACTCATCGACTCCTTCAGAGCCAGCGCTCACAGGAGGCACCGGATCGGAGTTGAACAACTACGACATGGTGATGTTTCCCTGCCAGGGAGGCCAATATGTTCAAGCATCCTCTCCGCTGACGAACCTTTTGGATTACGCGAATGCGGGCGGCCGCATCTTCACCACGCATTGCAGCTAGGTGTATCTCGATCCCAATGCGCCCATGGATGCGCAGTTCGCGCCGGTCGCGAATTGGACGACAACGCCAGAGCAATCCGTCAGCTCGGGCATGGGGACAGTGGCGACAAACTTCAGTGACGGAGCGACGCTGGCGCAGTGGCTGCAGAACTCGGGCGCAACAGTCGTAGGGACGCCAAACCAGATCCAGATCAGCACGCTGCGTGCAGACGTGAGCAGAGTGATTCCTCCGACACAGTCCTGGGTGACGCTGAATAGCGGCTCGTACAACAGCCAAACGGGCAACCCAGTGATGCAGATGACCTTCAACACGCCCGTGGGCGCGGCGGCAGCCAACCAGTGCGGACGCGTGATGTACAACGACTATCACGTGTTCAATGTGCAAGACAACGGCGCAACTTTCCCAATGAGTGCCCCAGCCCCACCACCCACATGATGAGCGCGCAGGAGAAGATGCTGGAATACGCGCTGTTCGACCTGTCAACATTTGTGCAGCCGGTCGTTGTACCAACGCTTTCGATTGCATTCAATCCTGCTCCGTTGGTTGTGAAGTCGGGCGACGCAGGCGACCAGGTGACGGTGAGCGTAAACAACACCAGCGCCACCGCGCAGATCGATAGTTCGGCAATCTTGACCTTCGCATTGCCGCCGCAGATTACTGTGACGGCGATGACCGATTCCACCGGTGGATGGAACTGCACCGCAGCAACGTTGACATGCACGCGCAACAGCAGTCTCGGCGCAAGTTTTACCGATTCGGTGACGCTGACACTGAATGTGGGTACCTACACGACATTGCCGAGCTATACGGGACAACTGACTGCGACGGTTTCGAGCGTAACCTTTTCGACCAATGTGACCGCTGCAGACAACGTGATCTACCAGCAAGTGCCACAGATCGCCTGGGCGACGCCGACTTCAATCGTTTGCGGGATGCCATTGAGCGCGACACAGCTCGACGCGAGCTCTCCGGTGGCAGGGAGTTTCGCTTATTCACCGGCGGCGGGGACCGTGCTGAACGTGGGCCAGCAGACGCTGACCGCGACCTTCACACCGGCGGATACGACCGACTACAGCGCGGCGACTGCGAAGGTGACATTGAATGTCATTCCGGCCACGCCGGTGGTTACGCTGACCGCATCGGCGAATCCCGTGTTTATGAGCAATGCGGTCTCATTCACAGCGAGCCTTCCTGTATACGCTTCGTCGCAGACGGGCACCATGACTTTTTACGACGGGTCGACGCAGATCGGCACTGCAAGTGTTTCGAGCGGGTCGGCCACATTGACGACTACGGCACTGGCGGCCGGCGTTCACTCCATCACAGCAGCGTATTCGGGCGACAGCAATTATGGAGCGGGGACGAGCGGCGCAATGCCGGAGACCGTCCAGGACTTTACGTTGGCCTTTGCAGGCGGATCGGGCACGGAGACTGTGTCCGCCGGCGGCCGGGCGGTGTATACGCTGGTGATCACACCGGTTGACGGAGCGACGCTGCCGGCGGCCGTGAATCTGTCTGCAGTGGAAGCTCCACTTGGCGCAACGGCGGCATTTTCTCCGGCGACGGTAGCGGCGAATTCGGGAGCGACCACAGTGACTCTTCAACTGACGCTGCCGGCAAGTGCCGCGCTGGAGCGGCCGCGCGGGTCACTCGGAAAAGGATTGCTGGCCGTGACGCTCGGATTCATCCTGTTGCCATTTGCGGGCAGATTGCGCAGAGGGCGCGCGCGATTGGTGAGGCTCGCTGTGCTGGCGGCAGTGAGCGCCGCGCTGGTGACTGGGTTCGCGGGGTGCGGCAGCGCAAAGTTTTCGCCGCAGAATCTGTCGTTCACCGTGAACGCGGCGTCGGGATCGCTTTCCCATTCTGTATCTGCACAGCTCACAGTGAAGTAGTCCACCGGCTGGAAGATTCCGGAACGGTGCGCGGTCCGATGCACTGGCTGCAAGGATTTTACCGGGGGCATCCCCTATCGGTAACGTGTTTCGAATTACGTAAAACCGCCGGTTCAAATTACGTAATATTACGTAATTCATTTGTAGATTACGGGAGAGATTGGCCGCTATGTAGATATCGATTGTCATTCACGACGACGTCTGGGAACATCGACTCACCTGCTGGCGTAATGTGCTCGCGCGGCCGCCAAGGAGAAGGAGAGTCGAATGATCATTCAGTGGCCAGTTGCCGAGGTGATGGTTCCAGTACGTAAAACACCCACAAGGGATTTTCGGTCAAGGATCGCAGTCTCATCGTTAGCGACGGCCCTGGATGTGGGTGCGTTGGCTACGGTCGGACCTTTGGCTTACGAATGCGGGCCGTTCTCTTCGATCGTGCCGGTCGTCTTCTCGGTGCTCGCTCTCGGAGCACTCGCGTCGCTTGGCCACATGTGGTACCTGACAATTCAAAGTTGGAATTGCCGATAGGTTCCGCGTTGCCGGTTTTCCGGGGCCCATGTTTGCAGTCAGACCTAGAGTCAGTACCGTAAGCGCGTGAACTTCCCCAAGCCCCGCTCCGAAGGCGATCGTCGTAAGACGCTCTCACTGGAATCTCGAATTTGTGCAATCAGCACTAGCGTTCCTCTACGTCTGTGGATTTGGGGCTGCCCCATGGGAATTCGAATGCCGGGAGTCCTTTCGGCAGATTGAATCTCGCGTATTCGATCCGGTCATCGACAGGCACGAGCTGCAGAATCTCTTGGCCGTCACCAAGCGGAATCATAGTCTGGCTGTAGCCATCCTGGCTCGGGTCGTAATGGATTGGCGTGTCGATGAGCGTCCACAGGCCCTGACCGTTGTTCCGGTTGATCATGAGGCCGTTGCCGACGCGTCCCAGATCATAGCGAACGATCCCGCGGCCCGATGCAATGAGCGTACCGTTGGTGCCGCCCCAAGGCGACCACACGATATAGGGCGTACCATTGATATATTGGCGCCAGCGGTCCTGTATAAGCGTTCCATAATCTTTGACGTCACCCCAATCGTCACCATCGTCCGACACCTTAAAGTGAGCTGGATTGCTGCGTGGTTCGAGCGCATAGCCCGGCATGCCAACTTCTTCGTAGCTCATGTAGAATTTGCCGTTGCCGGCACGGGTAACAATCGCCATGCCAGGCCTGGTCAGCCCATCCGGGATCGCCACATCAAAGACCAATTTACCCCATGTGCGGCCGCCATCGGTCGAAACCACGTGATCCAGAAGCTGGCTATAGCCATCCATCTTGAAGCGTTCGTCCGAGATATGCGCAACGAGCCTACCCGCGGCGTCAGCATATAGATAGGGCTCAAAGATCGGATTTTGGTTGGGCGAAAGGCCGGCGCGGTCGGCGGGATCATAGCGACCCGCACCGCCCTCTGCGATCGTACTGAGATAATTCCACGTCTTTCCACCATCCGAGCTATATGCCACATCCAGCGTCCTCTTGTTGGAATCCGGCCCATTGGAATCTGGCCGAGGGACGCCGCCGCCAGCGGCCATGATCGTGCCAGCGGGGAAATCCCCCATCTTGACCGGCAACTCGTATAAAGTCTGCTGCGCCGCGCAACATCGACACTTCGGAGAACAACTCCCAGGTATCGCCGTTATCGGAGCTGCGATAGATTGGCGGTGAGCCACCCATGCGGCTGAAACTCGCGAGCAATTGGCCTTTTCCCGCCGCGTAATACTTGAGTTGAATCACACGCGGATAGCTGGCGCCTGGGATGGGGTCAGCATTGAGGAAGCCAATCTTCGAGGTAAAGGTAGTGGGCAAGGCTCTCCCTACCAAACCGCCGCCCCGATTCGCGTCAACGGCCATTTGGCTAACTGTCAACGGAGCACTGGCCGTCGGCCTTTGTTGCGCGGAGTCACGACCTATCCAGGCCAATCCCGCGACACTAATCGCTGCAACGATTACATTGGTCCGCATAAGAAATTTCATTGCTCCCTTCTATGATTACCCGGAGTGACATCGTCCAACTCACGTGGGGTTCCGTTCGACAGTGATTCGACTGGAGCACTGAAGCTTTCGAATGCCGCGACGCGCCACGATGTGCGTCAATGACAATCTACAGCGCAAGCTTTCTGCAGGATTCCGCCGAGAAAGCGTTGAGTTTCTCCACATAATCTGCGTTGACATCGCCAGTTACGTTCTCTTCACTCATCGCCGCAAAAAATCGCTTCTGATAATACTGAACCAAGGGCATGGACAGCTTCATGTCGGTCGAGGCCTGCGCTTCCAGGAGGCGATTGGATCCGGCACCATTTGAGCACGGATCGAGTCTTGGCGAGGCACAACATTCGCCGGAGGTTAGACTAAGGCAAGGCGAACGCGACATAGACTCCTCCGGAATTTCCGCGGCTGTAAATACCGCCTCCACACGCGATCACGACATACTGTTTTCCATTGACCATGTATGTGGCCGGAGTCGCGAGCCCTGGATAGGGAAGTTGCGCTTCCCAGAGTAACTTGCCGGTGTCTGTGTTAAAGGCGCGAATCTTCTGGTCAAAAACCGTCGCTGCAATGAACAGGACTCCGGTTGAAGTGATAATGGGGCCGCCATAGTTCTCAGATCCGGTGCCGCGAATGCCTTTGGCCGTCAGTTCAGGATACTCGCCCAGCGGGATCTTCCATTTGAATTGTCCTGTATTCAAGTCGATGGCATTTAAAGTACCCCACGGCGGCACAACTGCCGGATAGCCGTCTGGATCAAGAAACCAGAGACTGCCAACAGTGCGAAACGCAGGCATATCCGCGCTCGTCGATTGCGTTCCGATGCTGCCGGCTGCCGATTGCCCGATGGGAGGTTCGGCAGTTGCAGTGTTATTAGCCGACCTCCTGGGCGGCGTTTTTAGATAGTTGATTGTCAATTGGATCTGGTCGTCGCTAAGGTCCGGGAACGGGGGCATGCGGCCACGTCCCTGGCGGATGATTGCCTTAATCTCGTCGTCGCTAAGTTCTCCGGTAATGCCGATCAGTGAGGGAATAGCTGGAGGCGAGCCGGCACGACTTATGCCATGGCATCCGCTGCAGCGGTCTTGAAAAACTTTTTCGACAGGGCTGCCTGGACGAGGTGGCTGTATCAGACCATAAAGGCGCGGCATCTCGTTCGCATTGACGAACATCATGCCCGTCGACGGATCGACGGCCGGTCCTCCCCATTCTCCGCCTCCACCCATACCCGGAAGCATGATTGTAAGTTTGTCGACGCTCGGAGGTACAAATTGACCGTTGCTGATAAACCGGTCGAACTGTTTGAGAGCCCGGGCATGCGCCTCCGGCGTCCGGTTGGTTACCATGTCCCTGGTGAAGCGCTGACGCGCGAACGGAGGGGGCTCGGTTGGCAAAGGCTGCGTGGCAGAGGCCACTTCGCCAGGAACCGTGGATGCCGGGTAAGGAGACTCTTGAATAGGAAACAGCGGCTTGCCAGTAGCCCGGTCGAATACAAACACGTATCCCGATTTCGTTGTCTGCGCAACCGCATCGACTTTTGCCCCACCAAGGTTGAGCGAGAGCAGAACTGGTGCGGATGGAAAGTCGCGGTCCCATAGGTCGTGATGTACTCCCTGGAAATGCCAGATCCGCTTTCCCGTCTCAGCATCGAGAGCGAGCAAAGTATCCGCGAAGAGATCATCGCCCACCCTGTCTCCACCATAGAAATCCGCGACTGCCGACCCCGTGGGCACATACACGATCCCGCGCCGCACGTCGACCGACATGCCTGCCCAGTTGTTCGCCGCACCGGCGTTTTCGGTGCCTTGCTTCCACGTGTTGTAACCATACTCGCCGGGATGCGGAATCGTATGAAACGTCCAGCGAAGCTGTCCGGTCCGCACGTCGTACGCCCGTACATCTCCCGGGGGCGCAGGATGCTCCTCCGGCTCCTCTCCGCCTACGATGATGAGGTCGTGGTAGATTGCTCCCGGACTCGAGAGGCGGATCGACTGCTTGCTGTAATCGCCGCCAAGTCCCTTCCGCAGATCGACGCGGCCATTCTCACCGAAGGACGGAATCGGCTTTCCCGTAGCCGCATCAAGCGCATAAAGAAGGTTTCCCACGCCGGCGAAGATCCGTGAGTCGCTCCCATCGCTCCAATACGATACAGCGCGCGCTTGACCCCGGCCGGAAATGCCGGAGTCGAAGCGCCACAGCAGCCTTCCCGTCGCTCCATCGAGCGCGATCACTTTTCGCGTGGGAGTGAAGGCGTAGAGCACCCCACCGACGATGACCGGGTTCGTCTCGAGACCGCCGGTTTCTTTCGTGTCAAACGTCCATGCCAATTTGAGCTGCGGCACATTCTTTCTGGTGATCTGCCGAAGTCCAGAGAAATGCGTCTCGGCCGAATCTCCTCCGTATGCTGGCCAGTCTCCCAGTTCCGTTGCTGAACTTTTGCTTGCGGTTTGAGCAGCGGCTTTCTCGCGGAGCCAAGGTGCGGCATAAAGGCCTGAAATCGCCATCGTGACGGCTGCTACGATGTGCAACTTAGCACCACGATTGATTGGCAAATGTGACTCCAGTGACCTCATGGATTGGCTGGGGCTTCGCGATCATTGTCGCTGCGGCCTCACAGCCGCGCCGCGTGCCGTACTCCAATATCCCGAAGAATACGGTGCTCCCGGAAAATGAAGAAAATATTAGCATGCGCGTGCGTTGCCTGCACTCAAATTTGCTAAACCCGCCTTTCAATCCGAGTGAAGAGGCTTGGTTTTTCGCGGTCATCCAGCGTCAATCTTTAGAATGCACGTGCCACACTCCGCTTGGTTCCTGAGCCATATTGACACAGGCGTTTTGGCTGTGTAAGCATGAGTCCCGCTACGGAGCGGTCAGATAGCACTGCGGAGTCGATGCATGGTAGTACATCCTAAGTCGCGCGTAGGGGTGTGTCTACTAACGGTTGGTCTACTAATTAGCGGCTCTGTTTCAGCGATTGCTCAGCGGTCGGGACAAATTACGGGGACAGTCCCTGATTCGAGCGGCGCCGTCATCCGGAATGTTACCGTCACGGCATTCAGCGTGGCAACCCAGAATAACCTTGCTACCCCCGGCTAATACTGCGGGAATTTGCACCATTCTATCCCCGCAGCCTGGAACCTCTGAAGTGCGTGCCGAGTAAGGCACTTCCAAACTCTGATGTCCGCCCTCGTGTTCGGACTCGTTATCGCAGGCGGCCGGATGCGAAAGGTTCAGCTTGCTGACAGGTATTCCTTCCAGGCGGTTTTCGAGGATCACGTAGGACTCTCCAGTAACGTGGAAACAGTCGCGCGCACCATGTCATCGAGGAGATATCAATGAGCCACTATTCTTTTCCGACGATTTCCCGACGCAAATTCTTTGGACTGGCGGCGGCAGGCTCAGCTTTGGGAGCCTCCACTTCGCTCAAGGCTCTGACTGGGCCAGCTTCTCCGGTCGGCCAGATGTCCGCCTCCCAGGGCTTACATCCCAAGATTCGTGAAATCAAAACCATGACAATCAACGGACCAAGGACATACGTCCTTGTCAAGGTCATCACCGAGGATGGCCAGTATGGCATCGGAGAGGCATATGGGACGCCGGGCATCGGCGTGAAGGAACAGATCGCAGCGATCGCTCCTCTGATGATAGGGAAAAATCCTCTCGAGATCGACGTGCTCTATACCTACATGGGGCAGGGAGCCGGTGGGCTCGAGGGAACGGCCATTTCGCGGACCGATGGTTCAGCTCATATGCTCATGCGCGCCGCCAGCGGTATTGAAATGGCGCTATGGGATCTTGCCGGCAAAATCCTGAACGTATCCACAACCACCTTGCTTGGCGGCAAGTTCCGTGATGAAGTCATGGTCTACGACCACGCGGCTCCGAAGAATATGCTCGACAAAGCGTCTTGCAGCGAATGGGCAGCAAAAGTGCGCGCGGATCCCGCAGGATTCACATGTCATAAATTCGGATTTCGGCACGATAGCGAGTCTGAAGATAATGCCTGCGATCCAAGCAATCGAGTGCTCACAACGCAGGAGATCCTGAAGATTGCCAAGGGCTATGAAAACTGCCGCGAAGCGATCGGCTGGGATCACGATATCATCGTGCACGTGCATTGGGAGTATGACCTGCGGGCTTCGATCGAACTGGCCGAGGCTGTTGCGCCCATCAAGCCGCTGTGGTTGGAAGATCCTCTCGTCGTCGATTACTCCGACTCCTGGAAACGCCTGATTGCCAGCTCTCCGGTTCCCATTGGAACAGGCGAAAATCTTGAACGCCGCGAGGGGTTCAAGGATTTCATCATCAATCAAGCCTGCGATGTGGTGCAGCCTGATCTTCGAAACAGCGGCGGCTTCCTTGAATCGAAACGAATCGCTGACATGGCATCAGTATTTGGTTTGCCGATGGCAAATCACAATACGGGAAGTCAACTGATGACCTGGGCCTCCTGTCAGTGGGCCGCTTCCATCCGGGACTATCTGGGATGCGAGACGGTAACCGGACGGGGAGGATGGATGGATCAGCTGCTGATTCACGAGGGCCCCTACATTCAGAAAGCCCACCTGCATGTGAATGATAAGCCCGGCCTGGGCGTCGACATCAATCCCGATGTGGCAAAGGCACATTTGGCGCCAGGGGAAAGGTGGTGGGGCTGATCATAATGCATGGCGGTTTTGCACAAAGGGCATGGAGAAATATCGCATGATTGCAGCAAGGCGCCGGGCACGCATCCATCTGTGTGCGGATTAACCTGACGGACGATTTCAAAGGCGCGGGGATAGAAGCACGCTTCACTCCACGCGCCCTCAAGGTCGGCGAATTTCTTCCCATGCCGCCTGGGCTTCAATGGTCGAGTGGAAATGCGATAAGGTGCATGCGATTCATGCAGCTTGTCAGCTTGCGGCATAGGAGAAAAAGAGGTGGATATGCGCAGCAATCACACACATATATTGCTCAGTCGAGTGAGTACGGCAACTCTTACCACACAGCTCTTCAAACGTGGATTTCGCAATGTCTTTCTCCATGGTGTGGCAGCGCTTCACAAACCCGTGAACCAGAACCTCGTGGGGCCGGCGTTCACCGTTCGCAATATCCCGTCGAGAGAAGACATCGATGTGCTCGAAATGTTTCAGGATCCAAATCATCCACAGCGGAAGGCAATCGAGATCGCACCTCCGGGCTCCGTAATCGTGCAGGATTGTCGCGGCGAAATCGAAGCTGCATGCTGCGGAGCGATCTTGGCCACCCGTATGAAAGTTCGTGGCATTGCCGGCATGGTGGCGGATGGTCCCGTACGCGATAGTGGAGTGATTACCTCGCTTGGGATTGCGTTCTTCTGCCGAGGGGCAAGCGCACCGGCCAATCTGATAAAACACCACACCACAGACATGAATCTTCCTGTTGGCTGCGCGGGAGTTCCCATTTACCCGGGCGACATCATTGTAGGCGATGTGGATGGAGTGGTTGTGATTCCGCAGCGGCTTGCAGATGAGGTCGCGGTTGCCGCTGCCGAACAAGAAGATCTCGAAGCTTTCATCATGCAGAAAGTGGAGGCAGGTGCGCCGTTGCCTGGAACCTACCCGCCATCCGAACAGGTCATGAACGAGTATCGTGCCACCAAAGCAAAAGAAAAACTGGCAGATACAGACTCTTAGCCGGTCACCTAGCCTGCAGCCATGTCAACCGATTCCCGCATTTACGGCTCGATTTCAGGTGCAGTGGGTGTGCTGCGCTATCAGCTCGTCTTGTGGATTCTTGTCCTCAGTTCCGTCGCTTATCTTGATCGCACGAATATATCGATCGCGGGCGTCGAAATCGGCCATCAGCTTGGCATAGATAACATCCACCTAGGATGGGTCTTCAGCGCATTTCTAATCGGTTATACGGCCTTTCAAATTCCCGGCGGTGTTCTGGCGCGATATCTTGGACCGCGGCGCGTTCTCTTCTTTGCGTTGGTTTGGTGGGGGATTTTTACGTCGCTTACGGCAGCCGTGCCCGCGCATTTTCCCCACGCGACTCTGGTCTTGGTCGTCATCCGCTTCTGTCTGGGAGCAGGCGAAGCCGTCTTGTACCCGGCGTCCAATCAGTTTGTCGAACGTTGGTTCCCACGGGCCGAACGCGGACGCGCGAATGGCATCATCTTCGCCGGTGTCGGGCTGGGCGCGGGAATGACGCCACCCTTGGTTACGGCAATTATGATCTCTTATGGCTGGCGTGCGCCATTCTGGCTCTGCGCGGGCATAGGAATCCTGTCCGGATTTGTCTGGTATATCATTGCTCGCGACGAGCCGGAGCAGCATCGTTCCATTAGTCCGTCTGAGTTGGCTTACATCATGCGTGGCCGCGATCCGGCGCAATCCATTCAGAATGGTTCGGGCAGGGAGAAAAGGACTCCGATTCCCTGGGCAAGGATTGTTACTTCGCGCGAAATCCTCCTTCTCACCTTCAGTTATTTTGCATTTTGCTATGTTACCTGGATATTCTTCGGGTGGTTTTATATTTATCTTGTCCAGGTGCGAGGCCTCGATCAGCGGTCGAGCGCCATCTACGCCTCACTTCCATTCATCGCCATGACGCTCGGGTGCCTTTCCGGCGGCGTGCTGAGCGATGTGGTCGTGCGGCACTGGAACCGCCGCATCGGCCGCTGTTGGCTTGCACTCGGCTGTATGGCGCTGTCTTCGCTTCTGCTGATTCTGGCCGCCAATGCGACGGGTGGCCTGGAAGCCAGCATTCTCTCCGCTGTGAGCATGGGGATCCTTTATGCCTGCGCTAACTGCTTCTGGTCCATGGTCAATGACATTGCTGGCCGGCTCTCGAGCGTTATCTCGGGTTTGATGAATATGGGTGGGCAAATCGGCGGCGCCGTTGCTGCATCTCTCACACCGGTTGTTGCAAAGAATCACGGATGGTCCACCTCGTTTTTCTTGGCTGCGGCAATCGGAAGTGTGGGTGCGCTCCTATGGGTAGCGGTCGATCCGCAAAGCACTCTGCAAGAGGGAGCAGTGGCAACCCTTGCGGCGGATGCGTAGCGGAGACTGTGCCAGTGTCGATCAGTACACGAGGAGACGAGATGCCTCAAGTTCAACACGAAGGAGATAAAACCATAGACGGACGCTCATTCCTTATGGGCGCAGCCGCAGCCGGTGTTGAATTGGCATTTCCGATCTTGCGGGCCTCGTCGCATGCTTCCATGCCTCATGCTCGTCGGCACTTCCACTGACGGCAAAAGCACAAGCAAAGGGATCTATGCATTTCGATGGAACAGCGACACGGGCGTTCCAGAGCCGCTAGGCCTGGCGGCGGAGACGCTCGACCCGCAGTTTTTGGTGCGTTCACCAAACCACCGTTTCGTTTACTCGGTAAATGAAATCAGCCATTATCAGGGGACGACAACCGGCTCGGTTTCGTCATTCAAAGTGGATGCAAAGTCCGGCAAGCTGGAGATCCTGAATACCGTCTCATCCGCTGCCGCAGGTCCGTGCAACCTGACCAGTGTCGGCGCCGGACGGGACGATAATGAATTTTGGATGGAATAACAGTTCGTATCGTTCTCTTTCTTCGATTCCCGGATTTTCAGGAGGTCCCATGAGATCATTCGCTTACCTCGTTATTGTCCAGCTTTTGGTGGTTGTCGTTTCGGCGCAGAATGGCCCTGACCCCGACCGGCCAACGATGAAGGCGACAGAGACACCAATCCAAATTTCGGAGCATGTATGGGTGGTTCGCGGTAATCCGAATATTGCTGTGGTTGTAGGGGCACGTGCCACGCTGGTCGTCGATACCGGGCTGGGCGCCGAAAACGGCGCCATCGCAGCTGGGTTCGCGGAGAAGCTTGGACCTGGCAAGCGTATCTTTCTGACGACGACACACTTTCACCCGGAACATGCAACCGGGGAACAGGGATTTCCGGCGGGCACGACGTTGATCCGCAATGACCTGCAGCAGGAGGAGATGGAGAGCTCCGGAATGCAAATGGTGAAGATGTTTGCCGACAGATCGGACGAAAATCGCGAGCTATTGAAGGATGTTGTCCTGCGGACGCCCGACGTGACGTTTCACGATGAGGTTAGCGTCGATCTTGGGGGAGGGGTTGTCGCGCGGTTGCTTTGGCTGGGCGAGGCCCACACCAAGGGGGATGAACTCACGTTCGTTGAACCGGACGCGACTCTCGTCTCGGGCGACGTGGTGCAGAACGCAACCATACCGAACATTTTTGGCAACGGAGGCACCCCGACAACGTGGTTGAAGGTAGTGGATAAGGTTGCAGCGCTGCATCCTGGGCACGTTGTGCCCGACCATAGCGCACCAGGAGATGGCTCCCTGGTGCAAGCGGAACGGAACCTGATCGCGGAGATCCGTTCGAGTGCGATCGATTTGAAGAAGCGCGGTGTCAGCGCCGATCAGGCCGGAGTCGAGATCAGCGCAAAGCTGAAGCAGGAACATCCTGAATGGCGCCATACCGATGCTTCGGCATTTGTACGCAGTGTGTATCAAGATCCAGACTCGAGTGCTCAATAGTTTGGGGATGCCGCTACTTTCTGCAAAGCGGACGAAGTAATGGCGGCAACAAACTTCCACGGAGGCTGGAAAACTCCTAGCATTGCAGCCAGCCACGCTCTTAATCGCTTTTGGGAACATTTAACATCAGTTTGGGTAATCGTTGCCAAAGTTCTGGACAAAATTATGTGCGTCAGCGGCTGCAAACTAGAGCTAGTGCGATGAGCGAAACGAAGCACTTGGGATTAATCGAACAGACCGCGTACTATCGCGCTCGAGCCGCTGAATATGACGAGTGGTGGCAGCGCGTTGGTCGGTACGATCGAGGGCCTGAAGCAACGGAGCAGTGGAATCGCGAGATCGCGCAGGTCGAAGATGCCCTGAAGGAATTCCGGCCATCGGGCGATGTTCTGGAACTCGCATCCGGAACAGGCTGGTGGACAAGGCGTTTAGCGGAAACCGCTGTAACGTTGACCTGTGTAGATGCATCGCCCGAAGTGACCGCTCTAAACCGTGCCCGGTTGATGGCAGCTGGTTATAGGCATGTCCGGTACATAGAAGCCAATCTTTTCTCTTGGAGGCCAGAAGCCAAATATGACGTGGTGTTCTTCAGCTTCTGGCTTAGCCATGTGCCCGATGATCTGTTCGAAGATTTCTGGATGAAAGTCAACCAAGCGCTTCGCCCCACGGGCAGGGTATTTCTGATCGACTCCCGTGCCGCCGACTCCTCAACGGCTCGCGATCAAAGCGTATCGGGAGTCGATGGCATCCAAGAACGACGTCTAAATGACGGTCGATCGTTCAGTATATTCAAGAGGTATTGGGAGGCCGAACAACTCTCGCGAACGCTCCAAAAGCTTTTGTGGAGGGCAAATCTACGCGATACCACAACGTACTTCGTTTACGGCTCTGCCTGCCCAACTGTACACGTCGGACACAAACTCGCGCATTTGTAGATGTTTCCGAATTGCTCCTGTGTGACCGCCTGCCCGGAAGTAGCTCCAAAAAAAAGGATTACTTCCCAATTGGCGACCATCCTTGCGGAACCGAAAGTTCGCCCGTCTTTCACGGAGAAAAATAGACCGTTCGGGTCCTCCATGGACGCTACGATGTCGGCAACAAACAATTCGGACGCAGCAGTCGCCCGAGGAGGAGCTGACTGTGATGCGGTAGGGGCTGGTGCCTTTTTGGGTCGAAGGACGGCAAGTCACAATTCAACACGATTCACGCGAAAGCGGAAACCATCACTGCAAGCGCGCTATATCCCCTTTCGGATCGATAACGCCATCGCTCACCTGCTTGGTCTGTCTCGCAATTCCGAAACCGCGCTGGGGCCCCTCGAGTAGAGAGTGATCAGTGCCGTCAGGTCCAGCATCCCGCTGAGATGGCAAGCAGTCTATAGTATTTCCAAATCTCGCTCCGCACCCAAAAGATTCGCAAGGAATCTCTTTTCTTTATTGTCGGGATCAGCGTCGCGCATCATGAGGTGCATACGGGAGAACTGTTCCCCACCCATTGGCAATCGAAGGCTGACCAACTCTCCTGAATCCAGCAAGGGATCAATCCGATAAGCAGGAAGCCACCCAAAGCAAATACCGCTTCGAACTGCCTGGATTGCAGATTCAACGGTATTAACGGACAGATATGGCTGAGATTGTGCGCGAATCTCATGCTGCGGTGTCCTACCTTCTCTCTCGATGATCACCGCAAGGTGTTGGATCAAATCTATCCTAGAGAGTTCTTGATCAAATTTGCGCAGCGGATGGTCTGCTCGCGCAACGGCCTTCATGCGAACGTCTAAGATTGGTTTGAAAAGCTGATCCCGTTCTGACAGCCCAGTGATGCAAAAATCGGCACCAAAGGTGGAGAACTCTTCTTCCGAGGAAAGACAGCAACCTTTGTGTAATTTTGGACGCGCATCTGGATATGCGCGAGCTAGTTCAGCAAGTGATGCAAAGAGCCGGTCATCTGGGTAAATGCTGTTGACCGAGATGCGAATTTCGGTTTCGCCCGCTGTTTCAAACGGCTCAGTTCGTTGTTCCAATGCCCTGAACCCGTCCAGAAGAGGCTCGGCCTCGGCCAGTAAGACCTTGCCGGCCCGAGTCAGTTGATTCTTTCGTTCCTTTGTTTCGAAGAGTGGAGTATTGAACTGCTCCTGTAGACGGGCAATAGCATAGCTAATCGTGGATTGCGAGCGGTGCATTCTCGTCGCAGCTTCAGCAAAGCTTCCGAAACGGGCCACCGCCTCGAGCACTTCCCATTCGTTGATGGTTGTATTGATTCTCGGTGTCATCGAAATCTTCGGTCCCTCGTGCTACTACCTTGTCTGCTATCGGAACTGATGGATCGGCACTGAATTCAGTAACAAGATCCGCTCCACCCGCCCGCAAGCTGATGCCTAAATTTGCGAGAGATCCGTCCGACTTTCCCCTTTTCAACGTTTCAAGCGGGCGTCTTCAAAGTGTTCGACTACCTTGATTCGACGCAACAGACTATATTTGCGAATGGCTTCGGCGGACAACGCTAATAACGGATAAATACACCTAGCCTGTTCTGAACATTTGTATTTGCAGACACTTGCGATTGGCCCTCCTAACGTGCTTCTCACAGAACCTAGAGGACTGAATGGGTGCGTGCTATGATCTTGACACTGGGGGAACTGCGTAGGGTAACAACACAATCATGCCGCCGGTTGAGCAGAAATCGTTGTCCCGGGAAGAGCGTGAAGCTGTACGAACCCATCTTCGTTTAATCATCGGTAGCCCAGCTTTCGCTCGTAGCGGTCGCGCGAGAGAATTCCTTTCGCTGGTGATCCTAGGTGCGATCCGGGGAAGCCACACCAACCTCCGCGAGCGCATGATTGGCGTTCGAATGTTTGGTCGCCCGGTCGACTACGACACCGGAAGTGACTCCGTAGTTCGTGTCACAGCAACGGAAGTGCGACGCAGACTTAGCCAGTTCTACCTGGAATCGGGACTGAATGATTGGCCGGTCAGGTTCGAACTCCCTGTCGGCTCCTATATTCCAAATCTCAGATTCTCGGGCTTGGAACACGCTGAGAAACCTGCGCTCCCAAAATCCCCAGCAGCGGAATCTGCCGCGAGGGAAATGGTCTCCGGACATGGATTGGAGACTGAGCTTCAGCAGCCGGCCCGGACAATTGGGAATCGAGCTGGCCGAAAGACGAGGCACGTTCCTATCTGGATTGGCGCTGCCTTGCTGGGGGTGTTGCTGCTATTCGCGGGAATGTACAAGATCTGGACCGGTGTGAGCCGCCCCCACCAATCGATCCGGTCGATATTAATTCTTCCTTTGAAAAATCTCTCTGGTGATCCCAATGAGGATTCTCTTGCAGACGGAATGACTGCGGAGCTGATCAACAGTCTCGGACAAATCTCCCGGCTTCGGGTAATTTCGTTAACTTCATCAATGAACTTGAAAGGTTCGAGCAAGATGGTCCCGGAGATTGCTCGCGATCTGAAGGTTGAAGGCGTAGTCGAAGGCAGTGTGCGCAAGGAAGGAAGTCGCCTCCAAATAATCATCGAGCTCATTGACGCTCATGCGGATCGTCCGATTTGGGCCCAAACCTACACACGAGAAATGGATAGTGCATCGGATCTTGAAGGAGAGATCGCCGGCGATATAGTCCAGGAGGTCACAACTCCTGTTTCGTCCGAGGAGAGAGCACGTTTTGAGCGTAGTCAACCTGCTAACGCTCAAGCGCACGCAGCTTATCTGCGCGGTTTGCTGCTGCTTCACGCCGGCCATGATCGTGACGCTTGCGTCAATTTGCGTCAAGCGGTTCAAGCTGATTCGCAATTCGCTCCCGCACACTCTGCGTTGGCTGAATGTTTTGGGCGTCTAGTCGTCTCCGGGCTGATGCCGAACAGGGAAGGCTTTTCAGCTCAAAAATCGGAAGCATTGCAAGCCATCTCGCTCGATCCATTGTTGGCTGAACCACATGCTGAGCTCGCAGACGCTGTTATGGCACTCGACCGAGATTGGCAAACTGCCGGTAAAGAGTACCAGCGCGCACTTGATCTAAACCCCAATTCGGCGGAAGCTCACCAGAAATATGCTATTTTTCTTGCTCTTCAGGGAAAAACCAGGGAGGCCATCAATGAAGTCGAAATCGGTACTAATCTCGATCCAATATCGGCGGAAGCAATTCGGAACCAGGTATTTGTCTATCTTATTGCACGACAATATGACAAAGTGCTTTCCTTAATCGAAACAAGCCGGACTTTAGGAATCGATCCATCAGGAATGAATTATTTTTTGGGCGCTGCCAATGCCAGGAAAGGCCAATATCAAGCTTCGATCGATTGGTATTTGAAAGCACAAAAATCGCCGCATACTCTGGGCCACATCGGGAGTGCCTATGCACTTGCGGGCCAAAAGCAGCTCGCGCTGAAGACAATTGCGACACTTCAATCCGACGTGAGAGATAGCGGCGTCGGCCTCTATGAAATTGCCGTCATATACGCCGGACTCGGTGATAGGGAAAACGCACTTCGTTGGCTGAAGGCTGCGAGCGACGCATATGACGTCGGTCTCTTGTACATCAAAGTCGATCCTTCCTTCGATCCAATGCGAAATGAGCCGGAATTTCAAGAGCTCGTGAGACACATCGGGCTCAGCCCTTGAGAAATCCCCATACAACCTCCTACGACGCTTGCTATACGCTCAGCGTTAGTTGCCCCGCCAGTTTGCATCGCTGACGAGCTCTGATCATTTCGTCTCGCCTGCTGCAAATACGGACTCATCCGCCGCTTCATGCCCGATCCGGAGTTCCGTGAGCCAGTTCCTGGATCCACTCTGCCGCCGATTTCTTCGGTCCGCCCATGGCAGCATTCGACACTTCCTCCCACGCTTCCCATTCGGCCAGTCGCTCCGCATATGCGGCGCGTGCCCTCGGCAGAATCGAGTTGCCCAGTCCGAGTCGCAGCGGTGGATCGTCCGCGTCCACAAGCTTCAGTATGGCTTCTGAAGTCGCCTCCGGGTCGCCCCGTTCCACTCCGGCCAGACGCGTCAGAAACTGCTTCCGAAACTCCGCGTATGGCTCCAGAGCATCCGCGATCTCTGCAGATTTACCGAAATCGGTTGCGTAAGCTCCTGGCTCAACCAGCGTCACCTTGATGCCGAAGGGTTTCACCTCCTGCGCCAGGCTTTCGTGCAGAGCTTCCACCGCCCATTTCGTGGCGCAGTAGAAGCCGATGAGCGGCAGCGCCGTAATCCCAAGACCGCTCGAAACGCCGAGGACGTGTCCGCTCCGTTGTTTCCGCAGCAGAGGTAGAGCCGATCGCAATACCCGAACCATCCCGAGGTAGTTCGCGTCGAACAAGTTGCGGATCTGTTCGTCGCTCGCCTCCTCTGTAGCCGCGAACAGGCTCGTGCCCGCATTGTTCACAAGAACATCCAGCCTGCCGAAATGCTTGTACGCCTGCTGAACAACCTGGGACACCTGCTCCGACTTGGTTACGTCGAGGGCCATTGGCAGGACAGTGTCTCCGAAGCGCTCTTTAAGGTCCACGATGTCTTCGAGCCTTCGGGCGGTGGCTGTGACTTTATCTCCGCGCTGGAGCGCGGCCTCGGCCCAGATGCGGCCGAAACCGCGAGAAGCGCCGGTGATAAACCAAACTTTGCTGTTCATTCCATTTCTCCTTTTGAGAATGTGAAAAGTATGAATAGGCTTTGGGTCTTTACAGATTGCGAAACCCAAATTGTTTGTTTTGCCTGGCCATGTGGACTCCTGAAATCATTGCTGGATCTTCCCGCTTGCAATCGGCATTGACAAAGAGCGGTCAAATGAATAAAACGGAGGTAGTCTCCGAATTAATAGATAATCGGAGACTATCTCCGGTTGCAAGAAATTTTGGAAGTGAAGAAAAAAGATTCCCAACCTGCCAAGCGAAAGCCGCGAACGGATGCTCTGCGCAACCGTGAGCGAATTCTCGAAGTGGCGAAGGGGGCTTTTACACGCCACGGCGCCGATGCCAGTCTGGACGACATCGCGAAGCAGGCGGGAGTTGGAGCCGGTACCCTGTACCGCCATTTCCCTACACGGGATGCACTGATCGAAGCGGTCTACCGGAGCGAAGTGGACAAGCTGGCGTCGGCAGCGCACGGGTTCGCTGCCGCGATGTCCCCGGTCGAGGCCCTGCGCGCCTGGTTGCTGCTGTTTGTCGACTATATCGCGGCAAAACACATCATTGCGCCCGCTCTCAACAGCGTCGCCGGAGGCTCTTCCAGGCTCTATGAGGGTTCTCGCAGCATGGTCCAGGGAGCCATCGATGAGTTAGTGAAGCGCGCGAAAAAGAGCGGCGATGTGCGAAGAGACGTCGACGCCTCCGATCTGCTTCGGGCGGTGATTGGCGTCTCCTACGTGGGCTCGGGCGGTGATTGGCAGCAAAGCGCCAGAAGACTCGTAGACATTCTCATGGCAGGTTCACGACCGGTCAAATAGATTTCCATCCAATCCACACGATTCAGTCGGCGGGGCGCTTTGCAGCCCGCAGAGCCGCGAACCCAAAACGCGGAAGTGCCGGGTAAGCGCCGATCCGATGTTCCCCGCTCCTATGATTCCAATCGTCATCTCGGCTCCTGGTTAGTTCTGCGGTACGTTTGCCGCTCTGCCGCGGTTTTTGTGAAGCGTTCAGAGAGGAACGAGCCGATCTGCTGGAGCGCCAGCGTCGAGGCGCTCAGGTGACCCACGGAGCCCAGGAAGCCGCGCACCATGCCTCCCCAGACATCCAGCTGCGCATCTACTCCGGCCGCCAGAGCCCGGCCGACGAAACGGACCGAGTCATCGAGCAGCACTTCATCGTCACCGACCTGGACACGAATCGGCGGGAGGCCAGCTAAGTCCGCGCGGAGCGGGGAGGCGGCGGGATCGCTGGGATCGGTTCCATTCAGATAGGACCGCACAGTTCGGCCGCCTGGAGTTGGCGGTCTTGTCGGCCGTGCTGATGGGATGAAACACGGTTGCGCTCTGTGGTGCGAAGCGCTGGTCTCTAAGAGATGTCAGCATTAAACTTCACCGGCGAACTCGTGAATGCGATGAGCGGCCACGTCAGCCAGAGAATGCGTGGATTCTATTCGCATCGGCGAACCCGTCGGCCGCTAATGCGATGATTCATTGTGGGGTTCAGTTGCAGCCTGATGTATTGAGGCGTTTTTGAAGGTCATGGCCAGTTTTCCGCTTTCGCTTCGTCTTACCGCTCTGCTAGAATCCTGCAGAATCCGCGCACGAGGTGCAAGTGACCGCGGAAAGGTCCGCGGATGGGAAAGTCCAGGAACGCAAAGGAGTTTAGATGAATCGTCGATTTGCAAGTGGAGCGTTCACAGGGGCGCTCTGTGTGGTCTTTCTGCTGACGCTCGGAGCGGTCATCAACGCCGCTGGAGGGCAGGCAACGCAAACCACCGAAGATGCAAACGGCGCGGGTGCAGGCGCGCAATTTCCGCTCGCGGCACCCGCCGGCGTTGACTCCAACGCTATTAACCAAGCGCCGCCCGGAGCCACGAATCAGGGCCCGCTCGATCCGTCCACGTGGAAGTACGGTCACGGCTTTGACGCGCCGCCCAACGCAAAGATCTGGAACCCGGTGATGATCAAGATGATGAAAGGCGAAAAGGTTGTCGGAGGAACCTTCTTCTACGGCGATGATCCCGACGCCTACTGCGCCATGGCGAATTCCGGCTACTACGATTTCATTTGGACTGAGATGCAACACAGTCCGCGCGATTGGGAGAAGGTGGGCCGCATGTGGGCCGCTTGTCCGCACGCCAAGGCCGTCCCCGGCGTGCGCGTGGCATATACCAACGAGCGCGAGGAGCAGCACGCCATGGATATGGGCGCGCTGGTGTTGGTGGTGCCCACGGTGCGTTCGGTAAAGGAAGGCATCGAGGCTCGCAATTGGGCCATGTTTCCGCCACTGGGTGGTCGCAGCCTGGGCGGAGGACAGGCATTCAGTCCCGAATTCTGGGGCAGGGTCCCGGGCGGGTATCGCAACACCATCAACCAGAACGTAGTCTTGATCGAGATGATCGAAACTCTCGATGGCGCCAAGGCTGCGAAGGAAATCGCGGCCATTCCGGGCGTTACCGCTGTTTTTGCGGCCAGCGGTGATCTGGGCAATTTTTCCGGCTACAGGCAGGGCGACCCGGATTACGAACGGCTAATCAACATCGTGCACGACGCAGCCATCGATGCACACAAGCGGCTGTGCGGTCCAATCGGATGGGTGAATCGACCGGACTTCACCTGCTTCCAGGCTGGCACGGAGACGGCCGTGATCGGCCACGGTGCAGCTACGGGACTGGAGCAGTTCAAAGATTCGCAAGGCAAGCCCGAGGTGGGGCCGTACGCCGAGAAAAAGTAAACGTCTCTCCCAAGGCTGGATGTTTCAGCCACAGCTCGCGCCTGGGCCGATTTGCGGATTGGCCCAGGATTCCTTTTCTGACGCGGGTTGCGCAACAGAGAGGGGGCAAGTTAGAAAACGACGTTTCGCCCCTGAAATATTTACGCCTTGTGTAATCTGACCACACTGCGATCGATGTCCTTGAGTGTCTGCTTGCCAGTCTGCGCCATATCACGGGCCACTTCGGTTTGCAGCATCTCCAAAACCTGTTGCGCGCCTTCGGGTCCGTAGGCGGCGAGCCCCCAGACAGTCGGTCTGCCAATCATCACTGCTGTAGCTCCGTAAGCCAGAGCTTTGAAGATATCGGAACCACGCCGGAAATTGCCATCGACCAAAACTGGCACCTTGCCGGCGACGCCGTCGACAACGGACGGCAGCATTTCCATCGAAGAGGCCATGCCGGGTGCAAGCAGGCCGCCATAATTGGAAACGATGATGCCCTGTATCCCTCGTCTCACCGCCGCTTCTGCATCCTCGGCTGTCATGATGCCTTTGATTAATATGGGGACGTTGACGCCTTTGCGGATCTGATCGATGACGTTCCAGTTGATTGATGGACGTGATATGGTGGTCAGCTTTGCGGGGCCCGAGCACGGTTCCTGGCTTGGGAATGGAACATTTGTCGTGATGCAAATGGCCTTACAACCAGACTTGACGGCCAGATTCATCTTGTCGCGTACCTCCGCAGGATCGCCTTCCAGGAATACCTGGTACCAGAGAATTGTCGAAGATTCCGCGGTGATTTTTTCCAACGGCATGCTGGCTTCGCTGCTTACCACCATCCAGGCTTTCGCGGCTGAAGCTGCGCGCACCATGCCGGCCTCGCCATCCGGATGATAAGTCTGTAGCTTCGCGATGGGCCCGGCGATGATCGGAGCAAACATTTTGTCGCCGAACAACTCAAGGCTGAGGTCCAGATTCATCGTTGGCGCCATCATGCGCGGCCGAAACGTGATCCGCTCAAAGAAGGCGCGATCACTGCCGGAAATAGCGGCGTAATCGCAAGGCGCGAGCCTGCGCGCCGCCATATTTTCAAACTCGAGGACGTTGGCCAGGTCCGTCCGCGGCACCATACCGGTCAGCGGCTCGTCACTCGACTGAGGCGGCTGGTCCGCCAGCGCAAGAGAGGCCGCGGCCATGGAGCTGAGACCTGCAAGCGCCTGTCGTCTTGTAAGAGTGTTTTGGCTCATCGGAAGTGTGTCCTCACCAATGTCTTATCAATCGAGGCCAGATCGGGCCTTCCCGTCTGTTCCATCGCCATCACTAGTTCCGCCTGAAGGAGTTCCAGCACTCTCTGCACGCCGGCCGCTCCGTAAGCCGCAAGCCCCCAACGGACCGCGCGGCCAAGGCACACAGCCTTGGCGCCTAGCGCAAGAGCCTTGAGGATATCCGAACCGCTGCGGATGCCGCTGTCAAAAATCACCGGCACTCGCGCCGGAACCGCACCCACAATATCGGCCAGCACCTCGATCGTGGAAGGGTCGTAATCGAGAGATCGGCCGCCGTGATTGGAAACATAGATGCCATCGGCACCGTGGTCCACAAATAGCTTCGCGTCTTCCCCGGTCAAAACTCCCTTCACCAGGAGAGGAACCTTCAGCGTATTCCGAACCGTATCGAAGTACTGCCAGTTGTACCAAAGCCGCGCAGTCCCCAGACGATATTGATTCTGGTGCGCGCTAAAGACACTCGTCGCATGAGAAAAGGCTGCACCACCTCCAGCACCGCCGCTCGAAGATGCGCCAGTGAGATGACGGTCACGCGCGTTGCTCTCGGCGTACTCGCCTGCTGATCTACGGTCATGACAATCGCTTTGGAACCTGCGGCAAGGGCTCGATCCAGCAGTTCCTTGGTATGATCCAAATCTTCTTGCGGATAAAGCTGCCACCAGATGGGACTGCTGGCCGCAGCGGCAATTTTATCCACCGGAAAAGAAGCATTGGCGCTAATGATCATTGGAGTATCTGAAGCGGCGGTCGCGCCTTGGTGGCAAGCCATCTCGCCATCGCGGTTAAGCGCCGACATGCCCGCAGACGGCGACACAAAAATGGGAAACTTCAGCGGGGTACCAAGCACCTGGGCGGCGGTTTTTACCGAGCTGACGTCGACGATGTCTCGCGGTATCAGCTCCACCCAATCGAAAGCCTCCCGATTACGCCTTAAGGTGAACTCGCCTTCCGCTCCTTGAGCGGTATAGTCGAAGCTGTCCCGCGGCAACTTGTAATATGCCACCGTCTCGAATTCCTGCACAGTCTTGAGTTCATCCATCCCGGGCACGCGCGGTTCGTCCGTGGTGCCGCCCGCGGACTCGCGTAATCCGTCCCGGAGACGGTCCTGCTGAGATCTCAACAGGACCCCCGCAAAACCTGCGCCCAATCCGCCGAGCACCCTGCGCCGCGTCGTGGCTGTTCGTTTCATGGCATCTCCTGCCGTTGATCGCAATCGCATTCAGATTCTCCGGCCATCCCGACCGGTCAATCCAGAAGTAATTTTGAAAGTTGCCACACTGGCTCCGGGTACACAAAACCGGGACCGCCCACACAACTAACCGATCATTTTGCGCTGGTCGCCGATGCGGCGCTCGCGCTCAGCTGCGAATCGCTTTACGCCTGCGAAGATCGAATCGGGATCGAGATGCGCCTCCGCAATCACTTCCAGTTCGAGGCCGCCGCTTCTCCAGCTATTGTCAAAGTCGGACGTGAGAGAGTACTCGTCCGTCAACGGACCGAGGTTGCGCAGCGGCCACATCCGCCGCGTGCCCGTCGATACCACCATCAAATCGTAGCGGGCCTCGGGCGGCAGCACGGAATCGCGATACGCCCGCGGCTGACGATCGAACAGATCCTCGCTGATCGCGGCGATCACCTTGACATTCACACCAGCTGCTGCAAGTTCCGGCAGCACTTTCACCAGATTGACAGTGGAACTCGCTCCTTGCACGATCACGTAACCGTGGCGCGGTTTATCCGGCGCGAAGTCCCGGATTACGTAAAGGCCTTTTGCAGCAGCGCGCAGATCGGAATCGGAAAAAAGGCTGCGGTCGGCGACCGGAAAGTCGGGACGCGCCACTTCCAGCGTGATGATGCCCACGCGTGGATCGCGCGCCGCAATTTCCGCCGCTGCAAAATAACCCGGCGCGACATCGTTGTAATCCCAAAAACTCAGATTAATTACCTGACCGCGCGGGAACAGCTTCCACACCTGTGGCGCGAAGATGCCGAAGTGCGTGCGCGCGTCCGCGGCCGTCTCAGGACCGGAATGCGCCGTGAGAATATGCAGTACGCCGACGCGGAATTTACTGTCCTGATTTTGCTGGCTCCAGACGCGCGCCGGCGTGTACATGAGCGGCGTGAACGCTCCGTACGTACCGCTCAACGCCCAAACACCGGCGAATTTATCGGGGGCGACGGAAGCGCTTTGGCTTACCAATCCGATGGCGGTGGAAACATTGCCTGCTTCCTGAATCGGCGCTTTCAGGCGCGTGCCCTGCGGATTTTCCAAGGGACTATAGTGTCCCCACAAACTGCCGTGCTCCACGTTGATCGACTCCGAAAGATCGGCGGCCACCGTGAAGAATCGCCCTTCTGTGACGTAATTCATCCATTTGATGATTTCGGAAATCGCGCGGCGCGCTCCGGCTATCTCGCCCGGCTTCTTGAATAGCGCGATGTTTACCTGCTTCTCTGCGCCGGAAATCGCGTTGCGAACCGTGACCTTCTGCGGGTCTTCAGGTAGCTTGGCGACGCGCAGGCGATCGTCGAGGAACGGATCGCGAGAAGCTGAGATCCGAAGCTTCAGGTCGTCGCGTACGGTGTCGCCGATTTCCACGAGCCGCTCGGCGAGACGATCGCCCAATCCATTGCGATCGAGCAGCGACATCACCAGGTCGATGTTGGTCTTGAATTGAATCAATCGCTCGCGATTGTCGCTAACCGGTCCCTTGCGAATTCCTGCGAATTCCAGGCCGTAGTGCCTCTCGAACGTCTGCGCCAGCGCGACAAAGTACTCCGAGTTCATCTTCAGCGCGTAGGGATGGCTCGGGTAACTCACCAATTGATCGCCGAAACCAGGTATTCTTCCGTCGACAGCTCCGGGCCAGTAACCCTTGATCGTCTTGCCGATTGCGACGATTGGGCGCCTGTCGAGCGAGTTTACATTGTCCATGGCTTTCAGCGCAGCGGCAACTTGGCCGTAATCGTTGCCGTTCGACAGAGTGAAGACGTTCCATCCATAGGACGTCCACTGATTCACCAGATCGTAGCCGTCGTATTGTGCGGCGATCACACCGCCAAGCAGGCGATCATCGATGCCTGCGTTGTTGTCAGAAACCATCACGCGCAAACGCTTTCCTACTTGCAGCGCGAGCGCCTGCGTCTTCAGCTCCTGCGCATGACCTTCGGTGAGTGCGAATTCGCCTTCCAGCGCGATCACTTTCGGCGATTCTGGCGCGCCCACCACATCCCAGAACGCGGCTTTGCCTGCGGCAGTCGCGATGCCGACACCGGAGGGTCCGCCGTTCACGTCGTTGGTGCAGTCGGTGCTTTCGGCATGTCCCGAGAGGGCGCGAATGCCGCGGCCTTTCGCCTGCGCGAACAGGGGATGGTCTTCCAGTCCCGTTTCGTGCAGCAGAGTTTTCAGCGCGCCCGCCCCGCGCCGGAACCCCAAGGCATCGACCGGCAGCATCGCTACCTGCGGGTCAACGCGATAACGCGGGTCGCCGGTTTGCTGAAACCTGCGATCGAGCGCCTGTCCCATGATCATCCACAGTGCGTAGCACGTAGGGATCGAGTGGCCCGCCGCGAGCATGAATTTGTCAGAGTAAGGATGCTTCGGCCGCCGGTAATCGAAACGAAGCCCTCCGTTTTCGGGACCGATTAAATGGGCCGTAACGTTGTACGGCGTGTATGCGAGCGGTCCACCGAGATGCCCGGTCTGCGCGTAATTTCCGAGCAGCACGATGGTCATGCAGGTCATGTATCCGATGTCGTCGAGCAGCGGATCGTAGGCTGAATCTTGTTGCCGCGAGGAAGAACGAGATATCTGTACGCTGGTTGTCATAGACAATACAAAGGGAGACTATATCGTCATCCGGCGTCATGTCCACCGGGAAGTTTGGAGAAGCGAATGGGAAAGAAAGCGAATGCGACGTTGGTGAATCGGGGCGTGGCGTTCGACGAGAACCTGAAACAGATACGAAGCCGCAGATGATGGCCTGCTAAACTCGACGACGAGGACCCAAGTCGTAATCGTTGCCCGCGAAAATTTGATGTGTCGGCCCACTGTCTGAAGAGCAGACGCCCCCAGATCCTATATACGAGTGCAGTGATCACCGAGGCTTAAACGTCGTGAATCGATCGATCTATCACTTGGTCGGATTGTCGGCATTGATTTTGCTAGCGAGTGGGAGCTTTGCCGCGGATCTCCAGGGGCCGGAGCAACCCATTCCTTACAGTCACAGGCAGCATATTGCTCTGGGTCTTGTTTGCAGCAATTGCCATCAAAATCCTGATCCCGGCGACGCCATGGGCTTTCCCGCTACCTCCTATTGCATGACATGCCATCAAGTAATTAAGAAAGACAGTCCGGCGATCCAGAAGCTGACCGCTTTCGATAGCACTCACCAGGAGATCCCCTGGGTGCGGGTGTACAAGCTGCCGGATTATGTGTCCTTCAGCCACAGGCGGCATCTAGCCGCGCACGTGAAATGCGAGATGTGCCATGGACAGGTGGCTCAGCGCGATCGCCTGTTCCGGGAAACTGATCTATCGATGGCTGGATGTCTGGACTGCCACCAGAAGCAGAATGCTCCTCAGGAATGCGATTCCTGTCACGCGGCACCATAGGCCACAAAGCTTTTGGGCAACGGCGAACAGTGAACCTTCTATCGCTCGTTAGGAAATGGCCTGGGCGTGCCGGGCTTCCAATCGGGAATTGCATACCCATTCCGATTTGGCATATTAACTTGTGGCAGGGTTTCTTGATTGAGCACGTCGACTTCTTTGATGACGCCGTTCTTATACAGCAGAAACGCAGTTAGAGCGTATACCTCATCGGGCTTGAGAGTCCCTTCCTGCCCGAAAGGCATGGCGCGATGGATATAATCCCAGATCGTCGTCGCGTACGGCGAGTGAAGCGCCATTACACTTTTCGGGCCGATACAGGGCGAAAGGCAAGGCAGCGGATTTTTGGGGGTTGTTTCAGGTCTGATCAGCATTGGAGCAGGACCTCCCCAGCCCGTGGCACCGTGACATGCCGCGCATTTGTCCGCGAAAAGCCCCGCGCCCTCTTTTGCAGTTCCACTGCCCGGCGGCAGTTCTTTTCCATCAGGCCCGATTGAAATGTCTAACGCGCGAATCTCCTGCGGCGTCGGAGTTCGGCCCAGACCATACGTGGGGGATTGCGCCGACGCAGCCCGGCAAAGCCCCAAAGCAGTAACAGCCGCGAGGATAAGGCAAGGCAGAGAATTCCTAAACGATCGCATTATGGACGCTCCCGTCGCTCGCCACACGCCACGGTTGAATGGTATTGTCTGATCCTTGCACGCCATGCGTTTTGTAATAGTCCGCAGGCACCTTGAAGAACTTCGCAAGTTCGGCGCGCGATGGCTGAATCTGCCCCAGTTCATCTGAACAGCGCGATTGGAGGACACATTCCTGTCCTTCCCAGTGCCAGGTCGTGCCAAATCGCGTGTGCGCCTTTGGGTACACCGGCCCGCGAATTTCGGCGTCCTTCCAGTTCTGCCCGCCGTCCGTCGAGATTTCGACTCTCTTCACGGCTCCGCCGCCCGACCAGGCCAATCCAGTGATCTGGTACGTCCCGTGACCAGGTAACTGTTGCCCTCCGGAAGGAAACGTGATGACCGATTTCGGTCCCCACTGGAAGGTCAGCGCAGCGACTTCCTCGTCACTCGAGATGTGGCCGTAATCGTCATAGGTCATGTAATACCGGTCGACCAACTTGATTCGCCGCAGCCACTTCGTGTTATAGATTCCCTCGAATCCGGGAACCAGCAGCCGCACCGGAAAGCCTTGTTGCGGGCGCAGCGGCTCTCCATTCTGCCCGTAGGCGACCAGACAATCGTCCAAGGCCTTCGAGAGCCGAATGCTGCCCGCTCCTTTCACCTCCTCCGATCCTTCTGAAACTACCCAAGCCGCGCCCTTCTGCACGCCCACCTCTTTGAGCAAAAGCGACAGCTGCACACCCGTCCACTCGCTGCAACTCGTCAGCCCATGGGTTTCCTGAACGGTCTTATCTTCAGGTTTGGAATGATTCCCCAGGCACTCGATAAAATGAACGCGGGATACGGAAGGGAACCGCTTCAGCTCCTCCAACGTGAACTCCAGCGGCCGGTCTACCATCCCGTGGATCAACAGGCGATACTCCTTGGGATCGATGTCCGGAACAATGGAGCCGCGGTGAGTGCCGATGAAATGCAACGATGACGGGGTGATAATCCCTACTGAATCCTGCAGTGGGCTTAATACATGGAATGTGAGGCCGAACTGATCCGGCGAAGGCCTTGCGTCCACGGGCTCCCGTATCGAGGTTACGTAGTGGGACCGCTCACCATACGCGATCAAATCCTTGAGTGATTCAGTTTCTGCGGCAGGCGTCTGACCGGTTGTGATCTGCACTGCCCCCGCTGCGGCCGCCACGGCGCCGCTCTTTAGGAAATTTCTTCGATTTGGGTTCTTAGGTCCCACCGGTCCCTCCTTTGCAGCTTGGAATTCCGGCCGGCGAGCCTTTGGCCTCAAGCAATCCCATTCGCCATTTTCCGTCAAAAACGGCCCCGTCGGTAAAATAAATTTTGCAGCCTGTTGGGCCGCGAATACCTGCTCTCGGGATGACGTTTGGGGTGTTCCGAGTGGTTTGTCGTCTATCCTTCCCCAACACCAAAATTGGTTATGTCCGTGGAGCCGGTCACGCGACCTCAATTCGGCGACGGCTCATCGACATGATCAATCACGAGCACTTGGACCGGCGCCTTTTGCGGCTCTAACTTCAGCCCAGGCTGCTCCTGCGGAGCGGTAATCGGCGACGGATCCGCCGCATCGATGGCACACCCTCCCGCAGTCTGTATGCTCGCCGCAGCTTCGTAGCATTGTCCCTTTCTGGACTACGCATCGAGACTCGATCCGACAGAGACATTGCCATGAGAGAAAAAGGATCTTAAGAATGTCACTCTGTACGGAGTACGCGCATGGGTTCGACCGAAGCGGCGCGTCGCGCAGGGAGGAAGCAGGTCAGAACTGCGGTGCCGAGGAGAACGGCGGCGACACTCAAGAACGCGGAAAAGTCTAATGCGCCGACACCGAAAAGCAGGCTCTGCATCGCGCGGCCAACGAAGTAAGCCCCGATGAGACCGATTCCCGTTCCGATGGCGGCGAGTAGAAGGCCGTCACGGACGACCAGAGCGACGACCCGGCCGCGGTTCGCGCCGAGCGCCATGCGCAGGGCAATTTCGTGGGCACGCTGCGCCACAGAGAACGACATGACTCCGTAAATGCCGAGCGCGGCGAGGAAGAGCACGATGGCGGCAAAACAAGTGAAGAGAACGAGCGTGTAACGCTCGCTGGCCATGGATTCGTCCCGCAGTTCGTCAAGGGTTTTGGGCTGAGCCAGAGCGACCGCAGGATCGACCTGATGCACCGCTGCGGCAATGCTGGCGAGCATGGTCGCGGGGTCCTCGGCGGTGCGCACGCCGAACTCCGCCTGCGGCCAGGGAATCTGCATGAAGGGGATCAGCATCTGCGGCCGTGGATCGCGTTGGTCAGCGGTATGTACGTTGTGAAAGGTTCCCGCGATTTGCCACGCTATGGGCGGACCGAGCTTGGTCACGCCGGGAATCAGCTGCTCGACAAGCACGCGCTGAAGCAGAGGGTTCTTGCCCTGGAGGAACTTCTTTACGAAGTCCTGGTCGACCATCGCCACCGGGATACTCGCGGCAATGTCCTGATCGGTAAAGGCGCGTCCCGATTCGATCTGAATTCCGTAGGTTTTGAAATAGTCCGGCGTGACCATTCCAAAGCCGGTACCGGGCCGCTTCGATTGGTCAGTGTAGCTCGGACCGCCTTCGAGCGTAAACGGCATTCCGAAACCGCCGCCGTAAAGCGGATTGCCGGTGGAGGCGGCGGCATGGGAGACGCCGGGAACCGCGGCGATATGAGCAAGGATGTCGCGGTAATACGCAGTGATTGTCTGCAGATCTTTCGGGCGTGCTTCCGGCACGGGCAAGTAGAAGGTAAGCACGTGATCGGTTCTGAGGCCCAGGTCGACGTGAGCGAGATTCCAGAAGCTGTGGATGGTGAGACCGGCTCCTGCCAGGAGGGCGAGTGCGAGCGCGGTTTCACCAACCACGAGAATGCGCCGGAGGCGGTGTTTGCCGGCGCCAGTGCCGGTGCGGCCGCCCTCCTTGAGAGCTTCACGGGGATCGATGCGTGACGCATACCAGGCTGGAGCACAGCCGGCCAGGAGCCCAGCCAGCGTGGCTGCGGCGAGGGTGAAGAGCAGGATGGGAATGTTGAGGCGCAGATCCGCCTCGATGGGCAGCGTATTCTGCGGCATGGCGGCGATCAGGCCCTTCAGCATGCCATATCCGAAGCCTACACCCAATGCGCCGCCGGCCAGAGCCAGCAGCAGGCTCTCAGTCAGCAACTGGACAAAGATGGTCTTTCGGGGAGCGCCCAGTGCGGTGCGAACTGCGATTTCTTTCTGACGTACCACGCCGCGCGCCAGCAGAAGGTTAGCCACGTTGACGCAGGCGATCAGAAGAACGAAGCCGACGGAGCCCAATAACAGCCAAAGCATCTTGACGCGGTCTTTCGGCATGAAATCGTTCTTCAGGGGATCGACATAGGCCCCCCAACCCTCATCGCTCTTCGGGTACATCTGGGCGATATGGCCTGTGACCCCGTTCATGTTCTGCTGGGCCTGCTGAATGGTGACTCCGGGCTTGAGCCGTCCATCACCAGGAGCCAGTGAAAGTCGTGATTGAGCTGCTCCGGTTTGAAGACCAGAGGCACGGTGAGTTGCGCCTGCTGGCGATCGTAAATGCCGGCCTGCTGCACGCCGACGACGGTGTATGGCTCGTCGTTCAGGCGCAAGGTGGTGCCGATGATATGGGGATTCGCGCCGAGCCTTTCCCAGAGCTTGTGCGTGACGATCACGACGTGGTCGCGGCCCGCGACGCCTTCCTCGGGCAGAAAGTAACGGCCCATGAAGAGCGGCTGACCGACCATACGGAGCTTGCTGTAAGTTTCTTCGGTGCCCTGCATGTAATCGGGCTGGCTCTTGGTGGCAATGTTGAAGCTCTCGCCAGACCATGCGCAGAGATCCTGAAAGGCGGCGTTCTGCTGCTTCCAGTCGAGGAAGTCTCCAGCCGAGACACCGTTGTGAAAGTTCTGGATCTTCGACCACACCATGACGAGCTGGTCAGGGTTTGGATACGGCAGCGGGGCAAGCAGCGTCGCGTAATCCATGGTGAAGATGGCGGTATTGGCGCCGATGCCGATGGCCAGGGTGAGCAGAACGGTGAGGGTCATGGCGGGGTTCCGGCCCAGCATGCGGATGCTGACCCGGAGGTTCTGAAGCAGAGTCTCCATACTTGCCCCTTTCTGCAATGTGCCTGCAGGCTGACAATGGGCCCCCGCAAACATGAACGTATCGGAGGGATGTTTCGTTCAATGAAAGTTTACCGGGAGTTGCAAATGGGAAGACCCGCTGCGGTATGCGCTGAACCGAGTCTGCGGAACGGTTCCATTCGCATTAGACGAGATTCAGCTCAGATGAGGGAGCAAATCGACGGTTCGCGTATTAAGCCAAGCCGCACATAAGACCGGGAATTAGGGATAGATAAACATGGGCAGGCGGTGTGGAGGTCGGCAGAAACACATGGGAATTCCGAGGCTGACGTCAATGCCAATGCAATCACGTCGTTTGGGATTTCCGATGACCCAAGGGGCTGATCATTCTAGAACCGGGAAAATGAATCCACAGACTCAGTCTTGTACCTGTGGAAGACTGTGGGCATGCAGGAGCAATTCAGATCTCTCCGCGGTCAAGAAAGAAGCTTCATGTACACGCTCTTTTGAATTTTCCACATTTTTCGGCTGGGGGTTACAAGTAGAAACGGGAGCACGAAATGTTCCTATATACCTGAAAATAAAAGAAGTGCGGATTGAGCCGGGGCAGTCCCGATAGGGACCTAACGTTTATCGGGACCGATCCATTGACGGCCCGGGTTCAAAACGTGCTTTGGGCTTTTAGTACCAACTGAGATTCAGCGTGCAGCATTGCATTTTTGGATCAGTGGAGCGACGTCACAGGAATCGCACTCCGCAATCGGGCCCGATGTTAAATGTGTTCGAGCGGATGTCGGGCAATTCTTCGCTGATTGAACCGTGTCCGCACTCCAGTTCATCAACTCCGGCTTTGCTCCAGAGAGATTCTGGCAATTTCGATCATTCGGATTCGAACATCTCCATATCGACTGAAACATTAAGGGCGTGCACTCCGCCTCCCAGAATTAGGCCGTGAAGAGGGCTTACGTCGCCATAGTCTCGTCCCCAGGCTAGCGTCACGTGGCCATTTGAGGGAATCAGGTTGTTCGTGGGATCGAGGTCAAGCCAGCCGGTCCCCGGACAGTAAGCAGACACCCACGCATGGGACGCATCCGCGCCAACGAGCTTAGGTTGTCCGGGAGGTGGATAAGTTCGGAGGTATCCGCTGACGTAGCGCGCCGACAGATTCAGGGAGCGCAGGCAGGCAATTTGGAAGTGCGCAAAATCCTGGCATACCCCCCTCCGCTTCCGAAAAACCTCTTCTGTGGGTGTCCGAACAGTGGTCACTTTCGGGTCAAAACGAAAGTCTTTGTGGATCCGCTCCGTGAGATCCAGAAGGCCCTCCAACAGTGGCCGCCTGGGGGTAAACGATTGGAGCGCATATGCTGCAAACTCCGGCCGCAACAGAATGCGCGGCGACTCAAATCTGAATTGGTAAGCTTCAAGTCCCTCCGGACTATGATCCTCGGGCAGCAATCGAACCACTTCTTCCCAGGGAAGCGCCTCGAGCGGCAACGCTGTCACCGACTTCTCCAGAATTACTTTACTTCGCGCTTCCACTACCAATTCCGTGTGCGGTTCCTGCACAGTGAAGAAGTGGAGGGTATTGCCAAAATAGTCCGCTCTCTCGGTGATCATTGCCGGGGTTGGCTGAATGTGGAGTTCGCACTGTTCCAACCGATGGCGTAGAAGAGAACGAGGCTTGAGACACGCCACGTGGTTCCCGACCGAGACCGGATACTTGTACTTGTAAGTAGTTCGATGAACAATTCTGCAAATCATAGGCCCACCGTGACCGGCAACGTGCGAGCGTGGCTAAAGTACCTGCTCGACAAGTTATTTGACCAGGAACGCAGCAGATGTTCCAGCCCTCGGAGGAATCCCTCAAGCTGAGAAAGACTATCCGCACCATTTGCCGCCCTTGCGGCGCCTGGCAATGGGTACCGTAGCTTGCGCAGATCAAAGCTGCGTAACAAGGCCAATGCGTCTCGCATCGCTTGCAGTTCATTCGGCAAATGCCGAGGTAGCCTTTCATAGAGATCTGCGAGATTGACTAGTTGAAAGTCCAACGACCGGGGATTGGTTTCATCGGCCATGAGAACATCCAAAACCGCCAAAGGCTGCAGAGTGGTGTAGTACCGGCTCCTGTAAGCCATGGAACTGTCGCCGACTTCAAGCATGCACTCCAAGAGCGGCCAGTCCCGCTCAGCGAGCGGCTTGGTGATTTCGCGCAGTTGCCTTGTCAGATAGGCCGCGCGCTCGAGTCGCCGCCCTATGCTCAGGAACAGCCACCCCACCCCGCGGTTAATATTTTCGCGCTCCATCCCGGAAAATGCGGAGAGCAGTTCCAGCCAAAGGGTCAGCATCGCCGGATATCCGAGAAACTGTGTGTCCCGCCCAACCTTGACTGTGTCCCGCAATTGTCCGATGAGAAACGTCATATCGACCGATAATCGCTCTCGAACCGTGCCACCGACACGAGATACCTCTGCCAATGTTGAGGCCAGGCCCTCAGTCCGCTTGGGATCGGTAACGATCGAGATCAATTCCTGTTCAAGCTCCAGCGACGTGGGCCGCCTGCTTTTTGTCTTTGGCAATTTGCTTTGCCGCGATTCAAGGCAACTATGCAGTTTGATCAGGCAAGCCAGTTCAGCCTCGTTTGCGCGTCGCACTCGGGAGGCCATACAACGCACGATCCGGGCAGTACTCTCTGCCCGCTCGACGTATCGTCCCAACCAAAAAACATTGTCGGCTACGCTGCTCGGCACACCTGGCAACTCGCGGCGTAACACAACCGGCTCATTGCGAGGACGCAGCAGACTGAATTTATCGACGGGGCCGTCCCAAAGCACCCAGGCGTCCTTGCTGTGGCCGCCACGCTGCATCGAGACGACCGACCCTTCGGAATCGGCGACCCGCACTAATCCCCCCGGAATTGCTGTCCACCCGTTTCCTGTGTTGAGCACGTAAGCGCGCAGCACGACGCTGCGCGAATGAAAATGTCCATTGTCCCATACGGGTGCGCTCGACAAAACCACCTGTTCCTGTGCTACGTACTCATGAGGATGGGCCCGCAGTTTCTCAGCAAACTTCCCCTTTTCGGCTTGATCAAGTTCAGCGCCGAATACCGGCTCTGCACCGCGCAACGGAAGCGCTGGCTTCACCACCACGGAATCAAGATGATTCAGCACCCAATCCAGCGCGTATGGCTGACCGCACCACCATGTCGCGACCGACGGGAGCTCAAGCTTCTCGCCAAAGAGATGTTTGGAAAGGCCGGGAAGAAAAGGCATAATCGCGGCTGTCTCAATCAAGCCGCTTCCCAATGCGTTGGCGACGACGACATTTCCAGCTACGACGGCGTCGACCAGACCCGGTACTCCCAGAAGCGAATCGCTCCGCAATTCGAGAGGATCGCAAAAGCTATCATCCACGCGGCGCAAGATTACATCGACTCGCTCCAACCCATCAACGGTCTTGAGATAAACGGACCGGTCACGCACTGTGAGATCCGCTCCCGCGACCAGAGTGAATCCAAGGTATCGAGCCATATACGAGTGTTCGAAGTAGGTCTCATTGTGCGGACCGGGGGTCAGGAGGACAATGCGCGGATTGTTGCGTTTCGAGAGGCTGGCAAGTGCGTCGCGCTGCGCACGAAAGAAAGGCGCAAGGCGCTGGACATTCGACTTGCGGAAGATATCGGGCAGGACATCGGAAACAATGGTGCGATTCTCCAGTGCATAACCGCTGCCCGAAGGAGCCTGAGTGCGATCGGAGAGCACCCACCATTGGCCGTCCGGCGAACGCGCAAGATCAACCGCCAGCATATGAAGATAACTGTGCGTGGGAACCCGCACCCCCACCAGCGGTCGAAGAAATGCAGGGTTGGCAAACAGAAGCTCGGCCGGAAAGCATCCATTCACGAGAAGCTCCTGCGATCCGTAAAGATCCTCCAGAATTCGACTGAGCAAACGGGCGCGCTGAACGAGGCCGGCTTCGAGGAATCTCCATTCTTCGGCCGGAATCAGGAATGGAACGATGTCGATTTTCCAGGGCCTGTTTGCGCCGAGCGGATCACCGTAGATGTTGTACGTGATGCCGTTCTCGCGAATGCGGCGTTCAGCGCGCTCCCAGCGCCGTCCCAGCTCCTCGGGGCCGATCGCCCGGAAGGACTTCATGATACGCGCCCAGTGAGGCCGAGGAGTCACTCCATCGGCCGATAACTCGTCATAGGCACGCCCGTACCGGAGCGGAGTCTGGTAAAGATCCACTGTCATGACACGAGCCCCGATGTGTCGATTTGGGCCTTTTGTCCGCGCGGCGGCATGCGCAGATCGAGAGTCATCGGAAAGAGTGGGTTGATCTCTTCCGCAGGCGCCGCCATCGGGCTGAGCGCAGGGGGGTGCACTTTGAAGCGCTCCATGCGCCGGCCTTCAGCTTCCGCAGCGTTCGACTGGACGAGCTGCGTAAGAACCGCCGTCGGGTGGTCCGACATAGTAAGTACATTGGCCAATCGAGTAGCCCCTCGAGCCGTCGATAAGGTGGAAGACAAGGGGCGCATGAACGGGAACCGTAGGGTGCAACGATGCCGATAATCGCCGCGCACGAAACCGCACGCCGCCTAGCGCTACGCCGGGCTCGCCGGTAGGTTGAAGCGGCACCCTGCGCCCATTGCAGGCAACAACATAGCGTGATTCCGTTGTGAACCCGGACACCCTCACCTGCATCCGCTCCATGGATGAATCCACGGTACGAACCGTGCGGCCGGAATAGGTTTCTTCCGCGAGCACGTTCCAAGGCTCGAGGGCTTGACGCAGTTCGAGTTCGACTCCGTCCGCAGCGATCGATCCTATCTTCGGAAAGCGAAACTCCAAATGGGAATCGAACCACTCGTCCTCGAAGTTGTACCCTGACAACTCGCAACTGAGCGAGTACCTCGCGAAGGTCCCGCCTGATAAAATCCGGCAACATAAAACGGTCGTGAAGCGTGGTACCCCATCGGATCAGACTTCCATCGAAAGGCGTTTTCCAAAACATACTTACCAAGGCGCGAATCAGCAACATCTGCAGAAGATTCATTTGCACATGAGGCGCCATTTCGAATGCCCGCAATTCGAGCAATCCAAGTTGCAACCCGAGGCCCTCTGGCGGATAAAGTTTGTCGACGCAGAATTCGGCGCGATGCGAGTTTCCCGTAGCGTCGACGAGTAGATTGCGGAACAAGCCATCGATAACGAATGGTGGACAATCGCCTGAAGGGAGATTGCGAAAGGCAATCTCGAGCTCATACAAGGCATCCATGCGCGCTTCATCCACGCGTGGATACTGGCTTGTGGGACCGACATACATGCCGGAAAACAGGTACGACAGCGACGGATGATTCTGCCAAAACGCCACCATGCTGCGCAGCAGGTCCGGCCGGCGCAGAAGAGGACTGTCCAGCAGGGTCGCCCCACCGATCACGATGTGGTTGCCACCTCCCGTAGCGACTCGGCTGCCATCGTAGGCGAATTTTTCAGCGGTTAACCGATTGCGGCGGGCTTCTCCGTCGAGCAAGGTATTGATCCGCTCTATCTCGTCCCAATTGCTCGCGGGTGGCAGGTTTACTTCCAGAACGCCTGGGTCCGGAGTGACGCTGAACGATCGCAGCCGCGGATCGGGGGCCGGCGCGTAACCCTCCACGCAAACCGGGATTTTCAGGTACTGGCAAGTGTCCTCAACCGCGCTCACCAGGTCGAGATAGTCCGCAAGTTTGGGCGCATAGGGCAAGAATACGTGCAGGCGCCCTTCCCGAGCCTGCACGCATAACGACGGCCGGATCAGCTCCGCCACCGCATCGGACGCACGCAAGACAGCGGGTAGCGGATCCGGCGCGGGGGTTATCGCGAAGAGTTCCATGCGGCGCGCCGGGTGCGCCGGGAGCTTGACCCATTGTTCGAAGGGCGCAGAATCAAACTCGTATTCAATCTCGTCAGGCGCGACCCAGGGCACGGACTCAGTGGCAATGCGGAATCCTATCGGCGAATCGCCAGCCGTCAGGAGCAAGCGCTCCGGCCGAGGGAACCACAACTGGCTTGACCAGCGTAGCTGTCCTTCCGGCTGCCGTCGGCGAAGAGGGAGGATGTAGCCAACCGGCTCCGGCGTTTCGCTATCCGGGTTATAGGCGGGCAGCAGATCTTCGGAACTCACCTGGAGGCGCCGCGTAAGCGCTTCAATGAATTCGAGAGCGTCGGCCGCACGAAAACTGTACTCACGATCTTCGTGTGCGATGAGACTGACATCCTCCCAAACGGGAATGCCATCGACTCGCCAGTAGCAGCTAAGCGCCCAACGTGGGACGGCCTCACCCGGGTACCACTTGCCTTGTCCGTAGTGGAGAAGTCCACCGGAAGCCGCGCCCTCGCGGAGACCTTGAATGAGCGCCAGGCCGCGGGTTCTCTTCATCGATCCGCCGGCATCGATGTTCCATTGAGGGCTCTCAGGGTCGTCGATGCCGACATAAGTTGGCTCGCCACCCATCGTCAGGCGCACATCCTGCGCCTTCAGTTCTTCGTCGACGTTCTGCGCGACCTGTCTTACTCGCAGCCAGTCCTCGTCGGTAAAAGGCATGGATAGCCCTCGCGGTTCATTCAAACGGCGAATCACTATGGAGTGGCTAAACTCCACGTTGGTCCGGCTCGGAAGTGCCTCCGATTGGTGCGGCTTGCGAAGCAGTCGGAGTGCAGACGAGTGGGATGTGACCCTCGCCGGCAAGCAGGCCCGAAGTCGGATCCATTCCAATCCAGCCCGCGCCCGGCAAGTAGGCTTCTGCCCAGGCATGCAGTTCTGCTGAGTCCGCCTCCGGACCTCCCGACGCCGGATCGGGGGATTGCAATTGAATCAGATACCCCGAGACAAACCGGGCTGCGATCCCAAGATTTCGGAGACTTTGAACCAGAAGCCATGCGGAATCGCGGCACGACGCCGAACGCTTCTCGAGGGTCTCCTCGGGCGTCTGGACGCCCGGCTCCAACCGCGACCCATAACTGATTTCGTCCCGCACCTTTCGATTCAAGTCAAGCAGAAGACCGATCGTTCCGCCCGTCCGTCCCGCGAAGCCCTCAAGAAACGTATGAAGCAGCGGGCCAGGCGGATCCACAGATCGATAAGGTTCAAGATCTTTGGCCAGCGCTGGCGCGTATGCGAAAGGAAATTCCTCAAATCCGGGCTCCAGAAAAAATGCGAATGGATTGTAAGGAGATAGGTCCGCGACGAAGTTCACCTCGACCAGAAGTTCGCTCGTTTTCCCTGAAAAGAGAAGGCGCGCCAGGCGATTGTTGTGGGGATCCAGTTGCCAGTTCAGAATGTGATCGGAGGGGGTGACGTCAAGCGAATAGCTGAGGATTGGCGTTCGACAGTGCAGCGCGGGACGCAACTGGATCACCTGGGGACCGAGAGATACTTCTTTTTCGTATCGGTAAAGTGTCCGGTGGTTCAGCGCAACTTGTATTCCCATCCGCCCCCCGCTGCCCACACCTGGAATTCGGGGCCTGCCGCCATTCGGCTACACTGCCCGCGAACCAGCCAAATGTCTTGGGGAAGTCGGGGCGTTAAACACACAGTAACATATCGTCCGCCGGAAACATGTCCATTCCGGTACTGAAAAACCCGGCGCATGCGTGGAAAATGGACTGGTTACCGGCGCACCCCCAATCGGACGCTTCCGGACGGGTTCCGACGCGACGGCCTCGACGACCTGCGTCCGCTATCTTGCATCCAAATCGCAGGAGAGCGTTCTCGCACCGTCGCACGCCTCCTCCCGCAGGACGCTACACAGTCCAGTACCTTTACGCTTAGAGGCGCCAAAATGTTGATTCGCCTTGCATACGAAATTGAATTCGAACTTCCGGCACCTGCCGCGATGGTGGCGCTGCTCAATGTCCATCCTTCGCGCGCCCACGATCTGTTGGAGCCGGACGAGCTGCAAACCGAACCTAGACTCGAAATCGCCCATTACATCGACAGTTTCGGGAATCGTTGTGCGCGATTCGTCGCTCCTCGAGGGCAACTGAGGATGTTCAATTCCACGCTCATTCAAGACTCAGGAGCTCCGGATGAGATCAATTGGTCTGCACGAGAGCAGGCCGTCGGCGGTCTGCCGCACGAAATACTCCCATTCCTGCTCAATAGCCGGTATTGCGAGGTGGATCGTTTCTCCAGCGTTGCCTTTGAACTATTCGGACAAATCGAACCCGGCTGGGGTCGCGTACAGGCCATTTGCAACTGGGTTCACAACAAAGTGACCTTTAACTATCAGCATGCCCGGCCCACAAAGACTGCCCTCGATGTCTTTACTGAACGCATCGGCGTATGTCGCGACTTTCAACATCTTGCCATCGCCTTTTGCCGTGCGCTCAACATTCCGGCACGCTATGCAACGGGTTATCTGGGCGATATCGGCGTCCCAGTGGTTCTTCCGATGGACTTCAGTGCGTGGTTCGAGGCCTATCTCGAAGGCCGCTGGTGGACTTTCGATGCCCGCAATAACCAATCCCGGATTGGCCGTGTACTCATGGCGACGGGGCGGGATGCCGCCGATGTGGCTATGACCACTTCGTTTGGACGAGCAGACTTGCGCCGCTTTTTTGTAGTTACCGAAGAAGAGGTTGCGGCGACGGTTGGGAAATAGATCCTGCCTCCTCTCGATACGGTAAGTCTCCCTTCGGCTGTCTGCCGGCGCGAACATCGTTTCCCCCTCACGGCCATCTTAGATGTGATCACAAGGCAGAAATTCCGGCTAGTTTTTGGCTGGCCTATTGCACGTGCCCAAGGGAGGTCCTTGGTCTCTCTGGATGCGAAGGCGCTCCACGCCTCTCTCCTAAAGCGCGGGAGACGCGATGAAAGAATGCGGTCGGCTACGGACCATTTGTGCCGTGCTCAGTCGACGCCAAATCAGAAATGTACGTGCTGACATTGGATCAGTCCCTTGGAGTCGGCTTCTCGCTACCGATCCACGATGCACTTAAATAGAGGTCGCATCCACTGAGTCGTCGATCAGGATCCCCCTCTTGGACCCCGGTAAACCTGAGTGAACTGTTCCTGAGGTTGTCAGTGCGTGTGTTTCATGCCAGCCATGCCGAGTCCGTTGCCCGGTGCGTTGATGTTGGGGACGATCTGGATATTTGACATCATGCCACCGTCTTCGTGATCGAGTATGTGGCAATGAATGACAAACTCGCCGATATATCGGTCATATCTCGTTCGTATGAAGACCTGGTATCCATTCTGCACGAAGACCGTGTCCCTGAAAGTGTGCCACATGCCGCAATACTGGTTCTCCAAACCAAGCGAGTCAGGTTTGACTAGGCACTCGCCGTGCGGGCCGAAAATGCTTTGCGGAACGCCGTTCTCCAGGACTCTTTTCACATCCATTACTTCGAATGGATTTACGTGAATGTGGAAAACATGAGGCACACCCTGCGAGGTCAACTCCCAGTCATCGGTCGTCCCCACCTGCCGTGTGAAGTCGATACGATTCGGATCATAGCTTTTGTAGTTGATATAGAAGCCGAACTGTCCAGTCCATTCGCCTTGAGGCGTCTTCGGCGCAATGAAGGGCGGGTCCTGTGGGTAGGGAGCATTTCCGATAAAGAAATCAACTTTCTGCAACTCGCTGGTTACGACTGCATCCTTCAGGTCGGCCATGCCTCGCCACGGAGTCAGATCGCCACGCAGCAAGCCCTTGCGCGCCGCTTCAGGCAGGCTTTGATTGCCTTCATACAGCGCCTGCTCCACGTACTGTTCCAGGTCGCCTGCAACTGGCTTGCCGCCTTTCACAATGACCGTCGCCAGCAGTTCGGCCTGATCGGGTCCCTGCCCGCCCGCATGGTAAGCGCTGCCGGTTTTTGCGCGCTCTGCCGGGGTCGCTGCCTGGTTCAGCAGGCAGTAAGTACCGTCGTGCGGAAACACAATGAGGATGTCGCTACGGTAGCCGGGCTGCAGGAAGTTGCTTCCCATTCCGCCACTGATGGTCTTGCCGCTGATCTTGCGGATGGAAGTGCGGGTGAGGCCATCCGACGCAATCTCGAATTGCGGCACCAGTTCAACCTTGGGTTCGGAATCTGGCACAGTCACAGGACAAACCTCTGCGATCGTCCTGGCCTGTTCTGCCGGCGTTCCGGCGACAACACCAGCGAGTGCCAACGCAGCGTTTGGTCCGGCATCCCGCATCGGCACCACCTGCAGGTTGATGGTGTCGTGAATCCCCGCATGCAGGAACCGCCAGCGCTGAATCTCGCCTGCGGCAATACCTGTCAGCGTCGGCTGCACTGCACCGTTAATACTGGTGAATCGCCCACTGTTGTCCCAGACCGTCTGCGAGGCGAGTTGCAGATCGAAATTCTCTACAACGCCAACCTTATCTGGCGGACAACGCCATGTCCCGTCGTTGTTGGTCAAAACATGTGCATAGGTATCGTCGTCGAAGCACGCATAAGGGATTTGCTGAAACAGAAACACCTGCTCGCGCAAAGGCTTTGCGGTCGAATCTTTGAGAATCGTGTCCACATCTCCGGGGCGTCCGCCGGTGTACTCTCTCTTTCCGCGAACGATCAGTACGCCTGACGCCCCGCTTGCCACCTGCAGCGCCGTCGAACCATGGCGGTGCGCGTGGTACCAGAAGGTTCCAGAGGGATGGTCCTCGGGAATGTTGACCTCGTAATCGAACTTCGTATGCGGCGCGATATTGAGCAGCACATTGTCGCTGTTACCCGCAGGCGAGACATGAAGCCCATGGAAATGGAGATTGATGGTATTGAAACAGCCGGGGCTGCCATCCGGCGGATCAGCACCGCCCGGACAGGTCGGATCCTTGTCATCGAGCTCATTATCGAGATGCACACGCAGCGTGGTGCCAGGAGCTGTATCGATCAGCGGCCCCGAGAGGCACCCTCCATACGACCGAAGCTTCACCGTGTCCATGGTCCCGCCACTGCTCGGGTTGTAGATCCGGTTTTCCTGCTTGGTCACAGTCAGGTTGACCGTCATAAGGTTGCCGTCGCGGCTTACCTCTGCCGCCGGATCGCAGCCTCCACGAGTCGCAGCCAATGCAAACAGTTTCACCGCTCCGGGTTTCGGCGCCTCGGGCAGCGCAGGCGGGGTAAGAAATGGCTGAGGAGCCAACTGCCCGAAGAGCGGGGCGCAGATGGCTCCCAGCAACATAGCGGGCAATATCTCGTGCGGTCGTATCATCGCGGGCACTCCGTAGTTCAGGTGTGTTGCTGCATTCTACATTCAGACTGGAACTGACATCGGCGTTCGCCTGTTTCGCGCACGAGCGTCGATCCTAGTTCTTCCCCGGCGCCTTCCTCTGCAACTCGTCGGAGAAGTTTAATAGAAATGTTACGTGGGTAAGCGGCTTCTGGCTTTCGGGATCGTCGGGCGCGAGAATCGCAACAATCCGGTTGCCCTCCGGCGCCACATCGTAGTTCGGGAAGTTGTATGAAGCGGCCAAAGGCACAGCTGACCACATCCGCGGCGTGCTTGCGGTGAAGGTTCCGGCATTGGGTGACCCGCTCGCGGTGTAGGCTGCCGTCATGATCCCCACTTCGCCGACCTTTTCGAAGAACAGCTCATGGCTTGAACGCGACCAGACCGGAAAATGACCTGAGCCGGTAGAGATCTGCCACTTGCCGCCCGGACCGGGAAACGCGCGAACGTACACCTCAGGGCTTCCCGACTCATTTGAAGCGTAGGCGAGCCAGCGCCCATCGGGTGAAATGGCTGGTTCCAGATCTACAAAAGGAGAAGACAGAAAAAGCTCCGGCTTTCCCAGCCGGGGACGTTCAGGGTCGCCGTCCACCGGTACAGTCCAGATCTCTGAGCCATTCGCGCCGAAGCGGTGGAACGCGAGGCGATTGCCGTCAGGTGTAAACGTGAACGGCACGTCCTCGAATTTTCCATCCGTGAGACGCTGCGCTTCACCGGAACCGTCAGAGCGAACCCAATACAGTCCGGGGCTCTTGGGATCGTGTGACAGAAAGAAGATTTTCCGGCCATCCGGAGTCCAGACCGGGTAGCGATTGTCCCCATCGAGGAACGTAAGCCGCGACAGCGTGTTGTGCGCTAGGTCTTTCACCCAGATATCGATCTGCGATTCGGCGCCCATCGCAAATGCTACGTGCTTGCCATCCGGGGAAATTCGGGGTGTGAAGTAGAGCCCTGCAGGTGCCTGGAACTCCTGGCGATTGCCGGAACCGTCGATCCAGGCAATGGATCCGGTTCGGTTTGCCGCGCGGCTGGGAAGATAAACGAACAATCCGTCGTCCGATATCGAGAAATCGCCGCCTGAAATGGTGTTGCTGCCAACGTCGTCCAGGATCGGCACCGGCGGTCCCGTTATGGACATCCGGTTCAAATCGAAGGGTACGGCGAACAGGGAGCTTCGATGCAGATAGACTAGATGTCCGCAATTGGAGCAGTGAGCGCTGCCCTTGGAGCTTACATACCGCGGCGAGAATCCGCCGCGCATCAAAGTCTTCCTCTGTCCGGTCTTCAGTGAGAGTATTTCAATGCTGGCGTTGTCGTAGTCGCCCACGTCTGTGGCAGCGGTGAACAGAATGTGCTGACCATCGGGTAAAACCTGGGGCCAGCGATGAGTGTGTTCGGTGCCCGTGAACTGAGTCAGGGGCTGAAGAGTTCCGCCTTCTGAAGACACGCGCGAGAGCGGCTCACCGAGTCCAGCCGCGACGACAATGTTGCCGTCAGCTCCCCAGCTAACGCCTCGCGCGTTGCGGACCGTGCAGAGTGTCGACATCACTGCGCCATCCACAGAGACCTTCTTCAGCTGATCGCCGGCAAAGAACCCGATCCATTTGCCGTCTGGAGAAAAAAATGGCTCGCTGGCGCCTTCGGTGTCGTTCAGTGGAAAGATGGCGCTCTGCTGGAGCAGTCGTGTCCCCAGGCGGGGCTTGCCGTCGGCTCCGTTATAGGTGAACGCAAGGCGGGTTCCGTCGGGAGACAGCGCAATTGGACTGTTTCCCCCGACTCGCGCCAGGACCGTGTTGTCGCCCACTTCGACATTGAGCCGCAACATTGGAAGCAACGATGCTGGGCGCGACTCATGCCAGGCGAGGAACGCCAGTGCGGTGGCGGCCACCGCTGTCACGGCGAAGGCCGAAAAGTAGAGCGTCCGTTTTAGCACGGAGCGCCGCGCCGGCACCGCCCCCGCCACGCTCGGTGCAGCTTCTTGTTCCGGGTGAGCCAGGCACTTTTCAATGGTTATGCGCGCCTCGCCGATGGCTTGCAAGCGGCTCCTCAGGTTGCGATCGAGGCAGCGTTTCGTCAGATCGCGAATCGAGGCCGGAGTGTTCGCCGGCAGCAGGCTGAAGTCAATTTCAGCCGTCAACACATCTGCAAGCGTCTGCGCCATGCTCTGGCCTTTGAACAATCGTCGGCCGCTAAGCATTTCCCAAAGCATCACGCCAAACGACCAGATATCAGCGCGACGATCAGCCACATGTCCCGTAGCCTGTTCAGGGCTCATGTACGATGCAGTTCCAAGAATGACCCCAGAGCGCGTCGCATCCAATGTCGCAGTCTCATCTGCGTCTGCGGATGATTCTTCCGTCGCCTTCGCCAAGCCGAAGTCCAGAACCTTCACCGTACCGTCGGGAGTTATTTTCACGTTGGCCGGCTTCAGATCGCGATGAACAATCCCCTTGTCGTGGGCGCACTCGAGCGCCTCGGCGATTTGCCTGGCAACATTCAGCTCTTCCTTCAGCGGCATGGGGCTCTGCAGCATCTGGCCAGGCACATATTCCATGACCAGGGCGGAGTCCTCCATCCCATAAATCTGCGCGATATTGGGATGATTCAGCGCGGCGAGGATCTGCGCCTCGCGCCGGAAGCGCGCCATGCGCTCCGCGCTTTGCGAGAAGGCCTCGGGGAGAACCTTGATGGCCGCTTCGCGATTCAGTTTCGTATCTATCGCGCGATAGACCTCACCCATGCCGCCTGCGCCAAGCGGGGCGATCACCTCGTAATGTCCTATACGGGAGCCTGCGGCCAGGGGCATGAGAACAGATTACGTCACACAACACGGCGATTCCAGATAGACTGGATATTCCCGAAATGTTTTGCCCAGTTGCTGGCTGAACTGCGGCACTCCAAGATCAAAATAGCCGATCAACAGGCCTGAAATGTATTCAAAGCAGGAGGCTGCGTCATGCGCTCGCCGATTGAGGTGTCATCCGCTGAAGAACTCGGCCTCGCGGCCGGCAACCCAGAGTCCGGAACGATCGTGGTTCGAGGAAAGATCGTTGACGCACCCTCGATTTGCCTCCAGCCGGGCCAGGAAATTGTCGGCGAAGGGGAATCGCCAACCATAGAGTTCCAGGCAGGGATCGATGGCGTCCAGTTGACGTCAAACAACACGGTCCGCAACCTGTCCCTGTTGACCTCAGCGGGTTATCGCGCAATCTTCAATCGGTCCGACGTCGATGACATTGGAACGATGATGATCGAGTCCGTACACACCATCGGGCAGGTTCAGATCCTGATCGAGTGCATTACGCAGGCCGGGCACGTCGAAGTGAACAACCTGGATATTGAATTTGCCGATTCGACCCAACGGCTCCCTCAGCCCCAGGGATTCGGAGTGAGCGTGCTGCAAGGTGCGTTCACTCTCTGGAATCGTCAAGCCGTTGCATCCGTGACCGCTAAACTGCAAGGCATCTCGATCGGCCGGAAGTATGCGCCGGCATGCGGAGGCGGTGCATTCCTCGCGGGTTTCGCACAAGACTGCGTCGACTCACTCAAAGTATCTGAACTGACAACCGGCGCTATCTTCACCAGGGGCCAGATCACTCCCGGAACTCCCGGGAGCACCGTTTATATATCGTGCGCGGTTGGTAGCTTCTGGGGAGCACATGTGACCGAAGTAAAAAATCTCGGCGCTGTGACGACGTTTGGCGACTTCGACATGGTTCTGGATAACTGGGGAACGGTCGACAACTGGGTTGCGCAGAAACCATTAACCTCCTACGGCAAGGAGACAGCGATCGGCTTTGTGAATTATGGAAAGATGGGGGAAGTCATCGTGCAGGCGCCGATCGAAACATATGGCACGGGATCACGCGGCTTCAACGAATATCACGGTTCAATCCAAAAAGCCGAATTCGATCGGATCACCACACACGGCGATGCCGCGCCGGGGGTCCAGATCGGCTGTCCCGTGGGACGGCTCGTCGTCCATCGTGGAATCGAGACCTACGGCGGAAGCGGCAGCGCGCTGGTCTCCGGAAAGTTTGTCCAACTGCCCGCTTATGGCCTGAGCGTCACCGACGGCGGAAATATCGAAGAACTTGTTGTCGATGGCGGTATCGTGACCCACGGTAACTTCGTTCCGGCAGGCAGCGCAGCGGAAAGCTCCCCGGTACCTGCTGTTGACTTGTGTGGGCGAGTAGGAACATTGCGCGTAGTCGGGGGAATCCTGGCCAACGGTCGCTAACATTACAGTGTTGGATGTGAAATTCATAGTCGAGCTCCGCGCGGTGGATTTGCTGACTAGCGACAAGATTGAAGAAGGGTCCCCCCAAAATCACCCACAGTCAGGATTTCTGAAAAATGAAAAAGTGCAGTAAGTTACTGATTCTAAAATGGTAGGCGAGGCGGGAATCGAACCCACAACCCCCGGCTTAGAAGGCCGGTGCTCTATCCGATTGAGCTACTCGCCCACGCTCTTCATTTTAGCTGTGAAGCAGCGGTTTGGACCGGCGCAGCTTTGTGGAGTGTATCCGCAGCAGCAGCCTCGAGGAAATGCACGACAGTTGCTTCGGCCCAGTGGATGCCATCGTCGTCAGAGTGGGCTAGAAAGGCACAGTGGCCACCGTTGGCAGTTTCGACAAAATTGATATAGGGATTGGCAGCGAGGAGGGCGCGGGTTTCCGGGAAGAGACGGATAAATGGATCGTCGTGCGCGCAGAGGATGAGCGTTGGAACGGCGATGCGGTCGATGACGCGGGCGCTGGCGGCACGGTAATAATAGTCGTCGGCATCGCGAAATCCGCAATAGGGAGCGACGAACTTCTGGTCGAACTCGCGGATGGAGCGCACGGGGCCGATGTAGTGCCCCCGGTAGATTTCCGGGAAGAGAGATGCCTTGCGGCGGAAGCGTCGCATCAGTGAGCGAAGAAAATTCCACTCGTAGATGCGATTGGCCGTTTCGTGAAGAGCGTCCGCGCCGGGGGCCAGATCGATAGCCGCACAAACCGTGGCAACCGCGACAAGCGGCGCGCGCGCGCCCCACTCGCCGGCCAGCTTGAGCACGAGATTTCCGCCCATGGAGTAGCCGACCAGGGCGACTCGTTCCAATGCAAAGCGCTCTGTAAAGTGGCATACTACCGCGCCCAGGTCGGTGGAGAGGCCAGAGTGATAAAGAGTTGGACTGAGCGCATCCGTTCCGCCGCAGTTGCGCATGTTCATGCGGACGACGTTCATGCCGGCAGCCCACGCGCGCGCGGCGATGCCCCTCATGTAGCGGGAATCGGAGGAGCCCTCGAGGCCGTGCACCAGCACTGCTGTGAGCCGTGCGGCGCGGACTGGTTCTGGTTGCCAATGGCAATGGCAAAGGACGCGGCTGCGATCGGCGGGATCGACTTCGACTGTTTCGGCAACTGTGGGCAGGCGGAATTCGGGCCGGGGAAGGTAGTTGCCGACGATGGTTTGCAGATGGCGGTTCTTGAGCCATGGATGTGGCTCAAACGGGGTCAGCCAGGCAGGATCTTGAGGGGCTGCTTGCGCGGACTGGCCGGCGAGCAGTACGGAGTTGAGCGGGCCGGGCGGGGATTTTAGACCCTCTGAGTGCATATGCTTGGGATGCAAGATCGGAGTGGGTCGGCAGAGATCGAACGTTTCTGAATCCTTTTCGTCTGCAAGCTACAGAATACACGCCAAGTGAACGACCAACAATGCTGCTGTGGCGCGGGATACTTGAAGCGAATGCGGGGGCGCCGGTGCAGAAGGTTCCCGATTCCGAGCTGACGGCTACGGTTTGCGGCCAATGAACTTATCGGCCCACTGGATGAACCACTTCATGTTGGGCGCGTCGGTGTGGCCGCCATCGTCCTGGCGCCATGCGAGCTTGCCATCGAGCAGGCCGTCGTTCACGGGAGGCATGGGAGCAGTGCGGTAATCGAGGTCGGATGTGCTCAGGCCGGGCGCTCCGAGGAGGGTCCAGACAGGACTGGCGGAGAGGGTGGCCATCCAGCTTCCCTGGTGGTCGAGCCAGTGGGCGTCGCCCTTCTCGGGAATTCCGTAACTGATGAAGGTGAGACGCGGCGCGCAGAGTGCGATGAGATCGTTGGAATCGACGGGAAGGTCGCCGGGGTTCATGCTGCCGGAAGTAGCTTCAGAAGCGTCGTACTTGATGAAGTTGCCGTCCATCCAGTAATACTCACCAGTGGCCAGGTTCTCCACGCCCTCGCCGTAGTTGCGGCGCAACAATGTGGCTCCGCCCTTGCCGGAGGAGCCGACGAGCACCATTGCAAAGCGCGGATCGAAGGCCATGGTGACGAGCGCGGCCTTGCCGTAGCGCGAGACGCCTTCAATGCCGATCTGCTTCGAGTCGACTGCGGAGTCGGTTTCAAGATAATCGAGGCCCTGGCCGGCGCCCCAGGCCCATGCACGCAGAGCACCCCAATCGTCGGGCATGCGCGGCTGGCCCTTGTTGACCAGGCCGATGATGCCGCGCGTGATGCCTGCGCCGTTGTCGGCCTGCACGCTGGTGGGATCGAAGCGAACAAAGCCCCAGCCGGCGGCGGCGAGCTGCCATTCGTTGGGAGGATCGCCGTCGGCATTCAGCTCCGGCCGCTGAAACAATGGCGCCTCCTCGAACGGCTGCCACGCGGGATGCTGTGCGAGGAGGTCTTTGAGCGATGGATCCTGCTGGATGAGGAGCGCCCTCATGGCCGCATTGATCTTGTCGAGGTCTTCGCCGCGCGGCGCATTGGGATTCGGAAATCCGGCACGGGTGAACTCCATGAGCACGGGAACGGGGCCCGTGGCATTCGCGGGAGTCACGACCGTCATGCGAATCTTAACGCTGATCGCGGGACACGACGAATTGTCGACTTCGCCGATCAGGTCTTTGGCGATGACCGGAGTAAATCCAATCCGCTCGTGATCGACGGCGATGACGGTCCATGTGACCTTGGGGATGTTGGCGGGGACGAAGCCGTAGACATACTTCGAAAGCAATTCAACCAACCGGGGGCGGCGCTCGTTCGACCACATCTCGGGAGTAGTGACTTTTTTACCGTCATTCAGCGATAGCGGATCGGGCACATTGGGATAGGGATTGGCCTTCGATTCATAGTAGTTGGCGTGATTAGGCGCGTTCTCGTTTCCGCTGAAACCGGGGCGCAGCGCCTTGATGCCAAGCTGGTCCATCATGTTCTGGTGATCCTGGTCGGCGGAGAATGTGACAGGAGAGCAGGGAGTTTGCGCTTGAAGCATGATGGCGGCGGCGAAAGCATAGGCGAGAGCGAGGCATTTGAAGCGAGGACGCATGGACAAACTCCGGGATGATATTCTTGGTGCGTTTTTTAGCAATGTGAATTTCTTCGGGGATCATACTAAATCATCCATGATGAAACTGGCTGGCAAAGTCGCGGAAATTGCGATGTTATTGGCTTTGGCGAGTTGCCTATGGGCGCAGCAGGGCAGCGCGGCAAAGAACGATGTGTGGGTATCGAGCTGGGGCGCTTCGCAGCAGATTCCCGAACCGCAAAACGCACTGCCCGTCGATGACATGCGCGATGCGACAGTGCGCCAGATCGTGCATCTTTCGCTGGGTGGATCCGCGTTGCGGGTGCACTTATCGAATGCCTTCGGAAGGGAGGCATTGCACTTCACATCGGTACACATCGCGGCTCCGGTTTCACCGGCATCGGCGGCTATCGAACCCGGAAGCGACCGCGCGTTGACGTTCGCCGGGAAGCCGGACGTGACGATTCCGCCGGGCGCGGAGTATGTGTCCGATCCGGTAGAGATGCCGGTGGCGGCGCTTTCAAACATTGCAGTGACCTCCCATCTGGATGAGCCGCCATCGCCGGAGACCGGGCATCCCGGTTCGCGGTCGACGACGTATTACGTGCATGGCGACCAGGTGAGCGCTGCGGATCTGCCGGATGCAAAGCATGTGGATCACTGGTATCAGCTCACGGAAATCGATGTGCAGACCAAGCGCGGAGCGGCAGTTGTGGTGGCGTTGGGTGATTCGATCACGGATGGCCATGCTTCGACTACGAACGGCAATGACCGCTGGACGGACAGGCTTGCGAAGCAACTGCAGGCGTCAGCGAAGACACGAAACATTGGTGTGTCGAATCAGGGAATCGGCGGCAACCATTTGCTCACCGACGGACTGGGGCCGAATGTGCTGGAGCGATTTGACCGCGACGTGCTGGCGCCGGCGGGTGTGCGCTGGGTGATTGTCTTCGAGGGAGTGAACGATCTGGGCAGCCTGTCGCGCAGGGGCAACGCAACTCCAGAAGATCATGCGGAACTGGTTGCTCGCATCATCGCCGCGTATCAACAGATTATTGAGCGAGCGCATGCGCACGGGCTGCGCGTGTACGGCGCGACGATCACGCCGTTTGTAGGGTCATTCTATGCCGCTCCGGGTTCGCTGGGCGAACAGGACCGCGAGGAAGTGAACCAATGGATTCGTGCGAAGGGAAACTTCGACGCGGTGATCGATTTCGACGCGGTAGTGCGCGACCCCGAGCATCCGGATCGAATGCTGCCTGCCTACGACTGCGGCGACCATCTGCACCCGGGACCTGCGGGATACAAGGCGATGGGAGATGCGGTTTCACTAAGCCTGTTCAAAAAGTGAAGCACCGACCACTCGCCACTCCCCGCGGATCGACTCGCGATGAGGGATCGTCAAGAGTGCGGAGTCGGTAAAAAACCCAATTGAGCCGTCTGGATTTTACTTCCAACTTGATTGCTTGGGTCAGAGGCCGCGGGCATCAAGCGTTGTGTGCCGGCGGTGGCCGCTGCGTGGATGCGCGGACGATCAATGCTGGCGGAAGCAGGACGGTTTCAGGCTTTGGAGGCACTTTGGATTTCAACGTTTCCAGTACCAGGCGGGCGGCTTCGGCGCCGATCCTGCGACTGTGCTGGTCGATGCTGGAGAGAGGCACGCGCAACGAATCGTCATAATGAAGATTGCCGCATCCGATGATGGCGACATCCTCGGGAATCCGCAGGCCCTGGTTGAGAGATTCGTTGATGGCTCCAATTGCGAGGGGATCGTTGAAGCAAAAGACACCGTCGGGCCGAGGATTGCGGCTCAAGAGCTGATTCATGGCTTCGATGCCGCGCTGTCTTGCTCCTACATCGCCTTTTGGCTCTGCAATGACGTAATCGTCGATGAATCTATGGCCGTTTTCCGCCAGCGCGCGCTTGTATCCTTCGAGGCGCTCGAGACTTGGACTTGTCTCCGGGCCGCGAATGTGGGCGATCCGTTTGCAGCCAATATCGATCAAGTGCTGGGTGGCAATCATGCCCGCTGCGATATCGTCGGCGCCTACGAAGTTCGCAGTCAAGCCAGGCAAGCGCCGGTCGATCAACACATATGAAGTCTTTTGTTTCTCGATCCGGGAAAAAACTTCGATCGTTGAGCGGCAGGACGCGATGATCAGCGAATCGAGCCGGCGCGCCAGAAGCTGAATGATCTCCTGCTCTTCGAGATCGGGATCCTCCTCGGAAGAGGTGACGACGAGATAGTATTCATTCTTTCTGAGAATATCCGAAATCGATGCTGCGATTTCCGCAAAGAAGGGATGGAGCAAATCGGGGACGACCAATCCGACGAGATAGGTCCGCCCCGTAACCAGCCCGCGCGCCGCGAGGTTGGGCCGATAATCCAACTCTTTTACGCGCGCGAGTACGCGCTGGCGGGTTTCCTCACCCACATCCGGATGGTTTCGCAATACTTTGGAGACGGTGACTGTAGACACGCCAAGATCTTTGGCTATGTCCTTCATTCGCACGCTCATTGGACTGACTGCAGTATACAAGCCGGAGTCGCGGCCGCCGAGATGCTTCCTTTCTACGGGCAGCAGTTCGCGCTTTAAGAGCGCGCATTGGCAAGAACGGCTCCGGCCACTGTGTGCAAGGGCAGAATCTTATCGACGGCGCCGAGTTTGATGGCTTCCTTGGGCATTCCAAAGACCACGCAGGTTGCCTCGTCCTGAGCGATGGTCACGGCGCCAGCCTGCTTGATCTCGAGCATTCCGCGCGCGCCGTCGTCGCCCATGCCTGTGAGAATGACGCCGACGGCGTTTTGTCCGGCATAACGCGCTGCCGAGCGGAAGAGCACATCGACCGAGGGGCGATGACGGCAAACCAGCGGTCCGTCCTTGATCTCGACATAATAGCGGGCTCCGCTGCGTTTCAGCAGCAGATGGTGGTTGCCAGGGGCGATGAGCGCTCGTCCGCGAATGACGGTATCGTTGGTTTCGGCTTCCTTGACGGTGATGCTGCACAGGCCGTCGAGCCGGTTGGCAAAGGCGCGAGTGAACAGTTCCGGCATGTGCTGCACGATAACGATTCCGGGCGAATCAGCAGGCAGCGCCTCAAGCAGCGTCTTCAACGCCTCCGTTCCGCCGGTGGAAGCGCCGATCACGACAACCTTTTCAGTGGTTTCGGCCATGGCTCGCGTTGCCGGAGACAGAATCGCATCCGCAGTCAGCTTGGGTTCGACGGTATGGCTGGGGCCGAGCGAGTGCAACCGGGCCGCGGCCGCGGCCTTCACCGCCTCGCAGAGCGTGACACGCGAGTCCTCGAGAAATTGCCGGGTGCCGAGACGCGGTTTGGCGATGATCTCAACTGCGCCATACTCAAGAGCCTTGAGCGTGCTGAGCGCGCCTTCTTCGGCAAGGCTGGAACAGATCACGACTGGGATGGGATGCTGGCTCATGATTTTTTTGAGGAAAGTCAGGCCATCCATGCGGGGCATCTCGATGTCGAGAGTGATCACGTCGGGTACTTGCTCGCTAATGCGCTCGGCAGCGACAAACGGATCGCCGGCGGTGGCGATCACTTCGATCTCGGGATCGGAGGATAGAACTTCTTTTAACGTTTGACGCACGACTGCCGAATCGTCCACGATCAACACGCGAATTTTGGGTGTTTGCACGATTGCCGCCTTATTCTCTCTTATCGGCAGATTCCGGCGCGGTGAGAAGGATTTGGAGATCTTGTCCTTTTCGGCGCCGCGGTGGAATCGAGCCGGCGAAGCAGGACCTCGCCTGTCGCTGTATGGAATTGAATATGCACGCCCGTGTTGCCTCCTAAGCTGCACGCAGACACGGTGAAACCTTCTTCTTCCAGCACGCGCCTTGCGGCCTCACAGTTCAGTCTGCCGACGGTCGGGCGCGACTCTTCGTCGGCGACCGACAGGACATCCGCGCCGCCGAAGAGCTTGACCTGCGTCTCGGCCCGGGCCGCGCCGAGAGAATCCAAATGCCGCGCAACATTGCGAACGGCAAAGTCAACATAGCGGCAGCCCGCGGCAGCGCTCATTGCAGCAGCGCGGTGCGCGGGGATTCGCGGCAGCATGGGATGGCAAAGCGCGCCAATCCCCAGCCGCGGAACCTGGAAGGCAATTCCCACACATGAACCGAGCACCGTGCACAGAACGGTGGGCTTAGTGACCAGCCGGCACTCTCCAGGCTGCACGTGGACTTCCAGGATCAGCTCTTCAGGCATCGGCATCCGTCTTCCTGTAGAGCGCAGGAGCCACCGGTGTGAGCGGCAGGTCAAGCTCGTGCAGAGTCTCTGCGTGGCCGACAAACAGGTATCCGTCCGGTCTAAGTTGCCGCGCGAGCTTGCTGAGAATGCGTTGTTGCGTCGGCCGGTCAAAATAGATGATGACGTTGCGGCAGAAGACGGCATCCGCTTTTTCGGCGATGCCGTAATCGGAGTCCATGAAGTTGAGCCGCCGGAATTCAACGAGACGCCGCAGCTCCGGCACGACGCGCACGCGGCCGGAGTTCGGGTCGCGGCTGCGCATGAAATATTTGACCTTCAGCGCGGCCGGCACGGGGCGCACCACTTCGTTCGAGTAGATGCCCAGCGCCGCTTTTTCAAGCACAGTGGTCGAGACGTCGGTAGCCAGGATGCGGAAGGAAAAGCCTGGATGCGTGAGGGCGTATTCGCTTAGGACCATCGCCAGCGTGTAAGGCTCCTCGCCCGTCGAGCAGCCCGCGCTCCACACCAGAACAGGCCGCGAACCGATCGTTGCGGCGCTCAGCTCGGGCAGGGCGCGCGATGTAAGAAACTCGAAGTGCCTGGGCTCGCGAAAGAAGTCTGTCTTGTTGGTGGTGACCACATCGATGAGGTGAACCAATTCTGCTTTCAGGCCCTGCTGCGAAAACAGGTAATCGCAATACTCGGCGTAGGAGGGGATGGAGAGCTCCTTGAGCCGGCGCTTGATGCGCACCTCGAGCATCGTCTTTCGCTCGGTGCCGAGGGCGATCCCCGCCTCTTCGTAAACCAGCTCGCGGAGGCGCGAATAGTCCCGGGAGGAAATGCATTCGTCGCGATTTGACATGAGTTGAAATGGGGCGGAGTTCGAGGGTTTCGGAAATCCTGCAGGCTCAAAGCACTGGTTCAGGTATTCGCTCGCTGTTGGCGGCTCGTACAGAAATCTCATCAATGTCCTTTACGATCTCCGAGACACTCGCCCGCCCCACTCCTTTCTTATGCGGCTGCTTCAACCAGGGGCCGGGCGGGCTCCTGCGCGCGCGCCGCCGCCAGTTCCTCGGCCGAGAAGACGCGATCGATGTCGAGAATCATGATGAACTGCGTGTCGCGCTTGCCCATGCCGCGAATGAAGTCGGTGCGGATATGGGCGCCGATGCGCGGCGCCGGCTCAATCTGCTCCGGCTCCAGGTCGATCACCTCTTCAACCGAATCGGCCAATGCGCCGATCACGATCGACTCCGAGTCCAGCAGGACTTCGACGACGACAATGCAGGTGTTGCGCGTGTTTTCGGTCTTCGACATGCCGAAGCACAGCCGAAGGTCGACGACCGGAACCACGCTTCCTCTGAGATTGATGACCCCGGCCATAAAGTCCGGCGTCCTGGGAATTGCGGTGATGGGTGTGAGATCGAGCACCTCTCTCACCTTCGCCACATCGGTGGCAAAAACCTCGTTGCCGAGTTTGAAGGTGAGATACTGCCGCGTCTCCGTGATTTCGCTAATGCTCATATTTCAACTCCTCTCTCATCCTGAAGACTGGGGCGGATCTCCCTGGGGAGGTCCGCCCTGGCGCGGAGGCTTTCATCCCCCCGCGCCCATGGCGGTCAGTAACGCTCGAATTCAGCGTCCGTTTCGTCGTGCTTGTCGTTGAGCCGCAGGTTGACCCCGGCCTTGGGAGCTGCTTTCGCTGCCGCGCGGAGCGTGGCCATTCGGCTTGACGGCTTTGGCCGGAGCCGATTGCGCCGCCCGGCACGGTTTAGCGCCTGCAACTTTTCGCCCGCGCGCGCCTTCCTCGTCTCCCGTCTTGAAGAACGAAAGCGCGCTCACCAGCTGATCGGATTGTCCGGTCAGTTCCTCGGTGGTCGAGGCCATCTCCTCGGCGGCCGAAGCGTTCTGCTGGATCACCTGCTCCAGCTGCTGCAGCGCCTTGTTGATCTGCTCGGCGCCGGTATCCTGCTCCTTGCTGGCCGCGGAGATTTCCTGCACCAGCTCGGCCGTGCGCTGGATATCGGGAACAAGTTTATCCAGCATCTCGCCGGATTTCTCCGAGACCTTGAGCGTGGTCGCCGAGAGCTGGTTGATCTCTCCGGCCGCCTTCTGACTGCGCTCCGCCAGCTTGCGCACCTCGGCAGCCACCACGGCAAAACCCTTGCCGTGCTCGCCCGCGCGCGCCGCTTCAATGGCCGCGTTCAGTGCCAGCAGGTTGGTCTGGCGCGCGATCTCCTCGATGATCGAGATCTTGTTGGCAATCTCCTTCATCGCGGCCACCGCTTCCAGCACGCTCTTGCCGCTCTCCTGCGCGTCCTTGGCGCTCTTGTTGGCGATCTTGTCGGTCTGCTGCGCGTTGTCGGCGTTCTGCTTGATGTTCGAGACCATCTCCTCCATGGAGGACGAAGCCTCTTCGGCCGCCGCCGCCTGCGCGCTGGCGCCCTTCGACACCTGCACCGATGCCGTGGAAATGGACTGGCTGGCCGCCGCCACTTCGCCGGCGATGGAGCGGATGTCGGAGACGGTCTGCGTCAGGCCGCTCACCATGGCCGAAAGAGCCTGCATCAGCTTGTCCTGCGCCGACCGCTCGCGGAGATCGACGGTCAGGTTGCCGCTGGAGATCTTCCTGCGCGGCCTCGGTGATATCGTTCATGGCGGCGATCAGCGTGTTCAGGTTGTTCTTGATCAGATTGAAGTCGCCGTTGTAGGTGTCGGTGATCTGCGGCGGAATGTCTCCCTTGCTGATCAGCTCGACATATTTTGCGGAGACATTCAAAGGCGCAATCACGGCGTCCAGCATGGCATTCACGCCGCGCACGATCTCCGCATAAGCGCCGCGGAATTGATCGTGCTTTCCGCGTTCGGCGAGTTTGCCGGCGTTGGAGGCTCGGTCAGCCGCGCCAGTTCCTTCTGCAGGTCCTGCAGCACCTGGGCCACGTTGTTGACGGCCACCTTCATCTTTTCGTGGTCGCCCTTGTAGGTCTGGGCGATCAGCTCGTCGATTTTGCCGTTGGAGATCTGCGCCAGAATCCGGTTGCCTTCGCCGATCGGCAACAGAATCGCGTCCAGCATGGTGTTGACGCCGCGCACGATCTCGGCAAAAGCGCCCTGGAATTGCTCCGGCTTGCCGCGATCCGAAAGCTGACCTTCCTTCGAAGCCTCGATCAGGCGCGCCATTTCCTTTTGCAGACTCTGCAGTGACGATGGCCACGTTGTTGACGGCGACCTTCATCTTTTCGTGGTCGCCCTTGTAGGTTTGCGCGATCAACTCGTCGATTTTGCCGTTGGAGATCTGCGCCAGAATGCGATTGCCTTCGCCGATGGGCAGCAGAATCGCATCCAGCATGGTGTTGACGCCGCGCACGATCTCGGCAAACGCGCCCTGGAATTGCTCCGGCTTGCCGCGGTCGGAGAGCTGGCCTTCCTTGCGAGGCCTCGATCAGCCGCGCCAGTTCCTTTTGCAGGCTCTGAGTGACGATGGCCACGTTGTTGACGGCCACCTTCATCTTTTCGTGGTCGCCTTTGTAGGTCTGCGCGATCAGCTCGTCGATTTTGCCGTTGGAGATCTGCGCCAGAATGCGATTGCCTTCGCCGATGGGCAGCAGGATGGCGTCCAGCATCTCGTTCACGCCCTGGACGATCTCGCGGTGCATGCCGTTAAAGACGGTGGCTTTGCCGCGCTCGCCAGGCGGCCTTCCTTCGAGGCATCGACCAGCCGCATGATCTCCTGCAGCACCAGCGCCAGGTCGTCTTCTTCGTGCATCCGTTTGCTGACTCGCTCACGGCCGGGTTGCCCTTCTACGCCGTGACCGCCTTCACCATGTCCGTTTCCGCCGCCATGCAGGCGCCGGCTATCATTTACTACTGCTGTACCCATGGATTCTTCCCCCTCTATCTGAACTTTTCTCTGCTCGATCCGCGATCCCCGGCCACTCTTCGGATCGGCCGGTGCGCGACGGGAAGAGCATGAGATTTCGTCAGTTGATTTGCCCATTCATCTGCGCCGGCCTTCAGTTCGGCGCTGCCGCTGTGTCCGCAGCCCGCGGAAGCGTTCCGTCTCTCACGCGGCTGCCTGAAATGGTTGGATCGCGGCTGCGCCTCCTTCGCCGCTCCGCTGCCAGCGCATCCTGGACCAATCGCTCGGGGTCGAGAATCAGTGCCACCGAGCCATTGCCGAGAATGGTGGCGCCGGAGACGATCTGCACCTGGCGGTAAAAGCTGCCCAGGCTTTTGATCACGGTCTGGCAGTTTCCGAGCACCTGGTCCACGACGAAACCGAAGCGGCCCTCCACGGTTTCGACCAGCATGACCTGCTCGATCGCGGGCGGATGAGACGGCACGTTGAAGTGTTCGCGCAGCCGGATGTAGGGGACCATCTCCCCACGCACAACGGCGAGGTGCTTGCCGTTGGCGCGCGCGATGTCGCTGCGCGTCAACTCGACGCACTCGAGCGTGCTGGCCACCGGCAGAACAAAGCAACTGTCGCCCACGCCTACCAGCAGGCCGTCGATAATAGCCATGGTGAGAGGCAGGCGCATGGTCACGCTGGTTCCCGTGCCTGGTTTGCTGGAAACCTCAATCGTGCCGCGCAGGCTCTCCACTCTCTGCCGCACCACGTCCATGCCAACGCCACGTCCGGAGACGTCGGTCACCTGTTTGGCGGTCGAAAATCCCGGCTGCAGGATCAGCGCGAAAATCTCCGCTTCGGAAAGCTCGGCGTCCGGCGCAACCAGGCCCCTTTCGATGGCTCGCTCGCGAACCGCATCGGCATCGATGCCGCGCCCATCGTCGGCCACCGAGATCAGCACGCTGGCGCCGGAGTGCCGCGCGGAGAGATGGATCGCAGCCGCCGGGGGCTTGCCACGCGCCACACGCTCGGCGGGCGACTCAATTCCGTGGTCCATGCTATTGCGAATCAGGTGCATCAGCGGGTCGCCCAACTGATCGATCACGGTCTTATCCAGTTCCGTGTCCGCGCCTTCGATGGTTAATTCCACTTCCTTGCCCAGGTCGCGGGCCAGGTCGTGCACCAGACGGCGGAATTTTTCAAACGTACCCCGGATAGGCATCATGCGGATATCCATCGAGCTCTCGCGCAATGCCGAAGTCAATCGCTCGATCTCTTCCGAGACTTCGGACACCTCGAGATCGTCACGCCGGCCGGCAAGTTCGCTGAGCCGCGCCTGCACCGTCACCATCTCGCCCACCAGATTGACAAACTGATCCAGTTTGGCGGCGGGTACGCGAAGGCTCGAGGCGTTATCCGGTTTGTCGTAGGTGCGCCGTCCGGCGGAGCGCGCGCGCTGTTCTTCGAGGCCGGCGGCGGTTCGATCCGCTTCGCCAGCCGCCGCCGCTGTCGGACTTTCCGCCGCGTTTGCCCTGTCCTGTTCGATTTCCAGTTCGCACTCGTCCTCGACAAAGATGAAGACATCGCGGATCGTGTCCCGGTCAGCCGCAGTAGCCAGAACCATCTCCCACGCGATGTAACAGCGCTCCGGATCGACCTCGGCAAGCGGTGGCACAGCCTCCATTGAGGCCCGAATCGAAAGGCCGCCAAGGATGCCCAGTTCGCGCAGCAAAAGCAGCGGGTTAGCCCCGCAACGCATCAGGTCGGGCCCGGGAGCAAAGCGGACGCGCCAGTTTCTGACTGGCCCGCCCGGAGCAGCAAGGGCATCCGGTGCGGCCGTGCCCTTTTCCCCAGGAGCGGCTTGTTCCGCGATGCCTGCCAGACGCCGTACGTTCTCAAGAATCCTGGAGCAAGCGGCCGCGTCGGCGGGCTCGCCGCCGACCTCCTCCTCCAGCATGGCGCCGATCTGATCGAGCGCGGCCAGGGTCAGGTCGATCAGCTCCGGACCTACTTCCAGCCGGCCGTTGCGCACCATGTCAAAGGCGGTTTCGAGATCGTGCGTGAACGCAGCCATACGCTCGAAGCCGAACATCGATCCCGAGCCCTTGATGGTGTGCAGTCCGCGAAAGATGCGGCCTACGACTTCGGAATCTCTGGGGCTCTCGTTCAGCCCGAGCAGCGCCGCTTCCAGCTCCGTGAGAATCTCTCGCGCTTCTTCGCGGAAGCTGTGCTTGAACTGCTCGGCATTTCCTGAAATCGACTCCATCATCGCCCCTGAATCGCTCAACCTTCCGCCCCGAAAACTTCCCCTCGCGGATTTTCCGTCCCCGGCCTAGCGTCCATCGATTCCTGCCGGTCACGTGCGCATTCTTCTCGAGAGAAGACCCCAAGCATATCCAGACCCGCATCGCTCAGAAGGCTCTGTGCGTGCCCGGCCGGCTGCCCTTCGAGCTCGAACGCAACACTGTTTTGCTCGGCTTCCCGCTTCGCCGCCCAAAGCAGTTGCACGGCCGTGACATCGATATCGCCCGCCTGAGCCAGCGACACACCGATCCGTTTGCCCGCCCTGACGGCATCGAGCAAAACGGCTTTCAGCTCCGCCGCGGAGCCGATGTCAATCGCACCCTCCAGACGGATGAGGCTTGCATCTTCGGTCTGGCTCAACGCTATGCTCACTTCCGGTATCTCCGCAGGGTTACGGCAAACGCAATGTGGTCCGACGGCGCATTCTGTCACAGGCGCGCTGGCAGGTAAGACATCCTCAACATGGGATTCATCGGCAGGGAATGAGCAATCCGCGAGTAGGAAAGCGGAGGACCAAGATTAACTCGTTCTAAGAACGATGGAAAATGAATCGCACTGCATTGCTGCTGCGGGGGCAGGGCCACCCGGGCGCTTAAGCGGATTTAAAACAATTCGATGGCCGGACCGCAGGCCGCGCCTTGTGCTGCGCCGCTGGAAACAGCAAGGTGCGTCGCGGTCTGGCTGGCCATCCGGTATTGGCTCAGATGCGCATCGAGCATGCTTTTGAAGGTGCGGTCGAGCGTGCCGTCCCAGTTCGCGTCTTCCGACCTCTCCGCCAGAACCTGAACGTGATCGCGCAGATCCTGGAGCGCCGTTTGCACATGTTCCATCCTCTGCCGCATCACGTCCTGGAACTGGATGTGACCGAGCGCTGCGGAGAGCCGATCCACGGTCTCCGAGTAGCTCGCGTCCACCTCGGTAATGACGTCGAGCAGCAATCCGGTGTTGCCGGAAAAGCTCTGTTGCATCGCATCGAGGTCATTGACGAGGTGATTCATCGCGGCGTTCGCCTCCTGATGGCTCAGTTCCTCCTGCGCGCGTTTCAGCTCGGCTTCCACCTGCTTGCACGTCGAATTGATCTTCGTCGAGATGTCGGCAGCGGCCCTGGTGGAAAGAACCGCGAGCTTCCTTACTTCCATGGCGACCACGGAGAAGCCGCGTCCTGCGCTGCCGGCGCGCGCCGCCTCGATCTCCGCATTCAGCGCCAGCAGGTTGGTTTGTTGCGCGATCGAGGTAATCACTTTGATGAGAGGAGTGAGCGCGCACACTTCGCCCGACATGTGCCGCACACGCTCGAAGTTCCCGCGTGTTTCCTGTAACTGCGTATCCAGTTGCATCTGAATGGCGGCGATCAGTTCTTTGTTCGTGTTGACCTGCACGCGCGTGGCCTCGGCCAGGTTCTTCCCGCTTGCGACCGAATGCACAATGTGCTCCTTCTGCAGATTCGAGCGCTCGATCAGCCGGCTCATTTGCTCGATGGCCTCTACGACCTCGCGCTCCGATTCGGCCAGCGAGTCGCGAATCTGATCGTGCATCACATTGATGTTCGGCTGGGAGTCATTCAGCTCTGTGAGCAGCACTTTGCGTTGGGAAAGCAAATTCAGCCGCTCGCAGCGGCTCATCTTCCCTATATCGCCAAAGTCGGCCGCAATAAGCAGCGAATGCTTCCAGCTTGCCGCTACGTGAGCCAGAATCGGCGTCAGACAGCACACCAGCAATAGTTCGACTACGCTCGCGCGATGACCGGTGAGAGCCGGCCCAAGAATCCGGCACAGGCCCTGCCAGAAGGCCATCAGGCCCAGCAGCGCCAGAGATGTCGTGATCATCAGCCGCACGCGAACGCTGCGAAGATGTTGATTGTCGCGATTTTTGAGGCCCTGAATTTGGTTCGGACAGGGGCGAAACCTGCTGGACTTATCTCCAACGGTGACCAATCGGGGATTCCCGTTTCTCCCTTGCGCCATCGTCTACGCTCCCGGCAGAACCTTCCTTATAACGGTCACCAGGTCGTTGCCCGAGACCGGCTTCACCAGCCAACCTGTAGCTCCGGCCAGCTTACCTTCGTTCCGCTTCCCTGCCTCGCTCTCCGTAGTCAGGGTCAGGATGGGAATGAATTTGAGACCGGGCAGGGCGCGCACATTGCGGATCAACTCCATTCCGCCCATCACAGGCATATTGATGTCGGTGAGAATCAGCCCCGGCTTAAGGCCCGACTTCAACTTCTCCAGTGCCTGCTGCCCGTTATTGGCGGTCTCCACCGCGAAACCGTTCATCGTCAGTGTGGTCTTTAAACTCAGGACCATTGTGACTGAATCATCAACGACGAGAACCGTGATCGCCATGCAAACTCTCCGTGCTTGTTGCCGGACCGCGTTCAGCACACTCCGCCGGTGAGACCAGGCGAAGTGCGGAGTCGATTCCCGGCGTTTCGGAATACACGGAGTTCATCGGCAGCGCCCGGCGAATGGTTAGTTGCGATCCGAGGTCGTAATGAGCAGGGATTCACGGAGGCTCAAGGGGATGACTCAAGCCATGGAGCAGCGCGGCGTCGGGATCAGGCCGCGGCGCCCGCAACCTTTGCGGGTGGGTATCTCGCGGTTCGAAATGCGGGCCGGAGCAGAGGATTTCGGGGAAACGATGGATTCTCGATTGGGGCGGCTGGTGGGGATCGAACCCACGACATCCTGAGCCACAGTCAGGCGTTCTGCCGCTGAACTACAGCCGCCATCTAAAGCCGTCTCGGAAATACAGCATCCGGTCAAGGAGGATGTCAGAGTCGTCACTCCATAGTGTCGCGACGAACCGGCTACCTGCAATGCGGATGCACGATTTCCGAAACCGCTGCACCCTATCGATTGTAGCATCGGAGCAGGTGAAATTGCCGCGGCGGAAAGGAGCGGAACTGCAAGTGCGCGTGCCGGATGCAAACTCGGTAGATCCCTCCGCGCCGGAGAGCGCAATGGCTACGAACCGCTGGAATCGCGGAGCGTGGATTTTCCGCGACGAGACTCTCGAGAGAATCGAGATTCTACTCGACGAGGCGTTTCGCGTTCCCGGCACGCAGATTCGATTCGGGCTCGACGGCATTATCGGTTTGGTTCCCGGGCTGGGCGACGTACTGGCGGGATTGGCATCGCTGATCATTCCGCTTGCCGCGTGGATTCGCGGCGCGCCGTACGTGACGCTCGTGCGGATGGCGGCGAACCTCGGCATCGGAGTGCTGGTCGGAACTGTTCCGCTCTTCGGAGACATTTTCGACATCATATGGAAGGCGAACCGCCGCAACTATCGGCTGCTGACACGGCACCTGGGCGAACCGCGGCGCCACACCTGGCGCGACTGGTGTTTTCTTGGGCTGTTGGGCGCGGTGCTGGCGCTCGTGTTTGCGTTGCCGGTAGTGCTAGTGGTGTGGGTAATCGCGTGGCTGCTGCACCAATGAAGGGATGCGCGGGCAGAGCCGAAGTGAAAGCAATTCGGGGTACAATCGAAAGAGATTATCGGGGCGTAGCGCAGTCTGGTAGCGCATCTGCTTTGGGAGCAGAGGGTCGGGGGTTCGAATCCCTCCGCCCCGACCATCATAAAGTATTGATAATACAAGCGATATTGATCATTTCAGCCACGCATCTGCTTTTTACCGCTACACCGCTGTAGATAAAAATGTAGCTGCCATTGCCTCTCAGATCCACGAGTAGGCTTGAGCCACGGGAATCTTCCCGATCCCGAAGGAGGCAGCGATGCAGCAAAACTCGCAGGCGATAGCAAGCGCAGTTCCGTTTCACAACGAAGTGGTGATTGGTTTGGACTTGGGCGACCGATGGAGCCGGTACTGCGTGTTGGACAATGCGGGGACGGTGCTGGAAGAGAACCGGGTGCGCAGCACCGACCCGGCACTGGAGGAGCGGTTCGGAACTCTGACCGCAACTCGATTTGTCATCGAAACCGGAACTCATTCGCCCTGGGTAAGCCGCTTGTTGAAAGACATGGGCCATTCCGTGGTGGTGGCTAACGCGCGCAAGCTGCGAATGATCTACGAGAGCAACCGCAAGAACGACCGGCTGGATGCCCGTATGTTGGCGCGGCTGGGACGAGCTGACGTGGAGCTGCTTGCGCCAGTGCGGCATCGCAGCGCGAAAGCCCAGGCGGACTTGGCCGTGGTGCGTGGCCGCGACGCCCTGGTGGCCGCGCGCACGCAGCTCATCAACGCGTGTCGGGGCATGGTCAAGGCGATGGGCGGGCGCCTGCCTAAGTGCACCACCGCAGCCTTCGTCGGCAAAGTAAAAGCCGCCATTCCGCCAGAGCTGCAGGCTGCGTTACGGCCGCTCTTAGCGAGCATCCGCGCGTTAAGCGAACAGATTGAGAGTTGCGATCGGAGGGTTCGCACTCTGGCAGAAAACGAATATCCCCAGACCAAGCTGTTGCAGCAGGTAAAGGGTGTGGGGCCGCTGGTTGCGTTGACTTACGTTCTCACGCTGGAGGATCCGCACCGTTTTGCGAACAGCCGCGCCGTGGGCAGCTATTTGGGGCTTTGCCCGCGGCAATCGCAGTCCGGCAACAGTGCGCCGCAACTGGGCGTTACCAAGGCGGGCAGCAGTCATCTTCGAAGGCTGTTGGTGCAAAGCGCGCAATATGTCCTCAGTTCGCTGGCTACCGATAGCCGGCTTCGGCGGTGGGGACTGAGCTTGGCCTCCCGAGGGGGCAAAAACGGGAAGCGGCGAGCGGTCGTTGCTGTGGCCCGGAAGCTGGCCGTGCTACTACACAAACTCTGGGTGACGGGCCAAGTCTACGAACCGTTGCACGGCATCCAGCAAGCGGCGTAATCGCGCGTGCGCACCGGGGAATCTGTACAAGGTGGGCGCAGACAAATGGCGAAGCGCCATGGCGACTGACGGAATTTTCTCTTTGGAGCCGGATCGAACTGAGGCCGAGTTCGGGTGACTGCGAAAAATCGACAGGTCCTGGTTGGGCCGACAATCGCCCTATCGAGAGACCGCACTGTAGATAGCAGCACCCACCCCTGCATGAGGAACCCTTACATGCACCAGGGCGCACGATGCGCCCTACCGAGAGTGCGGATGGAAGCGCGGCGCAGGGCCAACACAGCCTAAAGTCTGGTTCAGAGTGGTGTAGTTCCCCTTCGCCCGGATCATCTCGGATACGGCCGGCTGCGGCAGCCGTCAAGGCTCTACGCTGCGCTCCGACCGCTCACGCGGCGCGCACAGGACGCGCGGCCTTGACTGCGGTCCTCGCCGGCCAAAATCGCCCAATTATCCGGGCAAAGGGAAAAAATGGGCAGTTCTTCACCAATGTTCTTGACAGGGCAGCTACATGGAAGTCGATTTTGTGTCGGTCAAAGCACAAGCGATCCACAAGGATCAACAGACCCAGCATCGCGACGCCGTGCGCATTCATTCCAAAGCACTTATAATCCACAAATTTCAATAGGTTTCAATAAATCGTCGGACCTGTTTTGGGACAGATGGAGTGCCAAACTTAAGTATTTTATAATCAATCCATTACACAAGACGCTACATAGTAGCGTTTCCATCCGGGCTGAGAGAGCGGCTTTCTTTGCACTTGATTTTGAAAAGTGTGCGCGGAGTTCTGTGGAGAGGTCCCCGCAAATCGGCCTTTGGCGTATTCTCCAATTCGCATTTCAGTGCCGCTGGCCGGCGGTCAACTCGTCACTTAGACTCTGTTGGTGCCTGGGTACCTCGCCAGAATTCTATGCGGGCGGATCGACAAATTCATCATTGAACCCGCATCTGGAAGTTCTTCAAGAATGCATCGGCGATTTTCCTGAATCGAAAAGTTTTCTCGACAACATGCCCGTTTTCGAGGACGAATTTTGATCCCGTGCGTCGCCAAAACTTCATCCGACAGGGAACTTGCAAAGTCCTAACCGTTGAAAACGAGCTGGTCCCCACAATTCGTGCTAGGTGGTAAAGTCATGAAAAAGAAGGCCGACGGCATTTTGGCGAGCGACAGCTTCAAGAGCATTCTTCTCAAGCCGGCCCGGAAAGGATTCGCGGTTTAGGGCCTAGACCGCGACAGATTGATGAAGCTGTCGAGATAACTTTATCCAAGCTTGCATTCTAGCGGACGACATCGAGCTACAGCCTCATTTCGGCACCCAAAAGGGCTCGCCGGTCCTGACAAGCTGTACTGGAACCTCCGGCGTGAACGACTTGATCCAATTCGCCATCTCCAACATTCCCTGCTCTTCAGATACGGCGTGGCCGAGCATGATCCAGCCTTTCGGAATCCCCAGCGTCATGGCATCCAGCACATATGCCGGGCTGTCGAGAATGCCGTCGGTCTCCTGCTGCTCTCCACTAATCACCACGTCCACATCGGGGTTTTTAACGCTGGGCGTCGCGTAGCCGACACCAATTTGTATGCGGCTGACCTTCGCCTTGGGATCGCCCACGACCCTTAACGCTGTGTCGTTGAGCCGCTGACGGCATCTCACGGCCAGATCCTCAAGTGTCGTCTCAGGAAGATTGAAGTGGTGCGATTGCGGCGCGGTCTCCTGCTGGCTCTCGAGGCCGAGTGCCCGCGCCAGCCCCACATAGATGAAATCGGGCTTCCGCGCGTGCATGTGATCGTGCATGCGGAAGATGACGATGTTATGCTCGCGCATATAGTCAACTTTCAGTTTGTAGGCCGGATCGCTGCTCACGATGCTTAAGTCATCGCGATCGTTCCAATAGGTATCCTCGTGCGGAACGATCATATTGCAGCCCGCCTCGACCGCGTGCCGGATGGCGTCGTACGAGCAGAACATGGCCGTCGCTATTCCTTTTACGACGGTGTCAGGCCCTCCGAACTTGAATGTGTCGCGGTAGGTCCGCTCCATCCATGGAAATCCAAGATTGGCCTTGATGCGCGCCACCACTTCGCCTGCAGTCAGGGTACTCATGCGTTTGGCCTCCAGTAAGGATCGCCCTCGGATTCCCACGTCGATCGAACTTCAGGAACAATCGTCTTCAACCACTGCGCGCAGACCTGCATCCCTGGATCTTCCGACACGATTCGCCCCACCAGGATCAGCCCCTTCTTGCCGCCCAGCGCGTCGGTGTCGAGCACGTACTCCACCGGCTCCCACTCGCGCACTTCGCCCGCGATAATGAAATCCACGCCGGGAAGCATTTCGATGGACGCCTGAATCGGCGTCGAACCCGGAAGAAACCCAACCTTGCGCACACTCAGCTGCGGATTACCCACGATGCGCATTCCGCCGCGTGCCTTCAAAGATCTCTTCACATGTGCAACGACAGCGTCGAGCGAAGTCTCTGGAATCTCCAGGTGCTTTGGATCGTCCGCGGCGCCGAACTTCGACCAGCCGAACGCGTCGGCGAGACCCTGCGCGAACGGATCGGGCGTGCGCATGCGCCAGTGGTCCGAGAGCCTGAACACCACGAGGTTGTGCTTCTTGATGAAGTCGTCCTTGGCCGAGAAAACCGGATCCGAAGAAGGCGGGCCTGGCGGCGGTTCAAGTGGAACGACAGTGCCGTTGGGGCCCCGTTCGAAGCGGCGCGGCACCGGGGGCGTGGGTGTGTCGGCTCTCGAATAAAACGTCGGCTCACTGGTGACGATAAGATTCGCGCCCTTCTTCACCGCGTGCCCCAACACATCGAGTGACGCGAGCGATGTGGTCACGATGCCGGTCACCGCAGTCGACGGATCGCCTGCCTTGAACGTGTCCACTGTGTCCGGCGTCCATTCGACGCCAATGTTCTTCTTAATGCGATCAACAACCTCTTGCGCAGTAACTGCGCCGCCCATCGATCGCGCCATCGAGACCAGCGGTGCAGCCGCAATACCGGTCGCTGTCAGTGCAACGAACTTACGTCGTGTGATTTTATGCATAAGTCCCTGTTTTCACCGGTTAGGGGAGAATCACCGTCACGTGCCCGACAGCCATCATAACAGCCTTCGCGAAATGCGATCGTCCTTATAGAATTCATTCCGAGGTATTCATTCCGTTTCATTCGGCCCGCATTTCCTTGTGGCTCTTGACGAAGGAATCTTCATTCGGAGACGATAATCAGCCCTGTTTGGATGGCAAAGAAGGCCGCTTCCGTCCGGTCGCTCACTTGCAGTTTCGAAGTGAGATGGTTCAGATGATTCCGCACCGTAAATTGGCTTAATTGAAGTGCCGACGCGATCTCCTTGTTGGTAAATCCTTTGACAACAAGCTCGAGGATCTCTTTCTCGCGAGGGCTCAAATCCACTCTTCGTTTTCTCTCCGTCAGCCGCTTCGTAATGAAATGGGGAAAACACGAACCGCCGCAATATACGTCGCGAATTCCACCAAGAATCACTTCAGAATCCATCTCTTTGAGAAGATATCCGCTCGCGCCAGCTTCCACAGCCTGATAGATTTCTTCGTCAGACTCGAAGCTTGAGAGCACGATCGACTTCGTGTTCGGCGACACTTGCCCTAGTTCGCGGATAGATTCGATACCGGACATCCCCGGCATCCGCAAATCGACAAGCGCGATATCCACATTCGCGTGCTTCAAGAACTCGATCGCGTCACGGCCGCCTGCAACAGCAGCAACTACGGTCATACCCGGTTCCCTGGCCAGCATGCTGCTCAAGCCTTCTCGAACCACAGGATGATCGTCAACAATCAGGATGCGAATCTCCGACGAAGTTGATCGGTTTTCCATTGGGATCCACCTTTGGTTTCGAGAATTGGTTGAACCACCTCATGCTGCGTTGGGGAAGGATGAAGAACAGACCGATTGGAGCGCGGAGCAACACCGAAGTACCCGCATTCTGCGAGCTCGAGATTTCCAGGTGCCCTGAAACACTCGCGGCGCGCCGTGACATGCCGCGAAGGCCAAAGCCGAAGTTGCCAGCGCCCACCGCGAAGCCAGCACCGTTGTCCCGCACGACGAGCTGAGCTGCACTTCGCTGAACGTCAAGTTTGATGTCGATTCGAGACGCGCCGGAGTGACGAATACAGTTGTATATGGCTTCCTGACCAACTCGAAACATCGTTTCGGCAACGGGCTTCGGTATCTTGCGCGCCTGTCCCTCCGACGATGAGTAAATCGCAAGTGATTGCCCGGCGCTCAATTGCTCAGCAACTCTTTTCAGCGATTCCGCAATGCTGGGGCCGCTGTCGATGGCGCTTTCAATCGCCGTAACACCTCGCTTTGCCTCATTGTGGCTTCTTCGCACCATATTGAGAGCAACGTCAAGCTGCTTGCGGAACGGCTCATTTCCGGCCGCATCGGCGCGCATCGCCTGGAGTTGAAAACCGATTCCGGCAAAGCTCTGCGCAAGGGTGTCGTGCATTTCAAGGGCTACGCGCTCGCGCTCGCGCAAAACAACCTCATGACGCCAACGCTGCAAGTGACTGAGAGTCAGGTGAACTACGCCGAGAAGGAGTAAAAGAAGCGCCAAAACAGACACAATATGAATCGGTGTCCACCACGGTGGCGGACCGATCACCTGAACATTCGCCAAAGAAGGAACCAGGATTGCGAATGGCACCAGGTTGTTGGTAAACGCAGCATCGGAAGTGGCCACACCGCGCAGGCGCAGCCGGCTTCCAACTCTAAAATTCGCTTTCGACGATGCGTCACTGTCGTGACCGGCAATGACATAGAAAACCTGTGAGTCGTTCTCCATGGTTAGAAGCAACGATCGATTGGCGGTGACGGATTGTGAAAGAAGAATCCCATCCGTTTCGACAAATCGTCCGGTATTGCGACCCGCAGCGAGCTCGAACGGAGTGACGACGATCGGCAGGATCGGTGAGTCGGGCCAGAGCAACTGAATCGATGCGTGGTTCAGCTCCGGCTTGATGCTGTCATGTGGCAGCACGCCTTGTGCCTCCACTTCATCTCCCACCCTGACAGGCCCCACTGGGCCATCCGGCTGCAGAAGAATTGCGCCGGTGGAATCCTGCACATACAGGACCGGCCGGACGATTGTGACAATCCCTCGGATGGTCACACGGCCGGAATCCTCGAAATGGCCAAGACCAAGACTGCCGATTGGTTGAGTTGTGAGATGAAATTTGTGCTCTTCGGCCTCCCGCCGCAGTGGGTTAATGTAACGATCGAGCGACCCGGTGCTGTAGTCGGATGCCGGTGCATCGGAATCGTAGTTGACAACTGTTGGTTGAAGTCCTTCCATGAAACTTCGTAATTCAGCCGCACTGGCGGGCCCGATCCGCACATTCTTCCATTCCGCGCTGGTTTCATACGACTTGAGACCGAACCGGCCTTTCACTAGGCAGTCAGGATCTGTGATGTACGAACGTTCATTCAGACCGGACGCATCAGTAAGTGCCGCCGCAATGGAGCAACCGTGAGCCAGCAGCTTGATGTGATACCAACCGTCAGTCCTTGGAGGAATTCGCTTGAGAGCGAAAAGATTCCAGCCGAAGTCAGCCCTGCCTAACAGGAACGAATTATCCATATTCCTGACGCCGGCAAAGTAGCCATGGTAAGAATCGACACCTTCTTCCTCGCCGGAAGATCGGATGATGATCCCGGCTTCACCATAGATTCCCAACAAACGAACGTCCGCCTCGACAAAATAATTCTCCCAGTCGAGCGAACCATTCATGAGCTTGGGGCCACGGTCTTCAGAGTCGCCGATAATTTCCGGCCCTTCCGACCGCCACGCTCCTCCAAAGGGGGCCCAGCCTGCCGAGAGATCGGTTGAAATGGCCGACGGACGCGGCGCCGACGTGGAACTGCGGTGGTGTAATCCCCAACCCACAAGAAGCAAAGCCACCAGCGCCGCGGAGAGCACCGCCAGAATTCCACTCGGCACCGGCCTGAGCGAAATCATTGTTTGCTCCATGGGAACTGCCCGTTCTGCCACATCTGTCGCGTCAATGGGCTGTCAAGGTTTTCTCTCGTAAGAAGCACTGGCTGAACTGCGGCTACTTCGGGAACGCTGATGCGTTTTAATCGGGCCAGGATGTTTTCCATAGCAAGACGGCCCAATTCAGGCGCGTTTTGGATGACAACCGAGTCGATTTCCCCGGAGCGGATCGGCGGAAGCAGGTCCTGGTCAAATCCAATCAGCACCACGCTCGATGGTTTGCCTAAGCCAAGTTTTGCATAATAAGCGCCTCGCGTTGCGGAACTTGAGAGGGCGACGATGGCATCGATCCGAGCCGATGAATCCAGCACATTCTCCGCAATTTGTTGCTCGTGGGGTACGCTGAGGTCATCCCCAAATTCGCGCACGGCAATCTGAATACCCGGCGCCTCGCGCTCCAGAGTCTTCTCAAAGCTCTCTTCTCGCGCGGTGATGCTTTTGAGTTCGGGATCGATCCCCATGATCGCGATGGAGCCTTTTCCATTCAGAACGGCCGCAACGCGCCGCGCCGCCAATTGGCCTCCCGTAGCTTCGTCGTTGAGGACGTAGGAAAGGTTCGGGTTGCGAGGCAAGCCAAGATCGTCGTCTACGATAACGACCGGAATATGGCGGCCCAGCAATTGCTGAACCGGCGTACGAAAGACAAGCGATTGATCGGGAGCAATCACAGCTCCGCCGTAGTGCCTTTCAACAATAAGACTGACAAAACCGATTTGCCTTTCGACATCGTTCTCCTGGGTCGGGGCATTCCAATAAATGTGCACTCCGCTCTTGCGCGCGACCAACGCGGCTCCTTCGTGAAACGGCTCCCATAGCCGCGTGCCGCAAGTGCGGGGAATGACTGCGATAGTGGCGGGCCCGCGCCCACAGCCCCCGGCCAAGAGAGCAGCGGCGGCCAATAGAACTGCGGTGAGAAATTGCGGTGATGCCAGCCTCATAGGGAAGCCAACCAGACTCTGAATTGCTCCAGCGAACGCAATGAAGACAGAATCGCAAATGAAACCCGGAGCGCAGCGCCTTGTCCAGCTTACGCGGAATTATGCATTATGGCTCAAGCATATACGCAGTGTATAAAGCGCAACATCTAATGCGTATCATGCAAGGAGTACAAATGTACCATTGCAACGCGCTTTTTAACGGATTAATTTTGGTCCGCAACAAAATTGCAGACGATTCCCCATCCCAAGTTCTGATTGCGGTTCCGTTTTGGAGGTCAATATGAAGTTGCTTGAAGATTCTCGTAACCGGAGAAGTGTGTCCGCCGCGGAGCGGTGGCTATACCGCTCCCTTACCTGCGGAATTCTCGCGATCATTGCCATCGCCGGCCAATCGCGCGTAACTGCACAATCGACGTTTGGATCAATTCTGGGAACCGTGTCCGATCAAAGCGGCGCCGCAATTCCCGGAGTGACAGTCACGCTCACCAGCCTCAGCACGCAGGTTCAGCAACGGGGCCAGAGCGATTCGATCGGCAATTACCAGTTTCTGAATCTTCAACCCAGCTCCTACTCCGTGGACTTCGAAAAATCGGGCTTCGATCACCTGAAGCGGACGTCGATTACGGTCACAGTTCAGGCGGCGGTGCGGGTTGATGCGACTCTTCAGGTTGGATCAGTAAACCAGACCGTCGACGTGACCGCCCAGGCGGCCATCATTGAGACACAGCCCGGCGCCCTTTCTCAATTGGTTGAGGGAAAACAAGTGCAGCAAATGCCTCTCAACGGGCGCAATCCCTATAACCTGCTGGAGCTTTCGCCGGGAGTGATTCCCCAGGGTTCGGTCGTTGGAAACCCGCTCGGTAACCAAGCTGGCGGCGTCTATACGAACAACACAGGTTTCGGCAATTATCAAGTTGGCGGCGGCATGGCGAACGAGAGCGCCTTCTATTTTGATGGCGTGCCGATGAACACCACATACATTAATAGCCCCGGGCTTGTTCCTGTCCAGGACGCAGTCCAGGAGTTTCGCGTCGACACCAATGCGGTGAGTGCGGAATTCGGTCGCTTTGCCGGCGGCGTAGTTAACCTGGCCTCGAAGGGCGGAACGAACCAATTTCACGGCACCGCCTATGAGTACATCCGCAACAAGGTCTTAAACGCAAACACTTTCTTCAATGATCGAAACGGCATCGCGACTCCGTCGTTCACTCAGAATCAGTATGGCGCTGCTCTTGGTGGACCCATCCACAAAGATAAACTCTTTGCGTTCTCTCTTGGGAAAACTTCTCTTTTCGCACTGGCGATTCGATTCAATCAACAGTGCCGACAGCGGCAATGCTTACCGGCAACTTCAGCGCTCTTTGCCCCTCCTATGACGGGAATGGGGTGTGCAATTCGCCAAATGGCACACAACTCTACGATCCGCTGACCACTTGCGGAATCAGTGGGGCACCCGCCTGTCCATCAGGCCGGACTCCCGGCCGCCTTCCGTTTGCGAATAACATGATTCCCACCGCCCGGCTCGACTCGGCATCGAAGCAATACTTAACCTATTACGGGCCGCCGAATCGACCGGGATCGGTGAGCAGCGCGGGCCTTCCGGTGAATAACTTTGCAACCAATATCAGCCTGGGCGGAAACTCGAGCCAGTACAACACGCGCCTGGATTGGGCTCCAAATGACGCGCAGCGTATCTTTGCCCGCTACACCTACTGGGCTGGACCAGTTTGCCCGCCGACCCATTCCATACTCACTTCGGAGGCCTTTACAGCTAT
>CAWAJH010000010.1:0-287189 GCA_963782285.1 uncultured Acidobacteriaceae bacterium
CTCATTGCAACTGCTGCAAAGAACGCCGGGCACTCAACCTCTGTGCGGCCATGAACAAATACAGCAAAGCAGTTACACGAAGCGTGATACATATCACATCCAAGACACTCATGAAAAGGAGTACAGTTTGCATCGAACCACAGGAGTTATCCAATGGTTCACGCAGAGGACCGCGGTTGCAGAGTGGTTGTTCTTGAGAGTCCGGCTTCCCTGGTGACAAGGAGCCCCCAGCAAGGGGCCTTTGATCTCCGGGGCGGAAGAAAAGGCCACCTTGCATGGTGCTGGAAACGGCGTATGGATTCGTGGCCTGCTCCTGGGTTCAGAATCGAGGGATCTATGTCGAAACGCTTCGTTCTTTTATTTTTAGTCATGGCCGCGACACTTGCCGTGAGTTTGGGATATGCAAGTCAATCCAATGCGAACGTGACCCTTCCAGCCCCAAGAACCGCACCCACGAGTGGCAAGCAGATGTATATCAGCTATTGCGCGCCGTGCCACGGGGTCGATGGCCGGGGTACAGGACCCGTCTCCACCGCGCTGAGGACACCGCCTGCCGATCTAACGGTGCTCAGCAAGAACAATCACGGAAAATTTCCGGATTCTCACATCGCCGGTGTGTTGCAGAATGGCGTGGAAATCTCGGGGCATGGCTCGGTCGAAATGCCTGTATGGGGACCAATCTTCGGTGACATGGACGCGACAAGCCCCCAGGACCGGATGGTCAGAATCAGCAATTTAAGCCGCTACCTGGAAACCTTTCAGGCCAAGTAGGCACCGGCCCGATTGTTCCCGGCATGGCTCTGGATTGCCCGTGAATTGAAGGCCGCAGATCTCTTAACCTGTTGCCAGTCCAAAGGCGCCCAAGGCTTCAAAGCCAGCGGCGTCTTTGGAACGGAAGTGCGAAGGCCTTTCTTTGCCGGACTAGGCGGAACCTCCGGATTCCAGTCCAAGTCCGCATCCCAAACCAAACGCCTCCAAAATTTCGGCTCCGTTATTTACGCAGCCGATCGACGGTAGCAACGATACCGGACGCGATCATTCCAATCGGCCAGTCCCCATCCACGTCCGCGAATCGTCCCAGCGTCCGGTAGGGTTCGAGAATTGGTGCGGTCAGCGTTTCATAAGCGCGCATGCGATCCTCGAAGACCTTCCCCGTGTCACCAGCCCGTTGCGTCAGCACCGCACCGTCTAAATCGCAACGTCCATCCCGATTCGGCGGGTTGACGTAGACGTTATAAATGGTCTGGCAGACAGGGCAGTTCCTGCGACCTGTGATCCGGCGCGTCAGTTTCGTGTAATCCATGTGGATACTAACTGCGATGATCGAGGTCCCGCGACCCAAAACAGCCAGATATCCATCCAGTCAGACAGTCTGGCGCAGCGTACGTGGAAATCCATCGAGGATATAGCCGCAATGACAACTGCTCGGCATTGATTTTTCGAGACGAGAATTGACCTTTCCGAGTTGTTATCCAAGTAGTAATTGAAGGCTTGCCGGTAATACGTTAGGAATTCGCGAAATTGTTGACCGATCTCATTTTCTGATAGATACTCGCGCAATGAATCTTTCCCGGATGATCCGGACTCTCGTGTTCACGGTAGCTCTCTTCGCCCTGGTCCCGGGAGTCTCTGCACCGAGCCAGTCTCAATCCGCTGTCGATTTCAATCCGGAGACATTCAAGGCTCCGCCCGCGCAGTACCGCGGCCATGCCATGGGCAGCATCAACATGACCAGGGACACCGCTCAAAGCCTCGCCGCGGAGGTCGATGAGGCCGCCAAGCTGAACTACGGCGGCCTCTTCTTCGAACCCGGAGGCACCACCTCGCTCGGTCTTTCCCCGGACTATCTCAAGCGATTCGCCCGCGGCACCCCGGGCCCCAAAGGCGTCGAGTTTCTGAGCCCGGAATACTTCAAGCTGTATGACGTCGGCGTGCAGGAGGCCAGGAAAGACGGTCTTGAGGTCGTCCTCTACGACGATTACTCATTTCCGTCCGGCACCGCGGGTGGCCTGCTCTATTCGAAGTTTCCGCAGTACTCCGCGAAGGAGCTTAACGAAGCGGAGCAGGATGTCACCGGGCCGAAGAAGATCGACCTGACGATTCCCGACGGCATCTACATTGGCTCAGTCCTGATGAACCTGGATACGCACCAACTGGTCGATGTCAGCTCGCAGGGCAAGGCCGGACACCTCATCACCCAGGTGCCGAAGGGCAACTGGAAGGCGATGGCCTTCTATCTCGTCGAAGGCAGCGCAGCGGTAGTCGACTACCTCGACCCCAAGGCGATCACGGCCTATATGTCCCTCACCTACGACCGCTTCTACCAGTACCTCGGTAAGTACTTCGGCAACCTCATTACGCAGACTTTTTACGACGAGCCGTCCATGCACCACGCCGACCGCATGTGGACGCCCGATTTCAATGCTGCATTCCAGACACGGTACGGATATTCGCCGATGAAGTATTATCCGGCGCTTTGGTACGACATTGGCCCGCAGACCGACGCCGCTCGCGACGCGTTGTTCGGCTTCCGCGCCACGCTCTACGAAGAAAACTACATCAAACGCCTGAACGACTGGTGCGCGGAGCACAGCCTGCAGTTTGGAGGGCATACGGACCAGGAAGAGCCGGCGAATCCCACTCCTCTGACCGGCGATCTCATCAAAATGTTCAAGTATCAGGCTATTCCGACCATCGACGACATCTGGTGGCTGGGACGGTCGAACATCTCCTACAAAATTGTTACCTCGTCGGCTTTCGATTATGACCATCGCCTCATCCGGGCCGAGACCTATGCCGCTTATGCCGGCCTTACCGATAAGATCGCCTTCCAGGTAGCGATGGACCAGTACGCGATGGGAATCAATACCCAGGTGACGGCGCGCACGGTGCAGCCCAAGCGCGCGGAGCTGAACGACTATGTGGGGCGCCTCAGCTACATGCTACAGGGCGGGCGGCACGTGGCCGATGTCGCGGTGCTCTATCCCATTGACTCGCTGCACGCGGACTATCATAACGTTGGCGGGCAAACCTTCCCGCTATCCCCCGACGAGAAGGCCCCACAAATTATGGAAGCCGCCTACGCGCGCGAGGGCGGCGACGCTCCTGGCTCGGACTACCAAAACATCGGCGAGGACCTGTTCCGCGCGTCGCGCGTGGATTACACCTACCTGCACCCCGAAGTGCTGGTCGATAACTGCACCGTCGAGCATGGAAAGCTGATTCTCAACAATAAGGTAAACCGCGAGGAGTACCAGGTACTGATTCTGCCCGCCGGCGACGTGCTTTCAGCGGCAGCAGCCAGGAAGATCAAGGAGTTTTACGATCAAGGCGGCGCCGTCATTGCGACTGAGCATCTTCCCACCCACTCGTCTGAATTCGGCAAAGACCGCGAAGTGCAGCAGGCCATGGCAGACATCTTCGGCGTCGCTCAGGATGAGCCTCTCAAGGCGGATGTCAAGCGCGTGCAGGACCACCAGAACTTCTATGTCTTCTGGTACTACGTCAAGAAGAACAGCGCAGGAGGACAGGCCTACTACCTGCCCAACACCCATCCGTGGCTGCTGGATTCCATATTGAAGATGGTGCTGCCCCAGCGAGACGTCACATTTGACGCGCCTTTGGGCGAGTTACGCGCGGGGCCGGAATATCAGGGAGCGTTGACTTACATCCATAAGGTCAAGGATGACCGCGATATCTACTTTTTCGCCAACTCGTCTCCGAAGGACGTGGACACCAAGGTGGTTCTGCGCGGACGCAAGACGCTGGCCATCTGGAACCCGCACACTGGGGCGCAGGAGCCGGCGGAGGTCACGCCTTCGGGAACCGACGCCCAGCCAACGACAACCGTGCGGTTAAAGCTGGCGTCCGTTTCTTCTTTGTTCTTGGTCAGTGATTAATTGGCGACTCATTAATTAATGGTGGATGCGGCTTCATCGAGAGTTTCAACGGAAGACTGCGAGACGAATGTCTAAATGTCGAGTGGTTCAATTCGCTGCATGATGCAAGAGAAACCCGGCGCGATGGCGCCATCATTACAACCAACTTAGACCACATAGCGCACTGGCCGATCGAACGCCTGCTTCCTTCGCTAGTAGCTATGCGATAACTGCCGAGCAAAACACTGCCGAGCAACACACGGTGCTGGAGTGAAGATGGAAACCAACGCCGCCCACACCGTTAGATACGATGGATCGGCTTTCCAAATAAAGATGCAACAAACGACATCGAATGGTCTTTAGTGTTCGTGCGTGCTCATCCATTCGATTGCCTGGTTCTGAATGTAAGTCGGAAGCCGGTTGTAATCCCATGGCTCCATGAGCCCCAGCTGATCCTGTGCGCCGTAGAGGGCATAGACTTTGCGAGCCTGGTCCATCGCATTGCTCACATCGGACGGAGTGGCGTCCCGGTCCAGCAACGGTTCAACCACCAGGACCGGACGAGGAGCGATCATAGCGAGAAGGCCATCGTAGTCGTAAGGAATCTGCTTTTCGTGGCCGACAAAGTACCCAAGCCGCGGAATAAGCCCACGCTCAAACGCATAGCGGCCCACTCCACCCGTCCCCGTGGACACTGTATCGGTGCTCATCGGCGTAAAGCCGACAATCGAGACCACGCCTTTCACGCTCGAATTAAGCGCGGCCGTATAGAGCGCCACGTTCCCCCCCAGCGAAAATCCAAACAGGTAAATCCGTGAAGGATCGGCGATGGGATCGGTCTGGAGGTAGTCGACGGCTGCGCTCGCATCCTCAATCATGCGACCCATGCGCGACCATTGCGGATAACGATCGTAAAAAGGCCCGGCTTCGGAAAGACGGCTTCCAAAGCCACTCTGATCGTAAGCGAGCACCGCATACCCGGCGTGGACCAGAGCGAGGATCGGGTGCAGATCTTCGCGGTAAACCCACATATACCCGAGCGGATAACTGTACCCATGCAGCCAAACCACCGCCGGTAACTTCTTTCCCGCCGGCGTATTCGCCGGATAGTAGAGGTCGCCGGTGACTCCATCCCCAAAGTGAACACGGCGCGAAGCCGTTTCGCTTTTCTCCGGTTCCAGCCAGCCAAACGCAGTTCCTCCCCGGTCCATCACCCATTCGGGAAGATCGGGTGTCACCTGGCCCGGATTTGGAGCATTCGCCGGACGGAGTGGCCGCTGGAAATGAATCCCGCTGGCCGAGTCATCGGCAGTGAGACGAGAAGGTTCCGTGCCCAGCATCCATTCGATTGACTTACGCAGCTGTCCCGACTTCGTTTGCCACTGGTCGACGGATACAATGGAGCCGCCATCAGTCAAAGTCAGCAGGTCATCGGGTTGGCGCGGTTTGAAGAGGGCAAGGTTCACCGATTGCTTCGTGTCGGTGCGCCAACGATTCCAGTCCCACTGGAAGATCAGGTTGTTCACCCAGGGGCGATCAGTTCGGCCAAACTGCATATCGAGCCAGTCAAGGCAGGCGCCTTCGTCGTTAGCGCCGTGAAAGCCGGGGACGCGCATGGTGCTGATGCGGTTGGGCACTCCGAGCAATTGATAAACCTTCAGCGCCGAGTAATAGGTTTGCTCGTTGCCCCAGGTGCTGGAAACTTCATCGTTGTTGCCCCACTCCATCAAAAGAGGTCGAGGGGCGATGATGGCCGCAAGCAGATTGCCGTCGACGGGAAGCCGGTCCTCGCGGCCGGCAAAGAAACGAAGTTGGGGGGCGAACCAGGTAGGAAATTCGCGAGTCGTGGATTCGATGCTCTCTCCCGATCCCCTTTCGCCTGTCGCGCGCCACGGCAGCACACCGCCAACCCCTGTCGACCCCGCAATCACCGCGGTGATGCGCGGATCGAGTGCAGCAGCAATCGAGATCATTTTTCCGTTGCGGGAGTAGCCGAAGATGGCGATGCGCTTCTGGTCGACTTGAGGAAGGGTGTAGAGATAATCGACCACGAGACTCGCACACCATGCGCGGCGCGGAAGAAGGGCAAAGTCGTAGCCCGGATAGAGGGCGTCCAGCGGGGCGGCATCGTCCATAGAGTCGTTGCCCGCGTAGCCTGCAGAAATGTAACCGCGGCGAATCAATTCCGGAGCCCATCCCAGCAAATCGGAATTGATGAGCACCGGCATAGGGCCCGTGCCATCGGGAATGATGACTCTGGCCCGAAGGCTGCCTTTCTCTCCCGGACCAAAGAGGAAACGCAGATTACGTACTGTGTATCCATCCCCGTGGTGTTCGCTCTCAACGATGGTGCGGGCGATCGTCGGCACAGGTGGAACTTTCCCCCACTCGTATTTCTCCGATAGCTCGAGGATTTCCTGTCGGCGCCTGGTCCAATCCGCCGCGGTGCGAACTGGACGCCCGACCAGAAAAGTCATTGGATCCGGCAGCTCGTTGCGCTTCGGCAACGCATTGAAATCAGGAGGCAGAGCTCCCGTCTTCTGCTGCCACACTGTCCAGCTAGGAACCGCGGGAAGGATCTTCTCCACCTTATCGAGGTATTCCTGGCGCTGCTGCTGAGAGGCGGGTGCCGACGTCTGTCCCTGTGAGACCGTCGACAGAAAGGCAACAAGAAAAACCAGGGCTGATCTAGGCGATAGGAGGCTCGGCATATTGTTTTTCCCTAGGAGAATATGGGGTGTGCGCATATTTTCATGCGAAACGCAACTCTATGCACTTCGTAATTCGGATGTCAAGTCATGTGGGTTTACGGTAATTGTTACTTCGTTCCTTAATCAAGCGTGTTTCCAACCCGTGTAACAGGGTTCGTTGGAGAGCCTCATTGAATGCTGGATCAAGCTACGCAGAAGCTTCATAAAATCGCGGCGATCGATCGTCGCCAACAACGGATTCGAAAGAGTTGTAGCTCCAAAAGGTTCGAGTAAAAGCCGCTTACAACAACGACAAGACAACCGCATCGCGCGGCGGCACACTTACCGTGAACTGCCGTCCGCTCTGCTCAATCTTCTGGCCACCCCAAACATCTTCCGCCGACTGGAACGGTCCCGCTCCTTCAGCCAGAGTCACCGTAACCTTCTTCACGGCCCGAGTCGAGTTAGTGACCCAGATGTGCGTCCCACCTTCACCCTGATGCAGCCGGGCCTGAACGGTGTGATCGTCGATGACAATCGCGGGCACAATCCCGGCGAGCTTCAGAAAGCCCGCGAACAGTACGCGGGTTTCTTCTCCGTGATGCAGAAAGTAGCCGCTGCCCGGAAACGAACCCATCAGCAAAGTCTTTCCCTTGCCAAAACTGTTCGAGACGGCCGCAATATTTCCGTTCGAATATTGTCCGGCCGCCGTGCCGCCGTGCAAATCGTAGTCCTGACGGAAGTAACGACCATAAACTTTATTGCCGTTTACTTCGAACATTAATTTCTCGGAAAGGTCTGGATCGAACTCCACGAACTTCTCACGTGCTCCGAACAATTCATCGAGGCCCAGGTTGGGTTGCACGGTTCCAACGTGTCCGCTATCGCCGAAGTATCCCGGCACACCCTCGCAAATCAACACGCCGCCGCGCTGCACATAAGCCTTCAGCTTGTCCGCAGTTTCTTTCTTAAGCATCACCGGATACGCGAGATACAGCAGCTTGTACTCGTTGATATCATCGAGCCGCACAAAGTCGCACAATATATTGGAGTCGAAGAAAGCCTGATAAGCTCCACGCGTCGATTCAGCGTAATAGTCGGTCGAGCCCTGCTGCACGTAGTCGAAGATTTCGGATTCAGGATTAAATAGAATGCCAACTTCTCCCTTTATCGGCCTCGACTTCCAAACGTTTGGGGGGGAGTTCGCCCATGTCGCAACGCGCCCCGCCATCTGCGACCGTGGCGTCTCCGAGCCGTCCATGGCGAACGGACCGAATGCCCCAAAAAGCGCACTGTCCAGCAGTGGCCGCCAGCGCGGATAGAGAATCCCACGCACCCCACCGGCACACGAAACCAGGTTCCAGATGCGGACATCCTCGGCATCCGGCTGGCGTCCGTCTTCCCTCGGCCTGCCGATCACCTGAGGCTGCATCCACAGCGGTCCACCTTCCGCCTCCGCATGCCAGAAAGGCTTGCCGCGAGCGCCAGAGCGCACCAGGTCGAGCGTCTGATACTGCTGCCACGGAGCGTTGCCCTTGCGGGACGCTACCCACGTCATGCCCCACACATCCATCATCGCCGCGGAGCGCCACTCGTTGTTTGCCTCGCCGGGTAGACCTTCGAGCGTACCTGCGATGCCATGCGCAACCACCAGATGATTCGGATCCAGCTTGCGGAACAGCTTCACGCGCCAGTCGAGCAAACGGAAAGCATCATCGATTCTGAACTCAAGCCAGTCCATCGCCTCTGAGTATCCGGCGAGCGTCTTGGGCGGGTCCACATCCTCCCAGGTTTCCCAGCCAAACCTGTTCCATGTCTTGCCTGTGGCCGCCAGCGAACCATAGCGCGCGTGCAGCCACTCCCGCAGCCGGGCCTTGGTGCCACCGCAGTAGCAGTTCATCCGGCGTGGCTCGCCGCCGTTGTAGATGTTCTCGTTCCAGAGATCGTATCCAAGCAGAGCCGGGTGGTCTCGATAGTGCTCGATCAACGCCGTAAGAAATCTCTCCGCGGCGGCTTTGGCCTCCGGATTGTCGAGACACAGGCCAGGCGATCCTCCCAGCAAACCGCTGTTATTGCTTCCCGCAACCGAGCCGTCGCTCGATTGGTATCGCGAGCTCGCATACATGCGAAACGCCCACTCCGGTGCGCACGTCACCAGCTCCGAAAGGATGACCTTGATACCGTTCGCGTGAGCCAGGTCCATCATCTGGTCGTAGTCGGCCCAGTCGAACTTGCCCGGAGCAATCTCGACCGCGCCCCAGAAAACCCAGTGACGGAAGGTATTCATGCCCACACGAGCTGCCGTCTTATGGTCGCGCGCCCAAGCTTCCTCGGGCGGATTCGTCTTACGAAAGTAGACGGCGCCATAGGGAAACACCGAGCCCATTGCAACCTCTTTGGCAGCCGGTTGCGACTCTAAACCTCCTGCCCCTGTTCCCGTGGTCTGCGCAGGGAGCGTGGCACCACCAACTACCATGGCCACAGCAGAAACCTGGGCCGCCGTCATCACAAATTCTCTGCGAGTAAGCTCGAAATCAGATGGCATCAGCTTCCATCATTCAGAGGAGGAATTATCTTTCAACCTTGCACAACGGGATAAAATCTTCGCCATAAGATTACCTCACCCGCCCATCATTGTGCAGCCGGCGATGCGGCTAATTAATCTCCCGATCAACAGGCTTTCGTCTGCGTTATCATGCCTATGCTGCGCAGAAGGCCCCGCGCAATAACTTATCGTTGCTTTATCAACACTCCGATGTTTCTTGCGGAAAGTGAATAATCATGCTTAAAAAACTTCCGTCTCGCACCCGGTTCATCGTCGGGGCTGTCATCGGTATCTTCGCCCTTGTGGCGTTGGCCGCGCAGCAAGCCCCCGCACCGAGGGAGCCGTTAGATCCGATGGTTTTCGAGCAGCGTCTTGGACTTACCGGTCCCGTTAACCCCGAGCTGCCCAGCATCATCCTCGTCGGCGACTCGACTGTCCGCAACGGTTATGGGTCCGGTCCTGATGGCCTGTGGGGTTGGGGAGCGCCGCTCTCGGAACTCTTCGACCTGTCGAAAATCAATGTGGTCAACCGCGCGATTGGCGGCCTCAGCAGCCACACCTACATCTCTGAGACGCATTGGGACGCGACCCTCGCCTACGTCAAGCCGGGCGACTTCGTCCTCATTCAGTTCGGGCACAACGACGGCGGCCTCACCCTGCCCGGCGCCGCTCCCATTCCCGATGACGGTGCCGCTCCCGGCGCCACGCCACCGGCGCGTCCGCAGGGCGCTGCTCCCGCCGGCCCCCGATTCAGGGGGAGCCTGCCGGGCATCGGCGAAGAGACGGTCGAAGCCGAAAATCCGCGCACCCATCAAAAGGAACTCGTTCACACCTTCGGCTGGTACCTTCGCAAGTACGTCGCCGACACCCGCGCCAAAGGCGCTACTCCGATCCTTTGCTCGCTCGTACCGCGCAAGTTCTGGGTCGACGGTCACATTGTGCGGCAGACCAGCACTTATCGCGGCTGGACGCACCAGGTAGCCGTCCAGGAAAACGTTGCCTTCCTCGATCTCAATGAAATCATCGCGCGCCGCTACGACGCTCTCGGCCCCGCCGCCGTCGAAACACTCTTCGGCGACCCGCACACTCACACCAACCTGTCTGGTGCAGAGCTCAACGCTGAATGCGTCGTCGCAGGCCTCAGAGCTCTGCCCGGCGATCCGCTGGCCGCTTACCTTTCGACAAGAGGCAACGCGGTCATCCCTTATGTCAGTTATGTCAGTAATTTCTAGAAGCGGTCTGATAAATGTCTGAGCAGCTTGTGAAGGCGGGCGAGATGGACGGACCTGCCACCGCCCGTTCCAACAGTGGGTGCGCAGCGGGAAGTTAGAAGAGGCGCTGAGACCGGCCGTTGTAATTGCCCATCAGGAAGATCATCTGCGGCCAGACAAACCGAAATTCCGGCAAAGCACTGTCCAGAGTCTGAATCCGATTTTGTCAAACCACGGCTATCGCCGAATTGAGTCACTTCTTTTGCAGCGTATGGATGAATTGCACCACGTCCTTGATCTGCGTATCTGTGAGTTGTGCGCCAAAAGCAGGCATCTTGTTCTTGCCGTTTTTGATAATGGCGGCGAGAGCGGTGCTCTGGAGCTTCAGAACATCGGGAGCCTTGTACGAGCGCACTCCCAAGGCCTTACCCACGGATGTATTACCAAGCCCGTCATCGCCATGGCACATCGCGCACTTCGCCTTGAAAGTAGCGGCTCCAGAAGTTTGGCCAAAGCTCGGTAGGCTTGCAAGGAAGACGAAGAGGACAATAGCTGAAGTATGGATAGCGCGTTTGAACATGAGTTAGTACTCCTTTAGTCTGGGATTTCCGTTTTGTGTCTCCGCGGCGAGCGAACATGGCACCCGCAGCGTGGTTTTGCAATCGCACTGCAGCCACTCAAAGACCAGGGCAGACCAGCCCTGCAGACCCTGCGCGGAAACTCAACTACTAACACTACTGTATCCACCGGCTCATTTTCCAACTCGCCGCTTGTACAAAAAACTCTTGTTTCACACCGTTGGTTTCTGACAGGCGACACCTCAGGAAAACAATGGCAACGCGCGGAACAAGGTTGTGCGAAAGCGAGCTAACCCGAAGCCGGGTAGGATTCCTTCACTTCTGTGGCACCGGCTTCCAGTAGACACTTCTTCAGCCTCGGCTGCGAGCTTTCGAGCGGATCAGCAATGCCGACCAGGATCTTGCCTTGCCAGATCTCCGGATCCTTGATGACTCCCTTGAAATTCGGCAACCGTGCACCGAGGAGCAACGTGATCAGCGTGGTCAGGATAGCTCCCAGCATCGTCAATTCATAGATGATGATTCCGTTGGTCCACGGAGGTGTAAGAGGCATTCCGCCGGTATGAATCGGATAAGCCCTCTGGGTCAGCGTGGTCAACAGATAGCCGCACGTGCCGCCAATGGCGGCGCCAAGCACCGCCAACCCATAAGGGCGGTTGGTAACGTGCGAGTCCGCAAAATCGAAGCCCTCGTGCGGCTCGCCGGAGACAATGACGATTTGGCGCTCGTCGAACCTGAGGTCCGAGCAGGCTGCATGCAAGGCATCGACCGCGCGCTGCGCAGTCTCCGGGTCGGCGTATAGCGCGTAAAGAACTTTCATTCCGGTTCATCCGTGGGCAGCGGCCCTTCGAGCACCAGGCCATGCGGCTTACGAATGGCCGGTGCCGTCGTTATAATTCCCCCACCGTGAGGCTGGAGCCCAACCTTGAATTCCCAGATGGAAATCATGGGCACAGCCTTGGAGAAGAGAAGGTAAAGCAGCGCCATCATGCCAAAGCTTGAGGCCATGAGCGTGTCTTCCACCCAGGTGGGCCGGTAGCTGCCCCAGGCATAGTGCATGAATTTGCGATCGAGTGCGGGCACGATGATGAGGAAGCGCTCAATCCACATGCCCACGATAATTGTGCATGAGGCAATCGCGGTCCCGGTGATGGTACGGAAGCGCTTCATGGAGAGGATCGGCACGGGGATAATAAGGTTGCAAACCACCATCGTCCAGAACATAGGCGCAAAGTGCAGGCGAATGCTCTCCCAGAAGACAGCCATCTCATCCGGCGAGTTGCCGTACCACGTGGTCAGCCGCTCGGCAAAGGTGAAATAGAACCACAGCAGGCTCATGGTGAGCAGCAGCTTGCCGAGATTGTTGAAGTGCAACTGCGTGAGATATTCCTCCAGGTGCAGAAAATGCCGCAGCAGCGCCATGGCCAGGATCAGGGCGGCGATGCCGCTGAAGATTGCGCCGACGACGAAGTACGGCCCGAAGATAGTCGAGTGCCACATCGGAACCAGCGTCATCGAGAAGTCCCAGGAAACGATGGTGTGCACCGAGACGGCCACCGGGACAATCGCAATGGCCATAATGTGCATCGCGATCTCAAGCCGCTGCCATTGGCGCGGGGTGCCCTGCCATCCCAGCGCCAAAATGCGGTAGATTCTCTTGCGCAAGCCGGTCGAGGCGTCGCGCACTGCAGCAAAGTCCGGGATCGTCGGCAGATAGAGGAAGGTGGTGCTGCCGGTGAGATAGGTAAGAATTGCGAAGAAGTCCCACAGCAGCGGCGAGCGGAAGTTAGGCCATATTCCGCGTTGGTTGGGATAAGGAATCAACCAAAAGCCAAGCCACGGGCGCCCGATGTGGCATAGCGGAATGAGACCGCCAATCACGATCGAGAAGACCGTGATCGCCTCCGCGCAGCGAGTGACCGGCCGCCGCCATGTTGCATTGCAGAGACGTAGAATTGCCGAGATCAAAGTGCCGGCATGGCTGATTCCGATCCAGAAAACAAAGTTGGTGATATCGAGAGCCCAGAAGACCGGCGAGTTAATGCCCCACACGCCAATGCCGGAATAGAGCTGGTACGCCAAATGCAGCCACGCCCGCAAGGACAAGACAGGTCGCGAGCGCGACGGCGATCCAATACTTGGCGCTGCTGGTGAAAGATCGGCCGCAGCAGGTCCTTCTCGATTTGTTCAGCCGTTCGTTGCATCCTGCCAGGTGCCTCGCTCGAGATAAGTAACATTGGGCTTGGTGCCAAGTTCGCCCAAAAGTTTGGTGCTGCGATTGGAGCTCGCCAGCCGCGAAACTTCGCTATTGGGATCGTGTAGATCGCCGAAGACCAGCGCCTTTGACGCGCAGGATTGCGCGCATGCGGTGGTGAACTCGCCGTCCTTCAGATTCCGTTTTTCCGCTTCAGCCTGGATCTCAGCCGACTTGATGCGCTGCACGCAGAAGGTGCACTTCTCCATAATGCCGACGCTGCGCACAGAAACATCTGGATTGAGCTGCAGGTTCAGCGGCACATCCCAAGACCGGATTGAAGAAATTGAAGGACCGCACGGTATAAGGACAGGCATTGGCGCAAAAGCGAGTTCCGATGCAGCGGTTATAGGCCTGCGCCGTTCAGCCCCTCCGCCGTGTGATAGCTGGCGTATGTGGGACACACAGGCTCGCAGGGCGCTGTCATCGCATTGCTGGCACAGGACCGGCTGAAAGCGGATGCGCGGATTGGGAAAATCTCCCTCCCAGTTGCGCTCGACGCGAATCCAGTGCATGGCGCGGCCGCGCGCGGCCTGGTCTGCGCCCGCGGTGGGAATATTGTTTTCCGCGTGGCATGCGACCACGCACGCTTCGCATCCCGTGCAACGGTCCAGATCCACCACTAATCCCCACTTGTGAGCCATAAATTAGCGTTCCTTTCCTCCGCACCGCGCGGAGCATTCATGCGCAAATCTAGCGTGGTTCCTCTTCATGCGGGAAGCCGCTCATTCCCCCCGCGAACAATATGAGCTTGGCCTGCTCAGGCCCGCCCACCCGCTTGAGCTTCACTCTGGTCGCCGCCCAAGCCAACGATCCAGTTTGCCGTTCAGTAAGCGGCGCGAGGATCGAGAGCGGATTTGCGCCGCGACCGCTCGCATAACCGGCCAAAGTTCTCGTGTCCCTGGCCCACCGGCATAGCCAGAAGATCCGGGGCAATTCCCGGGGAAAGAATCGCCGCAGCCCGCAGCGTCCCGACCAGCGAAGCAATCTCTACCAGATCGCCCTGCTGAATTCCCAGCGCTCGCCGGTCCTGGGATTGATCTCCACCCAGCTCGACCACATGGCGGTGGGAGCACGTCGGGCAACTCCTGCATCCACGGCAGGTTCGCGAGCGATCCGTCGCCAAACGACTGCGAGACGAAAGGCTGGAAATAAAACGGAAAATCGGCAGCCGCGCCGGCAAACTGCCGGAGCGGCCTGACCGCCACCGGGCGCTTGCTTGCCTCCGGCACTGCTGCCCGCGCCGCGGATGCCGCGCTCTTCGATCCTTCCACGCGGCTGCGCTCCACCAGCCACCTTGCTTCTGCACAGCCGCCAGAAGTCGTCGTCCGTTTTTCGCGTCGATCCGACGCCGCCGTGAGTGCGCAGAGGAACGATCGCGGCGCGCAGCATGGCATCGAAAGTCGTACAGGGCAGAGCCTTGGCGATATCGCCGCCAAGCTGCTGCGCCAGGCCAAGCAACACGTCCGGCATGGGACGCGTGTCGTGCAGCGGGGAAACAGCGGGCGGCGCAATGTTGATCACCGATTGCAAGGAACCCGATTCGGAACGCTATCGAGCCATGACTCAAGCGGCGCATTGTCGGGCAGGATCAAGTCAGCCTGCGCGCTGGTTTCATCAATAAAACTGCCAAAGCTGACGATATAGGGAATTTTGGCAATCGCTTCGCGGATTCGCGTTGCCGGCGGCGCCGAGAAAATCGGATTGGCCTCGTAGAGCAGCAGCATCTGCGGTGCGCCGCCTCGCAACGCAGATTGCGCCAGCGCATTGAGCTCGGCAAGGCTCGCCTGCGTCGGCTGGACTCTGCGGCATCCGCCGAGCGGCGCATCGGGCATAAAGCCCAGAATGGGCTCTTCGTCACGGCCCGTGTCTACCAGCGATTCCAGCGCATTCACGGCCAGCGCATTAAAGAGCCCGTTGGTCTGCGCCAGCGGCGCGCCGCCGATCATCGCGGCGGCCGATGTGCTGCGAGCGATTTCATGCGCCAGGCGCGTAATAACCGCTGCGCTCACGCCGGTTTGCTTTTCCACCGCTTCGGGCGTGAACTCGGGCAGCCCGGCAGACCAGCCTGCGATCTGCGAGCCGGCGCGCGATCCCGCAGGCGATCCCGCGTTTTGGGTCGCGAGCTTCTGGCTCAAAATGACATGCGCAATGCCCAGCGCCAGCGCGCCTTCCGTTCCGGGCTTGCACGCGAATCCACTCATCGGCGTTGGCGCCGGTCTGCGACATGCGGGACTCAACCTGCACGAACTTTCCGCGCCGTCCGGGGCGGCCCCGGCGCATCTCGCCGTAACCGATCGACTGCGCAACCGGCGAGTTCCATGTGCCCAGAAAATCCGCTCCAAATGAGATCACATAATCGGCGCGGGCCAAGATCGAATGTCGGCAGCGCGGCATGGCCAAAGCTCAGAAAATTTGCCTGGCGCAGCACAGCTTCGTCGAAAGGCTCGTACCAGACTGCCGGCGGCGCGCCAAAGGCCTTCAGAAACTCTCTCGATCAACTCGCTGGCGCTGTCCGCTCAAAGGCCGCGCAAGAAAGGCCAGCGAGTTCGCGGACTTTGACGATTGAGCGCGGTCAGGCGCGAAGCCACTTCCTTCATCGCGTCGTCCCAGCGAATCTCCTTGAAACTGCGCCTGAACCCGCGCGCCGGAACGCTTGATGGGGTGCGTGATGCGGTCAGGATGGTAGAGCACCTGCAGTCCAGCGTGGCCCCGCGCGCAAAACTTTCCCTTGATTGATCGGATTCTGCGGATCGCCTTCAAGCTTCTTCGCCAGGCCCATCTTGATCAGCCCTGTTGGCCCTTACGCACCACCTCGGCGTCGCCTTGCATGACACGCACTTGTAAGCCGCATCCTGCGGAACACAGCGTGCAGACGCTTGGCTTCCAGACAGCGATGCCGGGGATCAGATCGTCTTCGGGAACGAAACGGATGAGCTGTTTATCCGGCGCGCGGCAGGCATCGAGCGTAGCTGCTACGCCCGTGAGTGCCGAAATCTTGATGAAGTTACGCCGTTCCATAAAAGTTCGCCGTTATCCTAATCTCGTCAGTAGTGACACGTATCGCAATCGACAGAAACCTGCTTTTGCTCGTGACACTCGATGCAGATAGCCCATGTTCATATTCATTTTGCGTTCCGCCGTGGTTTGCTTGGTCATATCGCCATGGCAGGTGGCGCAGTTACTCCCGCGCGGATATGCGGCGCGTGATTGAATCGCACATGCGCCGAAGCGCTGTAGTTGTATACCCGCACCCAGGGAATGTCTTCGCCGCGCGCCTGGTAGGCAGCGATTTTCTTGATCTCAGGGTTGTTGGTGTCGATCACCTGGTGGCAGGTCATGCAAACGTGACACCGGGAATCCGTGCCTCAGGTCCTTGGTCGACTCCCACATGGCAAGTGGTCGCATTGCATTCCACTGGCCAGATGAACTTTGTGTGTATAGGCGATAGGCTGCACCGGATGCTCCGGATGCACATCGAGAAAATCTTTAAATGCGCTCGCGGCAGTTGGGTGCGCCGGGGTAAATACACCGCTGGATACGTATTGCGATGATTCAGACGGAGTCGCCGCCCGAGTGCCAGAAACAATCTCTGCCAGCATCCAAACCGAGGACGCAGCGACCAACATCAGTAGCCACTTTCGCCAACCCATTCCGACCTGTTAAGTAGAGGAAGTTTCGCGTACAGCGGCCGAATAGAGAGGAAAGTACGGACGCAACAGCCGATGAGACGCGAGATTGATGCTATAAGAGTCCTCGCGGCGTTGTAAAGGTCTATCCGTGAAGGAATTGAAAAGGTGTTACTCTGCGCGGCGAGTTCCTGTTCCTCAGTGGCAATCCCTGCGAATGCGGATTCAGCTCTGCCTTCTGGGCGGCGAACGACTCAGGGATGACGAGATTGATTGGGGTCATGCGTTCTCCTTAGATTAGATTCGCGCGAATTTTTGCGCGCGTGTCGTAGCTCTACGGAGGTTTTGAAGGAAATACAGGGTCCCGATCAGGAGCACCCGGCCAAACAGCCCCGTGTCGCGAATCTGCCGGTCCCCGATCAATTGAGATCTGCTGGATTTGGGGCCGGGATTTTGAAAGAGGGTGAGAAGGTAAGGTTCGGTTTTATACCTTGCGGCGTTTACTCGCCTCATTTTTGATCAACCGGAATTTCAACTCCGCCGTGGTCCAAAAAGACTGCGGCACAGCAACGCAACTGCCACTCCTGGGCTTTACTCGCACGCTGCGGGTCAGGACCGCCTGAACGCCCAAGACGTGTCTTTTCGGAGCGGTTTCTGAACCGGACCATCAGACCGAGGGTGAGTCAGGGTGAGGAGGTTTTCAAAAACTTGCTGTAAGTGATTGATTTGAATGGTGGCCAGGGACGGGATTGAACCGCCGACGCCGGCCTTTTCAGGGCCGCGCTCTACCACTGAGCTATCTGGCCTCAGCTGAGGCGTGAAGTTGCATTGTTCTGCGCGGATTCCGGCGATCGTTGAAGGCGAATGCCGTAAAAGGTGGGTCACTCCACGAGCCGTGCGATGCAACAACCTGACCCAGTATACCAATCCGAATGTTGGCGGCCGAGGGCGCCGTTCTTCACCGGGGCCTGGGCGCGGCCGTACACTGGAGACGCAAGATGCGCCGCACGAACCCTTCTCGTATGCGTCATCTGGGCCTCGCAGCCTGTGTCATCGCTCGGCAGCCTGCGGCGGCGCGGCCAACGAAATCCACAGCGAAGCCAGGGACCGAGGCCGACGCCTCGAGCGCTTATCGAGGCTGCCCTGAAGACAGGGGCGCCTGCACTGCGCGAATTTTTGCAGGGATTTCCCAAGGGTGCCGATCTACACGTTCATCCTGTCGGGCGCGGTTTATGCCGAGACCTTCATCCGCGACGCCGGTGAGGATGGGCTATGCATCAACACGGTGGCGCAGAGTTTCGCCAAGCCTCCATGCACGGGAAGCGAGATTCCGGCGAAGGAGCTCTCGGGAAATATCTCGGCGGCTGACCAGGTGCTCTACGACAAGCTGATCGATGCGTTTTCAATGCGCAGCTTCGTGCCTACCTCGGAGTGGAGCGGCCATGACCAGTTTTTTGCCACCTTCGATCACTTCAGCGGGTTAAGCAAGTCGCACACGGCGGAATGGGTGGACGAAGTGGCCAGCCGCGCGGCTGGCAGAACGAACAATATCTTGAGTTGATGGAGACGCCGCCGTTCTCCATGCCGCCGAAGATCGCGCACCAGATTGGCTGGAACGCGCAGTTGGCGCAGGCTGATCCGCAGGCCTTCGCGCAGTTCCGGCAGCAATTGCTCGACCATGGGTTGCGCGACGAAGTTGCCGCGGATCTGGACGAAGTTCGCCAGGCCGAGACCGGGCGCAAGAAGGCGGAACACTGTGGAACGCCGCAGGCCACGCCGGCATGCCAGGTGCAGGTGCGGTATCTTTACCAGATTCTGCGCGACAACGCGCCGGAGCAGGTGTTTGCCCAAACGCTGCTTGGCTTTGAAACGGTGCAGGCGAGCATGAATGCGAAGGACGATCTGTGGGTAGGGATCAACTTTGTGCAGCCCGAGGATAGCCTCATCTCAATGCGCGATTACACGCTGCAGATGAAGATAGTTGGCTACCTGCATTCCCTCTATCCCAATGTGAACATTTCTTTGCACGCGGGCGAGCTGGCTCCGGGCCTTGTGCCGCCCGACGGATTGCGCTTCCACATTCGCCAGGCGGTGGAGCTTGGCGACGCCGAGCGCATTGGCCATGGAGTCGACCTGATGTATGAGGACGATCCTCAGGGCTTGCTGAAGGAGCTGGCGCAGAAACACGTGATGATCGAGATCAACCTCACTTCGAACGACGTGATTCTGGGCATCAAGGGCGCGAACCATCCTTTTCCGGCGTATCTTGCGGCCAAGGTCCCCGTCGCTCTTTCTACGGACGACGAGGGAGTGAGCCGCATCGATCTCACCGACGAGTACGTGCTCGCGGCAAAGACCTACAACCTTTCCTACCTTCAGTTGAAGCAACTGGCACGTACGGGTATGGCGCACGCATTCATCTCGGGCAGGAGCTTGTGGATGTGGCCCGACGATCTGGAAGTAGCCTACAAGCCTTGTGAACAAGACACGCTAGGGCTGCCAACCCTTCGGCAGCGTGCGAGGCCTTTCTGGCCACGAGCGAAAAAGCCACTGCGCAGTGGGAGCTGGAGCGGCGCTTGACGGCGTTTGAAGCAAAGTTTTGATGGACAACGAACGTATTCGCGAGTTCTGCATGGCGCTGCCGCACGTGACTGAGACGCTGAACTGGGGCCATCACCTGGTCTACTTCGTCGGGGACAAGGGCATTGGCGGCAAGATGTTCGCCATGACCGACCTCGACGGCACGGGAACCGGCGTGCTTTGGTTCCACTGCGGTGCGGAGCGGTTTCACGAGCTGCTGGAAATCGAGGGAATCATTGCTTCGCCCTACCTCGCCAAAGCCTATTGGGTGACGGTGGAGCGATGGGATGTTTTGCGGCCCCGCAAAATTGAGGAAGAGCTGAGGCGCGCGCATGCGCTGATTTACGAAAAACTGCCCAAGCGCACCAAGACTGTGCTGGACCTGCCTCTGATCGAGCGAGCCAAGGCGATTCGCGAGCGAAAAAGGGCGCTGGCGGCTAAAGCCGAGGCCCCCGCGGGGCGCAATAGCAGCCGCAAAAGCGTCTCCAAGAAACGCCGGTAGCAGGGGAACATTTGCCACGCATCAGGCGTAACATAATTGCGGACCTTTAGGTGCTGCATGCCATGATCAAATTTCTTTTGTGGTGCATCCTTCTCGTCTTCTGTTGGCCCCTTGCCCTGGCGGCATTGGTGCTATACCCGCTGGTGTGGCTGCTGCTGTTGCCTTTCCGCATCGTTGGCATCGCAGTGGAGGGGGTGCTGGAATTGGTGAAGGCGATCATTCTGCTGCCCGTGCGAGTGCTTCGGACGGTGTGAAGTCAGCCTCCAAACGCTTACCGCACCGAGGCCCAGAATCAACGTGTCTTCGCTGCTGCGCAGATGAAATCTTGACAATGCGGATCATTTTGATCATACTGGTCATTGTGATCAATATGATCGGGGTGATCCATGGTCACCGAAGTCAATGCCGTCAACTTTCGCCAGAACCTCGGGGAGATGCTTAACCAGGTCCAGTACCGCAACGACAGCATCGTGATCAACAAGGACGGCAGGCCGGTGGCAGCGCTTGTAGATGCCGAGTTGTTTGCGCGCATTCGCCGCATGAAGGACCGATTTGACGAGCTGAGCACCCGGATTGCTGCGGCTTACGCTAACGTGCCGCCGGACGAGGGGCTGGCAGAGATCGACGCTGCGGTTGCGAAGCTCCGGCGGCGCTGATGGCCGGTTTGCGCCTCGTGCTGGATACCAATGTCCTGGTTTCGGGAATTGCTTATCCGCAAAGCACTCCTGGCCGCATCATAAGCGCGTGGAAGCAAGGCGCCTTGGGAGTAGTCCTGTCGCGATACATCCTCGATGAAATGGTGCGGGTGCTACCGCGGCTTCCGCGAGTCGCGTTAAACGAGGAAGAGATTCGCGATCTTGCCGATAGTTTTCTCTTTCTGGCCGAGATTGTCGAGCCGGTCAACGCGAAGGAGGGAAAGCTGCGGGACAAGGCCGACGCGGCGGTGCTAAGCACGCTGCTCGCTTCGAGTGCCGACTATCTGATTACCGGCGACAAGGACTTACTCGCACTCGCGGCGAAGTATCCCGTTGTGACGCCGGCGGCGTTTTGGGAAAAGCACGGAGGATAGGAAGAGTCGACCGGAGTTTGCGCATTCACGCCGTCGATTAGCTCGCGGAGTCGACATCCCGCTTCTCGATGCTTTAGCGTGGGCCTATGGCATTATCGCTGGCTCTGGATGGCAAAGTTGTGCTCGTGACCGGTGGGTCGCGAGGCATCGGCGCCGAAACCGTCCGGCTCTTCTGCCAGGCGGGAGCGTGCGTTGCATTCAGCTATCGCCAGGCGCGTAAACAGGCCGAGGCGCTCGCGGCCGAGTGCGCTCGAACGAGTGATTCCGGTGCGGCGAGCTGCATTGCCATCGAGCAGGAACTCGCCACGCCGGCCGATGGGCGCGCATTGGTCGGAAAGGCTGTCAACGCCTTTGGCCGGCTCGACATCCTGGTTGCGAATCACGGAGTGTGGGAGTCTGAAGACGTACCCATCGCCGAAATGTCCGACGTGCAATGGCGGCACACGATTGCCGTTAACCTCGATGCCGTGTTCGGGCTGATACGGGCAGCGGTTGCGCAGATGGAACGCCAGTCCACTGCATGCAGCGGCGCTTCGGATGCGAGCGGTCCACGGGGACATATTGTGCTGATCAGTTCCACGGCGGGCCAGCGCGGCGAGGCGTATCACGCCGACTACGCCGTGACCAAAGGAGCGCTCATCAGTCTCACCAAGAGCCTTTCGAGCGAGCTCGGGCCGAAGGGGATTCGCGTAAACTGTGTTGCGCCGGGATGGGTGGCCACGGATATGAGCGCCGCGACGCTTGGCGATCCCTCGCTGGGACCGAAGATTCAGTCCGAAATTCCGCTGGGCCGGGTTGCGACCCCGCGGGAGGTTGCCGGGCCGATCTTGTTTCTCTGTACGCCGCTTGCCGGGTTTATTTCGGGCGAAGTGTTGAACGTGAACGGCGGCTCGGTTCTGGTGGGGTGAAAGAGCAGGGAACCGGGACCAGCGAACAGGGAATAGGAAATGGAATAGAGAATCGGCGTGCAGAGCGGGAGCAAGGACCAACTTGTGAGGTGGATCGGGGAATGATGAGGAAAGTTTTTACGTTAGCGCTGGTGGGGATGGCGCTGATTTTTCCGCAAGCAATGCGCGCACAGGCCGGCGACGAGGAAGCCCAGAAGAATGCGGCGCAGGCGCGGGCGGCGCTGAACGCGATGGTGCAGGCGCTGGGCGGGCAGGCATGGCTGAACATTCAGAACATGGAGCGGCAGGGCCATATTGCCGCTTTTTTCCAGGGCAATCCCGATCCCGGCACGACGGATTTCTACGAGTTTCACCAGTGGCCCGATCACGATCGCATTGAGTACACCAAGCACCGCGACGTGGTGCAGTTTTTCGTCGGCCGCCAGGGCTGGGAAGTGACCTACCGAGGCAAGAAGCCGCTCGACAAAGACATTGTCGATGACTTTCTGCGGCGTCGCGACCACTCCATCGAGACCGCGGTGAAGGTATGGATGAAGGACCCCAACACGATTCTTATGTATGAAGGTCAGCACCTGGCCGAGAGGCACCTGGCCGAGCAGGTGAGCCTGATTTCGCCGCAGAACGAGGCCATCACCATCCTGATGGATGCGCAAACTCATCTGCCGCTCCAGAGCACATTTCAATGGCGCGACCCCACCTACCTCGACAAGAACAGCGCCACCGAAGAGTACGACGATTACCACACCATTCAAGGCTTTCCGACACCCCTCACGATTACGCGGCTCAAGAACGGCGAAACCGTGCGGCAGTATTACGTCACCCGGGTCGTCTACGACCAGAATCTGCCCGCGAGCTTCTGGGACCCGGATGCGGAAGCGCAGAAGATAAGGAACAAGTAGAACCAGGCGGCCGCAGCGCAATCGACACATCCTCTGGCGGATCGATATTTATAATCCGTAGGTACGTACAGCATCTATTTCGGACCGCTCATAGAGGAGCCGCAGAATGACGTTTACCATCCAGGAGATCATGGATTTCCTGCCCCACCGCTACCCCTTTCTTCTCATCGACCGCATTGTTGAGTTCGACCGCGCCAAGCGCGTAGTTGCAATCAAGAACGTGACCATGAACGAGCCGTTTTTCCAGGGCCACTTTCCCGGTCACCCCATCATGCCCGGCGTGTTGGTGATTGAAGCGATGGCGCAGGCCGGGGCGGTGCTGATGCTTTCCGAGATGGAGGACCGGCACTCCAAGCTGGCAGTGTTCTCTGGCATCGACGGAGCCAAGTTCCGCCGCTCGATCGTGCCGGGCGATCAAATTCGCATTGAAGTGGACGTGGTGAGCTTCCGCACGCGCGCCGGCAAGATGGCGGGCAAAGCGTATGTGGACGGCAAGCTGGCCTGCGAAGCGACTCTGACCTGCATGGTGGTGCCGCGAGCGCAGGAGTCGAAGGCCGAAGCAGCTTCTGCCGGGGCAGCCCAGTGAGCGTCCATCCCAGCGCGATCGTTGCGCCGGGAGCGCACGTCCCGGCATCCTGCACTATTGGCCCTTATTGCACCATTGGACCGGACGTGACCCTCGGCGAAGAGTGTAAGCTGTTCTCGCATGTGGTTCTCGACGGCCGGACGCGCATCGGCAGGCGCAACATGTTTTATCCCTTTGGCTCGATTGGGATGGCGCCCCAGGACCTGAAGTACAAGGGCGAACCGACCGAAACCGAGATCGGTGATGAAAACACCATCCGCGAGGGCGTGACCATTAGCCGCGGCACAGTCGGCGGCGGCGGCGTCACGCGGCTGGGCTCCGGCAACCTGCTCATGGCCTATGCCCACATCGGGCACGACAGCCAGGTGGGCAGCCATTGCATCCTCGCCAACAATGCCACGCTGGCCGGTCACGTCATCATCGAGGACCACGTGACGTTGGGCGCGTTCTGCCCCGTCCACCAGCACTGCGTGGTGGGCGCCTATTCGTTCATCGGCGGCGGAACGATTGTCACGCAGGATGTGCTGCCTTTTTCGCTCACGTCCGCGCGGCGCGAGAATAAGGCCTTCGGCATTAACAAAATCGGTCTTGAACGGCGCGGGTTTTCGGCGGATCGCATCAAGCTGCTGCAAAAAGCCTATCGGATCCTGCTGGCCGGAAAGATGAACACGACGCAGGCTCTCGAAAAGATACGCGAAATCTCAGGCGAAGACGTGGCGCTACTGGTGCGCTTCATCGAGCACAGCGAGCGCGGGGTAATCAAGTAAGCGCTCAAGCGCTTTTGCGTTGGAAGCCGATCCAAGAACGGTCGTTCGGTTCAAAGGGAGGGCCACTCGAATTGATCCTCGGCCTCATCGCCGGTAATGGGCGCTTCCCGTTTCTGCTGCTGGACGCGACTCGGGCAGAAGGTCATACCGTCGTCGTCGCAGCCATCAAAGAGGAAGCTGACTCGGAGATGGACCAGCGCGCCCAGGCCGATTCCGCCGTGACCGTGCATTGGCTCTCTCTGGGTGAGCTCTCACGGCTCATCGAGACATTTCAGAAGGCAGGCGTGACCAAAGCCGTGATGGCTGGCCAGGTGAAGCACAAGCAGATCTTTTCGAGCATCCGGCCTGACTGGCGGCTCGCCAAGCTGCTGCTCAACCTCAAGACGCGTTCGACCGACGCGCTGCTGGGTGCGGTGGCCAAGGTGCTTGGCGACGAAGGCATCGAGCTGATCAGCTCCACGGCATTTCTTGAGCCGCTGCTGGCTGCCGAAGGAGTGCTCACCGAGCGCGCCCCCAATGATATCGAGCGCAAGAACATCGAGTACGGGCTAGGGGTAGCGCGGGCGCTGGCCGCTTTCGACATCGGCCAGACGGTCGTTGTGGCCGCCCAGGCCTGCGTGGCCGTCGAAGCGATGGAGGGCACCGATGCGACCATAGAACGTGCCGGCCGCCTGATGGAGGGCTTGGAAGGCGCGGCATCGACTCTGGAGCGCCGCCTGACGGTCGTGAAAGTGGCCAAACCCAACCAGGACATGCGTTTCGACGTACCCGTAATCGGCGAGGCGACGATCGAAACGATGATTCGCGCTGGCGCGAGCTGCCTCTCCGTTGAGGCGGGTCGGACGCTGCTCTTCGATCGCGACGCCTTGCTGAAGCGTGCCTCGCAGGCAGGTGTTGCCGTTGTCGCGACCCGTCAGTGATATTGGGGATCGGGGTCAGTTGTCAGGGACTTCCATTCCGGCTTCTGTGTGCTGGCGGCGCCGCCGTAGACCGTTGGAGCAAAAAGGCACCAAACTCCGCGCAAAAGCAAACCCGGCGTCACCGCCGGGCTTGTTCACTCAATTGAGGGTGGGGTGCGGAGCGCGACAGCGGCTGATTGATCCCTCTCATGCTACAGATCCACTCACGCGCCGTTCACCCTGCGCCGCTTGAAGTCGAGTACCGTGGCCGTTTTACTTACGGCCTTTTTTCTTTGCAGTCTTCTTCGCAGCCTTCTTTGGAGCAGCCTTCTTCTTCGCGACCTTCTTTGCCGGCGCTTTCTTGGCCGCCGTCTTTTTAACAGCCGCTTTCTTGACCACCTTCTTCGCGGCTTTCTTGGCAGGAGCCTTCTTCTTTGCCGCCTTCTTTGCAGGCGCTTTCTTGGCAACCTTCTTCGCCGGGGCTTTCTTTGCCGCCACCTTCTCGGGAGCGGCCTTCTTCGGAGCAGCCTTCTTCGCCGCCGGCTTCTTCGCGGCCGTCTTCTTCCGTTTAGGGGCTGCGGGCTCAGCTATCACTGCAATCACCGTCTCTTCGGCGATCGCTTCATCGTCATCTGAAGAGGTAAGGATACCGACGGTTTCCAATTCATCTTCCTCGTCAGCAAAGGCTTCGACCTGACCGGGGTCCAGGTCTCCCGGCTTCCCCATCGGGTCGCCGCCACTCATCGCGTACATCCTGAACACTTCATCCATCCCATTGCCTCCAGCGGAATGCCGCTGATCAAATTGATTTCGGATTTTCGCAAAGCAGGGCAAAACTTTCTGCTTGCGCAAGCGATTGTAGCTTTAGCTTGACCACAAACACAAGCAAAACACAAGCATCCGATGCGGCTTTACGCAGTTTTTCCTTGGACAAATGGGCGCGCCGCTCTACTGCGAGATGCGTTTTTTGGTTGGGGCAGCGCCTTTGGCCGCCGGCTTACGGGTCGACTTCGTTGCCGGCCTTCCTCGGGTCCGCGAAGAGTCTTCGTGAGCCTTGGTGCTGGAAGTTCGGCTAAGTTCGCTCGTCCTGCTTCGGCTTTCCGCTGTCTTTCCTGGCTTGACGCCGGACGCCACTTCGCCCTCGCCGGTTCTAGGGCGACGCGTTGAGCTGCGCACAACCACAGGTTCCGCAACATGCAGGCGCCTGCCCGGGGCAATGCGAACGCCGCTGGGTATGCTGTTCCAGCGGCGCAGTTCGCTCAGTGAGACGCCGAAGCGGTCCGCAATGGTTACCAGGGTGTCTCCGCGGCGAGCAATGTATAGCCGGGTTCTGGCAAGCGGCTCGAGGGCAGGAGGCACAGGAACCACCAGGGCCTGCAGATCGGCAATGCTGTTGTCCCGGTCGAGCTGATTGGCGGCCGCCAAGTCCGTCACAGGTACGTGGTACGCCTCCGCCACAGACGCAAGCGTATCTCCCGCGGCCACGGGGTGGTAGCGCCATGAGTTGCGCTTGGCTTCAGGGATGAGCGCCACCCGCTGTTCAAACAATGTTGCCGTACCAGCCGGAAGGTGCAGATCGAAGGGATCGTCGGGTGGGGTCTCCATGCGCAGCAGGCTTGGGTTGAGCGCGTCAATCTCGTCCACCGGCGCTCCCACTAGGTCTGAAACCAGGCGCAGGTCGATGGAATAGTCAATTGACACCGTGTCGGTGAGCACAGGTGGATCCAGAGTAATATCGTCGAACCCGTACTGCTGGGGATGGTTGGCGATGATGATCGCGGCAATGATTTCGGGAACGTAGTTCTGTGTCTCCTTGGGTAGCTCGTGGCGCTTATAGAGTTCCCAGAAGCTGGCATAGCCAGTTCTCGCTACCGCCTTCTGGATGTTGCCCGCGCCGTGGTCGTAGGCGGCCATGGCCAGGTACCAGTCGCCAAGCTGGTCATAGAGGTACTTCATGTAACGGGCGTAGGCCAGCGTGGATTTTTCCGGATCGAATCGCTCGTCGACGAAGGAATTGCGCGTAAGGCCATAATACGGATCGGGCATGAATTGCCACATTCCGCCGGCGCGGGACCTGCGATTGACGGCCCTGGGATTGAAGCCGGATTCGGCGACAGCGAGGTAAATGAGATCCTGGGGCACGCCTTCTTCGGCGAGGACTCGCTGGATCATGCCCTTGTAAAGGCCCGCGCGCTGGAATGAGTGAAGAAGGGTGTTGTGGCCTTTTTGCGTATAGGCAAAAAAATTGATGAATGCCGCTACATAGTCGTTGACCATGAGGGGTAGGTCGGACTTGGTGGTGGCCAGTTCGGCCGTAGCCTTGGCCACAAGGTTAGGATCGACCGCGAAAGTGACGTCGCTGGCGGCCTCGGCGGGAGTGATCTCTTCCTTGGGGACGAAACCATTGCCTTGCTTCAAGGCTTCCATCTCGAGCGAGTTCACCTGGTCGACGATCGTCTCGAATTCACTTTCCAGTTCAGGATGCGACTTGATATCGATGCCGCAGGAGAGCATGAGATCGATAGCGTGGTCGAACTGCGACTTGGCATCGGCCAGCATTCCCTTGCGGTAGTCGGCGTCACCGGCAGCGTAAGCTGCTTCCACCTGGGCGACGATCTGACGGATGCGCGCCTGCTCAGCCGGCGAAGGTTGATTCTGACCCTCTGCGGAAGCTTCCCGCGTGGGAGTCGGCGGCAACGGCGGCGCAGTAGCCTGGGGCGGTGCGGCCACATGATTGCGGTTCTGTGATGGGCACCCAGTGAGCGACAAAACCAGCACGGCGCAAACCGGCAGCAGCATCCGATTCCAACGCATACACGCAAGTAGACGCAACCAATCGTACGAGTGTGAGACCGCGGAGGGCACTATGCCGATGATAAGCGATGCCAACCCGTGCGGACCCAGAGCACGTGACTCTCGGGTATTCGCGAAGTACTAAGCCTTCAGCTCGCCGATGTCATCTTGAGTTTCCGTGGATTCGCGGGTGCAGTCAAGGAAACGAGAATCCAAGCTCGCAGCCAGGAAAACCGTAGATCGGGGATTCATTCCCGATACCCCAACAACCGCGAAAGCGGTTGTCATCCTGAGGCGCAGCCGAAGGATCTGCGGTTGCTTTGAGCGATGCTCGCAGCCAGGAAAAACCTGGTTTTCGTACTGACGTAAACCACCCGGAACCGGCGTCATTTATTGACATGTGCATAACATGCAAGTATGCTCATCACATGGAACGCATGATCCAGGTTCGCAATGTCCCCGATGCTCTTCATCGCAGCCTGAAGGCCAGGGCCGCGATGGCGGGCATGTCGCTCTCCGACTATCTGCTCGAGGAACTTCGGGAGATCGCAGAGCGCCCAACGCTCGCCGAGTTCCGCGCGCGTCTGCATGGGCGTAAACCGGTTTCCGCCGCTCTTGACACCGTCGGTCTGCTGCGAGAGGAACGCGCCGCGCGATGATCGTGCTCGACGCTTCAGCGGCGGTCGACTGGCTGTTGCAGACCCCATCCGGGCTGCGCATTGAGCAGCGCATCTATGCTGGCCCTCACGCGCGCGCTGAAACCCTGCATACCGTGCACCTGCTCGATGTGGAATTTGCCCAGGTTCTGCGGCGCCTGGTGCGCGAGGGCGCATTGACGACCAGGCGGGCCGAGGAGGCAGTTGAGGATCTCACGGCACTTCGCATCACGCGCTATGCTCCCGTACTGTTGCTCCATCGGATCTGGCGGCTGAGACAGAATCTGAGCGCCTACGATGCGGCATACGTGGCGCTCGCCGAAGAGTTGAGGGCTCCCTTGATCACGCGCGACCAGAAGCTTGCGGCCGCCCCCGGCCATGCCGCCGCAATCGAGGTCTTCTAGCGCACCAAGTCTGTCGTCCTGAGGCACAGCCGAAGGATCCGAGGTTGCTTTCAACGATGCTCGTTGCCAGGGAAGTGTAGTTTCCGAATTGGCGGTGATCCACTCGGGACCAAAACACCCGCCGCTAGTTGTGTCGAACATCTAAGCCGAAGTAACGCTTTGCGACAGGGATAAGATCAGCGTCGGTCATCACGCCGTATTCGATATGTGGCTTCCTTCCGGGCGCGATGAAGTAGTAGCCCACATCAGATTTAGGAAGGAATGCAACGATTGGATGGTCCACACGGATGCAAAAGGAATGAACATAGAGTTCCTGAACATCGATCCCTAATTTGTGCAACGGCTCTTTGATGCGTCCGGCATAGAATTGAAAATCACTCAGGGCCTCGTTCGCGTCGGCGTTCGCTTCGTCTCCCTTTGAAACGGGCGGATAGAACGCAATGACGGTTGGCCCTTGAATAGAAATCGCGGGGCCCTGAGGCACGTGCTGGGCTTTCAAGGCGCTGCACGTTGCAAGCAGAAACGTCATCGCGATCATCCCACGTGGGCAGTTCATACAAAGAATCCTACTCTTGAGTTCCGCCTGGGTGGTCGCCAATCCGGAAACAACGTCAATCGCGCCGCGTTGCGGCGCCCTAAAAGCAATCGCGCGGCCTTCGCTTTTGCCTCAGCATGACAACGCGCATGGAATTGATGCAATCTCTCGCCCCGCTGCAAAATCCCCACTCCTCGAGTGCAAGCTGACGCGCTCTCGCCCCGCGTCGCGCCAGTCGGCCGATGATAAGCTAAGCCTAGAGGGCTTTGCGCGCCCGTTGCGCTTAGCCCTTTCTTTGCGCCGCTCTCATGGATGCACGTTTCCTTCGCAATTTCGCCATCATTGCCCACATCGACCACGGCAAGTCGACGCTGAGCGACCGCCTGCTGGAGCTGACGGGCTCGGTGACGGGACGCGAGATGCAGGCCCAGATCCTCGACGATATGGACCTGGAGCGGGAACGCGGCATCACCATCAAGGCCCACGCTGTGCGCATGATGTACAAGGCCCACGACGGGAACACTTACCAGCTTAACCTGATTGACACGCCGGGCCATGTGGACTTCAGTTACGAAGTTTCGCGCTCGCTTGCCTCGTGCGAGGGCGCGCTGCTGGTGGTGGACGCGAGCCAGGGTGTGGAGGCGCAGACGCTGGCGAATGCCTATCTGGCCATCAACCACGGTCTCGAAATGATTCCCGTCATCAACAAAATCGATCTTCCCTCGGCCGATGTGACGCGGACACAGGAGGCGATCGAGCAGGCCGTCGGTTTGGACGCGACGGATGCCATTCCGGTGAGCGCCAAGACGGGCCAGGGTGTGGATGAGGTTCTGGAGGCGATCGTGCGCCGGCTTCCGCCTCCCACGGGCGATCCCGGCGCACCGCTGCAGGCGCTTATCTTCGACTCCTGGTTTGACGCCTACCGCGGCGTCATTGTGCTGGTGAGAGTGATGCAGGGAACCATGCGCAAAGGGCAGCGCATCCGGCTCATGTCGAACAGCAAGGCCTATGAAGTGGAATCGATGGGCGTGCTGATGCCGAAGCCTGTCGAGATCGGCCAGCTCATCGCAGGCGAGGTCGGGTTCTTTGCGGCAACCATCAAAAACGTGGGCGACACCAAGATCGGCGATACGGTGACCGACGATGCGCATCCTGCCGCGCACGCGCTTCCCGGTTTCGAAGACATCAAGCCCATGGTCTTTGCCGGGCTTTATACCGTGGATGCCCATGAGCACACGCTGCTGCGCGACGCTCTCGAGAAGTTGCGGCTGAACGATTCGTCGTTTTTCTTCGAGCCGGAAAGCTCCGTGGCTCTCGGTTTCGGCTTTCGCTGCGGGTTTCTTGGCCTGCTCCACATGGAGATCATCCAGGAGCGGCTGGAGCGCGAGTACGAGCTCGACCTCATCACCACCGCACCCGGCGTCCGCTACCACATCGTTCTCACCGACGGAAATGAGATCGAGGTCGATAATCCTTCGCGCTGGCCCGAACCGCAAAGCATCGCCAGCATCCAAGAGCCGGTCATTACCGCGAAGATTTTGACCAACGAGGAGTACGTGGGCGGGATCTTCAAGCTGGTCGAGGAGAAACGCGGGAAGCAGATCAACTTCGAGTACATCACTCCCACGCGCGTGATGCTGACCTATGAGCTGCCGCTGAATGAGATTGTGCTGGATTTCTACGACCGTCTGAAGTCGATCTCACGCGGGTACGCATCGCTCGATTATCAGCTCGCGGGCGCGTGGGAGTCGCCGATGGTGAAGCTGGACATTCTGATCGCCGGCGAGCCTGTGGACGCGCTCTCCATCATCGTGCACCACGACCACGCCTATGAGCGGGGCCGCGCGCTGGTGTCGAAGATGCGTGAGCTGATTCCGCGGCAGCAGTTCGAAGTGGCGATCCAGGCCGCGATCGGCGCCAAGGTCATCGCCCGTGAAACGGTTAGCCCGCTGCGCAAGAACGTGCTCGCCAAGTGCTACGGCGGCGACATCACCCGCAAACGCAAACTTCTGGAGAAGCAAAAGGAAGGCAAGAAGCGGATGAAGCGGATTGGAAAGGTGGACATTCCGCAGGAGGCGTTTCTGGCCGTGTTGCGCGTAGGGGAAGAGCAGCAAAAGTAGCCGCGCCCAACCCGCCTTCAAAGCCGTCGAATCCCGAAAAAATCCGTGCAATCGCAGCCATCCGATCCGGGCCGGTCCGGAAGGCACGCGACTGCACGGCAGGGGGAGCTCGAAATCAATTACGGGAGCAGAACGGCGTTGATCACCTGAATGACGCCGTTCGACTGGTAGACATTGGGAACGGTGATGGCCGCCATTCCGCCCTTCTCGTCGGTCAGAATGTACTGTCCATCCTTCATCCACGCCGTCAGCGTTCCACCTTCAACCGTTGTCAGTGAGGTCTTGCCGCCGCCGTCGGCGATCATTTTCTTCAGGTCGCGGGTTGTGATGCGGCCCGCCACCACGTGATAGGTGAGAACCTTCTTCAACTGGTCGAGATTGTCCGGCTTGAGCAGGTTGTCAACCGTTCCAGCCGGCAATTTGTCGAATGCTTCATTGGTTGGCGCAAACACCGTAAACGGTCCGGGCCCCTCGAGAGTGTCCACCAACCCCGCTGCTTTCACGGCCGCAACCAGCGTCGTGTGGTCCTTCGAGTTTACTGCGTTTTCAACGATGTTCTTGGTGGGGTACATAGCAGCTCCGCCCACCATGGGATCTGTCTCGGCGAAGCTAACGGAGGTCGCGCATACGAGCGCGGTGGCAAACATGAGAGTGATCAGCTTTTTCATTGCAATGGTTTCCTTTCGTGAGATGATTTCGGTTCAGTTGAATTTACCCTCGGCAAAGACATGTTTCCTTTGCGAGGCCGCAGGGATCTGCTCGTCAAGCGCTGGCCGAGCCGATATGAAGTGAAGCAGGTCCTACACCGTGGCGATATTGCCGTTCATGCCGTTGGGATAAAAGCCGCCCTTTGCAGTGCCCGAGGCGGAATTAGCGTACACAATCGCCAGCACCTGCGAAGTGGTTCGCGCATACGCGAATCCTGGCGGCGTCTTGTTCACTCCGTTTGCGCCTGAAGTTGCGAAGAAACCGCCATTGGCGGCAGGGCCGGCTTCGGCCAGCATGACCGAGCCCGCATCGTAGGGGGGAACATCGAAGCCGTCGGCGGGAACGACCGAGGACGGAATGTAGGGAACGGCCTGTTGAATATCGATCAGCCGGATTGCGCCCGAATGAAACGCTTCGACCGCGAGAATCTGCGCGGCGTACTGCAAATTGGTTCCTGTCAGGTCGACGGACGCCCCTGCGTAGGCGGTCACGCCGACATCTTCAAACAGCCGGGCAAATGTGATGTAGTTCGAACTGCTCACCGTGCCCAGGGCGTTCAGCGCGAGTTGTGGACGGGCTACCGCTACGCTGCCCAGTACAGAGCGCAGATCGTTCACGTGGCTCAGTTCGTCGAAGTAAATCTCAGCGAAGACGTCGGCAATCTGCTGCGTCTGAAAGCTGGGCGTTCCCGCAGGCGCTCCGGTCGGCGCCGGCCCGCCTCCCGTCGACGCGCTGGGAATATCGCCGCCAGTGACCACATAGCTGTAGAAAGTCGCTTCAAGGTATTCGAGATTGAGGGCGAAGTTAAGAACATCGTTTTCCGACGGTCCGGCTGCCATCGCAGCCTGGGAAGTGGAGCCACAACCGGCGATCATGCCGGCTCCGGCTACGGCCGCGCTTGCGGCGCCCAGGCTGGCAAGAAAATTGCGGCGGTTGAATGCTTTCCTGACACGGATGCGGTTGAGGAGCTGCTCTGTCGAAAGAGGAGCAGCGGTTTCGAGGTCGCTCATGGTGGGGGAAGTCCTCCTGCTCGATGTACGCCATGACCACCCGAATCGGATTGGTGCGTAATGAAAAAAAGCGCGCCTGCACTGACGGATCGTCGAAACGGAGTTTGATTCGCGCGCCTCGGGACGGCCCTGCGGGTGATATAAGTGCTTGAGGGGCGCCGCCCGGGCGCGATTCCACGCCGGATATACAATCCATTGAGACTCTTCACTGCGTATTCGATTGGTAGAGGGAGCTTGGCAAAGTGACTGCATCGCTGCAGCATGCGTCCGACGCCGCGCTCATCCAGAGAATGATGGCAGGTGACGAGTCCGCGCTTTCACTCATCTACGATCGATACTCGGCCATGCTGTTCGGAATGATCATCCGCATCCTGCAGGACCGCGGAGCTTCCGAGGAGGTTCTGCAGGATTGCTTTCTGCAGCTCTGGCGGATTGCCGCGCAGTTTGACGCGAGCCGCGGCTCTGTGCCGGCCTGGTTGATGGTGATCGCCCGCAACCGGGCCATCTCGCGGCTGCGCGGACGCCGCGATCGCGAGGTGCTTGAGGAGGAGGATGGCGGCTATGCAAATACCTTTGCGTCGCCACAGAATGTTGAAGACGACGCGGCGCGCGCCGAGCTGGCACGAAGTTTGGCGGCAGCGCTCGCAAAATTGCCTTCCGAACAACGGCAGGCCTTGGAGCTCGCCTACTTTGAGGGGATGACACAAAGTGAGATTGCGACCAGGACCGGATGCCCCCTGGGCACCGTCAAGACGCGGGTCCGCACGGCCATGCAATCGTTGAAGTTGATACTCGAATGACGGGACCGCACTCCAACCCGGAAGACTTCGACCTCTACGCGCTGGGCGCGCTGGACGGCGAAGAGAAGCAGGCCTTCGAGGCGCACGTCGGTAGCTGTTCTGCCTGCAGGCAGGAGCTCGCCACGGCACAGCAGCGCACCTCGCTTCTTGGTCTGGCTGCGCCTCCGGTGGTGCCTCGTCCGCGGGTGAAATCCGACCTGATGGCGAAGGTAAAGGCGGAGCGCGCGGCTCCGGCTGGCCAGGCCGTGCCGGTCGCTCCGAAAAAGGTCCGTTGGGGACTTCGTCTTTCGCTCGGCTTTGGGCTTGCAACTGCTGTCCTGGCGTTTGCCGCATTCGAACTGCTTAAGCTCGATCTTGAGCGAGGCAAAGAGATCAAGCAGCTCCAGGCGCGGGTCTCGCAGGATTCTGCTGCTCTGCAGGCCATGGGGCAGGTGAGTGGTGCCCCCGACACTGCCATCATCACACTCCTGGAGCAAGCGGGTGGGCCGCCAGGCCAGGCGCATGTGCTCTACAACGCGCGGATGGGGCTCGCCGTCTACTCCGGCCAGATTGCGCCGGCTCCCGCCGGCAAGAGCTATCAACTTTGGCTTGTACCCGCCAACGGCTCGCCGGTGGACGCCGGTCTGGTGGAGGCGAATCAGCAGAACGGAGCAGTCGTGGCCCATCTCGCGCCCGGTGTCGCAGCCAAGGCCTTCGCCGTTACCCTTGAGCCCGAGGGTGGCCGACCCCAGCCTACAGGGCCCAAGGTTCTGGTGGGCGCGGCAAACTCCTGATCCAAGCCGGCTAAGACTTAAATCATTAAGACTATCGCCACCCGCAGCCGATGCCTGCAAGAATTCAGCAGTTTAGCGGATCTTCCAGCCTGCATTGTTAAAGAATCTTCACGGCGGTTTGTGGAAAGCCGCCAAAATCGAACCTATCTCCGACTCACGGCCGTGATCTGGAACACAAGAGACAATGTCCGAAAGTACTCATTGATATATAAGGGGTTACGTTTTTTTAGCAAAACCAGGCGGAGTTTGGCAAGAGAGGAAATCAAGGCCTTCCCTGAAGGTTTCCGGGAGAAATTCACAAATTTTTCCACAGATCGGCAGCCGCTTGGGTAAATGGCCTGCCTTCTGGCCTACTCTTGCGGCGATTCGGTAGAGCAGTGGTCTTAAGATTGCATTCCAAGGAGAAGGGGCGGCAAAAACGCAGGCCCCTGCAGACAGGGCCTGCGCTGAATCACCGCAACCTTAGTGGGAGGCTGGCTTCGGGGCCGATGTGGCCGGCCTCGGTCTCGGCGCCGTGGCAGCACCCGGTTCGGCCACCGGAGCCGGAATACCTGACTTCAAATTGTATGCGTCAATCACTGACTTGGTTATGTTGGTTCCTTCACTGGCGTAAAGGACTGGCGATTGCTGCTGTGAAATGTCGAGGATTAGCGTGAATCCCTGCTGCAGGGCGTAGGACTGCATGACGTCATACACCTTGGAGGCAAGACCCTGATACATGTCCTGCATATCCTGCTGGAAATCGTTGCGCGCGTCTTGGGTGTCGCGATCCAACTGCTTCTTTTTGTCATCGATGGTCTTGGCGCGCGAGGCGCGATCGGCATCGGAGAGGGTCGTGCCCTGGGTCTGCAACTGCTTGGTCATGCCGTCAATCTCGTCGTTGAGCGACTTGAGGGCTGCCTGCTTGGGCGCGTACTTCTTCTGTAGGTCGGCGAATGCGCGCTGGCCCTCATTGGTTTGGCCTACCGCGACCTGAAATGAGATGACTGCAATTTTAGCGGGTCCTGCAGGCGCTGCGGCTGCGGATGGTTCGGCCGGTGTTTGGGCGGCGGCGCTCAGGGCCATGCTTGAGGCCAGCATCAGAGTCAGTACAAGCAAACGCTTCATTTGAATCGAAAACTCCTTCGGAACCCCTGCACGGCTCTTCCCTGCGGCTTTTCCTTGACGCACAAGCAGGCCGGTCTCTTCTGACAAACTTCACGACTTTTCTTCGGAGGCACTGCACCGAATGGAGCAGGGACTGGAAAGGACGCGAATCGAGACGTCAGCAGGAACTAGAGAGATTATACAGGCAACCGGAGTGGGTGAACAGCGATCGGAAGGCGGAGGGCGGGGTGTGCCGCCGCCCCTCTGAATCCGAGGCTTTCAATGCGCCGCCGGCTGCGGTTGCGGCGCGTCCACCGCGGGTGGATTCGCCCCCTGTTGCGCGGCAGGCGGCGCCGGAATACCCGACTTGAGATTGTAGGCATCAATTACAGTTTTGGTGATATTTGTGGCGTCGGACGCATACAGCACGGTCTGGGTTTGCTGTTCGCCGGCGTCGAGCACAAGCGTGTAGCCTTGCTTTTGGGCGTAGTCGGTCATCACGGCCCCCACTTTCCCAGCCACCCGATTCATCAAATCCTGCATGTCCGACTGGAAATCACTCTGCGCATCCTGGGTATCCCGGTCCAGCAGTCTCTTCTTTTCGTCGATCGCATGTGAGCGCGCTGCCCGCTCGTCGTCTGTCAATCTCGCGTCGTCCGCCTGGAGTTGCTTGGTCATGGCGTCGACCTGGTCGCTGAGGCTCTTGATTTCCTGGCGCCGCGGATCGTATTTCTTCTGGAGATCGGCGAAGTCGCGCTGGAACTCATTGGTCTGAGTGACAGCAGCCTGAAATGCGATGACCGCAACCCTGGCGGTCGGCGCGGATGCTGCGGCAGTTGGCTTCGGCGTCGATGAGGAAGTTCCCTGAGCGGCAGCCGGAATCATGGACGCCGCGATCAATAAAGGAACGGTGAAACGCAAACACTTCATGTGGATCAATAGCTCCTTTGAAGTTCCGGGGTATCGCAGCCATGTGCTCTTCGGCTTCATCCACGAAGCTTGGTGAACTGCGATCAAGCCACTCCCGCACCGAACCTGCAACGATTCACGCGCAGGGAGGCATCTTCGGAACTAGACGCGATTATACGGCATTTGCGCGCGCACTGTGGATGGGAGGAAACCCTGCTCTCTGCTCCCAGGCTCTCATGCTTAGAACGTTGTCGAAACCGTCAGGCGGAAGGTCTTGCGCGGTTCGCGGAAGACATATCTGGGCTCCGTAGGACTCGATGGCTTCCTGGTAGGTGTAATCGCCTGCGCCGCCCGGCGGGAACATGGCGCGGGTAATCAACTCCGCCGAGCAGCTATACTGCTTGATCCCCAGAACGACGTCGTTGCAATAGGGCCGTTCATAAAGCCGCAGCGGGTTATAGGCGTAGTAAAGCCGGAACGGAGCGTTGATGATGGGCATGAGCACCGAAAGCTCGAGCGCCGAGCGACATCCGCGGAACAAAGTTGGTGCCCTGGACCGGGCGGATGTCGGGCCGGAATCCAACCTGCGATCCGGGAATGCCGCCCTGGCAGGAACCGTTGTTGAAGACCGGGCAGCCATAAAGCGGAGCAGTCAGAGAAGCAAAGCCTTCGGGGCTTTGCAGCAACTGTCCATGGCTGGTCGCGGAATCGATGCCAAAGTCATCAAAGAACGAAAAGTCGAACGGCCCGACGACCGGGATCCGGTACTCGATGTTGGTGGTCAACTGGCTATCGCCGCCAATGGAAGCGACTGCCATAAATCGGGCAGCGGCACCTGGATGCACTGGTTGTCTTCAGGGTTAGTAGGATCGCGCGGCACGCAACTGCCGTCGGGGTTGGTCAACTGGAAGTTGACGCGAGTGGGCACATAGCCGTACGGAGTGGCGGAGCGCTCATCAAAGCCGCGCAATTCCTGTTCGCCGCCGGAGTAAAAGCGATTTTGTGGCGGGGCCACATCGCCGCCCCAGCCCTGGATATAACCCAATTGCGCGCGGATGCCCAGCACATTGCGCCCGGTCTGCGAAGGGATGAGATAGTGCATGGGGATGAATCGCTTGTACGCCACTACTGGGTTCACATAGCGCACACTGCCCCATATGCCTGCAGCTTCGACGTACGCGTCAAATTCCTTGCCTCCGCGCGGGCGAAGCGGATTGTTGATGGTGTTAATCGCGTAACTCAAGCCGATCGAGCTGCTAATGATGCCGGATAGCGGATTCGATCCCTGCACGCCGGAACGGAAAGCGATGGTCTGGAAGAACGTCTGCGAGGCAGTGCTGAACGCAGAAACGGTGGACTTTGTCCACTTATAGGTCATACCTACACGCTGGAAGGAGTGCCGCTTCAGCGGGTAGCTGACGGAGAAATTCAAGCCGTCGGAGCCCACGTTGTAGTTCTGCGTTAGAGACTTCTCCGCAGTCGACAAGTTCAGCGACGCGCCTGTTGTCGCCTGGTAGCTCTTGGCCGCGTTGTAATCCTGTTTATTGTTGAAGATCTGGAAGCCCAGGTTAATCGGTCGATTGCGGATATAAGGCTGCGTAAAGCCGAAGAGGAACTGGCGGCTGATGCTGCCGAGGTTGGCCTGTACGCTCAGGGTCTCGCCCAATCCGAGGAAGTTGTTGGTTTGATAGTTGACTCCAAGGAAGGCGCCCGAGTATCCGCTGACGCCGCCATTCAAGCCGATCGAATTCTTGCCCTTCTCTTTCACCTTCAGGAGCAGTTCAACCGTTCCGTTGTCGGGATCCTGGTGGGCTTCGGAGTCCTGGTCGACCCTGAGCGGGCTCGAAGTACTCGAGCTGGTTGAGGCGAAGCAGGCTGTACTCCCAGAGCTGGGAGTTGTAGACCGAGCCTTCGTCGAGCAGCAGTTCGCGGCGGATCACGCGGTCGCGGGTGATGGTATTGCCCTGGAACTCAATGCGCGAGACGAAGAACTGCTTGCCTTCGTCGATATCTATTTTCATCGAGACCGTCTTCTTCGCTTCGTTGTAGCTAAGCTGGGGGATGGCGCCGAAGTTGATGTAGCCGAGGCCCCCGTAAGCCTTCTTCAGGTTGTCCAGGCCTTTGGCGACCAGCGTGGCGCTGAACCAGTCCCCGTCTCTGACGGGGAAAGTCGCGCGCAATGCCTTAAGGTTCGTGATCTCCTTATTGCCCGTGAAAGTGATCTCTCCAAGGCGGTAGCGTTCACCCTCTTCAATCGTCATCGCGATATCGATGCGCTTGCCTTTATTCGGCCTGAAGGTGAACCAGTTCAGTCCGCCCTCGTCGCGGATCTGGGTCTTCGGCTGCTCCACGGCGGCGTTGGCGTAGCCCTTGTCGCGGTAGGCTTGGCGCACGCGCTCGGTATCTTCTTCGAGCTTCGATGAATCGTAAGTCTGCGCGAACAAGTCTTCGAAAATAATGGAGTAAGGAATCCCGATAGGCTTCAGGTTCTTCATCGAGCGCCGCAGGAGAAGGGAACTGATATGCCGGTTGCCCTGGAAGGTGATCTTGCCCACCTTGACCACTGGTCCTTCTTTGATGTTGAAGTTGATCTGCACATTAGCCGGCGGAATGGTCTTGACGTCGGTCTTGACGGTGGCGAACTGGTGGCCATGTTCTGCCAGCAGCGCCTTGATGACCGTTTCGGCCTGCTTGATCTTGGTGGGATCGTATTGGCTCTCCACGGAAAGCCCGACTTTTTCCTTCTTGAACCGGTCGAGCACGTCAGAAACGGTGACACTGCTCAGGCCTTTGTAATTGATATCGCGAATGTAGGGCTTTTCGCTGACGAATACGTCCAGAATGATGCCCTTTTCGGTATCTTCGCGCTCGATGCGCAGATTCTCGAAGTAGCCGGTATTCCAGAGCGAGTTGAAATCGCGCTCAATGGAGACGGGATCGTAGGTGTCGCCCTCATGGGTAAACATGCGCGCAAGAATGGTTTCTTTGGGGATGCGCCGATTGCCAATCACACGAATCTGGTAGATCGTTTCGGGAGTCTGCGCCAGACAGACAACGGCACTGGCGGCAAGGAGGAGCAACAACACGGCGCGCGTCAACTGTCTGACGGTGCACCTTACGCGGGCGATGGAAGTGTGCTTGATCTTCACCGGGTTCGAACCCTGCGACGAGCACAAATACTCTTTCGTTCCACGATTCGGCTTCACAGGAAGAATATGCACACCCTCATTGCTCAAAATCTGGCCTTGCCTCAAGGAAAGAGTCGATTATATGGGACTGCGCCCACGACTCCCAAACTCCTCGTCGCACCCGCTACGGGAACCAGGTCAGGATCGTTTTGTGAATCCATCCCTCAGTCTACCGGACTCAGGCGGGTTATGATGCCTGCGTCCGCTCTGCGCTTGGCAGTATTCCCCTTAGACGTGCTTCCATCGCTCACGGCAGCGCATGACCACCTGGATTTTGTGCTTCGAATCGATCGCTCGTCAGGGGGATGCGGGCGGCCGCGCAATGCCTCGCCACGGGGAGGCGATCGCGGCTCACTGCGGTACCGGCATTAGAATAAGTTTGGTCGCGCGAGGGCCGCTCGGAATCGTGTGCCGGATTGCAGGACCCTTGGCCCGGAGCAGCAAATCGTTCTTGAATCGGCTAGCGTCATATCAAAGTGTGCCATCAGCGGGATGTTTTTGCCCGCATATGCTCTCTTCAGTCCATTCTTTCGACTAACATAGTAATTTCAACGGAAATTTGGTCCGGGCCTGCTTCGAAATGCGGTTCGGCCCGAAACCCGAGGAGCCGGCGCGAACCGGACCGGAGCTAAGCTCGATTCCGCTTTCGATACGAGTTGATGGCAGACCGGTTATGGGCCTACGGACCACGATGACGCCGGCCGAGGAGCGAATACCAGTCCTATGATGTGGATTGTCCGGCTTGCGCTTCGGCGGCCGTATACTTTTGTCGTCTTCGCGCTGCTTGATTCTGATCCTCGGCGTCTTCAGCATCGAGACGATGCCCGACGGATATCTTTCCCAACATCGACATCCCGGTGGTCACGGTGGTGTGGCAGTTTTCCGGTCTCTCCGCGGATCAGATGGCCAACCGCATCGTGACCAACGCCGAGCGCGGCATGACCACGACGGTCAACGACATCGACCACATCGAATCGCAGTCGCTGGTCGGCGTTGGAATCATCAAGATTTTCTTCCATCCCAACGTGAACATCGCCCAGGCAGTCGCCCAGGTGAGCGCCATCAGCCAGGTGCAGTTGCGGTTTCTGCCGGCTGGCACAACGCCGCCGTTCATCATCCAGTACAACGCTTCCAGCGTTCCTGTTCTGCAACTGGGGCTTTCCGGGCCCGGCCTCAATGAGCAGCAGCTCAACGATCTGGCAACGCAGACCATCCGCGTTCAAATGGCCACCGTCGAAGGAGCTCAATCGCCCTACCCCTACGGCGGCAAACAGCGCGCAGATCATGGTCGATCTGAATCTGCAAGCATTGCAGGCCCGAGGGCTGTCACCCACCGACGTCGTCAACGCCATCGCCGCGCAAAACGTGATTGCGCCCTCAGGAACCATAAAGCTCGACCGCTTCGAATACGAGGTCGAAACTAACTCCGCGCCCACGCTCCTGGATGCCCTGAACAACCTGCCCGTCAAGACGGTCAACGGCGCCGTTGTCTATATCCGCGACGTGGCTCACGTGCGCGACGGCAATCCGCCGCAAACCAATATTGTCCGTGTCGATGGCCACCGCGCCATCATGATGAACATTCTCAAGACCGGCTCCTCGTCGACCCTCGACATTATCAAGGGCGTGCGCGACATCCTCTCCAACCCCGGCTTCAAGGGCCAGCTGCCACCGACGCTTAAGATCGCAGCTCTCTCCGATCAGTCGATCTTCGTTCGCGGCGCCATCGGCGGGGTGGTTCGCGAGGCGATTATTGCGGCCTGCCTGACGGCGATCATGATCCTGGTTTTCCTGGGCAGTTGGCGCTCCACGATCATCATCGCCGTCTCCATTCCTCTGTCGATTCTGTGCTCGCTTATCTTGCTTGACGCGCTGCACGAAACCATCAACATCATGACGCTGGGCGGCATGGCGCTCGCCGTGGGAATCCTGGTCGACGACGCCACCGTCGCAATCGAAAACATCAATCGCTATCTGGAGACCGGCAGGGAGATGGAGCAGGCGATTCTCGACGGCTCCGCGCAGATTGCCACGCCCGCTCTCGTCTCCACCCTCGCCATCTGCATCGTGTTTGTGCCCATGTTCTTCCTGAGCGGCGTGGCGCGCTACCTGTTTGTGCCCATGGCCGAGGCCGTGGTCTTCGCCATGCTCGCCAGCTTATTTGCTTTCGCGCACGCTGGTGCCCACCATGGCCAAGTACATGCTCAGGGAGCATGATGACGCCGAAGTACATAGAAAGCGCGCAAGCCGCAACCCCTTCACGCGCTTTCAGCACGGCTTCGAATCCGGCTTCGAGCGCTTTCGCTACGGCTATCTGCGCCTGCTCACCTTCTGCGTCGATCAGCTCCGGCGTTTTTCTCATCCTGTTCTTGGTGTTTGCCCTGGGGTCGCTTGGGCTGGCGCCGTGGCTCGGGCAGGATTTTTTTCCGTCGGTTGACTCCGGCCAGTTCATGATCCATGTGCGCGCCCACACCGGCACGCGCATTGAAGAGACGGCAGCTCTCTGCGACCATGTTGAGCAAACAATCCGCCAGCAGATCCCGTCCAACGAGCTCGTTACCATTCTCGACAACATCGGCCTGCCCTATTCTTCGCTGAATCTGTCCTACTCCATTTCCGCGCCGGTGGGTCCTTCCGACGCCGATATCCAGGTGCAGTTGAGCCGCAAGCATCATCCCACCGAGGCCTATGTCGAGCGCTTGCGTGCCGTGCTTGCCCGCGACTACCCCGGCGTGACGTTCTACGAAGTGCCGGTCGACATCGTCACGCAGATTCTCGACTTCGGTGTCGCCGCGCCCATCGATATTCAAATCATCGGCCCCAATCTCTATGCCAACCGCGCACTCGCGGAGCGAATGCTGAACGAGGTCCGCTACGTTCCCGGCGCAACCGACGCGCGTATTCAGCAGCCCTTCAACTACCCCAATTTCACAGTGAACGTGGACCGCACGCGCGCCGAGAACACAGGACTGACGCAGCAGAATGTGGCGCAAAGCCTGCTTGTGGCGCTCAGCGGCAGTTTCCAGACCAGCCCCAACTTCTATCTCGATCCGCGCAACGGCGTTTCGTATAACATCGCCATCCAATCGCCGCAGTACCGCATGGACAACCTGGCTGAGCTGGAAGGACTGCCGATCACGAGTTCCGACCACCATTGCCGCAAGTACGCAACCCTCCACCAGCACTTCAACCGGCGCGCCCGGCGCCGCGCCGCTGGGCAGTGTATCGTCTGCTCAAACGGCTGGCGCCGCAACGTCCGCGCCGGGTGCTGGCAAACCAGTACAGGTTCTGGCGAATCTCGCCACCATCATACCCGGAGCCGAGCAAGGCGAAATCAGCCATTACGACATCCAGCCGGTCATCGATATCTACACGAACGTTGAAGGAGCCGATCTGGGCAGCGTGACCCGCGCCATGCAGAAGATCGTTGCCCGCCATGAGAAGGACCTGCCTCGCGGTTCCAGTTTCATTCTCCGCGGCCAGAGCGAAACCATGCGCTCTTCCTATATCGGCTTGTTGAGCGGCCTGGCCTTCTCCATCCTGCTGGTCTACCTGCTGATCGTGGTCAACTTCCAGTCCTGGCTTGATCCATTTCTCATCATCTCGGCGCTGCCGGCCGCCCTTGCGGGAATCGTCTGGTTTCTTTTTCTCACCGGGACGCGCCTCAGCGTGCCGGCGCTGACCGGCGCCATTATGTGCATGGGCGTGGCCACGGCCAACTCTATCCTGGTCGTCAGCTTTGCCCGCGAGCAGCTCGAAGTCCTGGTGGGGGACGCGCGGCAGGCCGCGCTCAACGCGGGCTTTGTCCGCCTGCGCCCCGTGCTTATGACCGCGCTCGCCATGATTATCGGCATGGTGCCCATGGCTCTCGGCCTGGGCGACGGCGGCGAGCAGAATGCACCGCTCGGCCGTGCCGTTATTGGCGGGCTGCTATTGGCTACCGTGGCCACGCTGTTCTTTGTCCCCGCCTTCTTCAGCTTTATTCACGGCCGCATCGAGCGCCGGCGCGAGCGTGACCACGATTCCGCTTCCGCCGGCCTCGACGAATTCGACGAAAGACCGGAGTAGATGCTTATGACTCAGCAACCGAATCCGAATGCTCAGCACGCTGCCGCGGGCGAGGGGAGTGCGCCTGAGCAGGACCCGCTCTCACCGCGCAAGGTTCTCCTCGGCGTGGTTCTGGCTCTGCTCATCTTGGCCGTTATCGCGGCCGCCGGCATCCTGCGCCGCATGCATGGCGACACGGTTCTGGCGCAGCGCACCGACGAGCTGGCGCCCCCGACCGTCGGCGTGGCTCCGGCCAAGCCTGGCGCTCCCACTGAGACCTTGGTGCTGCCCGGCAACGTGACCGCCTATACTGACTCGCCGATTTACGCCCGCACCGACGGCTATCTTCAGCACTGGTACTACGATATCGGCGCCAAAGTGAAAAAGGGCGACCTGCTCGCCGTGATTGAAACGCCGGAGCTTGACAGGCAGGTGGCGCAGGCGCAGTCCGATCTGGCCACCGCACAGGCCAATGCCAACATCGCGCGTATTCAGGCTGAGCGGTATTCGAACCTGGTCAAATCCGACGCCGTCTCGCAGCAGGATACAGACACCTATGTGAGCCAGGCCGCCTCGACAGCGTCGGCGGTCAAGTCGGCCCAGGCCAACCTGCAGCGGCTCCAGGAAATGCAATCGTTCGAGAAGATCTACGCTCCCTTCGACGGCGTGGTCACTGCACGCGACGTCGATACCGGCCAGCTCATCAGCTCGGGCTCCGGGCAAAGCGCCGGAACCCAGCTCTTCCACATGCAGGCCGTGCAAACGCTTCGTGTTTACACCAACGTGCCCCAGCTCTATTCGCAAACACTTAGGCACGGCATGAAGATCGGCCTAACCTTTCCCGAGTATCCCGGAAAAACCTTCATGGGCACTCTGGTACGCACCGCCGATGCCATCGATCCAGTCAGCCGCACCCTTCTTGTCGAGGTCGACATCGACAACCGCTCCGGCGAGCTCATGCCTGGAGCGCTGGCTCAGGTTCATTTCAAGACTTCACCCGTCGGGTCCACGTACATCGTGCCCGCCACTGCACTGATCTTTCGCCGTGAAGGGATGCAGGTGGGAATTGTCGTAAACCGCGATGTAGCTCACCTGGTGGCCGTGATCATCGGCGAGGACGATGGCGCCACGGTGCAGATTGTCAGCGGCCTCAACGCCGGCGACCAGGTCATCCAGGACCCACCCGACTCGCTCATCGACGGTGAAAAGGTGACGGTCGTCAAACCCGGCAGCGCCGCCTCAGATCGGGGAGGCTTCTAGCCATGCTTGCGCCGCGAGTTCCCTCCTCGGGAAGCAATCCGAAGGATCGCGCTTTTCAAAAACGCGCTTGTCACTCTGAGCGTCCTGACCAAAATCGAGGATGTCATCCTGAGGGGAGCCTGGCGCGCACTTTCGCGCCAGGCGCAGTCGAAGGATCTGCGGTTGCTTTTCAAAACCCCGAGGATCGCACATCCAATCAGCACCGAACCGCAATCCGCAGTCGCATTTCGCTCGCACAGGTCTGCAGCACCGCCCGTCGCCTCGTTCCCTTGGTCCCTTGGTCCCTTGTTCCCTGCCTTCTTCTCGTTCCCTGCCTTCTTCTCACCGGATGCAAGCCTGTCGGTCCTAACTACAATCGCCCCGGCTTCAGCGCGCCCCCGGCTTACGAGGAAAGTGGTGCGGCCGCCGTCATCGCGCCCCCGCCCAATCCGCAAGGCGGCGCGTGGCAACCGGCCAACCCTTCTGACGGTATGTTGAAAGGCAAGTGGTGGGAGATCTACCAGGATCCGCAGCTTAACCGCCTCGAAGAGCGCGTCGACACCACCAACGTGCAGTTGCGCCAGGCGATGGAGACTTACCTTGCCGCGCAGGCTCAGGTGCGCGCTGTCCGAGCGAACTTGTACCCCACGCTTTCCGCGGGCCCTTCCATCAGCCGCAATCGCGTTTCAGCCAACCGCCCGCTGTCGCCGCCCGGGGGCCAAACCACCTATGGTGACTTCGAAATTGCCGGCCAAGCCAGTTGGGAGCCTGATTTCTGGGGCCGCATCCGCCGCTCTGTCGAGCAGGCTCACGCCAACGCGCAGGCTAGCGCCGCCGATGAAGCCAACGTGGCTCTCACGCTGCACGCGGAGATGGCCACCGACTACTTCGCGCTACGCGGCTTGGATTCCCAGATCAAGTTTCTCTCACGATACTGTTGGCGATCTTGGGCGCCAGCTTGATCTCGCGCAGCGCCGCTTTGCCGGCGGCGTGGCCACCGCGGTGGACGTTGCACAGGCGCAGACACAGCTCGAAACGGTGCGCGCACTCCTGGTCGACCTGGGCGTGACTCGAGCGCAATATGAGCACGCCATCGGCACCATCGCGAATTACGATATTTCCGGCTTTAGCATTCCACCTTCGCCGCTCGATCTCGGACTGCCGAAGATTCCCCTTGGCGTGCCGTCGCAACTGCTCGAGCGGAGGCCCGATATCGCCGAGGCCGAGCGCCTGACCGACGCCGCCAATGCGCAAATCGGCATCGCAGTCAGCGCTTTTTATCCCACCATCGCGCTGGGCGGGACCGGCGGCTTTGAAAGCGCGAACGCCGGAACCTGGATTCAGGGCCCGAGTTCTCTGTGGAGCCTCGGAGCCCAGGCAACGGAATTGCTCTTCGACGCAGGCCAGCGCCACGCGCTCACCGATGTGGCCCGCCACTCTTACGAAGCCCAGGCAGACACCTACCGCAATACCGTCTTCCAGGCCTTCAACGACGTCGAAGACCAGCTTTCGAACCTGCGCATTCTTGAGCAGGAAGGGAACGTGGAGCAAAGAGCCGTTGCAGCCGCGCAGCACTCCTTCGATCTCTCCAACGCACGCTACAAAGGCGGTGTTACCAGCTACCTTGAAGTGCTCACCGCCGAGCAAACGCTGCTCCAGGACCAGGTGACCGCCATCGACATCCAAAGCCGCCAATTCGCCGCAAGCGTCAGCCTCGTTCGCGCGTTGGGCGGAGGCTGGGACGTGACGCAGTTGCCGTAATGCTCCACACGCGCTTCGGTATAATCTCCGGGACCTTGCAGGGGAGCTGCCGCCTTGCCTTTGATCGAGGTGGGACCATTGAAGAATGGAATGCGCCGCAACCGGCGTGAAGCCTTCGGCATGTCGCGGCAGGATCTGCGTACGCTGCGTGCGCTCAAGACGCCGGAGCGCATCCAGAAGTTCGTCGACGCGCTTGAGTATCAATACGCAGACACGGCATGGTCCCCGCAGCGGGTGCTGCGCGAGCGCAAAGGCCACTGCCTGGAGGGCGCGCTGCTCGCTGCCGCGGCTCTGCGCGTCAACGGCTATCCCCCGCTCGTCATGGATCTGGAAGCCGTGCGTGACGATGACCACGTGGTGGCCGTTTACTGCGACGCGGCTTGTGGGGAGGAATCGCGAAGTCAAACTTCGCCGGCCTGCGCTTTCGCGCGCCGATCTACCGAACGCTTCGCGAGCTGGCGCTCAGTTACTTTGAGCACTACTACAACCTGCGTGGCGAGCGCACCTTGCGCGCCTATTCGCGCCCAGTCAATCTGGCGCGCCTCGACCGCCTGCATTGGATGACAGCGGAGGAGGACGTCTGGTTCGTTGCCGAGGCGCTGATCGCCGCGCGCCACTATCCACTGTTTCCGCATAAGGTCGCGCGTGACCTGCCGCGCATCGACCGCCGCAGCTTTGAAGCGGGAATGCACGGATGGGTGAGGCACTGAAGAACGCTGCAATGGCGCATGACCGGGCGCTGCGTCCAGGCGCTGCGCGGCGCTTATTACGCCTTGCGGTATTGCTCGTCGCTCACGTGCTCCAGCCAATCCACAGTCTTGCCGTCGAGTTTTTCCTGGATGGCGATGTGCGTCATCGCCGTGGCCGGTGATGCGCCATGCCAGTGCTTTTCACCGGGCGAAATCCACACCACATCGCCCGGCCGGATCTCCTCGACGGGCCCGCCCCAGCGCTGCGTCCACCCGCAGCCCGAAGTGACAATCAGCGTTTGACCCAGCGGATGCGTATGCCATGCGGTTCGTGCGCCCGGCTCGAAGGTTACGCTCGCACCCTGCACGCGCGCGGGTTCGGCCGTCGCAATCAGCGGGTCGATTCGAACCGTGCCCGTAAACCAATCGGCAGGACCCTTCGCGGAGGGTTGTGTGCCGGCTCTTTTAATCTCCATGGTCTTTTTCTCCGGCGCCCGCTGGTAATGGACGCTCGTCTCGGCTTTCGTAAGCGGCATTCGCAGTGTGGTTGCGGAGCGCCCTTGAATCCATCGAAAGCGCGCCGCTACCCATTACTCCGCCTTCAATGACGCCATGTCAATCGAGAAGCGGTATTTCACATCCGATTTAGCAAGCCGTTCGTAGGCCTCGTTCACCTTCTGGATCGGGATCACCTCGACATCGCAGGTGATGTTGTGTCTTCCGCAAAAGTCCAGCATCTCCTGGGTCTCGGCAATGCCTCCGATCAGGGAACCGGAGAAGCTGCGCCGCCGCATGATCAGCCCGAAGACTCCTACGGCAAGCGGCTCGGGGGGCGCGCCGACCATGGTGAGGTTGCCGTCGCGCGCCAGCAAATTGATATAGGCGTTGATGTCGTGCGACGCGGCCACCGCGTCGAGGATGAAGTCGAAGCTGCCGGCATGTTTATTCATCTCGTCGGCGTTCTTTGAGATCACGACCTCATCGGCGCCCAGGCGCGCCGCATCGTCTTTCTTGCTCGGCGAGGTGGTGAACACCACGGTATGCGCTCCGAGAGCGTGTGAGAACTTGACTGCCATGTGGCCCAGCCCTCCCAGGCCCACCACGCCCACCTTCTTGCCCTTGGTCACGCCCCAGTGCCGCATCGGAGAGTAGGTGGTGATGCCCGCGCACAGCAGTGGCGCGGCCCCGGCCATATTCAGGTTTCCCGGCAGGGAGAGCACGAACCGCTCGTCCACCACGATGCTGTCGGAGTAGCCGCCGTAGGTGACGCCGCCCAGGTGCTTGTCAGGGAAGTTGTAGGTGAGAACAAAGTTCGGGCAAAACTGCTCAAGTCCAGCTTTGCATTCGGGGCAGGTCCCGTCGGAGTCGACCATGCAGCCCACCGCCGCCAGGTCGCCGGGCTTGAACTTCTTCACTGCCGATCCGACTTTTGTGACGCGGCCGGCAATTTCGTGGCCGGGTACGCAGGGATAAACAGTGGGCATCATGCCGCTCCACTCGTCGCGCGCCTGATGCAGGTCAGAGTGGCAGATGCCGCAGAACAGGATCTCAATTTGCACGTCGTGTTCGGTGGGATCGCGCCGCGCGATCGTGGCGGAGGCGAACGGAGAAGTGGCGCTGCTGACGGAATACGCTTTTGCTTTGTACATGGGATTCACCTTTGCCTTATGAGCAGATATTTGAAAGCCGGAATGCGCCAGGGTCACGCCTGGCGCGCACACTTACATTCTAATGAGTGAAGCGAATGGGTGAAGTTGGAAACCTTTCCTGGCTGGCGATGAATTGCACAGACGCAAGCATCGAAAACGGAATCGTGGTTTGAATGTTCCGCGCGGCAAGGCCGTCGTCTTTTGCCTTCACCAAAGCAGCTTCAAACCGAATTGAATCTGCCGGGATGTTGTCGAAGTGCTGGTGATTACCCCGGCGGTTGGCGATACCCCGGAAGGCGTAAAAGCAACCACGTTGGGCGTATTGAAATTAGCACGATTTAAGAGATTGAAGAGCTCCGCGCGGAACTGGACGGAGAACCGCTCATGCACCGCGGTGTCTTTCAGCATCGAGAAGTCCCAGGTCGCGGTGCCCGGCCCGGTGAGCGTGTCGCGCCCCAGGTTCCCGTAAAAACCGCTGTTGGCCGGCGGAGCCAGGAATGCCGCGGGATTGAACCACTGCGATGGCGAGCCCAGAATCGCCGAGCCCGTGAACGACGGGTTCACAAACGGACGCACCGGGTTCTTCGTGTCTCCATTGTTTGAAGGGTTATAGCTCAGTTCAGGGGTGAACGGGAATCCGGACTGCAGCGTCACAATCGAGTTGGCCGTCCAGCCACCGGCGAGTGCGCTGGCCAGGCCGCTCGCATGGTTCAGCAGCGCCCTGTTCCTTCCGAAGGGCAGGTCGTAGCTCGCGTCGACGACGCTGACATTGCGCGCGTCGTAGGTGGCAGACCCCCAGTCCGCCTTCAAGTCGAACGGATTCGACACCAGTCCCGGAGCATTCCCTGCCGCCGTCGCATTCAGCGAGTCGCCATCGTCGAGCGACTTCGACCATGTGTACACGCCGCGCAGCAGAAGGCCCTGGCTGAACCGATGATTCAGGTCCGCCTGAAGTGCGTTATACGATGCCGTTCCCACTGAAAACCACGCCCACGCGGCTCCCAGCGCGGGGTTCGCTGCCGGCGTTCCCGGCGCAATGTAATAGGATCCGGCGGGGACTGCCTCGCTCGCCAGCGGAGCAGGGAAACTGCTCGGATATGCAGCCGGGCACGGCGACGCCGGACAAATCGTCGGCGTTGGCTCGTTGTCATCGAGGCTCACGATCTCGTGGTATCCATGCGAGCCCACATACCCAATCGTGAACGTCGTATTCGCCGAGAGCGCCTGCTCCACGCGCAGCGAATAAGAGATCAGCGTCGGGGTATGCATGTCGGGCTGCACGCCTGCCGGCGCAACTTTCGCGTTGGCCGGCACGGGGGAAATCGGCAGCGGCAGCGAAGCCACCGGCAGATTTGCGATGCTGTACGACGGATTGAAGGGTGCGTTCTGATCCATGCGATAGCCAAGCGCGTCCTGCAGATCGTTGTACATTCCAAAACCCGCACGGATGACCGTGCCCGACCCGAACGGGCTCAACGCAAGCCCGATGCGCGGCTGCGGCAAAAACTTCGCCCGATTCACGGTGAACGTCGAGCTCGAAATGCGAGGCTGCGTCTGGATCACGCCATTCGAAGAAACAAATGTTGCCGCACGCCCGTGCGCTTCGTTCCATCCTGTCGTGAATTCATCGCGGAAACCCAGCGAGAGCATGAGCTTCGGCGAAACGCGGTATTCGTCCTGCACATACCACGCGCCCAGCAGGGATCGCCAGTTCATCTCGGTCGGCGCGGGATCGTAGAGAAAGCTCCCGATTGTTCCCTGCAAAAATTGCTGCAGGCCCGTGAAGGTCGCCTGGCCAAACTGCGTGAGCGCCAGGTCTTCGTTCGATTGCAGTTGTTGAAACCATACTCCCGCACTCAGATTGTGCTTGCCTTTGGTGAGAGTGGCATCGTCCTGGTAGGTGTAGAGATTCCGCGCGATGTGCAGATCGCTGCCCATATTGCTGCCTGCCTGGCTCACCTGCGCTGCCGGGTTCGCGGCCGCGCTTCCGCCCACCACCACCGTGCCGACGGGCTTACCAGCCACAAAGCCACTGACACCGGCGGCCGGAGTTCCCGGAGTCGGCTCGCCGGTGTAGAAATAAGCCGCCCGCGAATAGCCCACGCGCGCCGTGTTCAGGAGGCGCGGCGAAAACGTATGCGTCTCTTCAAGGCTCGCTACCTGCTCCCGCAGCGTTTCCAGATCGGTGCTGTAAAGGTTGGCGCTCGTCGGCGTCACATCGGCGCTGTCATCGACGGTGTAAACGCCGGTCAGCATATCCTTGCTTCGAAAAACGCGATCCACGCGCACCGTGCCAAAATCGTCGCGAATCGTCTGCAGGGGGCTGTTGAATGCCTCCGCGATCCCGCCAAAATCCGGAGCATTCGCGCTCTGCGTGGGCCACAACGCCAGCAGCGGAACCACGCTCGGCGCCACTCCGACATTCACCATTCCCGATGCGGGGCACGGATTCGGCGTGGGCGTCACGAGTTTGCACGGCAACATCCCATTGCGCGCGTTCGCGTCAGGAACCAGCGCCACGCCCGTCTGGTGTAGATGCTGCGTCAGACCTTCGAAGTTCCCAAACGCGAAATGTCTTGTCGCGCTGGATCGGCCCGCCCAGCGCTGCACCAAACTGGTTCCGCTGAAACGGCGGCGCCGACCCTTTGTCGAAGTAGTTTGCAGCATCGAGGTCGTTGTTGCGCAGAAATTCATAGACCGATCCATGAAAGTTGTTGGTCCCTCCCTGCGTCACAATCAGCACCTGCGCGCCCGGGCGCTTGCCGTACTCCGCGCCATACGTGTCGCGCAGCACGTTGAACTCGCGAACCGCCTCCACGCCCAGCAACTCCTGGCTGGTGCCTCCCGGCTGCATGTTGTTTTCAGCAGCCCCAGTGAACTCCACGCCATTCAGCAGAAAAAGATTCTGTTGCGGACGATTCCCGGACACCGCGAAGTTGTTCCCCACGGTCGAGTTCGATACACCCACGCCGCCCGATTTCTCCGCAGTAAAGTTCACAATGCCGGGATTCAAAGTCAGTAGCTCGTCGAAGCTGCGCCCGTTCAGCGGCAGATCCTTCACCTGCTGGTCGCCCACCAGCCCCGAGATATCCGCGGTCGTGAGATTCACCGCAGCAGCGTCCGCATTCACGACCACTTGCTGCTTCTCTCCGCTGAGTTTCAGGCCGATGTCCACCTCGGCATCCTGGCCCACCGCGAGGTGGATCCCCGTTCTCGTCACCGGAGCAAAGCCCTGCTTTTCAACCACTACTTCGTAGTTCCCAACCGGCAGCAAGAGCACTTGGTATCGCCCCGAAGAGTTCGTTGTCGCGGTTCGTTCCATCCCAGTATCCAGATCGCGTATCGTCACCGGGGCTCCGGCTACCAACGCTCCCGAGGGATCGGTCACCGAACCGCTCAGGCTCGACGAAGTTTGTGCCGTGGCAGAGGGGATGAGGCACGCAAGAAGGGCAATGCTCGCGAATAATGCGGCAAAAAAAACGCGGAGCCGGCGCGCACACCGGACAACACTGAGGCTCATGGATCGACTCTCCAGAGATCTTGCGGATTCAAGAGGCTGCGGCCCGATACGGCTCAGGAGATCGAGATGTGAGAAATGGGGAATACCCGGGCCGGGCAGCCTAGGTTCGAATTTATATGGTTTGAATCGTTACCGTCAATGAGACGGTGTGGGATCAGATCTCTTTATTCGTCCAGGCGCTCAATCATCACGTTGGTTGCCTTAATCAGCGCCGCGGCCATTTCGCCCTTCTTCAGGTGCAGTTCCCGCGCGGCCTCAGCCGTGATGATGGCAGTAATTTCGAAGTCTCCCAGGTCCAGGACGACCTCGGCAAGCAGCCCCTCGATGCGCACGCTCACAACCTTGCCGGCCAGTTGGTTTCTGCCGCTCACCCGGCGATAGCGCGCGCGCGAATCCGCCTCCGGCCGCGTCTTGTCGGACTTGAGATACGGCTTTAAACTCGCATGGCTCAACCGGTGATGCCCTCCCGGAGTCTGCACGGTCTTGATCTTGCCTTCCAGAATCCACTTCTTGATGGCGGGATAGCTGATGCCCAGCATCCGCGCGGCTTCACGAGGTGTCAAAAGCTGGCTTCGAGTGCTCATGCCCTATTTTGTAGCACTTCGACCGCGTTTCAGGATACATGAAGGCGGGCGCAGCGACTCCCGGCGGGCGAAGATTTGCCTCGGGCCAGACTGCCGCAGCGTCCTCTCGGATGAGCGGCGCTGTCGTATCCTGCCGTTACTTTTCACCGAGTTGCTTTTCGGCGAATTGCATAAAGTAGGGCCAGTTCGGCGCCGGTGTGTGCCCGTACTGGTGCTGCCGGAACGCGATGCGTCCGGAGTCGATGAACGTTCCCATCGGAGGAAAGGTCGTCGTCCCCAGTCCCTCGTATCCCAGCACCTTCCACGCCGGGCTGGCTGCCGCAGCCGCCATGAACATTCCCTGCGCGTCCTGCCATGCATCGCCGGGCGCATACTCCGGATCGGTGATCAATGCACCGCCTCCGATAAACACGGGCCGCGGCGCAATCAAAGCGATGAACTCATGGCTGTCTACCGGCATATCATTCGCCGAATGCCCCACTGCCGCGTAGCGCAAAAAGTTCCCGGCAAACCAGTGATACTCCTCCACGCCGCACAGGTTGCCCAATGTCTCGCCGTAATTGCGCCGGAACAAATCCGCTCCGCCCGCGCCCGACGACGAAATGTATCCGATCGCAAAGCGCGGATCGAACGCCATCGCAACCAGCGCCGCCTTGCCTCCGCGCGAGTGGCCCATCACGCCCACCTTCGTCCCATCCACGTCGGGATCGGTCTGGAGATAATCCAGAATCCGGCTGTCAGCCCATCCCCACGCACGAAGCACGCCCCAATCGTCCATACTGCGCGGCTGCCCGTGGTTTACGAGGCCGATGATTCCCTTATCCAGCCCCGCGCCGTTGTCAGCCTGCACCTCGTTTGAGTTGCGCGCCACAAATCCCCAGCCCGCATCGAGCAGCAACTTCGATGAATCCGGCGGATTGGCAGGCGTTGCAAGCCGATGCACCACCTGTCCCGGGCGCGGCGGCGGGAAGCGGAAGGTAAACGGGCGCAGCGTTCCTCCGCCGATGATTACCGGGACCTTCTTCCCCTTCATGCTTGCCGGGGTTACCACGTCCGCATGAATGTCCACTGTAATCGCCGGGTACGCCGAGTTGTCCACGTGCCCCGTAATGTGCTTTACGATCACCGGTACATCCGCCACTGTCATCTGCTCAACGCTGTCCACCTTCCACGTCACTGGCGGAATGTCTGCCGGCAACTTCCCGTACACATTCTCGTCAAACAACGCGAGGATCTCTTTTCGCCGCTCGGCCCATTGCGCCGGCGTCTTCACCTTCTTGCCATCTTTCATCACGAGGAGCGGCGGAAGATTGGGATACGGGTTCGCCTTCGACTCGTCGTAGTTGGCATTGCCCGGCTTTCCGATGTCGTAGGCCGTCGCGGGCGGCTGCATCGCAGTAATCCCCAACAGCTTCAGCTCGCGATCCCGCTCTTTGGCTGACGCAGCGTTCAGAGCGGCGCGTTCTTCAGGCGTAGGAAAATGGAATTCAGCTGCCGCGGGTGCCGGCGCTGCTGCGGGTGCGGCCGCGGGCGCCGCTGCCTGCCCGTGTGCCATGATGCCAATCGCCAGCGCTAACGTAGCTGCAGGCACAAAAAACGTCCTCATCGGGAAAAACCGTTGCCTTAAGTTCATGGGATCCCCTTCTGTCTCTGCATCAAAACCGCTGCGAATGGAAATGAGTGTGCGTACGATCGCAAAAAGCCCCGGACCGCCGTGCCCTCTTATTCGAATCAAGCGGTAAAGTCTGCCGAACTGGCCCGTATGCCGGCGATTTTGCAACGAGTCCATCCGCTCGCGTGCCTCGCCGACCGGATCGCAAATTCACGCTGACGAAGCAATTATCCTCGCGCTCGCACAGATCGCCGTTTTCAGCCTGAAATCGTACGAGGCTCAAACTATAGTGAGGGATGCTGGCTTGTCAACAACGCCGCACCACACGGCTGATTTCTTCGGCTCCTCCGTGATTCTGATTCCCGTATGTCGCCGGCTGCCCATCCTGATCCTGCGCCTTCGCCTATCGCCTGCGTCTAATCCCTCCAGCCATTCGGGATAATTGAAGAGCCAGCCTCCACAGCGACACGGACTCGCGGGAATTTGTATAATTCGTGACGCGAAGAAAATCGCGTTCGGTGAATCCCTCCCCGAGGTGACACCAATGTTCTTGCTCCGTCCTCTTCCGTCCTTGGCCTTGTTCCTCTCGTTTCTGTCTTCTCTGTTTCTGCTCGTTCCGGCTGCGCCCGTTTCCGCGCAGTCAAGGTCCATCGTCATCAACTCCTCCGTCACGATTGTTGAAAGCGCCCAGGAGCCGGGCCCCATCCATCGCTCCACCCAGGACCTGGTGAGCGATTTCACTAAGGTCTTTGGCCGCGCGCCAAAGCTGGTTACGAGCCTTGAGCAGGCCGGCCCAGTGGCGATCCTGATTTCCCAACGCGAAAACTTACCTGCGGGCGTAGACTGCGCCACCACATCCGACCGCGAAGCCTTTGCATTCTCCGAGACCAGCTCGGCCGGAAAACACGTCGTCTGCCTCACCGGCGCAGACATGCGCGGCACCATCTACGCAATCTACGAGTTCTCGCAGAAGATCCTCGGCGTCGATCCCATGTACCTTTGGACCGACAACCAGCCTGAAAAGCGCACGGCGATCACCTTGCCCGCTCATTTCGCGCACACTTATCCGAGTCCGATCTTCAAATACCGTGGATTCTTTACCAATGACGAAGACCTGATGACCGGCTGGGTTCTACCCAAGAAAGGCGAACACACGGGGATTGCGCTTTCCACGTGGGACATGGTCTTTGAAACCATCCTGCGCCTCAAGGGCAACATGGTGGTGCCGGGAACCTGGATCTTTCCCACTGACGCGCAGGTGCACGCGGCCGCTGAGCGCGGCCTCATCATCAACCAGCACCACGCCATCCCGCTGGGCGTGAATGTTGCGCGCTGGCCTGATGGGGTGCCCTACAACTTCTCCACACATCCCGAGATCCTGGAACACGCGTGGACGGATGCTGTAGCTCAGTACGATCCCAATGACGAGATCTTGTGGAGCGTAGGGCTACGCGGGCTTTCCGATTCGAGTTATGCCACGCTCGACCCCAGCGTGCGCGACAACGATCCGCTGCTGGGCAAGCGGATCAGCGAGGCCATCGCCGAACAGATGAAGATTGTGCGCGCAAAGTATCCCAACGCGCAGTTCGTCACGGACCTATGGGCGAAGGCTCGCGGCTCAGGCGCGAAGGCTATCTGAATATCCCGCCTGAGGTCATGATGGTATGGGCCGATACCGGCTACGGCGACATGCAGGACCACGGCCAAGTCGCCGCCGGGCAGGGCATGTACTTCCACGTCGCCATGATGAACGGGCAAGCCAATCAACTTTCCGAGATGGTCTCCCTCAAGGTCATCCAGTCTGAAATCGGACGCTACATCAAGGCGGGCGCAACGTCGTACTTCCTCGTCAATACAAGCGACATCCGGCCGGTGGCGATGACCACCCGCGCAGTGATGGAGATGGCCTGGGGCGGCGTGCCCGCCACCACCGGCGCCGCGTCCGGTGAAGCCGCCGACGCCTATTATCGCCGCTGGGCCACGGAGGAGTTCGGCGCCAGATCCGCCGATGCGCTAACCAAAATCTATAAGGAGTATTTCGCTGCGCCGGCGCTACGCCCGGCCTTTGGCCCGCCCCGGCTCTCGTCAGCCGGCAACGCGCCTCCGCCGATGGAGCAGAGCGATGTTCCCCGCGTAGAGGCGATCAGCACTACCATACCGAGGCGCGTCGTCTGATTCTCGATTCGCTCAGTGAGCACCAGGTGATTGCGATTCCCAGCCAGTCGCCGAAGTGGACGCAACCGCGGGTGCTGCCGCAGCCGGACGCACAGGCGCGCGAGATGCTGATCGACCGCGACATCAGCGCTTGCGCCGAGGCCCAGCCGCGCTGGGACGCCGTGTGGAAGGATGCCGTAGCCGCGGAAAGCCTCATCAGTCCTGCGCGCCGCGATTACTACCAGGAACAGGTGCTGACCATGATCACCATCAATCGCGAGAGTAACCGCATGTTGTTTGAGGTGGCCAGCGCAGTGAAGGACGCGAACGCAGGCGACACCGCGAAGGCGGAAACTGAGACTGCCGCAGCATTACAGGCGCTCGATTCCATTCAGGCCTCAATGCACGCTGCCGAATACGGCAAGTGGAAGAACTGGTACCGCGGCGACTGGCTTACCGGCGTATATCGCACCAAAGAACTTGTGCAGGATTATGCGAACCACCTCAAGGACCCGATGGCGAAGCTGCCCGCGCCGGCCCAGTGGAGCGGATGGGAGGGCTACTTCCATATCATGGAGTACGAGGACGACAAATCTGTCGATGTGAATTGAGCGAATACGGCGCCCCTCGCGGCGAGAGGAATCAGAATCAATTGCCGAGGTGCGCGGCGAGGCGGTCGAGGAAAGGTCTTTGGCTCGAGAGAATGCGATCGTGGGCCTCGCTCAAGATGAACCATGCGCCGCGATCCACTTCGGGAACGTCGATCATTCGGCCGGACCGCGGCGGCCACTGCATTTGGAATTGATTGCTGCGCAGATTGGCGGGATCAAAATCGTCTTCGACCGCCCAGGCAGAAACGAGCTTGCCGCCGGCTTGCCGAATCTGACCCAGCCCGACGAATTCTCTGTCGATCGCTGATCCCGTCTCTTCCTCGAACTCGCGCCGCGCGGCCGCCAGCGGGTCTTCATCCATCGAGTGCTCGCCTTTGGGAATCGACCACGCGCCGAGGTCCTTTTTTGCCCAGAAAGGGCCGCCGGGATGGACGAGCAAAACTTCGATTCCGCGTTCCTTGCGCCTATAGAGCAGCAAACCTGCGCTGTGCTTTGGCATGCGAGTGCACCATCTCTCGACTTTAGGAGCGCGTTCGATCCCGCCCTTCAAATCGCGCATTACGCTATAATTTTGACAGAAATCAAAGGCACTCAAGGGACGCGCACGGCCAGGAAACATCTGAGCGGCGCGGAGTGCGGTGGGCCGATTTGTGCATGCCAAGCGATGAACTCGTCTTTATCACGGGCGCGACCGGATTCGTTGGCACGCAACTGGTGCGCGAACTGCTGGAGCGCCAGCCGCAGGCCCGTCTTGCATTGCTCATCCGCCCCCGACCAGGACAGTCAGCTCAGCAGCGCGCCGAATCCATCGTTCCGTCTGCCGCGCGATCCCGCGTCCTGGTTTATCCGGGAGACGTGACGCTGGCAAATTGCGGGCTCGACGCGGCGGCGTGCCAATTCCTGCAGACGGAAACAACGCGCGTCATTCACTCCGCGGCCACGGTGCGTTTCGACCATTCGCTTGAAGAGGCACGGCGAATGAACGTGGAGGGAACGCGCCACGTGCTGGATTTTGCCGCGTCGCATGAGCCGCCTCAGCAGCTTTGCCTATGTGGGCACCGCCTATGTGGCCGGTGAGCGGCAGGGACTGATACGCGAAAATGAGCTCGATACCGGGCAGGGCTTCCGCAACACATATGAACAAACCAAGGCGGAAGCAGAGGCGCTTGTTCGGTCGAGATTCGGCTCACTGCCGGGAATGATTCTGCGTCCAAGCATTATCGTCGGCGATTCGCGGACAGGCGTGACATCCAGCTTCAAAATGATGTATTGGCCCCTGAAGATTTATGCGCGCGGCCTATGGCGCACGGTGCCCGGCTATCCGGACGCAGTTCTCGACATTGTGCCTGTCGATTTTGTGGCATCCGCCGTGGCGCGTCTTGCCTTCGACGGCAACGCGCTTGGCAACACGTTTCATCTCTGCGCCGGGCCTCACGGCAGCGCCACCATCGAGCAGGTTGCGCGGCGCGCAGCGGAGTACTTCGAAGGGCGCGAACCGCGATACGTCGATCCGCGGATCTTTTTTGCAGCCATCCGGCCGCTGCTGTTTATGGCGCTGTGGGGCCGCAAGCGCCGCGTGCTGGTGGATGGACGCGCTTACCGTGACTACTTCACGATGCGCATGCAATTTGACACAACCAACGCCGAGCAACTGCTCGGGCCCGTGGGCATTTGTCCGCCGGCCGTGATGGACTACCTCGACCGGCTGTTCCACTACTGCGTGGCCAGCGACTGGGGACGAAAGGCGCTTCCCGCACAATGAATCTCTCTGGGCGTATTCAACTCGCGCGAGATCGCAGCGTCACCGTGGCCAACCTGCTCGACGAACTCCTGCGGCGCAAGGGGGATTGCGAGGTGTCCATCAATGAAGATGGGCCTTACCGCTTGGCGAAAATGCACGCGATGGTCTGCGAAATCGATGGTTTTTTTCGCCGGTCCATCGGACTTCGCCCCGGTGAGCCAGTGGCCATCTATCGCACCAACGACCGCTGGTGCCTCCAGTGGTTCCTGGCAATCATCCGCGCGGGCGGCATTGCAGTACCCCTGAATCCCTTGCTTTCGCTGGCTGAAGTGCGTCGCATTCTCGCCGATAGCGGCACGGAGATTCTCGTCACCGACAGAGCAGTTTTCGAACGCACGATCATCGATCGAGTGCGCTCAATGTCCGCACGTGGATTCAGGGTGACGAAGAATCCGAAACACTCGATGGATTTATTCGCGCAGGTTACGACGGCGCGCCGTTGCCTCCTTCCACCATCGATCCTTCGGCAACGATAGCCGTCTTTCATACCTCCGGCACAAGCGGATTCCCGAAGGGAGCGGCCCTTTCCAGCAAGGCTCTGCTGGGCGCGCGGGCGTCAACAGTGCTTGCAGGCCTTTTGCTGGGCGATAAGGATCTTGCGCTTGTCGCGCTGCCCTGGTCGCACATTATGGCCGTCAGCATCGGCCTCTATGGCTTAATGGCCGGAATTCGCGGCTGTTTCCTCGAGCGATTCGATGTGAACGACGCGCTCGATCTGGTCAAGCGCTATGGCGTAACGGCTTTTGTCGGCGTTCCGGCGATGCTTACTCGGTTGATGAACAGCAATCCTGATCCCGCACAACTGGCGACCGTGCGCGTATGGCTTTCGGCGAGCGACCATCTGCCCGATGACGTACGTGAGCGCCTGCGAGGCTACGGCGCTCTTCTGCGTTTGCCGGGTGGAGGGCGCATTCCGCCGGTGCTGTTGAATGGCTACGGCATGGTGGAACTGGGCGGCCTCGCCATGATGGGTGTGGAGCTTCCTTTTCTGCCCGGGAGCGGCCAGCTTTGCTTCCCAATGCCTCCGTTTCGCATTCGCGTCGCCGATGAGAACGGCCGCCGCGTTCGCTCGGGCGCCACGGGCGAGTGCCAGATTTTCCGCCGCGGCCTCACGCCGCATTATTGGAAGGACAAAGGGAGATCGGAGGGGCTGCTCACCGGCGACGGCTGGCTGCGCACCGGTGATCTTGCGACACGCAACCACCTTGGCCTGATCCGCCTTGTCGGCCGCATGAAAGACGTCATCAAGTCGGGCGGATATTCGGTTTACGTGCGCGAGTTGGAAGAAGCCATCCTCACTCATCCGGCCGTTTCGCGCGCCGTCGCCTTCGGCCTGCCGCACAGAGAGAAAGGGGAGTTTCCTGCCGCGGCGGTCGAGCTGCAGCCCGGCATCCCCGCGGTGAAAACGATCTCCTGGAGTGGTGCCGGAAACTTCTGGCGCCGTACAAAGCGCCGCGCCGCATCTGGATTCTCGATCCGGGCAGCCTGCCGCAGAATCCCAATGGCAAGGTCCTGCGCCGCGTTCTGCGGGATCGATATTCTGACGGTTCGCCGAATCGCGCCGCATAGCGGCTAAGCCAAATCGTGAGTTGCCGGGCAGTGGTCCTTGCTCGACAAGCGCCTTCAAATGCCTTCGCCCATGGTGACGTAGACCCGCATCCGCTCCAACTCCTCGCGATACGCGGTGCGCTCCGCCTCTTCGTCGGCGAACGGCTCGGCAGGTTGCGTCTGGCTGTCGGTAATGCACACGCATGTCTCCAGCTCTTTCACTCGAGCTGAAAGCGCGATGAGCGCATCGGAGAGTGGATCCTTGATGTCGTGCGGATCGGTGATGAGCACGCGCTGGCCATTGCGATAAACGATGTGCGCGGGCACGCCGACGACGGTGGAGTTGGGCGGCACGTCGGTCAGCACGACGGAGCCCGCTCCGACGCGCGAGTTTTCGCCGACCGTCACGTTGCCCAGGATGTTGGCATTGTTTCCGATGAAGACGTTGTCGCAGATGGTCGGGTGGCGCTTGCCATGTTCCTTTCCCGTGCCGCCCAGCGTTACGCCCTGGTACATGGTCACGTCGCTGCCTACGATGGCCGTTTCGCCGATCACCACTCCGGTGGCGTGATCGATGAACAGGCGCCGGCCGAGCAGCGCGCCCGGATGAATGTCGACTCCTGTGTAGAACCGGCCCACTTGCGAGAGAACGCGCGCACACAAGCGCATGTGATGGCGCCAGAGCCAATGCGAAATCCGGTGAATCCAGACTGCCCAAAGCCCCGGATAGCAGAGCAGCACTTCAAGGCCGGTGCGCGCAGCCGGATCGCGCTCTCTCACCGAGCGGATATCTTCGCGAATTCGAGCAAACCAAGACATAGGGAACAGGGGAGCAAGAGAACAAGAAAACGAGAGGGCCTGAGACAAACGCGCTAGCTGAGTCGTCCGATTCCGGTCCCTCGTTCCCTTGGTCCCTTGTTCCCGGCCTTTCTTACGCCGTCACGGCAATCGGCTCGGGCTGCAAAGCCAGAGCCTGCTGACGCAGCGGCTCAAACAGAACGCTCGAAAGGTACCGCTCGCCGAAGTCGGGCAGCACGGCCACGATCAGCTTGCCTTTGTTCTCAGGCCGCGCGGCCACCTTCAAGGCAGCGCTCGCCGCCGCACCGGAGCTGATGCCGACGAACAGGCCCTCTTCCTTTGCCAGCCGGCGCGCCATCTCTACTGATTCGTCATTGGTCACCTGGACCACTTCGTCGATCTGCTTGGTGTCGAGCACGCTGGGCATAAAGCCGGCGCCGATACCCTGAATCTTGTGCGGGCCGGGTTTGCCACCGGAGAGTACCGGGCTGTCGGTCGGCTCCACAGCGATAGCTTTGAACGTAGGCTTCTTGGGCTTGATGTAGTTCGACACGCCGGTAATGGTGCCGCCGGTGCCCACGCCGGAGATCAGAATGTCGACTTGCCGTCAGTGTCGTCCCAAATTTCAGGGCCGGTGGTCTTCAGGTGGATCGCCGGGTTTGCGGGGTTGTCGAATTGCTGGAGCATATAGCCATTCGGAGTCTTCTCAAGGATTTCATTGGCTTTGGCAATCGCGCCCTTCATGCCGTTCGGCCCGGGCGTCAGCACAATCTCCGCGCCATAGGCCAGCAGCGTCACGCGCCGCTCCAGGCTCATCGTCTCGGGCATGGTCAGGATGAGCTTGTATCCTTTCACTGCGGCTACAAACGCCAGCGCGATGCCTGTGTTGCCGCTGGTGGGTTCGATCAGAATCGTCTTGCCGGGGCTGATCTTGCCTGCCTTCTCTGCGGCGTCAATCATGGCAAAGCCAATGCGGTCCTTGACGCTCGATGCGGGGTTTTGGCTTTCCAGCTTGACCACTACGGTAGCCGGCAGTCCGGCCGCCACACGATTCAACCGCACAAGGGGAGTGCGGCCGATCAATTCAGTAACATTCGCGGCTATGCGCGCCATAATCATTCTCCTTTTTCCGAGGCCAACCAGGGCCCGGACCTCTCATGTACTGGATATTGGGGTAACGGTGCAGCTTATCGGTGGGAAAAGCGCGCGCAACCAAGCGCACAGCGGCATCGGAGCTTGCACCAGGACGGTGTTAGCGACATCGACGCATACATAAAGCCTAGACCCAATGCGCGGGATATGGCAAGGGCCATATTCCACCGGCCGGTAGCTAGGTTGTATCCACATATAGGGATGTGCGACGTTGCGGGCGAAAATTGTGTGAGACGAGGCGGAGAACGACGGCTGTGGCGGGCCCACAGCCTAGGACCTCAACGAAGTATCACGCGGTTTTCGCCGCAACCCTCCGGGCCGGGGCCGATTTTCCCGATTTCGTTGTCGCTCCTCGCTAGGAGACACCCGGTATCCGTCACTCGTCGCTTCTGGAACTCGGAAAAATCCGCTCCCGGCGACACGCACCCCTATATGTGGATACAGCCTAGAGCCCCCATCTCCCGCCGTCACAGCCGGGCTATCTGCTTAAATGCTTTTCGAGGACGACAAACTCCAGATCGTCCCGCGTGGGATTTCCAAAACGATCGTCGCCATAGGGGAAAGGGCGGGTCTCGCCCGTGTTCCGGTAGCCCTTTCGCTCATACCAGGCGATGAGAGCATCGCGCATGCTGATGACGGTCATCTCAATGATCCGTGCTCCGCGCATCGCAGCGTACTCCTCTGAAGCTGCCAGAAGCTTGCGGCCAAAGCCCGTTTTCTGCATGGACGGATCGACAGTGAGCGCGCCCAGGTGCCAGGTCTCGGACGATTGCGGCTTGAGGCTGACACTTCCCTGCAGCGCCCCTGTCTGACCGTCTTTCGCGAGCAAATAGCACGCACCCCCGGCAATCTCTTCCCTGAGCAGGGATTCCGTGGTGCGTGTGCCGGCGATAATGCCGGCCTCAGTGCTCCAGCCGCGCTCACTCTCGGCGCCACGAAACGCTCGATTCATGAGAGCCGCAATGGCAGGCAAGTCGGCTTCCTTCGCTTGTTCAAGGCCGATGGCCATTTCTTCTCTTCCTCACTTTACGGCCGGCTGCCGGCAGAGATTGATTGCGCGGGTGAACGCACCCTTTGCACAATCCGCCGGTTCGCGACGGAACCAGCTGGCGTGTCCGTCTCATCCTGTATTCCGCAGCCCTGCCGAAATCCCGTTGATCGTCGCCGCAATGGCGCGGTTCACTTCCGGGGTGTCTTCGCCGGCGCGCTTGCGGCGCAGCATGTCCACCTGGATCAGGTGCATGGGATCGACATAGGGATTGCGCAGCTTGATGGAATGCGCCAGCACTTGGTTCGTTTCCAGCAACTCCTTCTGCCGCGTCACGGCCAGCAGCACGCGCACCGTGCGATGGAACTCGGCTTCAAACAGATCGTAAATCCGCTCGCGCAGCTTCTCATCCTTCACCAGCGTGGAATAAAGCCGCGCCGTGCCCAAATCGGCTTTGCCCAGCGCCATCTCCACATTGCGCAGCAAATCGATGAACAGCGGAAACTCCTTTGCCATCGACTGCAGCAGTTCGAGCGCGCCAGGCCGGGACAGGAATTCCTCGATCGAATAGCCGACGCCAAACCACGCGGGCACCAGCAGCCGCGACTGCGTCCATCCGAAAACCCACGGGATCGCGCGCAAGTCAGAGAGTTTTGGCGAGTCGCTGCGCCGCGCCGGCCGCGAACCGATCTTGGCGTTTTCCAGTTCGCCCACCGGCGTGCCCTGCTCGAAATAGGTGAGCACACCGGGATCTTCAAGGATGTGCTTGCGGTAAAACCCGTATGCCAGATTCGAAAGCTCGTCGAACGCGGCCTCCCACTCCGGCTTCAGCACGCCCGTAAAATGCCCTTCGGGATCGCGCGCGTTGGGTCGCGCCAGCGCGTCGAGCGAAGCGGCAATCATCAGTTCCAGGTTGCGCTCGGCCAGCACTTCGTCGGCGTATTTGAAGTTGAGCACCTCGCCCTGCTCGGTAATGCGCAACTGCCCGTCGAAGGCGTCGAAGGGCTGCGCGAAGATGGCGCGATGCGTCGGCCCTCCGCCGCGGCCCACCGTGCCGCCGCGCCCGTGGAAAAGTCGTAGCTTGATGCCGGCCTCGCGCGCCACGACGTGCAGATCGCGATGCGCGCGGAAGATCTCCCACGTCGAGGTCAGCATGCCGCCGTCTTTGTTCGAATCGGAGTAGCCCAGCATGATCTCCTGCCAGTTACCCCAGGATTCCAGCAGCCTGCGGTAGTCCGGCCGGCTCCAAAGCTCGCGGCAAACCGCCGGCGCGTTGCGCAAATCTTCGATCGACTCGAAGAGCGGAACCGGCATGAGCCCGGGGTCAAGACCCAGACTTTCGCCCGCGCCTTCCACCTTTACGCCGCCCAGCCGCGCCAGGCGCACCACGGCCAGCACATCTTCCACATTTGCTGCGCCGCTGATCACGTAATGGCGAATGGCCTCGGGCGAGCAGCCGTTCTTTACCTCGGCCACCACGCGGAAGGTCTCGAGCACATTGGCCGTCGCATCCGAAAGCCCGGCCTGCAGCGAAGGCGCAATGGTGTCGTTGATCGCCTCCTGCAATGCTGCTGCGTGCACGCGCGCATGCTGCCGGATGTCGAGCGTATGCAGATGCAGTCCGAACGTGCGCACCTGCAGAATGAGCGGATCGATCAGCGTGCGCGCGATGCGGATGCCGCCATGCGTCGGCCAGCGACGCGCGCAGAGTCTCCAGATCGTCGAGAAAGTCCTGCACCGAGCAATAAGCCGGCAGCGCCTGCGTCAGCTTGTCGTGGCTGCGCGCCAGCGTGAACGGCGTCACCGGCAGCGCGCCGCCCGCGGCAGCGTGAATCTCACCCGCCTGCTCCAGCGTGCGCTGGATGCGCGCCTTCAGGCAGATCACGAAGCGCCGGTAGTACTCGAACTCGTATTGCGAGCCGAAAACCTGCGCCTCCGGCGTGTGCACCTGCGCGACATACGCGCGCAGCCGCTCCAGCAGCGCCTCGCTCACCGGCCGCTGCTGCGCGCTCGTGGTCAGCAGATCGATGATCAGGTCGAGCTGGCGCTGGTAATAAAGCAGCAGATGTCCGCGCGCCAGTTGCAGCGCGGCGCGCGTCACCTCCGGCGTCACAAAGGGATTGCCGTCGCGATCGCCGCCAATCCACGAGCCGAATCGCAGCACCAGCGGCAGCTCATGCGGCTCGATCTCGAGTCCATAGGCAGCGTGCAGGGCCTCCGAAATCTCGCGGTACAGCTCAGGCAGCGTCTCGAAGATGGAAACATCGTAGTAGTCGAGCCCCATCTTGATCTCGTCGAAGACGGTAGGCCGCCGCGAGCGCACTTCGTCGGTCTGCCACAGGCCGGTGATTTCGGCCAGCACCAGCTCTTCCAGCCGCGCCAGGTCCTGCTCGGGCAGCGGAATGCGATCGAGCGCCTCAAGAAACTCGCCGATGCGGCGGCGCTTGAACATCACCGTGCGCCGCGCCGCTTCCGTAGGGTGCGCCGTGAAAACCGGCACAACCAGCACTCGTCGCAGCCAGTTCAATGCCTCTTCCGCGCCAATGCCCACGCGGCGCATCTCGCAGAACGTGCCCTCGAGCGATCCGCGCTGCCGCCCGGCCTGCCCGCTCAGGCGCAGCGCGATGCGACGCCGCTTGCGATGGTTGGTCTCGGCCAGGTTGATGAGCTCAAAGTAAAACGCAAACGCGCGCGTCAGCAAAATGGCGCGCTCCACGGGCAGCGAATGCACCAGCCCCATCGCGGCGGCAGCCTGTCGCGCCGCCTCTTCGGCATTTCCGCGCAGCTCGGCGTCGCGCCGGCGGATGGTGCCCTGCCGCAGCGCTTCCACCTGCGCAAAAAGCTCGTCGCCGGCTTGCTCGCGCAGCACTTCGCCCAGCAGCATGCCCAGCGAGCGCACATCGCGGCGCAGCGGAGCCTCCTTCAGGTCGCCGGTTTGCGCTTCGAGCTCGGCCAGCCGCTGCGGCCAGCTCTCGGGATTCCACAAAAGAGCCATCGTGTTTTGATTATGCACGAGCAAATCCGCCCGGATATTCTCGCGATTCCCTCTTCCGCATCCCCCACTCCATGCCGCACAATGTCTGCATGCCAAATTCCGGCCGCATCTTCCCCTTTGTTGTTGCCTGCATTCTTGCCGCCGCCCCGTTCGGATACAGCCAGGCCGGCGCTGCGCCTGCAGTCCAGCCCGAAACTCCGCGCCCACGCCGCCCGGTTCCTCCCACGCGCGATCCGCATACGCCGGGATACGTCAAGGCGACGGAGCTGCCCGACGGCGCTGTGCCCGATCCGAGCAAGAACGGCAACTTCATCATCGGGCCGACGCATACGCCTGCACCGGAAGCTGGCCGATCCGAATCGACAGCTCGACGGAACGGTCGTGGAGTTCACGATGGACTCCGAGGACAGCAAGTATTACCCGGGGATCGCGCGCAATCCCGACTCCCACGCGACGCCCGATCCCGCGAATCCTGCGCGGCTTCTCGGAATCGAGACGCATCCTGCAGCCCTATGTTCGCAAGGTCGCCGTGTATGTGCCGAAGGGTTACGTGCCGGGAACTGAGGCTCCATTTATCGTGGGCGCGGATGGACCCGACCGATTGCTCTTCGCGGCGCTGGACGGACTGATCGCTGAGCACAAGCTGCCGCCGATGGTGGCCATCTCGATCGGCAACGGCGGCAGCGATGCGCAGGGCAGCGAGCGGGGCCTGGAGTATGACACCATGTCGGGCAAGTATGCCGAGTTTGTCGAGAACGAGGTGCTGCCGGCGGCTGAGAGCCACGCCAATGTGAAGCTGACACACGATCCCGATGGGCGGGCGACGACTGGGCAGCAGCTCCGGCGGATCGTGCGCGCTCGAGATGGCGTGGTACCACCCGGAGTGGTATCACCGCGTGCTGACATACTCGGGCACGTATGTGAACCAACAGTGGCCGTGGAATCCCGAGACGCCGCACGGGGCATGGGGATTTCACGAGACGCTGATTCCCACAGCCCGCGCAAGCCGATCCGGATCTGGATGGAAGTTGGCGATCGCGATCTGCTGCAACCCGAACACCATGCGCGACAACATGCACGACTGGGTTGTGGCCAACGAGCAGATGGCCAAGGTGCTGGCAGCGAAGCACTACCAGTATCAGTTTGTGTTTGCGCGGAATGCGGGCCACGTGGAGCGGAGCGTGCGGCAGCAGACGATGCCCGAGGCACTGGAGTACGTGTGGCAGGGATATAAGGCAAAGTAGAGTTCGATCAGTTTTGGACATTGCGGCGAAAGCAGGTCGGGGTGTGGTCGTTCACCATTCCGGCGGCCTGCATGAACGCATACACAATCACGGGGCCGACAAATTTGAAGCCGCGCTTTTTGAGCTGCTTCGACATTTCGACGGCGAGCGGTGTTTGCGCAGGGATAGGGCCTTCGTTCCGGATCGGCTTGCCGCCCACGATGCCCCAGAGAAATGTGGCGAAATCTTCGCCCGCTTTCTGCATCTCGATGTAGATGCGTGCGGCCTGGATGGTGGCTTCAATTTTGGCGCGCGAGCGAATGATGCCGGGATCCTGGAGCAGGCGCTCGATATCGGCTTCTTTGAAGCAAGCGACTTTTGCCGGATCAAATCCTTTGAAGGCTTTGCGGAAGGCGTCGCGCTTGCGCAGCACGATGATCCAGGCCAGCCCGGCCTGAAATCCTTCGAGCATCAGCAGCTCCCAGAGCGCGCGGCTGTCGCGCCGGGCACGCCCCACTCTGTGTCGTGATAGTCGCGGAGGAGCGGGTCGTTTTCGGCCCATTTGCAGCGAGCTTTCGCTTTGTTGTTCATGGTCTTGATGGTAAGCGGGGATTATGTTCAGCGCCAAGATTCAGGCTTCGAGTTGCTCCATCAGCTCTTCCCACTCCGCGGTCAAGCCCCTAGCTGCCCGCGCAGTTCCTCGGCCAGCGTCGTCAGCCGCTGGGTTTCGGCAGCGCAGAAGTAGACGCCGAGCTGCTCTTCGGTGTGCGCGATCGCTGACTCTACGCGCGGAATCTCTTCTTCGAAAAATCTGCAGCGGTCTTCCATCTGTTTCTGCTTGATGGGATTCAGGCGGCGGGTTTGTTTCTTCGGCGCGGCCCCGTCGGCTGACTCGAAGCCGCCTTCGATGACGATGGTGTTGGCAGCAGTCGTAGCCGTTGCGGTGCGGAGACGGTTTGCGGCTCAAGTTGAAATGCAGGTCCTTCGACTCGATCGCCGCGGTGATCTCGCTCAGGATGACCGTCGGTTTGGAGAGATCGCGGCCAGCTGCCTCCTTGCGCCGCAGATAGTCTTCGTAGTTGCCCTCGTACGCCGTAACCGCGCCGTTTTCGATCTCGAGCACGCGCGTGGCCAGCCGATCGATGAAGTAGCGATCGTGCGAGACAAAGATCACCGTGCCGCTGTAACTTGCGAGCGCCTCGAGCAGCACGTCCTTGGCGCGCATGTCCAGGTGGTTCGTGGGCTCGTCGAGCAGCAGAAAATTTGCCGGCGAAACCAGGATCCGCGCCAGCGCGTAGCGGTTGCGCTCGCCGCCCGAGAGCACGCCCAGCGGCTTGAAAACGTCGTCGCCCGAAAACAGAAAGCAGCCCAGCAGCGAGCGCAGCTCAGCTTCCGGAATGCGCAGCGCCGCGCGGTTGATGTCGTCGAGCATGCGCGCCTCGGGATCGAGCACCTTGTACTGATCCTGCGCAAAATATTCGGCGACCACGTTGTGGCCCAGCCGGATCGATCCCGCGGTCGGCGTCTCCACGCCCGTCAGCAGCTTGATCAGCGTCGATTTGCCCGCGCCATTCACGCCCACCAGCGCCACGCGGTCGCCGCGCTCGATGGTGAATCGTCCGCCGCTGAATACCTGTTTCGCTCCGTAGCTCTTCGCCAGTCCCTCGGCCTCGGCCACGATGCGCCCCGAAGGCGGCGGCTGCGGAAACTTGAAGTGAATCACCGGCTCTTCTTCAGGAACCTCGATGCGCTCGATCTTTTCCAGCTCCTTGATCCGCGACTGCACCTGCTTCGCCTTGGTGGCCTGGTAGCGGAAGCGGTTGATGAACGCTTCAAGGTGCTCGATGCGCTCGCGCTGGTTGCGATACGCCGCCATCAGTTGTTCGCGCCGCTCGTCCTTCTGCGCAAGGTATTTCGTGTAATTTCCGTGGTAGATCGTCAGCCGCTTGTTCCAGATCTCGACGGTGCGATCGATCGTCACATCGAGAAAATAGCGGTCGTGCGAGATGAGGATGTAGCCGAAGGGATAGTTCTTCAGATAGTCCTCGAGCCAGTTGCGCGTTTCGAGGTCAAGATGGTTTGTCGGCTCGTCGAGCAGCAGCAGATTGGGTTTGGCCAGCAGCAGCTTGGCCAGCGCGATGCGCATCTGCCATCCGCCGCTGAACTCATCCGTCTGCCGCGCCCAATCCTCTTTGCCGAATCCGAGACCGGTGAGCACGCCGCCCACCTGCGCGTCGAGCGCGTAGCCGTCGAGCGCGTGAAACCGATCCTGCAGCAGCGAATAGCGTTCGGCAACAGATTCGTACTCCGCGCTCTCGTGATCCAGCTCCGCCAGTCGCCCCGCCAGCCGCTCGATCTCGCGCTCCATCTCGTGCAGCTCGTCGAAAACCGTCAGGCATTCCTCAAACACCGTTCGGCCCGTGAGCTGCAACCCCTCCTGCGGCAGATAGCCGATGCTGATGCCGCGCGTCTGTTCGAGCGAGCCGTAGTCCAGCGTCTCCAGCCCGGCCAGAACCTTCATCAGCGTGGATTTGCCGGTGCCGTTGGCGCCCACCAGCGCGGTCTTTTCGTCGTTGCGGATCAGCCAGTTGGCCTCAAGAAACAGGACCCGCGGCCCAAACCGCTTGCCGGCATTTTGCAGCGAAAGCATGAAACTCTATTTTCGCAGAGCGCACGATCGCATTTTGCGTAAACATCCCACGCCCGCTGCGAAGATCCAAGACTGCACTGTCGAGTAACACCACGTCCGCTCGATGCGCCTAACCATTTGTCGGCAAATCTCTCATCTCCTTCCCCTGTTCTCTTGTTCCCTTGGTCTCCGCTTTTCGGACCGCTCCCGTCGACAATTCCTGGCGGCCGGTCCATACGACTATGATCAATGTGCGTTGGCACGGCGGGTGCTCGACTAGTTCCAATGAACAGAAAGTGGAGGATCGATGGAAATGAGCTTCACTCAGCGGCGCGAATTTTCTAAAGCAGGCAGGATTGTTTGGGTCGCTGGGCTCGGCGGCGATGATGGCTGGTTTGCCGGAAAGCGCAATGGCCCTCGGCGGCAGCGCGCGCGCACGTGATTGAAGATGCTGTTGCTCCCGTGCAGGCCGACGAAGCTCCGAAATATCACATCAAGTTTGCCGTCTGCGGCATGAGCCACGACCACATCTACGGCATGATCGGCGCTGTGCAGCGCGGCGGCGGCGAACTGGTGGCGGCGTGGGGCGGCGAAGAGGACAAGCTGGCGGCATTCCGCAAGCGGTTCCCCGACGTGAAGATCGTCGCAGACGCAGGACGAAATCCTCGACGATCCGTCGGTCCAACTCGTTCTCACCTCGCAGATCGCCAGTGAGCGCGCGGGAATCGCCGTGCGCGCCATGAAGCGCGGCAAAGACGTTCTCTCCGACAAGCCGGGAATGACGACGCTCGAGCAACTGGCCGAGGTGCGCAAGACCATCGCCGAAACCAAGCGCATCTACGCGATCATGTATAGCGAACTGCTCGAAGTGAAGGCCGCCGTCTACGCGGGCGAACTCGTGCGGCAGGGCGCGATCGGCAAAGTGATCCAGACCATCAACATCGCTCCGCACCAGATCTTCCAGCGCGGCGGCGACGCAGGCGGCGCAGCCGGCCGGCCCGATTGGTTCTGGAATCCCGATCAATACGGCGGAATTCTTTGCGACATCGGCTCGCACCAGGTCGACCAGTTCCTGTTCTACACCGGCTCCACCGAGGCCGAGGTCGTCGAATCGCAAATCGCCAACGTGCGCCATCCCGATCATCCCGCGTTCCAGGACTTTGGCGACATGGTTCTGCGCGGCAACCGCGGCTTCGGCTATGTGCGCCTCGACTGGTTCACGCCCGATGGCCTGGGAACCTGGGGCGACGGCCGCCTCTTCATTCTCGGCACCGACGGCTACATGGAAGTGCGCAAGTACACCAACGTCGCCGTCAGCCACCAGGGCAACAATCTGTTTGTGGTGGATAGCAAGCAGGCCCGCTATATCGACTGCAACGCCATGCCGCTGCCCTTCGGCCCGCAGTTCGTGGCCGACATCGTGAATCGCACGCACATCGCGCAGAATCCCGACGAGGCATTGCTCGCTGCCGAGCTCGTCATCAAGGCGCAAAAGAACGCAAAGTGGGTGGTGCTGAAGGATTAGCTTTGAGCACTGGTGGCATAAATGGTTTGCGCCGATTTGAAAACATCCCCGGGGGTTAAAGCTCGCCATTCAGGCGCCTTTTATGGCATGGCTGAAACCGTGCCCTTTTGGGACCGCATTTATGTAACCAGTTCGATCGCTTGAGCGGTCGACCGCTATCCAAGCAGTCCAGCCACTGGCTGATGGGGGCAGCATTTGGATGAGATTGCCGTCGTTCCGCTTCGGATAGTCTCGATTGTTCGCACGAGTTGGTCGGCGCGGTAATTCCGAACTGTGTCCTGGCGGCCGCGCACTGAGCGGTTACTGGTTGCCGCAATCCTGCGCTTCCTGCTCGGGAGTCAGCGGATGCTCGCCGCAGGCCGGATCTACATTGCTCGCCGAGGCCGATCCGGGAGCCGGATTAGGCACGAAATCCGCGTCAAACTTGTCTGCTTTTCCGGGATCGTCGGTCCGCGGAATGTAGACGACAAACGAATTCCTTGTCACTCCGATTCTGCGGTCAGGTTCGGCGCGAAAGGCGAACTTTTCCCAGCGCTTGAGAGTGTCCAGCAGATTCGGCCTGTCGCTCCGGAGATGGCCGGGCGCCGTCGTTAGAGTGCGGGCCAGCACATCGACAACGTCGCTCGAGCTCACAAGGCTCCACGTCCCTTCTTCCGTCCTGACGTAGTAAGTGCGATGCAGGGGCGAGGTGTCGGGAGCCGCACCATCCGGACGCATCTCATTTCCCAGATAGGTGCCAACGAGCATGATGCTGGTGCGATCTTCAGAGGCCATACGAACAGATTGTGAAACCAGGAGCAATGCCCCGAGGGCAACGCCGGCGAGTTTCATGGGGGACTCGTTTCTGCAGATCTGATCCGGGACAAGGAAAAGTGTAGGCAGTCACGGCAGGCAGAACAATGTACAAGATGACGCAACGATTTAACACGAAAGTTGCAGGGTCGCAGCGGCCGCATCCCGCCCTGGTATTATGGCTCGGCCAGTCATCGCGACTATAGTGATGGTTTGAAGTTCTGAGGCAAGCCCTATCACAGACGTTGATGGCCAACACTTCGAATTCCCGCGTCGATGTGTACGAATTTGTTCACGAGAACATTGACAGTGTGCCGCATTTGGAAGCGCTGATCCTGCTATGGAACAGCCGGCCGGTCTGGTGGACTCGCGAAGAAATGGCGTCCCGCCTGTATGTCCCCCTCAAGCAGGTCGAGGAGTTGTTGCGCGACTTGGCGCGATTGGAGTTGATTGCGGAATCTGAGGCGCGCCCGCCCAAATTCTCATACTTTCCGAAATCCGACGAACAAAACGAACTGCTGCATTCGCTCGACACCGCATACCGGAAAGACCTGGTGCGAATCTCGACCATGATACATTCGAAGGCATCCTCCGGCGTACGTGAATTTGCCCGTGCTTTCCGTCTCAGACAGGAGAAGAAGTAGCCTTGGACGCGGCTCTTTACATTCTCACCATTATCACCACGCTGGTTTGCTCGATCCTGCTTCTGAGGGCGTATATCCGAGTGAGAAACAGACTGCTGCTATGGAGCGGATTATGTTTCGTCGGGCTCACGATTGACAATGTCCTGGTATTTGCAGACATTATCGTGTTCCCCGCGCTCGATCTCTATACTTACCGCCTGGCTTCGGCGGCAATTTCAATCTCGCTGCTGCTTTTTGGGCTGGTGTGGGAGCGCCAATGATTATTCAGAGCGGCATCTCTCTCCCCATCGTGCATCCCCGGTTGGATCTGTTCCTTCTGGGTTACATCGCTGCCGCCTCCGGGGCTGTCGCCCTGTATTTTCTACGCTTCTGGAAAGAGACTCGGGACTTCCTGTTCATCGCCTTCGCCGTCTTCTTCATCGTGCAGGGAGGCACTCGTGCCTTTGAGCTCTCCACACCGAGTCCAAACCTGTCGGGCGTTTGGGTGTTTGCCCTCAGGCTGCTGGCGGTGCTGTTGGTTGTAGCGGCGATCCTGCGCAAGAACTCTCGCAGCGCGTGATGTGCGTATGGCGCAGGCATTTTCGAACGCCCGACACCCGCAATGCGAGTCGCAGCTTCGCTATTTGCCGAGGCTGTTTCTCTGCTGTAAGCTGGCCAGATGATCTAGCCAGTCGAAGGCCGAAGTTGAGTTTACCTCATTGGTATCAGGCGTTTCTGGCGCCGTCCTGCGATCGGCTTCGGCGGCTGTTGAATCGGCGCGCTCCGATCCCCTCCTCGCACTCTGAACGGCTGTCATCTGTACATACTCCGTCTGCCGGCTTCGCGTAAAATGTTGACGGGTCCCTGCCTGGAGGGTTGACGCTCTGCTAGATACCTTGTTCAACACCATGCGCTCTGCCGCCGGCCAGTTGCTCGTATGGCGGGGGGCGGCTGCGTATCTGGCCTTCGCGCCGCAGAACGGTTTCCGCCACTACCTGAAGATGCAGTACGCCGACCAGACCTTCAAGGGTCTATACCACTGGAATTGGTTTGACGCGTCGATGCTCATGCCGTATTTCGCGGTGATGATTCTGCTGTCGCTCTACGGCATCCATCGCTACACGCATGGCTACCAGTACTTCAAGTACCGCAAGAACTACAATCCCAACCCGCCGCGGCACTTCGACGAACTGCCGCAGGTCACCGTTCAATTGCCCATCTTCAACGAGCAGTTTGTGATCGACCGGCTGATTGAGGCGGTCTGCGCCATGGAATATCCGCGCGAAAAGCTCGAGATCCAGGTGCTCGACGACTCGACCGACGAAACCAGCGAGGTGGCGTCCGGCATCGTCGACCGCTATGCGGCGCTCGGGCACACCATCGTCTACATTCATCGCACCAACCGGCACGGCTTCAAGGCCGGAGCGCTCGATGCCGGCCTGAAGGTGGCGAAAGGCGAGTTCGTCGCCATCTTCGACGCCGATTTTGTTCCTCCGCCCGACTGGCTCATGAAGGTGATTCACCACTTCGCCGAGCCCGAGATCGGCATGGTGCAGACGCGCTGGACGCACCTGAACCGCGACTACAGCATGCTGACCCAGATCGAGGCCATCCTGCTCGACGGGCACTTTGTTCTGGAGCACGGCGCGCGCGCCCGCTCCGGCGAGTTCTTCAACTTCAACGGCACGGCCGGCATGTGGCGGCGCCAGGCCATCTACGACGGCGGCGGCTGGCAGCACGACACGCTCACCGAAGATACCGACCTGAGCTACCGCTCGCAGATGGCCGGATGGAAGTTCAAATATCTGCCCGACGTCGAGTGCCCCTCCGAGCTGCCCATCGAGATGACCGCCTTCAAGACCCAGCAGGCGCGCTGGGCCAAGGGGCTGATCCAGACCAGCATCAAGATTCTGCCCCAGGTGTTCCGCTCGAACACCTCGCGGCGCAACAAGATCGAGGCCGTCTACCACCTCACGGCCAATCTCAGTTATCCGCTCATGGTCATCATGTCGGCGCTGCTGATTCCCGCCATGATCTGCCGCTTCTACCAGGGCTGGTTCCAGATGCTGCTCATCGACGTGCCGCTCTTCACCGCGTCCAGTTTCTCGATCGCCGTTTTCTATGTGATGAGCGAGCGCGAGCTCTTCCCCAAGACCTGGAAGAAGACCTTCTACTATCTGCCGTTTCTCATGGCGCTGGGCATCGGCCTGACGGTGACCAACACCAAGGCGGTGATGGAAGCGCTGTTCGGCATCAAGAGCGCCTTTGTGCGCACGCCCAAGTATCGCGTGGCGCAGAAGGGCGAGAAATCGCAGGCCGCCAAGTACCGCAAGCGCCTGAAGCTGGCGCCGTGGATCGAGCTGCTGCTGGGCTGCTACTTTGCTGGCCGCCATCTACTACACCTTCACGAACAACAATTACTTCACCGCGCCATTTCTGATTCTGTTCGTCGTCGGCTACTGGTACACGGGCCTGATGAGCCTGTTGCAGGGCCGCTTCGAGCGCTGGCGCACGGGCGCTCAACTCCGAAGAGTCGAGCCCGAAGCCGTTTCCTGTGGGCGTGTAGATTCGCTCAATCCGACTGAGCGCCGATGCTCGGCCAGCCAGAGAGTCCAGATGCAGGCCGGCGCGATCGACTCATCCATTGCAACTCCACTCGGATTCGCAGGCCCTCCGTATCGCGCGTTGCGGCATGCTACTTGCTTGGTACCATAGTTTCTCGCGCTGCCCAATCCCTGATTAGTTTCAAGTGTGCGCTGTGCTACATTGACGCCATGATTCGAAAACACTTGGCGGCGCTTGCCATCGTGCTGCCTTTGATTTTTGGGCCCACGGCTCGTGCTGCACAGGCGAGTAGCACGGCGAAGCCGGCTCATCAGCTCGTTCCGCCCACGGCAGCTCCGTCGTCGTCTACATCGGCTGCACCGGCCGCACCTACTCCATCCCCGGCCGGCACTCAAACGCCTGGCGCGAGCAATCCCGCCGAAACCGCGGTAAATTGTCAGGGAGGCTCGTGCGACGCTCCGCAGCCGCACATCACGATTGCCACTCCGGCGCCCGCGCCGGCCGTGTGGCCCTTGCAGGAGCGCATCAGCTGGGTTGCGAATCTGGTTCTGGTGCTCATTGCTTACGTAGGCGTCATGATTGGGCTCTCGCTACTGCGCAAGATCGAGCGGCAAACTCACTACGCCGAAATCACCGCACAGGCCGCGGCCGATAGCGCAAAAGCGGCGTTGCTGTTTGCGCAAACGCAGGTGCAGGCAGACCGACCATGGATCGTCGTAGCTCCCGAACCCGTGCCCGGCGCTCACGACAGATTCAATATCGTTGCAACGAATCGGGGCCGCAGCCCGGCCAGAATCGTTTCCGTTGTCGACGAGATTGCCAGCGCCGGCGACGATTCGAAACTGCCCGACACCCCTGTTTACAAAAACGAGCCGCAGCCGCCAACCGCAGCGAACATCCTGTTGCCCGGAGAATCGATGGAGATCAAGTCGTTCAGCCGGGACGAGGTGAGCTCGGTTTGCGAATCGCCGGAGCAGTTGAAGCTCGTTGAGTCCTGGCTCGAGAAGATTTATCTCTATGGAAACATCGTCTATCTGGACTTGCGTTCCTCTGACGAGAAGGAAGTGCACGAAACCACGTGGTGCTGCTGGTACATCCACGGCCGGCAGAAGAGCGGCATGGTGATGGCGGGCCCGCCCGCGTACAACCGGCATACGTAGCCTGGATGGAATGCTCAATCAACCCTGGCAGGGAACTGCGGCTACCTTCCCGTCCCCCCCACCGTCATTTTGTCCAGCTTGATGGTCGGCATGCCGACGCCGACCGGGACGCTCTGGCCGTCTTTGCCGCAGGTGCCGATGCCTTCGTCGAGCTTCAGGTCGTTGCCCACCATCGACACGTATTTCAGCGCTTCGGGGCCGTTGCCGATCAGCGTGGCATCGCGCACCGGTGCGGTCACTTTGCCGTCCTCGATCAGGTATGCCTCGCTCGCCGAGAAGACAAACTTGCCGTTGGTGATGTCCACCTGGCCGCCGCCGAAGTTGACCGCGTAGAGGCCGCGCTTGACGCTGCGCAGAATGTCTTCGGGCGCATCGTCGCCGGCCAGCATGTAGGTGTTGGTCATGCGCGGCATGGGAATCGACTGGTAGCTTTCGCGCCGTCCCGAGCCCGTGTTGGCCATGCCCATGAGCCGCGCGGAGAGCTTGTCGGACAAATAGCCCTTCAGCACGCCGCCCTCGATCAGCACCGTTTCCTGCGTGGCCGAGCCCTCGTCGTCCACGTTGAGCGAGCCGCGCCGGCCGGCCATCGTGCCGTTGTCGACTACCGTCACCTTGGGGCTCGCCACCGACTGGCCGATCAATCCTGTGAAGGCCGAGGTCTTTTTGCGATTGAAGTCGGCTTCGAGGCCATGGCCCACGGCTTCGTGCAGCAGGATTCCCGGCCAGCCAGGGCCGAGCACCACTTGCATCTCGCCGGCTGGCGCGGGCACGGCGCCGAGCTGCAGAATCGCGCCCCGCGCCGCTTCACGCGCCAGGTGTTCCGGGCTTTTGTTTCCGGCAAATTGCTCCAGTCCCGGCACGTCCTCCCGCGCCTGCCGAGCCCTTGGTGGTTGCCGCGCCGTCTTTGGCGATGACGAACACATTCAGCCGGCAAAGCGGCTGCGTGTCGCTGGCAAACGCTCCATCGGACGCGGCAATCAGAATGCGCCGCAGCTCCTCGCATAGCTGGCCCGCACCTGCACGATGCGTGGATCGAATGCGCGCGCCGCGCGGTCGGCGCGCAAGATCAGCTCCAGCCGCGCCGCCAGATCGAGGTCGAATCCGCCCAGCGGAACTGGATAGAGATCGGCACTCGCGCGTCTCGGTGAATCCCTGCACGGGCTGCTTGGCCGGACCGGACGCGATCAGCGCAGCGGTTTGCGCCGCATGCAGCAGCCGCTCCGGGCTCAGGTTGTCAGTGTAGGCGTAGCCGGTGCGCTCGCCGCTGAGTACGCGGATGCCGCAGCCGGCGCTTGTGCCCTGGCTGGCCGATTTCACAATCTGCTCGTCGACACCCAGCGCGGTGGCCGTAACCGACTCGAAATAAAGGTCGGCGTAGTCGCCGCCGGCGCTCAAAGCCTCGCCCAGGCAGCGCTCAAGCAGCCGCTCGGTGAGGCCGAATTTCTCAAAAAAATAACGCCGATGGCTAGGTACAGGGGAAGTTTCCGGGTGCGTCATCGTAATCTCAGTGTACGCTCGCCGCGTCTTACTCCCTAAAGGTGCTATGGCGCTCCTCCGGGCCTGCGTTGTTTTCTGGATACAGGGCCCGGCTAAGCGCCACAGGCCGCAATTCGAGCCGTGCTAGGATTCGTCCCATGAAGAGATTTCTTGCAGCAGCTCTGTTCCTGATGGTGATTGCAAGTCCGGCGTTCGCTTCGGAGATCACACATCACCACCACCATCATCACCACCCGCATCTCCAGGCCTGAGCCGGAGTTTACCGGTAGCGCCAGCCCGGCTGAGCCTGGTGGCTCTTCGGGTACCGGGAGAGGCATTTTGCTCGAGGGCGCAATTGAAGGCATGATAGGATTCCTCGCATGAAGAGACTGCTTGCGGCGGCTTTGCTCCTCACGTTGTTTGCAGGCCCGGCGTTTGCCTCCAGCAAACCCAAGACATATCATCCGCATTACAACTACAAGTACAAGACGCCTAAATATCACAAGCCTCACGCCCAACATCACCATAAGCTAAAGCAACATAATCCCAAGTAGTCCATCTTCATTGCCCGTCCCGCTCCGTACGCTTCGGGATTTGGGGATTTTTTTGAAGCCGGTTTCCGGTGCGGCGACCCGTGCATTTAAGATTCTTGCCATGAACGATCAGGAAACTCTACGTTATCCAATCGGGCGTTTCCAACCCATGCCGCAAGCACACCTCAGATCCGTTCCGCGCAAATTGAAACTCTGCGCCTGCTTCCGGAGCGCCTCCGCGCCGCGGTGGCCGGCCTCAACGACGCCCAGCTCGACACGCCCTATCGCGACGGCGGATGGACCGTGCGCCAGGTGGTGCATCACTTCGCCGACAGCCACGCCAACTTATACGTCCGCTTCAAGCTCGCGCTCACCGAGGATTGGCCCACCATCAAGCCCTACGACGAAGCAGCGTGGGCGCGCCTGCCTGATAGCCGCATGCCCATTGATCCGCTCCCTTGTATTCGTCGCCGGGCTGCATGCCCGACTGGTGGCGCTGCTCGAGTCCATGTCGGAGGAGGATTTCGAGCGCGGCTTCAACCACCCAGAGCGCGGACGCATGACTCTCGCCACCAACCTCGCGATCTACGATTGGCACTCGCTCCACCATACGGCCCACATCACCAGCCTGCGCGCGCGCATGGGCTGGTAAGAGCAAGCCATGACCGCCGGGTCCGCAGGCTGCATCTCCCGCGCAGCTCGCGCAGGCGATCGAAGAATATCTTGGCCGATCACCCAGCGGCGGCGCTGCTTGAAGACGGTCGCGTGCTCTTCGACATGCGCACGCGCGCATTACTCGGTGACCGAGTCGCACGGCCGCTGCCTGCTGCAGCTTTGGAGCGACGAGCGCAACCTGGTGCGCACGGTTGTCGATGTGCAGCAGCGCGCGCAGTGCCTGCGGCTGATCACGCGCCGCATGGGCGCGGCCAAGCCGCAGTCGCTGGAACTCGTGCCCACGAGCGACCGCCGCACTCCCACCGCGCGCGACTCCGCGCGCCGCAACTATCTGCGGCTGCTGGAACGCGTGCTCACGCGGCAATTCATCGGCGCCAAGGTCGATGGCCTGCGCACGGCGATGGATCTGGAGCACAGCTTCGGTCCCGCATATGTTCGCGGCCGGCTGCTCAAGGGAACCGCGGCCGATGCGGTGATCGGCGTGGGCGATGCTGAGTCCGCGTCCGTCGATCGACGGCGTTTTGACGCTGGGAATTCTCTGGCTCGACTATTGCCGCCAGCACGCCGACGCGCGCCGGCACTTCGGCGGGCTCAAGGTGATTGTGCCGGCGGGCGCGTGGCGCACCACCGCGGAGCGCATGGCATGGCTGAATCACGCCGCCGCGGATTTTGAGCTGTTCACGCTCGACGAGCGCAGCGAAGAGCTCGCGCCCGTCGATTTTCGCGACACCGGCAACCTGGAGTCGCGGCTGGTTCATGCATTCTCGCCCGCCGCGGCGCTGGAGCGCTGCAAAGTCGGGGATCGACCGGCTTCTTGCGCTCGTTCCCGATGCGGCCCGCGAGCGCGTCGAGATTCGTCCGCGCTCCGCCACCGAGGTCGGGCTGCTGCTGCACGGCCTGGAGTTCGCGCGCGTGCGTCAGGGCGCATCGGCGCACTCCTTTGCTCGGCGAGGATGAAATCACCTTCGGCGCGGGCGCGAACGAGACTCCGCTCACCGAGGAAAACGAAGAGCTCTGCCGCGATCTTTTCCGGCGGCTCTTTCTCGACAGCCGCCACGCCGACGGCGCGCATACCGATCCGCTCTTCCGCATGGCGCCGGAGCGCTGGCTTGAGTCGCGGCTGCGCCTGGGCTTGGCGGAGCTGCTGCCGGACCTGCGCGGCGATCTGCTGTATTCCCAGGTGCCCGCACTTTCCAGCGGCGACCGCGGCATGCTCGACCTGCTCACGCTCGACCGCAACGCGCGGCTGGTGGTTCTGGAATTGAAGGCCGACGAAGACCTGCATCTGCCCCTGCAGGCGCTCGACTACTGGATTCGCGTGCGCGCGCTGAATGCCGATCGCCAGGCCGTCGCCGCCTACCGCCGCGCCGCTCTCGGCATTCGAGCGCAACGGCTACTTTCCCGGCGCTGAGGTCTCGCCGCTCGCGCCGCGTCTTGTCCTCGCCGCGCCGGCCTTGCGCATTCATCCAGCGAACGAACCGGTGCTGCGCTATCTCTCGCCGGAGATCGAGTGGGAACTCATCGCTCTAGCGGAGCACTGGCGCCGCGAACTCAAGATCGTGTTCCGCAAACGCAGCCGCGAACGTGCGTAGCGAACCCCTGTCTCCTCCACACATTGATTCCCTCGGTCCCTTGTTCCCTTGGTCCCTGATTCTCACGGCTTCGACATCATGTCCGGCACGGGCTTCGGCCCGCTCATATCCAGCGGCACCGAAACGTGTTCCAGCACAATCAGCCACTTGCCGTCGATCTTCCTGTAGCAATCCGTCACACGCACTGTCATTTCGAACGGCGAGCCGTCCGTGCCGGTCCATTTCGCGTGCTGGATGCTATGGCTCCAGGCGAGCTTTCCATCCGTCGTGACGCTCAGGTCCCTGGTATCGAATTCGGGCGTGTCCTTCATCAAGGCGAACGTGTCCTGCCAGTCCTTCTTGTAGGCATCCCAGCCCGCGTATTGCCGCGGCGTGACCAGGTCGAAAACCAGCAGCTCATTGCCAGGCGCATAAAACTTCATGATCGCGTCGACATCCTTGGCGGCGAATGCCATCGCGAACTTCGTTTCGAGCGCGCGAATGGCCTGCTCGTCCTTTGACTGACTCTCAGCCATCAAGCTTCCGCCCAGGCTGCAAGCTGCGAGCAACACGACGGCGGCACAAAATACAAACTTCCTCATGGTCTCACTCCTCGTTCAATGGTTTTTGATGGGGAACCCGGAGTCTTCCGTATACGTTTGGGGTTCGATCCATGTCAAGACATAAACTCGTTGAACCGCATGAATTCCTCCCGGTTTGATCGCGTCCTAAGGCGCAACCGTTTGATAAGTCCGCGTGCGGTTTTCCATATCACCTGCCCTGCCGTACATAGCGGCACTTGAACTAAACTGGTTCCGTTATGCCTATTGCCGGCGTTTCTCCCTCTATCCAGCCGCGAACGCCCCAGGGCGTCTTCGCCCATGAGCCGTTTACCGATTTCAAAGATCCTGAGAATGCGCGTTCGATGCGCCAGGCGCTCGATCAACTGGTGTCGCATCTCGGCAGCGAATACAGCCTGATCATTGGCGGCAAGCGCCTGAAGACTACGGAGAAGATTCGCTCCATCAACCCGGCGCGGCCGGCGCAGGTTGTCGGCATTCACCAGAAGGCCGGAGCCGCGCAGGCTGAAGCTAGCCATGACCGCTGCGCTGCGCGCCTTCGAATCCTGGAGCAGAACCTCGGTGGAGGAGCGCGCTTCGTTGCTGCTGGGCGCAGCGGAGATCATCCGCAAGCGCAAGTTCGAATTCATGGCCTGGCTCACCTACGAAGTGGGCAAGAACTGGGCCGAGGCCGACGCCGATACTGGCGAAACCATCGACTTCCTTGAGTTTTATGCTCGCGAAGCTCTTCGCTTTGCCCAGGCCACGCCGCCCATCCAGTATCCCGGCGAACGCGATGAGCTGCTTTACATTCCGCTGGGCGTGGGCGCCGTGATTTCGCCATGGAATTTTCCGTTTGCCATCATGGCCGGAATGACGGCGGCGGCCATCGTCAGCGGGAACACGGTGGTTCTGAAGCCCTCGAGCGATGCGCCGACCATCGCGGCTCGGTTTGTCGAAGTCCTCGAACAGGCCGGCATGCCCGATGGCGTGGTCAATTTCTGCCCCGGCTCCGGCGCGGAATTCGGCGACGCCATCGTCGAACATCCCAAAACACGCTTCATCTCGTTTACCGGCTCGAAGGCTGTCGGCCTCGCCATTCACGAACGCGCTGCACACGTGCAGCCAGGCCAGATCTGGATCAAGCGCACGATTCTCGAAATGGGCGGCAAAGACTCCATCCTGGTCTGCGCAGATGCCGAATCTGGACGATGCCATCGAGGGCGTGGCCATGTCGGCCTTCGGCTTCAGCGGGCAAAAGTGCTCCGCCTGCTCGCGCGCCATCGTTGAAGCGCCGGTTTACGATGTTTTTGTCGAGCGGCTGCGCGAGCGCGTGGCCACGCTGACTGTGGGCGACCCAGCAGCCAATCACGACCTTGGTCCTGTGATCAATCAGGCTGCGCTCAACACGATGCTGCGTTACATCGAGGTCGGCAAAAACGAGGGTAAACTGATTGCGGGCGGCAACGCTCCGGCCATGGCCGAGCGGCGGATATTTTCTTGAGCCGACCATCTTTGCCGACGTCGCGCCGAACGCCGTCATTGCGCAGGAAGAAATCTTCGGTCCCGTGCTGGCTCTCATCAAGGTCGCAAACTTCGATGAAGGCCTGCGCGTGGCGAACAACACCGAGTACGGGCTGACCGGCTCGGTCTACTCGACTAACCGCGACCGGCTGAATCGCGCGCGCCGCGAGTTCCATGTCGGCAACCTCTACTTCAATCGCAAGTGCACCGGCGCAATGGTGGGCGCGCATCCCTTTGGCGGGTTCAACATGAGCGGGACGGATTCGAAGGCGGGCGGACCCGATTACCTCTATCTCTTTACCCAGGCCAAGAGCGTGGGCGAGAAGCTCGAAACACTTTGAATAAAATTCCGCATCGTATTCGTTAGAAGTCAGCCGCGGGCCTGGCGTCTTCAGGCAATCCAGCCTCACAGGGAGAATCGGATCGAATGACAGCCTGGGAATTCACAGCACTCGTCTGGATTCTCTCAACCCTTGCGGGTTTTCTCGGCGCGCTCACCGGACTCGGCGGCGGCGTCATCGTTGTGCCCGCACTCACGCTGGCGCTGGGCGTCGACATGAAGTACGCCATCGGCGCTTCGCTCGTCTCTGTCATCGCCACGTCTTCAGGCGCGGCGGCAGCTTACGTGCGCGAGGGCTTCTCGAACATCCGTATCGGTATGTTCCTCGAAATTGCTACGACACTGGGCGCAATCTTCGGCGCCTTTCTCGCCAGCCGCGTGAGCACCCACGCGCTCGCCATCGTCTTCGGTCTTGTGCTGGTCCAGGCGGCGTACCAATCGTTCAAAGCCCCGCCGGGTGGCGACGCTCTGGTCGAGTCCGATGCGCTTGCCCGACGCTTGCGTTTTAGCGGTAGCTATCCGGTGGGCGACAAACAGCAGCACTACGGCGCCCGCAATGTTCCCGCCGGTTTTAGCCTGATGTTTGGTGCAGGAGCGCTTTCCGGCCTTCTCGGCATCGGCTCGGGAGCGGTGAAGGTGATCGCCATGGACCGCGCCATGAAGATCCCCTTCAAGGTCTCCACGACCACCAGCAACTTCATGATCGGCGTCACTGCTGCCGCCAGCGCGGGCCTTTACCTCAGCCGGGGATTCATTGACCCGCGTGTGGCCATGCCTGTGATGCTTGGCGTGCTGGGCGGAGCGTTGCTGGGGGCCAAGGTGCTGGTGAACGCAAATGTTCGCGTGCTCAGGATAGTTTTCGCCTTCGTGGTTCTAGCCCTCGCCATTGAAATGATGGTCAACGGGATCATGGGAAGGATATAGCGTATATGAACGATCAGGGACTGGAAGTCATCATCGGCCGTCTGCTGCAAACCGGCGTGCTGCTGGCTGCTGCTGTGGTCACCGCGGGTGGCGGCTTGTACCTCGTGCGGCACTATTCCGATCCCGCCAATTACCGGCATTTTGTAGCCGCCGGGCCAGCCATCCAGACGCTTGCCGGCATCGTTCAGTCAGCGGGGCACCTTAACGGTGAGGGGCTGATGCAATTGGGGCTGGTGCTGCTCATCCTCACGCCCGTTGCGCGAGTGGCTATGGCAGTGGTGGGATTTTTTCTCGAGAAAGATCGCTTGTATACCGTGGTCAGTCTGATCGTGCTGCTGATTCTGGCCTTCAGCCTGATCCGCGCGGCATAAGACTGCCACAGGCGGCGCGCGCCGCGCTGCCTGCTGAACTCTTTGGAAATTATGTAAAGGAGGCTAGGCCACCGCGCCTGGTTGGGCCGCCTGCGACTCGGCTTCCATCTTGTGGCCCACTTCCGCCGCGGCACGCGCCAGCACGCGGTGATGGATGGTGAACAGAGCCAGTTCCAGACGATCGCCGACACCGGTCTTGTCGTAGATGGAGCGCAGGTAGTTCTTGATCACCTGTTCGGTGGTCTTGAGGCGCAGAGCGATCTCGCGGTTCTTGCAGCCCTGCACGATGAGCGCTACGATGCGCATCTCTTTGGGCGTAAGCCGGTCGCGCACGCGGGCGCCGACCAGATCGTCGTCGTGCACTCAGGCTGCGCCGCCTGCGTGGGAATCCAGGTGTCGCCCGCAGCGACGCGGCGCACGCATTCCACCAGTGCCGGCCCCGTTACGCTGCGGAATACCACACCGCGAAAGCCCTGCTGCAGGTAGGCCACGGCATTCTCGTTGTTTTCTGCCACCACAATGCCCCGGCTATTGGTGGTCTCAAGCAACATGCTGAGCCGCGCAAGATCGGGGTGCAGCGAGGCTGCAAACAGAACAATCGAGGTGGGGAACGTCGTGATGGCATGGTACATGCGCTCAAGATCGGTGCACTGCGCAATGATGCGCAGATCTTCGTCCATCGCCAGCACTTTGGCGGTACCGGCCCTGAAGATCGCTTGCGAATCTGCCAGGATGATCTTGTTCATGGCGTCTGCTCTGACTTGCGCGTATCCTCTTCGGAAAACTACGTCTTGCGACTCCGCACTCAGCGAATCCCGCCGAGGCACTTGACTGCGGCGCCTACTGTTTCGTCCTTCTCTTTCTATCGGCAAAACAGCTGGAAACTTTGGTAATGTCTGCAATTGCTACATTGTCCACCCCGCCGGTGCGATTTGCAATAGCACGGAAATCGGAGGATGGGTCTGGCCCTGATGCTCTATTGAGATTACAGCCAACTGGGCTAATAGGGTATAAAAAACCGTGAGGCAGGGGCATGAAGGACCATTAACTAAATTGGGACCTGCAGGTTTTAGACTTCCCCTATGGCGAGGCCGATTCTGCTGGCGGTAGACGACGATGTGAGCGTCCTGGAGGCGGTGGTTCAGGATCTGCGCCGGCAGTATGGGAGCACCTATCGGGTAATGCGGGCTGCCAGCGGCCAGGCCGCACTGGACACGCTCGCGCAACTGAAGACGCGCGACGAGCCGGTGGCCCTGTTGATCAGCGACCAGCGCATGCCGGGCATGACCGGCGTGGAGATGCTGGAGCGGGCGCGCGAGATCTACCCTGAGGCGCGCCGCGTGCTGCTGACCGCCTATGCCGACACCGAAGCGGCCATCCGCGCCATCAATTCCGCGCGCATTCACTACTACCTGAACAAGCCCTGGGATCCGCCGGAGGAAAAGCTCTACCCGGTTGTTAACGATCTTCTGGAGGACTGGCAGGCCGGCTACCGGCCGCCCTTCGAAGGGCTGCGCGTGGTCGGCCATCGCTGGTCGCTCAACGACCACCGGGTGCGCAACTTCCTCTCGCGCAATCACGTGCCCTACCGCTGGCTCGACATTGCCGCGGGACCCGAGGCGGCCAAGCTGCTTCGAAGATAATCAGCTCGATCCCGGACAGCTTCCGGTGGTGTTTTTTGCCGACGGCACCTTTCTCGTGGATCCGGAGCTTGAGGCTCTGGCCGGGCGCGTGGGCCTGCGCGTTCAGGCGGCCCAGGATTTCTACGACATGGTGGTGGTAGGCGCGGGTCCGGCGGGACTGGCGGCCGCGGTCTACGGCGCCAGCGAGGGATTGCGGACGGTGGTGATTGAGCCCGATGCGCCCGGTGGACAGGCCGGCTCCAGTTCCCGAATCGAGAATTACCTGGGATTCCCGTCCGGGGTCACCGGCGCCGATCTGGGCCGCCGAGCGCACGCCCAGGCCTCGCGGTTCGGCGCGGAGTTTGTGACCCAGCGGGCCACCGGCATGCGCATCGACGGCCAATACCGGTTCATCCAGCTGGCCGATGGCCGCGAGGTTTCGAGCCACTGCGTGCTGCTGGCGCCCGGCGTCCAGTACCGAAAGCTCGAAATCCCCGGCAGCGACCGGCTCACCGGCCGAGGCATCTACTACGGGGCCGCGCTGGTTGAGGCGCTGGGCTGCAAGGGCGACGAGGTTTTTATGGTGGGCGGCGCAAACTCCGCGGGGCAGGCTGCCCTGCACTTTGCCCGATATGCCACAAAAGTAACCATGCTGGTGCGCGGCGAGGGACTTTCCGCCACCATGTCGAAATACTTGATCGATGAGATCGCTCGCACATCGAATATTGTGGTGGAGGCCCGGGCGAAAGTGATCGAGGCGATGGGCGACGATCATTTGACGGCACTTCGTTTGCAGAGGGCGTCAGGTGAAATGGAGGCGCCGGCTAGTTGGCTGTTCGTTTTTATTGGCGCGGCTCCGGTGACGGCTTGGCTGCCGCCATGCATTCTGCGCGACGAAAAGGGGTTTCTGTTGGCGGGGCGCGATTTGCTGAAGGACGGCAAGCTGCCGGAGATCTGGCACGAGAAACGCGAGCCATTTCTGCTTGAGAGCAGCGTTCCTGGAGTTTTTGTGGCGGGCGACGTTCGTTCAGGTTCGGTGAAGCGGGTCGCTTCGGCGGTTGGCGAGGGATCCATTGCGGTGCAGTTCGTTCACCAATATTTGGCAGGGTTCTAAGGTGGGTTGAAGGGTGTGGGCGCAGGTGCTGTGGGCAAGATGAACGAGAGCACAGAAGCGATCAAGGTCGAGGCTGTCGACCTCAAGGACGTTGCGGAAGATCTGCAGCATACGCGGATCTTTTCCGGCACTCCCTTCGATTCTCTCCGCGGCGTAGGACGCGTCGAACGGGTGACGGCAAAGGCTGATGCGGTGCTCGTCGAGCCCGGCCAACCCTGGCTTTACTACTGGCTGGTGCTCGATGGCGACGGTGCGCGCCGAACGCCCCGAGCCGGATGGAACCTGGACCCTTGGCGGAAGTGCGCGCAGCGGCGAAGGCTTCGGCGAAGCGCCTTTCCTTATCGGCAAAGCGACATCGATGTTTCGGGTTACCGCTGCAGAGGATTCGGTCTTCGTCCGTTTTACGCGAGCAGGATTTCTGGTCGCTGCTGGCTTGCTGCCCCGCCGTGCGCAAGATCGTCGTGGCCGACAGCGCACAGCGCGTGCAGGCCTACCAGGTTGAGGCGCTGCATCGCGAGAAGCTCGTCTCGCTGGGCACGCTGGCCGCCGGTCTGATGCACGAGCTGCACAATCCCGGTTCGGCGGCCAAGCGGGCCGCCTCGCAACTTCGCGAGAATCTGCTTCGCCTGCAGCAGCTCAGCCTGCGCAGCAGCCGAAAAACCTAAGACTCCTGCCCAGCTCCAGTGCATGAAGGATTTGCTCGAACATGCTTTGCGCGGCTGCAACCTGCCGGCGATGAGCAGCCTCGAACAGGCCGACGCCGAAGAGGCCATGAGCGAGTGGCTCGACCAAGGCCGGCGTAGAAAATGCCTTCACGATCGGCCCGGTGCTGGTGGGCATGGGATTCGATCCCGAGGAGATTGCCTGCGCGCAGGAGCACTTCGATCCCGAGTCTTTCTCCGACGCGCTCAACTGGTTCGGTGCGCTGGTCTCCAGCGTGTCGTTGGTGTGCGCCATTGAAGAGAGCATCGCGCGCATCTCCGAGCTGGTGATGGCGGTAAAGAAATTCGCCTACGACGAACGAACACCGAGCAGGGAACTCGACGTACACGACAGCCTGCAAAGCACGCTGACCATTCTCGGGCATAAATTGCGCATCAAGCAGATCCAGGTGGAAAAGAAATTCGCCGCCTCGCCGTCGACCATCTGCACGCGCGGCTATGCGCTCAGCCAGGTGTGGACCAACCTTATCGACAACGCCATCGACGCTTCGCCGCAGAACGCCACGATTGAAATCGCAACATGGGCGGAGCCCGACTGGCTCACGGTGAGCATTACCGATCACGGCGCCGGAATTCCGGCCGAGGTGCTTCCGCACATCTTCGAGGCGTTTTTTACCACCAAGCCGCAGGGCATCGGCACGGGACTCGGCCTCGAGATCGTGCACCGCATCGTGACCCAGAAATTCGGCGGCACGATCGACGTGCAGTCGCAGCCGGGCGAGACACGCTTCACCGTTCGCCTGCCGGTGAATGCTCCGAACCCATCGAATCAGCCAGCTCCCAAAGCCTAATGCTCAATAATCCAGCCGGAAAACTGAGTGCGCCGGGCGCAGCGCGTTGAACGCGAATCAGCAGTGGTAGGACCACTGGGCTCTCATGAGGTAGGATGGGTGGCGACGGCAAATCATCTGTCGCGAGGCAACCCCATGATGCTCCAAATCACTTCACTCGCACGCCGCGTTTTCATTGTGTCCTTTTCCCTGGTCTTCCCGGCCGCTTCGGCAAACCTGGCCCATGCGGCCAAGACCTGCAATCCGCGCGACTTCGGCGCCAAGGGCGATGGAACCACCAAGGATACGCTGGCGATTCAAAGCGCAATCGACGCTTGCGCGGCTCTGGGCGGCGGCACGGTTCGCCTGACGGCAGGCACCTACCTGAGCGCTCCGATCGTGCTCAAAAGCAACATCACGCTCGAGCTCGACAAAGGAGCCACGCTGCTCGGCTCGCCCGATCACGGCGACTATCCGCCCAAGACCGAATTCCGCCTGCCCGCACTGCAGTCGCTGGTGAGCGCCACAAATGCGGAGAACGTGGCAATCACCGGCGAAGGCGTGATCGACGGTCAGGGAGAAAGCTGGTGGCAGATGGCGCGCACCCTCCGCGATGCCGGCGTGATGGGCAATCCGCATCCCCGGCCGCGCCTCATCGTCTTCGATCACTGCAAGCATGTGCGCGTTGAAGGAGTCACCGTCCAGAATTCGCCCTTCTGGCAGATTGTTCCTTATTACTCCGACGACGTGGTCATTCACAACATCAGGGTTCTGGCGCCGTACCCCTCGCCAAACACCGACGCTGTCGATCCCTTCTCGTCTTCGAACGTCCACATCGATCATCTCTACGCCGATACCGGTGACGACGATATCGCCATCAAGTCGGGCGCCATCAACTCGCCCGGCGGCGATGAACCGAGCCGCGACATTACCATTACCGATTGCACCTTCCTCCATGGCCATGGCCTCTCCATCGGCAGTGAAATTGCCGGCGGCGCGCAAAACATCACCGCAGAGCGCATTCACTTCGACGGCACGGATAATGGAATTCGCGTCAAGGCCGCGCGCGATCGCGGCAACGACGTCAGCAACCTCGTCTTTCGCGACATCGACATGAAGAATGTGAAGAATCCGCTGGTGATCAGCGAGTACTATCCCCGCATTCTTCCGCCTGCCGGGCACAATGACGCCGGAGCCGGTCACGCGCCTCACGCCGCACTTCCACGACATTACCGTCGAAAATCTAACGGCAACGGGGGCGAGAATGGCGGGCGCCATCGTGGGGCTGCCTGAGGCGCCGGTTGAAAATGTCGTTCTCAAAAACGTGAACCTGAGCGGGAAAACCGGCCTCTCGATCGGCTACGCAAATGTAACTGGAACCAATGTGTCCAGTGCACGCCGAACAAGGGGACGCGATCATCAAGATGGCCGGAGCCAACGTCACGATGAAGTGATATACGTAGGGCCGAATTCCACTGGAACTCGCCGTTCCGTGGTCCCTGATCGCTAAATCCACCGGACGGTGCTTTATTGATTGACTCCGCTCGCCAGAAACCCACCGTCAACCACGAGAATCTGCCCGGTGACGAACGAAGCGCTGTCAGAAGCCAGATAAACCACTGCGCCGATCAGCTCTTCGGTTTTGCCGAAGCGTCCCATCGGGGTGCGCATCAGAAGCTCCTGGCCGCGCGGCGTCGAATCGAGCAACTGGGCATTCAGGTCGGTGCGGAAGACGCCGGGCGCGACGGCGTTCACCGTCACACCTTTCTTTGACCATTCGACGGCCAGAGATCGCGTTAATGAAGCGACCCCGGCTTTGCTGGCCGCGTATGCCGCCACTTCGCTCAGCGCGACGAAACTATTGAGTGAGGCGATATTGACGATGCGCCCGTAGCCCCGCTCGAGCATTTTCCGGCCGAAGATCTGGCAGGCGCGCAGAGTTCCCGTCAGATTCACATTCAGGATGTGGGTCCACTCCGCTTCGGGCAGGTCGAGCGTGGGCGTACGCTTGATGATGCCGGCGCAGTTTACCAGGATGTCGACTTTGCCGAACCGTTCGAGTACGGCGGCAAGGAGCTTCTCCATCGATTCCCGTTCGCCGACGTCTGAGGCGACACGAAGCGTCTTGCGCCCGCGCGCTTCGATTTCCGCGGCCGTCTCGTCTACCTGTTGTTGCCGGCGGGCAGTGGCGACGACGTCGGCGCCGGCATCGGCCAATCCCAGGCTCAGAGCGCGGCCGATCCCTGAAGTTCCTCCGGTTACAACCGCAAGTTTTTGAGAGAGGTCAAATAGTTGAGGCGTCATCCAATCTCCGTGGGGAAAGTGTACAGAATGGGGTCATTCGAATTCGCGTCCGGTCAGGCGGCGCAACCGAGAAACACGGGCGCGATGTGACGGACATAGAGGTTCTCCGTCACGTTTTTCGCGATCACGGCCTCATTGGCTTCGAGCAGCTCAAGATAGCGGGGTCCCATCTTGGCGGCAATCTTGAAACCCACATGCAGCAACTGGCGAACACTGGGATTGTACGCTGGATCGGATTCCACATGCCGCAACGCGGATGTGTATTGCTCCGATGTCCAGCCGCGCACTTCTTCGGTCGAGGGCAGCTTAGCTGGATCGATATCGATGACCGCGGCGTAGGGAGCGCATAACTCTTCGCGGTGCGCCAGCGCCTCAGCATAGATTTCCTTAGCCAGCGCGAGCCCCGCACCGCCGGCTTCCGCCAGGCCAATCAGCTCTTCCAGCCAAGTGGTTCCCGCAGTCTTGAGGTGCACACCCACGTTGAACCGCTTCATGTTCGCGTGAATCGCCGGATAGATCGAGAACTTGTCGCTGCCGGAGTGAATGCTGAGCTTCAGATTGTCCGGCAATCCATATTGCTTCACCGCGTAAGCAATGGCCGCGATATCGAGCGCCATCTCGCGCTCAAACTGTGCAACATCGCCAACGTAATCTACGCCCTTGTTGAAGCGCCCGCTGAACTTGGGCGCAATGGTTTGCACGGGAATACCTTCGTCCGCGATGGCCGCCAGAATAATGAGCAACTCGACGGGGCTTTGCGCCCGGTCGGTCTCATCCATCGAGACCTCGGGGATGAAGTTACCGGCGCCCTTTGCGTCCAGCACCCGACGATAGACTTCGCCCGCCTTTTTCACCGCAACCAGGAATTTCTGCGCAGTCTGCTTCAGGTGCTCCGGCGCGATCTCGAAGGCCTCATCGGCTCCGGCGAGCTCAATGCTGCCGCGCAATTCAGGATGCCGAATCACGAAGTTCTCAATATCCGCGGTCTGCGCGGGCTGGCCGATAAAGTCGGCTACGTCGAAGGTGAAAAAGTCGCACGGGGCCAGAAAGCGGTCGACGGTTTGGGCGGTGATGTGGTCGGCATCGCAGTAGTAGGGCAGCTTCCAGGCGAGCGCCTTCACCGCGGCATCGGCAGCCTCGCAGACCGACGAAGGTTCGGACCCGATGATGATGTGCTCGCGGTTCGACTTGTTCCACACCGGTACCACTACCAGGCCGTGGTTGAGCGTATTGATGCAGGCCTGCAGTTGCGCCTTTGCCTGGTGCGCGAATCTGTCGCCGACGCCGACGGAAAATTTGTTGAGCTTAAGACCGTGATTCTCCATAGTCATCCTGTCTTGCGCAATATGGTTGATTCTTTACGTTTTCTTGCGCACCGCCCGGGCGGAAGGCGTCACTCAACGGGCGTGGCTCGCCAACGCAACTGGAGATGTGGATTCAAACCGGCTGCGATGTGCCCACAGCCCCAATCCCGGATTCGCTACGAAGAAGATCTTCTCGCCGCCCACGTCGTTGTATCCGTGCTGCAGCTTTGCGGGATCGTACCTCGCAGCCATCGCCTTCAGATCGCCGTACTCGAAGCCCACACCCTCCACTTCCTTTTGACTCAGCTCGCCAGGACACCAGCGGATGGTGAATCTGCCCTCCGATGAAGCGTGAATCAGGTGCGCTGCTGCGCTGAGGTCGGCTGCCAGATCTGCATTCTCATTTACCGCCTTCAGCGTCGCCGGCGTTCCCCGATATCCGTACTTGCGAATGAGCACATCGATGCCTTTGTCTTCGCCGAACTCCTTTACACCCGGCGCCAGAATAATCAGCTCCGCGCCGTCGGCCAGCGCCATGCGCGTACGGTAGACAGCCTTATTGCCGATCCAGGTCGAGTGGAACTCCTTGGGATCGAGAAAGACTACGGCCTTCTTGATCGGTTCCTCGAGCATTTCGAAGTTTACTTTGAGGCTGAGTTCCGCAGCTCTAAGGAAGCACTCAAGATCGTCACCGATATACAGACCGCGAACGGCGAGGCCGCCGTTTCGGCCGCGGCCCACGACAGTTTGCACGTAAACAATCGGAATATGCCGCAGAAACTGCTCGCAGGCGCGGTTCAGCACGCTGCGCACCGGGTTCTCGGCTCGGCCCATGATCCGCTCCATGCCATAGACGGCGCCCAGGTAATGGCTGCGATTGATTCCCTCCCTCCCGCCCGTGCCAATCAGAATGTTCTTGGCGTGGTTGGCCATGCCGATCACTTCGTGCGGCACCACTTGCCCGATCGAAAGGATCAGGTCGAAACCGCCCCGCGAGATGAGCTTGTTCACCTGCGCCGGCCAGGTGTAATTCAGCTTGCCTTCCGACTGCTCGCGAATGAAGGAAGCCGGCAGCTCGCCCAGCGTCTCGATCTCGGTGCGCCAGTTGTGCACGCGGAAAAGATCGTGCGGCACGTCGCCAAACATGTGCGCTATCTGGTCGGGACGCATCGGCGTGTGCGTGCCGATGGCTGGCAGGACGGCCTTCAACTTGTCGCCGTAGTGCTCCCACGTATACCGCGTCAGGTCGCCGGCGCGCGAGTGCTCCCGGCTTTGATCCGGAGGCACCGCCAGCACGCGATCGCGCGGTCCCAGCTTGGCCAGGCTTTCCGCAAGCAATTCCTTCAACTGCTGCGGCGAGAAATCGGTCTCGGTGCTTCCTACTGAACAATAGAGGCTCATGCAGCAACCTCACCTTTCGCAGCCGGTGACCTGGTAGTCAGTAACTGAATCCAAAGGCTACTGGCTACAAGCAACAGGCTCGTCTCACAACCGGTATGCTTTTTTCACAAGATCGTAGGCCAGTTGGTGCACGACTTCGCACGCCTCGTCTTCTTCCAATCGGCGCTCGGCAACAAGCCGGGCCAAAAACGCGCAGTCGACGCGCCGGGCGACATCGTGCCGTGCTGGAATGGAGAGAAACGCGCGCGTGTCGTCGTTAAATCCCACCGTGTTGTAGAAACCTGCCGTCTCCGTTGCCTGCTCGCGAAAACGCATCATTCCCTCAGGACTGTCATGAAACCACCACGGAGGCCCGAGGCGCAAGCAGGGATAATGGCCTGCCAGCGGAGCCAATTCGCGGCTGATTGTCGACTCGTCGAGCATGAATAGGATGATGGTCAGATTCTTTTCGTTGCCGAAGCGATCGAGCATCGGCCGCAAAGCGTGTACATAATCTGTCGGCTCTGGAATGTCGGCCCCCATGTCGCGCCCGTAGTGTTCATAGATAAGCTTGTTGTGGTTACGCACCGATCCAGGATGGATCTGCATCACCAACCCGTCCTCCAAGCTCATCCGCGCCATCTCGGTCAACATCTGTGCGCGGAATAGCTCGTGCTCTGCTGCGCCTGCTTTCCCGGCAATCACCTTGCTGAAAAGTGCCGCTGCATCGGCGAGCGGCAGGTCCGCGGTCTGCGCCGTGGGATGCCCGTGATCCGTCGAAGTGCAGCCCATGGCTTTGAACCGCGCCCGTGCCTTCATCAGCGCGTTCAGATATCCCTTCCACGTAGCCGTGTCCTCACCATTCTGCTCACCCAGCTTAGCCACTAGACTCGCGAATCCCTTGAATTCGGGGTCGACCACCGAATCCGGACGGAATGCCGGAACAATACGCGCCCTCCAGCCGGAGTTGCGAATTGCCAGATGATCTTTCAGGAGATCGAGAGGAGACTCAGTCGTGGACAGGACTTCAATGTTGAATCGATCGTAAAGTGCGCGCGGCAGGAACTCCGGCGTGCCAAGCTTTTCCGCAATCGTGTCGAAGTAGAGGTCCGCGGTCTTTTCCGAGAGCCGATCCTCTAGTCCGAATTGTTCCTGGAATGCATAATCCAGCCACATGCGCGTTGGCGTGCCGCGGAACAGGTAGTAGTGGCTGGCAAAAATGCGCCACACCTTGCGCGGATTCTTCACTACAGGCTGCCCGATCTCGAGGTCGTCCATCGAGACGCCCTGGCTGTAGAGCATGCGGAACACATAATGATCGGGCTGCACAAAGAGTGTGGCCGGGTCGGGAAATGGCTCGTTTTTGGCAAACCAGCTCGCCTGCGTGTGCCCGTGCGGGACTCACGATCGGCAGGTTTCTCACATGTGCATACAGGGACCGTGCAATTTTTCTGACGTGGGGTTCTGCGGGAAACAACCGGTCATCATCTACCAACATGACTTTCATTCTACCTCGCGATTTGGAACACTTATAAAATCAAGAACATTCGAGGTCAGACCAGTATACATGGCAGCCGCGCCGGCCGATTTTCGATGTCGCTCGGGGGCCATACCGAAGTTTCTCCAATCAAACCCTTCCCGGGTGATAATCTCGCATTGATGATGATTCTCATCGTTGCAAGAAGGTGGTTGGCATTATGTCGCGGGTGAAGATAGCTGAGCAAACGACGCATCGGGCCATGCAGGTGGTTAACCACATCCGTTCGCTGATCGAGAACGGAACGCTGCAGCCGGGCGACAAAATTCCGCCGGAGCGAGAGTTCGCGCGCTCGCTCAAGATAAGCCGGGCGAGCCTGCGCACCGGCATCGGTTATCTGGCTGCCATGGGTGTCATGAAAGTCAGGCATGGGGTGGGTACCTTTGTCGCCGACGGGCCTCCGGAGTTCGGAAAAGGCTCGCTCAGCCTCATCGGGGCGCTTCACGGGTTTCAGTCGTGGCAGATGTTCGAGGCGCGCATCATTCTTGAGAGCCATCTTGCCGCTCTGGCCGCAGAACGGGGCAAAGAGGATCACCACGCGGCGCTGGCCGAAGAGGTTGCCGAAATGTTCGCGGCCATCGGCAGCCCGTCGGACTATCTGATTCACGACCTGCTCTTTCATCGCATCATTTCGCAGGCTTCGGGCAATCCCATTCTTGCGGCAATTATTGAGACCATCACGTCGGCGCTCTACGACAGCCGGCGTAAGACGGTCGAACGCTCCACTGACTTGCGCGAATCCGCCGAGATGCACCGCGAGATCTACCGCGCGATACGCGCTCGCAAATCGAAGGAAGCGCACAATTTGATGGAGCAGCACCTGCGCATGGCCCAGATTGCGCAGGGAATGGAACGCCCCAGAGAGCGCAGAAGATCGGCCGGCGCGACGAAGGCCGGGCAAGCCCACTCCGCAACCGCCGCATAGCCGGATTCCGCAAAGCCAGGACGCTTCCGATTCTCAACGAAGTGTCGCGCGACAGCCGCGGAGCCCCGCATCGGAGTCGAAGGCTGGCGTTGCATTCCTCCAGGCGGGAACTGCCGACGGCGGAACTTGCCATGTGCGATCCCTTTGCGACGGAGAGTCACATCCCCGATCAAGTGGCAGGACGAATAGGGAATTGCCCCGCTCCGCGAGGCAGGCACGCTCCGGAAACTGCTTCGACTTCCAGCGTCCACCGCCCGCGAAACCTGCGGCTCAGAGAGCGTAAACTATCCGGCGATGCGGGGCCATTAGATATATCTGGTTGAAAAAATAGATTATTGTCCTTCCGTTCCGAAAAAAAGAACCGTTCCCGGGAAGGAATCCGCCCGACCCGTTTGGGTACTACGGTTCCTATCCATGACTCTCGAAGGCCGGCACGGAGATTTCTCTGTTGACAGTCATCATGCCGGTATAAGAAACTGTTCCGGTTCACTGACAAGGTCAGACCACAGGCGTCTGCGAACTGCGACTGGTGGGAACTCCGCATCGTGAAGCACGCCCGGTTAATTTTTGGAGGCAATGCAATGAGGCAATCAGCCTTAACGGAACCCGCATTGGGCGGGTCATCAGCAACGCGAATCCGTTTTTCAGTCTTCTCAACATGCGCGATGCTCTTGATCGCGCTCCTACTGGCTCCCCTAAGTGCTAACGCGCAGTTGGCGGGCAACGGGGCCATCTCTGGCACGGTCACAGATCCCACTGGAGCTGTAATTGCGAATGCGACCATCAAGGTGGTGTCCACCGACACCAATCAAACCTTGGTCAGGCAATCAACCAGTGCGGGCGATTACGACGTCACGCCGCTTCCCCCGGGCAAGTACAGCGTAACCGTCTCGTCCCCCGGCTTTGAAACCTTCGTGCAGGAAAACGTAGGAGTCAACGCCTTGGAGACGGTTTCGCTGAATATCAAGCTGACGGTGGGAGCGGCCGGGCAGACTGTAACGGTTAACGCACTGCCGCCAAATCTGACGACCACGGACGCGACCCTGGGCGGAGCGATGGAAAATGTCATGTATTCCAATCTCCCACTGCAGATGTCGCAAGGGGGGGCGGGAACACCGGACCAGCGTCGAGCGACTGACTTTGAATACCTGATGCCGGGCGTGCAAAACAACTGGGTCGGCAGCAACAACAGCACCCAGGCTTCCGGAATCATTAACGGCAGCGGCCCGACGGCTGGCGCCGAAGAGGTCTATATCGACGGCGTGGACATGTCGACGCCGCAATCGGTAGGCGATCCAAGATTTGTGTGGACGGCCATGGGTGTCGATGCGGTCAGCCAGTTCCAGGTGCTCACTGCAAGCTGGGGAGCTCAATACGGCGGCCAGGGCGTAGAAAACTTCTCGATCAAGCAGGGCACGAATAGTTTTCACGGCTCCGTTTATGAGTACTTCCGCAACACTGTACTGGACGCATGGCAGTTCCTCGCAAAGAAGCCTACTTTAAATTCGGCGGGCAATCTAGTTCCGGGCGGCATCAAGCCCAGTGAAAACCAGAACGAAGTCGGCTTGGTGCTCAGCGGCCCCATCATCAAGAACAAGCTCTTCGTGTTCGAGAACTACGGCCAGTATCGCGAGGCAGCCGGACCGAACAATCAGTATCAGACCGCCCCAACCTGCGCCATGATGGGTTACTCGGTTGGTGCCGACGGAAACTGCGGCGCCGCACTCGGATATGCCGACTTCAGCGGCTGGTCGGCCGCAACCAAGCAGAATATCTATGATCCCAACACGCAGGTCTATAACTGCGCCACCTGCACGCGTACCCAGTTCCCGAATAACCAGATTCCGGTAGCGCGCCTCTCGCAGGCCGCCAGCTATTACAACCAGCTCATGGTCAAGTCGGGCATCGAGAAACTCGTCAATCAGGGCGCATACGCCAGCAATCTTGCCACTGGCTATCCTTCGGGTCTGAGCAACTGGTACCAGACCGGCCGCGTCGATTACACGGTGAGCACGAAGAATCTGCTGAGCGTCATTGTGGCTTTCGGCCGTCAGGCGAGCACCGGCTTCGCATCCGTCCAGCATTCAGCTCCTCTGCCGGTCACCTCTAACCAGATGCTTCCGCCATTCCAGACCAATCAGACCTACGCTCCGCAGACGACGGCCGACATGGTCAAGGACGTGCATACGTTCAATTCAGCGATGGTCAACCAGTTCGCTGTCGGATACGCGCGGTACAAGAGCGCATCCACCACTCCCAACCGCCAGCCGATTTACAGCGCAGCAGATTCGGGCTTGGTCGGCATGCCCGCCGGCCAGTCATCTGACGGGTTCCCCGCAATCACATTTTCGTCTCCCGACCAGATCAACACCGAGGGCGGGTACGCCTGGAACACCAAGGTCTCCAACTCGTACAACATCTCCGACAACCTGCTCTGGTTGAAGGGCAAGCACAATTTCACGTTTGGAGGCCAGGGCGTCAGGCTGGAGTACAACTACATCAAGGTTGCCACTGACTCTGGCCCCATGGGTTTCACCTTTTCTCCCACGCAGACGGGCTCGTTTTCATCGGGCAATACCATCAGCAGCAGCAGCGGAGCTGCCTTCGCCAGCTATATGCTGGGCGCCGTCTCCTCCTCGTCCGTCACGGCCGACTATCCTGAGACGGGTTCGCGGTACAACGACTGGTCGATGTGGGTGCAGGACGATTACAGACTCAGTCCGCGCCTTACATTGAATGTGGGCTTGCGCTGGGATATCTTCCCGTCGTATAGCGAGGTTCACAACCAGTACACGTTCCTGAATCCGAAGGCCACCAACCCCATCACGGGTAATTTGGGAACGCTCGAATATGCGGGCCCTGGATCAGCCGGCATTTATTCGGGCTCGACCCGGACGCCGACGTGGTTCAAGAATATTGGACCGCACGTTGGCCTGGCATACGCGGTCAATCCCAAGACTGTGATTCGCGCCGGGTACCTTCTTACTTATGCGCACGGCGACAACATCGGTGGGGCAGCCAACGTTGGTCCGTCGTTATTGGGCCTTACTCCTGCCGCAACTGCGCCGGCAGGTCTAAGCAGTGCCCCTGCTTTTTATTGGGATCAAGCGAATGGGGCCGGGGCGTCCGACTGCACAAACGGTGTTTATAACGGCAGCGGTGGAGTCGCCTGCGGATGGACCGGCAGCATTATCGCGCCCTCTACAGCCGTATCTGCCGCGAGCGGCGGGAACGGAAGCCTGGCCACCTATGGTACGGGCAATACAACTCTGACGACAGGGCCTTACGCCAAGGCGTCCAGCTCAAGCCCCGCCTACTATGATCCGTATCTTGCGGGCCGCGCTCCCGAGTATGGAAACTGGAACTTCGGCATCCAGCGTGAAATCACCAGAGATATGTCAATAGACATCAGCTATGTGGGCTCCGAGGGCCACTTCATCGCTCCGGCGGCCACCAGCACGATAGACGAGGCCGTCGGCGCGCGGAACGGACTTCTTCCCGAGTCGTACGCTGCGCTCGCGGGTTATAACGCGGGCACCACGGCCACGCCATGTTCCGGTGCCACTTGCACAACCCCGCTTCTCACGCAAAAAGCAACTTCTGCCAATCTCGCTGCGGCCATTGCACTTTTGGCGCCGCCAAACCCATTTACCGGCGCTACCTTCTATGCAAGCAACACCGTCAATCAGTATTACCTCGCGTTCCCCCAGTACAAGAGCATTTCTGATGGCACAGGCTTTGTGGGAAACTCGGACTTCGACGCCCTCGAGATCGTTCTGAAGCAGCGTACCTCTCACGGCCTCGATATCATGGTGAGCTATACCTACTCCAAGACGATAGACGACCTCGGCACCTTCCGTGTCGGCGACAACCCCCGGCTTGACCGGTCTGTGTCGACAGCCGATGAGCCACAGAATCTGGCAGGCAGCGCGGTTTATCAGTTGCCCTTCGGCCGCGGACACATCGGAGGAGACAACTTCTTCGTGCGTTCCTTGCTGAGCGATTGGGGACTGTCCGGAATTGCCACCTATCACTCCGGCTTCCCGATTGCCGTCACCGGCTCGGGCTGCGGCACCGGTGACATCCTCAATCAGTGCATGCCGAGCGTGGTTCCAGGTAACTCTGCTCGCATCAACGGATCCTACGGTAAAGCTGCAGGATCGAACACAGCAACAACCCTTGCCAACACCCAATACATCAACCCCGCTGCCTTCAGTGTGGCCATCAGCACAAGCGCTAATCCGGTCGGCACCGTCGTTTCTTCCAGCAGCCAGCAGTACGCAAACGTGGGGCAAGGACCGGCCCTTTACGTTCCCGGTAACGCCGCACGCGTCGCTGCTTCCAATCTTTGGGGCCCCAGTCTATTCAATCTCGATCTGGGCCTGAAGCGTGCTTTCCCCATCTATCGTGAGGCAAAGCTTCAGTTTGAAGTCGATGCCCTAAACGCCTTGAATCACGTTGTCTTCTCGGCGCCGTCGGCCGTGGTCAACGGTGGCAGCAGCTTTGGCACCATCGGAAGCGTAGCGAACACCGCAAGAGACTTCCAGCTATCAGCTCGCATTCAGTTTTAGCTTGAGGAAGATGCCGGCGATCCACTCAACTGCTGCCTTTCGCGCCGGCCACCGCAACCAATTCTTCACCTTTTTCACGACAGGAGGGCTGGGAAACCAGCCCTCCGCTATTTTGTGTTGAAATGACTGGAGCGCATCATGACTGTTTCAAGGCGGTTATTTGTGGACTCTGATTCCTGCAGCGATTTTTGGTCGTCTTCCATACCGCTGGGAAAGTGGACGCTCCTTGTTGGTTTTGCTGTGACAGGCTTGCTGCCACTCGTGGCCCAACAAAGCGGATCGAGCGCTCCGTCGATCGTGAGCACTGCGCCCGATCCTGCACTCCCGCATGGCGAAATCGAATACCTTTGGCCCGATGGCGCGCCAGGCGCCGTTGGCAATGAAGAGCAGGACAAACCGCACCTAGAAATCTTCAGAGGCTATGGTCCATCGCCTCAAACCGCAGTCATCGTGTGCCCCGGTGGGGGCTATCGCAGCCTCGCATATCCAAAAGAAGGCACTCAAATCGCCGAGTGGCTCAACCTGCATGGCATCACGGCTTTCGTTCTTACCTACCGCCTCACGCCGCGCTACCACTATCCGGAGCCTATCCTCGACGGCTACCGATCCGTGCGCTGGGTCCGCGCTCGCGCCGAGCAATACCACGTCGCTTCTGATCGCATCGGCATGTGGGGCTTCTCAGCAGGCGGCCACTTGGTCGGAATGGTTGGCACGCACTTTGACGAAGGCAATCCTCAGGCCGCCGATCCCATCGATCGCGTCAGCGATCGCCCCAACTTCGTCATTAGTTCCTACGGCGGCCTTACACTTCAGCCCGGCATCGCCAAGCCCGGAGCTATGACCAATCTTTTTGTTAACCCTCCCACGACCGAAGAGCGTAACGAACTCTCGCCCGACCTCCACGTCACCCCACGCACGCCGCCGTTCTTTCTTTACGCCACCACGCCCGACCAATCCGTTCCCGTGCTCAGCAGCGTGGCCTTCTACGCCGCGTTGATCAAAGCCGGTGTTCCCGCGGAGATGCACATCTTTCAAACTGGCCCGCACGGCACCGCACTTGGGCAATCGAACCCAGAACTCGCCGAGTGGCCGCGTCTGCTCGAAAACTGGCTTCGCCTCAACGGATGGATCGCATCTCCCGTCGCGTCCGTCCCCACGAATGCCCACCCCTGAAGCTCGCATCAAGAATGCCGCAGCATCCCCAGCGACCGAACGCTTCTTCTTCGCGTAGTGAAGGAGAAACAGAAGGGAGTTGAGGGATATGCGCGCGGCTTTTCAGTTTCTGCGCAAATCCGCCGTTTAACTTGTGCCGTGGCGCAATCCTTAGCCTGATTAAAGATTTGTCTTCAGCGTGCCGCACTGGATATAGTTGGTTCGGCTTTGAATGAACCGCAGCAAGCTGTCTCACCTTTTCTCCTCGAATTGCGAGAAGGGTGGCAGACTTTACGCCAGAAAGATCCGGAACGCAATGAAGATCAATCGCCTTTTCACATTGATTCTTGCCGTCGCGGCTGTCGCAAGCGCTTCTGGCACGGGAGCCAACGAATTGCCATGGTCGCAGCGCGTGGCAAATGCGGCCATCGCCCGCTGGCCCGACGGCCGCTTCGTGCCAGCGGGCGCTCCCTGGCATTGGAATTACGAATTGGGCACCCTGCTTGGGGGCATGGACGCCGTCTGGCTCTCGACTGTCGATCGCACATACTTCAACTACATCAAGGATTCGGTCGATCAGCTTGTCACTCCCGACGGTTCCATCCCCACGCTCAAAACCGAAGAGCATGAGCTCGACAACATCCTGCTCGGCCGCCAGTTGCTCTTTCTCTACCGCGTGACGCAAAACAAGCGCTACTTGACGGCCGCGACATTTCTCTATCAACAGCTCAAGCGGCAGCCGCGCAATCCCGATGGCGGCTTCTGGCACAAGCAGCGCTACCCCAACCAGATGTGGCTCGACGGTCTCTACATGGCCGAGCCGTTTTATGCCGAATACGCCTCGATCTCGCATCATCCGGAAGACTTCACAGACATCACCCACCAGTTCGTCCTCATGGAGGAGCATGCGCGCGATCCGAAGACCGGTTTGCTCTACCACGGCTGGGATGAGTCGAAAGCAGGAGCGCTGGGCCAACAAGCAAACCGGCGACTCATCGCAATTCTGGGCGCGCGGCATGGGCTGGTACATGATGGCGCTGGTCGACGCGCTCGACTACTATCCCGCCGACGATCCCGGCCGCGCCAAGCTCGTATCGATATTCTCCGGCGCGAAGCCGACGCCGTCGCGCGATTCCAGGATCGTAAGACCGGCCTCTGGTATGACGTCGTCGACAAACCCGGCGCCAAGGGCAACTACTTCGAGTCCTCGGCCTCGTGCATGTTTGTTTACGCCTTTGCCAAGGGCGTGCGCCGCGGCTATCTGCCGGAGCAATTCCTCTCGAACGCCGAAGCGCGGCTACAAAGGCATCCTCACCCACTTTGTGAAAGCGGAAGGCGGCGACGTCTCGCTCGCCGATACCGTGAAGGCATCCGGTCTGGGCGGCGAACCCTATCGGGACGGTAGTTACGCCTACTACATCGGCGAGAAAGTCGCCACCAACGATCCCAAAGGAATTGGCGCATTTCTTCTCGCCAGCACCGAGATGGAAAACGCGCAGAACGCGAAACTCGGCCGCGGCGATACGGTTGTCGTCGATGGCTGGTTCAATTCCCAGCAGCGCGCCGATGCCTTCGGCCGGCAGGTCGAGTTTCACTACAAATGGGACACGTTGGATGAGCCCGGCTACTCGCTCTTCGGCCACATCTTCCGCGAATTCGGCGCGCAAACTGAAGAGCTTGACTGCCGAGCCCACACTCGCCAACCTCAAAGGCGCAGGCGTTTATGTCATCGCCTCACCCGACAACCTCGACAAGAATCCGCACCCGCACTTTGCCAACGACGAAGACGCCACGCAGATCGCCGAGTGGGTTCAGGCCGGCGGCGTGCTCGTGATCATGGAGAACGACACCTCGTTCGCCGACCTCGACCACTTCAACGTGATCAGCGAAGAATTCGGCATCCACTTCAACAGCGTGCTGCGCAAGCACGTGATCGGAACGAATTGGGAGCAGGGCAAGATCGCCATCGACGGCAACGGCCCCATCTTTCATCACCCGCACACGATTTATGTGAAGGATGTCTGCACCATTTCTGTCAGCGGCGCCGGCTCACGCGGCGCTCGCGGAAGGCGACGACATCTTCATGGCCACCGCAAAATACGGGAAGGGAACCGTCTTCGCCATGGTCGATCCCTGGCTCTACAACGAGTACACCGACGGCCGCAAGCTGCCGCCGATGTACGACAACTACGCCGCGGGCAAGGAACTGGTCCGCTGGATCCTCGAGCAGGTCGCGCAGCATTAGACGTCCGACCGCGGAGCTTTCTCCCTCGAAGGGGTGCTCGCAGGTTCCAATTTTGAGAGCTGAAGACTACCATTTTGCGAAACAAGTTCACGTGGTCAGAGCACTGGCGGTTAAATCCTCCCGTAAACTCCTTGACTCACAACCGCCTCTTCCTTAAAGTTGGACGGGCACAGTGGTCAGTCCACTCGGCGTGCGCCTCTCTTATCATCCGCTGCGCTTCGCACTCATCCGGCCACGCAAAATGGAGATTCTCATGCGCTTTCGCTTGCCGTGTTCGCATGCTCGCGTCATTTCCTTTCCTCGCGCAGCGTCTCTCGCCCGCACAGGACACCCGCACCGTCACCGAGCCCAAAATTCCCCCCGCCTGCGTCACGCTCGAGGCTGACATCGCTTCTCAATCACGGCGTCATTCGCGCTCAGCCGACGAGCAAAAGCTCTCCACCGCTCGCATTCAGGACGCGATCGACCACTGCGCGCCGGGTCATTCCGTCGTACTACGCGCTCACGGCAAAAAGAACGTCTTCCTCACCGGCCCGCTCACCCTCCGCACCGGCGTCACGCTCGTCATCGACAAGAACACAGCGCTCGTCGCTTCGCGCGATCCCCGCGTCTACGATCTTTCGCCCGGCGGTTGCGGCATCGTCGCCGCAGCGCGGCCACGGCTGCAAGCCGCTCATCACCGGCGACGACATCAAGAACGCCGGCATCATGGGCGAGGGCTCCATCGACGCCCGCGGCGGCGCAACACTCCTCGGTCAGAACGTCACCTGGTGGGATCTGGCGCACGAAGCCAAGGTAAAGGACCAACAGCAGAGCGTCCTTCCATGATCGCCCTGCGCCACGCCGACGAACTTCACGCTCTACAAGATCACGCTGCGCAATTCGCCCGGCTTCCACGTCTCGGTGAATCAGACTGACGGCTTCACCGCGTGGGGCGTCAAAATCATGACGCCCAAAACCGCGCGCAACACCGACGGCATCGATCCCGGCTCTTCGCGCAACATCACCATCGCCTACAGCTACATCCATACCGGCGACGACGACGTTGCCTCAAGCCCAGCGGCGCCGGCCCCGTCTCCAACATGTCCGTCCTTCACAATCACTTCTATACCGGCCACGGCATGTCGATCGGCAGCGGCACCTTCGGCGGCGTCGATCACCTGCTCGTCGACGATCTCACCATCGACGGCGCGGACAACGGCCTCCGCATCAAGTCCGACCGCAGCCGCGGCGGCCTGGTCCATCAGGTCGTCTATCGCAACGTCTGCATCCGCAACGTGCCCAAACCCGCTCGTCTTCACGCCGCACTACACCACTTTCACCGGCGACCGCCTGCCCATCTACAACGACATCACGCTCGAAAACGTGCACGTCCTCACGCCCGGCGCCTACACGTTTTACGGACTCGACGCCGATCACAAGCTCGAGATCAAGCTCGACAATGTCTTCGCCGACGATCAGAAGGACTCGCTCTTCTACGACAAGGACGCCGACATCACCATCGGCTCCAGGCTCGGCAATCTCGAACCCAAGGGCGACGATGTCGCCGATCACGCAGGTCGCCCGGCTCCGCTGCCGGGCCAGCCGCTCGACTGCGATGCGCCGCTTCGTTCCGTTCCCTGAAGACAAAACCGCTCCCGAGATGGCCGGCAAAATTCCGCCGGAAGACAAGACCTTCTACGTCGCCGCCGACGGCACCGGCGATTACTACTCCATTCAGCGCGCGCTCGACATGGCTCCCAAAACCGGCGGCGCCGTGCTCTCCGTTTCGCCCGGCGTCTATCGCGAAGTGCTCACCGTCGACAAGCCCAACATCACCATCCGCAGCGCCAATCCCGACGCCAGCAAAACGGTCGTGGTCAACGATCGCAGCGCCGGCCAGAACGGCGGCACGCTGCACTCCGCCACCGTCAACGTCACCGGCGACAATTTCTTCGCCGAAAACATCACCTTCGAGAACGACTTCAACCGCACGCATCCGCAACTTCCCGCAGGGCTCGCAGGCGCTGGCTCTGCTGGTCACCGGCGACCGCGCCATCTTCCACAACGTGCGCCTGCTCGGCAACCAGGACACCGTCTATCTCGGCAGCCGCAACTGCACGCCGAATACGGCAGAACTGCGCGCCCACGCGCCAGTATTTCTCCGATTGCTACATCGCCGGCAACGTCGACTTCATCTTCGGCGACGGCAAGGCCGTCTTCGACAACTGCGAGATTCACTCCACGCCGCACGACGGCGGCTACATCACCGCGCAGTCCAAGCATTATCCCGAGCGAGGACTCCGGCTTCGTCATCGACCACTGCAAGCTCACTGCCGATCCCGGCGTCACCGGCCCCGTCTATCTCGGCCGGCCGTGGCGGCCCTACGCGACCGTCATCTATCATGCACACCGAGATGGACGACAAGATCGCGCCGGCCGGCTGGCGCGAATGGCATCCCGGCGAGACGCACTCGCTCGACACGGCCTTCTATGCGGAGTTCGATTCCACCGGCCCCGGCGCGCATCACGACGAGCGCGATCCGCACACGCACTTCCTCACGCCCGAGAGGCCAAGCAATACGAGCCGAAGGTCTTTCTGCGCGGCAGCGACAACTGGGATCCGACAAAGCTGCCCGCTCAACCCGCGCAGTAAAATGGAGTTGACATCGCCATGAACTTGGTATTGCTCGAGGCGCGCACTCGACTTCGATGACGACTGGGCATTGCGCCTCGGATCTGAATGCGGGACAGGCTGAATGCCAGAGGCCAGGTGCTAAAAGCTGCCTTTAGGAGAAGAAGATGAAGACCGTATTGATGGCTGATCCCGTGCGCTATCCGCGCATGACCACCGAAGAACTTCGCGACACTTTTTTGCTCGACGCGCTCTATGAGCCCGGCAAGATCCATCTCAATTACGTCGATCTCGACCGCGCCGTGGTCGGCTTCGCGGCTCCGCTCGACGCGGCCATCGCGCTGCCCACTGATCCCGAACTGCGCGCCAAGTACTTCACCGAGCGCCGCGAACTGGGCGCGCTCAACATCGGCGGCGCGGGCATCATCACGGTCGAAGGCAAGAGCTACGAGCTCGACAATCTCGACGTGCTCTACATCGGCCGCGGCAACAAGCAAGTCACCTTCGCCTCAAAAGACAAGTCCGCGCCCGCCGTCTTCTATCTGCTCAGCTATCCCGCGCACGCCGTGTATCCCGTCGCGCTGGTGCGCAAGGAAGAAGCCAGCCCCACGGAACTCGGCAGCCTCGAAACCTGCAACAAGCGGACGATCTGCAAATACATTCATCTGCAGGGCGCGCGCAGTTGCCAGCTCGTCATGGGCGTCACGCATCTCGCCCCGGGCAGCAACTGGAACACCATGCCTCCGCACACGCACATGCGCCGCTCCGAAATCTACATGTACTTCAACGTCGCCGCCGACGCGCGCGTCATGCACTTCATGGGGCCGCCCGCCGAAACCCGCCACATCGTCATGGCCGACAAGGGCATCGTCATCTCGCCCGGCTGGTCGATCCACTGCCGGCGTCGGCACCCGCGCCTACAGCTTCTGCTGGGGCATGGGCGGCGAAAATCAGGACTACGCCGACATGGATCCCGCCCCGGTCGAAACCCTGCGCTAACGGTCCGCTGTCCGATCGCACATCGACCGTCCAGCGCAAATAAAAAGCGGCGATCTCCGTCAAGGAAATCGCCGCTTGATTCTCCTGATTCCCTGATCCACTGATCCCTGTTCCCTGCTTCTACGCGTTATACGTCCCCGACGAAACCCGTCCGCCGTGGCCCGTCCAATTGGTGTGGAAGAACTCGCCGCGCGGCTTGTCCACGCGCTCGTAGGTGTGCGCGCCGAAGAAGTCGCGCTGCGCCTGCAGCAGATTCGCCGGCAGCCGCCCGGTGCGATAGCCGTCGAAGAACGCCAGCGCCGTCGAAAACGCCGGCGTCGGCACGCCCAGCTTCACCGCGTGCACCAGCGCCTTGCGCCACGATGCCTGGTACTTGTTCACCAGCGCGCGAGAAAAACTTGTCGAGCAGCAGGTTGTCGAGCTTCGTGTTCTTCTTGAACGCGTCCTTGATCTTGCCCAGGAACTGGCTGCGAATGATGCAGCCGCCGCGCCACATCAGCGCGATGCCGCCCATGTTCAGGTTCCAGCCGTACTCCTTGGCCGCGGCCCGCAGCAGCATGTAGCCCTGCGCGTAGCTGATGATCTTCGAGCAGAACAGCGCGCGCCGCACATCCTCGATGAACTTCGCGCGGTCGCCCACCTTCGGCTTCGACTTCGGCCCGCGCAGAACCTTCGCCGCCTCCACGCGCTCGTCTTTCAGCGCCGACAGGCAGCGCGCAAACACCGCTCTCGCCGATCAGCGTCACCGGCTGGCCCATATCGAGCGCGCTGATCACCGTCCACTTGCCCGTGCCCTTTTGTCCCGCCGTGTCCAGAATCTTGTCGACCAGCGGCGTGCCGTCTTCGTCCTTCTTGGCGAAGATCTGGCTGGTGATCTCGATCAGGTAGCTGTCCAGCTCGCCCTTGTTCCACTCGGCGAACACCTCGTGCAGCTCGTCGGCCGTCAGTCCCAGCCCGTGCTTCAGCAGGTCGTAGGCCTCGCAGATCAGCTGCATGTCGCCGTACTCGATGCCGTTGTGCACCATCTTCACGTAGTGCCCGGCGCCGTCTTCGCCCACCCAGTCGCAGCAGGGCGTTCCGTCTTCCACCTTGGCCGCGATCGCCTGGAAGATCGGCTTCACATGCGGCCACGCCGCCGGATTGCCGCCCGGCATAATCGACGGGCCGTTCCGCGCGCCTTCTTCGCCGCCCGAAACGCCGGTGCCGATAAACAGAATCCCCTTTTCGGCCAGCGCCTTGGTGCGCCGCGTCGAATCGGTGAACAGCGAGTTGCCGCCGTCGATGATGATGTCGCCCTCTTCGAGATGCGGCAGCAATCTGGTCGATCATCTGGTCCACGGTATCGCCGGCCTTCACCATCAGCATCACGCGCCGCGGCCGCTTCAGCAGGCTCGTCAGCTCTTCAATCGAGTGCGCGCCCACGACCTGCGTGCCCTTGGCCTCGTTGGCCAGAAAATCGTCGACCTTTGAAACGGTGCGGTTGAACACGGCCACTTTGAATCCGTGGTCGTTCATGTTGAGGACAAGATTCTGTCCCATCACGGCAAGGCCAATCAGGCCGATATCACACGATGCTTCAGGCATAAGCTTCTCCAAACGTCAAAATTCTATCCATGCGATTTGTAAGCTTTGATTACAATTGTAATCGCAGTGGTCTGACCTCCGGAAACCGCGCGCCCGACGTCATTGTGTACTCTTTCATTCCGTGAACCGAGTCGCCGCTCTGGGCGAAATGCGATGCACGAACGGCAGCTACGTTCGTACGACATGCCGCCACAAGTCAGCTGATGCTGCAGGAAAGCTGCTCTTCTCACTCCACGCTCAAATCCCCGTCCGCATCCACCACCAGCTTGTCGCCCACCACGCTGGATCGATTGAATCTTCAGCCGATCCAGGTTCACTTTGTACCCCGAAGAAGCCGTCGATCCTGCCAGCGCCTTGCGCAGCAAATCTGCCGCATTCACCGTCATGCTCCTCGGCACCTGGCCGCGCAGAAACGGGGCCAGCACAAAATTGATCTCTTTCCGGTCTGAAATCTTTTCCAGCTGTGCGTCCTTGAAACCGATCGTCTCGCCCTCCGCGTCCGGCTCCAGCGACACCTCCGCCGGCAGTGTCAAAGTGACGCCCAGGCACGAGCCGCCAACCATTCTTCCCAGCCGCGCGCGAGTCTTCACCCGCACCACGATCCGGTCCTGCTCAAAGCTCAGATGCGGATCCTCAGTGGAAATAAAACAACCCGACTGGGCATTGCCCTTCAGGTAATACCGGCCATCCGGCCCGCTGAAGAGCTGCTGCTTCAGGGTCCGCTCCAGGGCCTGCGCGGCTCACCGTTAGTTCAACTCCACGGCTAGGCAACCACTGTCAGCCCCGCCAAAAGCACCAAGCCCGCCAGAAGCGCCGGCCAGATTCTTGTCATAAACAATATCGTGCCATCCTGGACCGAACTTCGCGCGGCCCGGCATCACTCATGAAGTCGTTCATTTCCCATGGGTTACGCTGTTTATCTCGTTAACTCAATATAAGGATTCATACAAATACAACCAAGAAGACCTGCTTACCCCGATTCCTATGAAAACGCTTTCTATATCGCGTCTTTGCTATTGATTTTTGAAGAAAATATCCCTAAAATAGAAGTCGTTGTTCCTCGGGTCTACTAGCCTCCCCAGCCGCGTCCGAGGATGAACCGCAAAATCCTCCTTTCAAGGAACAAAAATCAATGGCAAAGCGTCGTGGAAATCCGAACTGGGGCAAACCAGAGCCCATTGGCCCGGTTGTGCCTACTGTCACCTCCTTCGAACAGATCACCAAGGAGTTCAAGCTGCCCCCGGACCAGTACATCCGTTCCACCCGGCTTCGTGAGTGGGCGCGGCGTAACAAGAATTCAAAATACATCCCTGAGGCTCTTCTTGAGGCCTGGGGCTTTGAGATTGAATCGACGTTGTAGTATTTTCGCCAGGATCAGCAACGACGCCGCCTTCGGGCGGCGTTTTTGCTGGGCTATGAACCGGAATCGGCGCAGTCTTCGTTCGCTGGCCAACCGGCTTGAACATGCGACACCGGCCAGGCATCGGCGTGACTGAGCGATTCGGACCACCTCAAAGAAATACCCCGCCAGTGCCTCCGCCGGCAGCCCCTGCATCGAAAGGGTGATACCCGGCTACATATGGGTGATTTCGCGACGGCCTTCCACCCGCTACCATCTCAGATGGTCCAATCAGGGACGGGTCTCCTCCGAGGTCTTGAATGCCGAACCGGCCACGCATGGCGATTGCGGTCGCCGTGGGATTTGCTGCCATCTTTCTGCCTATTCTGGCCTCCATTTATCTCGCCTGGCACCAGAGTTTAGCCGCCGAAAAATCGCTGAGCCTCATTTATGCTCACGACGCCCTGCGCCGGGTTGAAGAAACAGCGAACCAGTTCGCCGTCGCAAAGCGCCGCGTGAGCCAAGCCAATTTTCCTCCGTGCTCGCCCCGCGACATCGACCTGCTCCGCCAGATTACGCTCGGCTCCAGCTATATTCAGGCCGCCGGTCGCACCTCCGGCGACACTTTGCTCTGCACCTCTCTCGGCGTTACCGCCCCGGTTTCGCTCGGCAAGCCGAGCCTCGTCTCATCGCGCGGCGTTTCTGAGTACTTCAACATAAAGTTGTCGCCGCAGCAGTGGCATCCGCTGGACGTGTTTGCCGCAGGCGGTTTCGCGATCGTTGTCGAACCTAACCTGCCCATCGACATTTCAACTCAAGGGTCGGATGTCGAGCTCTCCGTCTACGTCCCTTCAGCGCCAAACCGGAACCGCATCGCCGCGATCGGCCGCAACTTCCAAGCCGCCTGGTTTGATCCCGGCCCCGCGGGCAGCGAGAGTACCTTTCTCAATCAGAGCTATCTTGTCTCCCGGGTCCGCTCCGCAAAGTGGGACCTCGCCGTCGTCTCGGCGATCCCTGAGCACTATATCTTTCAGCGCGTCCGCCACTTCGCCTTGCTCTTCACGCCCATCGGCGTGCTCTGCGGCCTCCTCCTCGCCTGGGCGGTCAACTACCTCGCCCTCCTGCGCTCCTCGTTTAACGCAATGATCCGACGCGCTGTCCGGCAGAATGATTTCTACGTCGAGTATCAGCCAATCGTAGAATTGGATTCGCGCCGCGTAATCGGAGCCGAAGCCCTCGTTCGCTGGAAGAGCCCTCAGGGCAACGTTCAACCCGACCACTTCATCCCGCTGGCTGAAGATCGCGGCCTCATCCATCTCATTACCGGCCAAGTCTTCGAGATCATTAGTCGAGATCTACCTCGAATTCTCAAAATCGATCCCAATTTTGAGGTCGCCATCAACATGTCCGCAGGCGATCTGCGCTCCGGCCACATCCTGGAACAGCTTGATCGGTTGCTCAGCACCACTGCGGCCCACTCTCATAACATTGGAATCGAAGCCACCGAACGCGCCTTCCTTCACGATGCCAAAACTGCCAGTCTCATTGGCACGCTGCGGGCCAGGGGATTCCGCGTTGCCATCGACGACTTCGGCACCGGCTACTCCAGTCTCGCTTGCCTGCAGTCTCTCTCGCTCGATACGCTCAAAATCGATAAAGCCTTCGTCGGAACCATCGATACCAACGGCGCCACCAGTCAAGTCGTCCTCCACATCATTGAAATGGCTCGCTCGCTCCACCTCGAAATGGTTGCCGAAGGCGTCGAGACCGAGGAGCAGGCTCAGTTCCTCCTTAGACGCGGTGTTCGCTACGCCCAGGGATGGCTCTTCGGAAGACCTGTTCCCATCGACTCGCTCTTGCAGAAGGTTCAGCCCCACAGAACTGCTCCCGACCCAATCCTCGTCTGACGAGTCTCTCCTACCCGTCTCCGCTCCCGTTCCGCTGTGAAGTTCTGTCAAGCTGGGTGCCTGTCCCGGCTTAGCTAGGGCGGAATATATCAGTTCCATCCGGTTCGACCGATATTCGGTATCATCAGCGGGCAGTTGCGGTAGCACGGCGGGTGAATGATCTCAGTCTCTTCGCGCGGCATTTTGCCGTTTCCGCTTGCCATAAGAGAAAATAAAGCTGCACCATGCCCAACCCTCCTCGCACCCTCGACCCTCCCTTCACCGACGTCCCCGGTGCTCTCGACGAAATTCGCGCCGGTCGCATGGTCGTCGTGGTTGACGACGAGGATCGTGAAAACGAGGGCGATCTTACCTTGGCCGCCGAGCATGTCACTCCCGAAGCCATTAACTTTATGGCTCGCTACGGTCGCGGACTCATCTGCCTGGCGCTCACCGAGGAGCGCGCCGATCACCTGCGCCTCTTTCCCATGACGCAGCAGAACTCATCGCGCTTCGGCACCGCATTCACGGAAACCATCGAAGCTCGCGAAGGCGTGACGACTGGGATTTCGGCTGCCGACCGCTCCCGCACCATCCGCGTCGCCATCGATCCCGGCTCGACTGCGGCCGATCTCGTCCGTCCCGGCCACGTCTTTCCCTTGCGCGCCCGCCGCGGCGGTGTGCTGGTGCGCGCCGGCCAAACCGAGGCTTCCGTCGATCTCGCCCGCCTCGCTGGCCTTACCCCCGCAGGCGTCATCTGCGAGATCATGCGTGACGACGGCGCCATGGCCCGCATCCCCGATCTCATCCTCTTCTGCCGCGAGCACGGCCTGCGCATGCTCACCGTCGCTGAACTCATCCGCTACCGCCTGCGCAATGAGCGCTACATCGTCCGTGCGGGCGAGAGCCGCATTCAAACCCGCTACGGCGAGTTCCGGATGATTGCCTACGAGAGCGAGGTCCAGGGGGGCGAGAGCCACATCGCGCTGGTCCGCGGCGACCTTTGCCCCGACTGCCCCGCGTACCACGCCGGTCCCGCTGCAAGTCCGCTCTCTGATGCTTTGGCTGACGGCCCCGCGCCCGCGTCCGCAGGCGAGCCGCGTCAGCAGTGCCCGCATCCGGTGCTGGTTCGCGTGCATACGCGCTGCACCTCAGGCGATGTCTTTGCGGCCGATTGCCACTGCCGCGAAATTCTCGATCAGTCCATGCGCATGATTGCCGAGGAGGGCTGCGGCGTTATCCTCTACCTGCACAACACCTCGCGCGGGTTCGCCATTGACCACACGCCAACCGCTCCCTTCGGGCCCGAAGGTGCTGCTCCCGCCATCTCAGCGCCCGCCGAAACAGGGCGCCTCGTTCTGCATCAGGAACTTCGCGCCCGCGAAGGATCGCAGGCCCGCAGTGGACGCATCCTTCGCGCCATCGGTCTGGGCGGCCAGATTCTGTCGGATCTCGGCATTCAGCGCATTCGCCTGCTCTCGAATACCCCCATGCACATCCCCGCCCTCGAGGGCTTCGGCCTCGAAATCGTCGAGCAGGTGCCGATCCCGGTCAAGGAATGTTCCCGCGTCGGCTAATCTCCTGTGGCACTCAACTCCCATGTAATTCCATGACGTTTTGTTCATTCCAGCGAAAAGTGTTCAATATTGCTCACTTTATTCCGGTCAAAACCTGTAGGATAGACTGAACTATCCCCGGCAGTCCGATCTCTCGGGAAGTCCTGTTACGCCGCCAATGGCGAGCCGGATTCAGCTAGCCGACTTGCCCGGGGATGTTCGTGTTCGAACGGTCAATTGGGGCCGACTGGCCGTAATGCAATTTCAGCGCGGCATCTTCTTCGTTACGGTGCCGCTTCCTATCACCGCCTTCGCATTACGGCGTCCCCGCAATGGCTGTTAGGCCAACCGCACCAGCAAGGCGAAAGGTTGGTCCCCGTGCGCGTCCATCTCGTTAATCCCAGTGACAACTCGTTTGGCACCGCCGTTATCACTCCACGGTGGCTATTTGTGCTTGCGGCAGCCACGCCGCGTGAAGCCGGAGACCCCATCCTCGTCGACGAATCGCTGGAGCAAATCGATCCGGAAAGCATCCAGCCCGGAGACATTGTTGGCATCAGTGTGCATACCGGCAACGCTCTACGCGGCTATGCCGTTGGTAGAATGGCGCGAAGCAGGGGCGCGTGGGTCATCTACGGTGGTATTCACGCCACTCTGTTTCCTGAAGAGGCCCTGGAAAACGGCCAGGCACACGCAGTGGTCTCCGGCGACGGCGATCTCGCCTGGGGCAAAGTCGTCACCGATTGCCTTGCCGGTAAACCCGAAAGAATCTATGCCGGTGGTCGAATCGAAGGCAACGAATTTCTGTCGGCGCGCTGGGATTTGATGGATCCCCAGAAATACATGTGGGCTTCGGTGCAAACCATTCGCGGTTGCCCCAAGCACTGTTCCTTTTGCAGCGTCTGGCGCACGGATGGTCAGAAGCCGCGGCAAAGAAGGTTTCAAAGCGTGGTGGACGAGATTATTACGCTGCGCCGGCTCGGGTTTCGCTTCATCGCCCTCGCCGATGACAACTTCTATCCGGTAACGTTCACCGATTTGCGTCTGGCTCGAGAGCAGGGAAACACCGCCAAATTGGCTGAACTCACGGCCATTCGTAACGAGCGCCTGCAACTGATGGAAGAGTTGGCCAAGCTACCCAAAGACATGGTGTTTTTTACGCAGATGACGATGGAAGCCGGCGAAGACGGCAGCTATCTTGACGCCATGCGCAAGGCCAACATCAAGGGCGCGCTGGTGGGCGTCGAGGCGGTTACTCCGGAGGGACTGAAAGCGGTCTATAAAGACTGGAACTACTCCGGCGAGGCCCTGGCCAAACAACTTCAGACCTTCAAGCAGCACGGCGTGCATGTGCTCGGCTCCTTTATCTTTGGACTCCCCACTGACCGGCCTGCTACCTTCGATGCCACGGTCGAGATGGCAATAAAGGCGGGCGTCACGTTTGCTCAATTCGTGATGATGACGCCGTTTCCCGGCACCGTGGATTTCGGGCGCTGGGAAAAAGAACAGTCCCAGGATCCCATGATGGTGCGCGACGTGCCTATCACGCGCTACTGGCTTATTCCTACCGAGGTCCGGCCCAAAATGTTCACGCCGCATCCCACCATGAGCTCCGACGAAATTCGCGAGCGCACGCAAAAAGTGTGGGACAGGTTTTATGAATGGGGCGCCATCTGGAAGCGTTCCGCCTGTACGCCCACTCTGCGTGCTCGTCTGGGATTCATCTTCCTCTCCAAGCTTTACCGGCAGATGTATGCGGGCACAGGAATCTCAACCGATAGTGCGCGCCGTAAGAAGTCAAAAGCATGGGCGCGGTGGACCGCACGCCAGTGCAAAAAGCTCTTCAAGGCCACGCCGATGCCAGGGCTTCCGTCGCCGGCCTGGGAAATCGAGATGCCTTCGATCGCATCGGCTGAAGCCTTTCCCATCATCGAAATGTGAGGCCGACGGCCATCCTCGCTGTCGTTCCCGGCAAGTCTTTCTTGTCTAGCTGCCTGCTGGGTTGGCAAACAGCCAGGCGGCTATTCGCTACGAGCTATCGGCTGTAGCTGTATACGCCGCACTTCGTCGTCGAACCCTGCATCGCGTCGAAGCTAAACGCCGGCTCATCGTCTCCTGAAAAGAACGCCACGTTGAGCGTGCGCCCCGTGACGTAGGTCGCGATCCACTGCGTCTCCTCGTCTCCGCACAGGGTGTTCTTATGCTGGAATCGCTGATCCGGAGGCACCTTCAGCCGGTATAGCATGCCTTCGATCCCGGCATTCACATCCGCATCGAACACCGAGCTCACTTCCACCGGCTTCAGCTTGCGAATCGGCGCCAGAGGAAATATAAAGAAATCGATCGTGACCTTCGAGGCGCCGATCGTAATATCGCCCGTGATGGCGTTTGCGTTGGTGCTCGCCGCCCGCCAATAGCCCTGGTCCTGTGCGTTCGCCTGGGTTCCGGGCGCGAACATGCACGCCAACACTAATCCCGCCACCGCGGCTGCCCGCAGCCCTTTAATCATCATTCTTTTTCTCAATGGCTCCAATGATTGCCTGAGCCAAGCCGGAAGCTACTCCCTTTTTGCCTTCGCTCAGTTCTATTCTTTCATAGCGCCAGCGAGAGCACCGAATGCGAATGAGCCGGAAGCTGAAGCGTCATGCGTGAGCCCACCTTCGGGCTCTCGAGCGTTTGCGGCACAACGTGATTCGGATCGGCAAAGGTGTTGCCCGCCTTCAGGTCCGGGCCGGTCATGGTGTGGAATACATTCACGCCCGTCGGCGTCAGGTCACGCCACACCAGCTCCACGTCGTGCGGTTTTTCGATGTCCCGATTGAGCAGGAACAGCGTTACCGTCTTGCTCGCCTCGTCCAGCGCAACCGTCACATCCACGAAGCCGACCTCTCCAAATCCCGGTTCGGCAATGCCATTGTCTTCGGTAGGCCGGCCCAGATTGTTCACTTCATACCCAGGCCCCTGCACTTCCACGTCCAGAGCGCGCCCCTTCGCGTACTTCAGAGCCCACGCATACGGATAGTAGATGGTATGCCGCAGAATGCCGTCCTCATTGGTCGCGATGGGCGCAATCACATTCACGAGTTGCGCCAGGCACGCTACTTTCACGCGATTCGAATTCCGGATCAGCGAGTTCGCAAGCCCGCCCACCAGCAGCGCATCCTCCAGGTTGTAGGGCTCTTCCAGCAGGTGCGGAGCCTTTTTGCCGTGCCCGTCCGCAAAGTCGCCGTCCCGTGCGCGATACCACACGTTCCACTCGTCGAATGAAAGGAACAGTTCCTTGTCCGAGCGCTTCTGCGCGCGCACCGAGTCGCACACGGCAGCGATCTCGTGGATCTGCCGGTCCATCGCCAGGTTCATCGCCAAATAAATCTGGCTGTCGTTATGCGTCTCTTCGTTATTTCCCCAGTAGTGGTGCAGCGAAATTCCGTCCACCACGTCGTAGCACTCCTCAAGCACCGTTCGGTCCCACTCGATATACGTCGGCATAAACGGCCCGCTCGATCCGCACGCGATCAACTTGATCGCCGGATCCACGGCCCTCATCTGCCGCGCTGCGTCCGTCGCCTTGATTCCGTATTGCTCGGCGGGCATGTGCCCAATCTGCCACGGCCCGTCCATCTCGTTGCCCACGCACCAGTACTTCACGTTGTGGGGCTGGTCGTAGCCGTTCGCGCGCCGCAGATCGCTCCACTTCGTTCCCCTGGCCACGTTACAGTACTCCACCAGCGCCGCCGCGTCTTCCGCCGTGCCCGTGCCAAAGTTCAGCCCGAACAGCGGCTCCGTGCCTACCATCCGCGCCCACGTGATGAACTCATCGGTCCCGAACTGGTTTGTCTCCAGCGTGTCCCATGCCTTGTCCAGAACCGTGGGCCGTTTGTCCTTCGGCCCCACGCCGTCAAGCCAGTGATAGCCCGAAACAAAATTCCCGCCCGGCCATCGGATGATCGGTACGCCAAGGTCACGCACTTCCTTCATCACGTCCGTGCGGAATCCGTTGGCGTCGGCAAATTTCGATCCCGGCTCGTAGATGCCTTCGTAAACCGCGCGCCCCAGTTGCTCGAGAAACGAGCCGAAGAGATGGTGGTCGATGGGCGCAATCTCCCAGCCGGAGTCGATCGTCACGCGCGTGGTTGTACTCGTTTGCGCAATTCCGAAGCTGCGCGCCGCCGACCACGCTGCAGCACCTGCACTGGCCTGCGCGGTCCTCTTCATAAACTGCCTTCTCGAGACATTCTTCATACAAGTTTCCTTCCGAGCGCAAAATTCCTCTTGCGGTCTTTCGATTGCGCCGGTCCCGCCGGCAGCATTTTGGTAAACGTTTCCTCGCAAAGCATAAGAGCCCGGCTGCTCCTTGTCAAAAAGAATCTCTGCGCGCCGCACACAATCGGTTGTGAAGGATGAACCGCTTTTCGCTACCAGCCTAATACATACGCGAACACCAGTGGCGCCACAATGCTGGCATCGCTCTCGATGATGTACTTCGGCGTCTTCTCGCCGAGCTTGCCCCACGTAATCTTCTCGTTCGGCACCGCGCCCGAATACGATCCGTAGCTCGTGGTCGAATCCGAAATCTGGCAGAAGTACGCCCACAGCGGCACGTTCTCGCGCTGCAGGTCCTGGTGCAGCATCGGCACCACGCAGATCGGGAAATCCCCCGCTATCCCACCGCCAATCTGGAAGAAGCCCAGCGGTGTCTTCTTCGTCGTCTCGGTGTACCACTCCGCCAGCTCCATCATGTACTCGATGCCCGTCCGCACCGTGTGAACCTTCTTCACGTCGCCCGAGATGCAGTGACCCGCATACATGTTTCCCAGCGTCGCGTCCTCCCATCCCGGCACAAACATGGGCAGATTCTTCTTCGCCGCCGCCAGCAGCCAGCTATCCTTGGGGTCGATCTGGTAGCTCTTTTCGAGCACGCCTGACAGCAGAATCTTGTACATGAACTGGTGCGGAAAAAACCTCTCGCCCGCCTCGTCCGCCTTCACCCATTCCGCCAGCACCTCATTTTCAATCCGCCGCATCGCCTCCATCTCGGGGATGCATGTATCCGTCACGCGGTTCATATGCCGCGCCAGCAGTGCCGCCTCATCGGCTGGCGTCAGGTCGCGATAGCCCGGCACCCGCTCGTAGTAGTTGTGCGCCACCAGGTTGAAAACATCCTCTTCGAGATTCGCGCCCGTGCAACAGACGCCGTGAATCTTGTCCTGGCAGATCATCTCGGCCAGGCTTAGTCCCAGTTCCGCCGTGCTCATCGCGCCTGCAATCGTCACAAACATCTTCCCGCCGCCCGCGAGATGCTTGTTGTAGGCCTCGGCCGCATCCACCAGCGCCGCGGCATTGAAATGACGGTAATGATGCTTGATGAATTCGGTAATCGGTGCCATCACAATATCCCTTCGCTCCAATTTTCCAACCTAACACAGCGAAAATCGAGTTCCTGTGAATTGCGAGGACCGATTTTCCTTTGGGGACGCAAAGGCGCGTCAACTCAAGTGAAATGTTGGTTTGAGCGGTACGGCGACCCCGCCAAATGTTCGCTTGAAAGGTTGCATTTGACGGCCAAATGTAACCTTGAAAGGTTGCGAGATTGCGAGGCATGTACTTCGCCAGGTCCTGTTTTGAAGCAAATGGCACCAACGCAGGTTACGAATTGGAGCAAGGCTCACCATCTAATTTCGCGAAAGCGGACTAAAACGCACGTTTCGCGCATGAAAAGAAGGGTTTCACGCGGGATTTCGGCGCATTTTTGGCGTATTTTCACTCTCAGAACAGCCCGGAGGGAGGGTCCGGTCCCCCAGTCGCAGACCGCGGCGTTGCAAGGGTAGGGCGCCTGCCCGCAGGCTACGAGCCAGGAGCCCCAAGCTAGGCTTTCGCACCGAGCAGATCGTTGACACGTTTCATCACCTCAAAGGCGTCTGCGACGTAGACCACATCGGCCTTGCCGCGGGTCCATCCGCAGTTAGGGTCGAGCGATATGGCGCGGCGCTCGCCGATGAAGCGCCAGCCTACAACGTGCGGCTCTTCGCCGTGACAGCAGGTGGCGAGGCCCCTGGGATGGCGCGGCGTCGAACCCGTTTGCCCCACTTGATTCAGATGCGTCAGAAAGGGAAGAACGGATTGGCCTTCACCGCCTTGGTCGACGAGAGATTTCGAACTGCCGAGCGATGCGCCCGATGCCCGCAAGAAGCGCATGATGATTTCGCCGGCTTCTGCGGCGCGGATTTGGCCGTCCGGCTGCTTTTTCGTCCATCCCGCTCCAGCAACAAAGAGGAGCTTGGCGTCTGGACGAATGGTCTGCGCGTCGATTTGCGGCGCACGAAACCCAGTGACTTGTGTGCGCAGTTCCGGCAACACGGCGGTGATGGCGATCTCGTCGGGTTGCGCGTGCGGCTGTGATGCGCCGGCCACGAAAGGCGCGTGCGTGCCAGCGTCGAGCAGCAGAAACCACGGGCGCTTTTCGCGCGTGATCGCTGCTTCAATGCGCTGGCGATAAAACCAGCGCGTGGCTTCGATGGATTGGGCGTCGCCGAGCGCAGTGATGTGCGTGGCGAGCGCAGCGATATGTGTATCGATCGCTCCGCCAAGGCGATGTGCAACCGCAGCCATGACGCGCGCGAATCGCGAGCTATGCGGAGCGATGACGATGGTTGGCATCGCGGCGCGGCAGAGGGCCTCGCAAGCCGCGGCGTCAGAGACGAAGCACGCCTGCCCGAATTCCTCGCCGGAGACAGCAAGCAGGCGCGGTGCGGCGGACTGCAGTGCTTTGGACAGGTGTTGCGGATGCGCAGCGACGATGCCAATGGCCATCTTCGCGCCGAGGCACGTGGCGAGATCGCAGCCAGCGGTGACAGCTTCGAGTGAGCCTTTGGTGAGAGCCGAGCCGGATTCGTCGGCGTGAGTGAGTACGAGGAGTGAGTCCATGGTGTTTCCTCGATCCAGTAGCTTGTAGCCGGTAGTTGGTAGCCGGTAGCTGGTAGCCGGTAGCCAGTAGCTTGTAGCTAAGGGCGTACCGACACCGTCAGGGTTTGAATAAATGAAAGCAGCATCTTCGATACTTCGTTGCTCAGCGTCTCTGCTTCATCCAGAGCGCGATTGTTTCCAATCTCAAGAGACTTCGCGATATGGATCTGTGTGAGCAACTCGCACGCCGAGCCCCGCGCAATGTTTAAGAACTGCCGGAACTCTCCGGCGTTCATTCTGCCTCTGCCTTCCGCGACGTTGCTTGCGATGGAAACGCTTGCTCTTCGCATCTGCGAAGTCAGACCATACATTTCCGATTTTGGAAACGACTGCGTCAGCTTATAAATCAAAACCGCCAGCTCAACGGCTTTTTGCCAGACCTTCAACTCACGATAATCCTGGGCCATCCTTTTCCTTTCTGCTCCTGGCTACAAGCTACTGGCTACCGGCTGCTAGCTGTCTTTCCCGATCCAGGCGACGAGTTCGGCGGCGATGGCGTCGGAAGTCATGTTTTTCTCAATGCGTGTTTCGCGCTGCTGCCTGGGCAGATTCACCGAGACGTAGCGGAGCGAGTTGGTTTCAACCGCGGCGGTTTTTGCGCGTTGCAGAGAGGGCATGATGCTGCGCATGTTCGCCATGCCGATCTGTGGGTTGTTGCGTGGCTCAGGCAGATTGCCGGTGGCCCAGCCCAGTACCGCAGGCGCGCCCGCGCACACTGACACCTGGTGCTTTCCACCTTCCACGCGCTCCAGCACCTCAAATGATCCGTCGTCGCGCAAATCGATCTGGTCCACGCCCTGGAACTGGTCGGCGACGCCGAGGTGCTCGCCAACAAGTTGGAGCGTGACGCCTGCACCGCGCGAGGCCGACTCCCACCCGCCGAATACGAGCAGGCGCGAGCGGTCGAGGGCGGGAATCGCAGCGATGGCGCCAGCGAGGACGGCGGCGGTGGAGTGCGCGTCTGTGAATCCGCCGATCGGGCCATCGACAGGGACGAGCTCGAAGGCGACCTTTTGCGCGACGGTCGTCATGACCTGCTGCAGCTTGGCCTTGGGGCCGAGCGAGACGAGCCAGAGCTTGCTGCCGGGATTCCTGGCGGCGAGGTTTGCCGCTTCATAGAGTGCGCACGCGGCCCATGGGTCGAGGACGGCAGGGAGGACCATTTCGTTCTTAATCGCTGGCCCAGGTGCGGGCTCGAGGGTTTGCAGTGGGTCCGGGACGATGCCCGCGCAAACGACGATGTGAAGATTCATTGTTTCTAGCTCCTAGCTTCTAGCTACGGCATCTTCTCGCTGGCAGCCGAGTTGAGAGTCTGAATAAAAGAACCGAGCATTTTGGACACTTCATTGCTTAATGATTCCGCTTCGCAAAGAACTTTCTCTTCTGCCATGCGTAGCCTTCTGGCAACGATTAGTTGTGTTTGCAGTTCATAGGTCGATCCTTGCGCAAGCCCAAGAAACTGTCGAAACTCAGCATGATTCAGCCTGCCTCGACCCTCTGCAATGTTGCTCGCGATCGAGACACCGGCACGGCGCATTTGGGAGACGAGACCATACATCTCGTCTTTCGGAAACGCTCGAGTCAGGCGGTAAATGCACACGCTTAGTTCAATTGCCTTTTGCCAAACAACCAAATCGCGATAGTCCTGCGCCATTCATCTTCCTTATTTGTATTTTTCGATCTTACGTCTCAAGCCAATAGCCAGTGGCGTTTGTTGGAAGCTACAAGCTAGAAGCTAGGAGCTGTCTTTCAATTCTCTCCGCTGTGCAGGCCGCCGGAGCCGGCCGTGAACTGGATGTTGCTGTGTTCGCCGTCGGGCGAGTGGGTGCAGTTCCAGAGGCAGGCGCCGCAGTGGACACACTTTTCGCGTTCGAAAATGGGGGCGCCCTCGGGGCCGAGGGTGATGGCCTGGCCCGAGCACATTGCGATGCAGGTCTTCTCGTCGCAAATGATGCAGCGACGCTTGTCGAGGAAAACGACATGATCGGCGAAACCGGGTGTCGCCTGCACCTTGCCGCCAAGGAGCAGCGCGTCCTGGTGCGTTACGAGCAGTTGCCCGTCGAATGGAATCTCGGGCCAGCCGCGCGCGGTGAGCAGCGCGTCGTAGAGCGGGCGGCCGTCAGTCATGATGAGTTCGGCGGCCCGGCGAAGCTTGAAGTCGAATTTGGCTGTGGAAGCGAAGCCGCGAATCTGGCGCGGTGCGGGCGGAATACGCGCGGGCAATGAGAGACGACCGCGACTTAGGCCTGCGAGAGCCATGCCAATGAGGCCGCGGACGACTCCATGATGGAAGCCGTTGCGGGCGTTGGCAGCTTCATGGGAGCCGCGCTCAACCCAGCTTGCGCGGCGGCGTTTTTCATAGGTTTCAGACAGATTCTGTTGCGTGAATGGCTGGCCGGCGCGGAGAAGTTCGAGAACGGCGTGGCCGAGCTGAACGCCGGTGGCCCAGGCTTCGTCGACGCCGGAGCCGGTTAGCATGTTGGTGGAACCGGAGCCCTCTCCGATGCGGGCAAAGCCGTCGCCGGTGAGGAAGGGCTCGCCGTGCTGTCCGGACTCCTCGAGCGATTTGGCGCCCCAGGAGCGCAGCGTGCCGCCTTTGAGGTGACGCCAGAGCGCTGGATGCTGGATGTAGTGCTGCAGATAGCGATACGCGGTGCGCGCGGGGTCACCGAGCCACGAAGGGATGAAGATGCCGACAGAGGCGAGGCGGTCGGGGTGCACGTAGAGAAAGCCGAAGATTTCAGGTTCGGGAAAGCCGAAGGTGTGCCAGACGGTACCGGGCTGGAGTGTGTCTTCAGGGAGCTCGATCACAAACTTCATGCCGAGAGCCCACTCGCGGCGCGCATGGCCGGGCGGAAGGCCGAAGCGCTCGTCAAGCTTTTGGCCGATGGCGCCGACCGGGCCATCGCCGACGACGGTGAGGCGTGCGCGAACGTCCATGCCGGGCATGTAGCCGTCGCTGGGAGCGCCGTGCTTGTCGACTCCCTGATCGGCGAGGCGGAGGCCCGCAACGGAACGTGTCGCAGATTCCGAGCTCCCAGGGAAGATAGGTCCAGCGACGGGCATGCCTGGCCAGATCTGGACCAGGCCGCCGGCCATAAGCTGCGAGCCGACCCACTGGTTGAACTGGCCAATGGAGAGGATGAGCCCGCCGTGCTTGTGGAGGAAGGCTGGCGTGAAAGGCAGCTCGAAGGCGGCATCGCGAATCCAGAATGTGCGGAGGAGTTTGAGAACGGAGTCAGCAAAGCGTAGCGGCAAAGAGCGCCGGCTGGCGCCGATGGGATCGAGGAGATAGAGAACGCGCTCGCTGGCGACGGGCGCGGCCATGGGGATTTCGGCGGGATTGAACGCGGGAAAGCTGGCGCGAATACTTGTGGCGCGGGTGACGACTCCGCTGACGCCTGCGGCAAGATCGTCGGCGCGCTCGTAGCAGAGAACCTGAAGAGGCATGCCGGGCGCGATCTTGCTTTCGAACGCGGGATCGGCGGGGTTCTGGGACCACGCCTGTGTGAGCGTGGTGAGAAAGCCCCCGGTGGCCGGACCGAAGCCGGCGCAGACGATGTCGACCTCCATTGAAGGGCGATCGATCCCCGCGGGTTGGGTCTCCGAATTCATGTTTTCTTTCTCAATCCGCTTATGATTTCTGCCACCCTGGCCGCAAAAACAAAGGCGCGGCGAGGGTGGGGCACCCGGAGGCGGTCGATTTCGAGTGCGTACTGGGACTGCGGAAGATTATGTGGGGTCTCGGAATCGAGACCCGGGACACCCATGTTGGAGCGGCCCCCGCTCATGCGGGGCCTGCCGCGGGATAGTCGAGTGCTTCGGGGATCATAACTTTGCTTACGGTGTCGGCGGCGCGGTCTTTGGCGAGGCGCGCGCCGGTGAGGCACGTGGTGAGTTTGCTTTGCAGACGGAGGAATTCGCTGGAGCCTGCGCAACCTGCGCAGGGGCCGGCTTTGGCGGGATGGCTGCCATCAGGCTGGAGGACATCGACGGCCATGGCCATGATGCCAGGCATGGTTTCTTCCAGCTCTTCGAGCTCGGCGGCGAGGAAGCAGTTGCGGTGCTCCTGTTCGTCCCACGAGGGATGGCGTGTGTAGCCGAAGACGAGCTCGGCGCAGATGCGCGAGACTTCGCCGGCGGCTTGCGCGGCTTGTACATGGCACAGGTCGCTGAGGAATTGCACGGTTCCCGCGAGGCCCTCAGAGGCGCCGGCATCGGCGGCGCCGCGGGTTTCGAGTTCGAGCACGTCAAGGATCTGGCAACGCGAGGCCATGAGCCAACTGAGCGCGTCAGCAAGAGCAAAGGTGACGCCCTGGCGCTGGCCATGATAGAGCTTGCCGCCGGCGGGATCTGTGGCGTGCTGCAGATAGTTGAGCGACCACGCCCACAGGTTCATGGCGGAGGCGAGCGTGCACGCACCGGTGCCGGGGCGCGATGAAGCGATGCGGCGCATCTCGGCGGTCCAGGCAGCGAACTCGGCGAGGAAGACTTCGCTGGTCATGGTGACGGTGAGTTGGCGGCGCTGCACGGCTTCGGGACCTTCGTAGGTGGCTTCGAGTTGCGCGTCCATCCACTTGTTGGCAAGGAAACCGGGGCAATCTTCGGTGATGCCGTAGCCGCCCATGAGGCTGACGGCCTCGCGCATCATGTTGGCGCCGTGGCCGGTATTCCAGAGCTTGGTGGCAGGGCAGAGGACGTTGGCTTCGGCGTCTTTGAGGACGTATTGCACGAGGGGGTCGGATTCGAGTTCGGCGCGGCGCGAGCTTCCGGGTTTGAGCTTCAGCAGTTCGATGGCGCGCTGCTCGCTTTCTTTGAGTGCTTTCATCTCTGCGCGCCCGCCGGAAATTCCGCGCTCGGCGAGGATGGCGGTCTTCTGTTTTTCAAGGGGATCGAGTTCGTCGAAGAGACGCGCGGCGGCAAAGCCGAGTGAAGAGGCTGCTTCTCCCGCGGCCCATATATCGACGAGACGGTGGAGGGCGTCTTCGCGTTGCTGGATGCCTTGCTCGTAACGGATGGAGCCAGGCTTGGCGCCCTCGGCTCCGCGAAAGCGCTGGCGCTGGTAGCGAATGACAGGCTCAACCGCCGACAGCAGCTTGGCCGCAGTCATGAGTCCGACGGGCACGCGCGTGCGGCGAAAGACCGCATCGATGATTTCGGTGTGGTTGAAGTTGGGAACGATAACGCCGTCTTTCACGGTGTAGCCGCCGACGATGCGGCTTGCGGGAACGCGCAGATTGAAGACGGGATCGCCGGTGGAAGAGAGTTGATGGACGAGCTTTTTGGTTGCCGTGCCGCGGTCGAAGGTGCCCTGGTCACTTTCTTCGAGGATGATGACGCAACTGCCCTTGATGCGCTCGTCGTCAGAGATGACCGCAGCGGTCACAAAATTGGCGACGGCGATGCCGGTGATAAAGCGGCCGCGCTTTTCAACCTGCAGGATGGGCTCGCTGGCGTCTTTCCACTCGGCGACACGCACCTTGCCGTTCAACATGCCGGTGTCAACGCCGACATAAGGGATGGGCTCAGTGAGCGCGAAGGCGCCGCGCCATGGTTTGCGGTCCTCACCGGGCTGCGGCGGAGCGGCGAGCGTTTTGTAGCGCGTGACTTGCTCCTGCGTGCCGCGCTCGTGGATGGGTGAAAGAGCGAGGAAGCCGGCAAGGCTTGCGGTTGCAGCGCCGCCATCGACCCACGCGAGCTCGAATGCGGCCAGGCCGAGGGCGAGATTTTTCGGTCCGGCGATGAAGCCGCCTTCCTCTGGCTCCATGAAGGCCGCGGTGATGCCGGAGCGGTCAAAGGCGTCGAGCATCTCGTCTTTGGCCGGGGTCCACTCATGTGTGTTGCGCTCGCCCGAGGCTACGAGACGGGCCACGGTTCCACGCGCGACACCGCGCGCCGATTGCACCAGCATCTGCAGGTCAAAACGATCGGCAAAACGCCAGAGGATCTGGCGCACGGCATCGCCGGGAAGGGTAAGCATGGTTTTGGTTTCGGGAACTGCAAGTATGGCCATGAAGTGGCTCCTCACGCAAGCTGTTCCATTGTCGTAAACCGAGCACTCGGTGGAATGTGACCTGTATCACGAGCGGGGGATGGTGCAAGGACGGCAGCTAGCTTTCGGGCCCGGCTGACAGTTTGCGCTGCGGGATGATTAAATGCCCGCAGAGGAGAGTCCTTATGCACATTCGAAATGCGGGAAGGCTGGGGCGGCGCCATCCAGTGGTCAAGGATCCAGAACCCGACGCAAGCCGCCGAACGCTGCTGCTTGCAGCTCCCTGCATAGCTGCGACCCTCGCGGCGGCCGACCTGCTGCCGGCTTTGGCTATGGCGCAGAACGCCATGCCGCTTGCGCAGCAGGCCGCGTTTCCCATGTCAACAGAAAAGTTCAAAGTTGTCACTCACGGCGCCCTGGCCGAAGACATTCACGCGCACGCAGCCAAAACCGGCACAACACGGCTCTTCAACGACAAGAATTTTGTCCTCGATCTGTGGGCAGAGAAGACGACGGGCCCGCACGAATTCGAGTGGCACGAGCACCGCGATCACATCGTGTACATCCTTGAGGGGGAGACGGTGTATGAATTGGGCGGAACGCCGCTCAAGGCGCACAGCATCGGCCCCGGCGAGTGGCTGGCTCCTGACTCAGAAGGCACAACCACCACGAGTCTGAAGAAAGGCGACGTGCTGGTGATCCGGCGCGGCACACCCCACAGAAGAAACACGAAAGACAGCGTCTCCTTTCTGATTGTGTCGCCGCAAAATCCGCCACAAAGTTAGCGTGGCGCGGTTGTAATCCCGAACACATTTCAAGTTTCGCTCAACGTCTTTTCGGCCACGGGTTCCTGTGATCCAAGTCGCGGAGCTTGTGATAGAGGTCACTGCTAACCGCCCCTTAAAAGAACGACCTTGGAACTGCGATCCCCCGCAAAAGTTTTGAAGCAGGTGGAATCCGCGGGGAACTGCGGTGAGCGGAGTTGCCTGCTTTCGCCCAAGGAAGGAAGACGGCGGAATGAAAAAATCCGCGGGAAAGACAGCGGACCGTGATCAGTGGTCAGTGCTCAAAAGGACAAGGAACGGCCACGCCATCGAGCAAACATCGTTCGCTGGGGGGCCTGGCAGGGAGCAGGGATCAGGGACCAGGAAAACCGTGAACCGCGATTCCTGGTTTGTGACCGCAAGGATAGGCGCCAGCGCGGGAATCGCTCTTGTTGCGTTGAGCTCAGCGATTTTGGCATTTGGGCCACGAACCGTTAGTGCGCAGGGCGGGGCCCCCGGCGACAGGTCTTCGTCGCTGGGGTCGCAGGACTGCCTGACCTGCCACGGTGACGCCAGCATGACCGACGCGGCGGGACGCAGCATTGCGGTCGATGGCCAGAAATTCAGCGCGAGCATTCACGGCAGCCTTCAGTGCGCCAACTGTCACGCCGACATAAAAGGGTATCCGCATCCGGACAAGATTGCGCCGGTGCAATGCGCAACCTGCCATAGCGATCAGGCCGATCAGCTCAAGGGAAGCGTTCACGCCGACAGCAAGGATCATCCGTGCACAAGTTGTCACGGTAACGCTCACGAAATCTTTCCGAAGACAGACGCGCGCTCGGCGGTGTATCCGCTGAACGTCCCGAAAACCTGCGGGCAGTGCCACAGCAACAACGGCATGGCGGGGAAGCATGGGTTGGCCAGTGTCTACCCGAACTACATCGACTCGATTCACGGATTCGCGCTCAGCAAGGAAGGTTTGCTGGTGGCCGCGAATTGCCAGAGCTGCCACGGCTCGCATAAGATCCTGAGCCATACCAATCCGCAGAGTCCGACTTATAAGGCAAACATTCCTAAGACTTGCGGCAGTTGCCACGCCAAGATCGACGCCGATTACGAGCAGGGTGTGCACGGTAAGGCGATTGCCAAGGGCAACATGAACGCGCCGGTCTGCACGGACTGCCATACGGCGCACGCGATTCTGCAGCCGACAGAAGCGGCGTTTCGCATGCAGTCGACGCCGATCTGCGGGAACTGCCACAAGGACAAGTTCTCGACTTACCGCGACACTTTCCACTCGCAGTTGGGCTCTCTGGGCGGCTATGTGGAGACGGCGCGCTGCTGGGATTGCCACCAGGCGCACGACGTGCGGCCCGCGAGCGATCCGAGCTCGCCCATCAACAAGGCAAACCTGGTAACGACATGCGGCCGCTGCCACGCGGGCGCCAACCTGAGCTTCGTGCAGTACCAGCCGCATGCCAACGCGCGCGACCGCAAGCTGAGTCCAGGGCTTTATTTCGTACGGCTCTTCATGAACCTGCTGCTGGCGAGTGTGCTGACGTTCTTCTTGATTCACACCATCTTGTGGCTGATTCGCTCGCGTTATAACCAGGTGAAAAACAAAGCGGCCGATGGAGGAAAGAATGCCTGAGCTGGAACTGGCAGACGCGAAGACGGAAATCGGTGGCGCCAAACAGCGGTACTTTGTGCGCTTCACGCGCGAGCAGCGGTACATGCACGCGGTGCTGTTCACGACATTTCTCGGATTAGCAGCGACCGGTCTTCCGATGCGCTTCAGCGAGAGCTTCTGGGCCCGCAAGTTCGCGGCGGGCGTGGGCGGATTCGGCGCGATTCTCTTTTTCCATAAGCTGTGCGCCATCGTGCTGACGATCGCTTTCGCGATCCATGTGAAAGAAGTCGCGCAGCGCGGGATACTCCGCCGCGAAAAAGGAATCTTCTGGGGACCGACGTCGATGGTGGCCAATTGGAAGGACGTGAAGGATCTTTTCGGACACATGCGGTGGTTTCTTGGCCTCGGCCCGAAGCCGCATTTCGAGCGCTACGCTTATTGGGAGAAGTTCGATTATTGGGCGGTGTTCTGGGGGATGGTGGTGATCGGGTTTTCGGGCTACGCCATGTGGTTCGCGCCGTTCTTCGCGCACTTTTTGCCGGGATGGGCGCTGAATGCCGTGCTGGTGATCCACAGCGAAGAGGGGCTGCTGGCGATCCTGTTCATCTTCTCGATTCACTTTGTAAACACGCACCTCAGGCCCGACAGCTTTCCCATGGACATGGTCATTTTCACGGGCGTCGAGAGCGAAGAGGAGTTCGAGCATAAACGGCCGGAAGAGTACGAGCGGATGGTGGCCGAGGGCAAGCTGGAGTCGCGGATCGGAATTGCACCGCCGGTGTGGCTGCTGAATTTCTCTAAAGTAGTGGGGACCACGGCGATCCTGATCGGACTCACACTGCTGGTCCTGACGCTGACGGCGTACTTTCGGTAAAGCTGGGCGGCCGGTCTGCGGAACACGTTCAATTGCTTGACGCGTGGCGCGCTACACGCTACGTTAGACGAGTGATCAAATCCTTTCGGCACGCCGGCATGGAAAAGTTCTTCCTCACTGGCAGCAAGGCCGGAATTCAGCCTTCGCACGCGAAGAAACTCCGTATTCAACTCGGCGTGATGAATACGGCGAAGAATGCGACGCGCATGAACGTTCCTGGATGGGATTTGCACCCCCTTAAAGGCAATCTCACCGGGCATTGGTCGGTTAAGGTTAAAGGCAATTGGCGGTTGACGTTCGTGTTCGAAGGCGAAGACGCCGTTCTCGTGGACTACCAGGACTATCACTGAGGATAGGAGGCTCGACATGGCAAGGATGTACAACCCGCCCCACCCCGGAGAGTTGCTAAGAGAATATCTCGGCAGTATGCAGGTGGGCGAAGCCGCAAAGCGCCTTCGTGTCGCCCGATCTACGCTCTCGCGGCTCCTGAACGGTCACGCGTCTTTTACGGCGGCGATGGCGCTTCGCCTCTCTGACGCGCTGGGCACAGAGCCCGAAGTCTGGCTTGATTTGCAGCAGCAATATGATCTCTGGCACGCAGCCCGCCGAAAACGGCCGAAGATCGCGCGTATTCCGCTGCCCGGCCGGATCGACGATGCCGCGGCGTAGTCATCTCGGCGAAGAAATCGAGCATGCTTCCTTAATCGATGCGAAAGCTCCGCACCGAAACAAGCAAGGTGATGGCTGAGAGTCGGTAGCTGATGGCTGAAAGCCGCCTTTGTGACACCTGTCACGGCGGGAAAATACGGTGAGGGCTCTCCTTGAAGCGTGGACATTGCTCGAAGGTTGATTGCTCCATCGTTCGTCTTTTTCATCGCTGTCTGGGCCACTACCGCACTCCCCGCGCAAAAGCTCAAGGACTCCGACTGCCTGACCTGTCACGGCGGTTCCACGCTGACCACTGAGGAGAATGGCAAGGCCGTCAGCCTCTACGTGGACCAGAACAAGTTCAAACACTCAGTTCATGGCAGGATGTTCCACTGCGTGGACTGCCACACGGACGTAAAGAGCCTTGCCCACGACACCCCGCCCGCCAAAATCACCTGCGCCCAATGCCACGCCGACGCGCAGGCGGCCTATGCGCACAGCGTGCATACCCAGGCGAGAGGGTCCGGCACGAACCCAGCGGCTACGTGCGAAGACTGCCACGGCAGTGCGCACGAGATCGTCGGCCCGGGCGGCCCCAACTCGCCTGTCTACCACGCCAACATTCCGGCGACCTGCGGGCGATGCCACGGGCAAAAATTTCTAATGGAGTCGAACGGGGAGAGCGCGCAGGCGTTCGTTTCGTACCAGGCAAGCGTGCACGGGCGGGCGATAGCCAATGGCTCGCAGAATGCCGCGGTATGTACCGATTGCCACGGCGCGCACGAGATTCTGCCGGCGAGCGATGCCAAGTCGCCCATCTCAAAGTTTGCAGTGGCAGCCACCTGCGGCAAATGCCACGGGGAGGTATGCCAACACATTTACCGCGAGCATTCACGGCCAGGCGCTGGCGCGAGGCAACGCAATGGCGCCGACCTGCACGGACTGCCACGGGATTCACTCGATCAAGCCGCATACGGATCCCAATTCGCCGGTGGCGGAGCAGAACATTTCTCGCGACATCTGCGCGCGCTGCCACGAGGGCGTGCGGCTGTCGCAGGAGTTTGGCGTTCCCGGTAATCGCGTGACGAGCTACTTCGACAGCTATCACGGGCTGGCGGCGGAAGGCGGTTCCGTGGTGGCGGCAAACTGCTCGAGCTGCCACGGCGTGCACGACATTCTGCCATCGAGCGATCCGCGGTCGACGATCAATCGCGCGAATCTGGACGCCACCTGCGGCCAGTGCCACAAGGGCGTGACGCAAAGGTTCACGCGTACGCCGGTGCACTTGCAGGATGGCGGGCGACCGCTAGATATGGATTCGATTGCGGTGCGCTGGGTGCGGCAGATTTACATTGTCCTGATCCTGCTGGTGATTGGAGCGATGTTCCTGCACAACGCCGTGATCTGGCGGAGCAAAGCTGTGGCGCGGCGGCGGATGCAGAATCCCTTCATGACCCGCATGACGGTGAATCAGCGCTGGCAGCATCTGGTGCTGCTGTCGAGCTTCATTATCCTGGTCATCACGGGCTTCGCGCTCAAGTTCCCCGACACCTGGTTTGCGCACACGCTGGGGATGGGCGAACATCTGCGCGGGATCATTCATCGCATTGCCGGAGTGGTGCTGATTGGCGCTGGCATCTATCACCTCTGTTATCTCGCTGCGGCGCGGGAAGGGCGACGGCTGCTGCGCGACATCGCGCCCAAGCCAAAGGATGCGCTGGATGCATGGGGCACGATGCGCTACTACCTTGGCCTGAGTAAGGAGAAGCCGAAGTTCGGGCGCTTCAACTACGCGGAGAAGGCCGAGTACTGGGCGCTGGTGTGGGGCACGGCGCTGATGGGTCTGACCGGCGTGATGATCTGGGCCAAGGTTTGGGTCGGGGACACGCTGGCGCGCTGGTGGGTGGACGTGGCGACTGCCGTCCATTTCTACGAGGCGATCCTGGCCACGCTGGCGATTCTCGTGTGGCACTTCTACCAGGTATTTTTCGATCCCGATGTGTACCCGATGAACTGGGCATGGTGGGATGGGAAGATGCCGGTGGAGCATTACAAGCACGAGCACGAATTAGACGAGGAGAAGCAGGGGCCGAGAGACCAGGGGACACTCGAAAGCCGGTAGCCGGTAACTTGTAGCATCTCTGCACGCGGCCAGCGACTGATCTGTGGCAACTATTTGCCGGTCGCAACAAGATTGCATCGGGAGGATTTATGAAATCACTGGCGATCGTACTTCTTCTTGTTTCGTACGTGTCATGTGTGAATGGACAAAAGACGCGGTATGGCCAAGCGCAGCCAAGTGCAAAGCCTGGCGTCAGCTATCAGATCAAGGTGCACATCTCTGGAATTCATATCCGGCGATACTGCGATGCCGGAGCCTGCATTGACGTGGTCCACGCCGACACGGTTATGAATCAACAGAAAATCGAGCTGACGGGAAGCTTCCTTTTTCGGTTGACCCTGCGCCCCGGCGACTATACCGCGCGCCTTCTTAAGACGGTTCGAGACACGACGACCGCGCCTCTTTATGACAAGTATGAGCTTCTTCTTCCGGATAGAACCGTGTGGCGCTGCCAGGTAACGGGAATCTCCGAGTAGCTGCGAGCGAAGCATCGGCCACTGTTGCAAGCTCCGAGCTTCCGGCCGCAAGCTGCCATCACACGCGCCATGTATCGGGACGCCACTCCTTGATGCGTTCCTTGATATGCTTGCGGTTCAGGTTGTGCTCGAGGGCCTGCTTGGCGAGTTCAACCACCTCGTCGTCGGCGGCGAAGCGCAGGCCGATCAACTGATCCTCAGAGAGCCGGTAGATCTGCGCGTGCCATTCCTCGGGCGCCAGAGCTTGCAGGCGCAGCCGTTCTTCCAGGCGAATCACGCGGTCCTGTACCTTCAATGGGTAAGTACGCAGCCTGAAGAGCGCGACCAATGCGGCGACAGACACGACAATCAACCAGATCGAGTAGAAGCAGAAATGGTGTACTGCGTACACGATTGCGATGACGATCGTGGCCAGAGAAATGAAGGTGAGGAAAAAGTGGTAGGGCGGATCGAATCGTGCGTGGCTTTTCAAATTCTGCAGTTCCTTCTTACTCATCGGGGGTTCCGCTTTCATTCAGACCGAGTTCACTCCCCCAGCCGCTTGCGTCGTAGCGAAGGCGGCTGAGTCACTACCAGGTTCCGGCTCGCCGGCGCCGGGCTCTACAGAAGAGGGCGTGTCTGTAGCGTCTTCTGCACTCGACTCCGCAGACGAGGGATGGTCGACGGGAATACCGGTACTTGCGAGATTCTCGGTGGGCAGCGCGGGCATTGTCAACGTGGATAAGTTGTCCGGACCTAAGACTTCGGGATCCTTGGGAATCAAGTGGTAGCGGCCGCGGACGAGGTAATCGACAAAGAGGCCGCCGGGTTGACTGCGGAAAACTGCAAGGCACAAAAGAACGTACTCTTTGGTCACAACCCAAACGCCTGCTGAATGTTGCGCTTGAGCACAATCGAGCGCTGCGCGCGGAAGCGCCTGAGCCGGCTCCCCAGGGGGCTTTGGGTAGTCGCATGGGACCCCGCGCGGGATTCTCTTCTCAAAACCGGACCGATGCAACCAATTCTAAGGCCGGTTTCATAAATCCGCTTTGTATCAGGCACGACTTCAGTCGTGCCGAAAAGAGCCTGAGAAGCAAGGGGTTTTAACCCCTGAGGGACGAGAATCCGGATACGGCGGCCATCTATGAAACACGCTCTAAGGTCTGGAGGGAACGACGATAGTGGTTTCCTGGAGTTCGATGAGGCCGGAGCCAGTCCGTTTCTCAAGTTCAGGCAGGACTGCGTTGACCTTGTCGCGGGTCTCAATAAACTCGATCTTGATGGGAAGATGGTCGGAAATCTCTAGGATATGCGCGGAATGGATGCGGTGCCTGGCGCCAAAGCCCGCAACACCCTTGATCACAGTGACGCCAGCGATGCCGCTGTGGAAGAGAAAGTCGAGAATGCTGGTATAGACCGGAACGCCGTGATGCTTTGCGCCATCGCTCAGGTAGAGTGTAACTTTGACCGCCTTGCCCGTGGTCAGCATGCGTACCTCTTGTCCCGGAGACGGTGTGCCTGGATTGCCTTGCGGGAGCTCCGCCTCTCCGGTAGACAAGGAAGGATTGAAGCACCTTTCCGTTGAACTTGCAACTCCAGCCCGGCGACCGGTTCGGGAAGAAGGGGCGGCGCGAAGATTCGGATCCATCATAGTCATTCGATTTTCTCCTCCCTGGCTACAAGAGATCGGCTAATGCAACGCCGCACCAGGTGGCAACAAGTCCGAGAACAAGGCTCCCGACGGCATAAAGTGTGGCGAGGAAGAACGCCCCCGAGCGCATGATGGAAAGCGTCTCCCACTCATAAGTGGAAAATGTACTGTACGCTCCGATGAACCCGATGGGGACGAGGAACCGCCATGAGGGGTCGAGATCGGCGAGTTTACCGAAGTAAGTGAGCGTGAAGCCGATGATGAGGCAGGCCGAGAAGTTGATCGCGAGTGTGCCGAACGGGAACCTGGTTCCTGTTCGGCCCGAAATTGTGGAGCCGACCCAATAGCGTAAGACCGATCCAAGCGCGCCTCCCGCGGCGATGAACAGGTATTTCTGCACCGTCATTCTCCTCTCAGGTGAACAAACACCTCGCATAGCGGCGCACGCCGAATGCAGAGGCATTATCGTTCGGCTAGCGCCGAGCTATGGCGCCGTTCACAGTATTGTTAGGGATCGCGCCGCGACATGACTCCGCAACAGGATTCCCTGTCAGGAGTCATCATCTGTCCGGCCTATTGGAGGGGACAGCGGTTAAGGGTGAACTCCTTCACCACTGGTTTAATTTAACCTTGGACTGCGCGAGTGTGTCAAACGGGGAGATTCCCGGCGCGAGGTGTCACGCAGCCTGGCCCGCAGTTACCCTCGCCGTCCGGGCGCTGAAGATGCGAGCGGTGATGGAAGAGCGCCTTACACCAGGTCCTTTTGACGAAACCAGAGAGAGCCCCAGGGAGTGCCAGGTAACTTGACGTCAGCAGAGCCTGAATATTCGCCGGGGAGCTGCGTGCGCGTGAGCAGCAAAGTGTCGACGTATTCGGCGGTGTAGGTTTTGCCTTCTGGCAGTGGGAAAGTGCCTTCGGCAGCTTGATGCTCGTCGAAGTAGTAAAACAGGACGGAATTGTTGCTGCGGCGAGCGCCCATGGGCTCCTGGTGGAAGTTGGTGAAGCCGATGGGACCGGAGCCGACGGCTATGGTTTCTTCAAGCAACTTGCGAAGGAAGGCGATCCGGGCAGGGCTGGAGCCGTGAAGAACTCCGCCGTGTGACCACCAGAGGATGTCGTTCGGGTCCAGGTAGGTTTCGCCGTGACCGCAATAGCAGCCCTGGACAGCGGCTTGCCAAAAACGGCCGGTCATGGCGTCGCCGGAAAGATTGCCCCATTGGGAGCCGATATTGCCCTCGTATTTGCACTCATCGAAGACGACGGGTTTCTGCCAGTCGGCCCGCCACTGTGCGCCGAGTTGCATGCGCGAGTCCTGGACGCCGGCGTGGGTGCACCACCCGCGGCCGTATTCATATTGGTGATAACAGTAGTGGATCGAACGGAGGTGGTCGAATGCATCGTATTCGCCGAGAATTTGCGCATAGCGGTCCCAATCGGTGTTGGTCTTGGCGCGGAGCAGGTCGTATTCGTTGGCGAGGGACCACCAGACATTGCGATAAGCGCTGAATCGCGCGATGACATAGCGCAGATAGCGTTCGTTGACCTCAGCAGGCATCGATTGATAGCCCCACTTGTCGTAAGGATGGAAGAGGATGAGATCGGCCTGGACGCCGACGCGGCGGAGATCGAGGATGAGGCGGTCGATGTGCTGGAAGTAAGCGGCGTTGAAGGTTGAGTAATCATTGACATCGCCGTTGCGTGGGAAGGGATAAAGGGGAGGTTCTTTGCGATTGTGCTGGTACCACTTGGGAAAGATGCACATGCGCAGCTTATTGAAAGGTGAGGCAGAGAGCGTCTCGATGGTTTGGCGCTGCGTGGATTCGGCCTGGAAGGCCCAAGCGTAACAGGTTGTGCCGCATTCGACGTAGGGCGTGCCATCCGCATAGCCGAAGTGGCAGCTGTCGCGAATAGAAACGGAGCCGCGATTGCCGGTCTCGGGGGCGACACATTGAAATGCGCCGGACTTGGCGTGAAGGGCCGGCTGATTGCTGGAAGTCGTCCACGTCCAGTTCCCAGGATCGTCCGGCATAAAGCGGATCTTGTATACGCCCTCGCCGTCATAGAAACCCTCGACTGTGAGAGAACGGTTCTTCAGTGTGAACGTGGCGGTGAGGCTGACATCGATGAACGGATTGCCTGCGAACGGTCCGTTGAAGGACAGTTCGAGAGCGTCCCAGCGCGCGACTGAACTTGAAGAGGCGGAGACGGCTGCGGCCGAGGCAAGCGTGGGGGCCGAGGCTGCCGCCATCGCGAAGGAAGAGAGCTTCAACAGATCGCGACGATTCATGGAACTCCTTTTCTGGCGATGCCGCGCAGATCCGCGTGACCAGCCGGCCAAATTTGGAGGGCGGAGCGATCATCCATTATCGTTGCCAGTTTACGCAAGCGCGGGCAGGAGAAGGCGGTCAAGTTCGCGCCCAGTGTTCCTTATGCGAAGAAGAACGGCGAGTCCCACCGCCAACGCGCCGGAGCCTGGATTCAGGCATTGTGTCAAGGGAGTTACTGAAGAACAGCACAAACAGCGATCTCATTGATCATCATGCTTCCGCGGCTTGTTGGTCCGGGATTCAGTGAGAGCAACACGAGTCGTGCGGGCCGCACCGGCCATGGCCAAAAGGAAGCTTTCCATCTGGGGGGTGAATTCGCGGCGCGCAGCCTCTTTCTGCGAGAAAGAGAAGATCCAATAGAACAAGGAACAGAGAGCAGCAAGCGACGCCCACCGCTCCAGGCGAGACCACTGCAAATGGGTGTTTTGATGCGCCTGCAGGATTGAGACGACCACACTGACCAGCGAATAAAACCCAAGCCCCGCGGCTACTTGCAATTCGCGATCGCGCCAGCCGATCGATAGCAATTCGCTACCTGCGGCCAAAATGAGAAAGAGCAGGATCCTGAGAATGGACACTGTCTGCTGCAGTTGAACCATAAAGAGCCACTGCCGTGACGAGTCATGCGCAAGAGCGGGGACGGCGGCGAAGGGCCAGATGGCCGCGCCCGCTGCCAGAATCAAGACAGCCACAATGACTAAAACGCCGCGCGACAGGGATGCCTGGATCGGCCGGAGAGTAGACCAGGCGATTTCCACCATAACGCAGACGAGGAAAGCCGAATCGATCGCGATCTGGATGAAGTACGTGTCAAAATATTTGCTGGGGTAGTGGCGCATGACTGAGTACACGACAATATCGCTCAAAATGTCCCAGACAACATAGGAACAAAAGACAGGCAGAATGCGCCATACGCGCCTATAAATGAGCAGCACAATCACGACGGCATCGGTCAAAATGACAGCCGCGAAAACCGCGTTGTCAAAACTTATTGACATCCCGTCCGCTCCCCCCAATTGGTTGACTCGAGGATAGCAGCATTATCGGTGAGGCGAGAGGAACGAACGCGGCGCATGTACCCAAATAATATAGACGGGTAGAAGGTAAAATACCCACGTGCCAATACAGGCGGGACTCAACACAGACAATGAAAACAACCTGGAAGCGATCTGTGCGCCGTCCGACCTTCAGTCACGAAACAACGTCGGGCTGAGAAGACAGCCGAGCGTGGGAATTGGTTCTTGCACCCGCCGTTAGCATGCGAAGCGGCGAACCCCGCCGTATTTGCCTAGCTGACTGCGAGCGCGCCAGCAGAGGGCGGTATGGGGAACGGAAATGCGTTTGCCGCGCTGGCAGAGGGCGGTATGGGGAACGGAAATGCATTTGCCGCGCTGGCAGAGGGTGGTATGGGAAACGGAAATGCGTTTACCGCGCTGGCAGAGGGCGGTATGGGGAACGGAAATGCATTTACCGCGCTGGCAGAGGGCGGTATGGGGAACGGAAATGCATTTACCGCGCTTGCAGAGGGCGGTATGGGGAACGGAAATGCGTTTACCGCGCTGGCAGAGGGCGGTATGGGGAACGGAAATGCATTTACCGCGCTGGCAGAGGGCGGTATGGGGAATGGAAACGCAAACCCCGTGCTGGCGCAAGCCAATAACACCGTTAAAAAGGCAACTTTAACTAGGTTCAAATCATTCGTACGCATTGACACATCTCCCAGCAGCAGACAGCCGCCATACAACGTTTGCTCAATAAGAGTAACCCAAACCGACCAGGCCTGCTACAACAAAAGTGCAATTGCAAATATTTTTTTCCGGTAGTACTCATTCGGCTGTCCTTATGGTAATCAACGCTAGGTTACCTGGCATAAGTTTTGTTGAATCTTCGCCTTATCGGGGCGAAAGAGACGCAAAAGTTTCGACTTACGCGTAGCGATGGGGAAACTTCCTCGCGCGAAGACTGCACGCGATCCGGTGCAAGGCGAGGTTTCGCAGCTGGTCTGCGCGCCCAATCAAGGTCGTATCAGCGTGCTGGCTGAGTTACGCAAGGATCAGGGCGCGATTACTGTCCAGGAATGCCCATCGAATTGCGTCCGGAAGGGAAAATGGGCGTAAATCCGAAGCGCGACTCTTAGGTTTCGCAGGGTAAATACCAGCAATCATCTATCTGTTTCGATCTGCTGCCAAAGCCAGTGCGATTGATTTCACTCGGGGGAGATGCAGCGAGTTCCATACGCTTTGTTCGCGCGATACTTTGCCAGAGCAGCTTTGCCGCAGACCAAGGGACGCTCCGCGATCCATCAAACGGCCAATCGAGTGGCGGAAGTCGAGACCGATCGGACGAAACAACTTTAGATTGAGTTCCGACTGAATTTGACGAGCCAGCGGTGCGGGGATGACGAGCGCGGCGAGAAGGCGATAAAGCGCAGTGGAAGAGCGCGGCTGCGGTCAACAGATAAAAGGTTTTGTGCCGCCAAGAACAGTCGCTGAAGGGTTCACCAATTTCAGTTTGCGATTCACGCTCTCACCGGAGGGATCCGTTTGCAGTGAGCGGATTGGAAGGGCAAAAGATTCGAGATTTGGGGAGTGGTAAGGGGCGTTTCAAAGACGCTGCCGGAAGGTTACTACTCTGGAAACTTTCGTGCCCTATGGTAAATAAGGAAAAACAGTTACAGTGACACCAGGGTACATACTCAGGTCAAGCATATGAGTTCTCCCAATCCAGATTCACCGCTTCCGCCCGGTTCGCCTGCGCCCTCACAAGGACGGCAAGAGGTTCGTTGTGCGGTGCGATTTCCCCTTTCTTTGCCGGTGACATTAACGGCTCGCGAGGAAGAGGGTGAGGTCGCTGCGTCCACCAGAAATGTTTCCGCGAGCGGTGTCCTTTTTTCATTGGACCGGGACTTAGAGGTTGGAGCCGACATTCGCTTTTCAATGCGAATGCCCCATACGGTGCTTGGCTCCCCCAATGATGTTATGGTCCATTGCAAGGGGCGTGTGGTACGCTGCTCCTCAAGCCATAATGAGCATCTCGCTGCTGCCACTATCGACGATTATCGATTTGCGGAGCATTGAGAATGCGGTTGGCTTGAACTGCAGCCGGATATGGAAATCCTAGACGATAAACCTGAAGGCGAAGCTGTCGAAACCCCGATCAAGCCCGGGACAATCCGCGTGATTCTTGCGGATTCCCAGGCGATTTATCGAGTCGGGATTCGCAAAGTGTTCGCCCTAGAAGACGATATTCGCGTCGTAGCACAGGCAGATTCTCTGGAGAATCTGCGCGCGGCGATCGAGCGCTATCCGAGCGACGTTGTCCTGTTAGAAGGAAGCATGCTGGCGGGCACGTCGAACGTGATTCCAGAATTACTGCGTCTTGCGCCGAGCGTGAAGCTGATTGTGCAGGCTGTTCAGGCAGACGAGAACCACACGGTTGAGCTTTACCGTCGTGGCGTGCGCGGCATTGTTTCGCGCTCGATTTCGCCGGATCTGCTGGTACGCTGCGTGCGCCGCATCGCCGCAGGCGAAACCTGGATCGACAACCAATCGGTGAATTGGGTGATTGAGGCTTATCGCGCCCAGGCAGCCTCGCTTGTGAGCCCGCGGAGTCAGCCGCGCCTTTCTCCCAAGGAAATGTCGATCATCACCTGCATCACGCAAGGGAAGCGCAACAAAGAAATCGCTTTCCAACTGGGCACCACGGAGCAGGTGATCAAGAATTATTTGCGCAAGATTTACGACAAGCTCGGTGTGTCAGACCGGCTCGAGCTCGCTCTCTATTGCCTGCACAACAAAATCATCCAGTCCGAACTAGACGAGGAGACGGTGGCGCACAAGATCGTCACCCAATAGCGCAATCCGAATACCCACTACGACAAGGGAACGGTCGCAGAAGATTTTGATTGCCGGGCTATTCACGTAGCTCCGGCTCGCCGCAGGTTTGCCGGGCAAGTTCCAACAACCGGATCATCTCTGACAATTCAAACTCATTGAGATGCCCGAGAAGTTCGATGGGCATGCGATGAATGGTCGGATCCATGGCGCGGAGTATGTCCAGCCCGGATTGGGAAATTTGCGTCCGGACGACACGACGATCCTGGCGGTCGCGATGCCGGCGGATCAGTTTGAGGCGCTGGAGGCGGGCTAGCAGGCGGGTAATGTCTGGCTCCGCCGTGATCATGCGAGCCCCGATGGCGGCGCAGGTGAGCCCCTCCGGCGGTGCACCGCGCAGGATTCGTAAGACGTTGTATTGGGTCGAGGTCAGTCCCCAGCCGCGGGTTTTTTGCTGGAAGGCTCGCTGCAGGCAATCGGAAGTGCGCATGAGATTAAGGATCGCCTCTTCCTCCGGACTGGAGAAGGGTGCCGACTGAGCAATTTCAGATTTCAAGTTCGTCATATAGATCCTTCGCGCGCTCTGCCCTTCACTGTACCCGAATGCTAAGATGCATCAGAGTAAATACTCGTTGCAACAAGTATTCTCTGCCGGCTTCGCTATCGCTGCGCTGATGCAGTTCATGGTGCAGGACGCCTGGGGCGGAGTTCCGGCATACCTTACCGAGTTGTCGCCGGCTCCAGTGCGCGCCACCGCTGCCGGCTTGGCGTGCCAGCTGGGAGCGCTCATCTCGTCGTGGAATGGTGAAGGGCAAGCTCTGGCAGCGGAGCGCTGGGGCAACTATCCATCGGTGCTCGCGATCACCGTTGCAGTGGTGCATTGGCCCTGGCAGGCCTGGCAGCATTGGGCCGCGAAGCGGTGGGCACGGAGATAACCGAGACGTAGATTCTCTGGCGAGCAAACGACAGATTCGGTGAGCCGCCAACAAATTCAAATCGAACAACTCTGTTCCGCGATTCGCCGTTTTGCGGCTCCAATCGACCTTTCGTACAGCGCACGCAAGCACTCCGGCAGTGGCAGGTAATCACATTGTGTTACTTGTTCGCTAAAGCCTCATATGACCAAGCGCGCAGTGTCGGCCCTCTCCATTCCCACCTTTGCGGCATTGTTCGGGTTGGTTCAAACAGCTAGCTTCAATGCAACGGAAACCCGGATCCATGGACCTCGAATGCGATTGCGCGGCGGGCGAGAAGGATCGCGGTGCCGATGAGGCAAGTTCCGACGGTCTGATTCCATGTTGGACAAAACAAATCTGGTGATGCTGCTCTTCGGTCTCATAGTGCTTGGAGTGAGTGCCATCGGGGTCGTGCTGATCCGAATGAAGAGGGCGAAGGCTGTTGCGAGATCCCGCATCTCGGATGAAGTCAGTGGGCAGACTCGACCAAAGAATGCACAGGATCTGCAGGCTCTCGATACTCTGCGCTTCGCGGTGGAGATGGGCCGGGCCAGCCTGGAGCCTGAGGTCGCCCTGACAGGCAGCGGAGCCGGCGAATTGCAGGGAGAGATGCAATCGTTTGCCGCGCCTGCGGAGCAGAAGGTCGCGATGACTGCGCCAGCATCGCGAAAGGGACATGAGCCCGGTGCAAGCTCCGTTGCACCGGACAGGGCGACGACGGCAAACGACATTCCGTGGTGGCTTGCCGAAGCTCCGCCACGGTCGGATACGTCGCTCACGCAGTCGCGCGTTCCGAGAGTCGGGAGCTCTCAACCTGAGCCGAACGGCGTGCAAGGCGGCGGTCTGGAGCAGGAGCGGACCGAGAGAACACCGGAAGAGGCCAGAGCAGTGCGGGTGCCGCGATTGACCGAACTCAGGGGCACGCTGTTCTCAACGGGGATCAAAGAGTTGGATCATGCGAGGCACGAAAACGAGCACGCGGCCGAAACGAAACAAACGGCGAACGAGATGGCGCCACTGGAGGCATTTCTAGGCGCCGCAGAGCTCCAAAGGAACGCGACTCCGCCGCAAACGGCAGATGCGGAAACCATGGGGCCGATTCTTCCGGCGCCGCGAGAACGGGTTGAGCCCGTAACGCGAAACGACGAAGAACGGAAGAGTGCTATGCAGTCGCGGCTGTTTCTCCCGAGGCCTGCGAAGCCGGCGAAGGGTAAACCGCGCCAGGATGCGCGCACGCCGATTGACAAGGTGGAGATTTTGCCCTCGCGGCGCGGGCAATACAAGAGGAAGGACTGACGGCGGAGAGATGAGAGGAAATGCCGGGCTCCGCGGAATGAGAGCCGGCGAAACTTTTCAACGAGCTTATTATCCATAGCTTAATGAACGGAAAAGCCCAGCCTTCCACTTTCCAGCAATACGGGAGGTGGGAGGCTCGGTTTTTTATGGCGCGAAGAAGGGTGAGGGGAACGTCTGGCCGGACTCGTATCGCGGCATGCTGTGTAGATTTCAGTTACTCCCCCCGCCCCCCTATGTTTTGGGGCTAAAGGGTTTAGTTTCAGTTGCTTGTACCCTCGATCATTTGCTCCATCCCATTGATTCTAAAGGAGGTAAAAGCTAATATAGGCAGAATCAACGACTTAGCAGCGTGGACCGTGAACCGTGGTCGGCGATGTTTTTGCCCCAAAAAACGGGCGGCCCGAGGAGTGCCGACCATGCCAAACCGGCATCCCCGAGCCGCCTGATGAAGGAAACTGCTCTGTCTATTTCGAGTGTAGGGAACCCGTGGAAATAATCTGCAAAGTCCCGGAGAGGAATAGCGGGTTTTGGAATGAGGGGGAAGCGAGGTTGTGGGAGGACTGAGAGATTGACAGAGGCAGAGGAAAGGCTGGCAGCCAGGCGCGAGAGTGAGACGTGCGGCGAGGTTGGAGGCCGCAAGGGCGTTTGAATTAAGCCGCTGGCGCGGCGGACGCTATGCGTGCGATACTTTCGACATCGTGGTCTGCTTCGTGTCCGGAATCGCATCTCGCCTGTTTCCTCTATCGCTTTATTATTCTATTCGTTGCGGGCAGGAAATGATTCAATTCCCATAGCGCGACCGCATCCGCCGCAAACGCCACCGGCTCACTTCAAACGACCCTATCGAAACTGCCCCGGAGAAGAACGTGGGTCATCCCTGCTCATCGTGTCGGGGCAGTCCCGATAGAGACCTAACGTTTGTCGGGAGTTAACTGTGATCCCGAATACTCGCGTGGCCCCCGAAGGAGGGCCAAAGGGTTGGCCCCAAGCCTTCGGATGGCAATGCTCGTTTTTTTGATCAGCTGACCGCTTCCAGAGTTCTGCGTGCTGCCACAGAGTACATGAGCCGGGTGAATCCGCTCGTGATGAGGTTGATGCCGAGGATCGTTCCAATAGCCCAAATCGAACTGCCCGGCCAGGGACGCCAGATCAGATACGCCAGGAACAGAGTCACGATGCCGTCGAACAGCGCCCATCCGGAGCCGGGCAATGTGCGGAACTGGAAGAACACAACAGTCTCCAGCAGTCCCTCGATGAAGAACATCACCGCCATCGCCAGCGTAAGAGACTCCAGTGCGAGTCCCGGATTGAAGGCCAGGTAGAGGCCGCCAAGAATATAGACCGCGCCGATCAGTAGGCGCCACAGGAATGATCCTGCGCTTCGTGCCGCGAAGGCGGACGCCACGTAAGCGATGCCGCCGAAAACGATGATCCAGGCGACCGCGATGGAGACGCCGATGCCGGTCGCGAGCGGTAGAAACAGCGCCAGAACTCCCAATATGACCATGACGATGCTCCATCCGATAGAGGCCCCGGCAGTTTGCTTGAAGATGTTTGTTGTGCTTTGTGCATTCATGTTTTCTCCTCCTTTTCTTGTGAGCCGTGAGACGCGGACTCGAAGCCTCGCGTTCTTGCGGCAGTTGTATCGGCTGGCCGGCTCAGCCACGAGGGCGGGAGTCTGTTGCCCGCCCTCAACGTCCAAGTCGGGGCCGATGTTTCGATGTGAATTGCGAAGGACGCTACACGCGTCGCTCCTAGTGTGCCTCGGCCTTCGACTCGATCCCCTTGAGCAACTTCTCAAACTCGACGATATCGGCTTCGAGATCGGTTTTCGCCTGGTTCCAGGCTTCACCGCTGGACTTCTTCAGCTCCTGCAGTTTCCGCTGGATTGACTGTTTCTTCGGAGCCAGGTCGGCGATCGCCTTGATCTCGGCGTTCGCTTTGGCGTTCTCCGCCTGTGCCTTCAACGTGTGCAGCTTGGCCTCAGCTAATTTGATCTGGGACTCAAGCTTGTCGTGGACTGCTTGCTTTGCAACGATTGTTTCGATGGTCATGATTTCTCTCCTCTTTCTTCGCTGGTTAATTGGGTGTGGGTGCGCGGTCGATCTGGCCTAAACGTGGGCTTCGACGGCTTTCGATTTCAGTGCGGCTGCCTTTGCCTTGAGGGCTTCTACCTTGGCTTTGGCCTGGAGTTCAGCCGCATGACGCCGCTCCCTCGCGTTCTGCACGCGTGCCTCTATCTTCGCGTCGAGTTGGTTGATCTTCTCCTGCAGTTTGGCCCTGCGATCAGCGTGCGCTTGTGCGAGTTCGGCCCTCATCTGCGCGAGGTCGGCCTTCATGGCGGTGATCTCTTCCTCGTGCTGGGCGTGCTTCACGTCCGACAGGGCGCGGCGAATCACTTTGCCGCCAATCGCTTCCATGCTGACATCCACCGGAGTCGTCCAGTCTTCCCGGACCTCCGCGAGGACGGCGAACTTGCCCGGCAACAGTTCCCTGGTCACATCATCGACGAAATCGCTGCCCACTCCGGCGTTGTACAGATCGGCCGTGCTGCCTGCCAGCAGTCCGACCGTTGCGCCGATCGCCAGCCCAGCGGGTCCGCCGAGCAGGCCGATGAGGCTACCCAGCGAGGTTCCAACCAAGGTCCCGAACGGACCAGAGTCGTCCCCCTGCTTTACCGTCGCGGTATTGTCTGCGTTTTTTGCTATCACTGCGTAGGCGAAGACAGCGATGCTGCCTTCGTTTTCCAATTGCAGCAGGGCGTTCTTTCCCTCGTAGGCCTTCACTTCGTTGTCGAATACTACTACCAACATTCTGTCCATGATTTTGTGCTCCTGTTTTTGATTTGTCGTACGACTCTTTCAAAGCACGAGGAGCGCCAAATGGTAACCAACTCAAAACGCTGAATGTCCCCATAGAAAGCGAGCGATATCGTTGTACAAACGGTCGCCAATTGGCGAAACTTCGCCACGATTAAGATCGGGAAGGGACTGTTGTCAGCAACTTACGATTGGAACTTGAATTGCGATGTAGTTGGCCAAGAGGGCCAGGCGGATGCTGAAGATTCAGAGGTTTGCAAACGGGAAAGTGGTCTACATTTTGAGCGGCCGGATGGATACGAAACAGGCAGGAGGATTGGACAAGCTCTTCAGCGGTGAGTCTGAGGGAATCCGAATTATCGTGGACCTGAAAGACTTGACCTTGGTGGATCGAGATGCTGTTCGATTCCTCGAACGATGTGAAGCGGGTGGCGTCACGCTGGAGAACAGCCCTGCGTACATACGACTGTGGATTGACAGGGAACGGAGCCATGCAAAGTTGCGGAGTGAACATCGAAACCTCCCAGACGCGACACGGGAGGATTAAAGCTTTGGCCGTTCTCAGCCGTTGAGGGATTTGAAGCGGTTCTTGTCGATTTTCAGCGACCTGATCTTCGACTCCAAGGTGGACCGTGGGATGCCCAGCCTGGTTGCAGCGCCCAGCGGTCCGAAGACCCGGCCTCCTGTCTCCTTCAGCGCACTCTCAATCATCTCTTTCTCCTGCTCGGCAACCTTCTGAGAAAGTTCAGCCTGTGCCTTCGACTCGGCTGCCCGGGGCTGCCGAGATAGCCAACTATCATCGATCGAGAAGTTCTCCGACTCGCAAACGATCACCGATCGCTCAATGACGTTCTGCAGCTCGCGTATATTGCCAGGCCAGGGATAGGCTTGCAGCAGCTCCAAGCTGCGCTTGCTCATCCGCCGGATGGTCCTGCCCATTCTCCTTGCGTAGCGGTTGATGAAATACTCAACAAGCAAGGGAATGTCCTCTCTACGCTCCCGTAGCGGCGGAACCTCGATGGGAAAGACGTGTAGCCGGTAGAAGAGATCGCTGCGGAAGGCACCGTCGGCCACCGCTGCTTCCAGATCGCGGTTGGTCGCGGCAATCACGCGCACTTCGGCGCGGATGTTGGCGTTTCCGCCCACGCGTTCAAACTCGCGCTCTTGCAGGACACGCAGGAGGGCGACCTGGGTTTCAGGCGGAAGCTCGCCAATCTCGTCGAGAAAGATCGTACCTCCTTCGGCCAATTCGAAGCGGCCGAGGCGGCGCTGAGTGGCCCCTGTAAAAGCTCCCTTTTCATGGCCGAACAACTCCGAAGCGATCAGATCGCGAGGGACCGCTGCACAATTCACACTCACAAAGGCTCGCCCGGCGCGCCGGGAACGCTTGTGGATGGCGCGGGCGATCAACTCCTTGCCGGTCCCGGTCTCGCCGGTGACGAGGACAGTGGAGTCGGTTGGCGCGACTTTGGCGACGCGCGCGAGCACCGAGTTCAAGGCGGGCGAAGCGCCAACGATCTCCTCAAACATCGATGCCTGGTCTATTTCGTCGCGTAAGGCGATGTTCTCTCGGAAGAGTTGGTCCCTCAACCTCTTAATTTCATCGAGAGCATGTCGGAGACTAACTTCGGCCTGCTTCCGATCCTCTATGTCTATGCTCGATCCAAACCATTTGACGATGGCGCCGTCCTGGTCGCGGAAGGCATCCTTTTGGTGGATCATCCAGCGATATTGCCCGTCCGCCCGGCGGACGCGCGATTCTTCCTGAAAGGGCTCACCCGTCGCGATGGAAGTACGCCACTTCTCTACGAAAACCTCGACATCTTCGGGATGAATACAGGCAGTCCACCGCCAGCCGAGTAGATCCGCTTGCGATAGACCAACAAAATCCAGCCATCTCTGATTGAAGAAATCGAGATGGCCATCCGGCCGAGCAGTGTGGATCAGCGCCGGGGCTGAATCAATGACACGTCGAAGGTCGACGGCCTGCCAGGGCGGTTCTGAGCTTGGCCCGCCAGGAGTCATGCTGTGAATATTACCGGGAACCTGGCTGTGCGGGATAGCGAAATCAGGCGGGGCGTCGCTTGTTCCAATCTCAGCGTATCTAAGGGATTTTTTGCCAAAAAGCCAAATTCAACCGGACATTACTAATGAGAAGTCGGCTTTGCGGGCGGGAAGTTGATCGTGATGGCCGGGGATGAAATCGATCGGTTTTGGGGCAGGGTAAGAACGCGGCTGCGCCGCGTGGATTGTTTTTCAAAATATGTTTGGCGCGAGGCTCCCAGGCTTGCGCCGTGGGGCTAACGTCTGTCGCGTGCTGAAGCGTGCGATATCCCACCCTAGCCGGGTGCCACATCAAAGCTTTGCTAGGGCCAGATGGTCTTTGCTGGCTCGCTCCCCGTCCTCTCGTACCTCGCTCCACTCCCTCTTTCAGTCAAGCCCCAGTTCCTGTGACTCGCTCCATCCAAGCCACTTAACTTTGCGGGATATTGCGCCGTTTCCCGCACAATCAAGATGAGCGCAGGAACCAATGAGAAACATCACCGTAGCCATAACCGCCGGACACCTGCTACCGGCTCGCATCTGGCCCGCAAAGCACATGACTTCCGTCTCACGCATCGTCGCCAAAACCGCGCGGCAAATCGCGGAGCAATCCCCCACCGGTGCCCCTCCCGCTTTTTTTAATCCGGGCTGTGAAACTGTGGGCCGCGCCGAATCAACAACTTGGGGGCCACAGTTTCACAGTTCCACAGGCTCCACAGGCTCACCCACCGGCATACCCGATCGTGGCAACCATCGAGGCGCCTTACTGCCTCTACGCCGAAGAGCTGCACTGAAAGTGGTGCGCGCGGTAACCCACCCTGGCGGAGCTTGAATCCTTCGGCTGCGCTCAGGACAGGCTTCGGGCACCCCCGAGGTTTGGACACGACCGAAGTCGCGCCCTTTCAGAACGGCATTTATGCAACCGGTTCTGAGGTGATGAGACCGCGATGCAAGGCTATCGGGGTGCGAGCAGCCGGTAAATGAGAAGGCAAGCGTCACCGCGTGTGAGTGCGGCGTCGGCGGCCAATGTTTGCCGGGCCATCTGGGCCTGGATGGCGGCCATTCCGGCATGTTTCGCAAACGCATCGCCACTCGTAAGCATTTGGGCGAAGGCTTCCGCGTTGATTGGGCTGCCTGCGGGGGCAGAGGCAGCCAGTGTGCGTGCGCGCAGATTACCGTCTGAGTTGCCGGCCGCGATTTCATTTGCGCTGGCCGCCCAATGACCGGCGGTGAATGCGAGAAGCGGATCGGCGGGACGGGCGTTGAAGGAATCGAAGAATCCTTTTGTCGCGAGGGCATTGACGGCCGGAACCCATGGGGCGTCGGTGCTCATATCGAAGTCATTAAAGAACGACAGCATCATGCGGTGGTCGGCCAGGTCACGCTGCAATTCCGCGACCGGGATGAGCGCGGGATCAACGCCACGCCTGCGAGCATGAGCGGCCGCGAAACCGGCGGCCTCGCCGATGTGCATCCATGTAGGCTCGAGGCGGACGGTTCCCCAACCGACGTGGGATGTGGAGATGCAGACCGTGACGAGCAAATTGTCGATGTCCTTGGGCAATAGCGTTCGATATGGAATTTGCGAGGGACGAGTGAGTTCGGAAAGGCTCAACAAGCCTTCATCGCTGCTGCCGGGCTGGCGTTCGCGGCTGACCTGCTGCAGGTCGATATACCAATCCGCTATAGCGATGCCGTCATCCTGGATGGGCGGACGATCGTAACCGCGGGCAAAGGTCGCATCTTGCTCTTCGAAGATGTAGCGTCCGACGATGCGACGGGCTTCGCGGACGTAAAGTTCGTAGGGGAAGTTCTGGTTGTCGACGAATTCGTCGTTGGCCAGACCCCACTGGCGAGCCTCCTGGCGGCGCTTTTCCGGGACCCAGGGATCGTTCTGCAAAAAGTACATGCGGCCCAGCGCGAAGTCGCGATAACGCGCTTCGATTTTGTGGCGCGTGGGCCAGTCGCCGTTCGGATAGGCGTAGTTGGCAACGGTCAGATTCTCCCACCAAGTCGTCTTCTGATTGATCAGGTGCTTGCCGACGCGAGGGAAGTTCTCAGAATAAGTGTCGATGAACTCCTGGCGATCGTAGCTGGCAGGCTTTTCAGGATAGCGGCGGTTGTTGGGATCGCAAGAGACCCAAAGACGATAGTTCCACGCTTCGACCTTGTTGTCGCCCTCACCGGTGCTGCCTGCGAAGGTTTCGCCGGAGATTGCGCTGACGGGACGGAGATTGAGGTCGCCGGTGACCGCCGCACGCGGGAAGAGCGCGTCATCAGACGATGGCCGGCGTTGCAGCGAGAAGATCCGGCCGGCGTGAGGCTCGTTGAACTCGTTGCGATCTTCGCGCCCTACGCGGTGCTCGACGCTAGCTGCGGCCGCGAGATCCGCGGTATAGGTTGCGTCGACAAAGATCTTTGCCGCGACTCGGACATTGCCGTGAACGGTTTCACTGGCGAGTGTGACGGATTGGATGATGCGGCCGTTGCGTTCGACATGTGCCGGGTAATAGCCCTTGAGGACGGTGATGTTCTTCTCTGCGGCGACCATGGCGTTGAGCACCGCCTCGCCAACGCTGGGCTCGAAGCTCAGACGACTGTCCGGCGCCAAGCGCGGGCCGGGACGCGCGGTCTTGTATTGAGGCGAATTCTCGCCGTACTTCGAGCGATAGAAATCGAGGACGCGCTGCTGGAATTCGTCGAGGATGATCGCGCGTTTGCCGCCGTACATGGCATCCAACACGCCGATCCCGCCGCTGATCATTCCGCCCAAATGCGCAGTGCGGTCGACCAGCAGGACACGGAGCCCTTCTCTCGCAGCGCGGACGGCACAGGCAATCCCTCCGGGTGTCGCTTCGATCACGGCGAGGTCGTACGTGATCGCAGCGATGCGGGCGGGATCGGATGCCGGGCTGGAATCGATCTGACCGGCAAGGGCCGCCGGAGAAAGGTCAGCCGCGATGATTGGAGCAGCGGCGGCCATACTTGCCTTTTTCAAGAAATCCCGGCGTGAATCACTCATCGAGTTGATCTCCCTGTATCGATTTTGCGACCGTTTTGAGCTTACCTTGAGACGATGCCTTAGCGAATCGTCCTGGCTCGCCGGGTGAATTGACAAGGGACAACAAGTTGAGTTACTTTGCGATGTAAAGTGAGACAGGAATGCAGGACCTGAATAAGGCGCTGGGCGACATTAGCAGCATCCGGATGCAGGTGGCGCGCAGCACGGATTTTCGTGGCTACGGTCCGGCGACGCTGGCGGCGACGGGAGTGCTGGCGCTGGCGGCGGCGACGGCGCAGTGGCGATGGCTGCCCGACGCAAGGCGGCATGTCTGGATCTATCTGGCGGTATGGATTGCGACGGCAGGGGTGAGCGCGGCGGTGATTAGCGTGGAGATGTATGCACGGACGCGGCGAATCCACGAGGGCATGGCCGACGAAATGATCCGGATGGCGGTGGAGCAATTTTTGCCGTCGGTGGCGGCGGGATTGTTGATGACGTTTGTGCTGGTGCGGTATGTGCCCGCGGCGGCGTGGATGCTGCCGGGAGTATGGCAGGTGATTTTCAGCCTGGGAGTGTTTTCATCCTGCCGGTTTTTGCCGAGGCCAATGCTGGCGGCGGGCGTGTGGTACCTGATGACGGGGGCGTTCTGCATTTCGCTGGGAGGCGCACGCGCATTTTCGCCTTGGGCGATGGGGATTCCTTACGGCGTGGGACAACTGCTGGTGGCGGGCGTTCTGGTCTACGCATCGCGGGAGGTGAGAGATGAAGGCTAAGGCGCGGCCCAGCGAAGGGCGTTTTGCGTATGAGGGGTTGGACAGGGTCATCCATGAGCGGGCGCGATTGAGCGTGTTGACGAGCCTGATGACGAATGCGAAGGGACTGACCTTTAACGACCTGAAGGAGTTGTGCGCGCTGACCGACGGCAACCTGAGCCGCCATTTGCGGGTATTGGAACAGGCAAAGATGGTGGAGATTGTGAAGGGACACGACCGCAACCGGCCGCTGACGGTTTGCCGGATTACGGCGTCAGGGCGGAAAAGCTATCTCGAGTATCTGACGACGCTGGAGCAGGTGATCCGGGATGCTGCGAGCGGAAAGAAGGCAGAGGGCGCGGCACGGCTGGTGCGGGGCTGGGCGGAATCGCAGGCGTGAGTTTTTTGTGGAATGACTTTGCGACGCAAAGCGGAGGAGGACGGCCCTCGGCGGCTAAAGCCGCGTTGGTATGGGATGGAATACGGCACGGCTTAAGCCGAGCCCTTTCAAAAAGGCGAGGCACAGACGGCTTTGAGGAGGCGGTACGGTCGTGCTTTTTCAAAAGAATTTCATGTCGAGAGTTTGCTTAGCGGAGGCATAGAGGGAATGGCAGGTGAAGGCAGGAATGGATTGCACGTGGCGATCATTATGGATGGGAACGGGCGCTGGGCGACGCGGCGGGGGTTGCCTCGCGTGGCTGGGCATCGGGCGGGAGTGTTGGCGGCACGGCGGGTTGTGGAGCGTGCGAGCGAGGCCGGGGTTCAATGCCTGACGCTCTACGCGTTTTCGTCGGACAACTGGCGGCGGCCGGCGGCGGAAGTAGAGCGCGTCTTCTGGCTTCTGCGAGCGTTTCTGCGGATGGAAATGGCTAGGCTGCGGGCGCGCGGAGTGCGGTTTGAGGCAATCGGGCGGCGCGATCGGGTCCCTGAGGCGGCGCTAGGCGCGATTGAGAAGGCTGAGACGGCGACGGCGGGCGGGCGCGGATTACATTTGCGCGTAGCGATTGACTACTCAGCCCGCGATGCCATTGCTCGTGCAGCGTGTGGGGCAGCGGGCGGCGAAGAACTGACGCAAGCAGAGCGGATGCAAGGCTCGATGACACGCATTCTGACCGGAGACTGCGGCGACGTGGATTTGCTGATTCGCACCGGAGGCGAGAAGCGGCTGTCGGATTTTCTGTTGTGGGAGTGCGCGTACGCGGAACTGGAGTTTACTGAGCGGATGTGGCCGGAGTTCGATGGGGCGGATCTGGATGCGGCGATTGCGGAATTCCGGCACCGTGAACGGCGATTTGGGGGAGTGTCTGAAGAGCAAGGAGAGAGGGCCAGAGGGACCAAGGGAGCCTGCGAGCGAAAAGCACAGATCGAAGTGGCAGGAATCTGCGTGCGCGCCGGCATGGCTTAACGGGCGCCCGGAACGGCCGGTATCCTGCTCGTTGTTCCGGAGGAATAGTAATAGGACGGCGGCTGATCGATTGAAGCTTTGGTGTGCTGGGGAGTGTGCCTTGTGCATCTCTAGGCGTTGGGTTGGGATGATGGAAGGGCAGCGGAACCCGGAAGAGGGATCAGGGGTCAAAGGGCAGGTCAGCGAATCTGCAGGTTAGCAAGACCCGAGCGGTAGAGAAGAGCCGCCACCTGGGAGCGTAACTTTTTCAAGTTTTGGCAAGTTGGCGCGGTGCTCGGCAAGGCGAGTTGGCAGGTAGGCAAAGGGTTTTCTAATGCGTGGGATGCGCCGGCGTGGGAGAGACTTGTGCTGTGAGTTCGGGGGAAAGTTTCGGTAATGGAACGAGAAGCGAGTAGGCCGGCCGGACAACGGCGGATAGGAAAGGAGGGCAAATTGAGACCGCCGAGCATTTTGGGCTTTGCAAGACCTGAGGGGGTGAGACTAATATAGCGGCTGTCGGTTGCCTCATTCCCCTTCGGTGCGGCAAAACGAACTCCACAGCCCGGAGCAACCGGGCCACTGCAACGCAAGCCAACTTCGAACGATCCTGAACCCGGAGACAATGCCATGCCGGAGATGGAAGATCCCAATACGATTGAGACCCAAAGTCACCAGGTCACACGCCGCAGGTTCATCCTGGGCGTGATCGCAGGCGGCGCCGTGGTAGGCGCAGCGAGCTACAAAATTCTGTCGCCCGGCCATGCCAGGAGCTTCAACAGCGAGCGGCTGATCACGCTGAACGTGAACGGCAAGCCACGCCGCGTGGAAGTAATGAAGCAGGAGACGCTGGCGTGGACGCTGCGCTACAAGCTGGGGCTGACGGGCACCAAGCTGGGCTGCGACCGCGCCGAATGCGGAGCCTGCACGGTGCTGCTGGACGATGTGCCGCACTATAGTTGTTCGGTGCTGACGAACACGGTCCGGGGCAAGCAGGTAACGACGATCGAGGGTTTGGCGGCGGCGGATGGAACGCTGCATCCCGTGCAGAAAGCGGTGGTGGATGAGCAGGGATTCCAGTGCGCGTTCTGCATGTCGGGCTTTGTGATGTCTGGGGTCGGTTTCCTGAAGAAGAATCCCAACCCGACCCGGGCGGAACTGGCGCATGGCATCAGCGGCAATCTGTGCCGCTGCCAGGACTACTCCAAGATTCTGGACGCGATGATGCAGGGCGCAGAGAACATGAGGAGGGCGTAACCATGGCGGAGCATGCTCTTTCCGATGCAACAAAGGCGCAATCTCAGCAGCCGCGGCCATTCGGCGAAGGTTACAAACTGATCGGCAAGGACTACCCGACGGCTGATTTGATTGCGAAGGTGACGGGAAAGTCGAGATACGCTGAGGATTTTCGCGCCGAGGGGATGCTGTTTTGCCGCCTGGTCTTGAGCCCCATGCCGCATGGACAGATCAAGCATGTGGATGCGAGCGAAGCGCTGAAGATGCCCGGCGTGAAAGCCGTCATGACCGCGGACGATATTCCTCCCCAGGCTGATTACATCGACGATAACGGGAGAACGATCAAGGCGAACAAGTGGGGAGAGCGTGCGCTTACCAATGAGCCGCGGTACCAGGGCGATCCGATCCTTGCGGTGGTGGCAGTGGATGAGCTGACCTGCGCCGAAGCGATTGAGAAAATCAAGATCGATATGGAGCCGCTGCCGTTTGTGATCGATCCACTGGAAACCTTGCGGCCAGGCAGTTCGAACCCGCATGCCGACGGAAACGTGTGGACGCGGCCGAAGGGAGTTACTGTCGGGCCACAGCAACTCGGCGAGTTGAAGTGGACGAGCGAAGATTTTGCCGATTACGACCAGGGAAAGCTGCCGATGGGCGAAGTTCCGGACAAGTGGTCGTATGGAGATGTGGAAGCGGGATTCAAGGATGCGGCGCTGATTCTGGACGAATCGTTTGTGACGCCGGACGTGAGCCACCAGTGCCTGGAGACGCGGACGGCGATGGCGTTCTGGCAGAACGGCAAGCTCTACATGCACACAGGCACGCAGAGCACGTTTCAGACGGTGCCGGCGATTGCGCGCTGGATGAACATGTCGACCGAGGATGTGGTGCTGATCAGCGAGTACACCGGCGGCGGCTTCGGAAGCAAGATCACGGGCGGCGTTACGATGATCATTCCCGCGATACTTTCGAAGAAGCTGAATGCGCCGGTGATGATGCGCATCAGCCGCGAGGAAGAGCACTTCATCGGACGGGCACGGCCAAGCATCGATGGGCGCGCAAAGATTGGATTCGCGAAAGACGGCCGCATCACGGCGATCGACATGTTCACGGTGTGCAACACGGGCGCCTACGATGCGGCGGGCGACGGCGCGACGTCGGGACGCATCACGTCTCTGCTCTACCAGGCGCCGGCGATGCGCTGGCGCGGCGTGACAGTGATGACGAATACTCCGACGCGCAGCGCGCAGAGCGCTCCGGGTGGGATGCAGGCCATTGCCATCATCGAGCCGATTCTGGCAAAGGCGGCTCGCAAACTGAACGTGGATCAAGTGGCGTTGCGGCGCGTGAACTGCCCGGAAGGGAAGGCGCCCTATGGACCGCCGAATCCGGCGGGAAAGCGCGCGTATACGACGAGCTGCTTCCTGAAAGATGCGCTCGACCGCGGCGCAGAGCAATTTAAATGGCAGGAGCGCGCGGCGCAACCGAAGCGGAACGGCACAAGGGTACGAGGTGTGGGTGTTTCGCTGAGCTGCTATGTGGGCGGCACCATCGGGTTCGATGGGCTGATCGTGATTACGCCGGATGGGCGGGTGCGATTCCACTCCGGGATTGGAAACCTGGGAACCGAGTCGGTGATCGATGTGCATCGTGCTGGCGCTGAGGTGCTGGGTGTGCCGTGGGAGGCTTGCGACGTGGTGTGGGGCGATACCGCGAAGAACTTCCCATACACGTGCGCCTCGGGCGGCAGCCAGACGACGCACGCGATGACGCGCGCGGCGTGCGCGGTGGCGACGGAATGCAAGCAGAAGCTGAAGGAAGTGGCGGCGAAGTCGCTGGGCGGCAGCCCGGAGAGCTACGACGTGGTGGATGGGCGCGTGGTGCACAAGGGCGGAGGCACAGCGCTGACGCTGGCGCAGGCCGCGCAGAAGGCGATTGCGCTGGGCGGCATCTACGACGGGCACGAGCCGCCGACAGACGTACACAAGCAGACCGCCGCAGCGGTAAAGGCACTGGCCGGGCAAGGGCTGGTTGTGGCGTCGAAAGACAAGTTCGGGCGCGACGGCGACACCTATTCGTTTGTGGCCAGCTTTGCCGAAGTGGAAGTCGACATGGAGACAGGCAAGTACTACATTACGGATTTTCTGGCGTATGCCGACGTGGGGACAGTTCTGCACCCGCATGCGCTGGGCGGGCAGGTACTGGGGCGATCGACCCTCGGCATCGCACATGCGATCGGTCAAAAGTGGGTCTACGATCCGGAGTATGGATTTGTGGTGGCGAAGCGTTTCTACCAGAACAAGCCGCCAACGATTCTGGACGTGCCGGTGAATATGCAATGGAATGCATTGAATATTCCCGATCCGGAGACGCCGGTAGGCGCCCGTGGAATTGGCGAGCCGCCCGTGGGCGGAGGATGCGCGGCAATCCTGAACGCGTTGAGCGACGCGCTGGGTGACGAGGTCTTCCAGCGCGCGCCAGTTAACGCGGATACGATCCTGGCTTCGCTGGAAGCGGGCAAGCCGATGCAGCATCCGTTGATGGCGAACATTTAAAAGCAGGGAACAGGGATCAGGGGTCAGAAAGACAGGACCAGGCACTGGAACACCTCAGATCCGAAATGGAGTGAGCGATGGCGGTCATACGAGATGTGATGCCGGCTTTTGATCTGCTGCAGCCGAGCAGTGCAGCGGAGGCGCAGCAATTGCTGGCGCAGAATGGTTCGGACGCGTGGGTCATGGCCGGCGGTATGGATAGCTTTGACTGGCTGAAAGACCGCATCAAGAAGCCGAAGGTGCTGGTGGACCTGAGCGGCGTCGACGAGCTGAAGGGAGTCCGCACGACCAGCGACGGCGTAGAGATTGGGGCGATGACCACACTGACCGAGATTGCGGAAAATCCGGCGATCCGGAAGGATTATGGCTTGCTGGCGGACGCGGTCGAGTTGGTGGCGTCACCGCAGATTCGCAACCAGGGCACTCTCGGCGGCAACGTATCGCAGGATGCGCGCTGCTGGTACTACCGCGACGGATGGCCATGCTACCGGGCGGGCGGCAACATTTGCTACGCGGATACGCCGGTAGGGCGCAACCGGGAGCATGCGATCTTTGGCGCGGACCGGTGCGTCGCGGTGCACCCGTCGGACTCTGTGCCTGCGCTGATTGCCCTCGATGCGAAGTTCGTGGTGCAGACGTCGAAGGGTGAGCGCGTAGTGGATGCGGAGGATTATTTTGTGGGGCCGGAGACGGATATTACGCGGCTCAATATTCTTCAGCCCGGCGATCTGCTCACAGCGATTCGAATTCCAGCGGCATGGGCGGGCGCGAAGTTCTATTTCGAGAAGGTGCGCGACCGGAATGTTTGGGATTTCCCATTGATGAATGTGGCATCCGCGATGAAGCTGAGCGGGAACAACATTGACCAGATGAGAATTGCGGTGAATGCGGTATCTCCCAAGCCGATGCGACTGAAAGCGGTAGAAGATGCGGTGCGCGGCAAGCCAGCCAATGCGGAGACGGGCGAAATGGCGGGCAAGCTCGCCGTGCAGGGCGCGGTACCGCTGCAGTTTAATGCCTACAAGATTCCGCTGATGCGCAATCTGGTGAAGCGGGCGATTGCGGGCGCGCAACCGTCACAGCAGGCGGGAAATGCAGTGTTCCCGGGGACCAGACGCACCGATGCACAGGAGGCGACATGGAGCTGATCCAATGGGCTACAAGTCCCTGGGGGAATTCTGTCCCGATTCACATTGCGTGGGGACTGCTGTGGGTCGCGGTGATTGCAGGGTTCTTCTTCATGATCGTGCACTCGCTGTACCTGATGATTGTGAAGCCGCCGAAACGATTTGCGGAGCGCAAGGCTGAAGCGGGCGCGGCGGCGATTCCGGAGCATGTGCCGAGGCATACGCTGACGGCGCGGCTATTTCACTGGATCATGGCGGCGTCAATGATCACGCTGCTGGTTACCGCGTTCCTGCCGAAGGTGGGAGTTCAGTTCAACTGGGTGCTCTACCACTGGATCGCCGGCGTGGTGCTGACCGTTTCGATTCTCTTCCACATCGTGCATTCGACGTTTTTTCTGGACTTCTGGTCGATATGGCCGGACGGACGGATTTGCGCGACGCGATGAACCGGACGCGGCGGTTTTTCGGCAAGGATGCGCCGCTGCCCAGGAAGTTTGCGAAGTATCCGCTGGAGAACAAGCTGTATCACGGCGTGGTGATGCTGGCCGGGCTGGCGGTGATCGTTACCGGCTTGTTCATGATGAAGCGCGTGCAGACGGGAATTTTCACGCGCAATCCATATCTCTTCAGCGATATGACGTGGGGCCTGATGTACGTGCTGCACGGGCTGTGCGGCGTGGGATTGATTGCGTTGGTGATGGTGCACGTGTACATGGGCATGCGGCCGGAGAAGTTCCCCATCACGAAGTCGATGATCTTCGGCTGGATGAGCCGCGATTTCTATCTGGAGGAGCACGACACCGACCGGTGGGCAGTGAAAGGAACCGCGTCCTCTGCCGCGAAGCGAGGTCTAGCCGCAAACGATGGCGACTGAGATCGAGCAACAATGCGAAACGATTGAGGAGTGCTACGAGTTCACGCTCTCTTATGCCGCGCGGGGAGTTTCGGGCGAGGGCACGGGAGACGCCAGCGGACAGATGCGCGATCATTTGACGCGGGCGGCCGCGGCGATGCGCGGGCTGGCGCGGAGTTATGCGGAGACGATTCAACAGGAACAGCTGGCGCCGGCGGAAAAGTACGAAGCGTTTTTCGCGGTGCTGAAGCGCGATGCGGAGAACGCGGTTGCGGCGGTGGAACTGGTGCTGGCGCAGCCAGCGATCGGTTCGCAGCTTGTCGACAATCTGAATGCGTCAATCCATCTGCGGGCGCTGCTGGCGGATTTGTTTCTGGTGACGGAGATCCTTGCAGTGCGGCATGCGCGCCCGGCTGCGGCGACGGATGGAGCCGGTGGAGCGCGCTGAGCGGCGTTTCGGCGTGGTACCGAACTTAGAATTCTCATCGGCATTTCCGCAGGCGCTGAAGCCCTGTCTCCTTTTGTGGATTCGATTCGGCACGAGTGAACTCGTGCCCTGATACAAGAATCTTGCCGAGCATTTTTCTTGACTTGCGGCAAGCTGCTTCATTGCAATGCAATGAAGCTCAGCGCAAATCCATGGATAACACGCATGTATTCGCCACAAGTTCTCGAACATTTTGAGCACCCGCGCAATGCGGGGACGGTTGCCGATGCCGATGCGTCGGCGCGAATCGAGAATCCGGCCTGCGGCGACATTCTGGAGCTGACAGTGAAGGTTGTGGACGGGCGGATTGCGGAGATCCGCTTCCGCGCGAAGGGGTGCGTGGCCGCGATGGCGTGTGGGTCAGCGTTGACGGAGCTTGTTCGTGGAAAGACGGTAGACGAGGCGAGAGCGCTTCGCCGGGACGAACTGGTGCGCGCGGTGGGCGGGTTGCCGCAGGCGTCGAGCCATGCGGGGCATCTGGCGATGGACGCGCTGGCGGCGGTGCTGGGGAAGGTCGCGGATCGGCAGTAAGGATGCGTCCGGAACGCATTGTTGCGTTGCACTAAGCTGCTGCGACCCGAGCCTCGCAATCGGGCAGCATCAACGAACGCATTTACGAGAAGCAAAAACAGGGGCCACCGCAGATCCATCGCCTGCGCCTCTCGCGGGAAACCGCGGGAGGCTTTGCTCAGGATGACAGTCTTGAATTGAGCGCATCAACGTAGTTGTTCTAGGACGAGGGTGGAGTCTTCACGAGAGCGGAGTAGTCGTGCGGCGTGTTGAGGCCGGCTTTGGCGAGCGCGTCGGGGACAGAAATGTATTCAATGCGCTGTGCGTTAGCGTGGAGGACTTCGCGGGCATTGCCGGTGACGGGGGCGGCGAGGAATGCGTCGATCAGATCGCGATTCACGAGCAGCGGATGGCCGTGCTTGCCGTTGTTTTCAGGAGCGATGGCCCAGAGCTCGCGGGTGAGGACAAGCTCGAAGCGGTCGCGAAGCAATTCGAGTGATGCGGCGTGCAGAGGCGGGCAATCGACCGGTGTGATCATGGCCGCGTTGTAGCCTCGGTCGAGAAGTTCGCGGAGGCCGGACTGCAATGAGCTGAACTGGCCCCGCTCGGGGTTCGGATTGCGGGCGAGGATTGCGCCGTTCGCATCGACGATCGGAGCGAGAGATTCCGCGTTTCGTCCGGCGACGACAACGACAGCCCGGGTGAGCGGTTGGAGAGCAAGGATGGCAGCGGAGAGGAGGGTTTGTGTGAAGGCGGCCGTCGAGCCGGATTGCTGGGGAGGCCAGGGAAGCAAGGCTTTGTCAGAGCCCATGCGCGAGGACTGGCCGGCGGCTAGGATGAGGCCGCAGAAGTGAGGGGCGGTGGGCATAGAAAGACGATAGCGCGATCCCACCCTAGGCACAAAAACAAAGACCTGCCGAGAGTGGGGCACCCATTCTGTTTACGTTTCAGCAGGTGTCGAAATGGGATCGTCTTGCGGAGCAGCGGCGGCGTGGCGGGCGCTGTGGAACCAGCCCATGTGAGGCAGGGCGCGCTCGGCGTGGCGGCGCATGGCGATGAGCTCGGCGAGGATGGACGACGGCGATCTCTTCGGGCGTGACGGCGCCGATATCGAGCCCGATGGGAGAATGCACGCGGTCGAAGAGTTCGGGCTTGAGACCCTCGCGTGTGAGTTCGCGAAAGACGGTAATGGCTTTGCGTTTGGAGCCGATCATGCCGATGTAGCGCGCGGGGGTTTGCACGGCCCAGCGTAAAACTCGCATGTCGTCGCGGTGGCCGCGGGTGGCGATGACGATATAGGAGGACTCGCTGGGGCGTAGCTCCTTGAGCGCTTCGTCGAAGTCTTTGGCGATGACTTCGAGCGCGCCGGGAAAGCGCTCGGCGTTGGCGTAGGCGTCGCGGTCGTCGGCGACGATGCAATCGAAGCCCGCGTTCCGCGCGGCCTTGAAGAGCTCGACGGCGACGTGGCCGGCGCCGAAGATGATAAAGCAGCGGCACGGGCAGTACAGGCTCGATGAAGATTTCCAAGCGTGCCTCCGCAGACGAGGCCGGTATCGTATTTGGGATCCTGGTTGAGATCGAAGGACAGGGTTCGCGGCTTTTCCTGGGCGATGACTTCGCGCGCCGCCTGCCAGACTTCGGCTTCGACGCAGCCGCCGCCGATGGTGCCGGCGATGGAGCCGTCGTCGCGGACGAGCATTTTGGCGCTTTGAAACGAGGGGATGGAGCCGCGCGAGTTCACGATGGTGGCGACGGCGCCGCTGCGGCCCTCGCGCTGCAGCTTGACGATCTCCTCGTAGATGTTCATCTCATATCGATTATTGGATTGGGCGGGAACGAAGTCAAACCGAAGGAGGCAAGGAACAAGGGATCAGGGACCAAGGGGACGAAGGAACGAGCAACCCTGGGAACAGGTATCCGTTGCCGTCCCACCCTTTTCGCAAAGAGCACGAAAAGGATGGGGCAACCTTTCAACCGAGGAACTATTGCCGAAAGGCGTTGATTGCGCTAACTTCAAAGACTCAGTCACTTTTCGAGGGAGGTAGCTGAGGATGCCCCGTATGGTTCGATGTTCCATTATTCAGGCCTCGAATGCGGTGCCTGCGACGGAGCCGCTTGCCCGGCAGAAGCAGGCGATGGTGGAGAAGCATGTGGGATTGATTCGCCAGGCGGCGAAGGCGGGAGCGCAGATTGTGTGCCTGCAGGAGATCTTCAACGGGCCGTATTTTTGCGCGGAGCAGGAGACGAAGTGGTACGAGATGACGGAGCCCGTTCCCGATGGGCCGACGGTGACGCTGATGCGCGGGCTGGCGAAGGAGCTGCGACATCGCGATGGTTGTGCCGGTGTACGAAGTGGAGCAGGAGGGGATTTTCTACAACACCGCGGCGGTGATCGCGAAGGATGGATCGTATCTCGGGAAATATCGCAAGACGCATATTCCGCATGTGGCGCCGGGGTTCTGGGAGAAGTTTTATTTTCGGCCGGGGAACCTGGGGTATCCGGTATTCGATCTGGGTTTCGCGAAGATCGGCGTCTATATCTGTTATGACCGGCATTTTCCTGAAGGCGCGCGGTGCCTGGGATTGAACGGCGCGGAGATTGTATTCAATCCTTCGGCGACGGTGGCGGGATTGAGCGAGTACCTGTGGAAGCTGGAGCAGCCGGCGCACGCAGCGGCGAATGGATATTTCATTGCGGCAATCAATCGAGTGGGAACCGAAGCGCCGTGGAACATCGGCGAGTTTTACGGGTCGAGCTATTTCTGCAATCCGCGCGGGAAGATTATCGCTGAGGCTAGCCGCGACAAGGACGAGGTGCTGACTGCCGACCTGAACCTGGATGAGATTGCCGAGGTGCGGCGGACGTGGCAGTTTTACCGCGACCGGCGGCCGGATTTGTATGGGCCGCTGGTGGCGGGGTGATGAGGCAGGGAACAAGGGACCGAGGGAACAAGGGAATGAGACTTCGGACCTCGGCCGCCCCCAAATTCTCACGAGGACCGCATGAGCACGAACGCAATACCTGACGATCTGCAAATCAGGGAGCGGTTTAGCGAGCTGAAACCGGCGCTCGACGGCGCAGGCAGCGGTGATCGAGGCCGATCGCTGCCTGAACTGCTTTGATGCGCCATGCACGGCGGCGTGCCCCACGCATATCGATGTGCCGGGATTTATCAAGCGGATTGCTTCGGGGAATCTGCGCGGGTCGGCGGTGAGGATTCTGGATGCGAATATTCTGGGCGCGAGCTGCGCGCGGGTGTGCCCGGTGGACGTGTTGTGCGAGGGCGCATGCGTGATGGTACGGCAGAACAGAAAGCCGATCCAGATTGCGCTGCTGCAGCGGCACGCGATGGATGCCTTCTGGGGGTCGGGTGAGTTACTTCCGGTGAAGGCGGTGGGAACGACGAAAGCTGCGTGTGGCGTGCATCGGTGGGGGCCCGGCGTCGCTGGCGTGCGCGGCAGAGCTTTGCCGGCAGGGCGCGCAGGCAACGGTGATTGAGCGGCGCGAGCTGCCGGGCGGATTGAACACGTATGGCGTGGCCGAGTACAAGCTGCGGGCAGCAGAAAGCGTGCGCGAGGTGGAAATGATCCGGCGGCTGGGCGTTGAGTTCCGCTGCGGAGTGGACGTGGATTCGGCGCCGGTGCTGGAGGCACTGGAAGCGGAGTTCGACTTTATCTTTCTCGGACTGGGGCTGGGCGCGATGCAGCGGCTGAGTATTCCCGGCGAAGACGCCGAAGGCGTGATGAATGCGCTGGAGCTGATTGCCGCATACAAGACCGGACATTTGCGCGAGCTGCATGGGACAGTAGTGGTGGTCGGCGCGGGAAACACGGCGATTGACGCAGCGAATGCTGCGCGCAGGCTGGGCGCGGAGACGGTGTATATGCTCTATCGGCGCGGCGAGAACGAGATGTCGGCGTTCGACTTTGAGTATGAGCACGCCAAGCAGGAGGGCGTGCAGTTTTTGTGGCGCAGGGTCCCGGTGGCGATCCAGCCCGGTCCGGATGCGAAGCGAGGACTGCTGCTGGACACGGTTGAGATGCGGCAGGCGGATGGAAGGCTTGAGGCAGTCGATGGCTCTCATTTAGGGATCATTTGCGACTTGGTGGTGCCGGCGATTGGGCAATCTCCGCTAACGGAGCTTTTGCAAAAGCTGCGCGGCGTTGAGGTGCGCGACGGCCGGATTGTGGCCGACGCTCGGACGGGCGCGACCGGCAATTCACGCTACTATGCCGGCGGCGATTGCGTGAACGGCGGGCGCGAGGTGGTGGATGCGGTGGCTGGGGGGAAGCGCGCTGCGCTGGCGATGTTGAAGACGGCGGAGGTGGCCCATGCCTGATATCAGCGTGAAGGGTTTTGCGGGCGGGATCGACTCGCCAAATCCGTTCTGGCTGGCTTCGGCGCCGCCGACCAACACCGGTGAAATGATCATGCGCGCGTTCGACGCGGGCTGGGGCGGCGCAGTGTGGAAGACGATCGGCGAGCCGATTACAAATGTGAGCTCACGCTACTCGGCGACGGACTGGAACGGGCAGCGCATGATGGGCTTCAACAATATTGAGCTGATCAGCGACCGGACCGTCGAGCAGAATTTGAGCGAAATGGCGGAGGTGAAAAAGCGCTACCCGAAGAACGCGGTGATCGCCTCGCTGATGGTGGCGTCGACGCGCGAGGCGTGGCACGAGATTGTGACCCGCACTGAGGATGCAGGAGCGGACGGACTGGAGCTGAACTTTGGCTGCCCGCACGGGATGAGCGAGCGCGGCATGGGCTCGGCCGTGGGGCAGGTGCCGGAGTACGCGGAGATGATTACCGCCTGGGTGAAGGAGAAGGCGAAGACTCCGGTGCTGGTAAAACTGACGCCGAATATTACGGACATTCGCGCGGTGGCGCGGGCGGCGAAGCATGGTGGCGCGGATGGGCTGTCGGCGATCAACACGATCAATTCGATTACGGGGATCGATCTCGATACATTTGTGCCGCGGCCCAATGTGGACGGGAAGAGTTCGCACGGCGGCTATTGCGGGCCGGCGGTGAAACCGATTGCGTTGAACATGGTGGAGCAGATTCTGGCCGATCCGGAAAGTGCGCTGCCGCTCTCGGGGATCGGCGGAATCGGGTCGTGGCGGGATGCGGTGGAGTTCATGCTGCTGGGCTGCGGGACGGTTCAGGTGTGCACGGCGGTAATGCACTACGGCTACCGGATCGTCGAGGACATGGCCGAGGGCCTGGACAACTGGATGCGCGATAAAGGATTCAAGACGCTCGAAGATTTTCGCGGGCTGTCGGTTGCGAAGGTTACCGAGTGGAAGCACCTGAATTTGAATTACAAAATTGTGGCGCGCATCGACGAGCAGAAGTGTATTGGCTGCGACCTGTGCCACATTGCTTGCTGGGATGGCGCGCACCAGTGCATTCATCTCGATCGCGTAACGGGGCCGGTGGATGGGCACGTGGAACTGCATCCGATTCCGGCAGTGAAGGAAACGGAGAGCCGGGCCTCGATGGCGGAGACTCCGGTAACGCGCAAGGAGCGTGCGGTGGCGTTTGCAGAGGGGCCGTATCCGACGCCGCTCGATCGCATTCCGCGGGTGGATGAGACGGAGTGCGTGGGATGCAATTTGTGTTCGTGCGTGTGTCCGGTGGATGGATGCATCACGATGGTCGAGGTGGAAACGGGACTGAAGCCGGAGACTTGGGAAGAACGGACGAAAAGCGCCGCGTGTGGATAGGACGGAGAGTCGGGAACAGGTTTCTTGGAAGGTTCGTGGAATCCCAGGTCCCCAAATGCGGGGGACCTGGGGCACCCAGCGAGTCAGCAAGTCAGCGAGTTCGTAAAGGGCGAGGACGAAAGATCATGTCCACTGTATTGATCCAGAACGGAACAGTTGTGAACGCGGACGCCAGCGTGAATGCCGATCTGCTGATCGACGGCTCAGTGATCAAGGAAGTGCGCGCGGGGATTCCGGCGAGCGCGGCGGACAAAGTAGTGGATGCGACGGGGCTGCTGGTGATGCCGGGCGGCATCGATGCGCATACACATCTGGACATGCCGTTTGGCGGGACGAAGTCGGCGGATGATTTCGAGACGGGGACGCGAGCCGCGGCGATTGGCGGAACGACGACGATTGTGGACTTTGCCATCCAGGCGCGCGGAACGAAGATGCGCGCGGCGCTGGACACTTGGTGGAAGAAGGCCGAGGGCAAGGCGTGCATCGACTACGGGCTGCACATGATCGTGACGGACCTGCCGGATGCGGGACTGGAAGACATGGACGACCTGGTGCGCGAGGGCGTGGCGAGCTTCAAACTGTTCATGGCCTATCCCAATGTGCTGATGGTGGACGATGCCACGATCTTCAAGGCGTTGCGGCAGACGGCGAAGAATGGCGCTCTGGTTTGCATGCACGCGGAGAATGGATCGGTGATCGATGTCATCGTGCAGCAAGCGCTGGCTGATGGAAAGACGGCGCCGATTTATCACATGCTGACGCGACCCACGAAGGCCGAGGCAGAGGCGGTGCACCGCGCGATTGCGATGGCGGAGATGGCCGGCGTGCCGATTTATATCGTGCATCTTTCAAGCGAGGACGCGCTCAATCAAGTCAGGGAGGCACGCGACCGTGGACTTCCAGCGTTTGCAGAGACGTGTCCGCAGTATCTGTTGCTCTCGATTGAAGACATGGCGGATAAAGGATGGGAGGCGGCGAAGTACGTGTTTACGCCTCCGCTGCGGGAGAAGAAGAATCAGCCGAAGTTGTGGGAGGGACTGAAAAAGGACAATCTGCAGGTGGTTTCAACGGATCACTGCCCGTTCTGCTTTGAAGATCAGAAGGCGTTGGGCAAAGACGATTTCACGAAGATTCCCAACGGAGGGCCGGGCATTGAAAACCGGCTGCAACTCTTGCATCACCACGGCGTGGGCGAGGGGAATTTTTCGATTAACAGATTTGTGGAGTTGGTGTCGACGGCGCCGGCGCGGATCTTTGGGATGTATCCGAAGAAGGGCGTGCTGCATGCAGGCAGCGACGCGGACCTGGTGCTGTGGGATCCCAAGGAGGATTACACGATCAGCGCGAAGACGCACCATATGAGGGTGGACTACTCGATGTTTGAGGGGTTCAGGGTGCGGGGGAATGCGCGCGATGTGTATTCGCGCGGCGAGCTGATTGTGAGCGGCGGAGAGTTTGTAGGCAAGGCGGGGCGAGGGAAGTATTTGCGGAGAGAGGCACGGGGCGGGGCGTGGAAGTAAGGCAAGCCGCTAGCCGCTAGCTACAGGCCAGCGGCTACAGGTTGCCAGCCATCCGGACGCCCAAAAAATTTCCACCGTGATTTGCAGATAATTTCCCCCTTCAGGCGCACAATAAAGCAAGAGATCAGAAGGTTGAGATCGATCAGGTTCAGCCCCGCCCTCCTGCCGCGCACATCTCTGCAGTTTCCGCCTCCTAACCTTCTTGGCGGCTCTCAGCTTCCTGTGTAAACCCGCTCGCCCCCCCAAAACGGAAATTTTGGCCTGTGAAACTGTGAAAGTCATGCAAGCTGTACAAATAAAAAGAGTTAATCGCACAATGCCCCAAACTGTGAAACTGTGGAACTGTGAAACTGTGCTCAGCAGCCTGGAATGTCCTCATAGCTCTTTTCGCGCACATTTTGTTATAAGAGCCTTATTGTTTTTGAATTGCTCGTTGACATAAGGCGCTTATCACGAAGGAGGTCCCGTGAGTTCAGTCGATCCGTCACTATCGAACCAGGACCTGAGGCCGGTGCCGCTGGAGAAGCGCACGTGGACTTTCTACAACTACATGGCGCTGTGGTTCTCAATGTGCATGGAGATCACGACGTACCGACTGGCGTCTGGGCTGATCGCAAAGGGGATGGATTGGAGGCAGGCGATCGGAACGGTGCTGCTGGGCAATTTGATCGTGCTGGTTCCGATGCTGCTGAATGCACATGCGGGCGCGAAGTATGGAATTCCGTTTCCGGTGTTTCTGCGCGCGTCGTTTGGCGTACGCGGTGCGAACCTGGCGGCGCTGCTGAGGGCGGTGGTTGCGTGCGGCTGGTTCGGGATCCAGTCGTGGATCGGGGGAAGCGCAATTGACGCGATGCTGGTGGTGATGTGGCCGTCGCTGGAGGGAAATCGCGGTGTTTTGTGGACGTGCTTTCTGGGGTTCTGGCTGCTGAATATGGCAGTGGTTTGGCGCGGTGTGGAATCGATCAGGCGGCTGCAGGCGTTTGGCGCGCCGTTCATGTTCGTGATGGCGGCGGCGCTGCTGATTTGGGTGCGGGTGAAGGCGGGAAGCTTTGGCGCGATGCTTTCGACGCCGAGCCAGTTCCACACACGCGGCGAATTCCTGAGTGTGTTCTTTCCGTCGCTGACGGCGATGGTGGGCTACTGGGCAACGCTGGCCTTGAACATTCCCGATTTCACAAGATACTCAAAGTCGCAGAGCGCGCAGTCATGGGGGCAAGCGTTTGGATTGCCGGTTGCGATGGTGCTGTACACGTTTCTGGGGATTGCGGTGACGTCGGCGTCGGTGGTGTTGTTCGGCAAACCGATATGGGATCCAGTGCAATTGATCGGGATGTTTCATCAGCCATTGGTGGCGTTTATTGCGATGATCGCGGTGCTGGTGGCGACGCTGAATGTGAATATAGGCGCGAATGTGGTTTCGCCGTCAAACGATTTTTCGAATCTCTATCCACGGCTGATCAGCTTCAGGACGGGCGGGCTGATTACCGGGTTTCTGGGACTGGCGATGTGCCCGTGGAAGCTGCTGGCCACGCCGGACGCGTATATTTACGGGTGGCTGGTGGGTTACTCGGGACTGCTGGGGCCGGTGGCCGGCATCATGGTGTGCGATTACTTCTTCATTCGCGGAACAGAGCTGGATGTGAACTCGCTGTATCACCGCGAGGGCGCGTACCACTACACGAAGGGAGTGAACCCGCGGGCACTGATCGCGCTGGGACTAGGCGTGGCGATTGCGCTGGTGGGCATGTTTGTGCCGAGCCTGCATTTTCTCTACGATTACGCGTGGTTCGTTGGATTCTTTACGGCGGGTGCGACGTATGTGGCGATGATGAAGCTGATGGCGCCGGCTTCGATTACCGAGAGTGCTGAAGAAGTAGCATGAAGGCAGTTGCTAGCTTCCAGCTTTTGTGTCCCTATTACATGACCCATTGGTTGAGGTTTGTACGACCCACCCAAGCGGAGCTCGGATGGGGCACCCCCCAATCGACGCAGGCCGATTGAATTCAGAGTGGGAGCGGCTCACTTACAACTTTTCGAACAGGCGCAGAATCTGCAGTTGCTGGGCTTTGGCTTCTTCGCTTCCGCTGCCGCCTCTTCCGGTGTTCATCTTGGCAAGTTTCAACGGCGTCGAGCCGTTCTTGTTGGTGAGCGTTGGGTCTGCACCCTGGTCCAGCAAAGTTTCTACCGACGCCGCGCAGCGCGTGCGCACAGCGATGTGCAGCGGCGTTACTCCGCGCTTGTCGGTTGTGTTGGGGTTGGCGCCTGCAGCGATAAGGAGCTTGACCATTTTGGACTGCGCGGACGGGTTCCAGTTGCGTGAGCCCGGCAGCCCTGCTGCGGCCGCGTGCAATGGCTCGTAGCCGTGGCGGTTTTTGGCACGCACGTCGGCTCCCGCATCAATGAGGACGCGGGCGATCTCTGTCTGGTACGCAGCCGCCGCCAGGTGGAGTGCGGTGTCGCCGGCAACGATGTATCGCGCCAGATCGGGAAGAAAATTCTTCTTTGCGGTTTGACGCGTCGCGCCTTCGTGAAAACATGCCTTTGCCAGATCCGGGTAGTCTTTGATTATTCGCGAGCAGGTTTCAGGATCATTGGCGACGATTGCATCTATGAGCCGGCGTAATGCCACGTCATCGGTCTGCATGGCGCTATTCCACGAGTGCGTCGGCAATGGAAAGGTGCTCGTCGAGCGCGGCGATGCCGAGGTCAAGTTCTTCTTTCGTCACGATTAATGGCGGAGCGATGACGAAATGGCTGATCCAGGCCTGAATGAAGACTCCCTGCGCCATCATCTTGGCGGCAATCTGATCGACAACGAGCGGCTTGCCTTCAAATTTGTCGCGCATGGTGTTGAAGAGCTGCTTCGTCTTGCGGTTCTTGACGAGTTCGACGGCAAAAAAGAGGCCGAGCCCTCGCACGTCGCCGATGGAGGGATGTTTCTCCTTGAGGGCTTCGAGCTTCTGGCGGACATAAGGCTCGAGCTCGGTTGCGCGGTCGACGAGCTTGAGGCGCTGCATCTCCTCAATGGTGGCGATGGCCGGCCCGAGGGTGAGCGGATGGGCCTCGTAGGTGTGGCCGTGCGCGAAGACGTGCTCCTCAAAGTAAGAGGCGACTTTGGCAGTTGTGGCACAGAGGCCGAGCGGCACGTAGGCAGAGGTGATGCCTTTGGCGGTGACGAGGATATCGGGCTTGAGGTTCCAGTGATCGACGGCGAACCACTTGCCGGTGCGACCCCATCCAGCCATTACTTCGTCGGCGATGAGCAGGACGCCCTGACGATCGCAGATTTCGCGCAGGCGCGGGAAGTACTCGGGCGGAGGAACGAGAACGCCATTGGTCCCGACGACGGTTTCGACAATGATGGCAGCAACGTCGTTTTCGTTGCGGATCATGTGCTCGATGTAGTCGGCGCAAGCGATGTTGCAGGACGGGTAAGTGTGCTTGATGGGGCAGTCGTAGCAATTGGTCTCAGGCGCGAAGATAACGCCGGCAACTTTGCCCGCGGGTTCGATGGGCCAGCGGCGCGGGTCGCCCGTGGCTGCGATGGAACCCGAAGTTGAGCCGTGATAGGAGCGGTAGCGCGAGATGATCTTGCTTTTGCCGGTGGCGAGGCGGGCGATTTTGAAGGCGGCCTCGTTAGCTTCAGTTCCGCTGGTGCAAAAGAAGAATTTGTTCAGACCTTCGGGAAGGACCTCGAGGAGCTTGGCGCTGAGCTTGGCGCGTGACGTGGTGGCGTAGCTTGGCATGATGTAGGCGAGCTCGCGCGCCTGCTGGGCGATGGCTTCGACGACGCGTGGGTTCTTGTAGCCGAGATTGACGCACATGAGCTGCGAACTGAAGTCGAGATAGCGCTTGCCCGCTCCGTCAATGAACCAACAACCTTCTGCATCAGCGACATGGAGTGGCTTCCAGGTTTTCCCGATGCGCCAGGTGCCGTAGTTGGTTTGGCGAGTGATGGTCGAGACCTGGTCGGTGCTGAGCGGCGTGGTGGAGGAATTGTCAATCATGATGGCGGCCCTCCCAGGGGGACGCAACCCATCGTAACAAAGGCGGGGACCAAAGGGAGACAGGGACCCAGGGGAGCAAGGGCGCGAGGGGGGACTGGCCCACTGTTTCGTTCGCCTCTTCGATCGAAAAGAGTAGACAACCCTGGAGTTTATTGAATTCGGCCGATTTGGCAATGGGCCCATAAGGTTGATTTGGGATGGGTGACCCGAAATGGGCCACTCGAGAAGGAAAAGATTAAAGTTTTTAATTCGTTCGCCGATAGATCGCGGTAGGAATCGGGTGGTGAAGATGGAGATCGGTCCATTACCCGGGATTCGCGCACTGCCGGCCATGAAGACTGGAAGGGCGGGTCTCGAACCTCCGGCGGTGTTTGACGTGGAAGCCTCGGCGAAACCGGGTGACAGCGACAGGCAGGGAACCGGGAGAAAGGGCGCAGGGGCAGAGGAGAACGACAAGGACGATCTGCTAACGGGCGGCGAGGGCGAGCCGGGTGACGATGGGCAGGATGGAATCCCAAAGCGAACCGTGGACTATTTCGCCTGACGATCAAGAAGAAGCGTTAGCGTGGGACCGCGTTAGACTTTGGATCCTTTGCGTATCCGCACACCATTTCCAAAACTGCAGTAGGTCGGCTTCAGGCGGTCACTGACTCGCGCAGGTTGTGCTCCGCGTAGATCTGCTCGGTTTCAGCCAGGCGGAGCAGGCGGTGCAGATAAGCCCGCGAGATGCAAAGGCTGCGAGCTGCCAGTGTTTTGTTGCCATTGTTTTCGCGAACCGCTGTGACGGCAAGCCTGATCTTGTAGTCGCGGAGCTGGCGCTCGAAGGAGCCTGAAGGATGGTAGTCTGCGATGTCGACGACTTCGTCGAAGGCGGCGGCATCCTCTTCGGGTTCCTGCGATTTGAGGCACAGGTCCTGAGCACGAACCGCTCGCCCAGGCGCGAGGATAATCGCCCGCTGCATGACATTCTCGAGCTCGCGGACATTTCCGGGCCAGGAGAAGCTTTGAAGCATTTCGAGCGCTTCAGGCTCGATGGCGTCAACGGATTTTTGAAAGACGCCGGCGTAGTGACGCAAAAAGTGACGCGCGATAAGTGGAATGTCTTCGACCCGTTGGCGGAGTGGAGGCATTTCAATCGACATGACGTTGATGCGGTAATAGAGGTCCTGGCGGAACTTACCTTCGGCCACCAACTTCGAGAGATCCTGGTGAGTGGCGAAGATGAGGCGGGCGCGCAAGGGTGTAAGTTTGCTGGAACCCAGGCGGCTGAATTCCATCTGCTGCAGGACGCGCAGCAGTTTTACCTGAGTAAAGAGGCTGAGGTCGCCAATTTCATCGAGAAAGAGCGTCCCGTCAGCGGCCTGCTCAAAGTACCCTTCGCGGGCGCCAACAGTTCCGGTGAATGCGCCCTTCTCGTGGCCGAAGAGTTCGGCTTCGATCAGAGTCTCAGGGATGGCTCCGCAGGACACGGCGACGAAGGGCTTACTGGCCCTGCTGCCAAGATTATGGATGGCGCGGGCGATCAACTCCTTTCCGGTTCCACTTTCGCCGGTAACGAGCACGGCGGCGTTGAGATTGGTCACGCTGCGTACGAGCTGGTAAACGCGCTGCATGCCCGAGCTGGAGCCGATCAGGCGATCGCAGGTGCCCGGCTCGTCGGTCCGCTGCTGCACAGTGAAAAGCTGCTGCTTGAGGGTAAAGGTCTCGGATGCCCGCGTGAGCATCGTCTTGAGATCGCGAATGGAGGGCGGCCGGCGGCAGTACCCGAAGGCCCCAGAGCGCACCAGTTCGAATGCAGTGGAGCGTAAGTTGTCATCTGCCATCAGGATAGCCGGTACATTCGAAGCGATCAGGATGCGCGCGTACTCGATACGGGTTTGCAGCGAACTCTCTTTGGAGTGGAGGTCGACGATCATCACATCGCACCCGCCCGCAGACACCAAGCAGTCCATCGCATCGCCATCCGGCTCGAGCAGGACTTCGTAGTCCTTACCAAGGGCAGAAGAGAGAAGCGAATGCAAAGTGCGATCTTCGGAAAACAACCCAATTTTGATCATTTGAATGCGATTACCGTCTCGCGGAATTCACAATGCAGAACGATGCGGGTCAGAGATGCAACTTTATGATCGTCAACGGGTACCTTAGCCGCTATTCCTCTTTCGTGCTAGAAAGAGCGACCCTGGTGACGACGGTCACGTCACCGGGAAATACAGGACCTGGGAGCCCTCGCGGGTTAAAAGAAAGCAAGCCGAATAGATCTAAAGATTTGCAGCAAACCAAAAGAGACATATTGGGCCTTTTATCGCGCCTCATATCATTCATATGCATGAATCCCCGACGCAGGCGATACGGCGAATGGAATGGCAACCGACGCCGCCGACTCCGCAGAAGTGATCACGTCCCATGGGGAATAGGATCGCGTCATCTATTTGGGGTCCAAGTGGTTCATATTGTGCGTGATTCGCCGCGAAAGGTCAAGGGGAAAAGGGAGAGGTTTCGGTTTCAGAATCTCGTCGCTGGTATATCCAAAGGAGCACTCCCCCAAAAATGCAATTTTGAAGCACTCATACTGGCTGTAGACTTGCATTCTCAGCGCTTTTTTCAACGGTATTCGCCAGGTTTTTTGGCGTGCGGGCATTTGGCGCACGAAACGGTTTGCTGACGGTTGCAGCGCTCGAGAATGGGATCCGGTTGAATTGAGCAGGGGACAGACTGCTCGATAAGTAGCACCGGCACTAGAAGTTGGAGCGGAGATTTGGGTGTATACGGCTCACTCCAAAACCGGGACGGGCAGTAAACTGGCGTGTACACCACGGGAAGCCATGAAGAGCTATCTTATTGAAAGAAATAGATTTCATCGCGTGAGAGTTTGGCCGGGCAATTGCTCGTAAGGAGGGTAATCCCGGAACCCGCACGGGAAGAGGAGTTGAGCCGATGCATTCGTTTGCCTGGTGGCCGACCGTGATTGTCCTGAGCGTGGCGACATTCACAGATCTTCGCAGCAGGCGTATTCCGAATTGGCTTGTGCTTCCTTTTTTTGCCTGCGGGATTGCGGTTTCGAGCTGGCTGCACGGATGGCACGGCGCTGTCCAGAGTTTGGAGGGCGCGGGATTGGGGATTCTGATCTACGGATTGCTTTTTTGGATGGGCGGGATGGGCGCCGGCGACGTGAAACTTTGCGCCGCGATCGGGGCGTGGATTGGCCCGGCCCAGTTATTTATCGCGTTAGTGCTGACCGGCCTGGTGGGAGGGGTGATGGCGCTCATCTGGGCGGCCTGTGGCGGATTCCTAAAGGAACTGTTTCAGCATACCGGCGACCTTGCGTTCAGAACGAAAGAGCGCAGGGAGGCGGTCCTCAGCAACCCGCTGCGGCGGAAGATGCCGTATGCACCGGCCATCGCAATCGGGACGTTGATCTCGTTTTTTGCACGGTAAGAAACGAGAGACAACGTCCAGCCCGGTTCAAGCAGGGAACGAACCCAAGGGCGTAGGTGAACACGCCCGCAAGTATTTCGAGGAGTAAACCGCGCAGTGGCTACCAACGCATCATCGCACCCGTTGAACCCGTATCCCGACTCGATCGGGTCGAAGCAGCTTTCGATTGCTTTGATCAGCCCCAGCATGGAACGCCGCGCGGCCGCAGCATTAGCCCTGACCCGGTGCTCCGGCGGCGAGGTGAATGAATTTACAAGCTATCCGCCGGGATTGGACGATCTGCCCGGGATGCTGGACCAGAAGTACGATGTGGTCATCATTGATCTGGACAGCGATCCGGAGTATGCGCTGGAACTGGTGGAGAGCATTGGGAGCGACGGGATGGCGACGGTGATGGTGTACTCGGCAAGCGCCGATCCGGAGCTTCTGGTGCGCTGCATGCGAGCCGGAGCGCGCGAGTTTCTGACGCTTCCGTTGGCGCCGGAGGTGATGGCTGAGGCGCTGGTGCGGGCTGCGGCGCGGCGACCGATGATGCAAACTCGCCAGGAAGACCAACGGGAAGTTGCTGGCGTTCATGGGGTCCAAGGGCGGCGCCGGCGCGACCATGCTGGCCTGCAATTTTGCCGTGGCGCTGGCCAAGGAATCGGAACAGAAGACGCTGCTGATCGATCTCGATCTGCCGCTGGGCGATGCGGCGCTGAACCTGGGGATCGTGGCCGAGTTTTCGACCATCGATGCCCTGGATGCGGCGGACCGGCTGGACGCGCGTTTTCTGTCGCAGCTTCTGGTAAAGCACAACTCGGGGCTGTTGGTGCTGGCGGCGCCGGGAAGGTTTATTCATTACAAGGCCAGCGACGAGGCCATCGACCGGCTGCTGCAGGTGGCGCGGCAGGAGTTCGACAACGTGGTGGTGGATCTGGGGTCGAAGCTGGACTTGATGGGGACGGCGGCCTACCGCGATGCCACGGCGATCTACCTGGTGACGCAGGCGAGCATTCCCGAGCTGCGCAACTCGAACCGGCTGATCTCGCAGTTTTTCTCGGGCGCCGGGCCGAAGCTGGAGATCGTGATCAACCGGTTTGAATCGCGCGCGCTGGGCGTGCCGGAGGAGCACATCACCAAGGCGCTGACCAGGCCGGCGCAGTGGAAGATTCCCAACGACTATGCGTCGGTGCGGAAGATGCAGATCAACGCCACGCCGCTGGTGCTGGCGGACTCGCGCGATTGCGCGGCAGATCCGGCAGATGGTGAGGGCGGTGACCGGCAAGAGCCCGGAGCAGAGGCAAAGAAGAAGGGCTTCAGCTTTTCGGGTGAAGGGTGGAATCAGCGAACAGAATTCCCCAAGTGGAGTGGAAGGTAAAACGTGGAACTACTGAATCTGGAAACGTACAAAGCGGAGATTCACCGGACGCTGATCTCGAAGCTGGATCTGGAGAAGCTGTCGCGCGTGAATTCGAGCCAGGCGCGGCAGGCGGTCTCGGGCCTGGTGAAAGAGATCATGTCGGACCAGCGCGTGCCGCTGAACTTCGACGAGCAGGAGAAGATCCACGCCGACCTGCTGGACGAGGTCTTCGGACTGGGCCCGCTGGAGCCGCTGCTGCGCGATCCGAAGATCTCCGACATCCTGGTGAACGACAAGGACCACGTATTCGTGGAAAAGGGCGGACTGCTGCAGAGGGTGAACACGTCGTTTCGCGACGACCGGCACCTGCTGCAGATCATCGACCGCATCGTTTCGCGCGTCGGGCGCCGAGTGGACGAGTCGTCGCCGATGGTGGATGCGCGCCTGCCCGACGGCTCGCGCGTGAACGCGATCATTCCGCCGCTGGCTCTGGACGGGCCGTCGATTTCGATCCGGCGTTTCGGAACCGGACCGCTGGCGGCCAACCAGCTGGTGCAGTTGAAGAGCATTTCGGCGGAGATGATGGAAGTGCTGTCGTCGGCGGTGCGGGCGCGCATCAGCATCCTGATTTCCGGAGGCACGGGCGCCGGCAAGACCACGTTCCTGAATATTCTTTCGCAGTACATTCCCAACAACGAGCGGCTGGTGACGATCGAAGACGCGGCCGAACTGCGACTGGCGCAGGAGAACATCGTGCGCCTGGAGACGCGGCCGCCGAACATCGAAGGCCAGGGCGCGATCCGGCAGCGGCAACTGCTGATCAACGCCTGCGTATGCGTCCCGACCGCATCATCATCGGCGAGGTGCGCGGCGAAGAAGCGTTCGACATGCTGCAGGCCATGAACACCGGCCACGAGGGCTCGATGACCACGATTCACGCCAACACGCCGCGCGATGCGCATGTCGCGCCTGGAGTCGATGGTGGCGATGACGCAACATGAATCTGCCGGAGAAATCGGTGCGGCAGCAGATCGCGTCGGCCATCACGATCGTGGTGCAGGCCACGCGCATGAGCGACGGCACGCGCAAGATCACGAACATCTCCGAGATCACGGGCATGGAAGAGAACGTGATCAGCATGCAGGAGATTTTCAGTTTTCAGAAGAAGGGCATCGGTCCGGACGGCCGCGTGATCGGCAGCATTCGTGCCCACCGCATCCGTCCGCGATTCCTGGAAGGCTGCGCGTGTCGGGCATCGTGCTGCCGCCCAGCCTGTTCGAGCGAGGAAACGCTGGTCAACTAAGGAGAAAGGAGGCGAGACGCAAGGATGGGATTGATTGCAGCGTTGGTATTCATTGCGGCGTATTCGCGCTCATCGCGCTGCCGCTCGCTGTCGCGGAAGCGTCCTCCGGCACAGTCCAAGCAGGCGCTGGCCACGCTGGACTCGGCGCTCAAGACCGAGAGCCAGTCGCATCTGCGCGAGCAGAACCTGAACCTGCGCAAGGACGAGCAGCTGAGCAGCATTCCCTGGCTGAACAAAAAGCTGCTGAAGCTTGACATTGCTGCCCTATTTGCGCAGGATGCTGAGCCAGGCCGGCTCTGAATTGGAGCCCGGGCCGCTTGCTGCTGATGAGCAGTGGCTGTGTTGTGCGATTCCGTCGTATGCGGTCTGTACATACTGGGGTTCGACTGCTGTTCGCGCTGGCGCGCATCGGAGCTGTCGTGACTGGGCGCAGCGCCGTTTGCCTGGGTGTTGTTCAAGCGCAAGCAGGCGCTTTGCGCATTTGAAAAGATCTTGCCGGAGGCGCTGGATCTGATGGTGAGCGGACTGCGCGCCGGCCACAGCCTGCTGGCGGCCATGGCGCCTGGTGGCCCGCGAATGCCCGGATCCGGTGGGAAGCGAATTCAGGATCTGCTTCGAGGAGCAGAACTACGGCCTGGAGATGAAGTGCCGCTCTGGAGAACCTGCTGAACCGGGTGCCGCTGCAGGACCTGAAGATCACGTGCACCGCGATCATGATTCAGAAAGGAGAGCGGCGGCAACCTGGCCGAAGTGCTGGACAAGACGGCGCACGTGATCCGGGAGCGTTTCCGGCTGAAGCGGCAGATCAAGGTGCACACGGCGCAGGGGCGGCTGACGGGCTGGATTCTGACCGCTGCCGATCGTGCTGGGCATCGGAATTTATTTCGTCGACCCGGGAATGATCAGCATTCTGTGGCATCGCAAGATCGGGATCAAGCATGATGGGGCGCCGCCGGACTGATCTGTTCTGGGCGGATTTGTGATTCAACAAGATCGTCGACATCGACGTGTAGGGGAGAGATATGGCATTTGCAGTTTTCGCATTTCTGGCGATGTTCTTTCTGATCGGAAGCGCGGGGCTTCTGCTGTTTTACCGCGAGGTAATGCTGAAGCGCATCAGCGAGGCAATCAACCCGCGCCGCGAACAGAAGCGCCTGACTGACGGCCATCAAGCAGACAGGGTTCTCGATCGGCAACGTGGTGGAGCGCTTCGAGAACCTGATGCCGAAGAGCGACAAGGAAGTGTCGGTCATCAAGCAGCGGCTGGTTCGCGCGGGATTTCGCAACGAGTCCGCGGTGAAGATTTTTTACGGCTGCAAGGTTGTGCATTCCTCTGTGCTGTTATGCCTGGCTGGTGCTGGTATCGGGATTGGCCATCTGGCGCCTTTTTTTATGTATCTTGGCGCGCTGGGCGGCGGCTTTCTGGCGCCCGACTTCTGGCTGGGCAAGAGGATCGAGAAGCGGCAAAAGCGGATCACGCAAGGGTCTGCCGGACGTGCTCGATCTGCTGGTGATTTGCATGGAGGCGGGCCTGAGCCTGGATCAGGCGACGGCGCGGACGGCGCAGGAGCTGGACAAGGCGCAGCCGGATATCTGCGACGAGATGGAAGTTGTGGTGCTGGAACAGCGCGCTGGACGGGCACGTTCGGAAGCGTGGAAGGAGCTGGCGGATCGCACAGGTGTGGAGCCTTTGCGCAACCTGGTTTCAATGTTGGTGCAGACGGAGCAATTTGGGACAAGCATTGCGAAAATGCTGCGTGTACATGCTGACACGCTGCGAACGCAACGCGTGCAAATGGTGGAGGAGATGGCAGCTAAGACATCGGTAAAGCTGGTGTTTCCCCTTGTGTTCTTTATTTTCCCGTCGCTCTTTCTGGTTACACTGGGTCCAGCCGCGATCGTGATGATGGAGTCATTTACGCAATTGACCAACCACTAACGCAGGAAAGGGGGGAAAAGCCATGGGGAGTGACACGATTATCAGGGTTGTTGCCGGGGTTTTGGCAGTCGTTATTCTGGTGATTTTGATTCAGCGCCGCCGCACTCGGGTAAAGTAGGCGGCATTCAAACCGCGGCGTTTTGAAACCGTGTGGCGCCACGGCGAAGGGTTAACTTTCATTGCCCTCGGCCAGCCGGTCAGGCGGCAACTGTCGCGATGGCCTGCGAGGGCAGTGGAGGGGTGGAGTGCACCCTTTCGCAAGCCGTTGCGCCGAGAGAAAGGGCAAGGGTTGGGATGGATGTAATGGATCAGACCAGGCGATGAAGTCTAGAAAGGCAGAGAGCGAGGCGCAGGTGGCGTCAGGAATTGAAGCTCTGGAGTCACGGACGCATTGCGCCTATAACCAAACGCGCGAATGCTTTCTTGGTCTGGATGTGAAAGTTGCCGACCTTCCACCCGGGCGCCTCGGGGAATTCCTGGCAGCACGACCATTGAAATCGGGAGAAGGGGTGTGGATGAATCCGTTTCGAGGGATCCAAGCGACAGGGATGCCCGCCCCGCTTGATTTGATTTACCTTGACGAGGACTGCCGGGTGATCGACGTTGTAGAGTCGTTTCCGACCTTTCAGGTGAGTTCATTCAGCCCGGAGTCGAAGAGCGTGCTGGCCCTGCCGGCACACTCGATCTACACCTCGCAAACACAGCTTGGCGATCAGCTTGTGCTTTGCGTGGCAGAGGAGATGGAGCGTCAACTGCAGGAGTTGACCGGTTCACGCAATGAACCCGAGACGGTTCCTATTATTGCGGGCGCGGCCGTGCTGCGGGAAAAGCCGCTGTGGAGCGGCGGTCCCGGACTGCTGGAGTTGGGAAACCGCGCGACACAAGAGGATCAGAACTCGCAGAAGACACACCTGATGGATCTGAGCGATCCGGGTTCAACGAAGATCAAACAGCTGCGCAAATGGCTGGGACGCTGGTGGTCGCCCGATCCGCGGAAGGCTCCGCGCATCAAAGAGCCGGGACTGGCTGCATATTACTGGAACGGCGCCGCACCCGATGCGAAAGCAGTTCGCGACATCAGCGCGTCAGGGCTGTATGTGGTGACGGAGGAGCGCTGGTATCCGGGAACTCTGGTGCTGATGACGCTGCAGCGGACCAGCTCAGGAGAAGCAATGGAGGAGCGGTCGATTGCAGTGCATTCGCGGGCCGTACGCTGGGGACCCGATGGCGTGGGGCTTCAGTTTGTCTTGGCCGACGACGAAAAGGATCCCGACCGCGCAAAGATCACGATGCTCGAGGCGGCCAGCAAAGCGGATGTCGAGCATTTCCTGGAACGACTGAAGCAGGGCCAATAACCCCTGCCAGGAGCGCCTGAATGGTGTGTTGAAAGTCGGCGCGGACGAACCGGGATTTCGGGAGTCGGCTCGCCGAGAGGAAGAAGAATGAATATGGGTTGGGAACTGTGCAAGCTGGCCCATTCTTGTGTGCGCAAAATGATGCGCGCCGTTGGTTTCAAGGGCCATGAAGGAGCGGCACTGGTTGAGTTTGCAGTTACGTTGCCGCTGTTTTTGACGGTGCTGACGGGGACGGCTTCGTTTGCGCTGGGGCTGTATTTTCTGCAACAGATCGGGAGCGCAACCTCGTCTGCGGCGATGGCTCTTGGAGGGGAGGCGGGATTGTTTCCGAATAACGATCCTTGTCTCGCAGCCAAGAACTTCATCACCGGGGCGCTGCCGAATCTGGATCCAGCGAAGATGTCTATCAGTTTGACGTTGACGGATACCACTCTGGGGTCCAACAACAACTTCCAGACTTACTCGCAGTCGGGGACTGGAAGTTCATTTAACTGCAGTACAGCGCCTCCGATGGAAGCAAATTATCCAGTTACACTGACAGTTACCTATAACTACTCGTGGATGCCTATATTGAAGTTCAGTCCGTCGAGCAGCTTATCCTCAACGCAGGCGGCGATCCAGGAATAAGGGTGAGCGGCGTCGACGTAACGCTCATGCCGTACCTACGAATTCAGACATGCAGAGCACCGCAGCCCAAGCCAATGCAGGCACCTACGAGATCATTCCTTTCGTTAACGATTACCGGCAAAACGATGACCTGACAACGGGGCTCAATTCGTGCCCTTTTTGCTGGCGGCCGTTGGATAGGCTGGCACGACGGCGCGGTCCGGCAAACAGCGGGATAAGCGCATGATTGGGTGGGGTGAGGCGACCAGGAACGCAGGTTCGAGCTTGCAGCGGAAGACAAGCAACGGAGCGATTCCAGCACCAAACGGCTCTAAGCAAGCGGGTTCTCCGCTATCCTTTCGCCTTGGCGGTCGCAATGTCACCAGGGTGTATACGGCAGATAGTTACCCCGGGCATCAGGGGTAAACCCCCAAAGTTACACAAATTATTGACGATTGTCAGGTAGGGTCTTGCACAAAAGTGCAATGGATTCGCCACAACTGATCTAAGATGATAAGAATAATTCCCCAGGTCCGTGGGAAGGACGCCGTGTCTTTGTAACGATTGGACGGCGGAGCTAGCTCAGGGGCATAGCATTCAGAGGTTTTATGGCCGGGGCGCAACCTTCCCCGGCAGCGCAATTAATGACTTATCAGTAAGGACATCGGAAGTTTGTTTCCTTGAATTGAGGACAGCGAAGGTGAGCCGGATGGAAACCGTCAGGGCTAGAGCTTGCAGTGCGGACTGCCGGCATGGAGTTCCGCAGTGTAAGCGCACATGCCGGGCGAGCGCTTTCGAGGCGGCACGAGAGTTCCTTGAATGCGCGGGTTCCTGAAGGAGGAGTTGGACCGGACGGCGGCAATGGTGGCGGTCACGATCGGTTCGCTTGTTGCTCTCACGGGGTCATCGGTTGAGGTGAAGACGGTTTGAAGGAAAGCAGGGCCGAACCAGAATTGGGAGTCGAGCCCGCCGGGAGGTAGATCCATGACGAAGGTTTGGGGCCTGAGGAAGCGGGCCGAATCGTATCAGTGCAGGCTGAAGCGCGGCGATGGTTTCAAAGTCGAGGAAGGCTCGGCGCTGCTCGAGTGTGCGGTGACATTGCCTTTGTTTCTGGCCGTGATCATGGGCACCGCGTCGTTCTCCCTGGCGTTCTACGAATTGCAGGAACTGGGCAACGCAGTTTCGGCGTCGGCGTCGGAACTTGGCGCGACCGCGGGCACGATAGCCGACCCCTGCGCCCAGGCAGTTTCGCAGGTGACAGCGAATTTACCAAACTTCAATACCGCGAACCTAACCTATACGGTCACCATTACAAACGCCGCGGGAACGGCAGCAACCTACGGGCCGACGACGGGCAGCCTGTCTTGCACGGCAGCAGGCGATGGAGGCGGGGCGTCGACGGCAGAAGCCCCGAACCAACCCCAGACGGTGACGGTGAGCTATACGTACCCGTGGATGCCGGTATTCACTTTTGGTTCGTTACTGTCTTTCAAGACTCCCACGAGCAAACTGTCTGCAACGCAGACGGTGATCGGCCAGTGAAGCCGGAGATGTGTGAGATGCAAGAACTGAGGGTTGTGCACGAAGACGGCTCGACAATGACACCGCGGCGGAAGCGGAAGCGAGTGCGCCAGGAGGGACAACGATGATCCAATTTTGCAACTTGCGAATCCTGCGATCGATGTGCGCCCGTGCCGCGAAGCGCCTGGCGCGATTGCGCAGCGAAGAAGGCGCAACACTCATGGAAACTGCGGTGACGCTACCGGTGTTTTTAGGGGCGCTGGCCGTGGGGGCTTCAGTCTCGCTGGGGCTTTACAACGTGCAGCAGCTCTCGAACGCATCTTCTATAGCGATAACTGCTGTTGCGGAGAATCGTGGGCTGACCGCGGACCCCTGTAAGCTGGCAGTTTCGTCGATCACAGCAACGTTGCCGCACTGGACAGCAGGGAATTTCACTTACACGCTGACGATCTCGTACCCGACCTCGACGGGTACTACAAGTACCGTGACTTACGGCCCTACGACGGGGAGCGGGTTTACCTGCCCGGCCGGCGTGGGTTACCAGGCGGAAAACTATGCGGTGACGCTCAAAGTAGGTTATGCGTATTCATGGTTACCCATTGTGGGATCCCACTCAACGGGCACGATTGCAGCGACGGAAGGAACGATGTCGTACTGAGAAGGAACGATGTCGTACTGAAAGGAGAACGAGGCCAATGAAACGCCCAGGAATTTCGTATTTGCAGAGATCATTGAAGGACACACGGGGCCAATCGATGATTGTCATGGCAATCAGCCTGGCGGGCGTGATGGCGGTGTGCGGGGCCGGCCTCGAATCGGGGCATGTTTACTACGCGTACCGGCTTCTCGTATCGTCAACAAACGCGGCGACGCTGGCAGGCGCGCAAACCATGTCTACCGCGCTCCTGACCGCGACTTCAAGCCAAATTTACAATAATGACGTCGACAGCGCAGTGCAGGAATACAGCTCTGTGACGGGCGGATACAACGCCAACAGCTTTTTGCACAGTGCACAGATCGTGACGACGAACCTCTCCTGTTCCACGACGCTCGAAGGCACCCCATTCAATGTGGCGTGCGTAACCCCGCCAGGCGGTTCCACGGGCTACAACGCCATCACGGTGACGCAAACGGCAAAGGTGCCGCTGTGGTTTGGAGGCCTGCTGGGCATGCCGATGATGACCTTGGCGGCCTCATCGGAGGCGGCGATCAGGGGCGGACAGGACATCCCTTACAACCTCGCGATCATCATGGACACGACAGCTTCGATGCAGGACTCGATCAAGGGTGATTCAGACTGCACGACGTCGCAGATCTCGTGCGCGGTCTCGGGTTTCACGACGATGCTGGAGAATATGGATCCCTGCGCGACGGACACAACCTGCACTGCAAGCACGCCCTACGTGGACGGCGTGGCGCTGTTTGTGTTCCCCGCGATCAGTACGAAGTACAGCGCAAATGACTATAAACAGGACTATTGCTCTACTTTGGGCTCATCAGATAGCGTGCCGTACAACTTTACAAACGTGACACCGGGGAGCAGTCAGAACCTCGACATGGAGACTACTGGCACGAATGCGGGTTCGTACGAACTCATTCCGTTCAATGATATTTACAAGACAAGCGACGGTACGACGAATCTGGCTCTTTCGTCGGCTTTGGCTATGGCGGTAGGCGCGAGCGGCAGCGGGTGCAAGGGACTTTCGGCGCCGGGCGGGCAGGGAACCTATTATGCGCAGGTCATCGACATGGCCCAGGAGGCGCTGGTTGCGCAGCAGGCAACATACCCGGGATCGAAAAACGTGATGATCATCCTGAGCGACGGCGATGCGACGGCCTCGGCGTCATCGGGGCAGATCGTGGCAGACAACGCCTGCAGCAAGACTGCCGGCAGCTGCCTGAACGGAACAGGGACGAGCAGCTCGAATCCTGCCGGCTCAGCCAGCGGCGTTTGCTACGGCTATAACTGCCCTGCGTACCCCTCGGCGGTGGGAATGTGCGGGCAGGCTGTGTGGGCGGCGCAGCAGGCCACGAAGGCGGGGACGCTGGTCTACACCATTGGTTTCGGGTCGGAGACGTCAGGGTGCACGTCGGACCAAACCTATACCTTAACCGGATTGAACGGCGGCGGGGAGGCCTGGCCTGGTGGTTCATACGCGCGCACACCTTGCAACGCGATTGCAGCGATGGCCTCGGATTCAACGAAATTTTATTCCGATAATTCAGGCGGGTGCCCTACGCTTGATGCCGCAAACGCGGACTTCAAGTCGATGGCCCAAATCTTCCAGGCGGTTGTAACCAGCCTCACATCGCCGCGGCTGGTTCCCAGCGGCACATAGATAATCGGGTTAAAACGAAGAATACAGGCAGGATGGCGAGGGGCACGGGGGAATCATCCGTGCCCTTTTTGCTGCGCGGAAGCGGGCCCTGCGGCATTCTTTTATGCTGTTTATTCGCCCCTAGCTTTTTCTATTTGGTAACCACGAATCTAGCACGAAAGTGCAATGGTACGGTTACTGCCGAACCAAGATCATAGATGAGATCCCCAAGTGTCCCTGAGAGGGCGCCGCGGAGCCAGGACAAACAAGCGGCGAATTCCATCGGGGCGAAGTAGCAGAGCGCTTACTTCCCCAGCGGCGCGGATTCAGCTTTACAGCCAGGCACCGGAAGTTCGTTTCCTCGAGTCGAGGACAGCGAAGGTGAAGCGGAGCGAAACCGCCACGGCGAAGGATTGCTGTGCGTCCTACCGGTTCCCCGTAGCGCATGAAAGCGCGCCGAGCAAATTGGTACCGCTTGAGACGGCACAAGCTGAGCGAGAAGAGAGGTCTTTCCTATGAAACGGTTTGAAATTCCTTTGTTGCGCAGGTTCCTGAAGAGTGAACAAGGCCAGACCGCGGTCATCGTGATGGTGACGGCGGGGACGATGATGAGCCTGGCGGGAGCATCGATCGAGAGCGGTCATGTTTATTACGCGTATCAGCAACTGGTGGCATCGACGAACGCGGCGGCCATGGCCGGGGCGCAGGCCATGCCCAACACGACCCAGGCTTCAACCAACGTGACACTCTACAGTTCTCAATCGGGCGAATTGAATGCCAATCCGATGCTGCAGAATGTGACGGCAACTCCGAGCTTTCTGTGCCTGAGCACTGTGACGGACAGCCTGAACGTGCCGTGCAGCACGTCAACGGGAGCGAGCGGCGGCTACAACGCGCTTTCTGTAACGCAGACCGCAAAGGTGAACCTGTGGTTTGGCGGGATGATCGGGCTGCGCACGATGAACCTGGCGGCGACGGCGACGGCGGCCATGCGCGGTGGAACGAACGCGCCGTGGAATATCGCTGTCATCCTGGACACGACGGCGTCAATGAACGACAGCGATAGCGGCGCACAATGCAGTGGAACGCAGGAGACTTGCGCACTGCAAGGGCTGCAGATTCTGCTCGAGGATCTTTATCCCTGCGGACTCGGGCAGACGTGCACCTCGACGAACCCGGCTCCGCCGGCTGTAGACAGCGTAAGTCTTTTCGTGTTCCCGGCCGTGACCACGGGGACGGCGCAGGACGACTATACCTGCCCGACCAGTAATCCATCGATCGTGGCGTACACGATTCCCGATACGACGCCGGCGTATACGAATGGAACCGCGCCAGCTTCGAATCTGATGCTTCCGTCCGGAGACACATACCAGGTGATCGGGTTCGCGAGCAATTACAAGACCACGGATACGGCAACAAGCCTGAACCAGAACTCGGAGATTGCGATTGCGGCGGGCGACGGCGGAACCTATACGGAAACGACCGGCACCGGCAGGAACCAAAGAACCCAAACCGTATCCTGCGGAGGGATCGAGGCGCCGGGCGGCGAAGGAACTTATTATGCGCAGGCGGTTTACGCAGCGCAGGCTGCGCTGACGGCACAGCAGACGGCGAATCCGGGCACGAAGAACGCAATGATTATTCTGAGTGACGGCGACGCGACGTCCTGCGCGTCGAATGCCAATACAACGGCGGGCGCGTGCAACAGCAACGGGCAGATTATGGCGACGGAAGGGACACTGAACGGGACCGGAACGCACACGACCAACCCCGATGGCTACGAAAATCCCACTTACCCATCGGCGCTGGGCGAGTGCGGGCAGGCCGTACTGGCGTCGCAGTATGCCGCGAGTGCAGGAACGGCGGTCTACACGATCGGCTACGGCGCGGAGACTTCGGGCGGTTGCCTGTCTGATAAGACCTATAGCGCGACGGTGACGACCAACGGAGGAAGCTGGGCACCGGGCGACCAGCCGTGCCAGGCGATTGCGGCGATGGCATCGGCCGAGATAAATTTCTACTCCGACGACGGTCAAGGGTGCGAAGCAACGGCGCCGACCAACCAGAGCATTACGAAGCTGACGGCAATCTTCCGGCAGATCTTAGACAATCTGACCACGCCGCGGCTGATCCCGAACGGTACCTCATAGAAAGAGCCTTTGCACAAAGCGGAGGATAGCCCGGGGAGAACAGAAAGGGCACAGGTGACGAGCTTGCGCCCTTTTTGCTTGTGCAAGATGGGGGATCGAGGACGAAGCTCAGGAAAGACCAGCCTCAGATCCTGAAGGCCGGATCGATCCTGTTCGGTTTACGGCACGAATGAATTCGTACGCCCTTTCAGACCGTCGATTCATCAACAGGGTGAAGGGCATGGGCGCACATGCTGTGCCGTTTTGCCTGTCTGAGGGCCGTAAACGGTCGCTGCGGCAAGAAAGGGGCAGGAGAACGTGCTCTTTTGCTGTGTGGCGAATGGCCTTCGATATTAACTAGATAGCTACCTAATGATTACCGAAATAACTCAAAAATAACACCAAAGTGCAATTTCGGGTTACCTAGTTAATCACGATCATAAGGTCAGTCACCAAAACTCCCCAAGAGGTCAACGTAGCGTCCGCGAGGCCGTTCGATGGTATCGCATAGAGACGAACGTGACAGCTTCGATGCGTTCAACACGCATTCGCAGCCGTGTTCCCTGCACCCTTGGGTCTTTCCAGCCGAATCGGGGTCCCCTCACATCTGGCAGCGAGCGGCATTTAGCGCGGATAAACCCGCGTCGAGTAAAGATGCCGTCCGCTGCGCGAATCCATTGCTCCCGATCCTGCATGCAATTCGACCGAACAGCATTGTGCCGGCGGATATGGCGCTCGCTGAGTGAAAGGAGGAATTTGCCTCATGAAATGCCTTGGAATTCCTTTGATGCGCAGGTTCCTGAAGAATGAATGCGGACAGACAGCGGTGATCGTTATGCTCACGGCTGGTACGATGATGGCGCTTTCGGGAGCGACGGTTGAGACCGGCCACATTTATTACGCCTACCAGCAGTTGGTGGCGTCGACGAATTCCGCCGCCCTTGCGGGAGCGCAAGTGATGCCGAACACGACCCAGGCGGCGAGCAATGTGACGCTCTACAGTTCGCAGTCGGGGCAGTTGAACGCGAACCCATTTTTGCAGAATGTGGTTGCAACGCCGACATTCGTTTGCTCGAGCGGGGTGACCAACAGTTTCAATGTGGGGTGCGAGAGTTCGACCGGCGCAAGCGGAGGGTATAACGCCATTTCGGTCACGCAGACTGCGAAAGTGAACCTGTGGTTCGGCGGGTTGATCGGAATCCGCAGCATGAACATGTCCGCGACAGCCGAGGCGGCGATGCGGGGCGGGACAAACTCGCCCTGGAACATCGCCATCGTGATGGACACGACGGCGTCGATGGGCGACTCGGACGGCGGCACGCAGTGCTCGGGCACGCGGGAATCTTGTGCGCTCGAGGGGCTGCGCATTCTGCTGGGCGATCTATATCCCTGCGCACTGGGCCAAACCTGCAACTCCTCCGGCAGTGCCGCCGTGGACAGCGTGAGCCTACTTGTGTTTCCCGCAGTTACCACTGGATCGGGCGGAGCGGCGAACGACTACACCTGCACCAACGGCAAGATGTCGAACCCGGCGATTGTTGCGTACACGATTCCCGATACAACGCCGGCCTACACGAATGGAACAGCGCCCGCTTCGAATCTGATGCTTCCTTCCGGAGACACGTACCAGGTGATCCCATTTGTGAACGATTACAAAACGACGGACACGACGGCAAGCTTAAACGCGGGTTCGGATATCGTGATTGCGGCCGCCGGAAAGACCGGATGCGCAGGCCTGCAGACGCCGGGAGGCGAGGGAACGTATTACGCGCAGGTGATCTATGCGGCGCAGGCAGCTCTGGCAGCGGAGGCGACGGCGAACCCGAACTCCAAGAATGCGATGATCATCCTGAGCGACGGAGACGCGACCTCTTGTGCGTCGAATGCTTACACGACGGGCGGCGCTTGCAATACGAAAGCTGAAATTGTAGGAACGGAGGGAACACTTAACGGGACCGGCACGAGTTCAACCAATCCAAATGGGTACAAAAACCCCACCTACCCGTCGGCAGTGGGCGAGTGCGGTCAAGCTGTTATGGCGGCGCAATATGCCGCAAGCGCGGGGACGACGGTGTACACCATCGGATACGGCTCACCAACATCGGGAAGTTGCGCGACGGACAAGACTTACAGCGCGACAGTGACGACCAATGGCGGCAGCTGGGCGGCGGGCAAACAGGCTTGCGATGCGCTGGCAGCGATGGCGTCGTCACAGGTGAATTTCTACTCCGACGACGGGAACGGCTGCCAGGCGACCGCCCCGAGCAATCAGAACTTCACGAAGCTGACGGCGATCTTCACGGCCATCACGGACAACCTGAGTACTCCGCGGCTGGTTCCGGCCGGTACATAATTAGTGGGGTTGACATCCAAGGGGAAAACCGGTAACAACGATTCAGAAAAACTGTGGCAACGCGGCACAACCGAGGAAGGGAGTCTCCCCCATGCGTAATTCCTGGCCGATTGTGGCGATTTCGTGTGCTCTTTTGTTGTCTGGCTGTTCGGGCGTGCAAGTCGCGCCCCCAATCGAGACCAATCCGATTTCCGGCCAAGCACTTCGGGGCATCGTGCACGGCGGTCAGCAGCCGATTGTAGGCGCGCACGTATATCTCTACGCCGCGAATACAGGCGGCTATGGCGGCGCGTCGATGTCATTGTTGACCAAGGGCGACGGCAAGGACGGCAACCAAAATTACTATGTGACCACCCAAACGGGCGGGACCTTCAACATTTCCCCCGATTACACCTGCCCGGGCGCGAACACCCAAGTTTATTTGTATGCGATTGGAGGCGACCCGACGCCTAGCGTGCCAAACGCGGCAGCCGGATTGCTTGCGGGTTTGGGATCGTGCGACACAGTGGGGTTCTCGTCCGAATACGTAGTTGTAAATGAGGTATCAACAATAGCAACAGCGTTTGCTTTGGCCGGTTTTGCGACGGACACGACCCACATATCGAGCTCAAGCAGTGCGTTGGCAACGATGGGTATGGCCGATGCGTTCAACAGCATCACGAACCTGGAAACGCTCACTGGATTTGCGCTGGCGACGACGCCGGCAGGCAACGGGACGGTTCCGCAGAGCGAGATCGACACACTTGCTAATATCCTGGCGGCTTGCGTGAATACGAACGGATCGACCGCTCCCACCGACCCTTGTGGAGAGCTGTTCAGCTACACGACGGTGGGGAGCACGGTGCCGAGCGACACGGCGATGGCGGCGATCAACCTTGCGCACAATCCAGGCGCGAATGTCGCGGGCTTGTGCTCTCTGCAAGTGGCGAATGGACCTTTCCAGCCGTCGCTGCCATGCGCGTCGCCGAATAACTTGCCGAACGACTTCACCATCGCGATCAACTACACCGGGGGCGGCCTGGATGGAAGCGGATTTGCGCCGGAAGGCATTGCCATTGATGGACTGGGGAACGTCTGGGTGCCGAACTACGACTCAAGCAGCGTGAGTGAATTGAGCCCATTGGGAGTCGCTATTTCGGGGTCTTCGGGAATCACCGCGTCAGGAGGAATCCTAAAGAATCCGACAAGCATTGCGATCGATACCAACTACAACGCATGGGTCGCGAGTTTTAACAGCGCCACGATGACGGAAATCAACCGGTTTGACACTGTAGTTACTTCGGGTCCGCCTTATTACACAGGCGCGGGATTGGCGGGGCCGTACGGCGCCGGCATCTTCAGCGCCGGCACATCGACGTACGTGTGGGTGACGAACGAAGGAGGCAACACGCTGAGCGAGTTTGAAGGGAATGGAGTGGAACTCTCTGGAAACTCCGGCTTCACAGACGGCGCCAGCGTGGACGGTCCGGCGGGCCTTGCCATGGATACTTCGGGGAATGCCTGGTATGCAAACCTTGGCGCGTCTCCTTCGAGCATTGGCGAAGCCGTTCCAAGCGCTGTACCCGGTTCGATCTCTGCGTATCATGAATTTGCAGGCGGCGGTTTGAACTCTCCTTATGGCATGGCCGTCGACGGGTCAGGGAATATCTGGGCGACGAACACTGGCGGGAACGGAAGCCTCAGTGAGTATTCGCCTTCGCAAAGCAAATGGCTCTCTCCCGATCCAGCCGGATTCGCCGGCGGCGGAATCGACGTTCCGTACGGTGTCGCGATCGACGGGGCCGGCAATGTGTGGACGGCAAACAACGGCGGGAACAGCAACAGCATCAGCGAATTCAATGCGAGCGGAGTGGCGATCTCCGGCGCGAATGGGTATGTGGGCACGGGTCTTTACCCCTATGGCATCGCCATCGATCCCTCGGGCAATGTGTGGGTAGCGAACAACAGCGCAAAGGCGCCAGTCACGAGTGCGCCACTCACTGAATTTGTGGGAGCGGCGACTCCTGTGGTGACTCCTCTGGCGGCAGGCGCAGCGAACGGCGAGCTGGGTACCAAGCCGTAATCGAAATTGCAATGGGAGCTAATCGAGCTGTGCCGGGATAATGATGAGCACTTCTACCCGGGTCGACTGCCCGCCCTGCAAAGCCGGCCTGAATTGCCATTTTTCTAGAGCGGCGAGGACGAACTGGGCCTGCGGAAATGCGGGCGGAACGATCATGTTGAGCATCTCAAAGCGGCCTGATTGATTGATGAAGCCGTGGACCATGATGGCGTCGGCATCGATGGAGTCGGGACTAAGATTGGGGCGCACGATGCTGTAGGGCCAAGGAGCGTCAAGACTGACGACGGTTCCGGCGTTGGCGGCGTCGACGTTGCGCGGAAGCGCGAATTGCATGATCCAGTTTCGGCTGAGGCCTACGTGCAAGTAGACGGTGTAGGCCAGGCGTCCGCCCCAAACTCCGGCCACTTCAGGATACTCATCCGAGAGCGAGTCGCCGACCACGACGGCCCCGAAGCGCCCGTCTTTGGGCAGCGAGATTTGCGTAGAGGTGAGTTGTCCACTTTGATCGGAACCGGTTTGAGAGCCCGGCGCGGAGCTGGCGGCATTGGGTTGACTAGAGGCAATGGCCGGACCTGAACCGTTTGGTTTGCCTTCGGCACCCTGGCCCGAACCAGCGCCGACGTTTTTCGCATTGCCGGACGAACCTTGACCTGAGCTGGGGCCAGCGCTATTCGCATTTCCAGCCGATCCCTGACTCGAGCCCTCTCCCGGATTGCCGACGGGAATGTTCTTCACGGGCAGAGCGAGACTCTGCACACGGTCGGGCGTGAGCACTCCCGGAGCAACTGACATCGCAGATTCGCTCACGGGCGGCAACGCGACGGTTCCGTTTTTCATGCGCAAGTCAGACAGCGAGACAATTGCGGCCGGCGTGGGCTGCGCCGACGGTTGCGAAGCGGTGATCGGCGGCAACTGAACCTGCTGCGGAATCGGGATCGCGACGGGGGAAGTCGTGCTTGGAGGAACGACAGACTTGAGTGAAGGGTGAAAACTGGAAGCGATGTTGACGTCAGCGAGATTCATTTCCTCATTGGGCCGCTCCACGCTCGGCTTCACGTTGGCCGCAGTGGCTTTTTCGGGCAACGGAGGAACGACTTTTTTGACGATGGTTTTGCTTGGCGACCAGATGACCACCTGAGGTAAAGGAACCTGTTCGGGAAGGATGATCGGCTTCTGGAGATCAGGCTGGATCAATGTTTGCGGGCCAATCCTGGCCTGTGTGATGGGGCGTGGGACTGGCGGACTCGGCGATGTGCGGCCAGCGGAAGCAAGCGCCCGAGGTCCGGGATGCGAAGCAGGATAAGGAATGAGGTTTCGAACGGCACGCATGTGCTGGTCATCGAGGTGCAGATCCAGTTCGCGGACCGAATAATGCTCCAAGACCAATCTGGTGACAGGCGGTTTGTAAGCGAGGCCGAAGAGGACCAGTGCCATCGTCAGGCCATGAAGCAGGATCGAGGCAGCAAACGAAGTAGGCCTCGGCCCGAAGTCGGTCTGTCGTGTAAAGAGAGTGATCGTTTGAGAAGCCATCATCGATGGTGAAGCTCCCTCCTTGGCATGTCGAAAGCGACGGAAGCGGTCGTACCCGTATACCAGAGGGGTTTGGTATGACGATTGTGCCACATTCGCACGTAACGGGTGACGCGCCTATAACACGGAAGATGCAATTGCGACCTCTGGACATCGAGCAAAGTGACGGTAAACTTGCGTTAGTGTAGTCAGCGAACAGCCTGCTGGATGAAAGCCGGTTTTTGCAAGGCAAGTATTGCAGCCGGTTTTAGAATCGCGCATTCTGGCGCTGTACCCCATAGCACTTTTGATACCTCATGAACGAATGGAACAATTCGGGCTGCATGCGGCAAGTTTTAGAGGAATACACTGGGAACGCGCTCAACCCTATCGCACACCATGCGGCACACCCCTCGGGGAGAAGCGTGCAAAGCAGAGCCGATTGCCGACAAGCGGCGACCGAAGAGGCGCGAGAAAGGCAGGACCGGTGAACGGCCGGTTCGAACAGGCTAAGGGATGAATCGAAGACTTATAACGATCCTTCTCATCGCATTGGTGGTTGCTGGCGGCTGCACCTGGCTGGTTGTTCGCCTGGTGGGCGTCAGAATCGCGACATCGAAACCGATGCAGACAACACAAGTGGTAGCGGCTGCGAAGGACATTCCGTTGGGCGCGGTGCTGACAAGCGCGGACCTGACGACGATGACCATCGGTGGCGCAACTCCGAAGGGTGCGATTCTTAAGCCGGAGGATGCGATTGGCCGCGGGGCGGTGATGCAGATTTCTCAGGGTGAGCCGATCCTTGAGAGCCATTTGGCGGTTCTCGGCTCGGGCGGCGGATTGGCGCCTACGATCCCGACGGGCATGCGGGCGTGCGCGGTGAGGGTGGATGAGGTTGTCGGCGTGAGCGGATTTGTGACCCCCGGGATGCGGGTGGATGTACTGGTATCTGGTAATCCACCGGGCGAAGGAGCGTCAGAAGGCGTGGTGACGAAGACGATCCTGCAAAACATCCAGGTTCTTTCCGCCGGCACCGACATTCAGAGAGACTCCGAGGGAAAGGCACGGCAGGTGCAGGTCGTGAACCTGCTGGTGACGCCGGAGCAGGCTGAGATGTTGAGCCTGGCGAGCAACTCACTGAAGGTTCAACTGGTGCTGCGCAACCCGCTGGATACGCAGATCGCCAAGGTTCCTGCGACGGCGATGAACACACTGTTCGGGGGAGTGACACCTCCGCCGGCAGAGCATCCGCAGGCAGCAGCGAAGAAAGCGCCCAAGCCAGTGGCGAACACGTATTCGATCCAAGTCATCAACGGGTCTAAATCCACCGAAGAGAAATTCTCTTCACCTGAGGGACAGCATTGAGAGCGAAGGCAGGGGTCACCATCGTATCTTGCGGCGCGCTGTCGCTAGCGCTTTGTGCAGGGCAGGTCGTGCGTGCACAAGCTGCACCGTCTACGCCGACATCCGCGGGAGCTACGTTTGAAGATTCGACGAACGAACTCTCAGTGGTAGTAGGCAAAGCGGTGCTGGTTGACTGCGCGCAGCCAATCCAGCGCGTTGCCGTGGGATTGGGCGAAGTAGCGGAAGTGACGGCTGTGAGCCCAACCGAAGTCATGGTCGACGGCAAGGCTCCCGGACAAACGAGCCTGATCATCTGGGACATTCGCGGCGGACGCCAGTTTTTCAACGTCACGGTGCGGCCGACTCCCGCGATATCGAGCGAGAACCTCGACGCAGTGCGACGGGAGCTGAGGACTGAGTTGCCGGGTCAAGCGATCAGGGTGAGCTACAACAACAACAACATCTTTCTGCGCGGTACAGTGGGCGACCTGACCGACTCGGCGAGGGCGGTGGAAATTGCGTCGACGGCTGGGAAGGTCGTAAACCTGCTGGATGTGAGCCTCCCGAAGTCGAAATCGCAAATTCTTTTGAGGGTACGAATTGCCAGCGTGGACCGTAACCGGGCACGTCAGCTCGGCATCAATCCTTTCAACCTCGGACTTGGAAACGCAGTTGGGCTAGTTAGCACTGGGCAATTTTCACCGCCGCAGATCTCGAACAGCGGCACCTCGTCTGGCCAGGAATCGCTCTCGGTTGGGGGCGGGTCGGCGACATTTACCCAGGAGCTGAACCTGCTTGCATTCTTTCCCGGCCTGGGCACAGGCGCCAGCATCGACGCACTGGAAACGAGGGGCGTGGTTCAAGTGCTGGCGGAGCCGAATCTGATGGCAGCGGACGGTAAGGAAGCCAGCTTCCTATCCGGCGGGCAGTATCCATACCCGGTTGTGTCGGGAACGTCGGGGGGGTTGCCTGCGGTGAGCATCGAGTTTAAGGAATACGGCATCCGGCTCAACTTCATCCCAACGATTACTCCGCGGGGAACGATCCGACTGCAGGTGGCGCCCGAAGTGAGCGCCCTTGACTATACCAATGAGGTGCAGATTTCGGGGTTTACCGTACCGGGGCTGACCACGCGAAGAGTGAACACCGAGGTGGAGCTTGCCGACGGCGAAAGCTTGCTGATCGGCGGGCTGCTGGACAAGGGCCTTACCGATACGTTTGAGAAGATTCCGTTTATTGGCGACATTCCCATCCTTGGCAAGCTGTTTCAGTCAGATTCACGGACGAGGAACGATACCGAGCTGATTGTGCTTGTGACACCGGAAATCGTTTCGCCGATTCCAGCGGGCAAGCCGATTCCGGAGCTTCATTATCCTCTGCCATTTCTACCGCCCAACTCGAATATTCCGATGCGCCAACCAGATGAGAAGACGGCAGAGAACACGCTTCCTCCGCCACCTGCATCAATACCCGTGGAAAAGCTGATTGAGAGTATGAAGCCCGAGCAACCGCTGGTGATCGAGAGTGGAACGGGCGGGTTCGGCACGAGTTCGAGTGCGATCAATCAAGGTGGTGGCGCGTCGAGTTCTGCGGGAATGGGAGCTGCCGCTGCAGGAACGGGAGCTGCGCCACAATAGAACTTGCGTTGACCTGCACGCTGAAAACGCCGAGGCGCCCGGATGAATCTGTTGCTAAGGATAGCGAAGGGGCTGCAACAGTTTCTGGCGCCTCAGCCGCAGTCAACCTACTCGGGCCCACTGCAGGTCCAGAATCTGACCCGAGGCACGGTGCTGGCGGTGCGGCTTGAGGCGGCGCACACTGGGCCTTCGCGCAGAAAAGGGCTGCTGGGGCGCCACGGCCTTCAACCCGGCGATGGACTCTGGATTTCTCCCTGCGAATCAGTGCACACATTCTTCATGAAGTTCCCCATCGATCTTGTTTATCTGGATCGGAACCATCAAGTAAAGAAAGTGCGAAACGAGGTAGGCCCGTGGCGTCTTTCAGGATGTCTGGCGGCGCGGAGCGTGCTTGAGCTTCCCGCAGGCACGATTCGCGAGAGCTGCACCGAGCGAGGAGACGCGGTGGAGATAGGGCCGGCGCCTGCTCTATCCAGCGAATAGAGGGTCAACCTGCAACGGCGGGCTCGGCAACAGAGCGAGCGGAGGCACGAGCGAAGAGATACCAAATGAGCCACGCTGGAGCGGGCCAAAGGTAAGCAGCCGAATGAAGCCCGAACGGCGAGACGATTTGAATCTCGATAAGGATATAGATTAGAGCGAGGATAGCCAGCAGAGTCCCGGAAAGACCCCGCGACACAGCATACAAAATGGCAGGGATCGCCAGGGACTGATCGAAGATCCATCCGAACGGGGCGACGAAAATTGAAACCAGCATGAGCGGGCTGCCGTTTTCAAGCCAATCCCACGAATACCGGCGCGGCCAGAAGTAGACCAGAGCCCAGATGCAGCCGAAAGCGGCAGGCACGAACGCAAGCCACTCGGCACTGGGTTTAATCGAATCGCGCAACACGTCACCGAGACAAGGCGTGAACTCGCGCATGAGGACCGAAGTGCGCACATAGTAGGCGTACTGTGCCCATGCGGCGGGGTCGATCAACGTAGTGATGATACAGCTGGTGGCCATGGCGGCCAATCCGCCAGCCAGGATGCGATAGCAGCGCGAGACGAAAATCCACGCCAGAAGCACGGCGGCGAAAGGAAGAAACAAGTGGGGCTTCAGAGCGCAGAACCAGAGTGCGGCTCCCGCCGCGAACGGCGAGGTCTTGTGAAGGCGGAGAAAGAGGACTAGGCCGAAGAGCATGAGGATTGAGGTCTGGCCGAGAATGACGCAAAACAATGCCGGGGGAAAGCAATATCCAATCCAGTCGAAGTGGCTGCCGGGAGGTCCGAAGAGCTTCCATAAGACGCGCACGGATGCAATGAGAAGGCCGAGCATCAGCAGCGACCATGGGAGCGCCGCGGGCACGGCACCGAGGTAGCCCAGCGGAAGAGCGAGCGGCAGGGCCCATGGCGGATTTCGCATGTAATAGGAGGCTCCGCCCTGGAATCCGGCATGCCGCTCGATGCGGTCGACCGCGCCCGGATCATACGGGTTTGCATGATGAGCCAACTGCTGACCGGCAGCCCAGTAGGTGATGAAATCGCGCCGGGCTACGATGGACCGATTGAAGGGCATGATGCTGAGAAACAGGGTGGTAAAGACCACCCCCACCGCGCATGCAATCGCAATGAGAAGAACGGGGAAGTCGCGTTCCTTCTTTGGCACGAAGACACCTTTCTATTTTCGGTCTTGGCAATTATATCGGCCGTGCTGAATCGAAATACGGCAACGGCAATTGCAGCGTCTCGATGCAGGAGGCACAGGGTTGCGGTGCCGAGCAGGTTTCGTCTTTGCGTTAAGCGCCGGCGGCGGCAGGCTCCATGGACTCTTTCCGGGCCGAGGCACGCGCGAAGAGATACCAGGCGAGCCATGCGGGGGCAGTCCAAAGAAAGAGCGGCGATACGATTCGGACCAGGCTGATTTCGATGTCGGTGGCGAAAATGAGCAGGGCTAGCGCAGCAAGCAGATAACGCGAGCGGGTAGAGTATGCGCCGTCCAGGATTGCCGGAATTGCCAGGCACTGATCGTAGAGCCAACAGTAAGGCGCGGCCACAAGGGAAACCAATATGAGCAGGCTGCAGTTTGTCGTCCAATCCCATACCGCGCGGCGCGACCAGAAATAGAAGACGGCCCAAAGGCAGCAAACTGCGGCGGGCAGATATTGCAGCCACACTGCCCCGGGGGCGAGCCAATGACGGATCGCGTCGGCAAGGCAAGGGATGAACTCATTTTCGACGGCCGGGGATCGCATCATGCGTGCGTAATCAGTCCAGGCTTGAGGGGCAATCAGGCTCGCAACAGCGCTGCTGAGTACAAGGGCGGTAGCGGCGCCGGCCAAGACCCGATAACTGTGCGAGACGACGATCCAAAGAACCAATGCGGCGGCGAACGGCAAGAACAATTGGGGCTTGAGGGTACATAGCCAGAGAGCGGCGCCCGCTGCAAATGGCCGGCTGCGATGCAGGCGAAGGAATAGGACCAGGCCGAATAGAGCAAACAAGGAGGTTTGACCCATGGTGAGGCAGATCAAAGCCGGCGTAAAAGCGAATCCCAGCCAGTGAATGCGATTGGGAGGATAGGCGTATAACTCGCGAAGAATACGTAAGGAAGCGAGCAGACAGGCGAGTAAGAGGAGTGTCCACAAGACGGCGGCGACGCGAAGCCCCAGAAAGCCGAGGGGAAAAGCAAGGAGGAGTGCCCATGGCGGATTGCGCATGAACAGGATGACCTTGTAGGTGAAGCCCGCTGCATGCTCGAGAGCAGAGATCGTTTCAGGGTCATACGGGTTTGCATGGCGGACAAGTTGATGGCCTGCGGCCCAATAGGAGACAAAATCGCGCGACGCCGCCAGATTGCCTGCAACTGGAATCGTAAAAATGAAGAGGACAACGAGTGCAAGCGCCAGACCGGCAACAATCGCAATGGACAGCTCAGCGAAATCGAAGCTTTCCCGCGCTGGGGGATCGTCCTGGTTGGTTGCCATGCGGGCTATTCTACTGCAGTCTTTCATGCCGCCAGTCGGGGAGGCATTGGCGCAGCGGATACTTATTCCGCGGTGTGGGAGCAGGGAAGCCGCGAAGCCCCGGCTCATCGAAGTCGCAACGGGCACTTTCGCGACGACTGACGCCCCTAAACCATTCAAGCGACTACAACTTGAGTAATGTATACGGCGCCGAGCTATAAAGAAGAACCTGTAAACAGATGTATACACCGCCTTGGGTAACCGAGGAGTGGGGCAAGCGTAAGGCATTGATTCTAAATAAAGCGATATTTTGTCCGAGAATGGCACGCGAGGTGCTAGGTTTAGGGTGCCCGGCTGAGGCTGGGAACAAAAAATTCTAGGAGAAAAGCAAAATGAATAATCTGTTTCTGGCGCTCTATGTGAAGATGCAGAACCTGTTGGCTAACGAGGAAGGTCAGGACCTGGTTGAGTACGCGCTTCTGGTTTGCCTGATCGCTCTTGCCGCCATCACCGGTGTCAAGCAGGTCGCTTCGGCGGTCAACACTGTGTTCAGCAACATCAGCTCTTCGTTGTCGTAACTTCAGACACGAGACGCAATCCCATTACCTCAGCCCCTTAGCAGGAGGAACGCGAATCTGTTAGAAGAAGCAGAACGTGTTCCCCCTGCAAAGGTTAACATTTTCAAAAGAGTTAATGAGCAGTTACTCACGGAGGACTGAATTCCCGTTATCTGCTCGTCGCTCTTAGACAGGACCATAGGCGGTCAGGTTAGTTGCGCAGGCCGATTCAGGCCTGGATCTCACCCAGGGAGAAGGACCAATGAACACACTCTTGATGCTGTATGTGAAAGTCCAGGACCTGAAGAACGGTGAGGAAGGTCAAGATCTGGTGGAATATGCATTGTTGGTTGCCTTGATCGCACTCGTTTGCATTAGCGGCGTCAACAGTGTCGCGTCATCAATTAACACAGTCTTCAGCACCATCAGTTCGTCGCTGTCGTAATTCGGGACAGCGAAATGTTCCCCGGGACCCAAGAATTTCAAGGGGGAGCTTGCCGCCATCTTAGTTGGAAGGCAAGCTCTCTCCGCATCATTGAAGCTTCCCCCAAGTAGGAACGGCAAACAACCAGGAAGAACCAAATGGAGTGGAAGGATAGACTCCAGCTTTTTTCATCCTTGAGAAACGCGAAGATTCTTGGAAGCAACGCACGCCGTAGACAGGCTTTGGCTGGAATCTCAATAATTGGGGGGAAAAATGCAAAATACACTCTTGAAGCTGTTGATTAAGTACCAGAACCTGATCAACGATGAGCGCGGCCAGGATCTGGTCGAATATGCGCTGCTGTGCTCCCTGATTGCCCTTTCGCTGATCGCGGGCATTAAGAACATCGCATCTGCTGTAAATACGGTGTTCAGCAACGTGAGCAGCTCGCTCTCGTAGCCGCGGAATCAGACGCTACACGAAGCACACGATGGCGACACTCGCATACGGCGGGTGCGGTCAAATGGTGCTTTTGTTCATATTGTTCCCACTACCCGGGAAACGTGAGCCAGCAGAGATGTTTAGCCGCCTGCTCACGCTCTGCCACGCCCTCCTTACATGCGGTTCGCTGCAGTTCAAAGAGATCAACAAATCTAGAAGTTGATGAAGCGGGTTCGGACACTATGGTCCGACCGGCTGAATGCTTCGATCTTGCCGTAGAATCACGATGATCGAAGCGAGATCGTCAACGAACGATTTCGGACCGAACCGAGATGCTTTCGCCTTGCGTTGCAGCGCCTAACCAAATCTCCGTTGGAAAGTGACTGGGGCCGGATGGGGCAGCACTCGCCCGATTCGCAGGCGTACTAGAAGGTCCAGGATGAAGTGGAAGACAACATCGAGACAGCAAAAGGCTCTGCTTTGCCTCGCATTGAGTGGCGCGATCTTCATCGCTTGGGGTTCGGTAATAGCGATGAACTCCTATTCCGGGATGGGGGCTTTCAAGGCGGTCTTCTACGGGGCTCGATGCCTGATGCAGCACAGTGATCCATACAACCCAAGCGTGATGCTTAAGGTGTATCGCGCCGAAGGGGGTACGCTTCCCTCCGATCCGGCCGAGGAGCTTTTGTTTCGACGGGGCATGCTTGTGTGCGTCAACCTCCCGGCTTCTCTTTTCCTGATTGCGCCCCTCGCACTGATGCCGTGGAGTGTCGCCAGCTTTCTTTGGATGGTGCTGAACGCCGCCAGCATTTTGGTTGCAGCCCTGCTGATTTGGAATGTTGCCGAGAAGCATGCTCTGAAACCTGCGACTTTCCTGATATGTCTCTTGCTCTGTAATTCGGAGATTGTCTTTGCGCTCGGGAATCTCGCCGGAATCGTGGTAAGTCTATGTGCTATCGCGGTCTGGTGTTTCCTAGAAGAACGGTTCGTGCACGTTGGCGCCGTGTGCCTCGCGTTCAGCCTTGTACTAAAGCCCCACGACGTAGCCTTAGTGTGGCTCTATTTCCTACTTGTAGGAGGGGCTTACCGCAAACGCGCTCTCGAAACCCTTGGGATAGCGGCCGCGCTGGCTCTGCCATCCATTCTTTGGGTCTCTCACGTTTCGCCGCATTGGATGCAGGAACTGAGTTCAAACCTAGGCACACTTTCGACGCACGGAAGCGTTAACGATCCTGGACCGGATTCTCTTACATTCCACTCACCCGATACAGTAATTAGCTTGCAATCGGCGCTCAGCCTGGTTCGTGACGATCCGCGCTTCTACAACTCCGCGAGCTATCTGATTTGCGGGTTTGTTTTAATGGCAGGCGCGATTCGCTTAGTCAGGTCACGATTCACAAGACAGAATGCATGGTTGGCGCTGGCCGCCATTGCAGCGCTTTCAATGCTTCCCGTCTATCACCGGGCCTATGACGCCAAGCTGCTTCTGCTTGCTGTTCCTGCCTGTGCGTTCCTATGGAGTGAAGGTGGATATTTGAAGTGGATCGCCGGAGTTATGACCACAATAGCGGTGGTATGCACAGCAGATGTTCCCGCGACGATTCTGTTGGTTACGATGAAAAGCCTGAGAATCGGAATGGCGAGCGCGTGGGGCAGGGTGTTAACGCTTCTTTTGTTTCACCCCGCCCCATTGATCCTGCTCGCGACAGGAATCTTCTATCTGTGGGCATATTTCCGGTGCACAAACCAGGAAAAGCTAGAATCCGCCGAAAGGGGCAAATTGCCGAGCTCCTCCATGGCGGCGAGTCACGGAGCGAGTCTGTGAGGGGGGACGAGGAGTTCAAGCGCGGCGCAAAAGGCGAGGCGACTTGTGCGCCGCCTGCGATGTTCTTCACCTTCCATTTTTGAGGCGCTGAGAGGATTCGTTCTGCGATGTTATTGCCTTCAGATATAAAGCCGGATTCCTTTCTTCCGTTGACCGAATTCGGTTTGAGCGCAATCGCAGTAGGAGCAGCATTCATTTGGCCGCACCTTGGCGCAGGATTCTTCGAGCGCGTGGAGCGAAGCTTCACGCGACTATCACGGCGTAAGGGACTGCCAATCTATGTCGGGATTACCGTGGTTGTCTTGCGCCTGGCGCTCCTTCCGTGGTTTCCCATCCCGCTGCCGTTCGTACCGGACGATTTCAGCTTTCTCCTGGCTTGCGAGACGTTTGCTCACGGACGCCTTACGAATCCCGACCCCCGCGATGTGGACTCACTTCGAGAGTGTCCACATCGATATGCTGCCGACCTATCAGTCGATGTATTTTCCGGGCCAGGGGTTGCTGCTGGCGGCGGGACAGATCCTATTCGGACGGCCATGGTTCGCCTTGCTTGCGATGGATGGGCTGATGTGCGCGGCGCTTTGCTGGATGCTGCAGGCGTGGCTGCCGCGCAGGTGGGCGCTTCTAGGCGGAATTCTTGCGGTGTTGCGGCTAGGCCTGTTCAGCGTCTGGATCAACACCTACCACCGCGCAGCGCTGCTGTCCGCTTTTGGCGGTGCGCTGGTGCTGGGCAGTCTGCCGCGGTTGACGAAGACGGGACGGTTTCGATACGGCCTCTTGATGGGCGTTGGAATTGCAATCCTTGCCTTGACACGGCCCTACGAAGGGGTCCTTTTGTGTTTGCCAGTGGCTGTAGTTTTGGGCCGATGGATCGTCAAGGGGAAGAACAGACCGCGGCTCGGCATTCTTGCGCTGCGTGCGGTGGCGCCGACTGCTGGTGATTGCGGCAACGTTGGCGTGGCTGGGATACTACGACTATCGGGCTTTTGGAAATCCGCTCACGCTCCCCTACACGATCAACCGGCAGACCTATGCAATCGCACCTTATTACATATGGCAGCATCCGCGACCCGAGCCGGCCTACCGGCATCCCGCCATGCGCGCGTTTTACACATACGAGTCCGGACTGTACGGGAAGATACATTCCCTGGAAGGGTTTCTGCCCTGGACGGCGGCGAAGGTTGCATTCACGGTGCCGTTTTTTACGGGATTTGCGCTTCTACCTCCGCTCTTTATGATCCGGCGAGTTTTTCTGGATCGGCGCATCCGCTTCCTGGTGGTGTGCGTGGTGGTTCTGGCGGCCGGAATGGCGATCGAAATCTACCTTCTTCCTTATTATTTGGCGGCCTTTACTGCGGCCCTTTATGCGATTGGATTGCAGATGATGCGCCACCTCCGGGTGTGGAAGTCCGGAAAGAGTCCTGTGGGTCTGGCGTTGGTGCGGTTCACGATCGCTGCTTGCGTGGTGATGGCCGGTCGTTCGAGTGGCCGCCGATCCGCTTCACTGGGCCTCCTGAGTGGCCTACCGGAGGCTGGGACATTTCCTGGTTCGGTCCGCAGCATTTCGGCACGGAGCGGGCGGAGATTGAGGCGCGGCTCAAGCAGCTACCCGGAGACCAACTGGTGATCGTGCGCTACTGGGGCAACCACCATATCTACGATGAATGGGTGTACAACCGACCGGACATCGATGGCTCTAAAGTCGTATGGGCAAGGGACATGGGATACCGGGATAATTTAGAGTTGATCCATTATTACCGGGACCGGACGGTCTGGCTGGTCGAGCCGGATGCGGTTCCGGCAAGGATTACTCCGTATCCGAAGCCGGAAGCGGCCAGCGGGAAGTAAGATCGGATGAGGATAATTTGCGGATTCTCACTGCAGGCGAAAAGAAGCAAGGCGCGCCGGGGTGGGGCCCGGGATTCGTCGAGAGTATTGAGACATGATCAACGGAAAGCGAATTGCGGTCGTGATGCCGGCATACAACGCCGAGAAGACGCTGGAGCAGACGGTGCGCGAGCTGTCGGACGTGGTGGACATCAAGATCCTCGTCGACGACTCGAGCAAGGACCAGACCGCGGAGCTTTCGCGCAAGCTGGGCGTGCAGACGTTCGTCCACGACGCCAATTACGGCTATGGGCGCAACCAGCAGACCTGCTATCGCGAGGCGCTGGCGGCGGGCGCGGACATCGTGGTGATGGTGCATCCCGATTACCAGTACACGCCGCTCGCTGGTTCCGGCCATGGCGGGCATGATTGCCAGCGGCGTTTACGACATGGTGCTGGGATCGCGAATTCTGGGCGCGGGGGCGCTGAAGGGCGGAATGCCGCTCTACAAATACGTCTTCGAACCGGCTGCTGACGGCATTTCAAAATCTGTTTCTGGGCGTGAAGCTCTCGGAGTACCACACCGGCTTCCGCGCCTTTTCACGGGAGCTGCTGGAGACGCTGCCGCTGCTTGAGAACTCCGACGATTTCGTCTTCGACAACCAGATGATCGCGCAGGCAGTGATGTTCGGCTTTCGCATCGGCGAGATTTCCTGCCCGACGAAGTATTTCGAGGAGGCGTCGTCGATCAACTTCAGGCGCAGCGTGAAGTATGGACTGGGCGTGCTGGCGACGACGATGAGTTTTGTGGCGCACAAGGCGGGCATCATCCATGCGGCGCGTTTCGACGCGACTGGCAGAAAAGTGACGCAGCAGTATTACTCCGAGGTTGCGCAGGGGCGATGAGGGTGGAAAGGCTTCCATGAACTCTTTGGCAACCTTGAGTAGATATCAAGCAGGCCGGGAGCCCCTAATCTATTCTCCAGAGTTGAAAACGGTCCCTGTCACTCTTGCCGAACCCCCACAGCCAGAAGCCGGACCGATTGTCATAAAGGCCCATCCCACCTTCCATGGTTCTCCCAAAACTGTACTTGAGAGATAACTCATCCACCAGGGTCCGATGAGGAAAGCGCGCGAGGGGCGAATACATTCCCGCCCCGTGCAAATCGACCACAACAAGATCCCCGGGCTTTGGCTGCGGACCGCCTGCGAAGGTAAGATGAGCCCCGTCCAGCGGTGCATACCAGAATGACCAGTATTGGCCGGGGTACCACACCGTCTCACCTGCCGCGACGTGTGGCGTGATCAAACGATCCAAAGCGAACCTTCCGAAATCCGCAAACTCGGCGTCTGCGTGAAGGATCAGAACAGAATAGCCGGTGCCGGCTACGATTAGTGCAAGAGCCGCCACCCGGGCGAGCTTCAGGGAAACTCCGTCGAGCAAACGGAAGCAGAGGAGAATGACAGCGGGTGTGCAGGGAAGCAAATACTTAATCGGAAGGTGCGTGTAATAGACGATGGGAAGAGGAATCAGTACCCAGAGCACAAGCGAAAGGTCTAATTGATCGCGCCGCTCAAATGCATGGAGAAACAGTTCGGCGAGCACGCGAAGCCCGAGAACCGCCAGGCACAAGACCTCAAAGAATCTCCAATGCGTGAGGAGGGCGGCGACTGCCAGTGTAGCGAGAATCAATACGAATCCTACCCCTACGTATTTCCAACGATTCGCCAGCCAGCAGGCGGCCAGGGGCAGGGGAAAAGCGAAGAAGGCCAGGTAGGTAGGAAGATTAAGGGGGATATATCCCGGCCCGACGACGACGGGTGGTGCTCCGAGGGCGAGGTTATGCTCGCGGACAGCGAAAATACACGCCAAGAGCAGAACAAAGCCCGCGAAAACGGGGGACCAGAGCCAAAGCTGCCTGCGAGTCTGCCGCAAAATCTCTCTAGGATCGAGGCTCACTAGCAGAAAGAACGCTGCGAGAGGCAAAAGAAGGGCCAGATGGGAGCGTGCGAAGCCTGCCAGCCCCAGGGCAATTGCGGCCTCAACTCCCTGATCCCAGTTTTGTTCCGTTTTCCAGGCAGCAATACGCTCCATCGCCACTAACCCAACGGCAGCGGCGAGGAGATCGGGCATTGCAGTGCTCGCCATGGGAAGAAACGGAGGGATGGCCACAAGAAGCAGCGCGCCAACTGTTGCGTGCCACCGGTCCCATCCGAGCCGAAGAATCAGCGAGGCCATTGCGGCAATCGCAATCCAGGCGAGCATCAGTTGCGTCATATGGGCTGTCCACTCGTGGCCGCCGGCCAAGATGGTTGGCACGAGTACGTATCCCATGAGGGAATTTCCCGGAGTCAGGGCATAGGCCTTGGTGCAGCTGTCAATCGTGTTCCAGCAAACGTCGAATCCCATCGGGTGCATGGGGTGTTTGATAATCTGCTGGGACATCATGAGGAACCATGAGTCATCCACGAGAAATGCCTTGTTCAAAAAGGGGAGCAAACAAAGCGTGGCGAGAACCAGTGCGGGCCACGCGCAACCGAGCACGTTGAGAAACGAGATCGTTCCAGGCGCGGCAAGGCCATTTGCGTTTTCCCATTTCAAATTCGTGTCGGTAATCACAGCTTTCATTTTTCACCGCTGGTGATCGTCCGTCGGCTGAGCAAAAGATCGAAATAGGATGAATCGTTCACAGCGGTCGGGATTCCGAGCGACAACCTGCCTCGCGGATGGACCTGGTGAATCCTAAATCCGCGCTCACCGAAGAAGTTGATCAGCTGCGACGGTTCGAATCCGAGATCGCGCATTGCTGAGGGCATGAACTCGAGAACGATCGCGATGTCGGGATTCTGCTGGAGCGTATTCTGCATACCCTGGCAAACCGCCAATTCATAGCCCTGAACGTCGATCTTGATGAAGGAAACCTTGGCGGTATGGCTTTCGAGAAAGCTGTCGATGCTGACCAAGGGCACGCTCGCTGCCGCCGTTTTGGGATGTCCCGATCGAAAATTTGCCGTCATCACCCGGTGATCCGCGTGGTGGCCGAGATTGATCCAAAGATCGATGACGCCGTTTTCGGCGCCCACGGCACATTGCACCGGTACGATTTTGCCCTTGAACTCAGATCGCTCCGCGGTCTTTTGCAGAAGCTGGAAGTTTGAATGTTCCGGCTCGAAGGCAAAAACTTTCCAATTGGCCTTTGTGGATCGAGCCAGGACGGATGCGGTATATCCGATATTTGCGCCGATGTCCAGAACATGACCCTCGCCTATGAGGCAAGGGAAGGTGTTAATCAAGTCCTGAAGATTGTCCTCAACATAACGTTTGTAGAGGAAATAGGCGGACCTGAAGACTCTGCGGCCGAGGGCAGTTTGAAGGAACCCGGAGCGCCTTGCCAGCGAGTATGCCGTCAAGAGTGGGTTTGCCGGGTCGGTCGAAGTATTCATCCACCTGTCCTGTGTCCAGCGTCGATGCGGCCCTCGGGCTGTTCGGGAATGCAAGACATCCTAACGCTTCAGCGGGATTGATTTCGCAAGCTTATGATGCTAGCTTAGCTCACCCGAAGAGTAACCCGGATTGACTGATTCGTTACACTCTTGTCTGCCCATATTGCCCGGCGAGCCGAAGCCGGGCATTTCTCGGGGGATAATTGTGCTAATGGTCGGACCTGTGGCAGCAGCCTCCAAGGAGTTTTGACGTGCCATCCACAGCGGTTGAGAAGAGCACCTGGGGCCTCGAGGCGTTAGAGTCTACGCGACGGGCACGCCGCGAGTTGCAGGATCGCATTGCTCAGAAGCGCGATCGATGGATCGTTCGAAATCGCTACTACTATGGCCGGATCAAGCGCCTGCTACGTTTCATCGTTGAGCCCCAAAAGAGAGTATTGGAGGTTCGTTGCCAAACCGGCGGACTGCTGGCGGCGACAGAGCCTTCGTTCGGCGTCGGAGTTGAGATAAGCCAGGAACTCGTGGAGGTGGCTCGCAAGGACCATCCGGACCTCGATTTCATTTGTTCCGATCCTGAGGACCTCGTACTTGGCGAGAAGTTCGATTACGTGATCTTTGGTCATATTTTCGACACCGTTGATATCCTTTCAGCTCTGAATCGGATTCGCGATCACTGCACGCAAGATACGCGGTTGTTGATCGTTAACTACAACCAACTTTGGGAGCCCGTACTTGAAGTTGCCAGCTCGTTGGGATTGCGTTCGCCCTACGTTGAACCGAACTGGGTAAGTTCAGAGGATGTGAACAGATTTCTGGTTCTGTCCGGTTTCAGGCCGCTGCGTACTCACAGAATCCTGCTGTTTCCGAAATACATTCCAGTGGTTTCTTTCTTCTTGAACGAGTTTCTGGCCAAGCTCCCCGGCCTGCGGCAGCTTTGCATGGTTCAAGTAACCGTGGCGCGCCTTAAACCCAAGGAACACGAGGAAAATAAAACGTCTGTGTCCGTCATCGTTCCCTGTCGAAACGAACAGGGCAATATCCGAGCTGCTGTCGAGCGAATTCCCGACATGGGCAGGCACACGGAGATCATCTTTTGCGACGATAAGTCCACTGATGGAACAGCCGATGAAGTTCGGCGGGTGCAAAAACTTTACCCGGATCGTGATATTCGACTGCTGGAGGGGCCCGGTATTTGCAAAGCGGAGAATGTTTGGACTGGTTTCCGCGGCGCCAAGGGTGACGTCCTGATGATCCTGGATGCCGACCTCACGGTAATGCCGGAGGAACTACCGCTGTTTTTCCAGGCTCTCGTGGGAAACATTGGGGAATTCATCAATGGCAGCCGCCTTGTTTACCCTGTGCCAAAGACGGCGATGAAGTTCTTCAATCGGGCCGGCAACCGTGTTTTCGGGGTGGTTTTTTCCTATCTATTAAGTCAGCGTTTTAAGGACACTTTGTGCGGAACAAAAGTGCTTTGGCGGAAGGACTGGCTGAGGATTGAGAACGGGCTGGGAGGCTGGGGTATTCGAGATCTCTGGGGCGATTATGAGCTGATTTTTGGCGCTTCGAAGTTGCATCTCGAAATTGTCGAGATGCCAGTCCACTATCAAGAGCGCATGTACGGTGTGACGAAGATGACTCGGGTTTTCTGGAATGGCGTGCGGATGCTCCGCATCTGCCAAAGCGCCTGGCGGACGCTTCATGGATAACGATGGATGCAGTTCGTGCTTGTCATTTTTGCGTCATGTTGTGAGATTCTTGCGAGCGTATACTGACGGCAAGGTGGAGCGGGCGATGCCGGTTCCGATTCGTCTTCATGCAGGCTCTTGAATTCGCAAAGCGGGCAGGCTGCGGCCTGCTTCTTTTGTTTTCGTGTTTAGCGGGCGCGAGCGGCCAAGCACAAATCGCGCATCCGACTATCAACGTGACGGTCGTCGACGAAAATGACGTCGTGATTCCGGATGCGCAGGTGACGATCGCGGAACCGGGACTGGAACCGGCGCAGTTGTCGACCGATTACGCGGGAGAATGCAGCTACACGCTTCGGAAGGAGGAACCTTACCGGATTCAAGTATCGAAGCCCGGATTCTACGAGGCGGACGAGAGCGGGATTGAAACCAGCCAAGGCAGCTTGAAAGTGGTGCTGGCGCACGAGCAGATTGTGCGCGAGCACGTGAACGTGACCGCATCGGCACCGGGAATCGATGTGGACCAGACCTCGAACAAGAGCGCGATGAATACGCCGGAGATCGTGAATATTCCCTATCCGACCTCACGCGACATTCGCAATTTGCTGCCGTTCAATCCGGGCGTGGTGCAGGATGCGACTGGACAGGTGCATGTGGCTGGATCCGAGACATGGGAGACTCTGGACACGCTGGATGGATTCGATATTCGCTCGCCGGTGAGCGGGGTTCTGAGCATGCGGGTGAGCGCGGATGCGGTGCGCTCGGTCGATACGGAGACAACGCGCTACCCGGTCGAGTTCGGGCGCAGCACCGGCGGCGTTATCGCGTTCTATACGGGGATGGGCGACGACAAGTTTCGCTTCAACGCGACGAATTTCGTCCCGTCGTTTCGCGATCTGAACGGAATCCGCTTCGACAAGTTTGTTCCGCGATTCACGTTCTCCGGACCAATGAAACGCGGACACGCCTGGTGGTACGACGGCGCCGAGGTGGAATACGACAACATCTACATTTCCGAATTGCCGGCTAACGCAGATACGGATGAATTGATTCGCGGAAGCAACCTGATGAAGGTTCAGGATAATTTGACTCCCACGAACATCGTGACGGCGGGACTGCTCTACAACAACTATCACTCTCCTTATGACGGCATTTCTCCGCTCGTGCCGCAAGCGAGCACGGTGAAGCGCAATACGATCGCATGGTTTCCCTACCTCAGAGATCAGCAGAGTTCCAGAGGTGGCGAGCTGTTGGACGTGGGCATCGGGTATATGAGCATTCACGACGGATACGAGCCGCACGGCAGCTCACCCTACCAGATTACGCCGGAACTTAGTGAGGGCAGCTACTTCGAGAGCATGACCGGGGCGCTCAAGCAGGCTGGAGGGAACTGCGACGCTGTATCTGCCTTCGAAGCAGTGGCTGGGGCAACACGAACTGAAGGCAGGAATCGATGTCGACCGGATCGGGTACAACCAGAGCCAGTCGCTGGCGCCTGTGAGTTATCTGCGCGAGGACGGGACTCTGCTGCGGCAAAGCGTGTTTGCTCCCTCCCCGCCCTTCACGATGCACAACGCGGAGGTTGGCGCGTACATTGAAGATCGCTGGAAGCCGGCGGGCGGCTGGCTTGTGGAACCGGGACTGCGATTCGACTGGGACGAGATTGTGCGGCGGTCATTGGTGTCGCCGCGCATTGCTGCCGTGTACTCTCCTCCTGGAGACAAGAACAAGACCAAGATATCGGCGGGCATCGGGCTCTATTACGATCACACGCAATTGAACTACCTGACGCAGACGTTCACAGGAACTCGCTACGATACGTACTACGCGGCGGATGGAGTGACGCCGACGGGTCCTGCTCAGGAGACGCAATTTACGGCGAAAGACAGCTTGCTGCACGAGCCGCGGACATTGAATTGGAGCGTGGGCGTGGAACGAGAGCTGCCGTGGTCGATCTATGCGGGCGCGAATTCATGGAAAAACGTACGTCAGATGTGTTGACATTTGCGAATCAGAGCGGGACGACAGCGCAGTCCGGCGATTATCTGCTGACGAATGCGCGGCAAGATCACTACGACTCAGAGGAGTTCGACGCTCGACGGAATTTTGCAAATGGATACACATTGTTTGTTTCATATACCCATTCTTCGGCGCGGACCAATGCGGCACTCGACTACCTGCCCACACCGTCACCGCTGGGGCCTCAGCAGAGCGGACCGTTCGCGTGGGATATGCCCAATCGCGTGATCTCCTGGGGTTGGGTGCCGATTCCGTTTTGGAAGCTCAGAAACCGATGGGATTTTGTTTACCTGATCGATCGGCATACCGGGGTTCCATTTACGGCAGTCAACGCCGCAGACCAAGTGGTGGGTGCAGCGGGAGCCTATCGGTTTCCGGAGTACGACAACTTCAGTCCTGGGATTGAGTGGAAGTTTCATTTTCGTGGGCAGTATTGGGGTCTTCGCGGCGTAATGGAGAATGGGACCGATGCCGGAAATCCAGCAGTGGTGAACAGCGACATAAGTTCGCCCGAGTTTGGGACGTTCAGCGAATTTGAGGGCCGTGCATTTACAGCGCGGATCCGGCTGATCGGGACGAAGTGAAGGAAAACAGGGAATAGGAAATAGAAGAACATTGTGATTAGACGGGTGATGGCGGATGCAGGACGTTGGTAGATGGCTGGTCGGAATGGGATTGCTGCTCGCGGCGACGGGGACGGTGATTCTGGTGGCGGCGCGCAGCGGCTTACCGCTGGGGCGTTTGCCCGGCGATTTTTCCTACAAGGGGAAGAACGCCACGTTCTATTTTCCGCTGGGGACGTCGATTGCAATCAGCGTGATCTTATCGATGATTGTGTATATCATCTCGCGGTTTCGGCGATAGGACCAGAACTGGTTCCATAAATAGCCCGGGACAGTGCGAAGACTTCCCTCCGGGGCTAAAGCCCCTCTATTTATGAGCCTTTAACGGCACGACTAAAGTCGTGCCCCTTCAAAACCGGATTTATGCAACCAGTTCTAGCGTTCGACCTTGATGAGAGCGAGCGTATCGGGTGTGAGGTGAAGATCGAGGCTGCCCGCCGTGAGATGGGTCTGCTCCGGTGCGGGCAACGCCGTTTCGCGATTCAGTTGATCTACCTGGGCGGGGGTCGGATCGAGAGGCTGGCCCATTGCCGCGTACTCCTTCAGGACATTTCCGTGATCGGAATCCATGCGCTGAATGGTGACGCGCGCGTCGGCGGGAACATTGCGGAAGGTCAAGTGCATAGTTTCTACGGAGCCCTGCTGACCGGGATCGACCAGATTCCATGCGGCGATGACGAGGCTGCCTTGCGGAGTTCGGGTCACAATCACGTCGTTTGCGGCGTTGGCCAGCCGGTCATCGCCAAGCTGGTGAAGAAGCTCAAAGGCGTAGAAGGAGGGCTTGTCGATGCCGCCTTTGGCGCGGAGGCCGTATAAATCGACAAAGGGTTTGGCGATCGGGCCACCCTCTTCGAAGACGTCGGAAAACGTCCAGAACGACATGATATTGACCAGTCCGTCACATTCGCGCACGGTGTTGGCGATTGCCGGACCCGTAAAGATGGTGTCGCGGGCATCCATCGTGCCCTGCACGTTCCATTCCGACATGAAAAAAGGAAGGTTGGGCGAGTCAGAGTTCTTGATCTCTTCATGCACTTTGGCGACGGCTCGGCAGACGCGATCATCCACCGGGATGTCCTGGTTAGTGCCGAAGAGATTCTCCACGGTATCGTCGCCGTATGCGTGGGTGGACACGAAGTCGACCGGAACGTGATTAGCGGCTGTGAATTTTAGGAAGTCGGTGACCCAGGCAGCCTGCGCGGTGGCCGGTCCGCCTACGCGCAAGCGGGAGCTTACGCTTTTAAGGGTGCGCGCAGTGTGCGCATAGAGATCGAAATAGGTTTGCTGGCGCGGAGCGCCATACCAGAAATCGATGTTGGGTTCATTCCACACTTCGAAGTACCACTGCGAAGCCTCGTCGATGCCGTAGCGGTCGACGAGATGCTGAGCGAAGTGGCGAATGAGGTCATCCCAGGCGTCCATGTTTTTGGGCGGAGAGACATCGGGCTTGTACCAGAAGGAATGCAGGGCGTCGGGGTCGGCGGCCAGCTTCCTGGGCATGAAGCTGATTTCGACGAAGGGGCGAACTCCCTCAGCGAGCAGACCATCGTAGATCTGATCGACGTAAGAGAAGTTGTAGACAGGATTGCCGTGCTGGTCAAGGTTGTAGACGCCGACCTCATCGTGAAGGATGGCGTGAAAACGGACGTAGCGGAAATCCGCAATCGCTTTCACTGCTCGGAGATCGTCGCGGTAGCTTTGGCGCAACGAGAGGATGGCGCGGCCCGAGCCGAACATGCCTTCCCAGAAATGCGGGAACGGCGTCGCGTGAGCCTGCGCATCAATGTCGACAGCCTGCTGTGTGAAGGCCGGCGGATTGAAAGCGAAGAGCGTCACGAGGACGACAAAGGAGTGAAAGGGTTTGAATTGCCGCATGAAGGACTCCATTGGCTTCGACGGAAGAACGGCGCCAGCCGAAAGGGGGTGGGCGCTCATTGAGTTAGATTGCGCCAAACACGACAATGCCGCCCGCAGGCGGCATTGAATCGCGGAAATTAAGATGAGCCGCTTTAGACTCCGACGCCGAACTCGCTGGCCTGTTGTTCGCCGGCATTCGAGTAGAAGTCGTAAGGAGTGCGCCTTTTGAACCGGTAGCGGTTGCGCAACTCAGCACCGACAAAGATGCCGAGAGCAGCCACGGCCATCCCCACAGAGAACCAGGTAATTACACGAAGAGCAGTGGACCCCGCTTTATCGGGTGCGGCGGTCTCTTCAAGGGTCAGTTCGGATTCGGAATCGTCGGGCATCACGTACATTGCCTCCCGTGCATTCATGATAGCCCAGTTTGTATGGGGTTCGGGGGCGGCAATCCTGCGGAAAACACGGAAGTAATCTAAGGAATGGTTTCAATACGGGCCAGCCAATGGGACTTGCCCGATTCGGGAAGGAAGCTGGCTTGAATGGAATTGGCGGCCAGCAGGCGCAGTTCATCACGGCTGAAACCGTGCTGCGTGTGGGCGAGGAGGAACTCGCCGGCGAGATCGGAACCGAAGAATGCAGGATCGTCGGAGTTGAGCGTAACGAGAAGGGTGCTGTCGAAGTACTGGCGCAAGGGGTGGGCGGCGAAGGAGGGGCAGACGCCGGTGCGAACGTTGGAGGTAGGGTTCAATTCCAGCGGAATACGACGGGACAGGAGATGTTCAACGAGAGCTTTGTCCCGAATGGCTGAGAGGGCGTGGCCGATGCGTTCGGAGCCGATGGAGAGAGCCTCCCAGAGGGCTTCAGGGCCAGTGGTTTCGCCGGCATGGTTGGTGAGGCGGAGGCCTGCGTCGCGGGCGCGAGCGTAGAGAGCACGGAAGGGCTCGGAACCGGTGCGTCGCTCGTCGCCACCGAGACCAATGCCCACGATGGAGGGATATTGGCGACGCATTTCGGCGGCCTTGCGGAAAACGCGCTCGGCCTCCTCGACAGTAAAGTGGCGGACGGCGTCGAAGATCCAGTAAACAGAGAGACCCAACTCAAGGGCAGCGCGCTCGCGGGAGCGTTCGAGAGCCTCAAAGATCGGTTCGAAGCAGCGCGGATCGAAATTGCGCCACATATAAATGACGCCGACTGAGATATAAACTTCGGCATGAACCATGCCCTGGGCGGCAAGTTGCTGCATCATGCGCCAAGCCGCGAGTTCGTAATCTTCAGGCTCTTTCAGCCGCCGGGTAACAGCCTTGAAAGATTCAATGAAGCCGGAGAAGTCAGAGAAGCGGTACAGGGCTTCGGCTTCGCGGAGGGTCATGGGACGCTCGTCGCGGCGTGTACTGAGCTCAACCAAGGTGGCGGGCAGGATGGTGCCTTCGAGGTGAAGGTGCAACTCGGCCTTGGGGAGAGCGCGGATGAACGATTGAATCTCCGTCACTCTTTAAGTTTAGCGGGTGGGCAAGAAGCGTGGTCTCCCGGATCGCCCTTGTCGAGCATGCGATCCGAGGCCGGGGCAGTGCAGAGCAGACTTTCCGCGCGTGCGATTCACCGAGTATAGTGCGAGCAGAGGAAAAGGACACAACGATGCGGCAATCGGTCTTGGCGTGTGATATTCCGCATTTGCGCGAAGGTTGTGGGGTGGTCAACTCCAGGTTCGGAGCAGGGATAAGAAAACCCTGGAAAGAACGCGGTCGTGCAGGAACGATGAAAGCGATCCTGGTTCTTCTTGTCTTGTCCTGCGCACTGTCTGCGGTCGCACAGGAAGAGATTGTTACCGTATCTGACTGGCGCGTCCACGATGGCGATAATCCTGCGTGGGCCGTGCCGGAGTTCGATGACTCACATTGGGCCAAGACGGCCTATAGCCAGTGGGCCGCTTCCCACAATTTCAATATCAACGGAACGCAGTGGTATCGCGCCACATTTCCAGTTCCCGCCGACTTCGCGGGACACGACCTTGCGCTTGGGATTGGTCCTCTCGAAGAGGTCTACGACGTGTACATCGACGGTGCGCTGGCGGGCCGCTTTGGTGATTGGGAGCCGAGTCCACACGGGCCGTTTCGGAGACATCTGGTCTTTCCGATACCACCCGGTCTGCTGAAGGGGCCGGTTGGACACTTTGCCATACGCCGCTGGAGGGGCGCGGTTGGCCTCAGTTGGCTGGTGTTCTCCCTATGGGGCGGCTCGTCCTTTCCGCATCCTCCTGAGATCGGGTCGAAACTCGCCATCGATGCGCTGGAGAGCCTGCATGGCGTGGCCGGCGCAATTCGTTACCTGCCTTGGACATTGACCTATGTGCTCTTCCTGTTTGCCGCCGCCATCAGCTTCGTCCTCTTAAGCGTTCAGCGGCGCAGGGTGGAGTACCTCTACCTGGGCGTATCGTGCACTTTATTTGGCGCGATGCCGCTGATCGGCGCTCTTCTTGCTTCGAGGGTTTCGATCACGGCCCAATCCTGGGCTCCGGTGCTGACGCACTCTCTCTACGTCCTCACCGACGCCTTCATGCTTCTCTTTTTGGCCTCCCTCTGCCCGCGTTTTCGCAGAATCCTCCAGATTGGCGCTGTCATCGCCGGCATCATGGCGTTGGCGGCCGGGTACTCGCTTGCCGAGCAGTCGAATGCCGCAAGAGTGTTTTGGATGTTTGGACAAACCTACGGCCTAGTGGTTTTCTACCTGCTTGCCATGTGGGGCCTTTTTCTGGACCGTAGCCGAGGCTCGCTGGCAATCGCATCGTGCCTCTTCGTGAATACCGCAGCGGTTGGCTGGGACTCCACAGCGATTGAGTTACACTTGCCGCGCTTGGTCTTTACTGCCGGCCCGTTTGCGATCGACTCGCGCAGTATTACCGGAGTCGTATTTATCTTCGTCACTCTTTTTGTCCTCTATCTGCGCTACCGCGATGAGCAGGCCCGCCAGGAGGCGATCGACCTGGACCTGGCCGCGGCGCGCAGGATGCAGGAGCAGTTGCTGGCCGGAAGTGCGGAGAATCCCTCCGGTTTCGCGGTGGATGCAGTCTATCGCCCGGCCCGCGAGTGGGCGGTGACTTCTATCGCACGGAATCGCTGAAAGACGGATCTTTGCTGGTGATTGTGGACGAAGTGAGCGGCAAGGGGCTGGATGCCTCCATGCTGGTTGCTGTGATTCTGGGCAGCCTGGCCAACGAGACGAATCGCAATCCGGCATCGTTGCTCGCCTATCTGAACCGGGCTGCGATGGGACGGACTGCGGGAGGCTTCATCACCGCATGTTGCGGGCGTTTTTATCGCGATGGACGCGTGGTCCTGGCCAATGCGGGGCACATCGCACCGTATCTCGATGGGCGCGAGTTGCAATTGGAAAGCGGCCTTCCACTGGGAATCAGCCTGGACGCCTGTCATAGCGAGACGGAAATTGAAACTCGTGGAACCGTCACCTTCGTCTCCGACGGCGTGGTCGAGGCCCGCGACGCCAAAGGCGAGCTTCTCGGTTTTGAGCGCACGGCTGCGCTAACGCGCAAGCCCGCGGCAGAAATCGCCGAAGCCGCCGAGAGATGGGTACAGGAAGACGACATCACGGTGCTCCGCGTGACCTGTACAGTGGGCTTGCAGGCTGCTGCAGGATACAAAGCGCTTCACGTCGCGTTACCGACGCCTGAAAATGCGTGAAGTTCGATCCGGATGGGCCTGAGATTGAGCAGCGTTCACGCTCATTCGATTCTTAAACGCTCTCACTTGCTCTCAATTTCAGTGGCGTGGTTGTTGACGAACGTGATGGTCCATTTCTTGCCGGCCTGGTCAAAAGTCACGGTGCGATCGGCGTCGCTGCCGCTGTCGGTGTGCTGGTTATGGCCGATGGACATCTGGACTTGCAGTTCGCTCATGCCGGGCAAAACTTGATGCGCGTCGATGGCGGCCCATACGTTTTTGGGCCAGTAGTCGTAGATGGAGTGGGGATCGTCGTAGTAAAAGAGCACATCGCAGAAGTAGCCTTCCTGGCTGCTGTCGATGACGCCGACGGCCGTGGCGAAGAGGTTGGCGTTGCCGGGAAGCGTGAAGATCGCGAATACCTGGCTGGTTCCCTGGGAGATGCCGTCGTCGAGATCGGCGGCCGGAACGGCCTTGATGACTTTCTTAATGTCGAGGCGCTGCGCGGGCGGGATGACGCCGGCAGGTTTTGCGAAAACGATGCGGCCGCTTTGGTATGGGTAATACGGGATGGAGTAGCCGTTCTTCATCCATACGCTGGTGCCCTGCAGCTTGACGACATCGCTGAAGGAGGTCGGAAACATCATGCGCACGGGGGAGGAGTCGTCGCGAGACTGATTTGCTTCGGGGTTGACGTTGGGCTGGACGCCGGGATTGCGGCGGTGCTGAAAGACAGAGAACAGATAGATGCCGCCGATGGCGAAGGTGATGAGCGTGATGATGGCGGCTTTGTGCCAGGTTTTCATTTGGACCTCGGTATCAGAATCGTTCGATGCTGAGGGCAGGGAACGAGGGAGCAACCTAGCGCTGTGGGGCGAACTCGGAATGGTGGCGGCTGTAAAGGAAGTAGACGAAGAGACCAATGACGAGCCAGATGACGAAGCGGAACCAGGTGATGATGGGCAGGCCGGTCATGAGAAGGAAGCAGAAAAACATGCTGAGCAGGGGGATCACGGGACCGCCGGGGACCAGAAAGCCACGGTGGCGGTCCGGCTCGCGGTAGCGCAGCACGATGACGCCGAGCGAGACGAGAACGAAGGCAAAGAGCGTGCCAATGTTGGAGAGATCGGCGAGAGTGCCGATGTCGAAGAGGCCGGAGGGAATGGCGACCACGATGCCCGCGACCCAGGTGGAGAACGCCGGAGTGCGGAAGACCGGATGGACGTTGGAGAAGACCTTGGGCAGCAAGCCATCGCGCGACATGGAGAACCATACGCGCGATTGGCCAAGTTGATAGACGAGGATCGAGGAGATCATTCCCAGGATGGCGCCGCAGAGGACGATCAGGCGGACCCAGTGAAGCTCGCCTCCGCCGCCGTGAGCGATGGGGAGTTTTTTGAGGGCATTGACGACGGGTGCGGCATCGCCCACCATCGACTGCCAGGGCACGAGGCCGGTGAGGCAGACGGCCACGGCCACGTAAAGGACGGTGCAGACGACGAGCGTGGCGATGATGCCGATGGGCAGGTCGCGCTGCGGGTTGCGGCACTCCTCGGCCGCGGTGGAGACGGAATCGAAGCCAATGTAGGTGAAGAAGATGATGGAGCCGCCGGTGAGCACGCCCGACCAGCCGTTAGGCATGTAGGGGTGGTAGTAGCTGGGGTGAATGTAGCCGATGGCCGCGAAGACGAAGATCAGAATGGCGATCAGCTTGAGCGCCACCATGCCGTTGTTGGCGCTGGCCGACTCGCGAATGCCGCGCACCAGGATCACAGTGAGAATGAGGACGATGAGGAAGGCGGGAATATTGAAGCCCAAGTGCCAGCCGGGATGGTAGATCCAGTTGCCGGAGAAGTCCTGCAAGCCCTCGGGTAGATAGGCGGGTGAAATCCAGGTGGCAGCGGGATGAAGGCCGAACCAGTCGAGGAAATCGACGACGTGCGCGGCGAAGCCCACGCTGACGGTCATGTTGGAGCCGGCATACTCGAGGATCAGGTCCCAGCCGATGATCCACGCGACGAGCTCGCCCATGGTGGCGTAGGTATATGTGTAAGCCGAGCCCGCGATGGGGATCATGGACGCGAGCTCGGCGTAGCAGAGGCCAGTGAACGCGCAAACTACAGCCACGAGCACCAATGAGATGGCGATGGCCGGTCCCGCACCGGGACGGCCGGCCATGGCCACGTGATGGAGGAGGTAAACGCCGAGCGGCGTGTTGATGAAGCTCGCGGTGTCGAACTTTTCGCCGGAGATAGCGGTGCCGATGACGGTGAAGATGCCGGAGCCGATGACCGCGCCGATGCCCAGCGAAGTGAGCGACCACGGGCCCAGGCTCTTCTTCAGCGAACGCTCGGGTTCTTCGGACTCGCTGATGAGCTTGTCAATTGACTTGCGGGCAAGCAGCTGGCTGGGCAGGGTGGTCTCCTTGCAGTGAACAGAGATCAGTGATCAGCGGTCAGCGTTTAGCGCACGAGGAGCAACCCGCGATCGACTCCCCAACAAGAGGAGGGGAGGCAAAAAGCTCAACTGACTACTTTCCACTGATCACTGACCGCTCGCTTCTTAGCGTTTCGACTGGCCGCGGACCATCTTCTTGACTTTGCGTTTTTGCGATCCACGAGGGGCGGTGCGTTTGGCCTTGGGGGCGGCTTTCTTGCGCGACGCGCGCTTGACCTTTTTGCGTTCCAGCTTGTCGGTAATCTTCTTGGTGTCAGCCACCGTTGAACCTCTTTCGATTGATCGCGTTCTCAAATTTCGCCGGAGGCGAGTGCGAGTTTTATGGTAACAGGGGACAGGCGAAGGGAAAAACCGGCGGCGCGCACAGGCAACGGCCTCGGGGCAGAGTAAACTCATGGACGCCGCGGTGAAGGTATTCAAAAAAACGCCATTCGAGAGGTGAAGCTTGAGCGAGTGTAGAACCAGTGCGAAGGCGATTGGAGGCGATCCGAAGTCTCCCACTCTGGCCGGAAAGACAAAAACCCAATCAGGGCGGTGCAGCCAAGTTCAGATGTCCGAAGCTCATGGGCAGCGTAGCCGGGTTCTGACGATCAATCCTGGGACGACTTCGACGAAGTTTGGAGTTTTTACGCGGGCCGGCGAAGAGATGGTGAGGAACATTCATCATGGCGACGACGAAATCGAGCGGTTCCGCGGGCGGCCCATGCTGGACCGGCTGGAATATCGCGCGGGGAAGATCGAGGCGGCGCTGGCCGAGGCGGGATTCAGTACAAGGGGCAAAGGCGCGGAATGCTGGGCAGGAGTGGCCGGACGAGGTGGGTTGCTGCCGCCGATGGAGTGTGGCACCTACCTGGTAGACGAAATGATGGTGGAAGAATTGCGCCGAGCCCGCCGCGGCGAGCATGCTTCAAACCTGGGAGCGGTGCTGGCGCTGCGTTTTGCGAAGGCAGCCGGTGTGAACGCCTACATCGTGGATCCTGTGACCGTGGATGAGTGGCAGCCGTGCGCACGGTTCTCGGGCTCGCCACTGGTGAAGCGGACGTGTATTGGCCATGTGCTGAACACCAAGGCGGTGGCGAAGCGGCATGCGCGCGGACTGGGCCGCCGGTACGAAGAGATGCGAATGATCGTGGTACACATGGGCAGCGGAGTTACAGTTTCGGCGCACCGCGATGGGCGCATGGTCGACAGCAATTCGATCGAGGAAGGACCCTTTGGGCCGGACCGGAGCGGGTCATTGCCGGTGCGCGCACTGATCAAGCTATGCTTCAGCGGCGCGATGGGGGCGGGCGAGCTGGACCGCCATGTTTTCGGTGACGGCGGCCTGTTCGCGTACCTGGGGACGCGCGATCTGGTGGAAGTGGAGCGGCGAATCGACGTGGGGGATGAAGAGGCTGCGGGAGTATTCGAGGCGATGGTCTACCAGATCGGCAAGGAGGTGGGCGCGATGGCCGCAGTGCTGGAAGGCAGGGCGGACGCAGTGCTGCTGACCGGGGGTATGGCCCATTCGAAGCGGCTGGTGGCGCGGCTGCGCGGCGGCGTCGAGTGGATTGCGCCGATTGCGGTATATCCCGGCGAGGACGAACTGCGTGCGCTGGCCGAGGGGGTATTTCGCGTGCTGGATGGGGAAGAACAAGAAAAGCGGATGGGGAGAGGCGGGGAGTAGGGGCGAGGAACGCAGGGAACTGGGAGCAGAAACCGAGGGAACGAGGGAACAGAGAACAGGGAAGAGGGGACGGCCAATGGCGCGCAGGTTGAAGCTGGGAACCGAGAGCTGAAAGCTGACAAACAGAGCGCTGCTTTAGAATTCGGGAGGGCGGGAGAGACGAAGTTGGCGGTTCTGGCGGTGCAGCAGATCCGGCGCATGCGGGGCGGCGCGCAGGGCCAGTTGATGCTGGGCGCGGACGGCCAGATTTACGTCGTCAAGTTCCAGAACAACCCACAGCACATACGAGTCCTGGCCAACGAGTATCTGGCCTCGCGCATTGCTTCTGCCGCGGGATTGACGGTTCCCGAGAGCGACCTGGTGGATGTTTCCAGCTGGCTGATTGAGAACACGGAGGAACTGGAGATTGACCTGGGGCAAAAGCGCGAACGCTGCCGCCCCGGGTTGCAGTTCGGTTCGCGTTTCGCCGGAGGCTTGATGCCGGGGCAGGTGATGGATTTCCTGCCTGAGGAGCAGTTGACCGAGGTGAAGAATCTGAGCGAATTTGCGGGCATCCTGGCGCTGGACAAGTGGACGGGAAACGCCAACGGGCGGCAGGCGGTGTTCACACGGCGACAGCGCGAGCGGCGGTACAAGGCGGTCTTCATCGATTTCGGGTATTGCTTCCATGCGGGGGAGTGGAGATTTGAGGACGCGCCGCTGCGCGGAGTGTACTACCGAAACGACGTGTACCGGGAGATTACGGGATGGGAATCGTTTGAGCCGTGGCTGACGCGCCTGGAGACCATGCCTGCAGAGACGGTGTGGGCGGCGGCCAATGACGTGCCTCCCGAGTGGTACGGCGGCGACCCGGGCGAGATGGAGGCTTTAGTGGAGAAACTGCTGGCGCGCCGGAGCCGGATCAGGGAGTTGATTGGGGCATTTGGGAACTCGGATCGAAGGCCGTTTCCGAAATGGGGCATGGGGGGAAGAGAATGCGACGAGGGGGCTTGGAAGGCACCGAGATGGGGGACTACGATGGGTGTGAATTGAAGGACGGGGCTGGGGAACAGGGACGAATGCGGCGTCCCAGAAGTTCGTAGCATAATTCGCCAGGAGCAACCGCAGGTCCTTCGACTCCGTTTGCCGCAAAACGCGGCAAAATTCGCTCAGGATGACAGCTCTAGTTATGGCTTGAGCTTCAGAGACAGGATACTAGGGAGCGAAGATGGGAGAAAATTCGTTAAGGATGACGGAGAGAGTGGACTCGTTGCTGAAACTTGGAATTGAGAAACGGCAAATGATGAGCGGAGTCGTGATCACTTCTTCACTTTGTTCATTTCTTCAATTTCCCACGCACCTCGATTCACGGATTACGAAGCACGACATGCAGACAAGGCGATGAGCAACACAACCCACCGTCGGATGTGCGAGTTCCAACTGCTGCGGTATGTGCCGGACGCGGTGCGGGACGAAGGTGTGCACATCGGCGTGATCCTGCGCGAACAGGGCAGCGCACACGCGGAGGTGCAGTTCACGCACGACTGGCGCAGGGTGCATTGCCTTGATCCCGATGCCGACACGGCGCTGCTGGAGGGGATGGAAAGCGAATTGAGGCTCAGGCTGCTTGAGGAGCCGGGGGGCAAACTGATGCGCCTGCTTGAGGAGTCGCTTTCACTGAACGTCCAGATGACTGTGCCGAAGGCTTACCTGGCCGAGAGCTTGCCCGCGGGAATGGAAGAACTGATGCGTCTCTACGTAGAGCCGCCGCGCAGGGAGCGTGTGCCGCGACTGAGCGGGCGGGCGGCAGTTCACGCTCGCATGCGCACGGAGTTCGAACATGCCGGAGTGTGGGATCTCCTAAGGAAGCGAATTGCGGTTTCTGCGTATACAAAACCGGGCGATCCGCTGCGCATCGATATGGGGTACAGGCCGAATGGGATGGTGCGCATGTTTCACGCCGTGAGTCTGGATCCAGGGCTCGAGGCTGCGAAGATTCTGGCGTTTTCCGCAGCCGCGTTGCGCTCCGGAGTGGAGCGAGTGGAGAAGGCCCAGCTGGAATTGACCGCGGTGATTGAGCCGGCGGCGAGGGTGGGCGCAACGGAGGAGGAGCCGGAGCGGCTGGAGATGTACCGGTTTGGGGTGGAGACCATGGAGGAGCACCAGATCAGGGTGCTGACCACGTCGGACATGGGCCGCGTGGCGGAGACGGCGCGCCGCGAACTGCGTGTGTAAAGGGGTAAGTGTGGAAAGAGAAAGCCAACGCGGGTGAACAATGCGATTCTAAGTTCATTGTTCTCAGCGCATCAATCGAGATGGGGAAGATTGAAATTTTTTATCCCAGGATTGCAGATCATTTTGTGGGTATAGCGTAGCATCGAACTTGTTGATGGAAGTTGCGCGGTTCGAAGTGGATCGTTGCGGGAAATTGGCGGATCGAAGAACACTCGTGACGGATCACTAAGTTTGAATCGCTGACAGATCGAATTGCGAAAAGGCATGGCCATTGGGCTGTGCCTTTTTTATTTGAACCGAGGAAGGTGCGCGTGAAGGTTGGTGAGCAGTTGCGGGAGATGTGGCGGCAGGCGACCCGCCGCGATGGACAGGGGCGCAACGGGGAGCTGGCGGCAGCGGCGCAGGCGGAGCGCAAGACACTGGCTCTGCCCGCGATCCTCAGTCCGGTGCAGTTTCCAGGGCGGCATCTGCCGAAGCCGACGCCGGCCAATCTGCGGCGATTTGCCGAGACGCCGCTGGTGCGCCGGGCGATCAACGTGATCAAGGACCGGATCGCGGCCATGGACTGGCAGGTGAGGGCAAAGCGTGGAGTGAAAGCAGAGGAGGTGGCATTTCTGGAGAGAAAGCTACGCGCGTTGCGGCGCATGCTGGAAGAACCGAACGCGGCCGATAGCTTTCGCACTTTGATCGAGCAGGTGATCGAGGACGCCTTGACCGGAGGATTCGGCGCCGTCGAGATGGAAGCGACTGGCGATCCGGAACGGCCCGCGATGTTGTGGCCGGTGGATGGAGCTTCGATCCGCATTAATGCCAGGTGGGACGGGCAGGCGGATTCGCCGCGCTACGCGCAGGCGATGCCGGGGCAACTGGAATCCGGAGCCGTAGAGTTGCTTGACCGCCAGCTGATGTATGTCCGGATGAATCCGCGCAGCTTTACCCCGTTCGGGCTGGGAGCGCTGGAAGTTGCATTCGAGACGGTGAACCAGTTTCTTAGTGCGCATCGCTTTGCGGGGAAGCTGGCGGCGAATACGGTGGCGCAATATGCGCTATGGCTGAACGAGGCCACGCCCACGCAGCACGACCGGCTCATTCGATGGTGGCAGGACGAAATCGAAGGCACGGGCCGCGTGCCCCTGATCTCGACCGAACAGAAGCCGGAGGTGCTGCGCTTTGCGCAGGGAACCGACGCGGACCTGCGATTGGCGTGGCAGGAGTTTCTCATCCGCATGGTGGGGAACGCATTTGGGCTGCCGCCGCTGATGCTGGGGCTCGAGGCGGATGTGAACCAGTCGACGGCATCGGAGATGGCCGATGAGGCATTCCGCGGAGCGATCTCGCCGCTTGCGATGCTGCTCGCCGGGCACATCACGCGCGATGTCTTCGGCAAGTGCATCGGCTGGCGCGAATTCGAGTTCGTCTTCAACGAACTGAGCGCGCGCGACGAAGAGACAGAGCTTGCCGTGCAGGTGCAACTGCTGCAGGCCGGCGTGCTGACCGTCGATGAGGTGCGGGCCATGCGGGGCCTGGGCCCGCTGAGAGCAGGCGTCGGGGAACCGGTTTCGGGGAGCGGGGACGAGGGACTGGGGACCAGGGACTAGGACTGGTTGCATAAATCGTTTGGGACGGCGCGAAAACGTCCCTCAGGGGCTAAAGCCCCCCCGTTTATGAGCCTTTAATAGCACGACTAGAGTCGTGCCCCTTCAAAACCGGATTTATGCAGCTAGTTCTAGGGGCTAGAAAAGAAACCATCTAGCCATCAGCTTAGCTTTCATCCAGATCGTGGTGGAGCGCGCATTCTTGCACATGAGCGGCGCTGTTGCTTGCACGGGGATGGAGAAAGCAAAAGGGGATTCTCTGAAACTCATGGCTGATGGCTGAATGGGGCGGAGCGAGCAAATGCGATTGGAAGCGATGGCGGTACAGATTCCTCATGTGGACGGGCATCCGAACCGGGTGCCTTTTGAGGGAGTGCTGACGGTAGTGAATATCGCCAGCGATAAGGCGCCTGCCGGGGCGCGCGGTCACCGTGTGATGTTAACGCGCGAAGCGGCAGAGAAGGCTCTGCCCTCCCTCATGGGGATGGCCGTGGATTACCGGCCGGGATGGGACGGCCACGATGCGAGGCGAAAGATCGGGCTTTTAACCGAAGCCGATGTCGTGGGAGTGCGGCTGGTTGTGCGGGGATACGTGTACGCACGCGACTTCCCGGAGGTGGCGCAGGCGATGGCTTCGCACACTCTGGGAGCGATGGGCATGAGTTACGAGCTGGCCGATGCGCGGGTGGAAGACATGCGCGCTGAGGTTTGGAAGCTCACCCGCGTCACTTTTACCGGCGCGGCGATTCTGCTGCGGGAAAAAGCTGCTTATCGAGAGACAAGCTTTCGCATGGCAAGTTAATTGGAGGCTCGCGAATTTAGCGCGGCCAGTGGCTACTTAAGTAAATAGAGCGGCAAGCTGGTCGCTGGATAGGTAATTAGAAAGCAGATTACGAAGGGGGCTCCGTTCGCGGAGCCTTTTTGATTGCCAACAACACGGGAAGCTGGCTGAAGCCTGGAAGCATGAAAGGACGGAGATGGAAACAAACGAGAAGGATATGGTGGAGCGGCTGGAGGCCGCAACCGCTTTGCTGGAAAGGACGGTGAACTGGCTGGAAGGGCGCCAGGGAGTCTTGTCCGGCGAGGTCGAGAGGATCTCGGCGACGGTGGAGCAGAATAGGCGCGAAGCCGAGCTGATGGAAAAGGTCGCAACTCTGGAGCGGGAACTGGCCGAGGTGAAGGCGGCATCGGCGCAGAACATCTTGAACCCCTTGCGACGCACCATGCCGGCAGCGACTGCCGAAATGCTGGCCAAGCATGGCATCGGCGATGGGCCGGTGGATGCACGGACTCTCGATGCTGCGTTGTCGGGGCTGAGCCTGGAGCAGCGCATCGCGGTGAAGACCCAGCTGCTGCGGGCCGGCGCCATCGCATAAATGCAGGGACCGGTGGACAGTGGCCGGTTGCCAGCGATCAGACCTTCGTGCTGCGTCCGGCTTCTCAAATCCACTGAGCACTGTTCACTGACCACTGATCACTGAACACGGCCCCATGGAGGGGGCGAAAAGAGACTATGAACGCATCCTTTACAGACATTCACGCAGCAGCGGATTACATCGGGCCGGGCGCCATCGAAGTTCCGCTGTATCAGACTGAAATCTTCGACATCTGCCGTCGCTCGAGCGCATTCGGCCAGCGCATCAAGCAGGTTCCCGCCACTGGCCACCCATCGCGATTCTTCGAGCAGACAGCAATTCCCAATCCGGGGACTGCAGGTTTTGTGAATCCGCGCAGCATCAATCCCACGGTGGTAAGCCCGACGCGAATCGAACTGAGCGTACCGCTGAAGGCGATTGTGGCGCAGATCAATTACAACCTGTTCGACATCGAACTCGGTGATCAGCAGAAGCAGTTCGCCTACCTGCAGGCCAAGGACCTGGTCGACACGGTGAGCGGCGTGATGGTAGCGCACGATGTTGCTCTCTGGCAGGGCAACGACACCAGCTTGAGCGCGCCCACGACTACGCAATATATGGGATGCGCAGCGCAGATCGCTGCCGGCGGCAACACGGTGACCGTGACCACGGCGATGAAGATCGTGGACACAATCAAGACCGCAGTGGCTCAGATGGTGGCCAACAACGGATACCACATACGGCCCACGGCGATCTATGCCAATCCCGTGTTGCTGGACCTGATCGACCAGGAGATGAAGTCGGAATATAACGTGGTGCTGAACACCGACCAGATCACGGCCGGGTTCCGGGTGAAGATGCTGTCGACGCAGGCCGGTGATCTGCCCCTGATTCCCGACTGGAGCCTGCCTTATACCGGCACGCCGGGAACAGGCAACGCAGTGCTGCCCGCCTATATCGTCACCGAGGATCTGATCGAGTATCACTGGCTCGGCGATCCGTCTCCTCGAATCTTTCAGCTCGGCCTGCCGAATTCGCTGACTTATCAATATGTCGCGGTCAAGTTCGGCGCGCCGGTGGTGAAGGGCGCCAATTTCGCACATTACCAGGTGCTGGTGGATCGATAAAGCGGGGATCGAGGGACCAAGGGACCAAGGGGCGGCGGAGCGGGGATCTGCTGTTGAGGCTGACAGCACTGCGGTAATCGCCGGCCCTGTTCCTCCGGTCCCTCGGTCGCTTGTTCTTCTTGTCGTCTCAATTTTGAAAGGATACGCAATGGCATATCTGGATCCAGCGGATTACTCAAATTATGGATTGCCGGCCGGGACCACGGCGGACTGGATTACGGCCGCGACGGCTCTGATCAACAGTTACTGCCGGCGGCCCGATCTGAATGTGATTCAGTACTGCGAGCGGCTGCGCGTGGTAGCAGGATCGCAAACGGTGCGGCTGAGCTACTTGCCCCTGGCGCCCCTGACGCCGGCGACTTCGCCAATCGTCGGCATCGAGGGCCGGTATGCAAAGCCGAGGCGAGGGGAGATTCCGCACGAGCCACTGTCTGAAATCGCGTGGGCATTTGCACTGCCCGGCCAGTGGACTGCGATTGATCCAAGCCTCGTGGATTACGAAGTCAACGGCGGAGAGCTGACATTGCCATGGAATGTATTGGGATTGCCCTACAACGAAGTCCAGGTAACATACACGGCTGGGCTCACAGTCATCGGTGACGACGTGAAAACTGCATGTGCACAGATTGTGCGCAACGCTCAGGCGACGCCGGCGCTGAACGCGAGCATGAGCCGGATGGACACAATGCAAATGAAGTATTTCTCGAGTTCGCTGATCGATGAGACAGTGCAGGCGTGGCTGAATCCCTATGTAGCGGACAGGCTGGGGTGAGCGATGACCGATACGGCTCCGCGCAATCCGACGGGAGCGCCGCAGATGTTGGCCGACGCGCTGTTGCGCAGCGTTGGAGGAGCGACGGCCCGGCTTCGCGTGACTGCTGCGATGACGGATACAAACATGCTGGAAGTCGGCCTGGTGGCGACGACTTTTGCCGAAGTTTCGGTAAGTCCGGTTCTCATGCGGAAATTGAGGCCGAGCTGGCAGGAAGGTGGTCAGTCGAAGTGGGAGTTAATGATGTCGGCGACAAGCGTCGAGCAGCAGGTGAATGCACTCGATCTCTCTTCGGCGCAATCCCTCTTCAGTTTGACTCTGGCTGTAACCGTAGCCGGGCAGGATTACTTGATCGAGTCAGTCGCCTGCAATGAGGCCTTCGGCCAAGCTTATCTGTATCGATTGCTCCTGCGCGAGGCGCGGCAACAGGCCGTGTAACGATTCCCAGGCCGCGGCCGGTAGTCCAAAGTGGGCTGTGGGCAGGCTGAACTAAGAACCGTAAACGAAGATCTATGAGCTAAGAACGATTATGCAGAATGCAAAAGACTCGTTTTATATGGAGCTGCGTACGCGGCTGGCCGCGATCAATCCGCAGCGGACGATTTTGCTGCGCGGCACGGTGCGGCCGGGAATCCTGGTCGAAGAGGCGGAAGCGCCCTTCAGCCAGCTGCCGAACGACGTGTTCATTCTCCGCTGGCTGGGAATGGCCGCGGATGTGGATCTGGAGTCCCCGATGGTTGCAGAGCAGTGTGAAGTCAATTACCAGACCTGCGGCACGCAGAGCTTCGGCGGACTCGACCGGGGCCGGGCCATGAGTCAGATGGATGAGGAAGTGATCGAAATGCTTCAGCCTTTCCACACGGCGAAGCTCAACTACACAGCGACTCCGCCGACCGCTATGCTGACGCAGGTCTTTTGGGATGAGCCCGCGTTCTCGCCGCTCGTAACTCAACGCGACCGGCTGAGCCGGAGTGCGAGCGTGATCGTTTATAGCTACCAGGAGCAGGGGGAGTAAATGGCTGCAACTTGGTTTTCAGCTCCAGCGCCAGTGACACGGAGGGTGTGCGCCTATTTTGCGCCGGTAAATCGGGCCACGCAAATGCCCGTTCTCTTCGACCCGTCGCAACAAGGCGGTTTCAGCCTCGAGGCACCCCCTGCTCCATGGATCAGCCTGGGATGGATTCAGAATTTTACGCGGAAACCGGCGAGTAAGTCGACATCTTTGATGACCGGGGTTCCAGCAGCTCCGCTTGAACAAGTGCGCGAGACCCTACAAGCACAAGTCAGTCTCCATTTTCTAAGTTGGACCAAGCTAACCATGGCGCTGGCGACAGGTTCACAACATATGAACGTACTTGCGCCGGCGAGCGGGGCGACCGCGGCAGCCAATGGGGCGCAGGCAGTTCCGGCAGTGACCCCGCAGAGCGGTTCGACGAGTACTTCGATCGTGCTGGCTTCGAGCGATGCCGCTAGATTCACGGCAGGTTCTATCGTTGCCCTGGACGTGGACTACAACGGACAAACGGGATATGTAGGCGCGCCGGTAGCGGGCGCATATGTGCGCCAGGCTCTTACTGACGTTGATTACATCCGCCGTGTCACTTTCAACGTTGGGCTTGTAACGCAGGTGAGTTCAACTGGACTCACGCTGGCTGAGCCATTACCTGGCGGAGCGCCAGCGACGGGCGCAAAGCTGCAGGCGGTTACGGGATTTGTCGACCGCGAGGGAGGCACCTTCTATCAGGAGTGGTCCGGATTGTTCGTGATGCAGGGAAGTCAAGGGGAGAGGATCTTCTTTTACTATCCACGGCTGCAGACAATGGGCGGCGCCGAAGAAGAGGCGGCAGCGCTCAATGGCAAGAATCAGAATGGAGTGTCGCGCGTTCTGTTGAAGGGGCAATTCCTTGCGCTGCCGGTGACTGATCCGTTGGACGGCGAGAAAGTGGTTTGCTACCGAAGTTTCCTGCCCGCAGCAAATGCGCTCGTATAATCCTTCGCCAAGATTCGAGTTACAGCGTTAGAGAGACAAAGATGAAGATCATAATTCAGGGACGTGACTATACGGCCGGTCTGGATGCTTCGCGCCCCATAACCATCGAACGAAAGATCAACGAACCCTCCATTTGCCAGTTATGTTTGAGCCTGCCTTCGAACGGCAGTCTTGCGGCGCCTGCGATATACCAGCCTGTGGCGATCACCGGCGATGATGGGATAGCTTACTTTACCGGCTACATTGCGGTAAGTCCGCTGCCGGAATACGCTGGTATGGGACTGGAGGGACCACGGTACAGGACGGCCATCGAGGCGATCAGCGATGAGATACTTCTCGATCAATTGCCGATACCGCCGAGCGCGGGAATTGCGGGGGAGAACGCCGGGGGGTTGCTGGCGTCGCTCGTTGAGCACACGGGGTCGAACACGCTCGCTATTCAGGAACCTTCATTAAGTACCCAGGTGGGGAGTTTCTCGCCAGAGCCAGGGGCGAACTGGAGTAAAAGCGCGGCGCAGATTGCAAGCATGGCACGCGCCGCATATCGGGCGCTCAGCGGAGCGTTGACGCTTACGAGCGTCCAATCGACGGTGCATCCACTCAATGAGACCGACGGCAGCTTGACTCTTGCAAATCTTTCGTTGACCGCAAGCGCAAAACGTGCACTGGCGAATGACGTAACAGTTTGCGGTGAGAACGAGCCGGTGGCCTTTGTGACCGAGTATTTCTTGGGAGACGGGGTCACGACGCAATTCACTCTCGCCGCGGATCCATTTGTCCCCGCAACATCGAAGACCACGATCATCAACGAGCTGTTTAACGAACCGCTGATCAACCAGGCACTTTGGGGTGTTTCTGGAGGCGCAGGCTATCTGAGTTTGGGTCCTGGCGGGTTGGCGATGAACGGTGGCAACGGTTTCGACGGCCAGACGCTGCTTACGTGGCTCGACCCAGTCGAAATGGGGGGAACGCTGCTGCTGGAAGTGGTGGGAGTGACGCTTTCTGCCGGCAGCACCGGAATTGTGGCGGGGTTCTTTACGGGTCTCGAGACCGCGGCCGGATGTACCGCTGGATTCCAAGCGACAGCGCAGCAAGGCACCGGGGCAGTAACCCTGCAGCCAGTCGTGCAGGGTACACCCGTTGGCACAACGTTTGCGCTGAATTCAGCTAATCAATATTCACTTCGTGTTCGCATCCATTGTCCGGAGTGTCAGCGCGCACGCGCGGTCTACCACTCATTCGGAGACAGCGGACCGATCGCCGCAGGCGGTGAATGGGTACTCGCTCCGGGCAATATCCAGATGGAGATCCAACAGTTTGTTAACGGCGTGGGTGCGACACCAGTCACGCTCTACAGCGGAGCCCTGCAGAATTTGCCCGGCAACTGCATGGTGGTGCCCGCCAGCATCAATTTGCTGGGGACCATGCGAGCTGTGCATTTGACAAATCTTGGATCCGGTTGGGTTGTAAGTACTCCGCCTAACGGGGGTCCGTACACGCGCCGCGTTGGATCCACTGCGGAAGCAGCTGAATGTCATCTTGAGCGGACAGGCAAGCTGACGTTCTACACGGGTTGCGTTCCGGTTGCAGGCGAACAGATTGCCGTCAGTTATCGAACGATCGGCAGGGCGGTAGGCCGCGCAGTGAATCAAGCCAGCCAGCAAGCGCTTGCGCAGGCAGGATCACCCGCAGTAGCGGCATGGATCGGAACGGTGAGCAACCCGCCTGCGCGCAGCTCTGCCGATTGCCGCAATGCAGCAACGACCATGGAGCAGGCAGCGGCAAGCGTGAGTGCATCGTGGAGCGGGACGTACAAGGGTACGCGCGCTAGCTTTACTGCCGATGTATGGCCTGGCGATGCGCTCCTCCTGAACGCTCCGTCTGCCAATCTAAATGCGAATGTGGTGGTGCGAAGCGTCAAGGTGGCTTATGGCGCCAGTTATCCGGACTTAGTCGAATACGAGATTGCTTTCGCCAACGACTGGGCTGAAGATCTGGCCATCAAGACAAGCGGCACCGTTCCTGTAGATACATGGCTGCCCGCACCTATCGCCCCAACGGTTCTGGCGAATTTGAGCGGGCTTACCGCGACGACGCTGAGCGGTAGCACCGTTACGGTGAGCACAGGGATCGCGCCGCCAAGCGGTGGGGGATTTGAGATACGATTGCGCGATTTTGCGTTTATGCCCGGAGAAGATCCGGTGCTGGTGATGCGGGGCTCGCAGCAGAGTTTGACCTTCTCGCGCGTCTCGGCGAGCGACCGGTTCTACATCAGGATGTATGACGGCTCGACGCCGCCGAATTACTCGGAGTTTTCAACGGCGCTGTTTATTAACCTGCCGCTTGGCGCATAACGGGGGACGGAATCCACGATGAACGACGAAACGGAGTCCGGCGGATGCGCATGATGAATGAATTCGAAGCCCAGGTGCTCAGCGATTTGAGCGTCCTGAAGTCGCAAATGGCCGGGTTGCTGGGGGACGGAAATGGCGGGCGGCTGGCGGAACTTGAACACCGCATGGATCGCCATGAGCAGAATTGGCAACGAGCGAAAGGGTTTCTCGCGGCCGTCAGCGTGCTGTTCGCGGTGGTTGAAGTTGCCGTCGAGGCCTGGCACCGGCACTGAGCCGTCTACTCTGCGGCCACTTCGTATAATCGACTTATGAGTGAACAACCCCTTGTCGGCGTAGTGATGGGCAGCAAGAACGATTACGAGGTGCTCTCGGCTGCCGTTGAGATTCTGCGCGCGCTTGATATTCCGCATGAAGCACGTGTGTTGAGTGCGCATCGCACTCCCGATCAACTTTTCCAATATGTTGAAAAGGCGACTGTGCAAGGCATGCGCGTGATGATTGCCGGCGCCGGTGGCGCAGCGCATCTGGCAGGAGTGATTGCGGCCAAGACGCTGATTCCCGTGCTGGCCGTGCCGATTGCGGCTACCCCGCTGAACGGGCTCGATTCACTTCTCTCCATGGTGCAGATGCCGAAGGGCATTCCGGTGGCAACGCTTGCCATCGGCAAGCCGGGTGCTGCGAATGCGGCGCTCTTCGCTGCGGAGATTCTGGCGCTGAATGATCGTGCCCTGCACGGGCGACTGGCGGCGTGGCGGGCAGCGCGGGCGAAAGAAGTGCTTGAAGCGGAGCTGCCGGCCTAGCTTTCTTGCAGAGCTTTTTCCCAGCGTTTGGGGCGTTTGTTTTGCTGCAGGATCTTTTTGCGCAGGCGTAGCGACTTGGGCGTCACCTCGACAAACTCGTCGTCGGCGATGAATTCGATGGCCTGCTCGAGATTCAGCGTCTTATACGGCACGAGACGGATCGCATCGTCGGCGGTGGACGCGCGCATATTCGTCATCTTCTTTTCGCGCACCACGTTCACGTCGAGGTCGTTGTCGCGCGAGTGCTCGCCTACAATCATGCCTTCGTAAACCTCGACGCCGGCGCCGACGAAGAGGATTCCCCGCTCCTGTAATCCGTTGAGTGCGTATGTCGTCGTCGGTCCCAGGCGGTCGGCGATCAGAGCGCCAGTTGGCCGCTGCGGAATCTCGCCCTGGTAGGGAATGTAGCCGTCGAAAAGCGAGTTCATCACGATGGTTCCGTGTGTTTCGGTCAACATCTCGCTGCGCAGGCCGATGAGGCCGCGGCTGGGCACGCGAAACTCGAGACGCGCACGTCCCGAGCCGTGATTGTGCATCCTGCTCATCTCGCCTTTGCGCGGCCCGAGCTTTTCAATCACCACGCCAATGAACTGCTCCGGCACGTCGATGGTGAGGTGTTCCACCGGTTCCATGCGCACGCCTTCCACCATTTTAGTGACGATCTCAGGCCGCCCTGCCATCAATTCGTATCCTTCGCGCCGCATCATCTCAATCAAAATTGCAAGCTGCAATTCCCCGCGGCCAAGAACCTTGAACGCATCGGGTGAGCCGGTTTCTTCCACGCGGATGGACACATTAGTGAGCAGTTCCTTCTCGAGGCGCTCGCGCAAGTTGCGGCTGGTGACGTATTGGCCTTCACGGCCCGCAAACGGAGAAGTGTTCACGTTGAATTGGATCGCAATGGTCGGTTCGTCAATGACGATGAGAGGAAGCGGCGACGGATCTTCGACGCTGGTGATGGTTTCGCCGATCGTGATGCCTTCAACGCCGGCCACGGCGACAATATCGCCCATTGTGGTTTCTTCGATCTCGGTGCGCTTGAGGCCGGAGAAGGTGAACAGCTTTGTGATGCGAGTTTTGTAGAGCGAGCCGTCGCGGCGCGAGATGTTCACTTCGTCGCCCACATGTAGCGTGCCCCGAAAAACGCGGCAGATGGCGATTCGGCCAAAGTAATCCGAGTAATCGAGATTGGTGACCAGAATCTGCAAGGCGCCTGCAGCATCGCCAGTGGCCTCTGGAATCGTGTCCACAATTGCCTTGAACAGCGGCTGAAGATCTGTACCTGGCAGGGTGGGATCGAAGGTCGCAGTACCCGCTTTTGCCACCGCATAAAGCACGGGAAAATCCAACTGCGATTCATCGGCATCGAGGTCGATGAATAGGTCGTAAATCTCGTTCAGCACTTCTTGCGGACGTGCATCGGGACGGTCGATCTTATTGATGACGACGATCGGCGGCAGCTTGGCCTCGAGCGCTTTCGAGAGGACGTAGCGAGTCTGGGGCAGCGGCCCTTCGGCAGCGTCCACGAGCAGCATCACGCCGTCGACCATCTTGAGCGCGCGCTCGACCTCGCCGCCAAAATCGGCGTGGCCCGGGGTATCGACGATGTTGATCTTTCCGCCTTCGAAATTAATGGCGGTGTTTTTGGCGAGGATGGTGATGCCGCGCTCGCGCTCCAGTTCGTTCGAGTCCATCACCCTTTCGACCAATTGCTCGTTGGCGCGAAAGGTGCCGGCCTGACGCAACATTGCATCCACGAGGGTCGTCTTGCCATGGTCCACATGGGCAATGATGGCGATATTGCGTATCGTCTGGCTCACAAATGCGGTTTTCCTTTTGCGTGAATCCGATTGCCCGGGCCGTGGGCTCGGAGTGAAGAGCAGGAGAACAATCGATCGCCGCAAATTGCGGCTTCTCTCATTTTAGCAGCTTTGCGCTTTAAACGATTTGCGGTGCGATTCTCATCCGCTCTCGATGTATTTATCGGGTTTTTCGCCGCCCGCGCGGCGGCCGCGCTTTGCCCCGGCCGTCGCGGTGTGCTCGACTGCGGGCTCGCTCGCCTTCTTCCAGATAGAAAGCGGCATTTACGAGCGCAATGTGCGAAAAGGCCTGCGGGAAATTTCCCACCATGCGGTGGTGTTCCACGTCGTATTCTTCTGAAAGCAGGCCGAGATCGTTGCGGAGAAGCAACAGCCTTTCAAACAGCGCGCGCGCATCGCGCTTGCGGCCGACCGCCTTCAGGCTGCTCACCATCCAGAAGCTGCAAGCAAGGAACACGCCCTCGCCGCGCGGTAGTCCATCATCGACCTTTGATGTGTCATAGCGCTGCACGAGTCCATTCGGCATTAACTCTCGCTCGATGGCCTTTACAGTTGCTTTCACGCGCCGATCGCTTCCGGGCAAAAAGCCGACCGCCGGCATGAGCAGCAGCGCTGCATCGAGCTGATCCGATCCATATGCCTGCACAAAGCAATTCTTCTGTTTGTTGAAGCCGCGCTCGCAGATTTCTTTGTGGATCGCATCGCGGATCGCCGTCCATTTCTCAACCGGCGCTTTATATCGCAATTGTTTGGCCAGAAGCACTCCGCGATCGAAAGCCACCCAGGCCATCATTTTGGAATAGGTAAAATGCTGAGGCGCGCCGCGCATCTCCCAAATGCCGTGGTCTGGTTGTTGCCAAATTGTCTCAAGGCGCTCGAGCAACAAGGCGAGCACACGAAAATCGTTTTCGGTGTGCCGGTTCATGCCGTGCTTCGCGTGAAAAAACGAATCGAGCATCTCGCCGAAGATATCGAGCTGCACTTGCTGCGATGCGGCATTGCCCACTCGCACAGGAAGCGAGTTTTCGTATCCCGGCAGCCAGTCCACATCCCATTCGACGAGGCGCTGCTCGCCGTTTAGCCCGTACATGATCTGCACTTGCTGCGGGCTGCCAGCAAGGGCGCGCAATAGCCAGTCCTGCCATGCTTCGGCTTCGTCGAAGTATCCGCCGTTCATCAGCGCAAGCAAAGTGAAAGTTGAGTCGCGCAGCCAGCAGTAGCGATAATCCCAGTTGCGTACCCCGCCAATCCACTCCGGAAGGGAAGTTGTGGGAGCGGCCACAATGCCGCCGCTTGGCCGAAAACTGAGGGCCTTGAGCGTGATGAGCGACCTCTCCACCGCTTCCCAGTATTTACCTTTGTACTTCAGGCGCCCACTCCATTGGCGCCAGATGCGCAATGAATCGCGGAGCGCGCGCCGGAAGTCGATGGGCGCGGGATCGGGCTCGAACGAGGCTCCGTAAGTTAGCGTGAACCAGGCGCGTTCTCCGCGGTGCAACGTGAAATCAGCCACCGTTTTCAGATTCTCACCATGAACGGGAACAGAAGCATGCAGGATGGCGAGGTTGGGGCCGGCCACCGCTCGCACTCCATCCTTGATTCCTGTCACCCACGGAACGGTACGTCCATAGTCGAAGCGCAAGACGAGTTCCATGCAAATCGAAATGCTTCCTCGGATGCACTCGACAACGCGCACCACATCGGAGTGCCTGCCGCGCGGAGGCATAAAATCGGTAAGCCGCATTGCACCGCCGGATTGCTCGAAGGTGGTTTCAAGAACCATGGTGTGATCGCGGTAACGACGCGAAGTCCGAATGGCCTCTTCCGCCGGGGCAATCCTCCAGTATCCGTTCTCTTGGGTTCCGACCAATGAGGCAAAACATGCGGCCGATGAAAAATCGGGCCAACAAAGCCAGTCGATTGAACCGCCGCAATCGACCAAAGCCGCACTTTCAAGATCCCCAATCAGAGCATAGTCTTCGATTTTCGAGGCCATAGATTTTATTGCTCGTGATAACTCCGGATCAGTCCGCCATCCACAAAGAAAGTCGCTCCGGTGACGTAGTCGGCGTCCTTTGAAGCGAGGAAGGCCACCAATCCAGCCACATCTTCGGGAGTGCCGAGGCGGCCGAGGGGAATCTTTTCAAGCAGGGCGTCGAGTTTGGGTTTGTCGTGGAGCAGCGCGGTATTCATCGGCGTTGAGATCGCACCAGGCGCGACGTTGTTGACGGTAATTCCCAACGGTCCGAGCTCCACGGCAAGATTGCGCATCAGCATGCGCATCCCGCCTTTACTGCAACAGTATGTGGCGAATCCCGGGAAGGCCATGTCCTCATGCACGGAGCTGATGTTTACGATACGCCCCGGCCTCTTTGCCTGGCGCAGCCGCTGGACAAACATCTGTGTGAGGAAAAAGGGGCCGCGCAGGTTGACCGTCATCACTTTGTCGTATTCGGATTCCTGCGTGTCCCAGAAATCCGATTTGTGCTCCACGCCGGCGTTGTTGACAAGGACGTCAGCCGACCCGAACTTATCCCAGGCGGCATTGACGAGGGTGCGAATGTCTTCGCTGCGCGTCACATCGGCGGGAATGATCGCTCCCTCGCCGCCAGCTTTTTCGATTGCTCTGCGCGTCTCATTCGCGCCTCCCGGATCGCCAACATAGTCGACAACGACCTTCGCCCCTTCGCATCCGAGACGTTTCGCGATCCCCTGGCCTATGCCGGTTCCCGCTCCCGTAACAATGGCAACTTTTCCCGTCAACCTCTGCATGAATTCCCCGTTCCAACAAGATCGAATTACTGACTAAATTTCTCGGGCCTATCGGATTCGATGCAGAGCACCCATGAGCGGGGTTCCTCGACCGATTGAAAATCGCGTCCGCAATTTAAGGCCGATGGCGGCGATTCCGGGATCAATCCGAGGACAGGAATGACGAAGGAATACTCGCCGAAATAAGATGGTACGTTGGCAGGACGCCTCGCTACGAGATCGTAAGGAAATATTTTCGCTCGCAGGTTTATAATCGCACGCGCAACCGGATCGCCTTAAATCCGCGTATCAAAGATTCGGAGGAACTCCCGATGTCACATTCGCGCCGTGAATTCATTGCCCGTCTTGGCGCCGCAGTTGCGCTGGCGGCCGCTCCGCATGCGATTCGCGCCGCCGCCGACTGTCCGTTTCGCCTGTCCGTCATCAACGACGAAATCTCGCCGGACTTCGACCACGCTTGTTCGGTGGCGGCCAACGACTTCGGCCTGCAATGGATCGAACTGCGCAGCATGTGGGGCAAGAATGTCACGGACCTGAACGCCGAGGGGGTCGACCGCTCGCGCAAGATCCTCGACAAGTACAAACTGCGCGTGACCGATATCGCGAGCCCGCTCTTCAAGGTCCATTGGCCCGGCGCGCCAGTATCCAAAGAGGGCCCCCGCCGCGATGAGTTCCACGCCGACTTCGACTTCAAGCAGCAGGACGAGGTGCTCGCCCGCTGCATCGATCTCTGCAAGGCATTTCAGACCGATCGCATCCGATGCTTCGACTTCTGGCGCCTCGAGGATCCCAAGCCCTATCGAGCGGCCATCAACGACAAGCTGCGGCAGGCCGCCCGCACTTGCGCCCAGCACAACCTCATTCTGCTGCTTGAAAACGAAATGGCGTGCAACACCGGCAGTGGCAAGGAGGCCGCGGCAACGCTGGCCGAAATGCGAGAGCCGAACTTTATGCTCAACTGGGACCCCGGAAACTCTGCGACGTTTCCCGGCGACGTGCCTTACCCCGACGACTACGATCACCTGCCCAAGGACCGCATCGGCCACTGCCACTGCAAGGACACGATTCGCAAGCCGGACGGCAAGTTTGAGTGGGCGCCGGTGGGCGGCGGCATGATCGATTGGGTGGGGCAGTTCCGCGCGTTTGAGCGCGACGGCTACCACTACGCGGTGAGTCTTGAGACGCACTGGCATGGCGGCGTTCCGCCTGCCGGCTCCGGCATGAGCGTGGGCGAAGCCTCAAGCCGCATCAGTATGAAGGGCTTGAAAGAGGATCTGGCCAAAGCCGGGGCCAACTGCTGACAGGTACAAGGATGCCGAGCGGCATCGAGGTTCGCCGTCAATTAAATAAACATCACCGGCATTTCGTCTCGACGCTGCGCTCGCAGTTATCAACGGACATTCATAATTTACATGCCATCGGCCCGCTACGATAACCAGGAGCCGATTGCCGATTTGCGTGTGTGGAGCGAGGCAAACCCCGGCGAACAGCTTCGTGTGGAATGAATTCACTTCAGATAGGCGCGGACAAGGTCGATCAAGTCTTCAGCCAGTTCGGGGGCAATCTGTTCCTTGGCGCCGTCGACCAAATGGAAGCGGATATGTGTCTCCAGCACCTCGGCCATCAAGCTGTTGACGCCGCCGCGCACGGCTGCGAGAAGCATGAGTTGATCTCCGCAGTCTTCATCGGCCGTCAACGTGCGCTCCACGGCGTCGAGCTGTCCGCGCAGCTTGCGCACGCGCTGCAACAGCTTGACGGTTTCGCGATCATGGTGAGACATGGCGATCCTCCTCTTGACAGTACCCATCCAGGGTATAGTATGAACCCAGCGGGGATATAGTCCCTTCGCTGCCCCTCTCGATTCTATGCCCGCTCGCCGCTCCAATTCGCTCGTTGTGCTGCTCATTGGGGTGGGTTATATCTGTTGGCTCCATAGGGGCGCGGATGCGCAGACGCCCGCCTATTTGCCTTCTGCGCCCGCGCCGAGGGGCTTCGTGACGGCGAAGCTTGCTGAGCAAGCATCGACTCCGTCGCCAGGGGCGACGCCGGGGGAGAATGCCGCTGCGGCCAGCAGCGGCTCCGGCGCAGATCCGGCCGAGGGTGAAGCAGAGGCTGCACCGGTCCTCTCGATGGCTCCGCACTCCGAGAGCGGTCGCTACTGGGTTTCCGGTCAGGCGAACAGCATACTCCAGATGCATGGGCATTTTCATTCGCCGTATCAGGGCCCGAACAGCCTGATCGACGACTTCGAAACCAAAGCCTCGGAAGTGGCGACAATGTATCTCGGTTATCAACTGCACCCAAACACCCGCTACAACACCGACTTGATCGTCAACTTCGAGAATGCCGGAGGACGTGGCATTTCGCAGGCACTGGGCCTTGCTGGCGAAACCAATCTTGATGTCGTGCGCAACCCCACCTTGAGTATCTCCCCTTATCTTGCGCGCGGCGAGATTCACCAGATCTTCGGGCTTACCGACAAGATGGTCGACCAGGATCGCGATCCGTTTTCGTTGGCGACGCAGGTACCGGAGCGCCGCTTCGAAGTGCGTGTGGGAAAGATGGGCTTGCCGGATTTCTTCGACGTAAACTCTGTTGGTTCAGACAGCCACCTGCAGTTCACCAACTGGACGATTGACAACAATGGCGCCTGGGATTACGCGGCGGACACGCGCGGCTACACTGTGGCGGGCGTACTGGAGTATGACGATCGCATCTGGTCGGCGCGTTACGCGATCGCCGCCATGCCGACCATCGCCAATGGCATCACGCTCGACTGGGCCATCAGCCGCGCCAACGGGCAGAACTGGGAGTTCGAACTGCGCAAGGGGCTCGGTGCGCGGTTCCTCAGTTCAAAACGCGAGGGCGCCCTGCGCATTCTGAGCTTTGTGAACCACGCGCACATGGGGGACTATCGTGAGTCGGTGCAGCAGTATCTCGCCGGCAAGATTGCCACGCCCGACATCACGAAGACTGAGCGTTTTGGCACGGTGAAATATGGTTTCGGATTCAACACCGAGCAGGAAGTGACGGACAGCCTGCGGCTCTTCGGGCGATTCGGCTGGAACGAAGATCAGCATGAGTCGTTCGCCTACACCGAGGTTGCCCAGACGATCCTGTTCGGCGGCGACTATAACGGCCATAGCTGGCACAGGCTCAACGATAAAGTGGGGGTTGCCTTTGTCTCCAACGCTATCAAACGCGACCATCAGAATTATCTGCACTACGGCGGGTTGGGCTTTCTGCTGGGTGATGGCAATCTGCGCTACGGCCGCGAAGACATTTTGGAGTGGTTTTACAACGCCCATCTCTGGCGCGGACTGTATGGCGCGCTAGGCGGGACGCAGATTGCACATCCGGGTTACAACACCGATCGCGGACCGGTGTATTTGACGACGGTGCGCGCGCACATTGATTTTTGATCAATACGCCGGCCAAATTCGTGCGCCGAAGGTATTCTTAATTGCAGCCCTGGGGGCCGTCCTGTCCGCGATCATCGGAATAATCTTTCATTAAAGCTTCGCAAGAAGTGGTGCACTCTACTTCGGGGGCAATTCGACCGATGCGATCCCAGTTTTTCCGCCGACACTCAGGCGCCAACCCGCTCTTACACCCAAGTAGCGCTGTCCGATTCTGCCTGGGCATAGTTTCATTGATGGCGTTTCTGTGCCAGGTCCCGGCGCAATCTGCCATGCCATTCGGCCGCGTTCGCACATTGCAGGTTGATTCCATGGGTGGCGGACCGGCCGCAGCCGCGATTCGCCAGCGGATGATCGATCGCCTGAACAAAAGCGGCCGCCTGAAGGTAGTTGAGAATTCATCGGCCGCGGAAGCGAGCTTGCGAGGCACATCGCACGTCTGGGTCTCAGGCACGATCTCACTGAGTCCTCGTTCCAACAGCGCGATGGAGAAGGTTTACCAGGCTTATTTGTCGATCGAGCTCGTGGATGGGTCCGGCCAGATTCTGTGGTCCTACCTGGTGACGCCCAGCCGCTTTCACACGACAAGCATTGCCGACGATCTTGCCGATCAGGCGGTGACGCATTTGCTTGACGCGATCCGAAGCGGCGAGGCAGGCTCCGTTCCTCCCGCGGGAACTGCGCCCCAGCCGCAAGTGGCATTACACTCCGCCGGAAGCACGCTTGCTGCTCCGATCTATCTAGCGTGGATCCAGTCGTCCGGCACGAAAATCGCCTATGACGCCATCGGATCCGAAGCGGGCGTCGAGGAGCTGACGGAGGGCAAGGTCGATTTCGCCGGATCAGATATGCCGCTCTTCGGCCAGAACACCCCTCCAGGGCTTCATGTTCTGCAAATCGCAACAGTGCTCGGTGGCGTTGTGCCCATCTATAACCTTCCCCAGGTGGGCCTCACGCTCCGCTTCACTCCTCAGGTGCTTGCCGGCATCTATTCCGGGGCGATCCAGAAGTGGAATGACCCGCGCATCGTCGCAGTCAATCGCGGCGCACATCTGCCCGATGCGGAAATCGCTGTTGTCCATCGCTCCGACGGCAGCGGAACCACCTATGTCTGGACGAGTTTCCTTTCGCTTGCCAGCCCCGAGTGGAAAGCTTCAGCCGGTTCCGGCCCGCGAATCGATTGGCCAGTTGGCGCCGGCGCGGAAGGCAATGGAGGTGTTGCAGAAACCGTTGAGAAGACGCCGAATTCCATTGGCTATGTTGAGCTGATCTATGCCATCCAGAACGAACTGAACTTCGGATCGGTGCGCAATCCCGCCGGCGAATTCATTAAGGCGGATCTGGCCAACATTTCCGCCGCGGCGTCCGGCGCGACAGCCAGGAGGGATCAGGATTTTCGCTTTTCGATTCTCAACGCTCCCGGCAGCGGCGCATATCCTATCAGCACGTTTACCTGGCTGCTGCTGCCCGATCATGGGCTGAGCCCGCAAAAACGCTCCGCGATCGCCGATTTTCTAAGCTGGGCGTTGACGTCAGGGCAGAAACAGTGCGCTTCGCTGGGCTATGCTCCGCTTCCTCGGGAGGTTACATCCCGTGAGCTCGCTGCGGTAAATGCCTGGAAGGTCCAGAAGTAGACGCGGCGCTTTCCAATCACGTTGAACGGCAGCTCACCGCGAAGATGTCGAGCCGGCAAGCTGAAAGGTTCATTTTCCAGGCTGCGGTGGCTGCTGCCCTTGCGGCTGCTCTGGCAGGGTATAGATCACTTCGCCGGGTTTGGCATAGTGCAGTTTCTCCCGCGCTTCGCGCTCAATGGCGTCGGGATCCGACTTGAGCCGCTCGATATTCTGGCGCATCTCGGCGTTTTCCTGTTGCACGTCTCTTATCTGCTGCTGCAATTGGCGATCTTCGGCGCGTTTCTGCTGCCAGACCGAGATGCCGTGCTTGCCATAGATCACGTGCCATGTGACCAGAAGCGCCAGGATGACTGCGATCACGGTGCCCGCAGGACGCCACAACCTTTGTGCCTGGTTCAGAGCCCGTTCACGCAGCGTCGCAGGCCTCTTTTCCTGCGCGCCTCCATTCACTTGCACTTCCTCTTCCGGCATTGAATCTCGCTTCCGCAGCGACGGCGTTGAAAATTTTCAACCCGTCACAAACTTTTCGGCCGCTGTGCGTAACGTCCGCATGTCCTGTTCGTTGCGCGCTTCGGTGTAGGCTCGCACCACCGGTTCGGTGCCCGAAAGCCGGTAGCAAACCCACGAGCCATCTTCCAGAATCAGCTTCAGTCCATCGGTCCTGACCACCTGCACAACCTTGCGCCCGCTCAGTTCCTTTGGATCGGCCTTCAACTTCTCAGTGAACGCGGCTTTCTGTTCCGCGGTCAAGTGGAAGTTCTCGCGAACTGGGAAATAGGAACCAACCTTGGCAAAAAGAGCCTTCAATTGCGTTCCCAAACTTGCGCCGCGCGTGGCCACCATCTCCGCAATCAGTAATCCTGCAATGATGCCGTCCTTTTCAGGCACATGCCCGCGAATCGTCAGGCCAGCCGACTCCTCGCCGCCAATGGCAATTTTGTCCTCGTCGATCAACGCGCCGATGTACTTGAATCCGACGGGCGTTTCGTACAGCGGCACCTTGTGATGCTCGGCAAGGGCATTGATCAGGTTGGTGGTCGCTACACTTTTTGCCACGCCGTTGCGCCAGCCGCGCGTCTCCACGAGATAGTCAAAGAGCAGGGCGATGATGTAGTTGGGGGAGATAAACGTGCCGTCGGCGTCAACGATGCCAAACCGGTCCGCGTCTCCGTCGGTGGCGATCGCCAAAGCCGCACCGATCTCTTTCATCTTCTTTTTCGCGTCGCCCAGCAACTCATCCGAGGGTTCGGGAGCATGCCCGCCGAAGAGCACGTCGCGGTAATCGTGCACCGTCTCGACGGCTACGCCTGCCTCGCGCAGCAGGTCGGAAGGATAGCCGCGGCCCGCTCCCCAAAAGGGATCGTAAACCACCTTGATTCCAGACTTGGCGATCGCTTTCAGATCGACCAGCTCGGTCAGCCGCTTGAGGAAGGCCGGCTTCACATCGGCGGTCTCGAATTTCTCGATGAAGGGGCTTGGAATACCGCTTCCGCCGCTGGAAAGCCTTTCGACCGCTTCCTCAATTTGCTTCGTTGCTTCTGGCAAAGCGGGTGCGCCGTCGGGAGTGGAGTATTTGATCCCGTTGTACTCCGGCGGATTGTGCGACGCGGTAAAGTTGATCGAGCCCGAGGTTTTCAATGTGCGGACCGCGAACGCGATGGCAGGTGTGGGGGCGGCTTCGGGAATTACGATCGGAGTGACTCCGGCTCCGGCCAGTACCCGCGCCGCTTCGGCCACAAAGCTCTCGCCCCGGAATCGCGGGTCGCGGCCTACCAGCACCCGGTGAGGTTCGGGGAGCGTCTTCACATACTCTGCAATTCCGGCCACCGCCAGCCGGATATTCGCCACCGTAAATTCATCCGCCACAATGGCCCGCCATCCCGAGGTGCCAAATTTGATTTCTGTGCTCATTTCTCTCTCCACGCGCGGCGCCGTCGCTTAAGCAGTTTCGGAACTTCTCTCCGGTCAAGCCTGCCGCCAAGGTTTTCGCTTTCTAACCTTCAACCTTAGTTTCCGGAACGACTTGGGCCGCAAGGTCCATACTGCAACACCGGACCGGGATCGGCAACCATCTGAGTTTGAAATTTAACCAATACCTGCTGTCCGGCCGCGGCATAGTCGAGTTGAACACTAGCCGGGTGCATTTTGTGCCTCGGCAAATTTCGTCGAGCGGAATCTTTTTGCGGGGCGTCTTGTTGAGCAAAGGATACCCGGGTCCGACCGACATTCCATGGCGTTCTGAGGAAAAGCCATAAGGGGGAGATATGCCATTAAACGGCAAACGAATCGGAAAACTCGCGGTGGCCAGTGGAGCGATGGCCGTTGCACTCGCATTGGCCCTCACATTGCCCGCTCCGGCCGCACAAGCGCAGACAAACCAAGAGGACCAGAGGCCTGACGCGGCTGCGCAACCCGCCCCAGAGACAGTGCAAACGATCTTTCTGAAAAACGTCGCTGAACAAAACGACCTGAACGACATGCTGACCGATCTGCGAAACATTCTGCCCAGGGCAAAGATCTACGGCCTGCAATCACAGAACGCCATCACGTTGAAGGGCACACCCGAAGATCTGAACACGGCGGGCAAGCTGATCGCCGATCTCGACCGCCCCAAGCGCCTCTATCGCCTCACCTACACCATTACCGACTATGACGGCGCCAAGCGGTCGCGATCGCAGAGTTTCGTCATCCTGGCTGTTCTGAAGCAACGATCAATCTTCAAGCAAGGCAACCGCGTGCCGATCGTTACCGGCTCGTATGACACTCAAGCGCGAAACAGCAACACTCAGGTGCAGTACCAGGACGTGGGCTTGAGCATCGACGCAACGGTCGACGGGTCTCCGGATGGCCTGACACTGCGCACCAAGATCGAGCAATCGAGTCTTCCCGGCGACCGATCTGCAACTGCCGCACAGGACCCTGTGGTTCACCAAATCGTTCTACAGGGGGCGGCACAGCTTGCAGAGGGCAAGCCGCTTGTCCTGGGCTCGCTCGATGTTCCCGGCACAACACAGCGCCAGGAGATCGCGGTAACTGCCGAGTTGGCGCCTTAATTTTTTCCGAGCCGGGAATTCGCCGGGATGGGCGAGGCGTAGCCGCACCGCTGGCCCGCCTGTGCCCGGCGATTCCGCATTTGACATCTCAAGTGCCGTAAATTGGCAAGCCGTTACCCCGCCAAGTCGATTCGGCGGTAGAGTGTTTGCAGCATCGTTTTCATCCTGGAGGGGCCCTATGCTCGAAAGAACGTCTTCCGCTCGCATCGTCATGACCACAGTCGTGAGCCCCGAGGAAGGCACCCGGCTGGGTCGCACGCTCGTTGAGGAGCAACTTGCCGCCTGTGCCACACTCCTGCCGCCGGTCCATTCCATCTACCGTTGGCACGATAAAATCGAATCGTCCGCTGAAACTCTCCTTTTGCTCAAGACGGCTACCGATCAACTACCCGCTCTCGAGTCCCGGCTCCAGGAACTCCATAGTTACCAGACGCCGGAGTTTCTGGTGCTCGCAATCGAAGCCGGCAGCTCCACGTATCTTTCATGGCTGGGCGCCTGCCTGGCTTCTGCCCAGGGAACTGCTGTTTGATTTGATTGCTAGTTACGCCTGTTCAGGCGATCTTGCGGTTTTGGAAATACTGTGCCATTTCAAAAGAGCAGTCAAGGTTGTCGCTCCTTTGGGTCGCGACAACTTGGTCGCCCGGAGTGCGGGTGCGCCATTTCCGAGACCGCCGTAGGAGCTGTCGGGGCCCTCTGGTATGCTTGGGGAAGTCCGACTCATGCGCTGGCTTCTGATCGTCTTTCTCGTCTCGTTCGCGGCGCTGCTTTTTGCGGCCGCAGGCGTCGCTCGTCACATTTGGCGGCAACGCTCAAAGGCCAGAGATGGGTTGCCGGTAGCATTCGAACCGACCGAAGAATCTGATCTGGAATTGGAGCCATGATCCATGGCCCGGCTGTGCCGCCGCAAGAGGACACAGTCATCCTCTGCACGCAATCGCCGAATGTAACGTTCATGAATCATAATTGCCGAAAGGATTTATCCGCGTTGTGAGCACTGGAACCCCGGATATTGCTACACCTACAAGCCCGTTAGAGATCTCCATTGCCCATAGCCCGGATTCCGACGACGCTTTCATGTTTTACGGCCTGGCAACGAACAAGATTCGCGTGCCCGGCTATCGATTCACGCATACGCTTTGCGACATTGAGACCCTCAACCGCCGCGCCCGCGAAGAAGCCTTCTACGACGTCACCGCCATCAGCTTTCATGCCTATCCATATCTGCAGCAGAACTACACTCTCATGGGCTGCGGTGGCAGCGTGGGCGAGGGGTACGGCCCCATGGTCGTTTCCAGCCGCAAGATGGACGCGAGCGGTCTCGGCCGCATGCGCGTCGCCGTTCCCGGCACCCTGACCACGGCGTATCTCGCGCTCAAGATCTTCAATCCGGACAATCGAAACGGTGACCGTTCCGTTCGACAAGATCATTCCCGAGATTCTGGCCGGGAACTTCGATGCGGGGCTCATCATCCACGAGGGCCAGCTCACCTACTCCACCAGCGGACTCTATAAGGTTATCGATCTCGGCGTCTGGTGGCGCGAGACCACCGGGCTGGTGCTGCCGCTGGGCGGCAACGCCATTCGCCGCTCGCTCGGCCCGAAAGCGCACAAGGTCATCTCAAAGGCGCTGCGCGACAGCATTCAACACGCCCTCGAACACCGCGAACAGGCCCTCGAATACGCCATGCAGTTCGCCCGCGATCTCGACACCGGCACTGGCCAGCCACTTTGTGAGCATGTACGTGAACGAGCGCACCCTCGACTATCGGCGCCGACGGCCGCGAGGCGATCCGCAAGCTGCTGGCGATGGGCCATGAGCGCGGCATCATCCCGATCGCGCCGCAAGTGGACTTCGTGGATTAGGCTCAACGCAGAGCAGGCAAATCGAGCGGAACGGCGCAGACGGCCGACGACTACAGTGTTTCAAATTTGGACACAGTACCTTTGGCGTTCTCGACTCGTTCAAGGTCATTGAAGCGGCCTAACAATCTCCCGCCCGATTTCTAAATTTCTTCTAACCTGCGCCGATACATCCAAACAGGAGATACCCGGATGCCATCGCACACGTCCCCCGTATTCGTCTTCGCATCGGCCGACCCGGCCCTGCTTGCCGCCATCGAGCCACAGCTACTGGCAGCCGGGGCACGCGTTGAAATCGTGCTTCAGCGCACGCGATGCGCTCGCCTCGATAGGCCGCCCCAATCCTCCCGGGCTGGTGCTGCTCGACGCGCGCCTGCCCGATATGGCGACGGGCCAATTGCTGGCCGCTGCCCGCGCCATCAGGCCAGTGCCCCGCGGCTGCCCATCCTTCTTGATTGCCGACATCGGTGACTCAGGAATGGATCGATCGCCTCGCCGAAGGCGCCATCGACGATCTCGATCCTGCGCTCCGCGGAATCCGGCCTACTGGCAGCTGCGGCTGGATCTGGTTCTGCGCAACCAGCGCATGGCGGACGAACTCGAAGCCCTGCGTGATGCCGCCATCCGCAGTGCTCAACTCGACCGCCTTACCGGGGTCTACAATCGCGAAACCCTGCTCGCCATGCTGTTCCGCGAAACCGATCGCGTGCAGCGCATGAACTGCTCCATGTCGCTGGTGCTTTTCGATATCGACGACTTCGGCCATTGGAACTCGCGTCTTGGCGTGGATGCCTGCGATGAACTTCTGTGCCAGGTGGCAACCGTACCGGCGCGCTGTTGCGCAGCTACGATCTGCTGGGCCGGCCAGGGATGGACGAGTTTCTAGTTGCTCTGCCTGCATGCAGCCCGGCCAACGCCATGGCGCTCACGGAACGCCTGCGTGTCGAGGTTTTTTCCGTGCCGTTTCACGTTGCCGGCGAAACCATCCGGCTCTCCGCATGCTTTGGCATCGCCGTCTAGCCGCGGCCGGTCGCCCGTTGTGGTTCTGCGCGAAGCCGAGAAAGCTCTCGAATGGGCCAAGGCTGCCGGACCCGAATCCATCCAGTGCTTCGGCGGCCAGGCACAGCCTGCTTCTCCTCCGGTGGCATTTTTCTCTGAAATCTCTGGCGACGAACTGCTGGCGTGGTAGACGCAAATTTTCTTGGGCCCCATCCTTATCGTTCGCGGCGCAACGGTGCGGACGAAGATTGGGGGAGATGAGGGAGCTAGCGAAACCTAAACTCCGCGCCGCGGCGGAACAGTTTCCGGTTCCAGGAATTCCTGGAATACATCGTTCGATATCAGCCGTCCCCGGGAAGTGAGTCGCACTCGCTCACCGTCGAAGTCCAACAGGCCGTCTTGCGTTAGCCGCCTGACCGTTTCCATCGCCGGAACGACCATCTCGGATCCAAATTCAATCTCCAGCGCAGCCACTTCCACGCCGGCGTTCATACGCAATCCCAGGAACCAGGCTTCCTCGTGTTGGCGCGCGGCATTCTGCCACTCCGTCTCCACGATCCCCGTCCCGGCGAGATAGGTTTTCAGATCATCCGTCGTTTTTGCGCGCAACACATCCGGCGGACTTACTTGGCCTCCGGCGCCGAGCCGGAAGGCTGCTGCATGCAATGCCATCGACGACGCATCCAGCCCGACGCCGAGATACGGCCGCCGCTGCCAATAGCGCAAGTTGTGCCGCGACTCGAATCCGGGCCGCGCAAAGTTTGAGATCTCATACTGCCGCAACCCTGCTGTCCCGAGCCGCTCAATCGCGCGCTCGTACATCCGCGCAATGGTATCGTCATCCGGCACCAGTTCGGCGTGGTATCGCGATCCGCGCTTCAATAGCTCGCGCCCAAGGCGCGAGTCCTCGTCGACTTCGAGCATGTACACGCTGGCATGTGGAACACCGGAATCGACAAGTGCCGCGAGCGACTCTTCCCACGATGCTTACGTCTGGCCGGCCAGTCCGGCAATCAGATCCACGTTCAGATTGGTGATTCCGGCTGCGCGCAGCCGCTGCAAGTCGGTTTCAACCACGGCTCGGTTGTGCATCCGTCCGCTGCTATGCGCTTCTGCATCAACAAACGATTGCACGCCCAGGCTGACTCGATTCACACCTGCGGCCACGATTGCTTCCAGCGTTTCATCGGCTAGTTGCCCCGGGGCGCACTCCATGGTGATTTCGGCGTCTGCAGTCGACGTCGAATTCCCCATGCAGAACGGCAAACAGGCTCGCGATCAGCTCCGGAGCCAGCAGGCTCGGCGTTCCCCCGCCCAGATAAACCGTGTCCACGCGCCGCGGCAGCTCCACTCCAGAGCTCTCGGCCCAGGCTTCGGCGCCGGCCAGGTCCTCGATCACCCGCTCCACATAGCGCTCGTGGTCCGCCGCCGGATAAACACCCGACGCGAAGTTGCAGTAGGTGCACTTCGACCGGCAAAAGGGAATGGAAACGTAAATCCCCAGCGCGTCATTGCGTCCTGCTGTCATGAAAAGATTGTTGCACGCGCGTCGCCGCCCCAGGGTCAACAAGGCGGCTTCATGCCCTCGTGCAATGATGAATTGAAGGAGATGCGGTTTGAAAGCGTGGCCCGTAATCCCCATCGTTGTCATCCAGATCATCCTTCTTTTAGCTCACTGGCTCGTGTATTCCACCTGGGTGGCTTTTTGGCCCGGACTGTCGCCCGCAGTACTGGTGGACCTGCGCGACGCGATGCTTGTGCTTGCTTTCAGTTTTGTCATCGCCTCGCTGCTTTCGTTCCGTTTTTCCAACGTTGCGGTTCGGCTCATCTACTGGATTGCGGCTGTCTGGCTGGGCATGCTCAATTTTTTCTTCTGGATGTCGCTGCTGGCATGGATCGCATGGTTTGGGCTTCGCGTCTCGCACCTGACGGAGAATCCCGATGCGAGCCGTCGCGTCCTCATCGGGGTCTGCTATCTCATCGCGGCGCTTGCAGGGGTCTACGGCCTCCTCAATGCGCGAATCATTCGCATCCGCCGCGTCGCCGTGCAACTCAAGAACCTGCCGCCAAGCTGGCGAGGGCGAAGGGCAGTCATGCTCAGTGACTTGCATCTGGGGCCGATCAATGGCGTCCGTTTTTGCCGCCGTGTCGTTGCCCTCGCTGCACGCTTTCGCCCTGACGTGGTTTTTATTCCCGGCGACCTATTCGACGGCACGCATGCCGACCTCGACCGCATGGTCGCGCCGTTCCAAGCGCTCACCCCTCCCCTCGGCATTTTCTTTTCCACGGGCAACCATGAGGAGTTCACGACGCCCAAGCCTTACATCGAGGCCATCAAGCGCGCAGGCATCCGCGTGCTCGCCAATGAATCGGTCGCCATCGACGGTGTGCAGATTGCCGGCGTGATGTATCGGGACTCCACACACATCATTCGCATGAAAGCGTTCCTCGATGGCCTCGGTCTCGACCGCAATAAGCCCAGCATTCTGCTGAACCACGCACCCGTTCGGCTGCCTATTGTGGAGCAGTCGGGCGTGAATCTGCAGCTTTCCGGCCACACTCACGGCGGGCAGTTCATCCCGTTCACGTGGATTACGCGCAGCATTTTCGGTCCTTTCACAAGTGGACTTCACCGCTTCGGGGCATTGCAGGTTTACACCTCCACCGGCGCCGGAACGTGGGGTCCGCCGATGCGCCTCGGGAGCGCCGCCGAAATCATATTTCTGACGTTTGAATAACAAGCACGTATCCTGTTTTCTGAGCCAACTCGCAAGAAGGAGAAGATTGATTTGAGCTCCGATTCCGCCTCGCAGAGCCGCCGCGAATCCGTGATCCGCACCCACCTCTCTGGCCGCGACCTGCTCATGAACCCTCGCCTGAACAAGGGCACGGCATTTTCTGAAGAAGAGCGCGACACCTTTGCCCTGCATGGCCTGCTGCCTCCGCACATCGGAACTCTCGAAAGCCAGCGTGAGCGCCGCAAGCGTGTCCTCGACAGCCGCCCTACTGCATTTGGCAAGTACTCGAATATGCGCGATCTTCAGGACAACAACGAGACGCTTTTCTACTCGCTCATCGCGCACAACATCGAGGAATTGCTGCCGATTGTTTACACGCCTGCGGTGGGCGAAGGATGCCAGCGCTTCTCAGAAATTTGGCGCAAGCCGCGCGGCCTCTTTCTGAGTTACCCGAACAAAGAGCGGATCGAGCAGATTCTTGCCGACCCCAGCTACGATTCCGTGCGTTGCATTGTTGTCAGCGACGGCGAGCGCATCCTTGGCCTCGGCGATCAGGGCGCGGGCGGCATGGGTATCCCCATCGGGAAAATGGCGCTTTACACCGCGCTGGGAGGCATTCCGCCCGAACATTGCCTGCCCGTGCTGCTCGATGTGGGTACCGACAACGAAACGCTGCTCCATGACCCGATCTACATCGGCTGGGAGCACAAGCGGATTCGCGGCCAGGAGTACGACGATTTTGTCGAAGCTTTTGTGACCGCCGTCGAACGGCGCTGGCCGCAAATTCTATTGCAATGGGAAGATTTCGCCGGCGCCAATGCGGCGCGGCTGCTGACAAAGTACCAGGATCGCCTCTGCACTTTCAACGACGACATTCAAGGAACTGCGGCAGTGACCACTGCGACGCTGCTTGCCGCCGTTTACGCAACCGGCATTCCTCTGAGGGAGCAGACCATTGCCATGTTCGGCGCAGGATCCGCCGGCATCGGCATCATCGATCTGCTCATTGCCGCCATGAAAGAGGAAGGGCTGAGGGAGGAGCAGGCGCGCCAGCGCATTTACGCTTTCAACCGCTATGGCCTGCTCATTGAAGGCGGCAAAGGCATTCGGCCCGAGCAGCAAACACTGGTGCGAAAGCGCGAAGATGTCGCGGGATGGAAGCTGTCGTCGGCAAGTTCTGAGGTTGGCGCCGATCTCGCTGCTGGATGTGGTGCGCAATGCAGGCATCACAGTGCTGGCCGGGGTCAGCGCCCAGCCCGGCGCGTTCACCGAGGAGATCGTGCGCGAGATGGCCCGCCAGACTCAACGCCCGATCATCTTCCCGCTGTCAAATCCAACCTCGAAATCTGAAGCCGATCCCGCCGATCTGTTGCGATGGACCGATGGCCGCGCACTGGTGGGCACGGGAAGCCCCTTCGCGCCGGTCGAAGTCAACGGCAAGCTGATTCCTATCGCGCAAATCAATAATTCCTACATCTTTCCCGGGCTGGCTCTTGGCACGCTCGTTTCCCGCGCCGGGCGCGTTACCGACGGCATGATTATGGCCGCCACAAAAGCGCTGGCCTCGCTTTCGCCCGCACGCACCGACAAGAGCGCGCCATTGCTGCCGCCGATCGCCGAATCGCGCAAGGTGAGCCGGGTAGTTGCCGAGGCTGTCGGCCGGCAGGCAATTGCCGAAGGAGTTGCCGATCCGGGTGGTGAGGCTGACTCTGCGGAGAGAATTCGCGCCTATGTGTGGGAGCCGGTTTACCAACCCTACGAGCGCATCGACGGACCTTGCTAAAGGGTTTCTTACTCGGCCGCCGGCACCTGCTCCAGCAGCCGCTTCCAGGTTTTCTGGTTTTTGCGGAAACCTCGTTTCAGGTCTTCCAGAATCCGCTCGAAGTCGGCATTCGTGCGCAGGTTATTCCAGGCCGGGTTCTTCTGGAACCAGGGATAGTTTTCGTTGCCCAGATAAATTGCGCGCCGAAGCCAATGCAGCGCCTCGCTTGCGTCTCCTTCGACGGCGAAGTAAGTGGCCAGCCGGTACGCCATTTCGCTGTCCGCCTCCGCCGCCGTGAGTGTTTCGTCCTTCAGCAACATGACGCCTCGCGCACGGTCGCCGGCCTGCACATAGCAGATGGCAAGCGTGGGCACGGCGATACGCAACAGGGGATCGTCGGCGATGACGCGCTCGAGGATCTCAATGGCCGCATTCAGGTTGCCCAACCGCATTTGCTGGTAACCCGCCGATGTGCGCAGCAAGGGATGCCGCGGTTCAAGCGCCAGGCCCTTTTCCAGCTCATCTCCGGCCAGTTCAATCTGGTTCTGGTAGTGATAGACGCGGGCGCGATGGTTGTAGATAATCGCTGCGTTTGCCGGATTGAGCTTCAGAGCGCGGCTGAACTCATCCAGCGCACCCTCATACATGCCGTCGCAGCGCAACGCAATTCCAGCCACGAGGTGCACATTCCAGTCGTTCGCGGCGCTTGCCAGCAAGCTGGCGATCCCGTGCCGCGCGGACTCCTTTTCGCCGCGCGACAGCAACATATAAATGCGGTAAAGATTTGCCTCGGTCGAACCCGGATCGAGCTGTAAGCGCTTCGTCGAACGCTTTGCGCGCGCGCATCACATGGTCTGCCCGCCAAAGCCGTGACGCGCATACTGCAGTTCGGCAATGCCCAGCCCGCTCCATCCCGGCGCGAACGCGGCATTGGCTTCAGTCACGCTGGAGAACAGCGCACGAGCGCGATCCAGATCGGCGCGAGCGCCGGTGCGCACCATGAACGAACTCAGCAGAGCCCGCGCCTGCAGATACTTTTCACTCACCAGCCCCGGCAGCGATTCGTCGCGTGTCGAATTTCGCACCGTACCGGCGCCTGTGCCGGATTGGGCAGGCTCAATCCGTCCGAGCGGATCGCACGCCTTGCAGCGTGGCGAACACCTCGTTTGCAATCTCCGTCTGCACAGCGATCAGGTCAAGCGACGCTACGCGAATGGAGGCGCCCGACCGGACGCTCTGCGACGGCACGTCGAGCAGTTGCCAGTTCAGGTCGAATCCGTCCTCCGATCGCACAAAGCTTCCTGCAAGCACAAATGAAACCAACAGCTTTTTGCCCACTGCAAGGGGGTCCATTTGGGCAAGGGGCGGGCCCCGGCCAGTGGCATCAATGCGCTTGAGGGCCGCACCACGAGCGTGGGAATGCGCGCCAGCCTCGCCGCAATCGCATCCGCCAGTGCATATCCGTAAAGCGGCGCCGCCTCTGTGGCGCCCAGGTTAGCGAAGGGCAGCACCACGATTGAATTCTGCGCCGAGCGCTCGGCCGATGACTCGCGAAAGCGCTCTGCCAGCATCGAGAGCACCCCCGTCGCGCGTTTCTCCGCTTCCGGTCCCGTGGCAGGCAGATTCGCGGCGGCCTCAACGGGAATCATTCCGGTCTCGATGCGCTGCGCCTTCATGATGGTCTTCAACCCTTCGCGAACGTCTGCGGCCGATGCCGTGCTCGCACCCGGATTCTTTTCGAGGCACGATGCAATCACGCTCTTCAACTCCGGAGAAATCTCCGGCACGATCGCAGTCAGATCGTCCGGCTCCAGGAATTGAATGGCCCGAATGGCCTGGAAATCTTCGGCATCGGGCCGCGACAAATGGATGGCGTCCGCTGGCAAGTTCATACAGGATCACGCCCAGCGCCCACACATCCGACTGCACGCTCGAGTGGCCGGTGACAAACTGCTCCGGCGCCATATAGCGAATGGTCCCGCCGCGCGCGGTGTAGAGTGGCCGGGAGCGGCGGATCCTTTGCCAAAGCAGGTTTCGCAGGATCGAAGCGCGCATCTTCGGGCGGAAGCCGCCTGCGCCAGTCCAAAGTCCAGAATCTTCACCAGCCCGCCGTCGGTCAGCATTACGTTCTGCGGCTTCAGGTCGCGGTGAAAGATGCCCAGCGCGTGCGCCGCCTGCAGTCCGTCTGCAATCTGAATGCCCACCGAAAGAACAAGCTGCAGGTTGGCTGGGCCGCGCTCGATCAGCTTGTCCAGCGACTGCCCAGGCACATATTGCATGGCAATGTAGGCCTCGTCGCCGCTTTCGCCAACCTCGTAGATGGCGCAAACATTGGGATGTTCGATGGCCGAAGCCAGCCGCGCCTCGCGCAGCACCGTCGACCGCATCTGCTCGGCCGTCAGCAGGCCGGTATGCAACATCTTCAGCACCACCGGCCGCTGCAGGAGCGTATCGTTGGCCGCATACACCACGCCGCTGCCGCCGGCGCCCAGCCGCCGCAGAATCTCGTAATGTGCAATTGTCTTTCGCTTCATCGTTCAACTCAAGTCTAGCGGCGGCCTCATAAAGACCGTCTTAAAACTGATCGCGAACAGCCTCGCTCTTTCCGGCGCGACGTCGACGCGACGAACCGCATCGAAGTGACGATGACTCGCCGGCGTGCTCGTGGGTCCGCGTGAATCTGTTAACGTCGAAGGGTAGATGAGCTGCGTCCGTGGAACCGTGGCACGAGGCAATATTGTGCCGGAGAGCCGTGGCCTTCGCCCGCTGTTGCGCGATTGCATGGATGTTCCTGGCATCTTGTCTTTCCGTATTCGCCCTCAGCTGCGGCGCAGCAAAACACCGCAACCGGCCAGCGCCGCAGCCAGCTCTCACGCGCAGCCGGCTTCCGCCGCAACCGCAGTCAGCCGGGCGCGGGCGCGCAACTGCAGACCGGAACCTCGAGCGGCCTCAACGCCGACGCGCGCCTGCAGAACCTGCTCGCCGATCATCAGTACGCTCGCGTGCAGGCGCAGCTTGATCAGTTGCCGCCCGACCAGGCGCAGTTCTATCGCGGCATTCTGGCCAATCGCTCCAACGATCTGAAGCATCCGTGCAATTGCTGGAACCGCTCGTCGACCAGGTGACGGCCAGCGGCGATACGTGCTCACGAAAAGCTGCTTCGCATGGCGCTCGCCGAGGACTACCTGCGCCTGGGCGACTGGGCCAAGGCCGCGCAGGCCTATCAGAGCCCTCGACGCCCGGCTCGCACGCCAAGCTCAGCTCCCGACGAGCAGGACGAGATCGAGATGCCGCTCAAGATGCTGCCGTTGGCCAAGGACAATCCGCCGATGACCGTCGATCCTTGCGAACCTTTCAGGCTTCAGGTCAGCGACGATCCTCTCGGCCTCATCGACATTCCTGTCTTTATTGATGCGCGATCTCGCAGCTGGATGCTCGATCCCACTCGCCCTTCAATCTGATCTCGCGCTCCATCGGCAAAGAGGTCGGCCTCAAAATCTCCGCGAGATTCGGCCACGATTCACACGCTCACCGGCCGCCCCATCCGGGTTCACGCCACCGTCATTCCGCGCTTCACCATCGGCGGCCGCCTCACACTTCGCAACATGACGGCCTTCGTCTACGACGACGCGGACTATTATTTTCCCGCACTCCGGCTATCAGGTCGAGGGCGTTCTCGGCTATCCCGCGCTCGCCGCGATCGGCAGCCTCACCGTACTCCGATAACACCATCCAGGTCGACCCTGCAAAGGAGATCGAACCCGCCGATAGACGATGACAGACTCACCACGGGCGCACGCTTCTATCTCGACGGCGACCGGGATCATCGTCGCGCTCGGCGCGAACGTCCGACCGCGGCCGCCGATCCACCTCGCAAGACGCGTCCGCAGCGGCGCCAGCGCTCCGATGACAGACGATGACGCATGTATGCGATCGACGCAGGCGGCCAGCAGACTTACCTGACCTCGCGATAGTTCGACGAACATGCCGCCGAATTCAAGAGCCAGAAGACTGTGAACTGTTCTCGTTCCCCGGCGAATCGTCTGCGCCGCAGCCCGCCTACATGGCTGAGACTGTGCCCCTGGCCGTCGGCAAAACCGCCATCGAACTTCACTACATCAGCGTTCTCACGCAGCCCTCGGCTCCGCCCCTCGACGACGTCTACGGCGTGCTCGGCATCGACGCTCTCGATCAGCTCAAGAGCTACACCTTCGATTACCGCACCATGCGCTTCAGCGCCGAAGGGCGAGTGAAGACGGAACAGAGATCGCCTGATTTCAATTTTCTAAGCGCGTACTGCCTGCAACCACTATTTCTTTTGTTTCTTCGATTCGCATCTGGCCGCGGCGCCCGAAGAAGAGCGACCGCGACGCCAAACAGCCAGCAGCACCAATCCCCACCACAGATTCGCATCGATCCCAAGGCTCTTTGCATAAACCGTCGGATTGTTGCGCGTGCCAAGCCGAACGCCGCCAGAATTGTGCCGATCAACGTGAACATCATTCCGATCGTAATGCGCGCATCGTAGAACATCGTCGCTCCATTTCAAATAAAGATCAGGTTCACTGCAATCGCGGCAAGCAGAATTGCAGCGGCCATCGCCTCCGGCCGCTTCCACCAAGTTGCGTTCGCCGGCTTGCGCTTCAATAGCGAATACACAAGTCCGCGCAGCTCCGTCTTGGGCCGCGATCTGGTGCAGACGCTCACGGCAGCCGTGACCAGCAGGCTTACAAGAAAAGCAAGTGTGGCCGTACTCAGGGCAAGCACAAGCTCGCTGGCGGGATGGTGTACAACTGCAATCCATCCGCCGTGAATGCCCGGCTGCGCGCCCTGGGGAAGATCGAGTCCGTGATGGAGCAGAGCCAAGGCCGCGCCTGCAATCAGGCCCGCAAAAGCGCCATGCCCGGTGGCGCGCCTCCAAAAAGCGCCCAGGAGCAACACCGCAAACAACGGCGCATTCACCACCGCGAAGACGAGCAGCATCGCGTCGAGAATGCTGTTGAATCGCATGGCCGCGAGCGCCACGCCAATCGCCAGCAACACTCCGCCGGCCGCGGCCCATCGGCCTGTGGCAAGAATCCGCTTGTCATTCGCGTGTTTGGCGAAGAGAGTCTGGAAGATGTCGCACGTAAAGACCGTGCTCAACGCCATGAGGCTTGCCGCTACGCCGCTCATCAGGCATGCGAGCAGAGCCGCAACCCCAAGGCCGAGAAGGCCCATGGGCAGGAACTGTAGCAACACTTCCGGCGTTGCCATCGCATAATCGAGTACCGCATGGCCGTCCGCGCCCATGAGCGGTTTTCCGGCGGCTGGGTCGGCTTTGGCCGGAACCAGACCTTTGCCCGCCTCAGCCGTCGCCGGAACCACGGTGATGTCGTGGTAAATGGCTCCGTTTTCGTTGCGTATCGAAAATGGTCGTATGCGGCGTCGGCAGCCCAACGGCAATCACTCCCGGCAGAACCATCAGAACTGGGACAAAGATCCATAGCGCTGCGGCAATAAGTGGAGTTCTTCGGGCCGACTCCCCATCTTTTGCAGCCATGGCTGTTTGCAGCAGTCTGAAATCTGTACACCACATCCCGCCGCCCAGAACGAGCCCCACGCCAAGCGCAAGTCCAACCGCGCCGATTCCAGTCGAATGCGCGCCCGCGTGAGCTCCCCCGCTCCACTCGTGCAAAAAACCCACCGGAACCGCACTCTTCAACCCATTCCATCCGCCGATCCTCTTCAGGCCAAGTGCGACCGACGGCAGCAATCCTGCCACGACGACACAGAACTGCAGAACCTGGTTGTACATGGCTGCGCCCAGTCCGCCGAGCAGGACGTAGACGAGCACCAGCAATGCCAGCAAGGCAATCGCCAGTATGAGAACTCCCGAATCAGGCAGGTTCCACCGGTTCGATACCTGATCGAAGATGTGCAACGCCGTCAGGACACGCGCCATTGCATAAAGCGAGATCCCCGCACTGACGAGAGCCATCGCCACGAAGAGGGAGGCGCTCAGCACGCGTGTCTTTTGGTCGAAGCGCAGGCCGAGATACTCGGGTATCGATCGTGCGCTCGTCCCGGCGCCCCCTGTCCTTGAATTCGATCCGTAATAGACAGGCATCAGGTACAAGCCGGCAAAGAGCATGGCCGGTATCGAACCGAGTGCGATCAAACTCAGGCTGGCCAGGCCGAAGCGCGCCCCTGCTGCGCCCATGCCGAGCAATTCCTGTGAACCAAGGCCGGCCCCTGCCATCGCCATGCCGCACAGCCAGGCCGGCAGTGCGCGCCCGGCTTGCAGAAACTCCCGGCTCCCGGTCATAAACGGCCTGAGGGAAAAGCCCGCAGTGAGCGCGAAAAAGCAATAGATCAGCAATATCAGCCAGTCGGCAGAGGCGAGACTCGGCAAAATTGGCTCCTTCCATCCTGATGTTACAGAACCAAAATCAGGCGGCGCTGCGTAGAATGCCGATCATTCGAGCTTCCGAAACACCGACGCCGGATTTCCGATTGCCGCCGGATGACAAAAAAACGGCGGCAAGGAAAAATCTCCCTGCCGCCGCTGCTAGTCAACTGCAATTGCTCTTTGTGAAACTCGCGATCCGAACCTGCTACTCGCGCAGCATTGTGCAATGGATCCGAAAAGGCGTCACCTTCCGGCTGGTAAAAGTGGCTATTGCACCTCGCCCGTACCCGGAGCCTGCGATCCCTGAGGCGGAGGCGGAGCCCCTTGCGGAGCCGGCGCTCCCTGCGGGGCCGCGCCTGGCGGCGGAGGCATCTGCCGGCCGAATCGTCCACCCTGGCGGCCCTGTCCCCATCCGCGCCCTTGACCGCGCATCCGGTCACCCTGCATACGGTCACCCTGCATTCGGTTCTCGCGCATCGTCTGCAGTTGCTTCCACTGATCCGGCTTTAGTTGCATGCGCAGGTCCAGCAGAAAAAGCGAATTCGCTTTCTCCAGGCCGGCGCGGGCCTGTACGACCTTATCGATCTGCGCCTCAATCGCTGCGCGATCCGGCGTGTCGGCCTTCAGCAGCGGCCCCATGGCGACCTCTGCCTTCTCCAGATTTGCCTGTAGATCGATCAACTTCATCCGATGGTCTTGCAGAATTCCGTCCATCGCCTTGCGTTGGTCGTCTGTCAGGTTCAACTGCTTCACAATGTTTGGGTTATTCCAGAACCGCCCGCCTGCCAGCCCAAGATCGCGCTCCAGGGGTGGGCGATGCATTCCGAACCCGGGCCGCATCCCGCCTCCGCCCGGCCCTTGCGCGCCGGCGAATCCGCCAATTAACAGAACTCCCGCTACCGCCAAAACCAGTCGCACAGCCTTCATCAATTTCATCCTTCGTTCCTCCCACTGCGTATCGGACAATTTGCCGTTGTTTTTCGCTTCCCGCTTACTTCGTCCCGTTATCCTTCGCGCCGCTTTCGCCCATCAACTGGGCCAGAGGTTCCATTGCTGAAGGAACCTCGCGCGATACATCGGTGTCGAGCGTTGCCAGCAGATCGTCGTTCGTGTCCGCTGGACTTGTCGCGGCATCGGAGCTTCCGACTGCCGCATGCTGCTCCAATGCCTTTTCCCTGGCGTCGAATTTTTCCACCCTCGCCAGCCGCTCATGGGCAGCTTCCTGTTGTGCCGCTTTCATCACGGCAACTCTCGCCAGCTCCTGCGAACGAAATCGCTCATACAGGCCGCCGGCCAGGCAGCCGAACACCATCACGCATCCAAACGCCCAACCTGCCGCCAGCCGCCAGCTATGCCGCTTCGTCGTCACCGCTGTGCGAGGCCTGCTATACGCCGCTTCACTCCAGGCTTCCACGCTGTCCTTAAAGTGCCTTAGCGCCTCGGTCAGCACCGGATCTTCCATCTCTCCCGCTAATTTGTCCTGCGAATTCATTCTGATCCTCTTAGCTCCGCGCGCACTCTCGCGAGCGCTCGCGACAGGTGCGCCTTCACAGTGCCCTCGCTCAGCCCGGTGGACTGCGCAATTTCGGTCAATTCCCGTTCTTCCACATAACGAAGAAGGAATACGGTTCGTTGTCGCTCGCTCAAGCCTTCTACCGCCTTCCAAACTTGTGCCAAACGCTCCCGCGCCAGCATCTGCTGCTCTGCGCTTCGCTCACCGCTCGGCAGCCAATCGCTGGCATCGTCCAGATCCACCGCATTGGCCCGCGTATGCCGCCAGAATTGCAGCCGCCGATTGCGCCAATGGTCCTTCTGCAAATTAATTGCAATCCGCATCAGCCAGGTCATCGCGCTCGATTCGCCGCGAAAATGCTTCCAATTCCTGTGCGCCTTCAGGAAGCACTCCTGGGTCAGTGTCTCCGCCAGATCCACATCCCTGAGCGATGCCAGCAAGAACCGGAAAATCTGCGGACGATGGCTCTCAACGATGCTGGCAAACTCTTGCGCAACAATCGCTTCCGCTGCCTCCAGAGGCATTGGCTCCAATGCAGTTCCCGCTGCCATCGTTTTGGTAGACGTTTCGATCCGGTGCAAGATTACAACCCCCAAACCATATTCACGCGGATGATGCGCACAGTATAGACGCAGAAGGTCAACCAAAACACGCCAAGGACCCTGATTTCTTGCCTGATGTCGCAATTCGCCCGGGTCTTCGCGCACACGTTTTGCGGCCCGAGGCGCGTGAGTGTCCTGGCCTCACAACGGTATAATCTGGAGCGGCAAAGAAAGGCTTCCACCGCTGCGCGCTGTTGCGGGCAACCGCTGCCAGACCGCTCGCGATTCCGCGAAGAGAAGCCGGTGCCGAATGAATGGAGAATGCCATGATTTCCCGGCGTACGTTTGTAAACGGGCTGGCTGCGGGTGTAGCCGGCTCGGCTTTTGCATCCACAGCCAAAAGCTATGCGCAGATTCTCGGCGCCAACGATCGGCTGAATTTTGCCATCAACGGCCTCAACGGCCGTGGCTACGCTCATTTGTCATCGCTGGGGGCCAACAGCAAGTCGGCTCGTGTCGCCTACATCTGCGACGTGGACGACAACATTCGCGCCAAGTTTGCCGCCAAAGCCGAGCAGGTGCTTGGTTATGCGCCGAAGGCCGAAAGCGATTTCCGCCACGCCCTCGAATCGAAGGAAGTGGATGCCATTACGATTGCGACACCCGACCACTGGCATACGCCGATGGCCGTTCTCGGCCTTAAGGCCGGCAAGCATGTTTATGTGGAGAAACCCTCAAGCCAGAATCCCCGCGAAGGCGAGTTGATTGTGGCCGCGCAAAAGAAGTATGGAAAGCTTGTCCAGGTCGGGGATCAGCAGCGCTCCTCGGATTACACGATCAAAATGATCCAGCAGATCCATGACGGCTACATCGGCGAGGCCTACATGGCCAAGGCCTGGTATGCCAACACGCGTGGGGCCACGCATTACGGCGACCCAACCTCGCCCCCCGCCACGCTTAACTGGGATCTTTGGCAGGGCCCCGCACCGCGCAGCGAATACAGAGAAAACATTCATCCGTACAACTGGCACTGGCTGCGCCGCTATGGCACCGGCGAAACCCTCAACAACGGCACGCACGAGGTGGACATCTGCCGCTGGGCCCTGCAGGCGGAAATTCCCCACGCCGTCACCGCATCCGGCGGCTGCTACCAATACAAGGACGATTGGCAGTTCTACGACACGCTCATCACCAACTTCGAGTATCCCGACAAGCTCATCTCCTGGGAAGGCCGCAGCCGCCAGGGCATGCGCGTCTACGATCGCGATCGTGGCTTGATCATCATGGGCACCAAAGGTTCGGTCGTCATCGACCGCGGCGGCTACGACGTCTACGATTGGAAAGGCAAGCAGATCGACACATTCCGCGTCGGTCATGCGGCCTCGACAGCAGATCTGATCGGCGCCGATTCCATGACCGACGCACATTATGCCAACTTCATCGCCGCCATTCGCGGTCAGGAACAGCTCCATTCGCCTATTCCGGTTGCCAATGTCACCGTCACCATGCTGTTGCTCTCGAACATTGCCTGGTTTGTCAACCGGAAGCTGAACATTGACCCGGAAACCGCCCATATCCTCGACGATCCCGAAGCGATGAAGTATTGGGGCCGCACCTATGAGCCTGGCTGGGAAGTGACCGTTTAGAAGTTGCGGGATCTAAAACGCCTAAACCGATCGGATCGCTGAGGTGGCGAGCCGGGAGATCTTCTCTCTTGCTGCGTCAAGGAATCTGGCTCTCACATCCAGCCATAAGCAGATTGCGTTTCATAGAATCTCTGGAGACGAAGCAATGTCCACATCGACTGCATCTTTGCCCGCCGCGCAGGCTGGCACCATCACCATCGGCGGCGATCTGACCGTCAATCGCATGGGCTTCGGAGCCATGCGCATCACGGGAAGCGGAATTTGGGGCCCGCCTGCCGATGTCAAAGGCGCAATCGCGACTCTTCGCCGCGCCGTCGAACTCGGCGTCAACTTCATTGACACGGCAGACTCCTACGGGCCCGACGTCTCGGAGGAGTTGATCGCTCAGGCGCTCTGGCCCTATCCTGCCGGTCTCGTCATCACCACCAAGGCTGGTTGGACGCGCCACGGGCCCGGCGTGTGGCAGCACAACGCTAGTCCGGCGCATATTGAGGAAGCGATTCAGGGCAGTCTCAGGCGGCTGCGGCTCGAGCGCATCGACATCTATCAACTCCACATTCCCGATCCCGCTGTCTCCTTTGACGCCTCAATGGAGACCTTGGCGCGGCTCAAAGAGCAGGGAACGATCCATCACGTCGCTCTCTCCAACGTGACCCTGGAGCACATCAAGCGAGCGCAAAAGATTGTCCCCATCGTGAGTGTGCAGAACCGCTACAGCTTCTCTGACCGCGAGTGGGATCTCGTAGTCGACTACTGCGAGGCGAACGGCATTGCGTTTCTACCGTGGGCGCCGATGGCGCAAGCCCGCAAGGCCAGTAAAGTGGTGGAAAGGATCGCTGCGGCACGAGACGTCTCCACGGTCGTGGTATCTCTCGCCTGGCTCCTGCGACGCTCGATGGTCGTGCTGCCGATTCCGGGCACCAGCAACGTGAAGCACCTTGAAGAGAATGTCAGCGCGGCTGCATTGCGGCTCACTGATGCGGAATTCGCTGAGATGAACACGGTTGTGCCCAAGCCCTACTCCCTGCGGGGATAGCGCCGGCTACTGAACTCCTGCAGGGGCAGCGATTGGCTGGGCAGATGCCGGCTGCTCAGCGGTGAGAGCTACCGGTATATTTTTTCCATGCTCGGGGTCGTACTGGTGCTTGGTCATCCACTCCTTGAACTGTGCGGAAGTTTCCTCGGACAGCCCGCCGTTGTGGTGGAAGTAGGCTATGCCCTGTTTTAAGGTGACGTTCAGATCGCAGGAATTCATGTCGCCGGGCTTGCCCATCACGGGCATCACAATCTGCAGGATTCTCCCTGGCTTCTTCCATCGCGCAATGAAGGTTTCGTACTCCGGCATCGGAGTGATGGGCTGCGAGCAGTTGTAGTTAAAATCGAAGGCAGTCGGCTGGCCGTTTTCAAAGAGGTCGGCTCCGCCCAGGCCATCTACTTGTTCAAGGGAAGATAACCCTCCGCCCATCCCATGGTAGTGGCGATTGCCATTGCGATAAAGGATGAGGACGCGCAACGGAAAATCGCTGGCGCTGGACTTGCCTGCTCACACGGGCAGGGAAAATAGAAAGCAGATCGCGAGGGCAGTCGAGCCAGGCAACAAGAGACGACGCACCAGAACCTCCGCGGGGAACTTCCTCGCCATGATACTAAATCAGGTTTGCAAAATCGTGACACTTTGACGGGCGCGTCCAATTGGACGTCGAGATGCCGTTCGAGTACACCTTTTCAGTCTGGATTTATTCCAGTAGGCCTTGCGGCTCCTTGCTGTGAGGCCCTTTTTGCTCCTCTTTGCGCATCAGTAGCACCACGGGAATGTTGGCCAGGAAGAGGACCCCCATCAGGTAAAACGCGTCGGCGTAGCTTAGGAGCGCTGCCTGTTGCTGCAGCAGCCGGTAGATGAATCCGGCCGCCGTGCGCGACGCCGTGACCGGATCAAATCCCCGGCTTGCGAGGAAAGGCGCAAGCCGCGCCATGGCTTGCTGTCCGATCGCGCTCGAGGGAGTAATGTGATCGCCCAGGATCTGCTGGTGAAACTGCCCGCGTCGCGCCAACAGTGTCGTCACGAACGAGATCCCCATGCTCGACCCGATGTTCCGGACAGTATTGAAGAGGCTCGTGGCATAAGCGGTTTCGGCCTTCGGAACCGGACCCATGGTCAGCGTGGTGAGCGGGACGAACAGGAAACCGAGGCCAAAGCCCTGGAAGATCTGGATCCAGAAGATGTCCCAGGTGCCCGACTCGAGCGTCATGCGCGCATAGTAGAAGAAGCAAATCCCCGCGCAGGCGAAGCCGAGGATCAGCAGGCGGCGCGCATCCCATCCCTTGCCCAGCAGATAAGCCACCACGGGCATGCACAATGCCGTGCCGATGCCGCGCGGGCTGTTCCAGATTCCCGCAGTTGTCGCTGTCCAGCCCAGCAGCGTCTGCATAAACAGCGGCAAAAGAACCATGCTCCCCGTCAACACGAACCCCATGACCGTGACCAGCGCCACGCCCGATGCGAAGGTGCGCGAGCGCAGCAATTTGAAATGCACAATCGGGTCTTTGTCCCTCATCTCGCGCACCACAAAGGCGGTAAGGCCCGCGAGCGCAATCACGCACAGCCAGCAGATCAGGCTCGATCCGAACCAATCCTTCTCCTGCCCTTTGTCCAGCATGATCTGCAGCGCCCCCATCCCCACTACGAGCATGCCGATACCCCACGCATCCACGCCCAGCGTCCGGCGGCGCAGGTAGTGCGGATCGTAGACGTACCGCGAGATCAGCAGCAGGCTCAGAACTCCCACCGGCAGATTGATGAAGAAGACCCAGCGCCACGTCCATGTATCCGTAATAAAGCCGCCGAGCGTGGGGCCAAAAATGGGCGCCGCGATAATCCCCAGGCTCCAGAAGGCCATCGCCTTGCCCTGTTCCTTGCCCGGAAACTCTTCCAGCAGCACGGCCTGTGAAAGCGGTTGCAGCCCGCCGCCTGTCAAGCCCTGAATCACGCGGAAGACGATCAGCATGGGCAGATTCGGCGCCAGTCCGCACAGCAGGCTCGAGATCGTAAAGCCTGTCACGGCGAGCAACAGCAGCCGCTTGCGGCCCAGCACGCCAGCCAGCCAGCCGGTGACGGGCAAGATGACGGCATTCGCCACCAGATACGAGGTGAGCACCCAGGTGGCTTCATCCGTGGTGGAGGAAAGCGAGCCGGCGATGTGCGGCAGACTCACGTTGACCACGGTCGTGTCGAGCAACTGCATGACGGCGCATGACATGACCGCGATGGCGGTCGTCCAGCGATGCTGAGGAATCGTTTGGCCTTTAATCGAGGACCGGCTTAGGATGGCTCGCGCCGATGCTGCAAAGGAGCCGTTGGCAGGCGCAATGCCGGCAGGGCGGGGGATCGTGAGGTTAGCCACGGCGGCCCGGCCTTTGCCGCGCGCTGAACTGTTTGGCTTGCATGACTGCGAGAGGAGCGATGAACGCAGAGCCCCACTGACCTGATACGGCAGCCGGCCCAACAGCGGCAATGCTTCGTGCGCGCACAGCCAAGCCTCCGAGCCCTCGCGCGAGTTGACGCGACGACCTCCGAAGCATGCAAGGGGAAGACTGATCGAAGGTTAAGCCCAGTCCCCCGCACCGTCAAATGCTGGCGATCACACTCAATGCGCAGACTCATAAAACTTCTTCGCTTCGCCGCGACTTGACCGCGGGTGCCGGACCCGCGCCGAACGATTTACTCTAGTGTTGAGACACGCCATGTTACTTTCATTGCTTCGCGAAGAAGTCCTCCGCGCCAATCAGGAGATCGCCCGCCGCGGTCTCGCGCCCCACACCTTTGGCAACGCCAGCGGGGTGGACCGTTCCGGCGCCAAGCCGCTCGTCGTCATCAAACCCAGCGGCGTTGACTATGCAACCATGACTCCAGCCGACCTGGTGATTACCGACCTCGACGGCAATATCGTCGAAGGCTCACTGCGCCCATCGAGCGATCTCGACACGCACACGCTCCTCTACCGCGAATTTCCGCAGATCGGCGGCATTGTCCACACCCACTCCGAGTTCGCCACCTCGTGGGCTCAGGCCTGCCGTCCCATCCCGTGCCTCGGCACCACCCACGCCGACTACTTTCACGGCCCGGTACCGGTCACCGAACCGCTCTCGGCGCAAGAAGTCTCCGAAGCTTACGTTCGTAACACTGGAGCTGTAGTTGTTCGCCTCTTCCGGTCAGAAGGACTTGATCCGATTGCCGTCCCGGGCGTGCTGGTGGCGGGCCATGCTCCGTTCGCCTGGGGCAAAACCCCGGCTGAAGCCGTCGAACATGCAGATGTCCTCGAATACATCGCCCGCCTCGCTTTCCGCAGCGTGCTGCTGGGCGCACCGGAAGCGGGGATCCCCAACTACGTCTCTGAGCACCATTACATGCGCAAGCATGGCCCAAAGGCGACCTATGGTCAGCGCTAAGCTTCTCGGGTACCTTTTTGTGGTTCAATCCAAAGCGGTTTCGCCTGGGTAACCGCGCCCTAATTAGGTCGTCACGCGGCTATATCGGTGAGATAGCGTCTATGAATCTTGATTTGTCAGATAAAGCGTTTCGCTTGACTGATCTACAATTTTTCATAGAATGATTCTTTTCTCGGGATCCCCCTTCCGGATTTCTGATCTTGACTGGTGATTTGCTTCACAGTGTGTTGACAATTTCCTGCCCTTCCAAGTCCATATCATGCGTATTCTCAAAAGATTGGCATTCGAGCCGTTACTCTCCTGTGTATTTCCTCCGCGTGGCAATTGACGTGCAAGCAAAGCGAGTGTAAAGATCCTCCCGCCGATGGAGACAAGCCTTCTCAACCGCGTGCAGGCTACGATGCTGGCTCTGGCCACAGCGGCACTGCTTGTGTTGGCCGTTTTCAATATTCTCCAGGAGCGCAACTTCCGGCAGCAAGCTGACGATGGTATCTGGTGGCACGAGGCGAACGGAGGCCTCGTTGCCGACAAGGTTCTTCCTGGCTTGGCGGGCCAGCATGCCGGCATTCAACCGGGAGATCTGCTAACGGGAATCAGCGAAACGCCCGATCAGCGGGTGACGCGCGTCTCGAGGATTGCCGACATGGAGCGCGCACTCTACGCTGCGGGGCCGTGGGGTCAGGTTTTTTACACGATTACGCGCGACGGGATTCCGCTTGAGGCTCCAGTCAAGGTCATTCCCGAACCGCCAGACAGCAGCCTTCAATATGGCCTGCGCCTGATCGGACTGATTTATCTCGTCATTGGCTTTTACGTTCTTTTCCGCCGCTGGGGCGCGCCTCGTGCTACGCATTTTTATCTCTTTTGCCTGATTTCGTTTGCCCTCTACGCTCTGAAATACACGACCAAGCTGGATGCCCTCGACTGGACCGTTTTTTGGACAAATGTTGCCGCTGAAGCGCTGCAGCCGGCGCTCTTTCTGCACTTCGCGCTCAGTTTTCCTGAGGAGCGATTCAAGAAGTTCAATCGCCGTTGGCTTCTGCCACTGGTTTATGCGCCTGGCACGGCGCTGCTGGGATTGTGGCTATGGTCCATTGGCACGCGCGAGGCCACAAAGCTTCTGCTTGACCGCTTAAACCAGATTGCCACTGCATACGACGCCACTTTCTACGTGCTTGCTGCGCTGCTCTTCCTGCGCAGCTACAAGCGCGCCAACACGCCTCTTCTCCGCCAGCAATTAAAGTGGGTCACCCGCGGGACCCTGCTGGCTGTCCTGCCGTTCACCTTCTTCTACGCGGTCCCGTATCTGCTCAATCTGAATCCCCCGCGGCTGATCACCGACCTGGCCGGCCTCTCGCTGGTCTTTCTCCCGCTGACCTTCAGTTGGGCCATCGTCCGCTACCGGCTGATGGATACCGACCTGATCTTCAAGCGCGGTGTTGCGTACACGCTGGCCACCGCATTGATCCTCGGAGGCTACTTCGGCGTGATTGCGCTGATCTCGGTCATGGTTCACAACGTCATGCCCGAAGCAGTAAAAGAGTGGGGCCTGGTGGTTGCGATCCTGGTCACAGCTGCCGTCTTCGATCCCCTCAAGCGCCGCATTCAGGGCTGGGTCGATCGCGCCTTCGACCGCCATCGTTACGACTACCGCAAGGCCCTGGTCGAGTTTGGCCGCGGCCTGAGCTCTGAGACCAACATTGGAGCTCTGCTCGAGTCGATCGTCGAGCAGTTGCCACGCACCCTCCTTGTGGCCCGCGTCGCGGTGTTTCTTAAGGACGAGTCCGGGCGCTTGCGGCTCGCTGCCTCGCACGGACTCCCTGAAGAAGTGAGCACCGCGCAAGACAAACTCGCCCTGGATTTCCTCAACTTCGACCGAGCCAGGGACCGCTCGCATATCTTCTTCGAGAACGCGCAGCAGGTTCTCCACCTTCCCGAGGATCAGCAGAATACCGCTGCTCTCCTCGACCTGAACTACTACCTGCCTTGCCGCGTGGCCCCGATGAAGCTTGACGATGGTCTCACCGCCAGCCGTACCTTTGCCGTCATCGGACTGGGCCGCACATTAGGCGGCGATTTCCTTTCGAGCGAGGACGTTGAGCTTCTCGAGTCCCTCGCCAGTTACATCGGCATCGCCCTGCAGAATGCCAGCCTCTACGCTCGCCTCGAAGGCAAGATGGTCGAGTTCGAGCGGCTGAAAGAGTTCAACGAAAACATCGTCGAATCCATCAATGTAGGCATCCTCGCCATCGATCTCAACGATCGCATCGAGAGCTGGAATGCGCAGATGGAAGCCATGTACGCCCTCAGCCGGGCGGAAGCCATCGGCCAACCCCTCGGTTCCGTGTTTCCATCGGAGTTCATCGAGGCCATCGAAGGGTTCCGCAACGATCCAGGCGTGCATCACCTTTACAAGTTCCGCCTCACCACGCGCGCCGGGGAGCAGCGCACCGCCAACATCGCCATTGCGCCGCTTCTCTCGCGCGATTTCGTTCCGGTGGGCCGGATCGTCCTGGTGGATGACATCACGGAACGCGTGACGCTTGAAAGCCAGCTTGCCCAGGCAGACAAACTGAGTTCAATCGGTCTGCTCGCAGCCGGCGTTGCGCATGAAATCAACACGCCGCTCGCCGTCATCTCCTCTTACGCACAGATGCTCGCCAAGCAACTGCGGGGCGATGCGAGGCTGGGACCGGTGCTCGACAAGATCACTCAACAAAGCTTCCGCGCGGCTGAGATCGCCAATGGATTGCTCAATTTCTCTCGTACCTCGACCACTGAGTTTCGCTCCACCGACCTCAACCAGGTCATCCGCGACACGATCTCGCTCCTTGAGCACCAGTTCAAGACTGCGCAAATCATGCTGGACGTCAATCTCATCGACGAGCTGCCCCCGATTTACGGAAATCCCGGCAAGCTGCAGCAGGTCTTTCTCAATCTGCTGCTGAACGCTAAAGATGCCATGCCCGGCGGCGGCCGTTTACGTGTTGCAACCCTCGCCAACAGCCATGTGGAAGCCCTGGTAACCGACTCCGGCTCCGGAATTGCGCCCGAGCATCTCAAGCGCATTTACGATCCCTTCTTCACCACCAAGAATCGTCCTGGTGACAAGCGGGGCACAGGATTGGGCCTTTCTGTGAGCTACGGCATTATTCAGGAGCATGCGGGCAAGATTCACGTCGAAAGCGCAGTCGGCTCCGGCACAACGTTTCATCTCGAGTTTCCCCTATTAAGGAATTCTGTCCATGCCTGAGTTCACTGCCGAGGATGCACTGCCCGCAAACGGATCCGCCCCCTCTTCCGGAGGTGACGGTCACGCCGCCTCCATTCTGGTGGTTGACGACGAGACCGGCATCCGCGAATCGCTTGAAGTGTTGCTCTCGCTGGAAAATTACGACGTGAAGACCGCGGTCGACGGCGAAGAAGGATTGCGCCAGATTGACCACGAGAGCTTCGATCTGGTTCTGCTTGACCTGGCTCTTCCCGGGCAGAGCGGTCTCGAGCTTCTGCCGCAGTTCAAGGAGCGCCAACCCGACCTGCCGGTCATCATGATTACGGCCTATGGCACAGTCGATAACGTTGTCGAAGCCATCCGGGCCGGCGCTGAGAACTTCGTCCAGAAACCCTGGGACAACGAGAAGCTGCTTGCCGACATCCGCTCCGCCGTTGCTCGCCACCGGGCCGAAGAAGAAAACCTGCAGCTCAAGCGCGCCCTCAAGCAGCGCTACAACTTCGCCAACATCGTGGGCAAAAGCGATACGATGTTGCGGGTCTTCGATCTGGTAGCGCAGGTCGCGCCCAGCCGCTCCACGGTTCTCATTCAGGGCGAGAGCGGCACCGGCAAAGAAATCATCGCCAAGGCCATCCACGCCAACTCGCCCCGGCGCGAAAAGCCGTTCGTTCCCATCAACACCGGCGCCATGCCGTCGGAGCTGCTCGAGTCCACGCTCTTCGGTCACGTAAAGGGAGCGTTCACCTCAGCAGTTGCGTCAAAGAAAGGCCTCTTCGAAGTCGCGAACGGGGGTACGCTCTTCCTCGACGAGATTGCCACCATGGGTCTCGATACACAGTCCAAAATTCTGCGCGTTTTGCAAGACAAGCGGTTCATGCATCTCGGCGGCATTCAGGAGATCCAGGTCGATGTGCGCATTCTTGCCGCCACCAACGTGGATCTGCGCCAGGCCGTGCGCGATGGCCGCTTCCGCGAGGACCTCTTCTACCGCCTCAACGTCATCACCGTCGATCTGCCGCCGCTGCGATCGCGCCGCGAAGATATTCCGCTTCTCGCACAGCATTTCCTCGATCTCTATGCGGCCGAAAACGAACTCACTCCGCGCAAGCTTTCTACCGACGCCATGCGCGCCCTTATGGATTACGACTGGCCCGGCAACGTTCGCGAACTTGAGAACGCCATCGAGCGGGGCGTCGTGCTTTCGTCTGGCCCTTTAATCGGCGCCGAGCTTTTGCCCGGCCAAATCACCGGCCGCAGCTTCCAGGATGCGCTCCTCGAGCACAACCCCAACTCTTCGCTGTTCGACATCCTCGAAGTCATCGAGCGCCGCATCATCATTGAGAAGCTTGAGCGCTGTAACTGGAACCAGACCGAGGCCGCCGAACAGTTTCGCATCCCTCTCTCCACGCTGAACCAGAAGATCAAGCGCCTCAACATCGAAATCCGCAAACGCAGCAGGGAATAAAGGCGCAGGGAACGAGCAGATCGACAATCCGTTTTATTCACTGACCACTGACCATGAGCGACTACTTCCTTTTCAAGTCCGAGCCCGATGTCTACTCCTTCGGCGACTTGCTCCGCGACGGCGAAACCGATTGGGACGGCGTCACCAGCCCCGCCGCTGTCAAGAATCTGCGCGAGATGAAAGCGGGAACGAAGTGGATCTTCTACCACACTGGCGACGAGCGCACCGCGGTTGGCACCGGCACGGTCCTCAGCGTCGACGCATCCGATCCGAAGGTCCCCATCGTGCGTGTCAAAGCGGGCAAGCGCCTCAAGCATCCCAGGACCCTCGCCCAAATCAAGGCAGAAAAACTTTTCGCCAAATCGCCGCTGCTCACCATCGGCCGGCTTTCCGTCGTTCCTCTTTCGAAGGATCAGTGGAACTGGTTCCTGGCGTGAATCGGGGACCGTGCTTTATGCGCTATTCTTTGATCCTTGTTCCCCGTCTCCTGTTTTCCCGAGCCATGCCTTGGTATTCAGCAACTGCCGCTGATCGAGCGCCCACACTTTGCCCGTGAGCTCATCGGGAGCCCGTCCCTCATGCGCGCATTTCTCAAATTCGCTGGCCATGGCCTGCATTTTTGCATCCAGATCGTCCACAAAGTTGAGCACCAGCGCCTCGGGAATCATGGGCAGCTTGGGCGAGCCGAATTCCAGCTTCCCGTGATGCGACAGAATCATATGCAGCACCAGCGTGCGTAGACGTTCCGGAAAGCCGGGCAGGGAAGCGATGGTCTTCTCCACCAGGTCAACGCCCATTTGGATGTGTCCCAGAAGCACGCCTTCCACGGTATATTCGAAGCCCATTTCCCACTCCAACTCGCGAATCTTTCCAATATCGTGCAGAATCACACCGGTTACCAGCAGGTCGCGGTCCAGCATCGGGTAGTGCGCGGCCACGCGATCGGCCAGTCCCAGCAGGCTGACCACGTGCTCCAGCAACCCGCCCAGCCATGCATGATGAAGCTGCCTTGCCGCCGGCGCCTCGCGATACGCGTTCGCAATTGCGGCATCTTCAATCAGCGCCTTGAGCAGCCGTAGCAGGTCAGGATTGGTTACGCTCGCGACGGTCGTCTCGAGCTCATTCCACAGCTCTCCCACATCGCGTGTGGTGGCCGGCAGCATGTCCATTCTGTCGGCTTCACCCGCCAGCGTCTTGCGTAGCTGATCCACTTTCAACTGCAAACGGTCGTCAAAGCGCGAAACGCAGCCGCGAACCTTGACCAGGTCGCCGCGTTCGAATTCCCTGGCGATCCGCGGATCGCCGAGCTCCCACACGCGCCCCTCGACCTGACCGGTCTTATCGCCGAGAATCAGATTCAGATACGGCTTGTTGGTCTTCGTCGTTCTTTGCTGTTTAGCCAGTACAAGGAAAAAACTGTCGAAGAGCCTTCCCTCGTCAAAACCTGCCAGATCGGAAACATAGACGTCTTTCATTCTGCCGAGAAGATTAACGCAACCGGCCCCTGCCGCCAAAGGATGTGCGAACAGAATGCGTCAAGGCGAGCCCGGAAACACCGCGGGCCCGGAATTTGCTCCCGAGCCCGCTTCGCATCGTCGAGTTGCGATAGGAACGATTATTGCGGCTGCGCCTGCGGAGCGTCCGTTGGAGCGGGTGCGCCCGCTACCGGCGGAATTGGCGTGGGCTGCTGCACCTGTTTCGGCTCCGAATCGGCAGGGTTCTTCTTTTTCTCGCTGAAGCGTGTTTTTTCTTCACTTTCGGCGGCGTGTTTCTTCTTCTTTGTCGCGGTGTCTCCATTCAAGCCCAAAGGAGCCGATTGTGTCTGTTGATCGGCCACCTCCGCTGAAGTCGGCGGGAGGGGCGCGTTGGAGTCCACAGGGGCTTCGGCCTGTTTTGTCTTTTTTACGCGAGCGCGGTCACTGAAGCGCGTCTTGTCTGTCGGCGCTGTGGGTTCAAGTGGATTGGCAGGCTGATCCGCGTTGGCCGCCGTCTCCGGCAGCGCACCTGCGTTCTCCGTAGTTGAATTTGCGCTGGCCTGGGGTAATGTCTCGCGCGGCGCCTGCCCAAAGCGGATCTTTTCTCTCTTGCCGGGCTTCTCAACGCCAGCCTCTTCTCTCTTTTCTTTCTTGTTCTTCTTTTTATTTTTCGGGGCCGCGGCGGTCGTCGGCGGCGGCTGATCAGCCGCGGTCGCCGCCGGTTCCGACTTTTGCCGGAAGGCGTGCGTGCTCTCGCGGAAACGGGTCCGCTCGACTTTTGCCTTCTTCTTCGGCGCGGGCGGCACATAGGCGCTGAAAGAAATGCTCGACTGCAACTCGGCAGGCGTCGCTCCCGCGTCAACATATCCTTTCTTGATCTGGATGAATGCCTCGTCCCGCATCTCGTTTAGATAAGTGCGGATCGCCGGTTCCATCTGGCTCACGTAGTAAGCCTGTTCCACGTCCGGCTCGACATCTTTGAAAGGTCGCGGACCGGCCGGCGTGTGTTGCTCAACTTTCAGGATGATGTAGCCTTCGCGCGTGAGGATGGGATCTGTGTACTGCCCGGCATTCAGATCGAAGGTTTTCTCTTCCAGCACTTGACCTAGCTGACCGCGCTTGTAGGTGCCCAGATCGCCGCCCTGGGCCGCCGTCGTCCCGTTGCTGACGCTGCGCGCCAACTGCGCAAAATCGCCACCCGAGTGCAACTTGGCCTCAATGTCGTCCGCCTTTGCCTTGGCCTCCGCCAATTTGGCGGCATCGGCCGTGCCCGGCGTCCCCGTCGAGATTAAAATCTCGCTCAACCGCTCGCTCTCCGGCTGCACATAATCCTGCTTGTGCGCATCGTAGTAATGCTGCACTTCCCCGGGCGTCATTTGAATATGTTCGCCAACCTCCTGCCGCATCACATCCTGGGTGACGATCTGGTTCCGGATATTGGCCTTGAAGTCCTCAAACGAGATGCCTTGTTCCTTGGCCGCTTTCTCCAGGTCGTCCATCGAGGCCAGGTTGTACTGTTTGCGAAGGTCGTCGAGGCGCTTGATCAGCTCCGTATCGCCGGTGATGCCAAGTTCCTTGCCCTTTGACAGCCAGAGTTGCTGGTCGATTAGGTTGCGTAGCAGGTCTGTGCGCTCCTCAGACATCTGCTGCATGGTTTCGCCCCGCTGCCTGCCCTCTTGGTCCAGATCGTTCATTGCGCGCTCGTAATCCGACTGGGAAATGATCTGGTCGTTGACGCGGGCGATAATATCCTCGACGACTGCGCCGCCATATGGGCTGGCCGGCTCGTTGGCCTGGCCCCGCGCCATGCTGCCTGTGGCCAGCGGCGCCATACCCAACAGGAGCAGCGTTGAAAGGCGAACGATCCCCCGCTTCATAAAACGGGCAGCCATCCGGGTGCCTGGCACAGCCTGAGCCGCCAGCCAGTGCTTGCTCCGGGACCGCGCGACTGGAAAGCTACAAAATTGTGGGGTCGTTTCGAATTCCGTCATCCGCTCCTGCCATGCTGACCGAAACCTGCGGTCTTGTTGATAGACGTCATTGTAAATCCCTGGAGAGCAGAAGAGAAAAGCCGGATTGCGCGCAGGTCCATTCCATTCGGAATTCAGTACGGCAACCCGCCCTTCCCGCCTGGGTTAGGCGGGGTCCGCTACCGCGACCGGCGCGTGCGCGTCAAATACTGCAGTGTTATACTTTAGGCGAAGACGGGCTCGCGGGTTTCGTGCGAAGGGTTCTTCGATCTGTCTGGCCTTGCCGGTATCGGGCAAGGTCAATTTGTATCGAGCGGTAGTCCGGTTGGTATCGGGTTCGCTCTCGGGCGATCGGAAATCCGTCATAAGGCGCCGGGCATGCGCACCGTCTGGAGGTTTGTTCTGTCTATGACTCCCCGCGCCCGACGGGCACTTTTCGCTGTTGTCATCTTCTTCGCTGTTTGCGCGTTGACCGGCACCATCCTGCAGAGTCGCGTGGGCGCGCAGTCCTCTCAGGACGAGAGCCAGCTCCGCGACGGCCTCAAGGGTTTTGCCGACGTTTACGCGGTCGTCGAACAGAACTATGCCGAGCCCATCACTCCGGACAAGGCCGATGACGCCATCTACGACGGGGCCATCCCCGGCATGTTGCAGGTGCTCGACCCGCATTCCCATTTCTACGATCCCAAGGCTTACGCGCGCCTTCGCGAAGACCAGCGCGGCCGTTACTATGGCGTGGGCATGATGATCGAGCAGCAGAACAATAAGGTGTATGTCCTCACACCCTATGAAGGCACTCCTTCATTCCGCGCCGGCATCCACCCGGGCGACCAGATTGTTGCCATCGACTCAAAGGCGACTGACGGTTGGACCTCCGACCAGGTGGCGAAGGCCCTCAAGGGGCCCAAAGGTACGCATGTTGAGGTCTCAATGGCGCGCTTTGGCCAGCCGAAGCCGCTGGAGTTCGACCTCATCCGCGATGAGATTCCGCACCCCTCGATCGACCTCAAATTCGAGATCCGGCCAGGCATCGGCTACATCCATCTGACCCAGTTTCAAGAGACGACCGGGCAGGAGATGGAAGATGCGATCAACAGCTTCAGTAACCTGAAGGGCCTGGTTCTTGATCTCCGCGAGAATCCCGGCGGCCTGTTGAGCCAGGCTGTGGATGTTTGCGACCACCTGCTCGCCAAAGGGCAGACCATTGTTTCGCAGCGCGGGCGTGCTTACTCCGATCAGAACTACGTTGCCACTCACGGCAACAGCGGGAAGACGTTTTCGATCGTCGTGCTGGTAAACCGCGACACCGCTTCGGCCGCCGAAATCGTCTCAGGCGCCCTGCAAGATCACGACCGCGCCTTGATTGTGGGTGAAACCACCTTTGGCAAGGGCCTGGTGCAAACTGTTTACAATCTCAGCGAAGACACCGGTCTCGCCCTCACTACCTATCACTATTACACCCCATCCGGCCGCCTGATTCAGCGCAATTACGAAGGTATGTCGCTGTACGACTACTACAATCATGCCGGTGCGATGGCTGCGAACTCCACGAACCGCGAGGTGAAGCTCACGGATTCGGGACGCACCGTCTACGGCGGCGGCGGCATTACCCCCGACGAGAAGATTGAGACGCCCCAGACGAACCGCTTCCAGGACGAACTGAACTACAAGGACGTCTTCTTCCACTTCGCGCCGGTCTACGTGTCAGATCACCCGATCGACAAGAACTTCCAGGTCGACGACGAGGTGATGAACGAGTTTAAGAAATTCCTTACCGGTCAAAACATCGATTGGACAGACGCCGACATCAACGGCGTGAGTGACTGGCTCAAGGCGAACATCAAAAAGAGTATCTTCACCATTCAGTACGGCCAGTTATCTGGTTTGCGCGTGATGGCAGATTGGGATCCCATGATCCAGAAGGCCCTCACTTACATGCCCGAAGCCCAGGCCCTCGAAGACCACGCGACCAAGGTGCTCGCAGAAAAGGCGCAGGCCCGTAACGAGACAAGCCAAGGTGTGCCTGTCCAGCCGTAAGCGGTGGCATCAAATAACGGAAAAAGGCCATCCCGCCGGGATGGCCTTTTTGTCTGATGATCTTTCTCCTGAGACTCCGCGCGCCGCTGCTTCGCGCCAGTAACTTTCAAAACAGCTTCAGCGCAAGCCGACCTGGGCCCTCAGTCGACACGAACCCTCCCGCCGGCCCCTCCCGGTGCGGCACGAACTACGTTGAATCAGCGGTCTACTTCGGAGGCGCCGGCGGCGTAAACATCTCGCGCTTGCGACCGGGTTCTGGTTTCGGCTTCGGCTTGGGAGCCTTCTTGGTTTCTTTTTTTCCTCTGTCCTTGTTTCCCATGCACGCAAGCATGACACATAAGCCCGCCGCTGAAAAGTCCTAATCGCATTGCCAGCCAAACCGACCTAAAATTGCGGCCTGCAAGCCGGAGCCTTCGAAAGACAATGACAGGCATGGGCCCTAGTGGTTGTCGCCGTGATGGTCATCCTGCTTGTGCCGCCAGTTCCAATATTCTTTCTGGTCAGCGGCGTTGCGCTTCTGAAAGTCCATATGTTCGCGGTGTGTGTCGTGCCCCACTGCGAGTAATAGGGCTCCTCGGTCGCCCAAACGTGATGATCGTGGTAATAGGGATCGTAGACCCCGGCGTGGACCGTGCATCCGGCGATGAACGCCGGCGTGATCATTCCGGCTGCGAGCAGGATTGGCACGAGGTTCCTGAACATCGAGCGCATGGCTGGCCTCCTTCTTTACAAATCGATCTGAAATCCCGGTATCCCGGTAAGTCGTCAAGCACATTGAAGCGACATTGCAGGAAGAGATTCCAATCTCCCGAGAAGGGTTGTTTGCCGGTGCCCGGCTCTTCGATAAGGATTACCCTCGGGGGTTTCCCTTTGCCCTTTGACTGGAGGATACTTTGTATATGGATGCTGTGCCTCAACAGGCTCAGACGAAGGAACGCGCCGTCACGATTTCTGCGGGCCCGCGTCTGCGTATCGCCATGATCCTGGCAATCCTCGCAGACGTTCTGCAGCTCGCCGTGCTTCCTTTCGTCATTGAAGGGGCAGAGTCGCCCGCCGACGATATTCTCGATCTCTGCACCGGCGGCCTGCTTACCTTTCTCCTGGGCTGGCACTGGGAGTTCCTTCCCTCCTTCGCGGCGAAGCTCGTCCCTGGAGTCGACATGGTTCCGCTGTGGACCTTGGCCGTCGCGAACGTATACCGCAAATCGAAAAAGATTGCCGTTGCATCGGAGGCGAGGGGAGCGGGATCGGCGCCGCGAAACTCGTGATTCGAACCGCCGGCTCCGCTTTGCTTGTCAAGCCGCTTGTCGGCGACTCTTATCTTTTCCGCCCCCCGGACGATAACTCGCGCAGGGGTGGCGCCGGGTGTTCCTCCCAGGTTCAATTCTTCCAGACTGTGTAGTATCATTTCGATTAATCAAGGCATTTCAGAGCTGGAATTGACGTCTTGCGGAGGTACGAACGACCCGGCAACCGGCGTGCCCTCGATCCCCAGCAAAGAGAGAGATTTGAAGAAATGTCTACAGTGAGTCAGTGGAAACGGAGGCTCCGCCGGCTGGGGTATCCCGATACGCCGCGGGCGGAGAGAAGGTTTCCCTCAGGCTTTGCAGCACGGCGCGGAAACAACCCCGCTTCGACGCCGGCCGCGATCGGGAATATCAGCACCACCGGACTCTTTATTACGACGCCGGAACGGTGGCCCATTGGCGAACTGGCCGCCTTGACAATCCAACTCGAAGGCGCGCCCGCAGGAGAGTCGGAGGCTGAGTTTCCCATCCAGGCCCTGGTGGTTCGGCATGGCGAAGACGGCATCGGATTATCCTTTGTGCTTCCCCCCGGCCTCAGCCCCGTCCTTTGGGAAATTCTGATCGAGAAGGCGGCCACTCTCACGAACCAACTCGGCGTCCAGTTCATGTTCAGGATGCTGCGAACCGTGTTGTTTCTTTGCCGGATATGCGGCGCTGACGCCGATCAAGCTATTCAGTTACTCGGCGGCGAACTGGACGAATCGAGAACTGAGACCGCTTTGCAAATTGCGATCGGAGCAGAACGGATCCTGCCCTCTGAGTCGGGGGAAGCAAGCCTGCACGCTCATCCAGAACATGTCGCACAACTGATCAAATTCGGGTCATGGGCGATCGGCAGTCTCACAAAGCAATTATGGGCAGGTCTGCTGTCTACTTCCTGCACACCGGAAGGGACCGACGATTCCAACCGCCAGTTTGTCGATCTGCTCGTCAATGTCACACCGACTCAGGCCTTGATCTTTGTTCTTGCGTGCAACAAGGCAATGGCGGTCATGTCGGAAACCGAGGATCGTCCTTCCACTCGAATCCTCTTTACACCGGAAGAGATGAAGCAGCTTACCGGTAAGACCGACTTGACCAGGGTTGCCACGGATATCGCGTACCTATTCCACTCGGGTCTGGTTGACAGGAATTTTGATTTCACTTCTTACATTCCCACTGAAAACTTCGACATCACTCCTGCGCGGCTAGGCATCGATTTCTATCGGAAATGCCAGGGGCATCTCGCAGACGCAGAATCGGTGGTGGGCAAAGCGGAAGGTGCTTGATCGTCGGCTATTCTGGGAGAGTGACGATCGACTCGAAAAGGGCGCCGCGCCGTATCGCCGTCTATTGCGGCTCGGCTTTGGGAAACGATCCAGCATTTCGCTCCGAAGCCGTGAACCTTGGAACAGCTATTGCCCAAGCAGGCATCGGGCTGGTCTACGGCGGAGCCTGCCGCGGCCTGATGGGTGTTCTCGCCGACGCCGCACTTGCTGCCGGTGGAGAAGTCATCGGCGTACTTCCCGATGCACTCAAGGGCCGCGAGATTGCCCACAACAGCCTTACATCCCTCGAACTCGTCTCAACCATGCACGAGCGTAAGGCCCGCATTCACGATTTGTCTGACGCCATCCTCGCTTTGCCCGGCGGTTTTGGCACCCTCGATGAATTGCTTGAAGCTATCACCTGGGCGCAGATCGGCCTGCACGCGAAACCTTGCGTTCTGATCAACACGGCGGATTACTGGAACGGCTTGCTCGCGTTTTTCGATACGGCGGTTGCGGAGGGCTTCGTCGAGGCGAAAAATCGCAAGCTAGTGCGAGTGGCTGCAGACGCCAGCGAAGCGCTGGCCATGGCCATGAATCAGGCCTGAGCGGCGAACGCCTGCCCTGCGTGGCTGTATCATGCCGTTATGTCGAAAAAACTTCGCTTCGGCGTGCTCAGCACAGCCAACATCGGTCTGAGAAAAGTCATTCCAGCCATGCAACAGGGCGAGCGCACCGCAGTAACCGCCATCGCCTCCCGCGACCTGGCCAAGGCCCGCGATGCCGCCGGCGCCTTGGGGATCGCGACCGCTTACGGTTCCTACGAGGAATTGCTCGCAGATCCGGACATTGACGCGATCTACAATCCGCTTCCTAATCCGCTTCACGTCCCATGGACAGCGAAGGCCGCCGAGGCCGGCAAGCATGTGCTCTGTGAAAAGCCGCTCAGCATGACCGTCGCCGAGGCCAGGATTCTGCTCGGCGTCCGTGAACGGACCGGAGTCAAAATCTGCGAGGCATTCATGATCCGTAGCGCTCCGCAGTGGCTGCGCCTGCGCCAATTGCTCGAAGGCGGCCGTATCGGCGAGCTGCGCGCCGTTAACGCCCATTTCAGCTACTTCAATGTCAACCCCGGGAACATCCGCAACCGCGTGGAAACCGGCGGCGGCGCCGTCTACGACATTGGGTGCTACTGCATTCAATCCGCGCGCTTCGGTTTTGGCCAGGAGCCGGCACGCGTTGTCGCCACGCTCGAGCGCGATCCCGAAATGGGCACTGACCGCCTGGCTTCGGCGATTCTCGAGTTTCCCTCGGGCCACGCCATCTTCACCTGCAGCACGCAGTTGGTTCCCTATCAGAGGGCCCACTTTTTCGGCACGCGCGGGCGCATCGAGCTCGAGATTCCCTACAATACCCCCAACGACCGGCCCACGCGGCTTTTTATCGATTCCACCGGCGACCTCAGTTTCAGCGGCATCTCCACTGAGACGTTTCCCACCGCCGACCAATACACCTTGCAGGGCGACGCGTTTGCAAAGGCCGTTTTCGAAAACGTCGAAGTACCCGTGCCGCTTGAAGACGCAATCGCCAATATGGCCGTCATAGATGCCATCTTCCGCTCCGCAAAATCGGGCCAGTGGGAATCGGTGGAGTAATAGGAACGAATCGGCGTGGTCCGCGCTAAGGCGGTCTCATACCGGCTTTGCGGCCATCGCGCATTCTCGCAGATCGCCAACCAACGCTTCCATGCACTTGGCATCGCTGTCCCAGGCGAACATGAAACGCGCTGCGCCGCCGATGAAGGTGTAAAAGTTCCAACCCCGTGCGCGAAGTTGGTTCAGAATCTCCGCAGACGCTTCAACAAACGCCGCATTCGCCTGCACCGGCTGCGCCAGTTTCACGCCCGGAATTCCGCTAATCAGAGCTGCAAACTGGCGGGCGCAGCGGTTGGCGTGCTCCGCGTTGCGCAGCCACGCGCCGCTCTCTAGCATGCCCACCCACGGCGCCGAGAGAAATCGCATCTTCGATGCCAGTTGTCCCGCCTGCTTGCAGCGGTAATCGAAGTCCGTGGCCAGCGAGCGGTCGAAAAACAGCACAGCCTCTCCCATCGCCATGCCGTTCTTCGCGCCGCCGAAGCAAAGCACGTCGACACCGCTCTTCCACGACATCTCGGCCGGCGAGCAGCTCAGGCTCGCGCATGCGTTGGCAAATCGCGCGCCATCCATGTGCAGCGACAGTCCCAGCCTCTTGCACTCATCCGCAAGTGCGCCGAGTTCCTCAAGCGTATACACTCGTCCGGTCTCCGTCGCCTGCGTTAACGTCACCGCGCGCGGCTTGGGATAGTGAATATCACTTCTCCTGGTCGCCAGCTCGCGAATCGCTTCCGGCGTCAATTTGCCTTCGGGGCTCGGCACGACGAGCAGCTTTGAGCCGTTCGAGAAGAATTCGGGCGCACCGCACTCGTCCGTCTCCACGTGCGACTGGTCGCCGCAGATCACGCTGTGATACGACTGGCAGAGCGACGCTAGAGCCAGCGAATTGGCCGCGGTGCCGTTGAAAACGAAGTACACCTCGCATGCCGTCTCAAAAAGGCTGCGAAACGCGTCGGCCGCTTTGACCGTCCACGGGTCGTCGCCATACGACGTCACATGCCCGCGATTGGCGGTTTCCATCGCCTGCCACGCCTCGGGACAAATGCCCGCATAGTTGTCGCTTGCAAACTGCTGCGCGTAACTCGTTGCTTCGATGCCGTTCATGATGGAGTCCTTTTAATGCGACGACAAGGCTGCCTGTCACGACGACAGACTGCGGACCGCGTCGGGTTCGATTGCACTGGGATGAAGGAATTGGAGGCGCGGGCCTGGATCAAACCGGCGCATTAAAGCGTGGCTGACTTTCTGTGCACAGCCTCGATCCCCAGTGTTTGTGCAGGTTGCGCCCTATTCGCCCCATGTTTAGGCACGCTTCGGCTCAATCCCTACCCACATGTTAACGGGTAGCGGGTCATCCAGAACCCGGCCAGTCCCACGATTCAACGCGGCCGCGCAGCGCGGGGTGGCGTCTCGTCGAGGAAAAGGCCTTTTCGACTGCGATCCAGCCCGGCGGAGCAATCAGTGGTATGCTGATTCCAACTTCCAAAACAGAAGAAGAAGGTGGCCCATGGGCTTATCACGCAGACATTTCATTCATGCTGCTGGAGCGGGACTTTTGCTTCAGTCACAGTTGCCATCATTTCTGAAGGCGCAGGCAGCCGCTGGAGTGACTCCGGATGCAACCGGGGCGGCTTCTGCAAATTCTAAAGTCGCGCTGATTCAAGGGGAAGACCGGCGCAAGAATGTGTATCAGGCCTTGCTAGCGATCGACGATCAGATTCGGCCCAGCCTTCGGCGAAAGAAATATGTCCTCATCAAACCCAACAACGTCTCCACGGAAGTGCAGCTCGCTGCCACCAATGTGGATGCACTGAACGGCATCCTCGATTATCTGGAACCGCGTTTCCGGGGTCCGGTGATCATCGCTGAGTCTTCAGCAGGAGACACGCTGGAAGGCTTTGCGAACTTCAAATACGATAAGCTGCCAACGGAGCGCCGCTCCCAAAAGATCAGCCTCGTGGACCTCAATCGCGAGGGGAAATATGAGCTGAGCCCGGTCCTCGATTCCAATGTCCACATCACTCCCGTGCGTCTGGCCGCGCGGCTGTTCGATCCCGACGCCTTCATCATCAGCAGCGCGATGCTGAAATCTCATAACGTCGTGGTCGCGACCATGTCTGTCAAGAATATGGCCATGGGTGCGCCGCTGCGCAGTGCTCCGGGCGATGGCAAATGGAGCGACAAGCCCAAGGTCCACCCCAACGTTCGCGCAGGCAACTGCAACATGTTGCTGAATGCGCAGAAACTGCGGCCCCACTGGGGCGTTGCCGTGATCGATGGCTTTGAAGGGATGGAAGGAAACGGCCCTATCGGCGGTACGCTTGTGCCTTCTCATCTCGCCATTGCCTCCACTGATTTCCTGGCGGCTGATCGAGTGGGCCTCGAGGTGATGGGCATTAACCCCGATTGGGTAGGTTATTTGAACTTTGCCAGCCAGCTGGAGCTCGGCCAGTTTGACCTTAAGAAGATCGACCTGGTGGGCGGAACGGCGATCGCTTCGGTGCAAAAGAAATACAAGCTCAGCCCATTCATCGATCGGGAATTGCGCTGGAGCGAACCGTTGACCGATCAGCAACACATCAGCAGCCTGACTCCACCCCACGATCTCAGCATCGGGTAAGGTTCCGGAAGCTGTTTAGAGTTCGGTGTAAGCCCGGTTCGCTTTGCCGTTCGAAGTCTGTGGCAGAATCGCGAGGCCGGGCGATAGGTTGGCAGCCCTTCACTGTGCGGGCGTACGGGGAGGAATGCCATCTGGTGCTGTGCCTCGCCAAGTCATCATCCGAATGCCTGTCGATGGGTTGTTGACAGCCAGGTGGGCGCGAACAGACGCAAATCGCGCCAATTTGCAAAACTGCCAAAACTGATTGGGAAGTTTGGAGGCGCGGGCCGGGATCGAACCGGCGCATAAAGGTTTTGCA
>CAWAJH010000011.1:0-87354 GCA_963782285.1 uncultured Acidobacteriaceae bacterium
CGCCGCCATGCCCGAGGCCGGCGGTTCCTATTTTTATCTCAAGACCATTTACGGTCCCAAGCGCCTGGGCCGCTATCTTTCCTTCCTTTTTATTTGGCAGCTCACATTCAGCGCGCCGCTCTCCATCGCCTCAGGTTGCGTGGGGCTTGCGCAGTACGCCGGCTTCATCTTCCCCGATCTGCGCCAGACCTACTTCAGCTATCAGATCCCGATACCGATTCCCGTGGTCGGAGCCTTCCACCTCGCGATTCTCTTCGGTCCGGCCACGATTCTGGCCATGATTTGCTGCCTGACCGCCGTCGTGCTTCTCTATCGCAACATTTACTTCATCGGCCGTCTTTCCTCGGTTCTCTGGATCGGTGTGCTCGGCACGCTGGGCGCAGTGATCCTGACTGGCCTTACTCATTTCCACGCGCACCAGGCATTCAGTTTCCCGCCCCACGCCTTCGCACCGACGTTCGGATTTGTAGAAGGCCTGGGCACTGCTACCCTTATTGCCACCTACGATTATTGGGGCGCCTACAACATCTGCTTTCTCGGGGCCGAGGTGCGCAACCCGGGCTACACCATCCCGCGCGCCATACTGTGGTCGGTTTCGCTGGTGGCCGCGCTCTATTTGACGATGAACGTGAGCGTGCTCGGCGTTCTCCCTTGGCAATCAATGATAGGCGCCGCCGGCTCCAATGCGCGCCTGTCAGTGGTTGCTGTGCTCATGCAATCCGTTTATGGCAGGCTCGCCGGCCGCGTCGTTGCACTGCTGGTGGTGTGGACTGCGTTCGCGTCGGTTTACGCGCTGTTGCTTTCCTATTCCCGGGTACCCTATGCCGCAGCTCTCGATGGCAACTATTTCCGCGTCTTTGCCCGCGTGCATCCTCGCCATCGGTTTCCCAACGTTTCGCTGCTGGTTCTGGGCGCGGTGTCTACCATCTTCTGCGTCTTTCAGCTCCTGGATTTGCTCGCGGCTCTGGTCGTAATTCGCATCCTGCTCCAGTTTCTTCTGCAGCAGATTGGGCTCATCGTCCTGCGACACACGCAGCCGAATATGGAGCGCCCTTTCCGCGTATGGCTCTATCCGATTCCCCCGCTGATCGCCATCGCCGGCTTTCTCTACATTTTGTTCGCGCGTCCCGCCTTCGAACGCGAGCTGTTTTTCGCATTTTTGATCGTGCTCACCGGCTCCGCTCTCTACATGGCGCGTGCGTCCAAATGCCATGAATGGCCATTTGCGCAACGACTTTGAAGGAACGATCTACGCGATCAGGCTCGAAAGCGTCTGCATAACTAAACGGCAGCGCCAGGAAGGTTTCGCGGGCCAAGGGTTACTTCCATTGGTCATTTCTGCGTGCCCTTGCCGGCATCGTTAGTTGAGAAGAAGATTAAACGAGAGTTGCTCAACCTGCGTGCGCAACAGGGGCAAAGTGTACCTTAGCGGTTTTTGTCCGCTCTTCAATGCCGTTGCTTGATCCTGGCGGTTTATTCCTTGATGCGACAGGCGCCTCTTGATGATCTCGATACGTCGCCGTCCGTGCCTGAGGGATTGCTGAGTTGCTTAGCGCTTTCCTTAGCACAGAGAGGAGTGCATCCGGTTCATTGCTAACTGTCACACAAGCGATGTCTTCCTCTTGACAGAGTTCTTCTGAAACAGAAACCACGGGAATACGCGAACCTGATACGCGAATCCAGGAGACCAGGCGGTTCTTCTCTTTCGTAGGAATGGATTGGCAGAGGAGGACAAGGTCGAAGTCCAAAGTTCGAAAACAGTCCGCCGCCGCCTTGAGCGAGAAGGCTCGGACCACGGTATAGCCCGCGGATTGCAGGACTAGATTGCGGGTAGCCAATAACTGCGAGTCGAATCCGACGGAGAGAACCAGGGTCAACGCCATTAGACATCCTTTGCTTTTCAGCAAGAATCAGTTTTTGTTCAAAGAAGCCTTCGAACTTGGTCTGCTCGTTCAGGACCTTTTAATTTCAGCCTGCCGCTAGCCTTTTCCCACGTGCCTGTTCCAGCAACCAGCCTCTTCGTACAACGTTCTTGGTGCGAAAGCGTTTTGCCACTTCCGATTTTCCCGCGATTGTTGCGGAAGCATAGGAGAGGCTCAAAGGTCAAATATGAAGAGTCGAGGTAAAAAAACGGGGAAAATCGCGTCCGCCTTACACGGGCGATTGATCATCGAAGATGCGAAACATCTTGTTCTTGGTTGCCTCAAGCCGCATCGGCTGCTTTCGATCACTGCTAAAACTACCGAATCCCAGCCCGGTAGGAGTTTCGGCCGAAGCTCTTCCGCGCCACGCGACCGGTCAAAGTAAATCCCATTTTTTGCGAGTCAGTCGCTCGTCGAACCGTGTACCCGTCAACTCGCCGCCCGAATCGCGCATCGAACCTGAATGAAGAGGCACTCAAAACGCATGCCATGGACCCCATTGTTTGATTAATTATCCCTATTCGCGCAATATTATTCAGATTCTTCGCAGTACTCTCCGTCACCTGGAGCAGGACGCGGATTTCCTCCAGGATGATCCGGCTGTCGTGCACCTAAAGAGTCATATTCTTCAATCGTTAGCCGAATTCGAATCGCAGAAAACCTCCCACCCGAGCTCAGAATCCGACCGCGCCACAGGACGAGAAGCGCCAATCTCACTGTTACGTCTCCGTTAAATCCATCGATCCATCTCCTTGAGAAATCGGGGGGCTTCTTGTCCTCAATCCTTCGTCTGCGGGCGGCAGACTCAGCCGAACCGTTCGAGATTGACATTACGAAAGTCAATCCGAAGCCCCGAAAATTACCTTTTGGCCCGAAACAACCTCTTCGGAGCGGTCCGCATCACTCCTCTAGCTTCACTGCGGAATGGAAATTGAGGTGTGCCCAAGTGCAGCTTCTCTTCGCCTCCGCATTGACTTTCCCAGCCCTCCAGCAGGAGCCAAAACTATGGAAGTAGCCGTACCGCGACCGATTCTTGGGGAAAGCGGGCAGGAGGTTTTTTCCAAGAGCAATGGTGCCCTTGAGCCTGCCCCTGCCGAGTTCCTTGCCGTCATTCTGCAGAATCTCCAAACCGTGAAAGACGGAGATTTCAGTGTGCGCTTGCCTGTCACCTGGACAGGACTGCCAGGCAAGATCGCCGACAGCTTTAATGAGATCGTCACGGCCAACGAGCAGATGGCGTTGGAGTTGAAGCGGGTTGGAAAGGCGGTTGGGAAGGAAGGCAAGACTCGCGAACGGATTCGTGTCGCGCAACGCCGCGGGGCGTGGAACGACATGGAAGTTTCCGTAAACACCCTGGTTGAAGATCTGCTTCGCCCCACAAACGAGGTCACGCACGCGATCGCCGCCGTTGCGCAGGGCAACCTGACGCGGACCGTCAGGCTTGACGTGGATGGCCGCCCCCTGGAGGGCGAGTTCCTCCGTTCCGCGAACATCGTGAACACGATGATTCAGCAGCTGGGCGTTTTTACGGCGGAGGTAACGCGCGTGGCGCGCGAGGTGGGTACCGATGGCAAACTCGGCGGCCAGGCTCTTGTGCCGGGCGTTGCCGGCACGTGGAAGGATTTGACCGACTCCGTCAACTCGATGGCTTCAAACCTCACCGGTCAGGTTCGCAATATCGCCGAGGTCGCGACGGCCGTGGCCAGCGGTGATCTTTCCCGCAAGATCACTGTCGACGTGCGAGGCGAAATTCTGCAGCTTAAAGAGGCGATCAACACCATGGTTGATCAGCTGCGTTCCTTCGCATCGGAAGTAACGCGCGTGGCGCGCGAGGTAGGCACCGATGGCAAGCTCGGCGGACAAGCCGTAGTGCCAGGCGTGGCAGGCACCTGGAAAGACCTTACCGATTCTGTCAACGCGATGGCCGGAAACCTTACCGCGCAGGTGAGAAACATAGCCGAAGTGACCACCGCCGTGGCACGCGGCGACTTGTCACGCAAAATCACGGTCGATGTAAAGGGCGAAATTCTGGAGCTCAAAGACACCATCAACACCATGGTCGACCAGCTCAACGCGTTTGCCGGTGAAGTGACCCGCGTCGCTCGCGAAGTTGGAACCGAAGGCAAATTGGGCGGCCAGGCAAACGTGCCGGGTGTGGCCGGAACGTGGAAGGACCTTACGGACAACGTCAACTTCATGGCCGGAAACCTCACGGGCCAGGTTCGCAACATTGCCGAAGTCGCAACCGCCATCGCCAAAGGCGACCTTTCGCGCAAGATCACGGTGGACGTGCGCGGGGAAATTCTCCAGCTCAAGGAAACGCTGAACACCATGGTGGATCAGCTTAACCGCTTCGCAGGCGAGGTAACTCGTGTGGCCCGCGAGGTTGGAACAGAAGGCCGGCTGGGTGGACAAGCCAACGTGCCCGGTGTGGCCGGAACCTGGAAGGATCTTACGGACTCAGTGAATTCAATGGCCGGCAACCTTACGGCGCAGGTAAGAAATATCGCCGAAGTCACAACCGCCGTGGCTCGAGGCGATTTGTCGCGCAAGATTACCGTGGATGTGAAGGGCGAGATTCTCGAACTCAAGAACACCATTAACACAATGGTGGATCAATTGAACGCCTTTGCCGGCGAAGTGACGCGCGTCGCTCGCGAGGTGGGAACCGAAGGCAAGCTCGGCGGCCAGGCGCAGGTGCAAGGTATCGCCGGAACCTGGAAAGACTTGACCGACAACGTCAATTTCATGGCTTCGAATCTGACGGGCCAGGTAAGAAACATTGCCGAAGTAGCAACGGCCGTCGCGCGCGGCGATTTGTCGCGCAAGATTACGGTCGATGTAAAGGGCGAAATTCTGGAGCTGAAGGACACACTCAATACAATGGTCGATCAGCTCAATGCATTTGCAGGCGAAGTGACGCGCGTGGCCCGCGAGGTTGGATCGGAAGGCCGTCTCGGCGGACAGGCGCAGGTGCCCGGCGTGGCCGGAACATGGAAAGACCTAACCGACAATGTGAACTCCATGGCCTCAAACCTGACAGATCAGGTGAGAAACATCGCCGAAGTCTCTACGGCAATCGCTAACGGCGACCTCTCGAAGAAGATTACCGTGAACGTGAGCGGCGAAATCCTGCTACTTAAGGAGACCATCAATACGATGGTCGACCAGCTCAACCGCTTCGCCGGCGAAGTGACGCGTGTGGCTCGCGAAGTGGGTACCGAGGGCCGGCTGGGCGGGCAGGCAAACGTGCCCGGCGTCGCTGGAACCTGGAAGGACCTGACCGACTCAGTAAACTCCATGGCGTCGAACCTCACTGGTCAGGTGAGAAACATTGCTGAGGTGACAACGGCCGTAGCGCGCGGCGATCTGTCGCGCAAGATCGCGGTAGACGTCAAGGGCGAGATACTCGAGTTGAAGAACACCATCAATACAATGGTGGATCAGCTCAACGCATTCGCCGGCGAAGTTACACGCGTGGCTCGCGAGGTCGGTACCGAAGGCAGGCTCGGTGGCCAGGCGGTGGTGCCCGGCGTCGCTGGAACCTGGAAGGACCTGACCGACTCAGTGAACTTTATGGCCGGCAACCTTACCGCGCAGGTGCGCAACATCGCTGAAGTTGCGACGGCCATTGCCAATGGCGACTTGTCTCGCAAAATCACCGTTGACGTACGCGGCGAAATCCTCCAGCTCAAAGAAACGATGAACACAATGGTCGAGCAGCTACGCTCGTTCGCCGCAGAAGTAACGCGCGTGGCTCGCGAGGTTGGATCGGAAGGGCGACTGGGCGGCCAGGCGAACGTGCCCGGCGTAGCCGGCACGTGGAAGGACCTGACGGACAGCGTGAACGCGATGGCTGGCAATCTTACAGCACAGGTGAGAAACATTGCCGAAGTGACCACTGCCGTTGCCCGCGGCGACCTGTCGCGCAAGATCACCGTCGACGTGAAGGGCGAAATCCTGGAGCTCAAGGACACCATCAATACGATGGTCGACCAGCTCAACGCCTTCGCTGCCGAAGTGACTCGCGTTGCCCGTGAAGTTGGAACCGACGGAAAACTGGGCGGCCAGGCGACGGTTCAGGGCGTGGCAGGCACATGGAAAGACTTAACCGACAACGTCAACGTGATGGCCGCCAACCTGACTGAGCAGGTGCGCGGCATTGTGAAGGTGGTGACGGCCGTGGCCAACGGCGTCCTCACGCAGAAGCTCACGGTGAATGCCAAGGGCGAAGTGGCTGCTCTTGCAGAGACAATCAACAATATGACCGACACTCTGGCCACGTTTGCCGACCAGGTCACGACGGTGGCTCGGGAGGTTGGCGTTGAGGGCCGTCTCGGCGGACAAGCAAACGTGCCTGGCGCTGCCGGCACGTGGAAGGACTTGACCGGCAACGTCAATCTGCTGGCCGACAACCTCACCAACCAGGTGCGTGCAATTGCCGAAGTAGCTACGGCTGTGACCAAAGGCGATCTCACGCGTTCGATTCAAGTGGAAGCGCGCGGCGAGGTGGCCGAGCTCAAGGACAACATCAACACCATGATTGACAACCTGCGCCTCACCACTGACCGCAACAAGGAGCAGGACTGGTTGAAAACTAACCTCGCGAGGTTTACCGGGATGCTGCAGGGCCAGCGTGATTTGGCAACTGTAGGCAGAATGCTGCTCTCGGAGCTGGCGCCGCTTGTGAACGCGCAACAAGGCGTGATTTACCAGATGGGCAGCACGGAGCCCGCCGCCGGCGCCGACACCGGTACGCTGGTGCTGCTCTCTACGTTTGCCGATACGCCCGAAGGTTACCTGGGCGAAGTGAGAATTGGCGAGGGCCTTGTGGGCCAGTGTGCTTCAGAAAAGCGCCGGATGTTGATCACCGATTTGCCCCGGGGAACCACCCCCATCCGTTCGGGACTCTTTAAGGCAAAACCCAAAAACGTGATTGTGTTGCCCGTGCTTTTTGAAGACCGCGTCAAGGCCGTGATTGAATTAGCTACCCTCAGCGCATTCACGGCGTCTCACTTATCGTTCCTCGAACAGCTCACGTCGAGCATCGGCATCGTGCTCAACTCGATTGAAGCCACTATGCAGACCGAAGGCTTGCTCAAACAGTCTCAACAACTCGCTACCGAGCTGCAGACACAGCAAAAGGAGTTACAACAGACCAATGAGCAGCTCGCACAAAAGGCGCAGCAGCTCGCCGAGCAGAACACCGAGGTGGAGCGCAAGAACCAGGAGATCGAGCAGGCGCGGCGCGCTCTTGAAGAAAAGGCGAGAGAGCTTGCGTTGACTTCGAAGTACAAATCGGAATTCTTAGCCAACATGTCGCACGAACTGCGGACGCCTTTGAACAGTATTCTCGTACTGGGCCAGCAATTGGCAGAAAATGCCGATGGCAGCCTCTCGCCGAAGCAGGTGGAATTCGCGCGCACCATTCACGGCGCCGGAACCGACTTGCTCAACCTCATCAGCGACATTCTCGATTTGTCAAAAATCGAATCTGGAACCGTTTCCGTCGAGGCGGAAGAAGTGTTTTTCGGCGCGCTGCTCGATACGGTTGCGCGGCCCTTCCGTCACGAGGCAGAAAACCGCAGGCTGTTGTTCGACGTTACGGCCGATCCAACGATGGGTCGCAGCCTCGTTACAGACTCCAAGCGTGTACAGCAGGTGCTGAAGAACCTGCTTTCGAACGCCTTCAAATTTACCGAGCAGGGAAGCGTTCGCCTTTCAGTTTCGCTTGCACACGGCGGCTGGAATTCCGGTCACCCGATTCTGGATGGCGCCGGATCTGTCATCGCATTCGAGGTGAAAGATACCGGGATTGGAATTGCGGCCGAGAAGCAGCGCATTATCTTCGAGGCTTTCCAACAGGCCGACGCGGGAACCAGCCGGAAGTTTGGAGGGACAGGGTTGGGACTGGCCATCAGTCGCGAATTGGCCAACCTGCTGGGCGGTGAAATCCAGCTCAAGAGCGCACTCGGCCAGGGAAGCACTTTCACGCTCTATCTTCCGCAAACCTATGTTGGACCCGTGGCCGCACCCATCGTCAAGACTGCCGAGCACGGCGCATCATCCAACACGCAGACCTTCCTCGCGACTGTTGCCGCGGCTGAGCAGGAGGTGCGCATCAAGGACGATCGCACCGACATCGAGGCCGGCGACGCCGTGCTGCTGATCGTGGAAGACGATCCGCACTACGCGCGCGTGCTCTGCGATCTTTCGCGCGACAAAGGATTCAAGGTACTGGTTGCGATGACCGGTGCCGAAGCGCTCGAACTGGCGCAAGAGTTCAGTCCAACCGCCATCTCGCTCGACGTCTTTCTGCCCGACATGCTTGGCTGGACCGTTCTGAACCATTTGAAGCAGGACCCGGCGACCCGCCATATTCCTGTTCAGATGCTCACGCTGGACGAGGACCGGCTGCTCGGCCTATCCCGCGGCGCGTTTGCGTACGTGACCAAACCCTCATCAACCGAGGAACTCGATGCCGCGCTCGCCCGCATCCGGGAATATTCGCAACCCCGCCGCAAGCGCCTGCTGGTGGTTGAGGACAATCCAGCCGAGCAGCTCAGCACCAAAGAATTGCTGGGCTACGATGATATTGATATCGATGTGGTGGAATCTGGCGGTGCGGCTCTTCAAGCGCTTTCGAAAAAAAGCTACGATTGCGCGGTTCTCGACCTCCGCTTGCCCGATATGAGCGGCTTTGAAGTATTGACCCAGCTTCGTGACATTGCCTCCCTTAAAGACTTGCCGGTGGTCGTATTCACCGGACGCGCATTGACACCGGAGGAAGACGCTCAACTGCATACGCTCGCGCGCAGCGTCGTGATCAAAGATGTCGAGTCGCCGGAGAGGCTGCTCGACGAAACGGCGCTCTTTCTGCACCGCGTGATCTCAGACCTGCCCAAGGAAAAGCAGAACATGCTCGATCGCCTGCATCGATCCGACGACGCGCTGACTGGCCGCAAAGTGCTGGTAGTCGACGACGACGTTCGCAATATTTTTGCGGTGAGTAGTGTTCTCGAGCGGCGCGGCATGGAAGTGCTCTCGGCGGGCACTGGGCGCGAAGCAATCCAAACCATCGAGTCAACCTCCGATCTGGCCATCGTCCTGATGGACATCATGATGCCGGAAATGGATGGATACGAAACCATGCAGACGATTCGCCAGAATCCCTCGTTGCGCAGGCTGCCGATTATTGCGCTCACGGCCAAAGCCATGAAAGGCGACCGCGAACGCTGTTTGGAGTCAGGTGCATCTGAGTACCTGGCGAAGCCGGTCAACACAGAGCAACTGCTGTCAGTCCTGCGCATGTGGTTACACCGGTAAGGCGTGCTCGAATTTGCAAGAGCTCAATGCCGAGGAAAAGCAACGATGACTGGTGATGGGAAAGTCAACATCCTGATGGTCGACGATCAGCCAGCCAAGCTCTTGAGCTATGAGGTCATCCTTTCGGATCTCGGTGAGAATCTGATCAAAGCCGCGTCGGCAAATGAGGCTTTGAATATTCTCTTAAAGACCGATGTTGCCGTGGTTCTAATGGACGTAAGCATGCCTGACGTGGATGGTTTCGAACTGGCCGACGTGATTCGGCAGCATCCCCGGTTTCAGAAGACAGCGATCATCTTCATTTCCGGCGTTCACCTCACGGGTTCCGATATGATCCGGGGATATGGGCAGGGCGCCGTCGATTACATCTCGGTTCCGGTTGTGCCCGAGATCTTGCGCGCGAAGATCAGCATCTTCGTCGACCTGCATCGCAAGACACGCATGCTGGAATCGTTGAATCGAGATCTGGAACAGCTGGTGGAAGAGCGGACCAATGAACTGAGAATGAGCGAGGCTCAGTTCAGGATGCGCGCAGAATTGCTGGACATCGCTACCGAGGCCATCATCGTCCACGATATGAACGATGCCATTCAGCTCTGGAATACAGGCGCTGAGAATCTGTATGGATGGCGCCGTGAGGAAGTGATGGGTCTTGACATGCACCAACTCCTGAAGACGGAATTCCCGGTTCCGCGGGATACGATCAGGGCTGCTCTTAAAGAGTTCGGATCGTGGCATGGCAATGTGACTCAGAAGACCAAGGACGGATCGGAGATCGTGGTTGCTTGCCGAAAGACCGTCAATCGCGAGGGAGACGCGATTCTGCAGGTTGGCCGCGATATGACGTCCTCTTTGCGGGCGGAAGAAGCGTTGCGCGAATCAGAGAAATTTGCGGCTATGGGGCGAGTAGCCGGCATTATTGCGCACGAGATCAACAATCCGCTGGAGGCGATCACAAACCTTTTCTATTTGCTGCGGAATCATCCTTCGCTCAGCGACGACGCTCGAAGCTACGCCGACATGGCAGAGCAGGAGTTGGAGCGCGTCAGCCATATTACCCGTCAGACGCTGAGCTTTTATCGAGAATCCAAGCAACCGATCCAGGTCGTTTTGCCTGAACTGCTCGACGATGTCCTCGAACTGCAGCTACGGGGTCTGAATGCCACTCGCATTTCGGTTCGCCGGAAATATGTTTCGCCGGTGGCAGTCACGGGATTTCCGGTGGAGCTGAGGCAGGTCTTTCTCAACTTGATCAACAACGCGATTCAGGCAATGACCGAAGGCGGCGTGCTTGGTATTCGCGTCAGGGAAGCAACGGGCTGGTCGAGGAATCTGCGCGGCGTCTTGATTTCAGTCATCGACTCGGGTCAGGGCATTCATCCCACGATCGCCGACCAGTTGTTTCAGCCATTCTTCAGTACGAAATCGACGAAGGGCACAGGATTGGGGCTGTGGATCAGCAATGGCATCGTGCAGAAATACAATGGGCGAATTGCATGTCGAAGCATGAGCACAAAGAAGGGGTGCATCACTTGTTTCCACGTCTTTCTCCCCGGTTCCAGAACATTCGATTCCGGCACCAATGCAGGTGCTGAGATCGCAAACGTGAATCGCAGCATTACAAAGGGCAGCCAGCACATCGTACTTCAGATATGACGCTTGGTAGCTGGCGCTCTGGGAGATTCTTCGGCCCAGGCACGACGGTGGGAATTCCGTTGGCTGCACAATTGGGCATTCGGGTTAATTTCTAAAGTGCTGTCCGATCAAGCTCGGGCCGCGGGACTGTGCCGCTCATTGAAGTTGCGAAGTTCCGCTCGATCGTCTCGCCCGTCATCCAAAAAGAGCAAAACGGATCATTTCTGTACGCGGGCGCCGCCCCGGCGCTAATATGTTTGCAGCTTCAGCACAGCCGATTGCATATTATGCAATGGCTTGTGCAACCCTCAGCCTGGAAACGAGGTCTCTCCATGAAGTTCAAGCTTCTTGGCTTGACAAGTGCGTCGCTTCTCATGCTCTCCTCTTCAGCTTTGGCTCAACCCAGCTTTACGCCCGACCAGACGTTTGCGGGATCCAGTCTCAAGGATTGGCAGACGCTGGGCGGCGCGAAATGGCGGGCGAACGAAGGGACGATTACGGGTGACGGATCAACGGGCAACGCATCGGGCTGGCTATCTTTCAACCAGCCCTACCAGGACGCGGGCCTGTACGCGACCTTCAAATGCGAGGGCCCGTGCGACACCGGCGTGCTGTTCCGTGCCGAACAGGCGGGCATTTACAACCGGGGCGAGTTTCTATGGATTCACGGCGATCAGATCGAAGCTTTTCATGTTGTCATCGACTCGGCCGGCAACATTGTTGAGCGCACCAGTCTGCCTTTTGGCGGGGGAACGAATCGGTACGCGCCGGCACCGGCGGATCCCGCGGGTCCTCCGCCCCTGCCATTTTCCGCACCGACAACGAATCCTCCGCCGTCGGCGGTTGCGCTCCCCATCGAGCGGCCGGAGCGAGGGCTGCGAAAAACAGGCTGGAACGAGATGGAAGTCCTGATCGATGCCGACGTGCTGCGCGGATTTTTCAATGACGGCGGCAATTACGCGAGCGGGGCTACCGGCGAACTCGACAGCTACGGTCCCTTCGCGCTCTACGTCGGACCCGGAAGCAAAGTTGAGTTTCGCGACATTGCATGGAAGGACCTGGGCTATAAATCCGTTCCCGTCGCAACCACATCGCCGCATTTCCGCATGCAGCAACTTAGTCCGTTCTATTACGGCTGGTCCGCGGCTGCTGCCGACTTTGACCACGACGGCCATCTCGATCTTGTCTCCGGACCATTCATTTACTTTGGCCCCGACTTTACGCGCTACCGCGAGATTTATCCCGAGCAGACCTACAACCAGTCGAACGAATACTCGGTGAATGACTGGGTGGTGCACGCGGCCGATTTCACAGGCGACGGCTGGCCCGATATTCTCACGACCAGCCACTCCAACGGCGGGCGGACCGGCGCAGTCCTCTACGTCAATCCCAAAGGCGAATCGCGACGGTGGCAGCGATACACGGTGGTGACGCCGATCGATAGTGAAGAGTCGCTGCTGGCCGATGTGGACGGTGACGGCAAGCCGGAGCTGGTGTACTACGGCGGCGGATACATGTCGCTATGCCAAGCCGGATCCCGCGAATCCCACGGGCCCGTGGATTGTTCACCACGTTTCCGAGCAGGGGCCATGGCCTCCGCACGGCATCGGTGTCGGCGACATTAATGGCGATGGCCGGATCGACATTCTCGGCGCGGAGGGATGGTGGGAGCAGCCGGCCGAGGGAGCCGATCATACCCCTTGGAAGTATCATCCCGTGGCCTTCGGCGACTGGGGGCGCACCGCTCCCGGCGGCTCTGTTATGGGTGTCTATGACGTGAACGGCGACGGCCTCAATGACGTGGTCACCGTGCTCCAGGCGCACGGATGGGGCCTCGCCTGGTTCGAGCAGAAGCGCACTCCCGACGGCCAAATCACCTTCGTCAAGCACATGGTTATGGACCCACTCCCGCTGATAGCGCCGGTGGAGTCGTGTTCACTGAGCCGCATGGCACGGCGGTAGCCGACGTGGACGGTGACGGCATCCCCGACTTCATCGTCGGCAAGCGCTACTGGTCTCATCTCGACGACTTCTACGATCCAGATCCCTACGGCGCGCCGGTTCTCTACTGGTACCGCACGGTGCGCGATCCCAACGCTCCGGGCGGCGCGCGATTCGTCCCCGAACTCATCGACAACCGCTCCGGCGCCGGTTCCGACGTCCTGGGCGTCGACCTCAACGGAGCCGGCGCCGTGGACATTGTCACCTCGACCCGGAGCGGAACCTATATTTTTTGGGCATACCGAAAAAGCAAGGGAAGTGACGGATGTCGCAGTGCCAGATACTCCTCATAATTTGGCAGACAGGAGAATGCACTTGGTCCAGCAGGATGAGGCAAAGGCCGTGGCTGACAAAATCGAATTTAATCGATTACCGAATTGATTCCAGGGCGGAATGCCCGGAACAGCGAAAGTCTCGGCATCGCACCTCGTCGTCCCGCGCATTCAACATAAGCATTCCCGATTCTTGATTCGAATGTGTATACTTTCGGCGAGCCGGATTTCCCCGTTTCCGAGAGACCTGAACGAGCCGGCTAAGCGTTTTCAATGGGAGCCTTCCACCGAATGCAACGAACCCGAATGCTCCCCCTCCCGGCGAACAGAATGCTCCGCCTTCTGGAGAAGAAACTCACTAGCGGTCTGCAAAAACGAATTCAGGATATCTTCGCAAAATGAATCGAGAAAACGTATACGCACATTGGACGCGGCTTCTGCGATCTCTGGCGCTGGCCGTGGGGCTTGCGTGGGCGGGCGCTGCAGTTTGGGGCCAGCCGGCCTCATCGAACGACTGGCCCACCTATGGCGGCGATCTGGGAAACACGAGGTATCGTCCGTTTGACCAGATCAATGCATCGAACTTCAAAGAGCTCGAAGTGGCATGGCGATTTAAGACCGACAACCTCGGGCAATCACCCGGAATATAAACTGGAGGGAACCCCGCTGATGGTGGACGGCGTTCTGTATGCAACCGGAGGGAACGCGGCGGGATGTCTTCGCGCTCGATGCTGCGACGGGTGAAATGTTGTGGGTGCACGGCGAACATGAGGGCGAACGAGGGGCCAATGCGCCGCGCGGTTTGTCGGGCCGCGGATTGGCATATTGGAGCGACGGCAAGGACGCGCGCATCCTCTATACAACGCCGGGCTATCGGCTGATTGCGCTTGACGCGAAAACGGGCGAGTACGCAAAGGGATTCGGCGTCAATGGGGTGGTCGATCTGAAACTCTACGACGACCAGAAAATCGATCTGGTTCACGGGTCAATCGGCACACAAAATGCGCCAGTGGTGGCTGGAGACGAGGTTCTGGTGGGCGCGGCCTTTGTCGATGGTGGATCCATCGCGAGCAAGACGGCCTACAAAGGATACGTTCGCGCTTTCGATGTGCGTACAGGCAAGCGCGACTGGATCTTTCACACTGTCCCGATGAAGGGTGAGTTCGGCTATGACACGTGGCTGAATGGGTCAGCCGAATACACGGGCAACACGGGTATGTGGACGCAGATGAGCGTGGATGAGAAATTGGGCCTGGCCTATCTGCCCATCGAACTGCCGACAAGCGACGATTACGGCGGCATGAGGCCGGGAAACACGCTCTACAGCGAGACCCTGGTTTGCGTGGACCTGAAGACAGGCAAGCGCAAGTGGCACTATCAACTCGTCCATCACGGACTGTGGGACATGGACATCTCCGCACCGCCGATCCTGGGCGACATCGTGGTGGACGGCAAAACGATCAAGGCGGTTGCGCAACCGACCAAAGAGGATATGCTCTACGTCTTTGATCGCGTGACGGGTAAACCTGTGTGGCCCATCGAGGAGAAGCCGGTTCCCCAAGGCGACGTTCCGGGCGAGTGGTATTCGCCGACACAACCGTTTCCCACCAAGCCGCCTGCATACGACCGAAACGGTATCTCTGAGGACGACCTGATCGACTTCACGCCCAAGTTGCGCGCCGACGCGTTCACCTTGATCAAGCCGTATGCCATTGGACCGGTCTTCACGCCGCCGGTGCTCAGCAAGGTCGGCGGCCCGTTGGCATTACTTTCGATCGGAACAAACAACGGCGGCACCAACTGGGCCGGCGGCTCCTACGATCCGGAAACGCACCTGCTTTTTGTCAATTCGTGCAGTTCGTGCATCATCCCCATGGGGATGGTCGCGGCGCCGAAGGACGTATCCGATCTGGGATATGTGAAGGGGACGGCGGGAGAGCCTGTGGTAGTGCGCATGTCGGGCGTGGGCGCCGGTGCGAACGCAGATGCGCTGGCGGTAAAAGATGCGCAGAAGAAATCTGCCGCCCCTCCGCCGGGAGCCGGCTTCCGGCGTTTGAGTGTCGACGGATTGCCGCTGCTTAAGCCGCCTTACGGAAGGCTGACGGCAATCGACCTGGACGAGGGCGAGATCAAGTGGCAGATTCCTTTCGGCCCGACTCCAGATGCGGTGCGGTATAGTCCCTTGCTCAAAGGCCTGAAAATTCCGCCGACCGGTTCGTCGAACGTGAGCACCGGGTCGCTGGTGACCAAGACGTTGCTGGTAATCGGGGACGGCGCAGTGGGCACCTCGGCCGCGGGCACGCGAGGCTCGCAATTGCACGCCTACGACAAGCTGACCGGCAACGAAGTTGGAGCGATTGAGTTGCCTGCGCCGGAGACCGGATCGCCGATGACCTATATGCTGAACGGGAAGCAATACATCGTTGTGGCTGTGGGCGGAGCCACTTACTCGGGAGAATATATTGCGTTCAAATTACCCTCTGAATAGGATTGCGGCTTTTGCGATCGTGGCTTGCAGCGCACTGATTGCTCTTGAGGCTCAAACGGCGCAAACATCCCGCTCGTTGTGGGACGGCGTCTACACGCAGGATCAGGCAAAGCGCGGCGAGACAGCATACGTCGAGCAATGCGGCCGGTGCCACGGGGCTGACCTGAGCGGCGGCGATTCGGTGCCGGCGCTGGCGGGTACGGATTTCCTTTCCACCTGGAACACGAAGACGGTAGGAGATCTGTTCGACCGGATTCGCACGTCAATGCCGGCCGACAAACCGGGAACTCTCAGCCGGGAGCAGGATGCCGACATCGTGGCGTATATGCTGAGCGTAAATCAGTTTCCGGCGGGGAAGACTGAATTGGGAACCGACACCGATCTGCTAAAACAGATCCAATTCGACGCCTTCAAACAGTAGCCCCCAGACAATCAATTTGCCCAGCGCGGGTCGAAAAAACGCGCTCGACCCACGCGTTGATGTGCATCGGCCTCGGGACGTATCGATAAGGCATCGACGAGCCCAAGGGGGCGGCCCGCAATTTATTTGAGTATATGTCTTGACACGTATATGCCAGTAAGAGTATATAAAGAAGTGTGGAATCTGTTTTCGAAATCATTGCCGAGCCGAACCGCCGCGCGATCCTGAGCCTGTTGATCTCTTCGGAGCAGTCTGTTGGAGAGATCGAGCGCCAGCTTCGCATGTCGCAGCCGACCGTTTCAAAACACCTGCGCGTACTGCGTGAGGCTGGATTCGTGGAGTCCACCGTGGATGCACAACGCCGTTTCTACCGGCTCAGACCGGAACCATTGCAGGAAATAGATGAGTGGCTGGAGCCGTTCCGCCGGTTCTGGTCAAGGCACGTGGATGCATTGGAACGCCATCTTGACCGGATGGAGCACGCAAGGCGAACGAAGGGAAAACGTGAACCAGAACCAAAGAAGCACGACGCGGCATTGCCCGCGAATTCCAAAATGCGAGGGAAACGATGAAGATCAAAGTGACGACCGTGCATGTTGACGACCAGGAAAAGGCTCTGCGCTTCTATACCGATATTCTGGGCTTTCAAAGGAAAACCGATTTCAGCCAGGGGCCGTATCGCTGGCTTACTGTAGCCTCACCTGAGGAGCCGGAGGGCACGGAACTGCAGCTTGCGCTGAACAACAACCCCGCGGCCAAGGCGTATCAACAGGCGCTGTTTCAGCAGAACCAGCCTGCGGCGATGTTCTTTACCGACGATATACAGGCCGATTACGAGCGGATGAAGTCGCGCGGCGCCGAGTTCACCATGCCGCCGACGGACGTGACTGCATCAAAAATCGCCATGATGAAGGATACCTGTGGCAATCTGATTCAGATTACGCAACTAATGCGCTGGCAGGGCTGAAGCTCAGAACGATGGCGGCCGTGGACTTCGACTGCCGATGAGTAAAAGGAGAAGACGATGAGCGATCTTGCGCAGTACGTGCCCGGCCCGGCCAGCGGGGCGGAGATACGAAAGGACGGAGACACGTGGACGCTGATTCTTATGAGGGAACTGCGTCATCCGCCGGAGATGGTGTGGGCGGCGCTGACCGATCCGGCGCAACTGCGCGAGTGGGCACCCTTTGACGTGGATGGAAACCTGGGCAGCGTTGGAGCCAAGGTGAAGGTCACCTGGGCGGGAACCGGGCACGTCTCTGAAGCAACCGTGACGAGAGCCGAGGCTCCCGAGGTGCTGGAGTTCTACAACATCCGGTGGGAGCTGGAGCCGGTGGGCAGAGGCACGCGCCTGACGCTGTGGCACAACATTGATCGGCGATTCATCGCGTGGGGCGCGGCGGGATGGCACATCGCGTTCGATGTGCTGGATCGGCTGCTGGCGGGTGATCCCATGGGACGCATGGCAGGCAGCGATGCGATGAAGCTCGCCGCCTGGCAGCGACTGGTCGGCGAATACGCAAGAAAGTTCGAAGTTGAATCTCCCAAAGGGGCGACAAGGGCCACCCAAGAATCCTGATCGAGGAGGCTCCAATGAACTGGAACAGATGGATTCGGCAGACGCACCGTTGGTTGTCGATCGCTTTTACGGTAGCCGTCATCGTCAACGCCGTCGCCATAGTCCGCGGCGGGTATTCCAGAACGCTCGGCGTGTTGGCAGTGGCCGTGCTCGTCTTAATGTTTCTCACTGGCGCGTACCTTTTTGTGTTACCGTATGCCGCGAAGTGGCGGGGCGGGCAGCGCGCAGGTTGAAGATCAGCGCATCTTGAAGCGATGCCTGGGCCGCGAGCGCATGATGTTGTGGCCGCTCCGCGATAATAATCATTGGATCTCTCCTATGGCCAAAGTACTCAACTTCAAACAGGAATTGACCGGCTGCTTCGGCTTTCCGGTGGCGGAGAACCCGACGCAGGCGATGATCGAGCCGGCTTATCGCGCGATGGGGTTGGACTGGCGTTATCTCACGCTCGAAGTCCGGCCCGAGAATCTTGCTGCAGCTGTTGCCGGGGCAAGAGCCTTCGGCTTTCGCGGATTCAACTGCACCATTCCTCACAAGGTCGCGGTTATCCAGCACCTCGACGGACTTGGGGAATCGGCCTCGCTGATGGGGGCGGTGAACTGCGTGGTCAATCGCGATGGACAGTTTGTCGGCGAGAACACAGACGGCAAGGGCTTCGTCGCGAGCTTCCGCGAACTCGCCGATCCGCGTGGCAAATCCCTTGTCCTGCTGGGAGCCGGGGGCGCGGCGCGAGCAATCGGAGTGGAAATGGCGCTGGCCGGCTGTTCGCAAATCACTTCTGTGAACCGCGATGAAAGGCGAGGCCGCGAGCTGGAAGCTCTCTTCCGCGGCAAAGTCACAGAGGCAGTAAAGGTGATGGGTCATGACCTCGCCGTGACCTACGTGCCATGGCGAGGCGATTTCTGCGTGCCGGGAGGCACGGATATTCTGGTGAACGCGACTTCAATCGAACTCTTCCCGGATGTCGACGCGCGGATTCCGCTGGCCGTGGAAACTGTTTCCTCAGAGATGATTGTTGCCGATGTGATTCCAAACCCGCCAACCACGCGGCTTGTTCGCGAGGCGCGGCAGAAAGGATGCCGCGTGATTGATGGGCTCGGGATGCTTGTCGGCCAGGGCGTGATCGGCATCGAATATTGGACCGGAAGAACTCCCGATGCAGCAGTGATGCGGGCGGCTCTGGAAGAAGTATTCGCGTAGGAATGGAGGTGAACATGAAAAAGGCGGTCGGGACAGAAGAAGCCTCTGCTTTTATCGACGCAAAGATCAATGAACTTGGCGACTGGCGCGGCAAGACGTTTGCGAAGGTGCGAGCGATCATCCACAAGGCGGACCCAGAAATCGTGGAAGAGGTGAAGTGGATGGGAACTCCCGTCTTTTCGCACGGCGGCATCGTCTGCACAGGAGAGACCTACAAGAATGTGGTCAAGTTGACGTTTGCCAAGGGTGCTGCGTTGAAGGATCCTGCATGTTTATTCAACTCGAGCCTTGACGGAAACGTGAGGCGGGCTATCGACATTCACGAAGGCGAAAAGATCAATGAGGCGGCTTTGAAGGATCTCATCCGCGCTGCAGTGGCACTCAACCTCGAGAAGACGCCGACGCTTCGGCGAGCGAGCCGCAAGACCTAGCTTCATTGCTGGTTACTTTTCTGTGGCGGGCGTCTCAAGTCGCATATACCAAGTAAGACTTGTGGTTCGCCGCGAACTCGAAGTTTTGCTTCAACTTTGGCGATAGGCAATGGGAGGGCGATTTACTGCTTGAAGAAGGCCGATTCGACGCCATGTCTCTGCCTTCGCATTGGGCTCGTCTGTCTGCAAACTAGATACCTCTTTACGGAGAAAGGTGGGGAATTGTCCTGGCAATCAAGTAATGTAACTCTGGCGCTCTCGCTATTTGCCACAGTACGGCCGGAAACAGACCCAAACTGTTTTCCCCATTGATCTGCGGGGTCGGGAGCGCCTAACCTTTCCGCTTGCGAGTTAAATATTGCAGATTGCCTTTGTCAGGGCAATATCAGAGATACCGCAACGCCCGCTGATCGGGCGTTACGGCTGCTGTGGAGGGCCCGCCAACGGCGTCTTTACAGGCGCGGCGAGGCCGATGAACTGGGTGAGCGTATTGTTGCCGAAACTCGAGACCCAGATATTTCCACTGGAATCGATAGCAAGGCCGTAGGGCTGGAGCAATCCGGTGTCGGTTCCAAAGCCGGCCAATGGGGAAGAGAAAGTGCCCGGCGCGGAGCTGGACGCACCCTTGACCTCAGAGATGGAGCCGCCGAGATAATTGGCGACCCAGACGGTCCCGGCCCCGTCCACCGCAATTCCCTGGGGATGGTCAACACCACCGCCGATTGCCGCATCGAGAACCAATGTGCCGCAGGTGTTTACTTCACTAATGCTGTTTCCGTAGTAATTGGCGAGCCAGACATTGCCGCTCTGGTCCGTGGCAATGCCGGATGCGCCATCGCAATCGCAGTTGTAGTTTGTGGTTTGGGAGCCGTCGGCCGAGATCTTGGTGACGGGAAGTACGCCTGCCTGGTTGGCGACCCATGCATTGTGATCGGCATCAACAGCCAGCGCGACGGGAAACGAAAGTGAAGTGCCGCCCCAGCCCGTTGACGGTGAAAGAGCCGAGCCCGAGTCATTAAAAAGCGACACCTTCGAGTTACCGTAATCGACGACCCAGACGTCGCCGTTTGTGTCGGCGGTAGCTGCGATGGGAAAGTTGATTCCGCCGCTGGTCAATCCCGTGGTGAGCGGATTACCTGAAGAATTCAGCTCGGTGACGTTGCCGTTCCCGCTGTTCGGGTTCGTCTGTTCATTGGCGATCCACACGTTACCCTGTGGATCGAGCGCCATCCCGTAAGACTGGTTGATGCCATAGCCGGCGATTCCTGACGGAAAGGCCGTCGCCCCGTTGGGCAGGAACTCCGACACTGTGTTGAAGTAACTCGACACCCATATATTGCCGGAGGCGGCTACGCTCACAGCGGCCGGCGATGCCATGCCTCCGCCGCTAATCGTGTTGTGGAGTATCCAGTCAGGCGGCGCAGCGGAGAGCGCGGGCGAAAAAGTTGAATTGCTCGCAGCCAGTGCGTAGATGGTCGCTACGTTGTTTCCAGGGGCATGCGCGATGTTGAGAGCTGCGTCGAGCGTGTTGCCGGGTGTCGAGCTGCCTGATGCAGCGGCGGTGAAGAGCGCGGAGCAGGCGCTGCCGCTGCTTGAAGCGGTACATGAGATGAGGGCGTTGGCCAGCGCGTTCAGTTTCTTCGTCGAGACGCTCAAAGTGGCCGGAATGCCGGCGCCGGGTGAGACGCCGGTGGCGGGGTTTACGAGATCGTTGGCCGTAGTGAAGGCATTTTCCAGGCCGATGGTGTTTGTGCAACTGGCCCCGACATTCCCGCCGGCGGACATGAACGGAGCCAGTGCCCAGACGGAAGCCGCTGTTGTGGCTTCGTTGACAACGAAGGTGCTGCCGGCGTTGATGCTGCCGCAGGGCCCGAGTGCAGTCATCATCCAGATGGACGGGTTGATGGGACCCGAGCCAAACTGGCCACCCTTCGAGAGGAGATAGACCGGCGTTTGCGCCGAGGGGCAAACGTACCCGGCAGGAACGGAGAAGCTGCCGTTGGAGCCCGTCGACAGGGCAGCGGCCAAAAGTCCGATTGGCGCGGAGCCGTTGCCTGCCTTTCCCGCGGCATAAAGCTGCACCGACGCCCCGCTCAAAGGCTGCAAGTCGGCGAGAACCTTTCCGGAGAAAGAGGAGCCTGGGACCGGCGTGAGAGCCGGGCAGGAAACCGGCGCGCTCGTGAGCGAACTTGGCGTGCAACCTCCGCCCGATCCGCCTCCTGATCCGCTGCCGGAGCCACTCGAAGTGGAAAGGCTGCCACCACAACCAATCGCCGCCGACATCGACAACGAAATCGAAAAGAGCAAGAGGAAACGGGGAGCGTTCATCATCGTTTCGCCAACCCGGACAAATGAGCCTCAAGCCGGACCAATGCAGTCTGCCAAGACCTCGCGCCGGACGTCAGACGAAGACTAGGATTTGCTTTTGCGCGACGCCCTGATGCCAGTTGCAATGATACCGATCCCGCCGACCAAGGCTAAAACGATGGTGGGGGATTCAGGCGAATCAACGCATCCACCCTGCGCGTGGAGTGGCAGAGCAACGGCCAAGAACACCATGGCCAGCAGAAGATGATAGCGGGGGATCATATCCATCTCCATGACTCGGTCGTTCGGTCCCGAAACAGACCAGTTCTCAATATGGCTGATTCCACTGCGAATGTACCTAGGATACACAGAAAATTCTCCGAAGGAGTGGCTTAAGAGGTACACCATTGGTTACGAAGGTGGGATTGCGCAGGCGGTTCCAGCCAGGTGAAGTGATGCCATCGCCGGGAGGTATTGCGCCGTTTCTATCACCAGGTGTTCGAGTGCACTGTACGCCGGTCACTGCCATACGACCGCTTCGTCCAATGCCTGGTCAATGCGGGCGAGCGATTCGCCGGGAAGCGTAACACCCACGGCGCGCACGTTGTCTGCAATCTGCTCCGGCCGCGACGCCCCAATAATCGCCGAAGCCACCTCCGGCCGCCGCAATACCCATGCCAGCGCCATCTGCGCCATGGTCAGTCCCAGCTCTGCCGCAATGGGCTTAAGCTGCGCGACGGCAGCGAGCAGAAAATCGGACCGGAAATGCCGGCCGGCCGTCTCCATGAAGATGTTCATCTTTTCGCTGGCCGCGCGGCTTCCCGGCGGAGGCGGATGGCCAGGCGCATATTTTCCCGTGAGCACGCCGTGCGCCAGCGGAGAAAATGCCAGGTTGCCGATTCCGTGCCGCGCGCATGCCGGAAAAACCGTCGCCTCCGGCTTGCGCCACAGCATCGAGTATTGCGGCTGGCTGGCAGAGAAGGGAACCAGCTCGCCCTCGGCGCAGATTTCCGCTGCTGCATCGATCTGTTCCGCCGTCCACTCGCTGAAGCCGATGGCGCGCACTTTGCCGGACCGCACGGCACGATCGAGCGCCAGTCATCGTTTCTTCGAGCGGCGTCTCCTTGTCGTAGCGATGACACTGGTAAAGATCGATCGTAGTCCACGTGCAGCCGCTCCAGCGAGCGATTCAATTGCTTTTCAATCTGCGCGGCGGAAAGTCCATGATCCGGCTCGTCGCCCACCGGAAAATACAATTTGGTTGCGATCAGAAACTGGTCGCGCGGATAGCCCTTGAGAGCCTCGCCGAGCACGCGCTCCGCTTCGCCCGCTCCATATTGATTGGCCGTATCGAAAAGCGTGATGCCGTGGTCGAGGGCCGTGTGAATGCAGCGGATCGCCTGCTCGCGCGCAATGCCGCCGGCCACCGTGAGCCACGTGCCGAAACTCAAGCTCGGAAACTTTCAGCGGGCCATTGCCCAGTTGTCTATATTGCACGAGCTCCCATTACTTACTCGCCGCTGCCTTTACCCCACCGCCTGCACCGATCCTTTGCCGGCCAACTCTTCCACGCGTTCCACCCAGCCGCGATCTGCCGCTACACTCATGCCTTCCGGCTCCAGAATCACCGCGTACTCGCCCTTCTTTTCCAGCTGCAGCATCACCTTGCCCGGTCCCGGCGCGGCGTCGGCGGCGCTCTTCAGCCCGGCAAGCATCTCTTCCGTCGCGCGATCGAGATTGATGCGGATGCGCACGCCCGTCGGCAGCTTCACCTGCACCTCTTCAAGCGCCTGCACCTGGCTCACGGCGATCTTCGGCGCGGCATCTTCATCGCCCATGAGCGTTCCGCGCACCAGCACCGGCGCTTCGATCTTCAATTGCTGCGCCAGCCGTTCGTAATCGCGCGCAAAGCAGATCAGGTCGATTTTGCCGGTCGCGTCTTCGAGCGCGCCTGCGCATAGAGCCGCTGGTCGCGCCTGCTCTTCTGCACGCGCAGCCCATCAGTGATTCCGGCCACCTGGATCTCGTCGGCCGGGTCCTGCTGCCCGCCCCAGCGCCGCTCCGGCGGCTTGCGCTCCAGCGCTTCGGCGATGGTAATCACGCCCGTCAGGTTGCGCAGCTTCTCCGCGTACTTGTCGAGCGGATGCCCGGAGACAAAGAATCCCAGCACTTCTTTTTCATTGGCCAGCCGCTCGCCTTCTTCCCAATCGGCTGCCGCCGGCAGAGCATCGGCGTCGCGGCCGCGCGCGGGCGCTTCGTCGAACAGGCCGAACAATCCGCTCTGGCCCTGCTCCGCGTCGCGCTGCGTTTTCTGCGCCCGCTCCATCGCCTTGTCGATGGCCGCGGTGAGCTGCGCGCGCGTGCCCAGCGAATCCAGCGCGCCGGCCTTGATCAGCGACTCGATCACGCGCTTGTTCATCACGCGCAGATCGACTCTTCTCGCAGAACTCCCAAAGACTCTTGAACCGCCCGCCAGCTTCTGCGCGCGCCTTCAGAATCGACTCGATGGCGTTGCCGCCCACATTCTTCACCGCCGCCAGCCCGAAGCGGATGGCTTCGCCATGCGGCGTAAACTGCGCGCCCGAAACCTGCACGTCCGGCGGCTCCACGCGGATGCCCATCTCGCGGCACTCGCCGATGTACTTCACCACGTTGTCCGGCTTCGAGGTTTCCGAAGTCAGCAGCGCCGCCATGAACTCCACCGGATAATGCGTCTTCAGATAGGCCGTCTGGTAGGCCACCAGGCGTAGGCCGCCGAGTGCGACTTGTTGAATCCGTATCCGGAGAACTTCTCCATCTGATCGAAGATTTCTTCGACAACGGCGGCTTGCGGATGCCCCAGCGCGGCCGCGCCGGTTCATAAAGCGATCGCGCTGCTCCGCCATCGCCTGTGCGATTTTTCTTCCCCATCGCGCGCCGCAGCAGATCGGCCTCGCCCAGCGAATAGCTCGCCAGCACGTTGCGCGATCCGCATCACCTGTTCCTGATACACGATCACGCCCAGCGAGTCTTTCAGAATCGCTTCAAGCGCCGGCAGCAGATATTCCACTTTGCGCCGCCCCCACTTGCGCTCGATGAAGTCGTCGATCATGTCCATCGGGCCGGGCCGGAAGAGCGCGTTCAGCGCGTCAGATCCTCCACCGTGTCCGGCTTGTAGCGCCGCAGAATGTCGCGCATGCCCGCCGACTCAAACTGAAATACGCCCGAAGTCAGCGCGGTGTGAAAGACCTTCTTGAACGTCTCCGGATCGTCGATGGGAATCGGCTCGATGTCCAGCTTTTCGCCGCGCGTCTGCTCGATCAGCTTCAGGCAATCGTTGATGACCGTCAGCGTGGTCAGGCCCAGGAAGTCCATCTTCAGCAGGCCCATCTTTTCCACGGCCTTCATGTCGTAGGCGGTCACGATTTCGTCGTTCTTGGTCCGGTTCAGCGGCACCAGCTCGGTCAGCGGACGCGGCGCAATCACCACCGCCGAAGCGTGCACGCCCGCGCCGCGCACCAGCCCCTCAAGCTTTTTCGCCGTGTCGATCAGCTCGCGGATCTGCTTGTCGTTGTCGTAGGCCTTGCGCAGGTCGGGCGACATCTTCCAGCGCCTTGTCGAGCGTCATGCCCACGGTTGCCGGAACCAGCTTGGCGATGCGGTCCACATCGCCATACGGCATATCGAGCGCGCGGCCGCAATCCTTGATCGCCGCCTTGGCCGCCATGGTATTGAAGGTGATGATCTGCGCCACCTGCTCGCGGCCGTACTTGCGCGTCACATAGTCGATCACTTCGCCGCGCCGGTTCATGCAGAAGTCCACGTCGATATCGGGCATGGTCACGCGCTCGGGATTCAGGAACCGCTCGAAGAGCAGCACATTCTGCAGCGGATCGATGTTGGTGATCTCCATCGCGTAGGCCACCAGCGAACCGGTCGCCGAGCCGCGCCCCGGGCCCACGGGAATGCCATGATCGCGCGCATACTTGATGAAGTCCCACACGATCAGGAAGTAGCCCGAGTACTTCATCTGCTTGATGATGCCGATCTCGTAATTCAGCCGCGCTTCGTATTCATCGGCGTGGCGTCGCCGGACGCCGCGCAATTCCAGTTGGCGCACGGCAGTCTCGAGCCGCTTTTTCAGCCCCTCGCGGCACACCTCTTCAAAGTAGCTGTCGATGGTGTGTCCTTCCGGCACGGCGAACTCGGGAAATGGATTGTCCACCTTGGTGCAGCTTCAGGTTGCAGCGCTCGGCAATCTCCATGGTGCGCTTCAACACATCGGGCGAATCCTTGAAGAGGCGCCGCCATCTCGTCGGCGCTCTTGACAAAAAACTGGTCGCTGTCGAACTTGAAGCGGTTCGCTGTCGTGAATCTTCGCGCCGGTCTGCACGCACAGCATCACGTCGTGCGCGTGCGAGTCTTCGCCGCACAGGTAATGCGAGTCGTTGGTGGCGACCAGCGGAATCTCCAGCTCGCGCTCCAGGCGGAACAGGTCGGCGTGAATCTTCTTTTCCTGCTCCAGCCCCTGGTCCTGAATTTCGAGATAGAAATTTCCCTTGCCGAAGATGTCCTGGTACTGCTGCGCGACGGCCGCGGCCTTTGTCGTAGTCGGCCGGCTATCGAGCGCCTCGCACAACTCGCCGCTCAGGCAGCCGGAAAAGCCGATCAGGCCCTTTGCGTTCTCGGCCAGATATTTCTTGCTCACGCGCGGCTTGCGATAGAAGCCGTGCAGCGAGGCCTCCGACGTGATGCGGATCAGGTTGCGGTAGCCCTCTTCGTTTTCCGCCAGCACCAGCAGGTGGTTGTACTGGTCGTTGGGCGTGTCGGCGCGATGGTCCTCTGCCTTGCACACGTAAAGCTCGCAGCCCAGGATCGGCTTGATGCCCTTTTCCTTGGCCGCATCGAAAAAGTGCACCGCGCCGTAGATATTGCCGTGGTCGGTCATGGCGACGGACTTCTGCCCCAGCGCGGCCACGCGGTCGACGAGCTTGTTAACGTCGCAGGCGCCGTCGAGCAGGGAGTATTCGGTGTGCAGATGCAGGTGGGTGAATTCGGACATGGCTAGTTTGATTCTAGCCGCGAGGAGTATGACGCAAGGCAGTCAGAGCAGCGGTTGAAATCGAGGCAGATTGAGGAAATCCCCGGGGGAGCAGCATAACTTCGTGCTCCGCAATGTGATGGCGGAAGCGGAAGTAGCGCCGCTTGTAAATCGAGCCTTTTCAGCATGCGGGTGGCCCACACTGCCTTTTCTGTTACTGCCCCAACCAAAAACAGATGCCCCATCCTTGACGCGTTCTTCAGGGGAGGAAGAACCAGTGGGCAAGGGTGGGACAACGAAGTTCTTCGCCGATTACTGGTTGTGGCGGAGTTGGGGGTGATGATGGTGATGGTGGTGATGGCGGTGGTGTACAACTACCACGACCTGCGCCTGCGCCGCATACGGTGCCGCGAAGCAGAAGATGAGAACCAGCCCAAGCAGAATCTTTTTCATGGTTCAGTATGACGCTCTGCATCTCCCTTTACAGAGCAATTCAGACCACGTCGTTTCGGCGCCCGTTTTTAGCCGGTGGCCAGGGTTCCATGGGACATAGGTTAAGAACGAAGAGGGACGCCCCGGCCATTCTTCGAATGGAGTCGTAAGGGTCCACCAACATGCGCCCAGGGGGCTTCCTTATTTGGGCCGCCCCAGATGTACTTCATTGGGCCAAACCTAGCTGTTCGCGTTGCCGGAGCAGTCAGAGTGGCCGCACCGGCACATCACCTCGGGTCGATCTCCGTTGCCTTCGCAGTGGGCGCTGCAGTACTTCGATCCGTCGGTTGGAACGCAGCTACAGGCAGGATTTGCGCACTTCTTCGCCTTGGCCATATGCCGCCCTCCTCAGTGTCTACGGCTGATAAGCTTACCACCGGTTTTGGTGCAGTGTATGCAGAAATAAGCATCCATCCGAACTCAAAATCGATCGATTCCAGGCGGGATGAGAGGATGTCTTCTAATTCGCGCCCGAATCCTAGAATTGACCCTCGGGGAGGGGCATAAGTCGACTCATTGATGATTGGAGTGGCCTGAAATTCTCACTTTTTTGTTGCCAGATGCCTGCCTGCGTCTGTTACCTTCACTGGCGGAGGATTTCCCTATGACAAGAAGCAAATTCGTTTTGGGCTCCGTACTTTGTTTGGCAAGTTTTACGAGCGGCGTGCTGATCGCACAAGGGCCCCGGCGCCCCAACCTGATGGCGGCGCAGGACCTGATCAACCGGGCTTTTGACCGCATTTCTGCGGCTCAGCGGGCCAACGAATGGGATATGTCAGGGCATGCGGCCAAGGCGAAAGAGCTGCTGGGACAGGCAAAAGAGCAGATCCGGCTCGCTGCCGAAGCGGCAAACCGGCACTGAGCATCTGCCCGGATTTGCTGGACCCTTCAAGTCCGTGATTCGAGGTCTTCCGCCGCGGTTAACCACGGCGGAAGATGCCTGTCGACCGGCTGTGGGATAGCCTTTCCAGATAGTCGCTGTGCTGTGCCGTGCTTGGTGCAACCGGGCGCAGCCTGGCCGAGGCATGCGCCGACGAAACGGTCGCCTGGCTGCGGCAAGAGGCACAGGGCGAAGACTTACCGAGTCCAAGCTCGGCTTCAGGCGCCTTCACGCGCTTTGACCGGCGGCGTTTCTGGTTTCCAGGTTCGTTACGTCGCCACTGCAGGTTGCATGACCGCAGTGGCACACCACATCGGTCCGTTCCTCCGCTCCCGCACAATAGGCGCTGCAATACTTTGACCCATCCGTCGGCACGCAGTCGCACGGTGCATTCGCACATTTCTTCGTTTCTGCCATCGCCCTCTCTCCTCGGTCCGCCTGGAGTTCCATTTTCCAGTAGCGAACATGGCGGGTTCGATGCAGGGCCTCGCCTGGAGGATGGAAAGCCGGAGTCTTTGTGCGAATGTGGCAGGGAGATACCCTCCCGATGCCTGTGAAGCTGTCGTTTCATCTTGCTAATTGGTATACTTGGAGATGTGACCACAACTGTCCTCGAGTCCATTCCCCATCACGGCTTAGCCGGATCTTCCCCACGTAAGAAGAGGGTGTTGCTGCTCAAACCGCGCGGTTTCTGCGCAGGCGTTGTGCGCGCCATCGATATCGTTAAAATCGCCCTCGAAACCTTTGGCGCCCCGATTTTCGTTCGCCGGGAGATTGTGCATAACCGCTACGTTGTGAATGAGTTGGCCGCAAAGGGTGCAATCTTTGTGCATGAGATCGACGATGTTCCCGATGGCCAGCGCGTAATCTACAGCGCTCACGGAGTCTCTCCGGCGGTGCGCGAACGGAGCAGAGGACGCAACCTGAAAGTCATTGACGCGACCTGTCCTCTGGTAACCAAAGTGCACTTTGAAGCCGTCAAATTTGCCAAACAGGGGTACTCGCTTGTGCTCATTGGCCATCGCGATCACGACGAGATTGAAGGCACGCTGGGAGAAGCACCAGAGGTGACACATGTTGTGTCAAATGTTGCTGAGGTTGAGGCGCTCGACCTGCCCAATCCCGACCGCGTTGCGTACCTGACGCAAACGACTCTGAGCCTCGACGAAGCACGCGACATCATCCACGCCCTTAAGGTGAAGTATCCGCATATTGTCGGTCCGCACTCCCAGGACATTTGCTACGCAACCGAAAATCGCCAGGTGGCAGTGCGCAATGTGGCCCACAAAGCCGGCCTGCTCCTCGTCGTGGGATCCACCAACAGCTCCAACTCCAACCGTCTTGTCGAGGTTTCGCGCAACCTAGGCACGATGGGCTATCTGATCGACGACTCCCAGGCCATCCATCCTGAATGGTTGGAGGGGGTTGAGAACGTCGCAGTGACTGCCGGCGCGTCGGCCCCTGAAGTTCTGGTCGAAGACGTAGTGAGCTACTTGCGGCAAAACGGATTCGAAGACGTCGAAGAGGTGGAGGTCATGCCGGAAAATGTACGCTTCGGCCTGCCTCCTGAGATTGTGCAGGCCATTGGCAGCGCTGGTGGCGCCGAATCCGTTCCCGTTAGGTGAGTGGGTTCACGATCCATGCACATGGCACGGGCAACTGGCAGTGCCAAAGAGGCCGGAGCGGCACGGAAGTTGTCCTTGTTCCGGAGAACAGTTGAGACATTGCAAACTGCATGACTCCTGAAAAGCAGAGAATACAAACCGCGGCGCCACGATTCGGCCGGATTGATGCGGACCTGGCCGAGGTTGACGGGGCAATCGTCAGCGCGCGGGATTTTCTTCTGAGTCTGCAGCACCCCGACGGATACTGGTGCGGCGAGCTCGAAGCCGACTCGATGCTCGAAGCAGACTACATTTTCCTGCATACCCTGCTTGAAAGCGGCGATCCAGGCCGGCTGAAGCGCGCCTGCAACGAAATGATGCGTTACCAGAACGAAGACGGGAGCTGGAGCATCTATCCAGGCGGGCCGGGAAACATCTCGCTTTCGGTCAAGTGCTATTTTTCTGCGAAGTTGATGGGGATCGGCCCGAGCGATTCGCGCCTTGCCAAGTGCCGCGAGTGGGTGCTGGCGAATGGCGGCGTGACAGCATGCAACACGTTCACCAAGATGTATCTCTGCGGGCTTGGCCAGTACGACTACGACGCCGTGCCTGCGATTCCGCCGGAGATCGTACTTTTCCCAAAGTGGTTCTACTTCAATATCTACGAAATTTCGTCATGGTCCCGGTCGATCCTGGTGCCGCTGGCCATCATGTATGCCAAGAAGCCGTTCAAGAAGATTCCGCCTGAACAGGGAATTGACGAGCTTTTTGTGGGCGGCCGCGCCAATGCCGACCTTCGTTTGCGGATCGATCGCAAACAATTGCTCTCGTGGCGGAACTTCTTCATTGTTCTCGATCGCCTGATGCACTTGTCTGAGGCCGTGCATCTTCGCCCGCTGCGCAAGCTGGCCATGAAACACGCGGAAAAATGGTTGCTGGAAAGGCTGGAAATGACCGACGGCCTCGGTGCCATTTATCCAGCAATGTTGAACGCGATCATTGCGCTGCGCTGCCTCGGCTACTCCGAAGACGATCCGCAGGTGATCCGCGCACGCGACGAGTTTGAGAAGCTCGGCGTCGAGCAGGAGCCCACGCCCGAGATGCCCGAGCCTACCTTCCGAATGCAGCCCTGCATGAGCCCGGTGTGGGATACGGCGCAGGCAGTTTACGCGCTGGGCGAGGCTGGCGTGCCGCGCAACGACCCGCGTCTGTTGAAGGCCGTGGACTGGATGCTCGCAAAAGAAGTTCGCCACAAAGGCGACTGGTCAGTGAAGGCGCACAAGTGCGATCCCGGAGGGTGGTACTTCGAGTTTAACAACGAGTTTTACCCGGATACCGATGATACTGCGCAGGTTTTACTCGCACTCAGCAAGGTAGACAACCCCCGCGAGCGCTACCAGCTTCGCGTGGCCGAACGTGCCATTGCCTGGGAATTTGCCATGCAGTGCAAGAACGGGGGCTGGGGCAGCTTCGATAAAGACAACACCAAGATGATCTTCCAGTACATTCCCTTCGCCGACCACAACGCGATGCTCGATCCGCCGACCGTTGACATTACGGGGAGAATTCTGGAGATGCTGGCGAGCTACGGCTATACCCGGACCGATAAACGCGTCGAGAAGGCCATCAAATTCATCTTTAGTGAGCAGGAGCCGGATGGAAGCTGGTTTGGCCGCTGGGGCGTGAACTATCTTTACGGCACCTTCCTGGTGCTGCGCGGCCTCGATGCCATCGGCATCGACCACCTTGAACCCCAGATTCAGCAGGCGGCGGAATGGATTCGGATGGTGCAAAATCCGGACGGCGGATGGGGCGAGAACTGCGGCAGTTACGACGATCCGAACACGCGCGGCATCGGTCCCAGCACCCCGTCTCAGACGGCGTGGGCGCTGCTTGGACTGCTGGCCGCAGGCGACGACCGCTCCGACTCGATTGCCAAGGGCGTGCGCTGGCTGCTCACTCGCCAGCGGATCGATGGAAGTTGGGACGAGAGTGCGGGTGAAGGCACGAAGCGTCAGGCCCTTTACACGGGAACCGGCTTCCCCAGAGTGTTTTACCTCGCGTACACGATTTATCGCGATTACTTCCCGCTGCTCGCTTTGACGACCTACAAGCGGGCCATGGAACGGAACAACAGCTTGTAGCCGGTAGCCTGTAGCTGCTTTGCTGCCGGTTTGAGCATCGTAGAAAGCGCATGAGTTTCAAGCTACTGGCTACCAGCTACCGGCTACGAGCAAGGATTCACCCGGGGCTTCAGCCCCAGAGGGAATAACCGAATGGCAGTTCCAATTTCGCAAATGTGGACGGTTGCAACCTATGTCCTCAAGAACCGGTTCAAGGGCAATAAGCGCTATCCGCTGGTGCTCATGCTGGAGCCGCTCTTCCGCTGCAATCTGGCTTGCGCCGGCTGCGGCAAGGTGCAGTACCCGCCGCACATCCTCAAGAAGCAGCTCACGCCTGAGCAGTGCTTCGCCGCGATCGAAGAGTGCGGCGCACCCATGGTGTCGATCCCCGGCGGCGAGCCGCTGCTGCATCCGCAGATCGTCGAGATCGTCAACGGCCTCATCGCGCGCAAAAAGTACATCTACCTCTGCACCAATGCGCTCGAACTCAAGCGCCGGCTGCCTGAATTCACACCGTCGAAGTACCTCACCTTTTCCGTGCATCTCGACGGTCAGCGCGAGGAACACGATTTTTCCGTCTGCCGCGAAGGCGGATGGGACATCGCTGTCGAAGGCATCAAGGAGGCCGTCAGGCGAGGCTTTCGCGTCACGCCCAATGCAACATTCTTCGACGGGACCGATCCCAATCACGTCCGTGCTCACTTCGACGAGATGATGTCCCTCGGTGTCGAAGGCATCGTTCTATCGCCCGGCTACAGCTACGACAAAGCGCCCGACCAGAAGCACTTTATGGGCCGCGCCCGCGTGCGCCGCATGTTCCGCGCTATTCTCTCGAATCGCAAGAAGAGCTGGAAGTTCAACATGTCGCCGCTGTTCCTGGAATTCCTGATGGGCGACCGAAATTACGACTGCACGCCCTGGGGTTCGCCCGCCTTCAACATCTTCGGCTGGCAGCGGCCGTGCTACCTCTTGCAGGACGGCTACGCGGAGACCTTCAAGGATCTGATGGAAAGCACGAGGTGGGAGGAGTATGGCGTCGGCTCCGGCAATCCCAAGTGCGCGAATTGCATGGTCAGTTGCGGCTATGAGCCGTCTGCAGTTCTCGATGGCTTCGGATCGCTCAAAGGCTTTCTGGCCATGGTCAAAGGCAGCTTCTCGCTCTATCCCGACAAGCACGCGCTCAAGCTGCTGAATGAGCCGATGCCTACTGGCCCGTCGTCGCTCGTCAAGATCTCGCAGCCTGAGCGTGAATTGGCCAAGATGTAATTCTTTTAACGCTAAAGCACCGCCTTCGGGCGATCATTCAGCTCTTAAGTTTTAAAACGCGGAACTGCTCCTTTGCGCGAATGCACGGACAGGCTCGGGAGAGTTGTGGGAAGATCGTATGCGGCGGCTGCGGCGACACGTCCTCGTCATCAGTGCGTGCGAGATGAGTTCAGTGCGGAGCCGTTAAGGCACGGCGCGAATGAGCCGTAGTCTGAAAGGATCGAAAGCATGACCCGTAATCGATGGAAGAGGGCCTTGTCTTCACTGGCGGGGTTGACGGCTTCCGCTGTTCTCGCGTTGGGGCAGGCAGCCCAGCCCGCTCCCCCCGCGCAGCCCGGCGCCGGTAACCCGCCCACCATGGCGATGCCGCCGATGCCAAAAACTGCACTCGGACAAAAGGCTGCTTTGATGGGCTCGCTCGCGCGCAAGTGGTCTAGCGTACCTGACCTGGAAGGCAGTGGTCCTTTCCCGGCGAGCTATGCGATGGCTCCCGATGGACTGGAGTATGTCGTGTACCAGCCAATCGACCTGGCGGGCGCCGAAGCCAAAGGCAAGCTGGGTGTCTATGTCTGGGGAAACGGCGGATGTTCGGCAGACGGCGCGAGTTCGCGCTTTCACTTGACGGAGATTTCCAGCCGCGGCTACGTCGTCCTCGTGCCCGGCAAGATTTTGAGTGGGCCAGAAGCTCCACCTCAACCGGAAGGAATGAGGCCCGCGGGCGGGATGCCTGCTCCGGGAAGTGGCGCCACGGCGGAAAAGATGACTGCGGCGATCGACTGGATTCTCGCCGAGAACCAGCGCGAAGGCAGTCCCTATTATCGGGCGATTGATACCAGGCGCATCGCGGTTGCAGGATTTAGCTGTGGTGGGCTGATTGCGATCAAGGCGGCAATGGATCCGCGCGTGTTTGCCCTTCTCATTGAGAGCAGCGGGATTTTAAAGAATCCGCCTCCTGGCGCAATGGCGGGCTTTCCTCAGATGACCGCGGTGAAGAAGGAAGACCTGGCCAAGCTGCATACGCCGGTACTATATATACTGGGTGGCCCGGAGGACATTGCGGAGCAGAATGGGCTCGACGATTTCGATCACATCCAGCAGGTGCCCGTGTTTGTGGCCGACCAGCCGGGAGCTGGCCATGGAGGATTGATCTCTATGCCCAACTCGGAAGGCTCGAAGGTGGAAATCGATTGGCTGAACTGGCAGTTCAACCATGATGAAGTTGCCGCCAGAACATTTATCGGGCCCGACTGTACGCTCTGCCGCGATTTCAGATGGCAAGTACACCGCAAAGGAATTCAATAGCCCGGTGATGGAGAAATTCTGTCGCTGTCATCCCGAGCGGAGTGCAGGATCTGCGTTTCCAGGAGGCCGGGTGCCCCGTCCTGGTTTTGCCAGGTCGGCACGCGACTTCCGTTAACTTTTCGGCCGACAAAAATTCTTGACTCGCCAGCACCGCTGGCATCGCTGAAAGGACCCATGACCGCTGAAGTCCAGAAATATACTCGTGAACAGATTGAAGCGCTCGAACTCGCTCCCGGATTCGAACACGAAGAGCTCGAGGGCTGGGTGCCGACCGTCGCCACCGAGGACGATCTGAAGAACGCACTCGAAAAGGCCTTCGACTTTCGCGGCGATGTCACTCTCACGCTCAAGTCAGGCGAAAAGTTCGAGGCTTACATTTTCAATCGTCAGACCGGAGCCACGCTTGCCGAATCATGGGTGCAGTACTTCACGCCCAGCGCGCCTGAGAAGCGTAAGGTGAGCTACGCCGAGATCGCGCGCCTCGAATTCGGCAAGGATCGCGCCGCCGGCAAGCACTGGGAAGACTGGGTGAAGGCCTGGAACGAAAAGAAGGCCGCCGGCGAAAAGAACATCGCATTGCATCCCGACGCTCTCGAATAGTCTTCAAATGCCAAAAAACTGAGTGCTGATTCTTTCGTCTCAGCCCGTTTTGACCAGGGATTGCTGTCCGCTGTCTTTCACTTCGCAACCGCCGCCGCAGATTCTTCTTCGGTCACGACAAAAAAACTGCGCAGGTTTGCTTGTCCGAACGAAGTGGTCATCGCCACATCGGAGGCATCGCGGCCCGTCGCCATCAGCACGCGACCAATCCGCGGTTCATTGTTGCGCGCATCGAAGGTCCACCAGCGGCCGCCCAGGTACACCTCGAACCACGCGCTGAAGTCCATGGGAAGCCTCGCCGGCACGCCAATGTCGCCCAGATACCCGGTCGCGTAGCGCGCCGGAATATTCAGCGCTCGGCAGAAGGTGATTGCCAGATGTTGAAAGTCGCGGCACACACCCACCCGCTCCGTAAACACATCGAGAGCCGTCTTTGTAGGCCGCGCCTGGCTGTAGTTGAAGACCACCTTGTTGTGGACCCAGTCGCAAATCGCCTGCACGCGTCCCCACCCTGATTCGATGTGTCCGAAAAGGTCCAGTGCAACGGCCGAGAAACGATCCACCTCGCAGTACCTGCTGTTCAGCAGAAAGCTCAGCATCTCGTGCGGCAGATCGCCCACCGCAATCTCGCGCGCTGACCAATCCGTCTCGTCCGGCCTTCCGGAGTCCCGAACCAACGTGGAATTGAACAGCCTCAGTTGTCCCTGAGGGGCGACGAACCGCGCGCAGCGATTCCCGAAACCGTCCAGGTAATAGGTGATCTCAAGTCGTGGCTCAGTCTGCAACTCGTCCGGTTCTAGCAGATCGTGCGCCCGCGACGGATGCACATTCAGCATCGCCACCACTGCTACAGGCGCGGGAATATCGAATTGAATATCGTATGCCAGCCGGATCAGCATTTCGGGCGCCTCTATGGGTAAGAGTACAGGTTCAGGCAAAGGGCTGCCCTGCACTCCGCTTTCAGAGCCTCCGTCCTTCCGGTGAATACCGGCTTTCAAAGGAATACGGGAACGATGAAACTTCGGAGTCTCCAGTTTGCCCGTTCCTTCAATTGCTTAAATCCACTGCCAACACGCCGCATTTAGAATGAAATTGCATATTTCGCATGAAAATCTTCCTTACTGGCGCAACGGGTTTCGTCGGCCATCATGTGGCCAAAGCGCTCGCCGCCGAAGGCGCGGAGCTGCGCTTGCTCACGCGCAAATCGAGCAATCTCGCGCAATCTTGAAGGCATTCCTGGCGAGACGGTGGTTGGCGATTTGTCGATCCGGAATCGCTGAAGAGCGCGCTTGGCGGCTGCGACGCCGTCGTTCACGTCGCCGCCGATTACCGGCTCTGGATTCCCGATCCCGCCGCAATGTATCGCGCCAACGTCGACGGCACGCGCGAGTTGCTGCGCCTGGCGCGCGAGGCAGGCGTCAAGCGCTTCGTCTATACGTCGAGCGTCGCCACCATGCACTTCCGCACCGACGGCATCGTCATCAACGAGGACACGCCCGTGTCGCTCGCCGACATGGTCGGCCACTACAAGCGATCGAAGTTTATGGCCGAGCAGGAGGCCATCAAGGCCGCGCAGGAGCGGGCAGCAGGTCGTCATCCTCAACCCCACCACGCCCATCGGACCCAACGATCGCAAGCCCACGCCGACGGGCCGCATCTTCGTCGACTTTCTCAACGGCAAATTTCCCGCCTACATGGATACCGGGCATGAACCTCGTCGATGTCTCCGAAGTTGCCCGCGCCCACGTTCTCGCGCTGACCAAAGGGCACGCCCGGCACGCCGCTACATTCTGGGCGGCGAGAACCTCACGCTCAAGCAGATCCTCGACAAGATGTCGGCCATCACCGGCATTCCTTCGCCCACGGTCAAGATTCCCTTTGCCGTCGCCGCCACGTATGCGTTTTTCGAGGAGTGGATCACCGGCCGCATTCGCGGCAAAGAGCCGCGCGCCACGCTCGAAGAGGTGCGCATGGGCCGCAAGAAGATGTTCGCCTCAAGCGCCCGCGCCAAGCAGGAACTCGGCTTCCGCATCGTGCCCGTCTACCCCGCCATGCGCGCCGCCATCGACTGGTTCCGCGCCAACGGCTACGCGCCGTGATGAAATGGAGCGCGCAGGGTCTCCTGACCGGCTGTAGTGCGAGTCTCCAAACTCGCACTCTACGGATCGTCCTTACACGGAACACCGAGGCCATACTATGCCGCAGAAGACTTCATCTCACCACCTTTCGCATCGGCACACCGCCCGAGCCGGGCCAGGGCCTTCGCATCGGGGCAACGCGCCGTCCACCGCGCGGCGTGCCCAAAGATCGCTGGGTTGCCGATGGCTACTTCGACGTCTGGCTGCCGGCGCTTGCGCCGAGCGCCAAGCTCTCGGCCGAAATCTTGAAGAGGCTAGCATGGCCCGACAGTCGCGCATTCCGAAAGGCGTTCTGCGATCGATACGAACGCGAGCTGCTTTCGCACCGCCGAGTCACGCCAGACGGTCGAATTCGTCGCGCAGGTCGCCGCGCGCATGCCCATCAGCTATTGGCTGCTTCTGCGAGGATGAGTCGCGCTGCCACCGCTCGCGCCTCTTCAAGATCCTCCAGGAGCACGCGCCCAAAGCATGACCCGCGTCGCCATCATCGCCGCCATGCCCGGCGAGCTCAAGCCGCTCGTGCGCGGCTGGCCGCACCGACGCGCGACGGCATCCACTTCTGGGCGCAGCGCAACGAAGAAGAAGAGTGGATCGCCGCCTGTGCCGGAGCCGGCCAGGCCGCCGCGACGCGCGCCTTTGCCGCCATTGAAGACGGCGGACCGATCGATCTGGTCTTCTCCGTCGGCTGGGCCGGAGCGCTCCGCGCCGAAATCGCCGCCGGCTCGGCCCACAACGTCGCCGGCGTCATCGACGTTCGCACCGGCGAGCGCTTTCAACTGCGACGCCGGCGCCGGCGATCTCTGGCTGGCCACCAGCCCCAAGGTTGCCGACGAGCCGAAAAACGCCGCCTCGCCTCCGCCTACAACGCCGCCCTCGTCGACATGGAAGCCGCGGCCATCGCACGCCTCGCCGCCATGCGCGGAATCCCGTTTTATGCATCAAGGGCGTCAGCGACGGCGCTCACCGACCGCCTGCCCGACTTCAACCGATTTCTCTCGCCCGACGGCCAATTTCGCCTGGCCGGTTTACTCTTTTTGCCGCCTCTGCGGCCCTGGTACTGGCCCGCACTCATCCGGATGGGCGAGAATAGTAGAAAGGCTTCCCAAAGCATCGCGGAGTCACTGCGTCGATTTTCTCGTGGACAACTGCACGATGAATGAGGTCGCATCGAAAAACGAATGGCTACCCAAATCTCCAATCCTCAAACTCCAGGTCGAATCCAAAATCCCCTCCACCATGCGCGCCGTCGTCTATCGCGGCATCAACGACATGCGTCTTGAAACCGTCCCCGTTCCGCGCATCGGCCCCGGCGAACTGCTGATCAAGATCGCCACCTGCGGCGTCTGCGGGACGGATCTCAAGAAGATTCACATGGGCTCGCACTCGGCGCCGCGCATCTTCGGCCACGAGATGGCCGGAGTGGTCGCAGAGGTGGGCGCAGGCGTGACCGAACTTCGCCGTCGGCGACCGCGTGATGAGCTTCCATCACGTTCCCTGCGGCGAGTGCTACTACTGCCGCAAGCAGACGCCCGCGCAGTGCCCGCTCTACAAGAAGACCGGCGCGACGGCGGGCTTCGAGCCTTCCGGCGGCGGCTTTGCCGAGTACATTCGCGTGATGGATTTCGTCGTCGCGGACGGCGGCGTGGTGCAGATTCCCGACGGCGTGCCCTTCGAGCAGGCCGCCTTTGTTGAGCCGCTGAATACCGTGCTCAAGGGCGTCAAGCTGCTCAATCTCGCCGCCGACGATACGGTGCTGGTCATCGGCCAGGGGCCGATCGGCCTGATGCACGCCGCTGCTTGCCAAGCGGATCGGCGCCCGCGTGCTCACCTCCGATCTCTTTGCCGAGCGCCACGCCATCGCCGCGCGCTTCGGCCTCACGAATCCCATCCACGCCGGACACCGAAAACGTGGTCGAGCGCGTCTTCGCCGAGACCGAAGGCCGCGGCGCAGACGCCGTGATTCTGGCCGTCGGCGGCAACGCGCTCATCCGCACGGCCATGGATGCGGTGCGCCCCGGCGGCAAAGTGATGCTCTTTGCCCAGACCCAGCACGGCGAGGCGACATTCGATCCCGCCGCGGTTTGCGTGGACGAAAAGACCCTGCTCGGCTCATACTCTTCCTCGTTCCCGATTCTGGACGAAGTGACGGGCCTGGTCTTCGACGGCTACCGCAACGGCTTCGACCTCACCCAGCTGATTTCGCACCGTTTCCCGTTTGAAGAAGCGGTCGCGGCCATCGAAATCGCATCGCATCCCCAGCCGGGCTCAATGAAGATTATGATGGAGCCTGTGCCCGGGGCAGGAGCAGAGTAGGGAGAATCCGATGGCGAGCACGGTGAAAGACGCGATCCTCCGCGGCCGCAAGACCGTCGAGACCGTCGTCGAAGAGGGCCGCAAAAAAGGTCGAGGACGTCGTCGAAGGCGGCCTGAATACCGTCGAGACGGTCGTCGAGGCAGGCCTGAATACCGTCGAGACGGTCGTCGTCAAAGGCCGCAAGACGGTCGAGACCGCTGTCCGCCAGGGCCGCAGGACCGTCGAGAACGCGTTTCTCCACGGGCGCAGCACCATGCGCGCCGCCGTCCTTCACGGCCGCGAAGATGTCCGCATCGAGCAGGTTCCCATTCCCAAGGCCGCCGCCGGCGAACTGGTCGTTCGCGTGGGCGCGGCGCTCACCTGCGGCACCGATCTCAAAGTCTTTCGCCGCGGCTATCACGCGCGCATGATCGTGCCTCCCGCGCTCTTCGGCCACGAGCTGGCGGGAACGGTCGTCGAAGCGGGCGAGGGAGTCACGGATTTCGCGCCCGGCGACCGCGTCGTCGCGCTCAACTCCGCGCCTTGCGGCAAGTGCTATTTCTGCCTGCGCGGCCAGGAGAATCTCTGCGACGATCTGCTCTTCAACAACGGCGCTTACGCCGAGTTCATCCGCATTCCCGAGCGCATCGTCGCCAAGAACACGCTCGTCGTGCCGGACAACGTGCCGCTGGAGCATGCGGCGCTGACTGAGCCGCTGGCCTGCGCCGTGCACGGATTCGAGGATTCCGATCCGCGCAAGGGCGATATCGATTGCCGTGATTGGCGGCGGCCCGCTGGGGCTCATGATTCTGCACGTCGCTGCGCTGGCCGGATACGAAACCGTCGCCATCGTCAAGCACGATGGCCAGGTCGAGGCGGCGCGGCAACTCGGCGCCGCGCACGTGGTGCAGACGCGCGTCCATCCGCAAGGCCATTCAGGAGACGCGCGCGCTTACGCCGAATGATCGCGGCGTCGACATCGCGATTGAAGCCGTCGGCCTGCCCGAGACCTGGCAGGAAGCCGTCGAGCTGGTGCGCAAGGGCGGCACGGTGAACTTCTTCGGCGGCTGCGCCGCCAACACGCACGTCACTCTCGACACCAATCGCATCCACTATAGCGACATCACGCTGCGCGCCACCTTCCATCACACTCCGGCCATCTGCCGCAAGGCGCTCGCGCTCATCGCCGGCGGCACGCTTCCAGGCCGGCGCATTCATCACCGGCCGCGCGCATCTCTACGAGCTCAACCGCGTCTTCGAGAAGCTGATGAACCGCTCGAGCGAGATCAAGACGGCGATCGTGCCGTAGACTGCATCGGAGTGCCCGTCGACAAGCGCTGCCATCCTGATGACCGCTCTGAGCGTAGGAAGGGCCAGATGAACGCGATCCGCGCTTGTATTCGACCTCGAGTCCGCACATGCTGCCATAAATCGGTGAAAGGCTTGTAGCCCCTGAGCGGACGCATTCCACCGAGCCGCTCAAATGAACCGTAAGGTCGCGAGACCCATGCCCGACACCAACGTCTCGACCGAAGAACTCCTCGCCCGCGGCTGGGCTGCGCTGCCGCCGGACTATCGCATTCCCGAGGTTGCGCCCACGCTCGACGAAGCCCGCGCCTATTGCCGCCGCCTGGCCGAAACGCACTACGAGAACTTCCACGTGGCCACGTGGTTCCTGCCCAAGGCGCTGCGGCCGCACTTTCATTCCATCTACGCCTACTGCCGCATCTCCGACGATCTGGGCGACGAAGTCCGCGACAAGGCCGCAGGCTCTGGCGCTGCTCGATCTGTGGGGCCGCGAACTGGACGCCTGCTACGAGGGCCGCGCGCGCCATCCGGTTTTTGTCGCGCTGGCCGAAACCATCCGCGCCTGCGCCATTCCCAAGGAGCCGTTCGCCGATCTGCTCGTCGCCTTTCGCCAGGACCAGACCGTCACCCGCTACGCCACGATGGACGACGTGCTCGGCTACTGCCGCTACTCGGCCAATCCCGTGGGCCGGCTGGTGCTCTACGCCTGCGGCGAAGTGAGCGAAGAAAATTTCCGCCTCTCCGACGCGACCTGCTCTGCGCTGCAACTCGCCAACTTCTGGCAGGATGTGCGCGTGGATTTCGCCAAGGGCCGCGTCTACATTCCGCAGGACGACATGCGCCGTTTCGGCGTGAGCGACGAGACCATCGCGCAGGGCGTGGCCACGCCCGAGTTTCGCGCGCTCCTGCGTCATGAAGTCGACTACGCGCGGTCTTTTTCGAGCAGGGCCTGCCGCTGATTGGCCGAGTGAACCGCGATCTCGCGCTCGATCTCGATCTCTTCAGCCGCGGCGGCCTGGAGATTCTGCGCGCCATCGAGCGCCGCGACTACGACGTGCTGAGCGCGCGGCCGGCCATCTCCAAGCGCACGCAAGCTCGCGCTCGCGCTGCGCGCTCTGGGCGGCAAGACGTTGCCGTTCTTGCGCCTCCGCTCGCAGTCGACAGGAAAGGCCGCTTGACCAAGACAGTTCCATCCTACCGCGCTCGAGCTGGCGCCACGCCTACGCGGCCTGCCGCGAGATCGCCAAGCGCGAAGCCAAGAATTTCTACTACGCCTTCCTCGCGCTTCCGCTCGAACGCCGCAACGCCATCTGCGCCATCTACGCCTTCATGCGCCAGGCCGACGATCTTGCCGACGACGAAACCCTGCCGCGCGAGGAGCGCCGCCGCCGACTGATGCATGGCTGGCGGCATGGCACGAAGCCGCAGCCGGCGCTGCGTCACCAGCGATCCCGTCTTCCTGGCCGTGCGCGACGCGACTCAGCGCTTCGAAATTCCGCTCGAGCTGCTCGACGAACTGCGTCGCCGGCGTCGCCATGGATCTGGACCACGCGCAGATCGGCACGCCCGACACCTACGCGACCTTCGCCGATCTCTACCGCTATTGCTACCTTGTCGCGTCGGTCGTCGGCCTGGTCTGCATCCGCATCTTCGGTTACCGCGACCCGCGCGCCGAAAAACTGGCCGAAGAAACCGGCATTGCCTTCCAGCTCACCAACATTCTGCGCGACGTGGCCGAGGATGCCGCCCGCAACCGCGTCTATCTGCCGCTCGAAAATCTGGCCGCCACACGGCGTCTCGCTCGACTCGCTGCTCCATCGCAAGACTGGACGCCCCGCCCACGATGACTGAGCGGGACCTTTTTGAGGCGATCGCGCGGCGCGCGGAGGACTACTACGCATCCGGCGCGCGAGCTGATGCCGCTGATCGATCCCGAGAGCCGTCCCGCGCTTTGGGTGCTGGTCTCCATCTATCACGCGCTGCTCAAGCGCATCGAGCGGCGGACTACGACGTCTTTACGCGCCGCGCCAGCGTGCCATTCGTGCAGAAAGCTCGCGATCCTCGGGGTCGGACTGGCCTGGACAGCCTGGGCGCGCGCTTTCGGTCGATAGATTCTGCCATCTCACCCGATCCGAACGTCTAACTGATGCGATAACCTGATTCGGGAGTGTTTTCGATGCAAATCCGCACCCTGCGGCGGCTGGCCTTCGCCGTTTTGCTTGTCCTCGGCTTCGCTGCCGCTCCATCCGCATGCAAGGGCAGGGAACCGGCTTCAATCCGGCGCTGCCGCTGACGCATGTCGACAACGGAACCAACTCGGCCTGGGCGCAGAGCCAGCATTATCTCGTGCTGGTTTCGCTCGACGGCTTCCGCTGGGACTATGCCAAGCGCGACAACGCCGCTCATCTGCTCGCGCTCGGCAAAGCAAGGCGTCTGGGCTCCCGAAGGGATGATGCCCAGCTATCCTACGCTCACATTTCCCAACCACTTCACCATCGTCACCGGCTTTATCCCGAGCATCACGGCATCGTAGCCAACAGCTTTTCCGATCCCGCGCGCGGCGCCGTTATTCCTATACCGACCCGCAGGCCGTGACCGACGGCTCGTGGTACAGCGGCGTTCCCTTGTGGAGTCTGGCGGAAAGCCAGGGCATGCGCACCGCGTGCCTGTTTTGGCCTGGTTCGGAGGCAAAGATCGCCGGCTTCCGGCCCTCGTATTACGCCCGTTACGACGCCAACACCGAGCGCACGCCCGAGTCCCAGCAGGCGCGCATCGACGACGCTGTCGCTCTGCTCCATTTGCCGGCGGCGGATCGCCCGCACTTCATCACCATCTACTTCTCCGAGCCGGATCACGAGGGCCACGAGTTCGGCCCCGACGCGCCGGAAACGCGCGCTGCCGAGCTCAAAATGGATGCGATCGTCGGCAAACTTGAATCTGCGCTGAAAACCACCGGCCTGCCCATCGATCTGGTCGTCGTCAGCGATCACGGCATGGTCAAGTCCGAGGGCGACTGGATCAACCTCGACCAGTTTGCCGATCTGAGCGGATTCGAGACCGTCGGAGCGCTGCTTTACGGCAAGACGGAGGAAGATCGCGCCCGCGTTTACAACCAGCTCAAGCACGCCACGTCGCAGTTCATGGTCTTTCGGCTCAAGAATGTTCCCGCCCGCCTGAACTTCAACCAGAATCCGCGCGAAGGCGACCCGGTGATTGTGGCCACGGGGCCTTATGCAATTCGTGCGCACGCTCCGCCGGCCGGTCACGCGGATCGTCCACCGACCGCTGGCATGCACGGCTTCGATCCGCACACAGTGCCGGAGATGAAGGCCAGTTTCTTTGCCGCCGGACCGGATCTTGTGGCAGGAAAAACCGTGGCGCCGTTTGATAACGTCAATCTGTATCCATGGATGGCGCACATGCTTGGCCTCAATCCGCCGAAGAACGACGGCAGCCTGAATATCCTGTCCGGAACACTGCGCGACAATGGAGACACTTCCGGGAAATAGAGAAGGAACGAGAGGAAATGGACGCGGTTCTTGGGATCGACGGCGGCGGCACAAACACGCGCGCCGCGATCGTGTCGGGCAAAGTGATTCTTGGCAGCGGTCAAAGCGGATCGATCAAGCGACTGCGCGTGGGCGCGGAGGCCGCGGAAGCCAATCTGCGCGAACTTCTGCGAGAGGTCTTCAAGCGCAGGCGGGCGTGAAGAGCGTACGCGCCGCATGTGCGGCGTGGCCAGCGCCAGCATGCCCGGCATCACGGAGTGGATCACGGCGGTGTTCGACGATTTTGGCGTGGAGCGCTCCGAGGTGGTGGGGGACCACGTGATCGCGCTCGATGCGGCGTTCCAGGGAGGGCCGGGGATCCTGCAGATTGCCGGAACCGGCACAAATACCATCGGCCGCGCGCCGGATGGCGTCTGCGAAACCGCCGGCGGATGGAGTTCGCGCCTCGGCGACGAGGGCTCAGGCTATTGGATCGGATTGCACGCCATCCGCCGCGCGCTGAATGCCTACGACCGCGAGGAGCCGACAGACGTCCTGAAAAAGGTGGGCGAAATCTGGGGCACGCCGACGATGGATGAATTCATCAACTTCGGCGACGGCACGCCGGGACCGGATTTTGCCGCGCTCGCGCCGGCGATCAACGAGCTGGCCGAGGCCGGCGATGCGGTAGCCGCCGGGGTTTTGCGGCAGGCCGCGGCCGATCTGGTCGCCAACGTGCTGCTGGTGCGTTCCAAGCTGCGCCGCAAGCACCAGATTGCGGGTGAAGTTCCGGTGGCCTGGACCGGCAGCGTGATCGGGAAAATGAAGATGGTGCGAGAGGCATTTTTCGCGGGTTTGCACGCCGCCGCGCCCGAGATGCCGGTAGAAACGATGGAGACAGTGGCCCTCGACGGCGCGCTTTGGCGAGCGAGACGCATCGCGGAGTCGGCGGGCTAGTGGTGCTGAGCCGATCGCTGATTCACCAGTTCAGAAGCTATCGGTATTTGCGCAGCACGCCCAGTACGCGGCCCTGAATTGCCACCTGCGCGGCAGGCACGTAGATCGGATCCATCTCCATATTCGCAGGCTGCAAGCGCACCACGTTGCCTTCAGGATAAAAGCGCTTCAGCGTGGTCTCGCTGCCATGCACCAGCGCCACCACGATTTCGCCCTGGCGCGCGGTTCGCACGCGCTCCACCAGCACATAGTCGCCATTGATGATGTGCTCATCGCGCATCGAATCTCCGCGCACCTCGAGGGCAAATACGTCGCGATTGCCGACCACGTCGTGCAGCGAGATGGTTTCCGGCGTCTCCATCGCTTCAAGGGGCATGCCGGCTGCGATGCGTCCCGCAAGAGGCAGCTTCATGCTTGACCGCGTGCGCGAGCCCGGGGGCAGCAGATCGATGGAACGGCTGCGGTTGTGAACGCGGTCGAGCATCCCCTTCTTTTCGAGGTTGGTGATGTGCTTGTGCACGGTGGCCAGGCTTTTAAGGCTCATCCCGCGGGCAATCTCTTCAAAAGAAGGCGAATAGCCGTTGCTGGTCACAAACGATTCCAGGAAGTCGATGACTTCTTTTTGCCTTCGTGTGACAGCCATGCGGGCATTATAGCGAATAAAAAGCGAATCGCAAGAGGTGTTTTCGCCTCTTGTTTACTTTTCGGGCACATTCGGCACCGAGGCACCATTCTCTATTTGCAGCTGAATCTCCGCCGGAATCAGACCTGTCCGTTCGGTTACTACCGAATGGCGCACTGAATCTGAACGGTTGGCAGATCGCAAGGCGTGCACCGGACTGACTCTGTCGCAAAGGCCCTACAATCGATCCATGATCCTCGAGTCCTTTCCCGTTGGGCCGCTGGCGTGCAACTGCACTCTGATGGGCGATGAAAGCACCCATGAGGCCATCGTCATCGATCCCGGAGACGAAGTCGGCCGCATCCATCGCAGGCTGACCGAGCTGGGCCTCAAGCTCAAGCAGATCCTGGTTACACATGCCCACATCGACCACGTTGGCGGGGCCCTCAAACTCAAAAGACTCACCGGCGCGCCAATTTTTCTGAATGAAAACGACTTGCCGCTGCTGAAGATGATGGAAGCTCAGGCCGCATGGCTCGGTGTCAGCCCGCCGGAGACTGCGCCGCCCGATGAAAACCTGCAGGACGGTCTAATTGTGGGTCTCGAGAGCTACCCCGCTCAGGTGCTGCACACTCCTGGCCATACCCAGGGATCGATCTGCCTGCATTTCGCACCTCTCAAACTGCTCATTGCCGGCGACACGCTTTTTGCGGGCAGCATTGGCCGCACCGACTTGCCGGGCGGGAACTTTGACCAGATCATCGATTCACTTCGCTCGCGGATTTTAGCTTTGCCGGACGAAACGCAGGTTCTGCCGGGACACGGTCCCGTAACCAGCGTGGGGCAAGAGCGAATCAGCAATCCATTTTTGCAATCCAAGAGTTCCGGATTGTGAGATGAAATATGTCATTTATTCAAAATAAGATACAGGATATATATAAAGAACAAATTGAACTCATCCCCCATTAGTGTTACTTCCCTGATCCGTTTGTAAGTAGTTAATCAAGGCGGTTACTCCGGTACTGAATTCCAACTCCCTGGTAAGCAGGCTCACCACCAGCCAGCCCGACTCCGGCATCCCGAAAAAGTACCCGGGATGCACCCAAACGCCGCGCTCCAGGAGGGCCATTACGGTGTGCTCGTCCGGCTGCAAAGCCGGAATGCGAAGCACTGCATACCACCCGCCCTCCACCTTCAACCTTTCCACCGCCGGAACCGCCATCATCTGCCGGTCGAGCACAGCTAAATTCGCCGCCACCCTGCTTCGAATCTGCTCCTGGATCTGCTGCCGTCCTGCGAGCCACCTGGGCAGCGCCCATTGGACAGGAGCATTCATCGAGAGAAAAGTGTCGGCAACGATCTCCAGTCGCGCCAGGGCCTGTTTGTGCTCCGGGCCGGTCACTACGATCCAAGCAGCCTTCATCTGCGGCAGTCCGGCAATCTTGCTCAGACCGCTGACAACGAAAACCGGAACGCCGTCGAGACCCGAAGCAAAGCTCGAACCTTCGCATGCGATCCCATAGTCGAGAAAAACCTCGTCGACGATGAGCGAAAGATTGAACTCTCGGCAGAGGTTCGCCAGTTCGTCTGCTTCCCACGCTTTGGTGAAGTGCCCGGTGGGATTATTGGGGTGCACGACGACGATAGCGCGCGTCCGTTCGGAGATCGCGCGACGGATCGCTCCGGAATCGATCTGCCAGCCGTTTTCGTAAATGAGCGGCGCAGGCTTGAGTTCGACATCGTCAAGCGTGGCGAGGAAGTCGAAAAGCGGATAGCCCGGCTGCAGGATCACGATCTCGCTTCCGGGATCGCAGAGCAGGCGGAAAAGGAAACTGTAGGCCTCGCTGGTGCTGGTAGTCAGAACCAGTTGGCCGGGATCGAGCGCGACGCCGTGGTCTGCATAGTATTCGCAGACCGCTTCTCGCGCCGTGGGCAGGCCATTCGGCTGCGGATCGTAATCGAGCCCGCGGGTATCGGTTAGCGCTTCAAGCAGGCCGGCAGGATAAGAAAATCCGCAGCGCGTGGGATTCGAAGCTGTGAGATCGGCAATGGGCAGTCCCGCCTCGATTCGCTCGCGGTGCGCGCGCGCCAAGTCGCTTTCCTCTGTATTCCAACCTGTTCGTCTGGAAAACCGCATTGCAACCGTCCAGATCGCCATCGTGTGCTGCAGCCAGCACCGCCGCCACGGCGCCATGCGGCCCGTCATGCACAATGAGATGAGCGCTCTCTCCAACAATACACGGGCGCGAGCGAGGGTTCGATTTGGCATTGCGCGCAGTGATTTTTGACTATGGAATGGTACTGACCTGTCCTCCAGACCCCGCCGCACACGCGGCGATGGAGCGCATTACGGGCCTGCCTGCGGCTCGTCTTGACACCTTGTACTGGTCCCACCGCGACGCGTTTGACGATGGCTCGCTTACCGGCGAGGCTTTTTGGCGGAAGGTCGCCGGCGAAGGCGGGCTGAAGCTGGGCGAATCGCAAATCCAGGAGCTTGTCCATTGGGATGCGCGCATGTGGATGATCGAAAATCCGGCCATGCTCGCATGGCAGATCGAGCTGAAGCAGCGCGGGCTTCTGACGGCCATCGTTTCCAACATGGGCGACACGGTGCATGCGGAGATGGAACGCGAATTCGATTGGCTCTCGCGATTCGACGTGCTGGTGTGGAGTTATCGGCTGGGCATGGCCAAGCCAGATCCAGCGATTTATCGGTATGCGCTCGATAAACTCGGGACCCTTCCGGGTGAAACGCTCTTCATTGACGATCGGCCGGCGAACGTGGACGCCGCGCTCAAGTTGGGCATGGTCGGCGTGGTTTTCTCAAACGTTGCTCAATTGCGCACAGACCTGGCCGCGGCGGGCCTGGACGCGGAATTGCCGCTTCCCTGAGTGCCACGGATCGGCGCGATGCGGTTTAGGTTGCCATGCCAAGACCCACCAGGTTCGCCGCTGCAATAATCACCAGAATCCCCGCCCAGAGCAGCCGGATGGGTCGCTTGGAAACACCGGCCCACTCGCCGAGCGCGAGGCCGACGAGTCCGCCGCACAGCACGTAAATGCTCATGTGCAGCATCCAGTTCACATACGACAAGCCGTTGCGGAATATTGGCCTGCGCCCCACGCGTAGAAAAAGAACTGCAGATACCACATGATGCCGCCCGCCGCAGCCAGCGCAGCCATTCTTGAGCAGCGTCGCGCCGAGGTTGTGCGAGATCGGCTCGCAGCGAGATGTCCTTCTTGAATGCCAGCCGGATGAAGCAGTAGGCCAAATTGATAACCGCGCCGCCGCCCATGATGAGCACATAGCTGGGCAGCGCAGCGTAGAGCGGATTTACGCCCAGGTGCTCGCGCCGCAGCGGTAATCGGCCTGGCCGCATCGATCGCGAACGACATTCCCGACGAAAAAATGCCGCAGATGACGGCGAGCGCAAGGCCGAGCTTCACATTGAACTCCCTGTACTTCGCCGCGCATCTGCAATTCTTTCTGATGGCCGGCATAGGAAACGATCGCAATGCCGATTAACGCCACCAGGATTCCTGCCATGGTAAACAGGCCGCTGCTGGTGGTGAACAGCATTGCGCCCTGCCCATGCATGAGCGGCGGCACCAGCGTGCCGACCACCAGCGTGACGCCGATGGCCACGCCGATCCCCAGCGACATGCCCAGATAGCGCATCGTCAGCCCGTAACTGACGTTGCCGATGCCCCACATGGCGCCAAAGAGCGCAACCTTCCACAGCAGTGCCGGAATCGAGAGAGGCATAAAAGCGCGTGGAAGTCAGGCAGCAGGAGATAGCTCACGCCGATTGGCAGCAGAATCCAGGAGAAGAAGCCGGCCACGGCCCAGGTCGTTTCCCAGGACCATTTCTTTACTTTCTCAATCGGCGCATAAAACGAAGCAGCGCAGGCCGCCCCAACAATGTGCCACCCGATTCCCGCGAGGATCACAGTCGGCATTCCTGCTCCATTTCTATCGCCGCAGGCGACTGCAACACACGTCGCCCGCGAGCAAAGTCATAGCCTACCGGTTGCGTCTGCACAACGTACACCGGCAAAGTGCAGATTGTTACTGAAGCTCAATCTCGAACGTGTAGCTACCCGGCGCTAGCTCAAATCCGTTTTGCCCGCCCAACGAAGCCGCTTTCGCTTGCTTGCTCTCGACGAGCGGCGCGCCGTCGAGTTTGTACTTCGCAGCTTCGTCCGCGGCTAATGGCAGCCAGCCTGTCGTGTTCGCCGGAATCGTCACATGCCACGCCGCCGTTTGCCCTGTCACCGTCCAATCGGAGTGAACCGGTCCATACGAGGAGTCATAGTCAAATGCAAGATGCCCAAGCCGTGCGTCGAACACCGGATGCAGCACAACAGTATGAAATCCCGCGTCAAGCGGAGTGGCATCGATGCCCGCTGCATAGCGATACATCCAGTCCGCCACTGCTCCATACGCGTAGTGATTGTACGAATTCATGCTCGGATCGTTGCGCATCTGGTCGCCGTTCCAGCGTTCCCACATGGTCGTCGCGCCGTGCTCACCATGTAGCCCCATGAGGGATAGCGCGTGTTGAGCAGAAGCGTATAGGCGAGCTTTGTGTAGCCGGCCTTGGTCAACTCTTCCAGCAGATAGGGCGTGCCCAGAAAGCCCGTGCCCAGCAGATCGTGGTTGGCTTCGATCTTGTCCGCGAGACTGCTTGGCGGCTGCCGCGCGCAGGTTCTGCGGCAGCAAGTTCATGTGCAGGGCCAGCACGTAGCCGGTCTGCGTGTCGCCGCCCGCGCTCTTTGCATTCGGATTGTTGATCACGCCGAACTGCGACGGACCGTTGTCTGCTCCGGCCACGAAACCATCGGACACGCACGAACTGCTTTTGGAAGGCCGCGCGAATCTTCTCGAACAACTGCGCGTATCTCTCGGCGTCCTGGGTGCGGCCCGTCGCGCGCGCCATCTGCTCCATCAGCGTCGCGTCGTAGGCCCAGTATGCCGTGGCAATCAGCACCTAATCGGTCTTGCCTTCAGGCGAAAGCCAGTCGCCAAAGGCAGTGCCGGAATCGTTCTTCCAAAGACCATCGGGATTCGCCGCCTCAATCGCGTCGAGATACTTCGTCATCGCCGCCCAGTTCTGGTTCATGATCGTGATGTCGCCGGTCTGCAGCCACGAGGTCCAGGGAATAATCATGCCGGCATCGCTCCAGCCGGCGGCCCAGCCCGCATTTTGCGTCACAGTGCCCGGCGAGTAGATGCCGAAGTACGGCGTTCCAACTTGCGTGCCGCGCATGTCGGCGGCAAACTTGCGCGAGAAAGCTGCCAGGTCCATGTTGTAGCTGGCCGTGCGCCAGAAAACCTGCGCATCGCCCATCCACCCAGCCGCTCGTCGCGCTGCGGGCAATCGGTCGGCACGCCGACGAAATTCGACCGCTGGCCCCAGAGAATATTGCTCCAGAGCTGGTTGATCATCGCGCTGCCGGTGCTGAGCTTTGCCGTGAACGGTGCGTCGGTGTGGATGACAAGGCCGGTGACGGCGCCTTTATCCGGCGCGTTGGGCAGGCCGGTCAGTTCCGCGTAGCGGAAACCATGAAAAGTGAACTGCGGCGTGAACTCTTCGACGCCCGTTGCCGTTCAGGGTGAAATGATCGGTCGCTTTCGCCGTGCGCAAGTTTTCGGTGTAGAGCGTGCCGTCAGGATTCAGAACTTCGGCAAAGCGCATCCGCACGTTGGTTCCGGCGGGCCCTGCAACGCGCAGTTGCTCCACGCCAGAGAAGTTCTGGCCGAAGTCGTAAACCCAAACTCCAGGCTTCGGCTCGGTGAGCGACTTCGCCTCCAGCGTGCGCTCCACGCGAATGGGCTGGAAGTCCTGCGCCTGGATCTCAACCGGTGCGGGATCAATGACGGCGGCTTCTTTCCAGCCGTCAACTGGAGAGCGATTGTCGCTCCAGCCTGGATGCCACAGGCGCGCATCCTGCGACTCGCCGTCGTAAAGCTCGGAGTGCAGAATGTACGATGGCGCGGCCTGCCACTTCGCGTCGGTCGCCACCCACTCCACGCTGCCGTCGGCGTGCTCAATGCGCAACTGCGCGCGCAGCGCTGGCGGGGTGACGCCGTAATTGTTCGGCTGCTGGAACCACTCGAGCGGCGTCTCGTACCAGCCCGGCGCGAGCAGCGCGCCGATTGCGTTTTTCCCTTCGATGAGCTGCTCGGTGACGTCGTAGGTCTGGTAGATCACGCGCTCGCGATAGTCGGTCCAGCCCGGCGAGAGGACCTGGTTCCCGACGCGCTTTCCATTCAGAAAGATCTCGTAGTCGCCCAGCGCGGTCGCATAAAGCCGCGCGGACTTGATCGTTGTGCTCACCGTGAACTCGTGACGCAGCGCCTTCACCGAATCCGGGATCCACGGATTGCCCAGCGACTCCGATCGCTGCCCGGCAACGGCTGCCCAGACAACGGCCCGCTCCCAAGCCGCATCGTCAAAATCCTTCTGCTCGCCAGCCCGCAGCTGAATGGATCGCGGTCTTCCATTCAGTGTTGCTCGAAAAACTCGTCCAGCTTCCGTCCGCGTATTCCACAACCAGCGTGGCAATCATCGGCGGCGCGTCGTCTGTGGCCTTGCCATTTGGATTGACCACATAATGCAGCGTTTCAATTGCCATCGTGTTTGCTCCGGCGCTCAAGTCCTTCGTCACGTCGGCGCGCACAAACTTTTTCCAGGGCATCTGCTTATAGGGCGTCAACGGATCTTCGCTGAGTACCTGCGCGCCGTTGATCCAGGCGGCGACTGTGTCTTGTCCGGTAGCGTAGAGCGCCGCGAACCGCACCGGCTGCGCCAGCGTTACCGTCGTGCGGTAGTCAAAGCGCTGCTCAGGGCCGTTGCCCACCTCGGGGCGACTTCGCATCGGGATTCGCGATCCACGCGCCGGCGCATGGCGCACCGTGGCTTCTTCAGGCGTTTCGTAGCCGATCCACTGCGCGTGCCAGGCGTCCTGGTTCATCAAGCCGGTTTCCCACCAGTCGATGGGCGTGGCGCGATATGCCTGCCCGGCGGCGCCCCACAGCTCGATGTGCCAGTAGTAGCGCGTAGACGGCTTCAACGCTGGTCCGCCATACGGAACACCAATGCGATCTGCCGAATCTACGCGGCCGCTGTCCCATACATCGGGCTTGCCGGCAAGGAGTCGATCTGCTCTCGAGGCAACCATGATCCGGTATGCAGTCTGCATCGCTCCGCGCGCCGGGTCGTGCAGTTGCCAGGAGAATCGCGGAGCAGGATCGTCAATGCCCAGCGGCGCTTTCAGGTTGTCAACCTGCAAGTCAGCAGGTCCCACCGCAATCGCGGTGCTCTGTGCAGGCAACAGTGCAGCCATTGCCGTCAGAATGACTCCGATTGCCATCGTGCGCATCGTGCTATCACTCATATGTTCATTCCGATTTGAAAAACCGCGATCGAAACCTTGCCTGGAGCCTACTCCATGAATCTATGCCCGTGCACGGTCGTAGGCTCTGAGGCGCTCGAAGCGCATTTCCTCAAATGAAAAAAGCTTCCAGGCGGAACAACCTTATGAGAGCGGTCCGCGCCTTGTCAATCGGATGAATCACATCGAGTAGCCGCTTCGATGCCGGTGCATGACTCCGGCGTGGCCGGCCTTCCCATTACACTCATTGCATGGCTCTGCGCCTCTACGCCGCCACTACGAGCGCCGGCAAGCTCCGCGATTTCCGCACCGCCGCACAGCGCTCATTCGGTAGACATTGAGCCGCTCCCCGGCATCGAAAACATTCCTGCTCCCGAAGAAGACGGCGACACCTTTCTCGCCAACGCGGCCACCAAGGCGGTCTACTACTCGCGCTTCGCTCCCGGCGAACTGGTTGTCGCCGACGATTCCGGTCTTGAAGTGGATGCGCTCGGCGGTGCGCCTGGCGTGCGCTCGGCACGGTTTGCCGCTGACTCCGGCCTCGTCGACTCGCCCGACGCCAACGACAACACCGACGTCTGGAACAACATGCTGCTTCTGCAGCGGCTGGAAGGCATTCCACCCACGCTGCGCACGGCCCGCTACCATTGCACCCTCGTGGTCGCGCGCGATGGCCAGGTCGTGCCAGATCGCCGATGGCACAGTCGAAGGAGCGATTCTCGAGGCGCCGCGCGGCACCGGCGGCTTCGGCTACGATCCACTGTTCTACCTGCCCGAACTGGGCAAGACCATGGCCGAGATCGACCTTGAAACCAAGCTCTCCTCAGCCATCGCGGCCGCGCGCTTGCTGCTCTGCTGCCTCTCATTGAGGGCGAGGAGCGCGGGAGCGTTCAAGCGCACAATGATGCCCGGACCGACGACGGCCAGGAACCCGAGCAGAATCACCTGACTGCGATTCGCCTCACGCATTGACGTAGGTGATCCAGGACACGAATAATGCTTGAGGCAGTACAAGCTCATTCTTTGTCCCTCAATCTGGAACAGCATCATCCAGCAGCCTTTAGGAGCCAACACTTCCATGGCAACTGCTCAACAAACCGCCGCGCCCCGGGTCCGCCGCGGCGTGGAGCCTTTGCGCGCCGGCCAGGGCACCAGTTTTATCTGGCGCAAACTCCATTCGCTTCTCGGCATCGTCCCCATCGGGGCATTTCTGCTGGAGCATCTGCTCTCGAACTTCGAAGCCTTGAAGGGCCCCGTCGCCTACGGCGAGCAGGTCAAGTTCCTCAACAGCCTGCCGCTGGTGCGCGTATTGGAGTGGGTGTTCATTTTCCTGCCCATCCTCTATCACGGCATCTACGGCGTCTATATCTGGCTGCGCGGCAAATCGAACATCGTCTACTACCCGTGGGCAGGCAACTGGATGTACCTCGCGCAGCGCTACACCGGGCTCGTCGCGTTTGCCTACATCATTCAGCATGTGATTCGGCAGCGCTTCATGGGCATCAGTCTGCCGGAAAATCCGGGCGCCGCCTTCCATAAGGTGCAGCATGGAGCTCGCGAATCCGTGGATGATCGCCGTCTACTCATCGCCATGATCGCCGTCTGCTGGCACTTTGCCTATGGCGTATGGCTCTTCGCGGCCAAGTGGGGCATCACGCCGGGCGAGATTGCGCGCCAAGCGCTTCGCCTACGTCTGCGTCGCGCTTGGCGTGTTGCTCGCGGCCATGGGGATCGCCAGCATCTGGGCGTTTGTCGGTCCTAAAGTATCCCAATGCGCCCGAGTCTGCCGAACATCCTGCTAGCGGCTTTGCTGTGCTGGCACCGCGTAATCCGGCTCACTGAGTTAGCAGCTAGAAGCTGTTTAGTCGAAAGGTAGTCATCATGGCAACACCCAGAATCATCGTGGTTGGTGGAGGGCTGGCAGGTCTCGCGGCCGTAATTAAAATCGCCGAGGCAGGCGGCACGGTGGACCTATTTTCGATTGTGCCGGTCAAGCGTTCGCACTCCGTGTGCGCGCAGGGCGGAATCAATGCTGCAAAGAATCTGAAAGGCGAAGGCGATACCACCGCACAGCACTTTGACGACACGATCTACGGCGGCGATTTCCTCGCGAACCAAACTCCTGTGAAGGGGATGTGCGAGGCCGCTCCCGCGATTGTCGATTTGCTCGACCGCATGGGCGTGCCCTTCAATCGGACCCCCGAAGGCCTGCTCGATTTCCGCCGCTTCGGCGGCACGCTCTACCATCGCACTGCATTTGCCGGCGCTACCACCGGCCAGCAGTTGCTCTATGCGCTCGACGAGCAGGTGCGCCGCTACGAGGCCGAAGGCAAAGTGCAAAAGTTCGAGGGCTGGGAGTTCCTCTCCGCCATCATCGACGGCAAAGGCGTGGCGCGCGGCATCGTCGCCATGGACCTGCGCTCGATGGAGCTGAAGGCCTTTCCCGCAGAGGCCATCATTCTGGCCACGGGCGGCGTAGGGGCAATTTTCGGCAAAAGCACCAATTCCGTCGTCTGCACCGGCTCGGCGCAGTCGGCCGTCTTCCAGCAGGGCGTCTACTACGCCAACGGCGAATTCATCCAGGTGCATCCCACATCGATTCCGGGCGAAGACAAGCTGCGTCTGATGTCTGAATCAGCGCGCGGCGAAGGCGGCCGCGTATGGGTTCCGCGCATGCCGGGCGACAAGCCGCCCCTTCAAGGCCATCCCTGAGTCAGAGCGTTTCTACTTTCTCGAGGAGTGGTACCCGAAGTACGGCAACCTCGTTCCCCGCGACGTGGCCACACGCGCCATCCACAAAGTCGTCTACGAGCTCGGCCTCGGCCTCGAAGGCCAGCCCATGGTCTACCTCGACCTCACGCACATCGACCGCGAGACGCTGCACCACAAACTCGGCGGCATTCTCGAAATCTACGAGAAGTTCGTCGGCGTCGATCCCTGTGTGGAACCGATGAAGATCTTCCCGGGCATGCACTACACCATGGGCGGCCTCTGGGTTGACTTCAACCAGATGACCAACGTTCCCGGTATTTTTGCCGCGGGCGAGTGTGAGTATCAGTACCACGGCGCCAACCGGCTCGGCGCGAACTCGCTCGTCAGTTGCATCTACGGCGGATTCCATGCCGGACCGAATGCGATCAAGTACGCGAAGAGCGTTCCCGCTGCGGAAGGCGACGGCGGAGCGGCAGCGGAGATCGCGCGCCAGGCGGAGATCAACGCCAGCTTGATGAAGAGCGACGGAAACGAGAATCCCTTCAAATTGTGGCGCGAACTGGGCCGCGAAATGACTGAGCACTGCACGGTGATTCGCTACAACAAGAACCTGAAGGCCACCGACCAGAAGATTGTCGAGCTGCTGGACCGCTACAAACACATCAACCTGAGCGACAAAAGCCAGTGGGCCAACACCAGCTTTGCCTTCACGCGGCAGCTAAAAAACATGCTTGAACTGTCGCGCACCGTGGTGCTGGGCGCGCTTCTCCGCGACGAATCGCGCGGCGCGCACTACAAACCGGATTTTCCTGAACGCATCGACGAGCAATTCCTGAAGACCACCAAGGCCAGCTTCACTGGCTGCGTCGAGGGACCGAAGTTCGAGTACGAAGAAGTGGACACGCAGTTTATCAAGCCGCGCCCGCGCAGGTACGATGCGGCAAAGTGACTGCGGCTTGCGAAGCGGTCGCGATTTGCCGCGCGATGAACGAGCGGAAAGATTTGGTGGTTGTCGTGAATGTAGTGAACGCGACTCGGATAGAAAAGGAATCATGGCAAACAGGACAGTCACTTTTGAGTTCAAGCGCCAGGCTAGCCCAGAGGCGCCGGCGGTGTGGGAGCGGTTTGAGCTGGAGTGGCGGCCGGGCATGAACGTCATTTCGGCAATGATGGAGATCGCCGCCAATCCCGTCACCGTTGAAGGCAAAACGACCACGCCGATTGCTTACGACTCCAATTGCCTGGAAGAGATCTGCGGATCGTGCGCGATGCGCATCAATGGGAAGGCGCGCATGGCCTGCTCCGCGCTGGTCGACAACCTCGAGCAGCCCATCAAGGTAGAACCGCTCACCAAGTTCCCGCTGGTGCGCGATCTGCAGGTCGACCGGTCGGTTCTGTTCGAAAATCTGATGCGCGTCAAGGCATGGGTGCCCGTCGATGGCACTTACGATCTCGGTTCCGGACCGCGCGTTTATCCGCAGCAGCAGGAGGCCAACTACCCGCTGTCCAATTGCATCTCGTGTACCTGCTGCATGGAGGTATGCCCGCAGTTCAATGAGGCCACCGACTTTGTCGGCGCGGCCACCATCGCGCAAGTCAAGCTCTTCAACAACCATCCCACCGGCAAGGTGTTCAAAGAGGATCGCCTGCGCGCCCTGGCCGGCGACGGCGGCATTCAGGAGTGCGGCTACGCGCAGAACTGCGTCGAGGCCTGCCCCAAGCAGATTCCTCTCACCAACGCCATCAGCGACGTTGGCCGCGACGTCATGGTGCAGAAGGTGAAAGACTGGCTGCGCGGATAACTGCCTGCAGCCGGTGGCTTGTAGCCCTTAGCTCTTCGCTCCGAACTGGATCCCTTTACAATGCACTGTGAACTTCAGGCTGCTGGCTACCGGCTACAAGCTCGCGGCTCCGGCTGCGCTCCCGGTTCCTTCGCTGCTCGCCTCCCGTCTTTCGTCAACTCCTTCCCCTCCTAATTCCCTCTATCTGAACATCTTCCATTTGCGCAAGATTTCGGCCCTTCGGGCTACAGTTGAAGCATCTATCCGCAATCAAGCATTGGGAGTTACGATGAACCGCAAAAAGGGAAGCAGTAAAGATCCGAAGCAGACAGAACCACACCGCAAACCTCGGTCCAAGGCGGACCGCGATCCTCGAAAGCCCTCCGCACGTCGTGGAAGAGCGACGAAAACTCCTGCTCAGGCCAATGAGCCGCTAGGCCGCAAGCGGGTTGCAGATAAAACAAGCCTCCGAAAGCGGATGCACCCTCGGACACAACGCCCGAGACACCGAGCCTCGACGCTGAGCCGGGTCTGGCCGCAGAGCGCCTGCGCAATTCACTCAACTCCAAGGTGAGCGCGCAGTTTGACGATATTGCCCAGGCGGTGATCGATACAACGAAGAAGGGCAACATGACTGGTGCGCGTCTCATTATGGAGATGACCGGCGTGGACAATCTAGCTCACGAAGAAAAAAGGGGCGGACGTGTCCCATCTCAACATTCCCGACCCCGAACTCCTCGCCGCCGAGCCGGAATGGAAAGATCCCGAGGTCGGCGACATTTGGGTTGGCGACCGTTGGGAGAGCCCATCGCAACCGCCCAACCCTAACCCCGAACGGTGACAAACGAAGGTTGCGATGCAAACCTTCTTTGTCGATCATGTTCGGCGCCCCTCGCGGAGTTGAGAGAGACGTGGATTCAAGTTGATTTCAGCCTGCGGATTCGTCGCCGGCCGGAACGATTGTGTCATCGAGCGGGAAAATTTGAGCCTGCGGGGGCGCGGTTAACCGAAAAGGGAGCCCGGCTATTGTAGAATGCTACGCTGTTTGAACAAAAGTAGGAATGCTACATGGTAGGGCGTCGGGCTGGGAGGAAGTGGGCGGCGATGTGCAGGACTTGAAGGTTATTAAGCTCGAGCCGCGGACGGCAGCCCTGTGTAGAGGTTACTTGATCACAGAATCGTAGAGGCACATGGGGAGCGGCTGCCATGGCGGAATAAATAGGGATCAGGGGGCGAGAAAAAGCAGGGAGCAGGGAAACAGGGAACAGAGAGCGCTAGGCAGATCAATACGACTTGCCGGAATGCTGAAAACGGGCCTTATCTGCCGATGAAAAATATGGAACGGAGGAAACAAAGTGAGACGTATCACTCGACTGAGAAGGCGGAAAACGCGGTGTATTCTTCTCCAGACTCAAAGAAATCGATGATTTGCATCGTCTCTAGCGGTCGAGAGACGCAGGAAGGGTTTTCCTAATGAATCGGGAGATGCATCGGGAACAAGGAGCGCTTTAGTAATCAGTCTTTGGGCAGGCTGGCAGGGATGTGTGGCTCTGGCGATTGCCATGGTGCTTGCCGGCAGTGGAGTGGCGAGCAGGGCACAGGATGCGACGCCGGCGGCGGCGCCCGCAGCTACGGGGCAAGCCTCAGCGTCGCCGCAGGCAGGCGCGCAGGACATTGCGGGGATCTGGCAGGGGAAGCTGCACATTGAGCAGGCGAATCGGGATTTGCGGACCGAAGTGAAGATCGCGAAGGCTGCCGAACGGAGCTATAAGTCAACGTTTTACAGCATCGACCAGGGCGGGCAGCCGATCCCTGTCGACAAGACGAGCTTTGAAAACGGCACGCTGAAGTTTTCGATCGGCGCGATCAACGGGTCGTACGAAGGCAAGATGTCTTCCGATGGAAAGACCATTACCGGGACATGGACGCAGGGACCAGGTTCCCTGGCCTTGGTTCTGGAGCGGACCACGCCCGATAATGCGTGGCCGATTCCAGAGCCGATCAAGCCCATGGCGGCGGATGCGCATCCGAAGTTTGATGTAGTGACTGTAAAGCCGACCCCGCCGGGCAGACCGGGAAAGAATATCGGCTTCAATGGGTCCCATTTCCTGTTCAGGGGCGCAAATCTGGACGACATCATCGCATTGGGCTATGGCCTGCACACCAAGCAGATTGCGGGCGCGCCGGATTGGGCCGGGCAGGATCTCTTCGATATCGAAGGCACGCCCGATGTGCCAGGCAGGCCGAACCAGAAGCAGATTCAGGATCTTCTGCATGATCTTTTGGCCGATCGTTTCGCGCTCAAGTTCCATAACGAGAAGCGCGAGCTTGCGGTCTACGTCATTACGGTAGCTCCTAGCGGGCCCAAGCTGACGAAGACAACTGCCGCCTCAGCCAATGATGGGTCCGGGATGGGTTTTGGAAGCCTGGGTGGCCAGGGTGTGACGGCGATAGGAAGAAACCTGACCATGGCCGACTTCGCCATGTGGTTTCAGTCAGGGGTGACGGACAGGCCGGTGGTCGATCAGACCGGCATCGAAGGCCGCTACGATATTCGACTGAAATGGACGCCGGACGATTCGCAGTTCGCACAGTTCGGCGGATCGGGCTTTCATGCTCCGCCGCCGAGCGACGCAGCAGATGCACCGCCAGCTCTCTACACCGCGATCCAGGAGCAGCTTGGACTGAAGATCGAGGCGACGAAGGCTCCGGACGAGGTGATGGTGATCGATCACGTGGACAAGCCGTCGCCAAACTAAGGCGGTAAAAAAATTGGCGCTTGAACTGCGAACGAAAGCGGTGTAGCGAACGTCTCACGTGTGACGCACCTTGGAACCCAATGCAAATCGCCGGCTTCCCCAGCCGGTCAAGAAGCAGAAAAAATCTCAACCCCGGGGTTCGCAGACAATGTTGAAAGGTCCCGTTCTCCGCGTGAACTGTGCAGCACTGCTGGTGGCCCTTTGCGGCCTCGTGAATGCGCAGAACAGTTCACCCGCACCAGGCACCCCTCCGCCTCCACCTTCGCCGCCGGCGGATCAGGCTTCCGCCGCGCAGGCGTCGGATTCAGCCGCGCTGCCGGCATTCGATGTGGTCTCAATTAAGCCCCACAAGGACGAAGGCATGATGATGCGGATTGGGGTTTCCGCCACTCCAGATGGATTCCAGGCTGATGGAGTGCCGTTGCAGATGCTCATCCGGCAAGCCTTCGGAGTTTCAGAAGATCGGATCTTAGGCGAGCCGGATTGGACGAGATCGGCCCGCTTTGACATCAATGCAAAGGTTGCGCCTGAGGATGCACCGAAATTGAAGGGTCTGAGTATGCAACAGCGGTTTGCGATGTTGTTGCCGATGCTCCAAGACCGTTTCGGCCTCAAATTTCATCGCGAGACGAAGGATTTGCAGGTATACACGCTGGTGGTGGCCAAGGGCGGCCCGAAGCTGAAAGAGTCGGCGCTGGCGGCCAGTGAGGATTCGCTTCCTCCCCCTCCAGTCCCTCCGGGCGCGAGCGGTGCGCCGGGCGGCGCCGGATCGATGGGACGGCCGGGTGGTCCCAGGACGATGATGAGCATGTCTCCGCAGGGAATGAAGTTGGACGCGCGCGGAGCATCGACGGCGTCGCTCTCGCAGCTAATTTCGCAGCAGATTAGCGGCACGGTCGTCGACAAGACCGGACTGACAGGCAAATACGATTTCACGCTCTCGTTTATGCCCGACAATTTTATGATCAACGGGCAGATGATGCGGCCCCCGGGAGGAGGGACGCCAGACGGTGCGCAATCGCAGGAGCCGGTGGGGCCGTCGCTCTTCACGGCTGTACAGGAACAACTTGGATTGAAGTTGGTGGCAGCGAAAGAACCAGTGGATGTGGTGGTGATCGACCAGATAACGCAGCCAACGGAGAACTAAGGTACAAGGAGCGAGGGAAAACGGGGTCTCATGGGGTGGATTCGACATTGCGTTTTTGCCTTGGCGTGCTTGGCGTTTGCCGCACTCGCGATGGCGGCGCCGTATCGCGGGGTAGTGACCTATGGCGGGCTGCCGCTGCCGGGAGCAACGGTGACGGCGACACAAGGGACGAAGACGCTGACCACGGTTTCAGACCAGGATGGTGCGTTCCAATTTAGTGATCTGGCGGACGGGCAGTGGACAATCAAAGTGGAGATGCAGTTGTTTGCGAAGGACCAGGCGACGGTGGTGATCGCGCCCAACATGCCGGCGGCGAGTTTCGAGATGAAACTGCTGCCGGAGGAAAAGATTCAGGCCGAATCGCAGCCGTCGACGCAGCCGATCGAGATTCCGCCTGCGCCCGCTCCGGCACTGGCGAACAGGCCGGCGGGCCAGCAGGCCGAGCAGCCGGCGCAAGGGAATGGCAACAGCAACGGGCAGGAGTTGCCCAAGGCTCCGAGCGAAGGGAACGAACAGAGCGCAGACGGTTTCCTGGTGCAGGGGAGCGTGAACAACGCGGCAACCTCGCAGTACGCGACGAGCCCGGCATTTGGGAATACGCGATCCGGTAGCAGGGCGCTGTATACCGGTGGCTTCACAGCAACTGAAGAAAATTCCGCATTGGATGCGCGGCAGTTTTCGCTGAGCGGCGTTCCGTACCCCAAGCCTACCTTTAACAACTTCACTGGCCTGGCGGTCCTTCAGGGGCCCGTGCTGATTCCCATCGTGCACCGCCGCGGGCCCAACTTTTCTGTGTCATACCAGTGGACACGCAACAGCAGCCAGGTGATCGAGACAGGCTTGGTGCCCACGCAAGCCGAACAGAGCGGCGACCTGAGCGGCGTCAAGAATGCGCTGGGACAGCCGGTCACGGTCTACAATCCCGCGTCGGGCCAGCCGTATGCCAACAACCAGGTTCCGGTGAGCCCGCAAGCGGCGGCGCTCTTGAAGCTTTACCCGCTGCCAAACATCGCGAATGTGGCCGGCTACAACTATCAGGCGCCGTTCCTTACTGACACTCATCAGGACGCTCTGAACTCTCGGCTCGATAAGGCGCTTGGACGAAAGGACCAATTTTATGGAGGATTTGCATTTCAGAGCATCCGGTCTGACAGTGTGAACCTGTTTGACTTTGTCGACCAGACCGGCACGCTGGGAATTACTGGGAACATTCATTGGACGCACCGGCTGAAGCCGCGCTTGTTTCTGTTTACTGGTTACACATTCAGTAGGTTGCGCACCGAGGTCACGCCCAACTTTGCGAATCGCGTAAACGTGTCGGGCGTGGCGGGGATCGGCGGAAACGACCAGGATACTGCGAATTGGGGTCCTCCCGGGCTGAATTTCACTTCTGGCTTTGCGCCGATGAGCGACTCCAATAGCGCATTCAATCGGAACCGGACGGACGCCGGCTCGGCATCGATTCTTTACTATCGCGGCAAGCACAACATCTCAGTGGGCGGCGATTTTCGCAAGCAGGATTACAACGATTTCTCACAGCAGAATCCGCGCGGCGCATTCACCTTTACCGGCGCGGCCACGGCGGGGCCGGGAAGCGCGGCCGCAAGCGGCTCGGATCTGGCGGATTTTTTGATCGGGGTCCCGGACACGAGCGCGATTGCGTATGGCAACGCAGACAAGTATTTCCGCGAGCCGGTGTATGACGTGTACTTCAACGATGACTGGCGCGTGATGCCGATTTTGACGATCAATGCAGGAGCGCGGTGGGACTACAGTGCCCCGATCGCGGAGTTGTTCGGACGTCTGGTGAATCTCGATGTTTCAAACGGATTTGCAGCGGTGGCGCCCGTTGTTGGCAACGATCCGGTGGGATCGCTGACGGGAGCGCACTATCCAGACTCGCTGATTCGTCCGGACCGGAGCCTCATCAGCCCCCGCGTCGGCATCAGCTGGAGACCGGTTCCCGCATCGACCATTGTCATTCGTGCGGGGTACGGGATTTATCCGGACACCTCGGTGTACCAGAGCATCGTTCTCGAGATGGCCCAGCAGGCGCCGCTCTCGAAAAGCGAGAATGTGCAGAACAGTGGGGCATGCCCTCTAACGCTGGCCAACGGATTCTCCCCATGTTCTTCAGTCACCAGTCAGACGTTTGGCATCGATCCGAACTTCAGGATTGGTTATGCACAGCAGTGGCAGTTGGCAGTGCAGCGCGATCTGCCGTTCGCTCTGCAGATGACGGCGACGTATATGGGAATCAAGGGTACTCACGGACCGCAGGAGATTTTGCCAAACAGCTATCCGCTGGGCGAGGCAAATCCGTGTCCGAATTGCCCGTCAGGATTCACGTATGAGACTTCGAATGGAAACTCGATTCGCAATGCCGGTCAACTGCAATTGCGGCGCAGGCTGCGGGGCGGATTTGCGGCGTCGGTCGAGTACACCTATTCGAAGTCGATCGACGACGATGCGTACCTGGGCGGACAGGGGCATACGCAGGGAAGCAGCACGCAATCCGCGAATTTGACGATGCCTTCGGGGGTCGTAGCGCAGAACTGGCTCGATCCGCGTGCGGAGCGGTCGCTCTCGAGCTTCGATCAGCGGCAACTGATCTATTTGCAGGCGCAATACACAACCGGGCAGGGATTGGAAGGCGGCACGCTGCTGGGCGGTTGGCGAGGCCGTGCGTTGAAGGAGTGGACGATACAAAGCAATCTTACATATGGAACCGGGCTGCCTGAGAATCCGATTTATCCAGCAGCCATACCTGGCACAGGATACTCAAGCATCATTCGGCCGGATTTGACGGGCGCGCCAATCACCAGTTCGGGTACGGTCGCACATCTGAATGCGGCGGCGTATGCTCCGCCTGCAGCAGGGCAATGGGGTACGGCGGGAAGAAATTCGATCACAGGACCGGCACAGTTTTCCTTTACCAGCCAGGTGGCACGCACGTTTCGGCTGCATGGAAAGATGTGGCTCGACGTGACGGTGGATTCCACGAACACGTTCAACCACCCGACGATTACAAGTTGGGTAAACGATGTGGAGAGCACGCAGTTCGGCGTGCCCATGGGGGCGAATGCGCCGCGCAGCGTGCAAACGCACATCCATTTGGGGTGGCAATGATGCGAACCGTGGCGATGATCGCACTATTGCTTGCGGCTGCTGCAGGATCGCGTCCGCAGCAAGTGGGCGAAAACAAGCAGCCGGGGGGTGCGCAGAGCTTCACCATGACGGTGCGGTCGAACCTGGTGGTGGAAGCAGTCACGGTGAAGGACAAACAGGGCAATTTTGTGCAAGGGTTGACGGCGAAAGATTTTGTGCTGACTGAGGACGGAGCGCCACAGACGATTCGCTATTGCGAGCATCAGGATTTATCGCAGACCGCGAAGCCGTTGCCGCTGGAGACACAGTCGAGCGAAGACTTCACAATTTACAACCGGCTGGTAAACACCGAGATCGCACCGGAACCGATGGAAAACGAGCGCTACAAGAACCGGCGGCTGCTGGCTCTTTATTTCGACATGAGCGCGCTGCCGCCACCCGATGAGATGCGCGCACTCACTGCGGCAGAGCAGTTTGTGCGCACGCAGTTGACGACGACGGATCTGGTGGCGATCATGCGCTACAACGGCGGATCGGTGGACGTTTTGCAGGACTTTACGCAGGACCGCAACCGGTTGCTGAGCATTCTGGAGACGATGGTGGTGGGTGAGGGGCAGGGGATTGCCGACAGCGTAGACGACTCGAGCAGCGCGGACACGGGCGCGGCATTCGGGCAGGACGACAGTGAGTTTAACGTGTTCAATACCGACCGGCAGCTATCGGCACTGCAAACGGCGGCAAAGATGTTGGGCAACGTGAACGAGAAGAAATCGTTGATCTATTTTGCCAGCGGGTTGCATCTGAACGGGATTGACAACCAGGCCCAGATGCATGCGACGGCGGATGCGGCAATCAGGGCGGGCGTAGAGATATGGACAGTGGATGCGCGCGGTTTAGTCGCGCAGGCTCCGATGGGCGATGCGACGCGAGGGGCGCCAGGCGGGCAGGCGATGTATACGGGAGCGTCAGCGCAGCAGTTGACGACGAATTTTCAGCAATCGCAGGACACGCTGTATTCGATTGCGAGCGATACCGGAGGCAAGGCTTTCCTGGACAACAACGATCTGGATCGCGGCATTGTGGAAGCGCAGAAGGCCATTTCGGATTACTACCTGATTGGCTACTACACCACGAATGCGGATCAGAACGGCAAATTCCGCAGGATTCGCATTTCGCTGGCGAACAACCAGGAAGCGAAGCTCGATTACCGGCAGGGATATTATGCCGACAAGGTCTTCAGCAAGTTCAACGATGTTGACCGCGAGCGCCAGCTTGAAGATGCGTTGATGCTTGAAGATCCGATTACCGATCTAACGATTGCAATGGAAATCGATTATTTCCAGCTCAATCGCGCGGAATATTTTGTCCCTGTGATCGTGAAGATTCCAGGGCGGGAGTTGGCACTGGCGAAGCGCCGCGGCGCAGAATATACGCGGATCGATTTTATTGGGGAGATCAAGGACTTGGTCGGCGGGACAACTGTGCAGAATGTGCGCGACAACAAGAACATCAAGCTGAGTGACGAAACAGCCCAACAGCTTGCCAAGCGGCCAATCGAATACGATACCGGGTTCACGCTGCTGCCGGGAAAATACTCGATCAAATTCCTGGCGCGCGACGATGAGACGGGCAGAATTGGCACCTACCAGACGACGTTTGTCATTCCGAACTTGAATAAGGTGGAACAGCGCATCCCGATCAGCGCCGTCGTGTTGAGTAGCCAGCGCGTGGATTTGAAGGACGCAATCAGCGACGCGGAGAAGGCAAAAGACCGGGCCAAAGAAAGCGCCGTGGACCCTCTTGTTCAAGATGGAAAGAGGCTCATTCCCAGCGTGACACGCGTGTTCAGCGCCGGGCACCAGATCTATGTGTACTTCCAGGCCTATAAGCAGTCGGCCGGTGCCAGGGCGACGCAGGCGGCAGGACAAAAATCGGAAAGTTCACAGCCGCTCTTCGCTTTTGTAAGTTTGTACCAGGGCGGCAAGCGGATGTTTGAGACGGAACCCAAATCAATTCTTCCCAATGCCGCGAATGAACTGGGGATGATGTCGCTGAACTTCGGACTGGGCGTGGACAATTTGCCGCGCGGCGTGTACGACTGCCAGGTGACGGTGCTCGATCCGTCGACGCAAAAGGCCGTGTTTTGGCGGGCGCCGATCAAGCTGGTGCAGTAAGGCAGGGAATAAGGGAACGAGGGAACAAGAGAGCAAGAGAAGTAGGAAAAGAGGTTAAGGGCGGCGTCGGTCAGCTTCGTTCGTGAACCGGGCTGGTGATGCGACAGGCGTTGGGATTAGAGCAAGGCATCGGTTCGATAGGATAGGGACAAGAAGGAGAAGTCTTCATGTCCGAATCCATTTACGATATCCCCATCGAAAAGATTACCGGCGAAGCCGCATCGCTTTCCGAATACAAGGGCAAGGTTCTGATGATAGTGAACGTGGCGTCGAAGTGCGGACTCACGCCGCAATATGAGGGCTTGGAGAATCTTTACGAGCGTTTCCGCGGGCAGGGCTTTGTGATTACCGGATTTCCGGCCAACGATTTCAAAAGCCAGGAACCGGGCACGAATGAGGAGATCCAATCGTTTTGCACGCTGAATTACGGCGTGAAGTTTCCCATGTACGGCAAGATCACGGTGACGGGCAAGGCGAAGCATCCGCTGTATTCGTCGCTGATTGCCGCGCAGCCGAAGGCGATCACGGTGAACGAGCCGACGTGGCGCGAAAAGCTGAAGGGGTACGGGATCGAGACGCTGCTGGAGCCGGAGTTGCTGTGGAACTTTGAGAAGTTCGTGGTGAGCCGCTCGGGCGAGGTAGTGAAGCGGTTTGCGCCGGATACAGCGCCGGATGCGCCAGAGCTTGTCAAGGCGATTGAGACGGAGCTTGGGAAGAAGTGAGATAGGCCCCAGCAATTCCATTTAAGAATCCCATTTGCCTTGATCGGCGGGGTGCGCGTTCACAAGACGCGACAATCCGTCTCGTGCCACTACGAACACCTTTTCTCTGCCTACTGGCTTTGAGCTGAACATCGAGTGAAGTTTTTAACGAGTCGCAGACCCATGGTTAGCCCAATCTGCATGCGTCGTTCTGGTCGAACCCTCGGCAATGCGGAAGTAAACGAAAGTGGGTCTTAGGCTGCCCCGAAATACAACCGTAGATCGTTTGCGCCGCTGCGTTCAGGATGACGGGGCGCTTAACTGGCCGGAATCTTGACGAGAACGTAGACGAATGGGTCCACGCCATGGAGGAGCACCTGATGTGGCGTATTCGGAGGGATATGAACAACATCGCCGGCCTTCAAATTGGTGTGCACACCACCGGCAATTGATTCGCCCCTGACCTCGGCGGAGCCTTGCGGGTCTACGATGGTCCCACCGGTTACTAACTCCGCTTGACCTGCAACGACAAAAAACTCGTCAGCCGAAGTTGTATGAAGTTCTGCCCGCCCGTTCACCGTGCGCACAGCAAGGGTCGTTGCAGCGTCGAGATGCCGCTCTCTTGCGTCGCGCTCATGTCCCGCCGCTACTGGTTCCGCGCGAATCTCTGTGGCAAGGGCGATAAGTTGCTGCCGAGTGTAGCTTGTCGCCTTAGTATTTTGCGCGAATACGTGTGTAGAGAGAGTGCACGCACAAATTACAATTGGCAGCCAACTGTTTGAAACGCGAGCAAAGATCCTCACCTGCCGCTGCGCGGCCGATGACAGGGGGGAATAGCCAAACCGGGAATTGTTCATTGCGCAACCACAAGGGGCCAGTTCGGTCCTGATCGTACATGCGCTTTACATTCATGTCAACGCCAAGGTTTGAATATTCGTAAGTCGACTACGCCCCCTTCCCTTCGCTCCACTCAAGGTCAGGGTCGCGAGGATAACAGCGTGGGATGGTGGACACGGAATGATTGGTGTGCCGTCGGCGATTCGGAGGTAAGGCGTGTTTTCGAGTTCCGGAGAGCACCTGCAGACTTTTAGAGATGCGGGTTAGTAGCGGTGCAGAACGGGATCGCGATATCCTCACTCCATGAGCGAAGCCGTTTCCACGGGTGCAAGCAACGAACTTGAAAACGCCGCATCGTCGTATCTGCGGTCGGCGCGGCATCAGCCCGTGCGCTGGCATGCGTGGGGCGAGGCTGCGTTTGCGCGCGCGCAGGCGGAAGACAAGCCCATTCTGCTCGATATTGGCGCGGTGTGGTGCCACTGGTGCCACGTGATGGATCGCGAATCGTACGAAGACCCGGAGATGGCCGCGCTGATCAATCGAGCATTTTGTGGCCGTGAAGGTGGATCGCGACGAGCGGCCCGACGTGGATGCGCGCTACCAGGCGGCGGTATCGGCAATCAGCGGGCAGGGCGGTTGGCCGCTGACGGCTTTTCTGACGCCGGATGGACGGCCATACTTTGGCGGCACATATATTCCGCGCGACGACCGTTACGGGCGGCCGGGGATCGGGCGCGTGCTGCTGGCGATGGCGCAGGTGTGGCGCGAGCGGCGCGACGAGGCGCTGGAGACGGCCGGCAGCGTGATGGCGGCCATTGAGCACAACGAGAGCTTTTCAGGCCGCGGCGGATCGCTGAGCCGGCGCTTGTGGACAAGATTGCTGCATCGATCGTCGACCAATTCGATCGCGCGCAACGGAGGGTTTGGATCGCAGCCGAAGTTTCCTCATCCGGCGGCGCTCGATCTGTTGCTGCAGGTGGCCGTGAACCGCGGCAATGACGCGGGCGCGCGAAGCTTTCGCCGCGACGCTCGAAAAGATGGCGAGAGGCGGCGTCTACGATCAGCTCGCCGGAGGCTTTCATCGCTATAGCGTGGACGAACACTGGGGCGTGCCGCACTTTGAGAAGATGCTCTACGACAACTCGGAGCTGTTGCGCAACTACGTTCACGGATATCAGAGCTTTGTGCGCGACGATTTTTTAGAAGCGGCGCGAGAGATCGTTGCGTGGCTGGATGCGACGATGACCGATCGCGAGCGCGGCGGATTTTATGCTTCGCAGGATGCCGATGTCGGATCTGGACGACGACGGCGATTACTTTACGTGGACGCTCGATGAGGCGAGAGCGGTTCTCGAGCGGCGAAGAGTTGGAGTTCGCGACGAACTATTGGGACATTCGGCGAGCTGGGCGACATGCACCATAACCCGGCGAAGAACGTGTTGCACGTGAAGCAGACGCTTGCGGAGATGGCGGCGCGAGACGGGCGCTGAGCTCGGAACAACTGGGCGCGGCTGCGTGAATCGGCGCGCGCAAAACTGCTGGCTGCGCGCGACGAAGCGGCCCACGCCGTTTGTCGATCGCACGCTCTACACGAGCTGGAATGCAATGGCGGTCACAGCGTATCTGGAAACAGCGCAGGTGCTTGCGAATGGACGGCGCACGTGAAGTTTGCGTTGCGAACGCTCGACAGGCTGCTGGGTGAAGCGTGGGATGGAAATGCGAAGCTAAGGCATGTGATCGCGTATCCCGATGGGCTTGCGCCTCAGGAGACAGCTCCGGGCACACTGGATGATTACGCGTTCACCGTGAATGCCTGCGTCGATGCGTGGGCGGCGAGCGGAGAGATGAAATATTACCAAGCCGCGGTACAGCTCGCCGACGCCATGATCGAACAATTTCACGATGCGTCGGCTGGAGGATTCTTTGACACGTCGGCGCCGTTGAACGCGGTGCCGGGAGAGTTCCCGCTGGGCGCACTGACTGCTCGGCGCAAACCGCTGCAAGATGCGCCGACGCCTGCGGGAAATCCGACGGCTGCTATAGCACTGTTGCGGCTTGAGACGCTGAGTGGGCGCAAGGAGTACCGCGAAATTGCCGAGGACGCTCTGGCGAGCTTCACGGGCATCGTGGAGCAATTAGGTCTTTACGCCGGCAGTTATGGGCTGGCAGCCGAGCGTGTCTTGCTGGATCCCGTGCAGGTGGTCGTGGTGGGCGCGGGAGGCGCGGCAGATCGGTTGGGAGCCGTCGCTGTTGCGGGTTTCGGAGTGCAGAAATCGGTGATTCGCATCGATCCGTCGAGACTGGTAGCGGGCGCATTACCTGAAGCGATGGAGGAGACGGTGTTGCTGGCGCCGAAGCCGAGTGGGGCTGAGGCGTGGGCGCTGGTCTGCAAGGGACGAACGTGTTTGCCGCCGGTAACGGATGACGAGGAGTTGGTGCGGGCGTTGGCCTAGAGCTTTCGATCCGCATCGAATGAAGAAGACTGTCGGGCCCGCGAGTTGCCGCACCATTAACCGCTAAACGGATTTCCGTCCTGGGGCGCGAGAGTGGTGGGATCTGGCGCCGAGGCATTTGGTTGAGGCTCTTCGCTGCGCTGACCCGAAGTTCCCGATCCACCAGAAGGCATGAAGACACGATTGGGGTCGCCGGGTAGAAGGTGATGCTCTTCAAGAGCGAGGCGCACTCGGCGTTGGAACTCCCGTATGGGAGCGTACTGCTGCGTAGCGCGGGTCCTGAACGTGACCAGAAAGATCATTTGCGAGCCTTTTACCGCGTCGACTCCCAGCACTTGCGGATCGGCAACAAAGACGTTCCTGAACTGCTCGCTGTTGCGCACATCCATCGCGATCTCGGTGAGCAGCCGGTTTACCATGTCGGGGTTTGCCGAGAAATCGACGCTGACATGGAGGCACGCGACGGAGTAGCCCGCGCTCAGATTGCCGACCGTGGTGATCTGCGAATTGGGAACGATGTAGAGGGTGCCGTCGTCGCCGCGAATGGTGGTTTTCCGAAGGGTGAGGGCTTCGACGATGCCTTTGACACCGGCCACGTTGATGGTGTCGCCCACACCGAACTGGCCTTCGACAAGGATCAGGAAGCCGTTAAACATGTCCTTGACGATGTTCTGCGCCGCAAGGCCAATGGCGATGCCCGCCACTCCCGCCGAGGCCAGGAGGGGGGCGAGGTTGAAGCCCATTGCGTCAAGGAACTGTAGAGCGGCGATCAAGCCAATGATGCCGAGCCCGGTGGCACGGATGACCCCAGCCATGGTTTTCACCTCGGCCAGGCGTCCTGGACCGGCCCCTCGCTGTTCGGCCATGCGCGTGGTGTGAAAGGTGATCGCGCGCAGCAAACGGCTGAGCACAAAGGCGATGATGGCAATGACGATGAGACGCGGGAGTTTGGTGTGAAGGAATTCTTGGCTGTCACCGACCCACTCGTCGAACACTTTGCCCAGAAACGTGTCTTGCCGGAGCGACTCCAAGCGAATGGTCAGCAAAAAATTTACAATCGCGAGACAACGAAACATGCCAAAACTCCTCTTATTAGACTAGACTGTGCGCAGGATTTCCAAGAACCCTGGTTTGAGTCTCGGGCCAAGTTTCTCCAGGCGGAGAGGTCAATGAAACCAGAACGAGGGAAGATCTCCATAAGGGTCACAGGTAGCCCCCCGACGCGTCGAGGATGGCTCTGCGCGCTGGCGGGAGTTGGGCTCCTGGTTCTGGCCGCAGGGGTGGGACTGCTTGGCGCCCGAGCGCAACAAGGTTCATTTTCACTGCCGGCCATTGATCCGCCAGGGGCCACGGCGCATACTGCTCCGGCAGGAGGCAACCAGGACGGCCGAGCTGCGATGACTGCCGATTTACAGTCAGCGCCGAAGGCGGGTGACCCGCAGACGCAGGACGTTACGCGGGAATGCGCCCAGTTGCTGAAGATGGCAACCGACCTGAAAACAGAGGTCGACAAGACAACGCAGAATACTCTTTCAGTGACTGTAGTCCGCAAGGCTGACGCGATTGAGGAGTTGGCGCGAAAGGTGAAGACCGGTTCCGGCAAGAACTGAGGAAACTGTGCAACCTGGCGAGAGGACGGCACAACGTGGTTGAAATGAGGGGAGCATTCCGAGATTGCAGCATCGGCCGCCCATCTCTGCGGCTGAGGCTGGCGCGGCGGGTCGCTCTCGGTTTGATCCTCGCATGCATTCCGTCGGGGCATGCGCAGGCCAACGGGAACAACGGCGGACAGAGCGGATCACGTGTTTTACCTTTTGGCGCCCGGCCGGATGCTACCTATCCCGGGGATGCTTACGACTCGCTGTTGATAGAGCGGCGCATGCACGCGCTCAACATGGAACGGCAGAAAGAGATGGTTGCCGATACCAATAAGCTTCTAAAGCTGGCACGGGAGTTGAACGCCGAGGTGGCTGCCCAGAAACCCGACACGCTGACTCCCGAACAACTCCATAAGGTTGCTGAAATTGAGAAACTGGCGCGCAGCGTAAAAGATAGGATGACTTCAGGCGTCGGACCGCCGCAACCCACGCTGGGGCCGCCCATGGCCGGCTATCCTTTTTAACAGAAGGGCGGGCGAGTGGCTGGCGGATGACGGCAGACGAGATCGGCATTCGCTTGCGGCGAGCGAATTGCTACAATCAATGATGTAGCATCGGTTTACCGCAAGACCGGAGGACCGGGACTCTTGCCCCGCGGTTTTGCAATGGGGGTCGACCGGGATGGAGTTGGCAATTTCCAGCGCTCGCGCTTCCGGACCGTATCCGGCGGCGAAGGCGCTGACGGCGCAGCAGTTGGTTGAAATCTACCGGCTGATGTTTCTCTCCCGTTCGGTAGACGACCGCGAGATTAACCTCAAACGACAACAGAAGACCTACTTCCAGATCTCAGCCGCAGGTCATGAGGCGCTGCAAGTGGGTGCCGCGTTGGCGCTTCGCCCCGGCTACGACTGGTTTTTTCCGTACTACCGCGATCGTGCCCTGGTGCTTTCGCTTGGTGTTACGCCTTATGACATGATGCTGCAGGCTGTGGGTGCGGCAACCGATCCGGCTAGCGGCGGCCGCCAGATGCCCACGCACTGGAGCAGCCGCCCCCTTCATATTGTCAGCACGTCGTCGTCGACCGCGACACAACTGTTGCACGCCGTGGGCTGCGCTGAAGCTGGGCGGGCATTCAGCGCCCGGCCCGAAGCAGCGGCGAAGGCTGAAGGCGACTATCGAGCCTTCCACGACGTGGACTTCCATGGCGACGAAGTGTCGTTGGCTTGCGTGGGCGAAGGATCGACGTCGCAAGGCGAGTTCTGGGAGGCAATCAACACGGCCTCCAATCAGAAGCTGCCGGTGATCTTTTGCGTGGAAGATAATGGATACGCGATCAGTGTGCCCGTTGAGGTAAATACGCCGGGCGGAAACATCTCCCGGCTGGTGGCTAACTTTCCCAACTTCCACTTTGGCGAAGTAGACGGAAACGACCCCGTCGCGTGCCTGCAGGCGTTTCAAGATGCAGCCGAGTATTGCCGCGCAGGTCTTGGACCCGCGCTGGTGCATGGCCATTGCGTGCGGCTTTATTCGCACTCCCTTTCTGACGACGACAAGCTTTACCGGTCGGCTGCGGAACGGGAACATGACGCGATGTGCGATCCCATCGCCAGAATGCGGACGCGGCTGATCGGCGAGGGGATTCTCAAGTCCACCGAGATGGAAGATCTGGAGCGGGCACTCGAGCTTGAGGTTGCCGAGGCTGCCGAGCGCGCTCTGCAGGCTCCCGTGCCTGCAGTGGAGGGAATTACTACACACGTCTATTCGGAGGACCTCGATCCGACGCGAGCCGCCTTTGCCACGGAGCGCCCGGAATTCGCTGCCATCACCAATGGACAAAAGCCTGCGGCGCGTACCATGGCCGACCTGATCAATGCATGCCTGCGCGATGAGATGCGACGCGATCCAAGGATCGTGATCTACGGCGAAGATGTGGCCGATGCCAGCCGCGAAGACGCTCTGGAAGAAGTGAAAGGGAAGGGTGGAGTTTTCAAGCTAACTGCCGGTTTGCAAAAGGAATTTGGATCGGGGCGTGTGTTCAATTCACCATTGGCTGAGGCCAACATCGTGGGTCGTGCTGTGGGCTATGCGCTGCGGGGCATGAAGCCGGTCGTAGAAATTCAATTCTTTGATTATATTTGGCCAGCTATGCACCAGATTCGTAATGAATTATCTGTGATGCGCTGGCGTTCGAATGGAACCTGGACGGCACCGGCCGTGATCCGCGCGCCAATTGGCGGATATTTGACGGGGGGAGCGATTTATCACTCGCAATCCGGGGAAAGCATGTTTACGCATATCCCGGGTTTGCGGGTCGTGTTTCCCTCGAACGCGCTGGACGCCAATGGCCTGCTGCGCACGGCTATTCGCTGCGACGACCCCGTGTTGTTTCTCGAACACAAGCGCCTTTACCGCGAGAGTTACGGACGATCGCCGTACCCGGGGCCGGATTTCGCGATTCCGTTTGGGAAGGCGAAGGTAGTTCGCCCGGGCACGGACCTTACGCTGGTGACGTATGGCGCGCTTGTGCCGCGTGCCTTGCAGGCTGCGCAGCAGGCGCAGCGGCAACACTCGATTGAGGTGGAGATCCTCGACCTGCGGACGCTCAATCCCTACGACTGGGAGGCGATTGCAGATTCGGTCCGGAAGACGAATCGAGTGATCGTGGCGCACGAGGACACGTTGAGCTGGGGTTACGGCGCCGAGATCGCGGCGCGCATCGCCGATGAGCTGTTCGACGAGCTCGATGCACCGGTGCGCAGGATCGGAGCGATGGACACGTTTGTTGCTTACCAGCCGGTGCTGGAAGATGCGATCCTGCCCCAGCCGGATACGATTCTGAAGGCGATCGTGAAGCTAAAGAATGATTGATCTAAATCGGGCGCTTCAGCGTCGGAAAAAGCCAATCGACGGCGTCGCTCAGGGAAGCGAAGCGCATGTCGGCCAGTTTTGCGGCCTCTTCGGCGCCGGGCGAGCGTTCTTCCTCGTTTTGGACAAGAATCGTTTTCATCCTCAAGTTGCGGCCAAATTCCACATCCACCAATGAATCACCGATCATCAGGCTGGTCGCCGGGGTGATCTCGGGAAATCGCGCCACGGCCTGTTCGTAGAGGCCGGGGAGCGGCTTGCGGCAGTTGCAATTTTCCCTGTCGTGCGGGCAGATGAAGAAGGCGTCGATGCGCGCGCCGGCCGGGTGCAATTCCTGTTCGAAGCGTGTGTGGATCGCCTCGACATCGGCGAGCGAGTAAAGTCCGCGTGCGATGCCGCGTTGATTGGTGACGACCACGACGCGCAATCCCGAATCGTTCAAGCGCCGCAGAGCTCCGTCTACGCCAGGAAGCGCGTGGAACTCTTCCCAGCGCGTGACGTACTGGCCCTCTGGCATCTTCTCGTTCAGGACGCCGTCGCGATCGAGAAAAACGGTACGCAGGTCTCTCGGAGGGCGGTGAGTTGCGGGCTGGTTCACGAGGCTATGATAGCAATCCGATTGCGCGATTCCGCAGCGGCAGATCGTGGCCGGCCCGTGCCCCTTAGGCAGTAACTGGGGAAGAAGCCCGAATCATGCTTCACCCGGATACAATGTTGGGATGGACTCCCACCCCCAGAAGCTGCAGGGATTCATGCGCAGAGTACGCGAGGCAGGCCGATTCAGATGAGGAACTTTTTGCGTCTGCTGCGTTATGGGCTGCCGTACGTTCTGGAGTGGCTGCCCGGTGTGGTGCTGTCCGCCCTCGTGGGCATACTGGATGCCTTCCGCATTCTCCTGCTGCAGCCGATCTTCGACCGCGTGCTGGCTCCCGACTCGCCGGAAGGCCCGATTCTTCTCGGCCTCCCGAATACGAAGTGGCACTTCGATCTGAGAATCCTCGTTCCGCATTTCCTGCATATGCACAACGCGTGGACCGTGGTGGCCTACGCGCTGGTGCTTTCCACAGTCTTGAAGGGTCTGTGCGATTACACAGGGACCTATCTCGTGAATTACGCGGGCTTCGGGACCATCACGGATTTGCGCAATCATCTTTACGAAGCCACGCTGCGCCGCTCTTCGAGTTTCTTTCACCGGCATCCCACTGCCACTATTCTTTCTACGCTGATTAACGATGTGGATCGTGTCCAAGTCTCGCTGAGCTCGGTGCTGGGCGATTTTCTGCAACAGTTCTTCACCTTCGTGGTTGCGATCACGGTCATCATCAAGATCGGCGGGTACCTGAGCTGGGCGCTGGTGCTGTTTATTCCCGTAGTGGTGGCATCCGCGCGCAAAATCGGGCGCGAAGTGCGGACGCGCACGCGAACCGGGCAGGACAAGCTGGCCGACGTCCAGAACATCCTGCATGAGACGGTGACGGGCAACCGCATCGTGAAGTCATTCAACACGGAGTTATGGGAAATTCTGCGCTTCAAGAACGCGGCCAAGCGTCTCTTCCGCGCCAATTTGCGCAGCGTGCGGATCCAGTCGATCAGCTCTCCGTTGATGGATACCGTGGGCGCCATCGCCATGGCCGTGCTGCTCTGGATCGGACGCACCGAGATCAAGGACGGCCACATGACGCTTGGCGTATTCGCCGAGTTCATGATTCTGCTTTTCAAGCTCTACGACCCGTTGCGTCGCTTCGCCTTCTTCTACAACGCATTCCAGCAGGCGATGGGAGCTTCGGCTTCGATTTTTGCCTTTTTTGACGACGAAGATGACGTGAAGGAACGCGCGCACGCCGCAACGCTCGCACGCTTCCGCGAGGCGATCCGCTTTGAGGATGTGGGGTTCTCCTATTCGACCGGCGAAGGCGAGCACCAGATTCTTCACCACGTAGATCTCGCGGTGAACGCCTGCGAAGTGCTGGCCTTGGTGGGGCCAAGCGGCGCGGGGAAATCGACACTGGTCAACTTGATACCGCGTTTCTTCGACGTGACTTCAGGCCGCATCGCGATTGACGGACACGACCTGCGCGATTTGACGCTGGCTTCGCTACGGCGCCAGGTGGCGCAGGTGACGCAGGAGACGATCCTCTTCAATGACACGGTGCATCACAACATCGCTTACGGCCAGCCGGACGTGAAGCGCTCGGTGGTGGAAGAGGCGGCGCGCAATGCATTCGCCCACGAATTCATCATGAAAATGCCGCAAGGTTACGATACGGTGATCGGCGAGAAGGGGTTCCGGCTCTCGGGAGGCGAACGGCAGCGAATCGCCATCGCGCGCGCGATCCTGAAAAATGCTCCGATCCTTATTCTTGACGAAGCAACCTCGGCACTCGATTCGGAAAGCGAGGCGCTGGTGCAGGAGGCTCTGGCCAACCTCATGCAGAACCGCACGGTGGTTGTGATTGCGCACCGGTTGTCTACGATTCGCCGCGCCACCCGGATTGCCGTGCTCGAAGACGGGCGCATCACGGCCGTCGGGTCGCACGACGAATTGCTCGGCATTTCGCCCACCTATCAGAAGCTTTACCAGTTGCAGTTCATCGACATGCCGGAGACGCCGGAGAACGGGAACGGAAATCACCTGGCGCTCTATCTCCCGTTCGACGGTGTGGGCGCGCACACAACGGGCACGAGGGAGTGAGAATGGGCATTGCTTCGATGACGGGATTTGCGCGGACTCAGGCGAGCGTGCCGATGGGCGATGAAAATCAACTGAGCTACACCTTGACGATTAAAACCGTGAATCATCGATTTCTCGATCTGCAGTTCCGGTTGCCCGCGGGCCTTGACGGGCTGGAAATGGAGCTGCGGAAGCTGTTGAAAGAGAATCTTGTTCGCGGGCATGTCGATCTCACGCTTTTGGTCGATCGATCTTCGCAGACCAGGGCCGGCTACAATCGCGAGCTGATTGCAGGCTACCTGGCGGCATTCGATGCGGCGCGACACGAACACCGGCTGAAGAGCGAGCCCGACCTGAACGCCGCACTGCGCCTCCCCGGCGCGCTGCAGGCAGACGACCGCGGCGGAAGCGACCTGCATGCGCTTGCGGCTAGCGTGGTGGAGCAGATGACGCCGCTTCTTGAACAGTTGAAAGCCATGCGCGCCCGCGAAGGAGACGCTCTGGAGATCATCCTGCGCGGAACGCTAGACCGTCTCGCGGCTGCGACAGGGGCGATTGCGGAATTGCGGCCGGAGATCGAGCAGCGCTACCAGGAGCGGCTCGCGCAGCGCCTCGCCGCCGTGGCCGGCCCGGAGTTTAACCAGCAGAGAGTGCTTGAAGAGGTGGCTGTGCTGGTGGAGCGCAGTGACGTCAGCGAAGAGCTGGCGCGGATGGCGGCACACATTGAGCATTTTCGCGAGCTATTGAGCGCCGGCGCCGAAGCCGGAAAGAAACTTGACTTTCTGCTGCAGGAGATGAACCGCGAGGCCAACACGCTTCTCTCAAAAACCGGAGGCGTGAGCGGGAAGGGAATGCGCGTCACGGAATTGGGATTGGCGATGAAGGCAGAGATTGAGAAGGCGCGGGAACAGGTGCAGAACGTGGAATAAGGCAAACTGTTAGCCTTTGGCTTTCAGCTCTTAGCTCCTCTGCGGGAGGACCATGGATCTGGCGGCGCGGACGCCGCCGGTACAACCGATCTGCCACGCCAACGAGCCAAAGGCGGGCTCGTTTGGGACCCGGGTATGGAGCCCCGAGCTACAAGAGCGGCGTACATTCAGGAAACTGGGAACTGATCATCTGAGAAAGGGATCGAGAAACATTGGCAGGAATTCTTTTTATTATTTCGGCGCCTTCGGGCTCGGGTAAAAGTACACTGGTGAGTGAGCTGCGGACGCAGGTAAGTGGAGTCGATTTCGCGGTGTCGTGGACGACGCGCGCACCGCGGGGTTCAGAGGAAGACGGACGCGAATACCACTTCACCACGCGCGAAGAGTTTGAGCGCATGATCGACGATGGGCTCTTTCTTGAATACGCGGAAGTCTTTGGGAACCTTTATGGCACAGCCAGGCAGTCGCTTGACGACGCACTGGAGGCGAGCCACGATCTGTTGCTTGACATCGATGTGCAGGGCGCGGCGCAAGTGCGGTCGAAGATGGCGGAAGCGGTGAGCATTTTCGTTCTGCCTCCCAATCCAAAGGAATTGCGCACCCGGTTGCGCAACCGCAGCCGAGCCGAAGGTGTCATGAATGAGGGTGAGCTGTACCGGCGCCTGAGCGAGGCCAGCCGGGAGATTGAGAATTATCGCGACTACGGCTATATTTTGGTCAACGATAGTTTGCCCCGGGCGGTCGCACAGCTTGAGGCCATTGTGCTGGCTGAACGCTTTTATCGCAATGGCGAGGCGATTGCGTACCGATCCCGTCGGGTGTTGGAGGTCGCTGCGGCCTGCTTGCAATCGAACTCGCAGGAGCGGCTTAAACCTGTGCTGGAGGCCTTCGGCATCGATGGCGTAACCGGCCAGCAACAACTTCCCTTTGGAGATGACTCCGATGACGATTGAGACCAGCTTCGATTCCAACTACCGCAAGGTCCTGGTCGCAGCGCGCCGGGCCCGCCAACTGCAGAACGGCTCTCAGGCGTTAATCCCCACCAAATCGAGCAAGGCCTGCCGCATCGCCCAGGAGGAAATCGATGCCGGGAAGATCGCTTACGTCAAAAAGGAGGTTGAGGTGACGAAACCTCTCGTTGAAGGTCCGGCTATTCCCATCCTCATCAGCTGAACAGGCGGCAGCTGGCTAACTGTGGCGAGAACGGCGTGGTGGTGTGCCGCACCGGAGAACTCTCGACCCGGCGATTTCGCTACTTCGAAAGCCGAGGCTGCTGCTGTGCGCTACCCCTGAACTACAATCGAAAGTATGCGAGTTGTTGTCGGCGTCTCCGGCGGAATCGCCGCGTATAAAGCGGCGGAGTTGGTGCGGGCACTGCAACGACAGGCTGTCGATGTGCACGTTGTCATGACCGCTGCGGCGCAGCAATTCGTACAGCCGCTCACCTTTGCCGCACTCACCGGCCATAAGGTGTTTACCAGTCTCTGGGACGAGACAAATGCGGGCGATATCGCACAGGAGCAGAAGGGAATTGACCACATCGCGGAGGCGCAGTGGGCTGACGCGCTGGTGGTGGCTCCGGCCACGGCGAACATCCTGGCCAAGTTTGCGCATGGCGTAGCCGACGATTTTCTCACAACCCTCTATCTCGCGACGACCGTGCCGGTTCTGGCAGCGCCCGCGATGAACGTGAACATGTGGAATCATCCGGCGACGCAGGCCAATCTGGATATCCTGCGGCAGCGCGGCATGCGCGTCGTGGAACCGGGAACGGGCGAGTTGGCGTGTGGGATGGTGGGCGAAGGCCGCATGGCCGAGCCGGAGGCGATCGCAGCGGCGGTGCTGAGTGCGCTGGGACGGAGGCACGACCTGGCTGGTGAAACCGTGCTGGTGACGGCGGGCGGCACGCGCGAGGCACTGGACCCGGTGCGTTTTATTGGCAACCGATCGAGCGGCAAGATGGGATACGCGCTGGCCGAGGCAGCGCGCAGCCGCGGCGCGCGCGTGATCCTGATCAGCGGTCCGGCGAGCCTGCACGCCCCCGCGCAATGCGAGTTGGTCAAGGTGACCACTGCGGAAGAGATGCGCGATTCGGTGCTGGCGCGAATGGCCGAGGCAACGCTTGTGATTAAAGCCGCGGCGGTGGCTGATTACCGCCCGGTCAGCGTGTCGTCCCAGAAACTGAAGCGCACCGGACCGATGACGCTGGAACTCCTGGCCACGGAAGACATCTTGGCTGAAGTGGTGCGGCGGCGCAGGCCGGGCCAACTGATTGTGGGTTTTGCGGCGGAGACTGAGAACCGCATGGAAAACGGCCGCGCCAAGCTGCTCGCCAAGGGCGCGGATGCGATCGTCGTGAATGATGTGGCGGGACATGGCGCGGGCATCGATGCGGATGACAACGCAGCCACGTTTCTCACTCCATCAACCGCCGTGGAACTGCCGCTGATGCCGAAACGCGAGCTGGCGGACCGGATTCTGGATGAGATTCTGACGTTGCGCCGGCCGCGGCACATGGTGGTGGAACTCGGCGAACACGTGGAAGCAAAAGCCCGAGAACCACAATCGGCGCAGGACCGTGTGCTTGAAGAAAGCATCCCCCTCGGTGCGCGCCGGCGCGAGCTGATCGTGGAGTGAAGCGATTGGCGCGTCCGCTCGATTCCGCAACTCGAGAAGCTCTCATTGAGCGCATAAGATTCTATCGCGACCTGGGGCTGACGGAATTTTACCGGCGGCCAGTGGACGCGTTGGTGGCGGAACCGGATGCAGGCGCGATGAACGTAGATCAGGAACCGGCTGCAGGCGCGGCTGCGGCAAGCCTTGGCGAGCCAAATGCGAGCCTCGCGGCGGTCCCGCGTGAGGCGCAAGCTAGCGCGACTGGGACCAGCTTGCTGGGAGAGGAAGAGACGATCAAGACACGGAAAGTCATTCATGCGCCGAAGGCTGGCGCCGCAATTCCAGCGGAAGACCGCGCCGCGGCACTCGCGGCGATTCGCGAAGATCTTGGCGACTGCACGCGGTGCGCACTGCACAAAGGGCGCAACACAATCGTGTTTGGCGTGGGCAATCCTGCGGCGCGCCTGATGTTTGTGGGCGAGGGACCGGGGGCCGATGAGGACGCGCAGGGACTGCCGTTCGTGGGCCGTGCCGGGCAGCTGCTGAACAACATGATCGCGGCGATGGGATTGAAGCGCGAGGAGTGCTACATCGCCAACGTGGTCAAATGCCGTCCGCCGGGTAACCGCACGCCTGAGCCGGCAGAGGCCAATACCTGCTCGCCGTTTCTCTTCAGGCAAATTGATGCGGTGCGGCCGCAAGTTCTGGTGGCGCTGGGCGCAACGGCGGCGACATATCTGCTGGGCGCGCGGCAGCCGCTGGCCGGGCTTCGCGGGCGGGTGCATGCGTTTCGCGGCATGAGCCTGATCGTCACGTATCATCCGGCGTTTTTGCTACGCGATCCGCGGCAGAAGAAGGAAGCCTGGGCCGACCTGCAGATTGCGATGAAGGAACTGGGGCTGAAGGCGCCGGGGACTAGGGAACTAGGTAGTGTCTGACGAATCCTGATGAGGGATTTTGTAACAAGGGCACGACTTCAGTCGTGCCGAAAAGAGCCTGAAAAGCAAGGGGTTTTAACCCCTGAGGGACGACAATCCGGATACGGCGGCCATTGATGAAACACGCTCCAGCAATCTAAGGCAATATTGTGTTGGCGGCCGCCCCAGGTCTGACCCTCAACAACTGATTGGGTGGCCCAGGTCTCGCTTCTGAGGCCTGGGAGGGCAAAGTCCTGCAGCCTGTTGTCATGCCGAAGAGGCTCGTCCGTTATCGGCAAACCGTGGTGCGGGGTGCCCGTCCTAGCCTGCTAGTGTCCTGTCCCCGAAGTTCAAGCCATAAACAAAGCTGTCATCCTGAGCGAAGTTTGCCGCGATTTGCGGCAAACGGAGTCGAAGGATCTGCAGTTGCTCCTTGCGAATGATGCTACGAACTTCTGGGACGCCACATTAGAGCCTGTTTCACAAATCCGCATTGTATCAGGGCACGACTTCAGTCGTGCCGAAAAGAGCCTGAAAAGCAAGGGGTTTTAACCCCTGAGGGACGACAGTCCGGATACGGCGGCCATTGATGAAACACGCTCTAGGGCGGGATGGTCTTTGCCGGCTCGCTCATCTGCCGCTCGCACTCACCCTCGCCCCCTCCCTCTGGCGTCAAGCCCCTCTTCCCGTGACACGCTCCATCCAAGCGACTTAGATTTGCAAGCTATTTCGCCATTTCCCGCACAATCAAGATAAGCGCAGCCCAATGAGAAACATCACCGTAGCCCTAACCACAGTCACCTGCTACCCGGCTCGCATCCGGGCCGCAAAGCACATGGATTCCGCCTCACACATGGTCACAAAAACTGTGCGGCAAATCGAGGAACAAACCCCACTGGCGCCCCTCCGGCTTTTTTTAATTCGGCTGTGAAACTGTGGACCCCAGCCACATCAACAACTTGCGGCCACAGTTTCACAGTTTCACAGTTCCACAGTTTCTTGAGCCAGCGGCTTCGGCTCCTCAGCGCGAGAAGATTCTCGCAGGCAAATCCGCTTGGGCAACCTATTTTGCAGGTTCCCGCCACAGCGCCACGCCGCCGAAGATGCCGTCTTCGTTGGAGGCGATGGAAACGTTCTTGGGAAGTTTGAAGATGATTTTTTTGGTGTTGCCGCCGCCCAGGTAGAGGTGGTCCCAGTTGAAGGTGGCTGCGGTTTGCGCGATGGCCTCCTGGAGCCGCTTATTCCACTGCTTTTTTCCGTACTTATCCAGGCCGCGGCGCCCGAGGTAATCCTCGTAGGTTTTTTCGCGCCATGGATGATGGCCCAGCTCGAGGCCGGGGCAGAGCTTTCCATCGGTGAAGAGCGCCGAGCCCATTCCGGTGCCGAGAGTGATGACGAGTTCCACACCCTCGCCTTTGATGGCGCCATAGCCCTGCACGGCGGCGTCGTTCGCCACGCGGACCGGTTTGCTCCAGCGTTTTTCGAGTTCATGTTGCAACGGAAAGTCGGCCCATCCCGGGTGGAGGTTCGCAGCGGTCAAAGTGATGCCGCGTTTGGTGACGCCGGGAAAGCCGACGGAGACGCGGTCGAAGCCGGCGAGTCGTGCACGCATCGTGTCGAGTGTGCGCAAGATGGCTCGCGGCGTGGGCACGGCGGGAGTGGCGATGCGTTCGCGGTCGCTGATCGGCTTGCCGGCGGGTGAGAGCAGCATGGCTTTGATGCCGCTGCCGCCGATGTCGATTGCGAGAGTAACCGGAGATTTTTTGCTAGACGAAGCGCGCAATACGGGGCGATTGGACCGCGGAGCCATTTGGTTTGAATTGTAGAACAAGGAACAGCGGACAGCGAACAGCAAACAGGTGCGGCGGACCGCGGTCAGCGAACAGAAAACAGAGCGGAGCTTCCGATCGCCGGCTCCAAGCTTTCGCGCGCTGGTGAAGCATGAGTCGCCCGGTCGCGGTGGAAGCTGAAGCAAGTGCAATCCCCTACACTGAATCTGGTTTCCCATGCCTGCGTATTGCGAAGTCGCGTTGCCGGTGCCGCTGGACCACACGTTTACCTATGCGATCGCGCAGGGGCAGTCGCCGCAGCGCGGCGCGCGCGTGATTGTGCCCTTCCGCAACGAGAAGCTGATCGGCGTGGTGACGGCGCTGGATGCGAAAGCTCCGGCGGATATCGAGGTGCGGTATCTCGAAGCGGTGCTCGACGAGGAGCCGCTGCTCAGCGAGCATCTGCTGGAATTGGCGAAGTGGACTGCGCAGTATTACCTGGCGCCGCTGGGCGAGGTGCTGCGCGCCATGCTGCCGCTGGGGGCCGAGGTGCGGCGCACGGTCTATTACCGAATCACGGACCTGGGACGGGATGTGCTGGCGAAATGTTTCGATGGCGACGATGGTTCAGGAGTTACCCACCCTAGCGACAAAATCAAAGACGTCGCGAGGGTGGGCCACCCGGCTCACAGAAGAGCTCTCAAAAGAAGGCCAGGACATGGAGCGGCGCGTGCTGGAGCGGCTGGCATCGGGCGAGCCGGTAAAGGTCTCGACGTTGCGCACGGCGACGGCGGCATCGCTGCCACTGCTGGCTGGCCTGGTGCGCAAAAAGTGGATTGCGCGCGAGACCGCTGCCGCCGAGCGCGATGCGCGGCGCATGGAGCGCTTTGCCGTGCTGGTTACGGAGGCGCGACTGCCGGCTCTGACCGAGAAGCAGCAGGCGATTCTGGCGGAGCTGGCTGCGAGCGGCGGCGAGCTGCCGCTGGCCGAATTGCGGCGGCGCGATCTGCCCTCGTCGACGCTGCAAACACTGGTGCGCCGCGGGCTGGTGCGCATCGAGGAGCGGGCCGAAGCGTTTCGGCTGGGTGGACTGCTTCCGGCGACTGCCGCCGTTCACCCTGAACGCGGCGCAAAGCGAAGCGCTGACGATCATCGCGAATGCGCATGGGCGGGTTTCATCCTTTTCTGCTCTACGGAGTGACGGGCTCGGGCAAGACGGCCGTCTATCTTGCCGCCATGCAGGAGGCTCTTGACGCGCGGGCTGTCTTCGATTCTGCTGGTGCCGGAGATCGGGCTCACGCCGCAGACCGCCGGACTGCTCGATCAGGCCTTCGGGCAACGCGTCGCGCTGCTGCACTCCGCGCTCACGCCGGATGAGCGCAGCGAGCAGTGGCGGCGCATTCGCCGCGGCGAGGCGCCGATCGTGGTGGGCACGCGCTCGGCAATCTTTGCGCCCGCGCCGAACCTGGGGTTGATTCTGGTGGACGAGGAGCACGACCAGAGCTACAAGCAGGAAGAGACGCCGCGCTACAACGCGCGCGATGTGGCCGTGATGCGCGCCAAGCTGGCCGGCGCGGTGGTGGTGATGGGCTCGGCTACGCCTTCGCTTGAAAGCTGGCAGAATGCGGAGCGCGGCAAATACACGCGCATCGAGCTGCGCGACCGCGTGATGAATCGTCCGCTGCCCGAGGTCGAGCTGATCGACATGCGCCGCGAGTTCCAGGAGACGGGCAAGGACCAGCTTTTTTCGCGGTCGCTTGTGGAGCAGACGAAGGCCGCGCTCGAGCGCGGCGAGCAGGCGCTGATTCTGCTCAACCGGCGCGGCTATTCGTTTGCCGTGATGTGCCGCGCCTGCGGCGAAAAGCTCGACTGCCAGAACTGCGCCATCGCGCTGACGCATCACAAAGCTTCGTTGGAGGATCTTGGCGAGGCGCGAGTCGGGCAGCGGCTGGAATGCCACTATTGCGGCTACAAGCGCACGGTTCCCGCGCGCTGCCCCAAGTGCGACAGCGAGCATCTTTACTATCTCGGCGCGGGCTCGCAGCAGGGCGAGGAGCGGCTGGCGGAGATTTTTCCCGGCGCGCGCATCGGGCGCATGGATCGCGATACGGTGCGCGGGCGCTACGATCTGGAGCGACTGCTGGCGCGCCTGCACTCGGGCGAGATCAATCTGCTGGTGGGCACGCAGATGATCGCCAAGGGCCACGATATTCACAGCGTCACGCTGGTGGGCGTGGTGGGCTGCGATCACGCGCTGTCCATGCCGGATTTTCGCGCCGCCGAGCGCGTCTTTCAGTTGATGACGCAGGTGTCCGGGCGCGCCGGACGCGGCGAGTTGCCGGGCCGCGTGGTGGTGCAGACCTATTATCCCGATCACTACGCGATCCTGGCCGCGACGACGCACGACTACACGGCTTTTGCCGAGCGCGAGCTGAAGTACCGGCGCTGGATGCATTACCCGCCCTTCGGCGCGCTGGCCAACGTGCTGGTGCAGTCGCAAAAGCTGGAGGAAGCGGCCGCGTGGTCGGCGACTCTTCGGCAAGTAGCTTGTCCAAGGACAGAGCTGCCGGAGGGCGTACGCGTGCTGGGGCCGTGCACCGCGCCCATCGCGCGCATCAAGGGCGTCTACCGCTTCCACATGATTTTGAAGAGCGCATCGCGCAAAGCGCTGAACGAGGCGCTGCGCGGCATGCTCGCGCACGCGGCGGAAGCGGGAATACCGCGCCGCAACCTGATCGTGGACGTGGATGCGCTGCGGCTGATGTAGCCACCTGCGCCGGGGCAGCCGCCTTCGGCATCGTCTCGCCAGGCAGGAAGTCGCGTGAAACCTTGCGAGTCAGCGTGTCGGCAGGTCGCGAGTCAGCGCGTTTGCAGGAGCACGCCGGGGCCGGCGACCGTCTAGGCGGACCAGAAGCGACTGAGTAGATTGCTAGCTGCCGGAGCTACTGCCATCGATGGCGTGAAGTTCCTTGCCGGGTTTGAAGCGCACTGCTTTGCCGGGGGTGATGGTGACCTCAGTGCCGGTGCGGGGATTGCGCCCGATCCCGGTTTTGCGCGCGCGGACGCTGAAAACGCCAAACCCGCGCAGTTCGATGCGCTCGCCGGCAGCCAATGCCTGCTTGAGCCCCTCGAAGACGGTATCCACTGCTGCTTCTGCCTTGGTGCGCGGCAGACCGGTGCGCTCGACCACGTTATGAACGATGTCCTGCTTGATCAATGGAGCCTCCTCGAGCCTTGCTGCGAA